>NZ_BLIN01000005.1:2421991-3656483 GCF_009811555.1 Streptomyces caniferus | reverse complement strand
TGAGGATCTTGTGGGTCATGGGGCGGTCCGCCTTCGGTTCAGGGAGGTGGAGAGGCGTGGGTGGAGGGCGCGCCCCCGGGGTGGGCATGGGGGTGCCGTGGAGGGGGCGAGCCGGGGGGCGTCCTGGTGTGGTGCCCGGGGGCCGTGCGGAACTCGGGGGGCGCCGGGCCGGGCCGTGCTGAGCCGAGCCGGGCCGGGCCGTGCTGAGCCGAGCCCGGCTCAGGCCTCGTGGCGCGAGGAGCGGCGTACGGCGTTCGCGTGGACGGCCGTGTGCAGGTACGGGGCGAGGCCGGGGCGTTGTTCGGTGGCGGGGACGACCAGGGCGAAGGCGCGGGGATCGGTGACGAAGCCGTCGGCGATCCGGGCGTGGACGTCGGTGGGGCACGGGGTGAACCAGCGGGCGATGTGCTGCCGGTGTTCCTCGGCGAGATCCATGGCCCGTGGGCCGTCCGCGGGTTCCTCGGCGTCGAAGGCGGCGATGAGCCGCAGGCGCCAGTCGGCGGCCTCGGCCATGATCGTGGCCCAGTCCTCCTTGGAGTGCGCGGCGGCCCGTGCCATCGAGTGCTGGTAGCTCTCGCGGTGCTGCCACTTCAGATGGGCCTGGGTGGCGTAGGTGAGGTCGAAGGTCACCTCGCCGAAGACCTCGAACCGCTCCTCGGGGGTCAGCTCCACGCCGGTCTGCTGGACCTCCATGGCGTGTTCGGCGACCTCGACCAGCCGCTGCAGTGTGGCGATCTGGCCGGTGAGGAGGCGGTGCCGGGCGCGGAGGTGATCGAGGGCGTTGGCCTGCGGGTCCGCCAGGATGGTGGCGATCTCGTCGAGCGGGAAGCCGAGCTCCCGGTAGAAGAGGATCTGCTGCAGCCGGGCGAGGTCGGCGTCGCTGTAGAGGCGGTAGCCGGCGGGGCTGCGGTCGCTGGGGGAGAGCAGCCCGGCCTTGTCGTAGTGGTGCAGGGTCCGCACCGTGATCCCCGCGAAGCCGGAGACCTGCCCGACCGAGTAGCTCATCACAGCGCCTTTCGTCCCGTCGTGTCCGGCCGGCCCGTCCTTCCCGGTGGGGGTGCCGCCGGTTCGGCGGGGGCCGTGCCGTCCTTCAGGGTGGAACCTGACGTGGGGTGAGGGTCAAGCCGGGGGAGGCGCGAAGTGAGGGGGAGGGCGAAGCGGTGGGGAGAGAGGGCGAAGGGGCGGGGCCTGCCGCCGGTCTGTCCTCCGCCCGCCGGCTCGACGACCCCGCCCGGCTCAGCCGTCCCGCTCGTACCGCCGTCCCGCTCGCTCAGCTGTCCGGATACCGGTCCTGCAGCACCGAGTTCACCAGCGCCTGGACGTCCTCCCGGGCCAGTCCCTCCGTGCGGGCCCGGTCCATCCAGGAGCGGAGCTCCTCGCGCAGCAGGGCGTCCGCCGCGGACTCGGGGCGGGCGAGCGTACGGCTGACGAAGGTGCCGAGGCCCGGGCGCGGTTCGACCAGGCCCTCGCGCTCCAGTTCGCGGTACGCCTTGAGGGTCGTATTGGGGTTGACCTTGGTCGTGGCGGCGACCTGCGCGGCGGTCGGCAGGCGGTCGCCCTCCACCAGGATGCCCAACCGCAGGGCCTGCTGGACCTGTTGGACGATCTGGAGGTAGGTGGCGACGCCGCTGCGGCGGTCGATGCGGAACTCGACGACGCTCACCACCTCTCTGCTGCTTCCGTCGGTGCCGGCCGGTGTGCCGCCGGGACCGTGCTGCCCGACCGCTTGATGATCGGGCTGGTCGCGCCGGGTGTCAAAGCGCCGCCCGGGGGGTTCCCCGTACGGGAGGTACCCGCGGGCCGGCGCCCGCACGGCCCGCCGGGCGCCTCGCCGTTCAGAGCGGCCGCCGGTGTGCCTGCCACACGACGAACGAGAGGATCACGGCCGCCAGCGCCAGCAGGATCCCCGCGCCCAGCCACTGCATGCCCGCCATCTGCCCGTAGTCGAAGTACTGGGTCACCCGGTTGACGATGCCCAGCTTGGCCCGGCAGGCCTCGGCGTCGCCGTGGACGCAGGTGCCGAAGCCGTAGAGCTTGCCGTCGGCGGTGGACACCCAGTCGTCGATCCGCACGGCGGCGGCCGGCAGCCGGGGGCCGTCGCCGTCGTACGGGTAGCTGACGCTGCGCAGTGTGCCGAGGAGCGGGCGCACCTTCTCGGTCCAGACCACGGAGACGAGGGCGGTGAGGACGACGGTGGCCGCCATCGCCGCCGTCACCCGCTTGATCAGCATGCCGAGGGCGATACCGCAGGCGGTCAGGAACAGGGTCTTGGCGACCGGGACCGGTCCGGTGGTGTCGAAGGCGCCGCTCTCCAGCCAGTCACCGTCGGCGACCAGGGCGTGGGCCGGTGACCACAGCCAGGTGAAGGCGGCCGACAGCAGGGTGGTGCACAGTGCGACGAGGGCCAGCGGCAGGCCGAGCGTGGCGGCGATCCAGCGGCCGCGGCTGACCGACTGGGTGGTGACCAGCTTGACGGTGCCGCGCTCCTGCTCGCCCGCGATCAGGGGGGCGCCGAGGAACATGCCGGCGAGTACCGGCAGCAACTCCAGGAACTGGATGTCGTTCTTGAGCATCGTGCCGAAGCTGTTCTGGAACTCGTCGGCCACCGGCCCCCCGGCGGACGCCGAGGCGCCCTTGGTGTGCAGGAAGTCCATCAGGCCGATGCGCTGGTAGGCGAAGGTCGCACAGCCCGCGACGGTGATCAGCAGGGCGATGCGCAGCAGCGAGCGGTGCCGGTGCCAGACCAGCCAGGGCAGGCCGTGCAGCAGGCCGCGTCGGACGGCGCCTGCGGGGCCGCCGTCCGCGGCCGTCCCGACCGGTGCGCCGACGGTGGTGGTCCGGCTCACGCGGCGGCCTCCCGCGGTCCGTCGATACGGGCCTCGTCCGCGATCAGGGTGGGCGCGTCGGGCGAGCGCAGACAGGCCAGCAGGACCTCCTCCAGGCTCGGCGCGAGGGTCTCCCAGCTGTCGGAGAGCGGGCCGTGCGGCCGGACCAGGGCGCTGAACTGCCGCCCGGTGACCCGGGACTCGACCACGGTGTGCCGGGTCCGCAGCTCCTCGGGCACCGTGCCGTCGCCGTCGGCCACGCCCGTCACCAGCACGTGCGCGGGCACCAGCTCATCGGTCTGGCCGGCCATCCGCAGCCGGCCCTCGGCGAGGACGAGGAGGTAGTCGCACATGACCTCCATCTCGGCGAGCATGTGGGACGACATCAGGACCGTCGTGCCGTGCTCGGCGGCCTCGGCCATCAGCAGCCCCGACAGCTCGTGCCGGGCGAGCGGGTCGAGGTCGGACATCGGCTCGTCGAGCAGCAGCAGCGCGGGCCGCTTGCCGAAGGCGAGGGCGAAGGCGACGCGGGTGCGCTGGCCGCCCGAGAGGGTCCCGATCCGCGCGTCGAACGGCACCTTCCCCGACCGTACGATCCGCTCGGCCAGTGCCTGGTCCCAGCGCGGGTTCAGCTCGCGGCCCAGGCGCAGGGTCTCGGCCACGGTGAAGCGCGGGTAGAGGGGCTTGTCCTGCGCGAGGAAGGCGACCCGCTGCAGCACGGCCGGGTCGGAGACCGGGACGCCGAACAGCTTCAGGGTTCCGGTGGTCGGCTGCAGCAGCCGGGTCGCGGTGCCCAGGAACGTGCTCTTGCCCGCGCCGTTGGGTCCGACGAGCGCGCAGATGTGGCCGGCGGGGAGCCGGAAGGAGCAGTCCCGCAGCGCCCAGCCGCGGCGGTACTTCTTCCCCAGTCCTTCGGCCTCGATGGCCCATGGGCTCGGGTCGCTCACCCGGATCCCCCCTTTAGCTAGTTGATTAGTGGAATGAGTATGGAGAGCCGCCGGGAGGCGTGTCAACAAAGGGTGCCGTCAGAAGCGGGGCGAGGGCGGCCGCCCCGGCGGGGCGAAGGGGCGCCGAAGGACCCCTCAGTCGGCCGCGACCAGCGACTTCACCATGCACCGGCTGTCGTCGTAGGTCCGGTACAGCCCGAATTTCCTCTCGACCAGGGCGTAACCGCTGGAGGCGTACAGCTCCAGCGCCTCGGGCTGCTCGGTGCCGGTCTCCAGCACCATGCGGGAGCGTCCGGCGGCCCGTGCGTCCGCTTCAAGGGCGGCCAGGATCCGCCGGGCCAGCCCCCGTCCGCGCGCCTCGGCGACCACGAACATCCGCTTGATCTCGGCGTCGCCGAGCGCGTAGCCCTCGGCCGTGTCCTCCTGGCGCCGCCATCCGCCGGTGGCCAGCGGGCGGGCGCCGTCGTAGGCGATCAGGTACGTACCGTGCGGAGGGGCGAACATCTCCGGGTCCAGCGGTGTGATGTCCCCGTCGCCGTAGCGGCGGACGTACTCCTGCTGCACCAGTGCGTCGAGCGCCACCGCGTCGGGGTGGTCGTAGCGGACGGTACGTATCTCCATTCCGGAAATCGTACGGGCGGGCGGCCGCCGGGCGCCACGAGGTCCGGGATGGGTATCGTGCCCGGATGCTCACCGTGACCACTGTGAATGTGAACGGCCTGCGTGCCGCGGCCAAGAAGGGCTTCGTGCCGTGGCTGGCGGAGACCGCGGCCGATGTGCTGTGCCTCCAGGAGGTGCGGGCCGAGGCCGCTCAGCTCCCGGAAGAGGTGCGGGAGCCCGCGGGGTGGCACACCGTGCACGCCCCGGCGGCGGCCAAGGGCCGGGCCGGGGTCTCGCTCTGCACGCGGCGGGAGCCGGAGCGGGTCCAGGTGGGCTTCGGGTCGGCGGAATTCGACGACAGCGGGCGGTACGTCGAGGCGGACCTGCCCGGGGTGACCGTCGCCAGCCTCTACCTGCCCTCCGGCGAGGTCGGCACCGAGCGGCAGGACGAGAAGGAACGCTTCCTGGCGGAGTTCCTGCCCTACCTCGTCGACCTGCGCAAGCGGGCCGCGGCGGACGGCCGTGAGGTGGTGGTGTGCGGCGACTGGAACATCGCCCACCAGGAGGCCGACCTGAAGAACTGGAAGGCCAACCAGAAGAAGTCCGGCTTCCTCCCCGAGGAGCGCGCCTGGCTGAGCGATGTCCTCGACGAGACCCGCGGCGGCTATGTGGACGTCGTCCGCGGCCTGCACCCGGACACCGAGGGCCCGTACTCGTGGTGGTCCTACCGGGGCCGCGCCTTCGACAACGACGCGGGGTGGCGCATCGACTACCAGCTCGCCACGCCCGGCCTCGCCCGGCGCGCGGTGAAGGCCTGGGTGGAGCGCGCGGCCGCCTACGACCAGCGGTGGAGCGATCATGCGCCGGTGACGGTGGTGTACGAGCGCTGACCCGGACCGCCCCGTGATCCGCGGGGTGCCCCCGCCGAGGTGGGGCGCCCCCCGGGGGAATTCGAGGGCGCCCCGGCTCGGGGGCGGCCCGCCGGGATGTGCGGCGGGCCGCCGTCGACCGCCGGAAGGCCGGTCGCGAGGTGGAGCGGGGTGGGTCAGGGGCGGGAGAACTTCACGTAGCCGCCGTTGTCCGGGCGGTCGAACCAGCCCTTGAAGGCCCAGTTGATGTAGCCGCCGTCGCCCTGGTTCGTGAACTCGCCGTCCTCGAAGACCCAGATGCCGTAGACGACGCCGTCATAGGTGGCGGAGCCGTACGCCTTCACGCCGTTCAGGTGCTCCTCGTAGGGCTGGCTGAGGTTGTGCACCATGACGTTGTACTGGCCGCCGCTGGCGTAGAACGCCGACTCCATCAGGTTCTTGACGAAGCCCTCGCGGTTCTGGGCGGTCTTGATCGACGACTCGATCTTGTTGGCGATGCCGAGCACGTCGACATTGAAGTTCAGGTTGGCGTTGGCGCCGACATCGACGGGCGATTCGCCCGCGGCCGCGGCGGCGGCGACCGGCGAGGCCGAGGCCGTTGCCGGGAAGGCGACGGCCGTGCCGCACAGCGCCGCGCACAGGGCTGCCGCGGCGATGCTCTTCTTCAGCACGTTCTTCGTGGACATGGTTTCTCCTCATGGGTACGGATGGTCAGTCCGCTCCGCTTCCCGGGCCATCGGGCGGCGGAGGCCGGGCCGGCCGGCGGCCAGGGGAGGGCCGCCGCGACCGGCGCAGTAGTGATGCTTCGCCGCCCCGCTCATGATTCGCTCACATGTTGCTCATGACGTCCGCAACCGCCACTGACCTTTCGTCAATACCGTGAATTCGTCCATATAGTGAGAGTGGAAAGGCGAAACGGAACCTTGTGTTCCCGCCCGTGGTCTTCCGAGGCAAAAGGGCGGTTTCCCGTGCGTCCTTCGTCGGCATCAACTTGAGGGCACAATGGTTCAGTTGCGGCTACTAGGGCCGGTTGAAATCGAAGTGAACAATGACCGACTGCTGACCCTGGGAACGGGCCGACTGCGCACCGTGGCCGCAATTCTGATCAGTGAGGTCAATCAAGTCGTCCCGGTCAACAGAATGATCGACCTCGCCTGGGACGCGGATCCGCCGGCCAGCGCGAGAGGCGTCGTCCACAATCACGTGCACCGCCTGCGCCGGCTGCTGGCCGGCCATGCCGAACTCACCACCCGTGGACAGGGATACGCCCTGATCGCCGATCCGTGCGCGGTGGACGCCAACCGGTTCCAGGACCTGGTCTTCGGCGCTCGGGACGCCGAGCCGCGGACCGCCGTCACGATGCTGCGCCAGGCCCTGGGCATGTGGCGGGGCGAGGCGTTGGCGGATGTGCCCGGCGACCGGGTGCGCCGGATGCTGGGCACCGGTCTGGCCCAGGCCAGGGTGGCGGCGCTGCAGGATCTCGGGGCGAAGCTGCTGGTGCTCGGCCGCTACGGGGAAGTGGTCACGGAGTTGACCGCATGGCTCGCGGAGCATCCCCTGCACGAGGAGCTGAACGCCCTTCTGATGCGCGCGCTGCAGGCGAGCGGCCGGCAGGCCGAAGCCCTCGACCACTACCACCGGACCAGGCGGCAGTTGAAGGACCAGCTGGGCATCGATCCCGGTCCGGCCCTCGACGAGGCCTACCTGGCGGTGCTCGGCCAAAAGCGCGCGGGCGCGCCGCGCCCGGCCCGTCCCCCCGAGGTCGGTCCGGGCCCGGCCGCCCCCCAGGCCTCCGGCCGGCTGCCGGCGCCGCGGCCCGCCGTCGCCCAACTCCCGCCCCCTATAGGCGACTTCTGTGGCCGCGTGGCCGAGCTCGCGACGCTGGACCAGCACCTGGACCGGGTGCCGGAACCGGGCTGCGTGGTGCTCGCGGGCGGGGGAGGAGCCGGCAAGACCACTCTGGCGGTGCAGTGGGCGCACCGCCTCAAGGACGCGTTCCCCGACGGGCAGCTCTTCGTCGACCTGCGGGGCTTCGAGCGGCCCCCGATGCGCGCCGGAACCGCGCTGTCCGCGTTCCTGCGGGCCCTGGGGGTGCCGGAGGCGGAGATCCCCGACGCGGTCACGGAGCGCTCGGCGCTGTACCGCTCGCTGCTCGCCGGACGGCGGATGCTCGTCCTGCTGGACAACGCCGGCACGGCTGAACAGGCCCGCCCGCTGCTGCCCGCGACACCGGGCTGCCTGGCGCTGGTGACCAGCCGAAGACGTCTGAGCGGGCTGATGGTCCACGACGGGGCCGCACTGGTCACGGTGGGACCGCTGGCCCCGGCCGACGCCCTCCAGCTGCTCGGCAACGCGCTGGGGCCGGAGCGTCTGGCGGCGGAGGGGGCCGCCGCCAGGGGACTCGTCGAACGGTGCGACCGGCTGCCGCTGGCGCTGCGGATCGCCGCGGCACGGCTGATGGCCCACCCCGACTGGTCGCTGGCGTGCTGGACGAAGAAGCTGGCCGACGAGCGCCGCCGGCTGCCCGAGCTGTCCGCACCCGAGGCCGATCTGTCCGTGGAGGCCAGCCTCTACCGCAGCTACCGGGCGCTGTCGAGCGGCGCCGCCCGGCTGTTCCGCATCCTCGGACTGCACCCCGGCACCTGTGTGGGCGTCCCGACCGCGGCGGCCCTGGCCGGTCGGGAGGCCGAGCGCACCCGGCGGCACCTCGCCGAGCTGTGCGACGCGCATCTGCTCGCCGAGCAGGCGCAGGGGCACTATGTCTGGGCCGGGCTGGTGCGCAGCTATGCCGCGCAGCTCGTCGCGGCGGAGGAGACGCGGTCCGAGCAGGACCTGGCCGTACGGCGCCTGCTCGACCACTTCCTGCGGTCCGGGGCGCCGTGCGGCTGAGGCGCGCCCGCCCGCCGGTGCGCGGTCACGTCCCTTCCTGGCCCTGCTCCCGCAGCCACTGCGCCAGCTCCGCCCGGACGCGGCGGTCCACCGCCATGGAGAGCTCGGCCTCGACCACGCCCTTGGTGAGCGGGCGGAGCTTCTCGAAGGTCTCGGCGATGCGGTCGGCCTCGTGGGGGCCGGGGGCCTCGCCCGCCGAGGCGCGGGCGAGGACGTCGGACAGGACGTGGGTGCGGATGAGGGTGGCGAAGACGTCGGCGAGGGCGTCGGCGTGGATGCGTACCTGGCGGCCGGCTTCGAGGACGGCGGCCAACGGGATGCCCTGGCCGACGAGTTCGGTGGAGGCGTCCAGCAGGCGGCGGCTGATGTGGACGAACTCGTCGCCGTCGACGGCGAGGTAGCCGATGTCCAGGGACGTGGTGAGGTTCTCGGCGGTGATGTCCTCGCTGAAGTGATCGGCGAGTTCCTCGGGGGAGAGGCGGACGCGGGTCTCCTCGGACCAGGGCGGGACGAGGGGGTTCTCCAGGCCGAGCAGTTCGCCCACGTCGCGGCCGGTGTCGAAGGCCGAGAGGAGTTCCGCGATGCCGCCGAGGGTGTGGCCGCGTTCCAGGAGGGCGCCGATGGTGCGCAGGCGGGCCAGGTGATGGTCGTTGTACCAGGCGATCCGGCCCTCGCGGCGGGGCGGCGGGATGAGCTTGCGCTCGCGGTAGAAGCGCAGCGTACGGACGGTGATACCGGCTTCCCTGGCCAGGTCGGCCATGCGGAATTCCCGCGCCGGGGGGTGTGCCTCGGGTTCCGTGAGCGCGTCCTGGGGATTTTCGTTCGCTGCCACGGGCCCAGCCTATGCCGGGGGTGCGACGCCGGGGCCTGGGACGACCGGCGGTAACTCCTGTCGCCCACCCCCTACCGCTCGGTACGTGGCTGCCCTACTCTCCCACTGTGCCAGTGATTACTGGCGCGATAGGGGCGGTCGTGGTGTCGGACGTCGCGGCCTCGAAGATGGCAGTGGAGTACGTCGAACCGGGAGGCGGCTATATGGCCGAGCGCGAGCGCAGGCATGTGCGGGTTGCGGTGATCGGATCGGGCTTCGGTGGTCTGGGCGCGGCCGTCCGGCTGCGGCGCCAGGGGATCACCGACTTCGTGATCCTGGAACGGGCCGACGCGGTGGGCGGCACCTGGCGGGACAACACCTATCCGGGATGCGCGTGCGATGTGCCCTCGCACCTGTACTCCTTCTCCTTCGCGCCGAACCCCGAGTGGCCGCGCAACTTCTCCGGGCAGCCCCACATCCGGGCCTACCTGGAACGGGTCGCCGACACCTTCGGGCTGCGGGACCACCTCCGCTTCCGTGCCGAAGTGCTCAGCATGCGCTGGGACACCGAGGCGCTGCACTGGGAGGTGGAGACCGCCGCCGGGCCGCTGACCGCGGATGTCGTGGTCTCCGCGACCGGGCCGCTGTCGGACCCCAAGGTCCCGGCCGTCCCGGGGCTGGACACCTTCCCCGGCAAGGTCTCGCACTCCGCCCGCTGGGACCACGACGACGACCTGCGCGGCAAGCGCGTCGCCATGATCGGTACGGGCGCCTCGGCGATCCAGATCGTGCCGGCCATCCAGCCGGACGTGGAGCGGCTCACCCTCTTCCAGCGGACCGCGCCGTGGGTGCTGCCGCGCGCCGACCGCAAGATCACCGCGGCCGAGAAATGGCTGCACAGCACGTTTCCCGCGACCCGGGCCGCGCGCCGCGGGCTGCTCTGGGGCATCAGGGAGATGCAGGTCAGCGCCTTCACCAAGCGCCCCGACGAGCTGGGGCTGATCGAGTTCCTGGCCCGCAACCATATGAAGAAGGCCATCAAGGACCCGGTGCTGCGGGCCGCGCTGACCCCCGACTACCGCATCGGCTGCAAGCGGATCCTGCTCTCCAACACCTATTACCCGGCCCTGGCCCAGCCCAATGTGGATCTGGTCGCCGCCGGGCTGAAGGAGGTCCGCGGCAGCACGCTCGTGGGGGCCGACGGGAGCGAGGTGGAGGCCGACACGATCGTCTTCGGCACCGGCTTCCACGTGACGGACCTGCCCATCGCACAGCGGGTGACCGGCGCCCACGGGACGACGCTGGCCGAGGAGTGGAAGGACGGCATGTCCGCGCTGCGCGGTGCCAGCGCGGCCGGCTTCCCCAACTTCCTCACCATCATCGGGCCCAACACCGGCCTCGGGAACAGCTCGATGATCCTGATGATCGAGGCGCAGCTGAACTACCTCGCCGACTTCATGCGCCAACTGGACGTCCTCGGCCCGAAGATCGCCCTCGACGCCCGGCCGTCCGCCGTACAGGAGTGGAACCGCCGGATCCAGCAGCGGATGGCGCGCACGGTGTGGAACACCGGCGGCTGCGACAGCTGGTATCTGGACAAGAACGGCCGCAACACCACCGCCTGGCCGGGCACGACCGCGGAGTTCAAGAAGGTCACCCGGCAGGTCGACCTCGCGGAGTACGCGGTGCTGCGCCCACCGGCCGGCAAGCCCGCGGACCGGCCCGCCGGCCCCCGGACGGAGGTGGCCGCATGAGCCGCCGGCGCGGATATGTCACCACCGGCCCGTACGCCCCGCCGGTGCCGCATACGACGCTGCCCGTCGTCTCGGCCGACGGCGCCCGGCTGTACGCCGAGGTCCACGGCCCGAAGGACGCGCCGGCCGTCGTCCTGGCGCACGGCTGGACCTGCTCGACCGCCTTCTGGGCGCCGGTCGTCCGCGACCTGGCCGCCGATCACCGGGTCGTCCTCTACGACCAGCGCGGCCACGGCCGCAGCCCCGCCGCGGGCCCTGCGGGCCACAGCACCCATGCGCTCGCCGACGACCTGGTGGCCGTACTGGAGGCGGCCCTGCGGCCGGGCGAACGCGCCGTGGTGGGCGGCCACTCCATGGGCGGCATGACGATCATGGCCGCCGCCGAGCGGCCGCAGCTGCGCGAGCGGGCCGCCGCCGCGCTGCTGTGCAGCACCGGCAGCGCCGATCTGCCCGCCGAATCACGGGTGTTCCCGCTGCGCAGCCCGCAGGGCCGCCGCCGCGCGCACCGGCTGATGCTGCACTCGCGGGCGCCGCTCGGCCCCGTTTCGCCGCTCGCCAAGAGCGCCCTGAGGTACGCCACCATGGGCCCCGGCGCCACCGCCGAGCAGATCGAGGCCTGTGCGCGCATCGTGCACGCCTGCCCGCCCGGGGTGCGGGCCCGCTGGGGCAGGGTGCTGTCCGGTCTCGAACTGACCGGCGGGGCAAGCAGGCTGGAGCTGCCGACCGCGGTCGTCGCGGGCACCGCCGACCGCCTCACCCCGCTCGTGCACGCCCGCCGGCTGGCCTCCGTCCTGCCGGACTGCCGCGGTCTGACCGAGCTGCCGGGCCTGGGACACATGACGCCGATCGAGGACCCCGCGGCGGTCGCCGGCCGGCTGCGCGCGCTCGTCGAGGACCATCTGCGGCCGGCGGGCACCGACACCGACACCGGGGAGGCCGCGGCCGCCGAAGTCCCCCGCTCCGCACGGCAGAAGAAGGAGAAGACGGCATGAGGACGAGCAGGAACCTGGAGGGGCAGGTCGTCGTCGTCACCGGCGCGGCCCGTGGGGTCGGTGCGCTGCTGGCCCGGAAGCTGTCGGCGCGCGGGGCGACGCTGGCGCTGGTCGGCCTGGAGCCGGACGAACTGCGGGGCGTCGCGGCCTCGCTGCACGGCCCGGCCCACCACTGGCACGCCGATGTCACCGACCACGAGGCGATGGCCCGGGTGGCGGGCGAGGTCAAGGACCGCTTCGGGAAGGTCGACGTGGTCGTCGCCAATGCGGGGGTGGCGACCGGCGGCCCGTTCGCCGACTCCGACCCGGTCTCCTGGCGGCGGGTCATCGAGGTCAACCTCATCGGCGGCGCGGTCACCGGCCGCGCCTTCCTCCCCGCCCTCATGGCGTCCCGCGGCTACTTCCTGCAGATAGCCTCGCTGGCCGCGATCACCCCGGCGCCGATGATGACCGCCTACTGCGCCTCCAAGTCGGGCGTCGAGGCATTCGCGCACAGCCTGCGCGCCGAGGTCGGCCACAGGGGCGTACGGGTCGGGGTGGGCTACCTCAGCTGGACCGACACCGACATGGTGCGCGGCGCCGACCAGGACGCCGTCATGCGCGAACTGCGCTCCAGGCTGCCGTGGCCGGCGAACAAGACCTATCCGCTCGGCCCCGCCGTCGACCGGATCGTCGCGGGCATCGAGCAGCGTTCCGCCCACGTCTACGGGCAGTGGTGGCTGCGCGGGATGCAGTCGCTCCGCGGGTATCTGCCCGCGCTCATCGGGTCGGCGGGCCGGCGGGAGATGCGGCGGTTCGGGGACCGGCTGGACGGCATGCGGGTCGGGCTGGTGGGCGCCGGCGGGGAGGCGGACGAGAAGGCGCGGGCGGACCGGTGAACGGGGCGGGCAGCCGTCCCGGCAACCGCCCGTGAACTGCCCTGAATCGCCCCCCGGAACTGCCCGGTGCGCTGCCGCCGAGCTGTCGGCGAGCGGCCGGAGAGCGGACCTTGTGTGTCACGGAGCGTAGTCAACCGTGATCGAAATGCGAGCAATGTCCGGGCGTGTCACGCTGAACGGGGCCCAACCCCCCTACACCCCACTAGGAGTGAACAGCATGGGCATCAAGGACCAGTTCCAGGACAAGGCCAACGAGCTCAAGAACCAGGCGCAGGGCGCCAGGAGCGACGCTCGCGAGCAGGGCAACGAGCGCGGTGGGCAGCGCCAGGACCGTGAGCACGGCGGTCAGCGCCAGGACCAGGACCGCCGTCAGGGCGGCCAGGAGCGTGGCCAGCAGCCGCGTGAGCGTGGCCAGCAGGGCCGCCAGCCCGCCCAGGACGCGATGGACGCCGCCGAGGGCCGCTTCCAGAGCTGAATTGGCTCGTCCTGAACCTCACGCGCGGCGACGTACGCGCCATGCGTGACGGGGCGCCCCCGGTCGACCGGGGGCGCCCCACCTCATGTCGGCCGGCGACCTTCGGCTTCGTCGGCCGACCGAGCTGCCCGGCCTTCGCGAAGAGGGTGTGCACGTCATGGGACGGCACCGCCAACTGGCGGGCGGGCCGCTGGTTCAGGCCCCGGTCGCCTCCGCCTCGCCCTCGTCCCGGGGTGGCAGCGGGGGCCGCCGCAGGTCCGGCACCTCCGACAGGTCCGGAGGCGTCGCCGCCGCATGCCGGTCCAGCAGCTCCAGCACCGTGCGCACCGCGACGCCCAGCTGTGGATGCCGGCCCTCGGCCCAGTGCAGCGGCGAGCGCAGCGCCTCGATGTCGACCTCGACGCCGTGGTTCTCCACGCCCCAGCCGTAGAGCCGGAACCATGCGGCATTCATCGGGACGGTGATCGAGGTCCCGTCGGCGAGCCGGTGCCGGCCGGTCATCCCGACCACCCCGCCCCAGGTGCGCATGCCCACCACCGGGCCGATGCCCAGCAGTTTGAAGGCCGCGGTGATCATGTCGCCGTCGGACGAGGTCATCTCGTCGGCGACCGCCACGACCGGGCCGCGCGGGGCGTTGCTGGTGTACGAGACGGGCTCGGCGTCGCGGGTCAGGTCCCAGCCCATGATCGTGCGGGTGAGCTTCTCGATCACCAGCTCGGAGATGTTGCCGCCCGCGTTGCCCCGGACGTCCACGATCAGCGCGGGCCGGGAGACCTCCATCCGCAGATCGCGGTTGAACTGCGCCCAGCCGGAGCCGCCCATGTCGGGGATGTGCAGGTAGCCGCACCGTCCGCCGCTCAGCTCCCGTACCACCGCCCGGCGTTTGGCCACCCAGTCCTGGTAGCGCAGCGGCCGTTCGTCGACCAGCGGGACCACCGCGACCCGGCGCGGCGGGCCCTCGCCCTCCGGCGGGGAGAAGGTGAGCTCCACGGTCGTGCCGCCGGCCGCGGCCAGCAGCGGATAGGGGCCGGTCACCGGGTCCACCCGGCGGCCGTCGACATGGGTGAGCGCCGCACCCTCACGGATGCCGGTACCGGCCAGCGGGGAGCGGGCCTTGGAGTCCGAGGACTCGCCGGGCAGGATCCGGGTGAGCACCCAACGGCCCTCGCGGCATACGAGGTTGGCGCCGAGCAGGCCCATGGCGCGCTGGTAGTGCGGCGGGCCCTCGTTGCGCCGGGCGCCCACGACATAGGCGTGCGAGGTGCCCAGTTCGCCCATCACCTCGCGCAGCAGATCGGCGAACTCGTCGGGGGAGGCGACCCGTTCGAGCAGCGGCCGGTACTGCGCGAGCACCGCGTCCCAGTCGATGCCGCACATCCGCGGATCCCAGAAGTAGGTCCGGGCGATCCGGCCCGCCTCGTCGAACGCCTGGCGCCACTCCGCCACCGGATCGACGTCGTGCAGGATGCGCCGCAGGTCCAGGAAGACCGTCGAATCGCTGTCCGGCGTCTCGGTCGCGGGCACCGCGCGCAGTTCGCCCTCGTCGTTGACGACCAGCCGTGTGCCGTCGCCGCTGAGCGCGAACCCGTCCAGCGAGCTGGTGAGTTCGGTGCGCCGCGCCTTGGTCAGGTCGAAGTGTTCGAGGGTGGGCCGGCCCGAGGTGTCGGCCGGGTTGGCGAACGTCTCGCCCAGCGCGCCGGAGATCGGCCAGCGCAGCCAGACCAGCCCGCCGCCGCTGACCGGCTCCAGGGAGGAGTACTTGGACGCCGCCACCGGGAACGGGGTGACGCGGTTCTCCAGCCCCTCCACCTCGACCAGTACGGGCCCCTCGTCCGACGGCGGCGGAATCTCGTCCGGGTCCAGACCGCCCGCGGCCGGCCGCCCCTCCGGCGACAGCGCGAAGGGGGAGGGGGTCGCCGACGACAGCGGTACGAGGTAGGGGCGGCAGCCCAGCGGGAACGACAGATCGCCGGTGTGCACGTCGTAGACCGGGTCGAAGCCGCGCCAGGACAGGAACGCCAGATAGCGGCCGTCGCGGGTGAACACCGGCTGCTCGTCCTCGAAGCGGCCGTTGGTGACGTCCACGATGTGCCCGTCGGACAGCCGGGCCATCCTGATCTGCCGCAGCGTACGGCCGATGCCGGGGTGCGACCAGGTCAGCCAGCGCGAGTCGGGGGAGAACGCCAGGTCGCGGACCGGGCCGTTGGTGGAGCGGACCAGCTCGGTGACGCCGGCGGCCGTCTCTTCCTCGCCCGCACCCTCCTCCGGCCGGGCCACGTCCACCAGCAGCAGCCGTCCGTCGTGCGAGGCCACCGCCAGCCGTTCCCCGTCCGGTGCGGAGGTCATCTCGTGGACCCGGCCCAGCTCGCCGGCGGCCAGCCGGCGCGGTTCGCCCGGGGCGCCGGCCCGCGGCAGGTTGGTGATCTCGATGGCGTCCTCGCCGTCGGCATCGGTGAGGTAGGCGATCCGGCCGGTGGAGCCCAGCATTTCGGGGAGCCGGACCCGTACGCCCGGGGTGTCGTGGATCGTGCGGGCCGGACCGTCGCGATGGGTGAGCCAGTACAGGCTGCCGCGGACGCCGACCGCACTGGCCCGCCCGGTGGTGTCCACCGCGAGCCCGGTGACGTGCGAGGCGGCCGGGACCTGGTAGGTCCGCCGCCCGGCCCGCGGACCGCCCAGCCGCACGGCCAGCTTGCGCGGTACGGCGTCCGGTCCCAGGTCGTCGATCAGCCAGAGGTCACCGGCGCACTGGTAGACGATCCGTGAACCGTCGCTGGAGGCGTGCCGGGCATAGAAGTCGGCGTGGTCGGTGTGCCGGCGCAGATCGGTGCTGTCGGGAAGGCAGGAGTAGACGTTGCCGATGCCCTCGTGGTCGGAGAGGAACGCGACCCGGCCGCCGACGAACATCACCGAGTCGAGGTGCCCGTACAGGTCCGGCATCAGCCGGGTGCCGTGCAGCCACATCCGGCCCATCGCGCCGCCCCGGTAGCGCTTCCAGGAGGCGGGCTCGTGCGGCGGCTTCCCGCTGAGCAGCAGGGTGCGGCGCTCGCCTTCGACGTCGGCGACCGCGATGTCGGAGACCGGCCCCCAGGGCAGTTGGCCGCCGGGGCTGCCGTCGGTGGGCACGCTGTAGGCCCACGAGTAGTACGAGAACGGCTGGCCGTGCGAGGAGACCGCGAGGACGTGCGCCTGGCCCTCGTGGTCGGGTGGTGTCCAGCCGCAGACCCGGGCGTCGGTGCTGCCCCAGTACGTCAGCCGGCGGGCCGGGCCGCCGTCGACCGGCGCGAGGTGGACCTCCGGGTCGAGGCTGCGCCAGGTGGTGAACGCGATGTGCGCCCCGTCGGGGGAGAAGCGGGGGTGGCCGACCCGGGTACGGTCCACGGTCAGCCGCCAGGCACGGCCGGGCTCCTCGCCGTCCGGGGCGACCGGGGCGATCCAGAGGTCGTCCTCGGCGGCGAAGCAGAGCAGGTCGCCGTGCAGATGCGGATAGCGCAGATACGCGGCGCCGGGCGGTCCCGGCCCGCGGCCCGGCAGGTCGGGCGGCTCGGCGGCGAGGGGTTCGGGGCGCGGCCCGACGGCCTCGGGTGCATCGCTCACCCACCCATCGTTTCGGGACGGGGGTGCGGCGGCAAGTCGGTCGGGTGACGCAGACCACAAGCGAAACGGTTCCGTTTCGCTCAGGCGGGCGGTAGCTTCGAAGTGTACGAAACGGTTTCGTTCACGTCCGCCGGTAAGGTGGCCGCGTTCGTACGGTCCGATCGAGAGGTGCATTGCCATGGGACGCAGTCGGCTGACGCCCGAGCGGGAGACCGAGCTCTTCAACGCCGTGCTCGATCTGCTCCGCGAGGTCGGCTATGACGCGCTGACCATGGACGCCGTCGCCGCCCGTACCCGCTCCAGCAAGGCCACCCTCTACCGCCAGTGGCAGGGCAAGCCGGAGCTGGTGGCCAGGGCGTTGCGGCACTGCAAGCCGGTCAGCACCGCGGACATCGACACCGGCAGCCTGCGCGGCGACTTCGCCGAGCTGGTGCGCCGGGCCGACGACGAGGGGCAGGTCGAGAAGGACGCGGCCCTGATGCGGGGCCTGGGGATGGCCATCCACGGCAACCCCGATCTGCACCAGGCCCTCCGTGAAGTCCTCCTCGACCCCGAGGTGACCGGACTGAACGCGATGCTGAAGCGGGCCATCGACCGCGGCGAGATCGCGGCCGACTGTCCCGCGCTCGAATTCGCCCCGCACATGATCGTCGGTGCGCTCATCGCCCGGCAGCTCATCGAGGACCGCAGCGCCGACGCCGCGTTCCTCTCCTCCTATCTCGACGCCGTGGTTTTCCCCGCCCTCGGCGTCTGACCCACCCCGCCCGACTCCCCTTCGTCCGAGCCCTCGTACCCGGAACGCCGCTCTCGTCGCCGGGGCGATGGCGCACGCCTCTGCACGTCCCTCATCCGACGGGAGCACTCGGTCTCGTGGCCACTTTCCTCTACAAACTCGGACGCTTCGCCTTCCGGCGGCGTCGCTTCGTCGCCCTGATATGGGTCGCCCTGCTGGCCGTGGCCGGCGTCGGGGCCGCCACCGCCGCCGCACCCGCCGCCGACTCCTTCTCGATCCCCGGCACGGAGGCCCAGCGCGCCTTCGACCTCCTCGACCAGCGTTTCCCCGGCACGAACGCCGACGGCGCCACGGCCCGGGTGGTCTTCAAGGCCCCCGCGGGCGAGTCGATGAAGGACCCGGCGAACAAGGCGGCCGTCGAACGCACCGTCCACGCCCTGCAGTCCGGCTCCTCGCAGGTCGACCGGGTCGCCGACCCGTACGCCGCCAAGGCCCTCAGCAAGGACGGCCGCACCGCCTACGCCCAGGTCTCCTACAAGGTCACCGGCTTCGAGCTGACCGACGCCTCCAAGGACGCCCTGGAGGACGCGGCCGAGGACGCCCAGCACGCCGGGCTGACCGTCGAGACCGGCGGCAACGCCCTGCAGGCCATCCCCGAGACCGGCGCCACCGAGGTCATCGGCATCGCGATCTCCGCGGTGGTCCTCGTCATCACCTTCGGCGCGCTGATCGCGGCCGGACTGCCGCTGCTGACCGCGCTGATCGGCGTCGGCATCGGCGTCTGCACCATCACCGCGCTGAGCAGTGCGCTCGACCTCTCCAGCACCACCTCGACGCTGGCCACGATGATCGGCCTCGCCGTCGGCATCGACTACGCCCTGTTCATCGTCTCCCGCTACCGCGCCGAGATCACCGAGGGCAGCGAGCGCGAGGAGGCCGCCGGACGCGCGGTGGGCACCGCGGGCTCCGCGGTCGTCTTCGCCGGGCTGACCGTGGTGATCGCACTGGTCGGCCTCGCCGTCGTCAACATCCCGATGCTGACGAAGATGGGTCTGGCCGCGGCCGGCACCGTCGTCATCGCCGTACTGATCGCGCTGACCCTGATCCCGGCGCTGCTGGGCTTCGCCGGGGCGCGGGTGCTGCCCCGCAAGGCGCGCAAGGCCCGCAAGGGGAGCGAGGCCGACGAGGCGCACGGCCGGCACGCCGGTACCGGGGAGCGGCCCAACATGGGCACCCGCTGGGCGCGGTTCGTGCTGCGCCGCCCCGTCGCCGTCCTCCTCGCGTCCGTGGTCGGCCTCGGCGTCGTCGCGATTCCCGCGTCCTCACTGGAGCTGGGCCTGCCGGACGACGGCTCGCAGCCCACCCACACCACCCAGCGCAAGGCGTACGACCTGCTGTCCGACGGCTTCGGGCCCGGCTTCAACGGCCCGCTGATGCTGGTCGTCGACGGCCGGGACGCCCACGCCGGGCAGAGCACCAAGTCCGCCGCCGCACGGGTGGCGAAGGAGGTCGGCCGGCTGGACGACGTCGCCGTGGTCACCCCGCCCACCTTCAACAAGGCCGGCGACACCGCGCTGCTGAACGTCGTCCCGAAGTCCAAGCCCAGCAGCCTCGAAACCGAGGACCTGGTGCATCACATCCGGTCCACGGCGAGCGGTATCGCCGACGACACCGGGGCGAAGACCCTGGTCACCGGCACCACCGCGATGAACGTCGATGTCTCGCAGAAGCTGAACGACGCGCTGCTGCCCTATCTGGCACTGGTCGTCGGCCTGGCCTTCCTGCTCCTGATGGTGGTCTTCCGCTCGGTGCTCGTCCCGCTCAAGGCGGCGCTCGGCTTCCTGCTCTCGGTGGTGGCGGCGCTCGGTGCGGTCGTCGCGGTCTTCCAATGGGGCTGGCTGGCCGACGTGTTCGGAGTCGAGCAGACCGGCCCGATCATGAGCATGATGCCGATCTTCATGGTGGGTGTGGTCTTCGGTCTGGCGATGGACTACGAGGTCTTCCTCGTCACGCGGATGCGCGAGGCCTTCGTCCACGGTGAGCGGCCTGGCGAGGCCGTGGTCACCGGCTTCCGGCACGGCGCGCGCGTGGTCACCGCCGCCGCGGTCATCATGATCAGCGTCTTCGCGGGCTTCATCGGCTCCTCCGACTCGATGATCAAGATGATCGGCTTCGGCCTCGCCGTCGCCGTCTTCTTCGACGCCTTCCTCGTCCGCATGGCCGTCGTCCCCGCGGTCCTGGCGCTGCTGGGCCGCTCCGCCTGGTGGCTCCCGCGGTGGCTCCAGAAGGTCCTGCCGAATGTGGATGTCGAGGGGGAGGGGCTGCGTACGCAGCTCGGGGACGGGGGCGGCGACAGCGGCACTGGCAGCGGCGGCGGTTCCGGCACCGGCACCGGCACCACCGAGGGGCCGGACGAGAACGCCGCACGCGAGACGGTGCGCGTCTGACGGACCGCGCCGGGCCGGAGCGCATCGCGCGGCCCGGCGCGAGCTCCGTGCCCTCATCCGTGTGCATGTTCCCCTGGGGGAGGGGCGTGCAGGTGGGACCCGCCTTTGCGCGCGCCGCGGCCGTTTCGCATCATGGGCGCTCTTGCAAGTTATTTGCAGGAGGCACCACCATTGGTGGGTTGCAGAGCCTGAAGCGGAGAAGTCTGAGATGCACGTACCCGATGGATTCATCAATGCGCCGGTGTCGGCCGCGACCGGTGCGGTCGCCGCCGTCGCGGTCGCGGTCAGCCTGCGCGGCGCCCGGCGCGAGCTGGCGGGTGCGGGCGCGGGCGGCGCGGCCGGCGCGGAGCGCACGGCGCCGCTGGCCGGACTGGTCGCGGCGTTCATCTTCGCCGTGCAGATGCTGAACTTCCCGGTCGCGGCGGGCACCAGCGGGCATCTGCTGGGCGGTGCGCTGGCCGCGATACTCGTCGGCCCGTACACCGGCGTGCTGTGCGTCTCCGTCGTGCTGCTGATGCAGGGCGTGCTCTTCGCCGACGGCGGGCTGACCGCGCTGGGCGTCAACATCACCGATATGGCGATCGTGACGACCGTGGTCGCGTACGCCCTGTTCCGCGGGCTGGTGAAGGTGCTGCCCCGGCGGCGCCGCTCGATCACCGTGGCCTCGTTCGTCGCCGCGCTGCTGTCGGTGCCGGCCGCCGCGGTGGCCTTCACCGCGATCTACGCGCTCGGCGGGACCGCGGACGTACCGATCGGCAAGGTCTTCACCGCCATGGTGGGCGTCCACGTCCTCATCGGGATCGGCGAGGCGGCGATCACCGCTCTGACGGTCGGCGCGGTGATCGCCGTGCGTCCCGACCTGGTGTACGGCGCACGCGGCCTGGCTCAGCCGCTGGAGCTGCGGACCTCGCCGCTCGCCGCCCCCGCCGACGAGCCCGTACCGGCCCCCGCCCCCGTCGCCCCGGCCCCCGCCACCCCGCGCCGCTCCGCCCGCCGCGTCTGGCTCGCCGGGCTCGCCGCCGCCCTGGTGTGCGCGGGCGGCGTCAGCTATTACGCCTCCGCCAGCCCCGACGGCCTGGAGAAGGTCGCCCACGACCAGGGCATCGACGCGAAGGCCGAGGACCACGCCGCCAAGGACTCCCCGCTCGCCGACTACAGCGTCAAGGACATCACCGACCCGCGGCTGGCCGGCGGCCTCGCCGGTGTCATCGGGGTCGGCGCGACGCTGGCCGTCGGCACGGGCGTCTTCGTCGTCCTGCGCCGCCGCCGGAACGCCGGCAGCGGCGAGCGGCCGGACGCGGGCGCCCAGCGCCCGTCGGAGAACGTCTGACATGGGCGCCGGCCATGCGCACAAGCTGTACCGGCACGGGCATTCACCGGTCCACGCCCTGCCGGCGCACTGCAAGATCGCCGCGGTCTTCAGCTTCGTCCTCGTCGTCGTCTCCACACCACGCGAGGCCGTCTGGGCGTTCGGGCTCTACGCGCTGCTGATCGCGGCCGTCGCCGGCGCCGCGCGGATCCCGGCCGGGTTCCTGCTCAAGCGGCTGCTGATCGAGGTGCCGTTCGTCGCCTTCGCCCTGCTGATGCCGTTCGTCGCCGAGGGGCCGCGCGTCGAGGCCCTCGGGATGAGCCTGAGCGAGTCCGGGCTGTGGGGCGCCTGGAACATCCTCGCCAAGGGGACGCTGGGCGTCGCCGCGTCCGTGCTCCTCGCCTCCACCACCGAACTGCGCGAACTCCTGCTGGGCCTGCAGCGGCTCAAAATGCCGCCGCTGCTCGTCCAGATCGCCTCCTTCATGATCCGCTACGGCGATGTGATCGCCGACGAGATGCGGCGGATGCGGATCGCCCGGCTCTCCCGCGGCTTCGAGGCGCGCGGCGTCCGCCACTGGGGCGTGCTCGCCAAGTCGGCCGGCGCACTGTTCATCCGCTCCTACGAGCGCGGCGAGCGGGTCCACCTCGCCATGGTCAGCCGCGGCTACACCGGCACCATGCCCCAGATCGCCGAGACCACCGCCACCCGCACACAATGGACCCGCGCGGCCGCCCTCCCCCTCGCCGCGCTCGCCGTCTGCCTCCTGGGATGGACCCTTTGAGCACCACCGCACCCGCCCCCTCCCTCGCCGTCTCCCGGCTCGCCTACGCCTACCCCGACGGTCACCAGGCGCTCTTCGGCGTCGATCTGACCGTCGGCCGCGGCGAGCGGGTCGCGCTGCTCGGGCCCAACGGCGCCGGCAAGACCACCCTCGTCCTGCACCTCAACGGCATCCTCGAAGCGGGCGCCGGCACCGTCGCGGTCGCCGGCCTCCCGGTCGCCAAGGAGCACCTCGCGGAGATCCGCCGCCGGGTCGGCATCGTCTTCCAGGACCCCGACGACCAGCTGTTCATGCCCACCGTCCGCGAGGACGTCGCCTTCGGTCCGGCCTCCGCGGGACTGCGCGGCGACGCACTGGAGGAGAGGGTCACCGAAGCCCTCGCCCGGGTCGGCATGGAGGCCTTCGCCGACCGGCCCCCGCACCACCTCTCCTTCGGGCAGCGCCGCCGGGTCGCCGTCGCGACGGTGCTGGCGATGCGGCCGGAGATCCTGGTCCTCGACGAGCCGTCGTCCAACCTCGACCCGGCCTCCCGCCGTGAACTCGCCGACATCCTACGGTCGTTGGACGTCACCGTCCTGATGGTCACGCACGACCTGCCCTACGCACTGGAGCTGTGCCCGCGGTCCGTCGTGCTCTCCGGAGGCGTGATCGTGGCCGACGGAACCACCCAGCAGCTGCTGTGCGACGAGGAACTGATGCGCACCCACCGGCTCGAGCTGCCCTTCGGTTTCGACCCGCGTTCGGTGGACGTACCGCACTGAGCCGCCCCCGGGGCTTTCCCGCCGTTCCACCGTCACGTGCGCGTGTGACGAACGCCACGGGCTGCGGTCCTGGTCATCAGCACTGATCCGCACGTTGCACCATGGATGGGTCACCAGAGCGACGGATGAGTGGGAAGCAGGAATCAGTGGTGGACGTCCAGGGCACGGTCGAGGACGGCTTCGAGCCGGTCCGGGACGCCTTCATGGCCAACTTCGCGCGGCGCGGGGAGCGGGGCGCGGCGGTCGCCGTGTACCGGCACGGGCGCAAGGTAGTGGACCTGTGGGGCGGCACCAAGAACGGGGACGCCGGCAAGCACGCCGCGGGCGCGGCGCCCTGGGAGGCCGGCACGGCCCAGGTGATCCGGTCCGCCACCAAGGGCATCGCCGCCCTCGTCCCGCTGCTGCTCCACCAGCGCGGACAGCTCGACCTCGACGCGCCGGTCGGCACGTACTGGCCGGAGTTCAAGGCCGCCGGCAAGGAACGCGTCCTCGTCCGCCATCTGCTCTCGCACCGCGCCGGGCTGCCGGTCCTGGACACCCCGCTCACCCCCGCCCAGGCCATCGACGGCGTCAGCGGCCCCGCCGCCCTCGCCGCCCAGGCCCCCGCCTGGGAGCCCGGCACCGACCACGGCTACCACGCGCAGACCTACAGCTGGCTGATCGGCGAACTGGTGGCGCGGGTCACCGGCCGCTCCCTCGGCAGCTGGATCGCCGAGGAGATAGCCGGGCCGCTCGGCCTCGACCTGTGGATCGGCCTGCCGGAGGCGGAGCAGTCCCGGGTCGGACGGCTGGCCCCCGTCGAGCCGCCGGTCACGTCCGCCGCGACGGGGATGCGGGTGCGCCCGAAGCAGTCCGTCGCCGCGGCGTACGCCGATCCGGACTCGCTCACCAGTCGCGCCTTCGGCGCGATCTCCCCGGCGCCCGACGAGAACGACCCCGCCTACCGGGCCGCCGAGCTGCCCGCCTCCGCCGGTATCGCCACCGCCCGCTCCCTGGCCCGCTGTTACGCCGCGCTCATCGGCGCCGTCGACGGCCACCCCCGGCTCTTCGCGCCCGCCACGCTCACCCTCGCCCGGACCGAGGAGTCCGCGGGCCTGGACCGCACCCTCCTCGTCCACACCCGCTTCGGCCTGGGCTTCATGCTCCACGGCCCGGCCTCCCCCCTCCTGGCCCCCGGCTCCTTCGGCCACCCCGGCCGCGGAGGCGCCCTCGCCTGCGCCGACCCGGAGTCGGGGCTCGCGTTCGGCTACGTCACGAACGGAATGCAGCGGAATGTGACGGCGGATCCTCGGGCGAAGGCGTTGCTCTTGGCTGTTTCCGACGTTGCCGTGCCGCGGTGCTGAGGCTTCCCACGTTGCCGGGTGTCCCGCCGTTTTTCTTTCTGTTGTTCTTTCCCGCCTTCGGCGGGGGCGGGGTTGGTTGTCTGGGGTGAGGCCCCGGCTGGGTGTGGTTGCGCCTTCGGCGGTGGGGTGGTGTTTGGGGTGGGGCCCCCGCTGTGTGTGGGTTGCGGTGGCGGGGGCTCCGGGGTGGGTGTGTGGACTGCTTCGCTTTACGTCCACACACCCACCCCTCCGCCCCCGCCCCCTCCCGTGAGTTGTGGGCCCCACCCCTGTGGGGGAGCAGGAGAAAAACCAAAGACCAGAAGCTCGGCCATGCCACGGCGCGGCCGAGCTTCTGGTTTTTGAACCCTTCCCCCCACCGGGCGGGGGTCGCGGTCCCGGGCGGGAGGTGGTGGGCCGGAGGGGGTGGGTGTTCGGACGTAAAGCGAAGCAGTCCGAACACCCACCCCCGGAGGACCACCACCGGCACCCACCACAAAGCAAACGCGGCCCCCGCCCAAACCCCACCCCGCCGGACGGCGAGAGGCGAAACGGCGGCCCCGCCCAACCACCACCCACCCCGCCGGACGGCGAGAGGCGAAACGGCGGCCCCGCCCAACCACCGCCCACCCCGCCGGACGGCGAGAGGCAAAACGGTGGCCCCCGCCCAACCACCGCCCACCCCGCCGGACGGCGAGACGTGAAACGGCGGCCCCGCCCAACCACCACCCCCGCCGGAGGCGAAACGCAAAGCGGCGCCGCAGACGAAAACGTGGGAGGCACGGCAAACTGCATGGCACACCGACAACATGGGGTGAAAAGGTCGTGCGACGGTTCGACGGATACAGCGTGCTGATCACCGGCGCGGGGCGGGGCATCGGAGAGGCGACCGGGCGGCGGCTGGCCGCGGAGGGGGCCCGGGTGCTGGTCACGGATCTCGACGGGGAGCGGGCCGAGCGGGTCGCGGAGGGGATCCGCGAGGCCGACGGGTCGGCCGAAGCGATGGCGTGCGACGTGGGGAGCCGGACGGCCGTGGAGGCGGCGGTGGCCCGCGCGGTCGCGCGGTTCGGCGGGCTGGACGTGCTGGTCAACAACGCCTGCCGGTGCCATCCGGACACTCCGTTGTTCGAGGACGAGCCGGACGAGGACTGGGCGGCGGATCTCGACATCACGCTCGGCGGCGCCTTCCGGTGCGCGCGGGCCGCGCTGCCGCATCTGGCGGCGGCCGGCGGGCGCGGCGCGATCGTCAACATCGGGTCCGTCAACGGCATCCAGGATTTCGGCAATCACGCGTACAGCGCGGCCAAGGCGGGCCTGGCGAGCCTGACCCGTACGCTCTCCGGCCGGGCCGCCCCGCGCGGCGTACGGGTCAACCTCGTCGCGCCGGGGACCGTCGACACCCCCAACTGGGCCGGGCACGAGGAAGGGCTGCGGCGGGCGGCGGCGGTCTACCCGCTGGGGCGGGTCGGGCGGCCGGAGGACGTCGCCGCGGCGGTGGCCTTTCTGGCGTCGTCGGATGCCGCGTGGGTGACCGGGGTCACCCTGCCGGTGGACGGTGGGGTGCTGGTCGCCAACGGGGAGCTGGTCAGGGCGTTGCGGGAGGAGTGAGGGGCGGGTCAGCCGGTGTGGAGCATCAGGCCGATGCCGATGACCATCAGGCCGGCCGCGGCGATCCGGGGGGCGCCGAAGCGCTCCTTGAAGAAGACGGCGCCGATGGCGGCGCCGACGATGATGGACGACTCGCGCAGGGCGGCGATGGGGGCGAGGGGGGCGCGGGTCTGTGCCCACAGGACCAGGCCGTAGGCGAAGACGGAGAGCACACCGCCGGCCAGACCGCGCAGGGCGATGGGGCGCAGCTCGGTGAGGAGCCGGCGGCGGCGGGTGGCGAGCGCGTAGGCGGGGATGACGATGCCTTCGAGGATCATCAGCCAGGCGATATAGCCGAGGGGGGTGCCGGAGGCGCGGACGCCGAGGCCGTCGACGGTGGTGTAGGAGGCGATGGCCAGGCCGGTGGCGAGGGCCGCGACGAGGGCCGGCCAGTGCGGCTTGGTGCCCGAACCGCGGATGCCCCAGAGGGCGACGCCCACCAGCCCGGCGGAGGCCAGGGCGACGCCGGCCAGTGCCCAGCCGTTGGGGACCTCGTGGACGAAGACGGCGGCCAGGACCGTGACGACCAGCGGCGCGGTACCGCGGGCGATGGGGTACATCTGGCCGAACTCGCCCAGGCGGAACGACTGCATGAGCAGGGCCTGGTAGACGATGTGCAGCACGGCGGAGGCCAGGAGGAAGGGCCAGGCGCCGGCGGCGGGCAGCGGGGTGGCGGCGGCCATCGCGAGGCCGCAGACCGCACCGCCGCCGCCGACCAGGGTGAAGGCCAGGAGCTGGTCGCGGATGCCGTGGGCGATGGCGTTCCAGCTGGCGTGGGTGATGGCGGCTATCAGGACGGCCGCGACGACGAGCGGGGTCACGCGGTGCGCTCGCGTACGTCCACGACGCGGCCCCGGGCGTGCTCGATCAGGGACGCGGGGGCGAGCCGGAAGACGGCGTGCGGGGTGCCGGCGGCGGCCCAGACGGCGTCGTGCGCGAGCAGTCCGCGGTCGGCCAGCACGCGGGTGCGGGTGCGGTGGCCGAAGGGCGGTACGCCGCCGATGGCGTAGCCGGTGGTCTCGCGGACGAGGGCGGCGTCGGCGCGCCCGACCGTGGTGGCGCCGAGCTCCGCGCGTACCCGTTCCACGTCCACCCGTGCGGCGCCGTCCACCAGCACCAGGACCGGCTCCCGGTCCGCCGTGAAGATCAGCGACTTGACGATCTGGGCGAGGTCGCAGCCGACGGCCGCGGCCGCCTCGGCGGCGGTGCGGGTGCCCTCGGGAAAGCTGCGGACCTCGACGGTCAGGCCCAGTTCGGTGAGCGCTTCGGCGAAGCGGGGGTGAGCCGTGGAGTGCGTGGTTTCCGGGGTGGTGCCGGACCGGGAATCGCTCATGGCCCGCACGCTAGCGAAAGCTGTACGGGCCATGCGAACGGAATCCGGCCGATGAGACGAGAGGCACCCCGACGGGTGCCCCGCACTGTCAGCCGGCGGTGAGGATGGCGCGGACCACCGGGCCCGCGTTGGAGCCGCCGTGGCCGCTCGCCGGGACGACGGCCGCCGCGGCGACGTCGTCGCGGTAGGCGGAGAACCAGGCGTTGGGCTTCTTCTGGTTGTCGACCTCGGCGGAGCCGGTCTTGGCGCCGATGTCACCGCTGACCCCGGCCATCGCCTCGGCGGCCGTACCGGAGGTCGCCGTCAGCTTCATCAGCGACTTGAGGCCGCTGAGAGTGGACGGCTTCATCGTGCGGGCGGCCTTGGCGAGCGTCCGGTGGTCCAGCGACGGCGAGACGATGTACGGCTGGTGGAAGGAGCCGGCCCGGACCGTCGCGGAGAGCGAGGCGACGTTGAGCGGGTTCATCCGCACCCCGCCCTGGCCGATCAGCGAGGCCGCCATCTGCGCGTCGTGCTGGACGGGCACCGCGCCGTCGAAGGTGGGGATGCCGGTCTGCCAGTTGAGGCCGATGCCGAAGACGTCCCGGGCCTCCTTGGTCAGGTCGTCGTCGCTGAGGTCCTTGGCCTGCGAGATGAAGGCGTTGTTGCAGGACGCGGCGAAGCTCTGCGCGAAGGTGCCGTTCTTGATCTCGGACTTGTCGAGGTTCTGGAACTTCCAGCCGCCGACGGTCACGTACTTGGGGCACGGATGCGACTTGCCCGGCGAGGTCATGCCCTTGTCCATCAGCATCGCCGAGGTCACGATCTTCATGGTCGAGCCGGGGGCGAGCGACCCCTGGGTGGCCATGTTGAAGCCCTTTTCCGGGGAGTTGGCGAGCGCCAGGATCTCGCCGGTGCTGGGCTTGACCGCGGCCGCGGAGGCGGACTTCTTGCCCTTGACCGCCCGTTCGGCCGCCGACTGCATCTTGGCGTCCAGGGTGGTCTTGAGGGTGCCCGGCGTTCCCTTGGAGAGCACCTTCAGCGTCTTGTCGGGCAACTGGTCGGCGGGCTTGGCGCTCTTGGCGCGGTGGATGAACAGCTCCACCCCGGGCTTGCCGTCGGTCTTGTCGCCGTACTTGTCGCGCAGGCTGTCCAGCACCCCGGCCAGCGCCGGATGCGCCTCGGGCGTCAGCTCGGCGCCGTTGCGGTCCACGGCCTTGATCGGCGGCGCCTCGGCCTCGCCCGTCCGCAGTTGGTCGCCCTTGGCGAGCCCCGGGTGCAGCATCGTCGGCTGCCAGGCGATCCGCGGCTTGCCGGTGGTCTTGTCGCGCTCCACGGTCGTGGTGGTGCGGTACGAGTAGGCCGCCTTGGCGCCCTTGTAGTCGATCTGCGCGGCCACGGTGTACGGCACCTTGTCGCCCGAGGGCGTGCCCGGCTCCAGGGCCACCTTCGAGAACCGTGCCTGCTTGCTGAAGGAACCCAGTGCGCGCTTGCAGGTCTCCGGGTCGTCGGTCAGCTCGGCCGCCTTGTCCGTGTCGCCGGACTGCCAGGCGGTCAGGAAGTCCTGTGTCGTCGTCCGGACTTCCTTGGCCGACAGGGGGCCGGTCGCCACCTTGGGCTTGTGGTCGCCCGACTTGGCGTCCGCCGACCTGACCTCCTGCGGGGACTCGTCCGAGCCGCCGAACAGCGTGAAGCCGCCCACGACTCCCGCCACCAGGGCCGCCGATCCGCCGATCAGCCCGTACTTCACCTCGCGGCGCATACCACCGATTCCCTCCAAGAGCCTCGTCCTTGAATACGTACACAAGAACGTGCCTCGCACTCTAAGGGACACGGGGAGGCCTTGAGTCTCGATCAGGGCACGGTCCGGTGACGCGCTGTTGTGCACCTGTTACAGACTTGTCGAACTACTGCCGGAACGCCTCCCGTCGGCCGGACCGCTACACCCAGGTGTCGAACCACATCCGGTGATGCCAGGCCGACTTGGGAATCGGCATACCCGTGTAGAGGGGGTAGAAGTAGATGAAATTCCACACGATCAGCAGAACCAGGACACCGGCGCCGACCGCGCCGATCGTGCGGCGGCGCTCGGTCGAGCCCGGCGGGCCGGTGATCGCGCCGATCATCATCGCCAGCGCCAGACACAGGAACGGGACGAACACCACCGCGTAGAAGAGGAAGATGGTCCGCTCCTGATAGAGGAACCACGGCAGATAACCGGCCGCGACCCCGCAGGCGATCGCCCCGGCCCGCCAGTCCCGCTTGAACAGCCAGCGGTAGAGGACGTAGAGGAGCGCGAAGCAGGCCGCCCACCACAACAGCGGGGTGCCCAGCGCCAGCACCTCGCGGGCGCAGCCCTCGGCCGCCGTGCAGCCGTCCTGGCCGGCCTTGGGGTCCTCGTAGAAGTACGAGACCGGGCGGCCCAGGACCAGCCAGCTCCACGGGTTGGACTGATAGGTGTGCGGGGTGGTCAGTCCGGTGTGGAAGGAGTAGACCTCGGTCTGGTAGTGCCACAGGCTGCGCAGCCAGTCCGGCAGCCAGGTCCAGCTGCCCGCCCGGCCGTCCGGCGTGGTCGCCCAGTCGCGGTAGTAGCCGCCCTTGGTGGCGATCCAGCCCGACCACGACGCGAGGTAGGTGGCGAGGGCGAGGACGACGGTGGACCCGAAGGCGGGCAGGACGTCCCGGCGCAGCGTCGAGCGGAACGGGCGCCGGGCGCCCGCCGTACGGCGCGCCGCGACGTCCCACAGCACCGCCATCAGGGCGAACGCCGCGAGGTAATAGAGGCCGTTCCACTTCGTCGCGGCGGACAGGCCCAGGCACAGCCCGGCCGCGATCCGCCACGGCCGCCATCCCAGCCGCAGCCGGTCGCCGACCCCGTCGTCCGGATGCGCCACGCCCGCGGAGTCGAGCGGCAGCGCCGCCGCCAGCCGGGCCCGGGTACGGTCCCGGTCCACCAGCAGGCAGCCGAACGCCGCCACCACCCAGAACATCACGAGCAGATCGAGCAGCGCGGTCCGGCTCATCACGAAGTGCAGACCGTCCACCGCCAGCAGGGCGCCCGCCAGACACCCCAGCGCCGTCGACCGCATCAGCCGGCGGCCGATCCGGCAGATCAGCAGCACCGACAGCGTGCCGAGCAGCGCCACCATGAACCGCCAGCCGAAGGGGTCCATCCCGAACGCCCACTCGCCGAGTGCGATCAGCCACTTGCCCATCGGCGGGTGCACGACATACGAGTGCTCGGGCGTCAGCAGGAGCTGCGGCGGATGCCCGACCAGCGCGTCATTGGCGTTCTTGGCCCAGGTGCCCTCGTAGCCGTACTGCAGCAGCGACCAGGCGTCCTTGGGGTAGTACGTCTCGTCGAATATCACCTTCCGCGGGCTGCCGAGGTTCCAGAACCGCAGCACCCCGGCGAACAGCGTCACCAGCAGCGGACCGGCCCAGCCCGACCAGCGCGCCAGCCGGGCCGCGGCGTCCGGGCCCGCGCCGAAGACCGCCCACAGGCGGCCGCTCGGCTCGGGGAAGGCGGGCACCAGCCGCGCGCGGACATCGGCCTGCGCGCGGACGGGGTACCCGAAGCGGCGCAGCCGCCGCTGCCACACGGGGGGCCGCTCGCCCAGCTCCGGGGCGTGCTGCGCGGCGGCGTCGGTCGCGGTGGTGTCACTCGTCACCGGCCCATCGTAGGGAAGCCGCCTGTGGACCGGCGGTGAGCGCCACTGTGCGATACCGACGGATCGGGGCGCGGTGGCCTCCTGGGAGGATGGGGAGGTGACTGGAACGCTGGTACTTGCAGGGACGCCCATCGGGGAGATCGCGGACGCGCCACCGCGGCTCGCCGCCGAGCTGGCCGCCGCCGATGTGATCGCCGCCGAGGACACCCGGCGGCTGCGCCGGCTGACCCAGGCGCTTCAGGTCCAGCCCACCGGGCGGGTCGTGTCGTACTTCGAGGGCAACGAGGCGGCCAGGACGCCCGAGCTGGCCGATGCGCTGGCCGGCGGGGCCCGGGTGCTGCTGGTCACGGACGCGGGAATGCCCTCGGTCTCCGACCCCGGCTACCGGCTGGTCGCCGCGGCGGTCGAGCGGGACATCAAGGTCACCGCCGTACCGGGCCCCAGCGCGGTGCTCACCGCGCTCGCCGTCTCCGGTCTGCCGGTGGACCGCTTCTGCTTCGAGGGGTTCCTGCCCCGCAAGGGCGGCGAGCGGCGCACCCGGCTGCGCGAGGTCGCCGACGAGCGGCGTACCCTCGTCTACTTCGAGGCGCCGCACCGCCTCGACGACACCCTCGCCGCGATGGCCGAGATCTTCGGTGCCGACCGGCGCGCCGCGGTGTGCCGGGAGCTGACCAAGACGTACGAGGAGGTCAAGCGGGGGCCGCTGGGCGACCTCGTGCCCTGGGCGGCCGAGGGGGTGCGCGGCGAGATCACCATCGTCGTCGAGGGTGCCCCGGAGAGCGGGCCGCAGGATCTGGACGCCGGCGAGCTGGTGCGCCGGGTGCAGGTCCGCGAGGAGGCCGGGGAGCGCCGCAAGGAGGCCATCGCCGCGGTCGCCGCGGACGCCGGGCTGCCGAAGCGGGAGGTCTTCGACGCGGTGGTCGCGGCGAAGAACGCGGCGAAGGACTCCTCGAAGAGCGCGGCGAAGGACCCGTCGTAGAACGCCGTCGGGAATTGATGCGCGCCGCCGGGCGAAAAGCGACTCATCAGAAGGTAAACGGCGGACCGGAAAGGTAAAGCGCAGGTCGGCGCGTTGAGGTGATTGTCCTACCGTCGGCCAAATCTGGGCCAATAGCGTCGGCGATGGGCTGCATTGTGCGCGCCGAAGGCGTCCACTGGACGAGGGACGAACGGTTCCCGAAGACCTTGTCCAGCGGACAAGAGGAGCGCGCACATGAGCGAGATCGCAAAGACCACTGGAGTCACCACCAGCGGAGACCACCCCGTCCCCCGGCCCGACGCCGCCGCGCACGAGGCCTACGCCTTCGCCTGCATGAGGTGCGGCCACGGCTGGGAGCAGGCGTACGAGATAGTCCACCAGGTCGACGGCAAGGGCGAGACGCATGTCGTCTACTACGCGGACGGCGAGCGGGTCCCGTCCCCGTTGACCTGCCCCACCTGCCTGAACTGCGGCAGCAACGTCGTACGCATCATGCGCTCCGGCCAGGTCTCGATGGTCTCCGACGCGATCGCGAGCATGCATCAGCGCCAGCACGGCAGCGAGCGGAAGAAGGAGGCGGCCCCCGGGGCCGGCCCGGACCGCGCCGGCAGCACCGCCGAGGACCCCGGACGCCACCACTGGCACCTCTCCGACCTGCTGCACCCCTTCCAGCACCACCGCAAGTGAGGTCCGCGCCACGGCCCTCGTAGGATCGCGGCCATGGCACCGCAGGACAAGAACCCCCCGCCGCCGCTGCCCGAACCCCTTCGGGTGGCGGTCGCGGATTCCCACACCCATCTGGACATGCAGGAGGGCACCGTCGAGGAGGCGCTCGCCAAGGCCGCCTCCGTCGGAGTGACCACCGTCGTACAGGTGGGCTGCGACCTGGCCGGGTCGCGCTGGGCAGCCGAGACCGCGGCCGCGTACGACGCCGTGCACGCCACGGTCGCCCTGCACCCCAACGAAGCGCCCCGCATCGTGCTGGGCGACCCCGACGGATGGTCGCGGCAGGGCGCCAGGGAGCCCGGCGGTGACGCCGCGCTGGACGCCGCCCTCGCCGAGATCGACCGGCTCGCCGCCCTGCCGCAGGTCCGCGGCGTCGGCGAGACCGGCCTGGACTACTTCCGCACCGGCCCCGAGGGCATGGCCGCCCAGGAGCGCTCCTTCCGCGCCCATATCGAGATCGCCAAGCGGCACGGCAAGGCCCTGGTCATCCACGACCGCGAGGCGCACGACGACGTGCTGCGGATCCTGCGCGAGGAGGGCGCCCCCGAACGGGTCGTCTTCCACTGCTACTCCGGTGACGCCGCGATGGCCGAGGTCTGCGCCGCGGCCGGCTACTTCCTGTCCTTCGCCGGCAACGTCACCTTCAAGAACGCCCAGCCGCTGCGCGACGCCCTCGCCGTCGCCCCGGCCGAGCTGGTTCTCGTCGAGACCGACGCCCCGTTCCTGACCCCCGCCCCGTACCGCGGACGGGCCAACGCCCCGTACCTCGTTCCGGTCACGCTGCGGGCGATGGCCGAGGTCAAGGCGATGACCGAGGACGAGCTGGCCACCGCTGTCGCGGCCAACACGGCGCGTGCCTTCGGCTACTGAGGCACGTGCCTCCGGGCCGGGTACGGACCGTCACCGCGGTCCGCCCGGCCTCCACGGCTTTCCCCCGGGCCACCACCGCGTCCCACCCACGCCGTCACCGCTTTCCGCCCCGGCCGCCGACGGCCCTCCGGCGCCGCCCCGGGCCTCCACCGTCCCCCGATATGACTACTTTCCGTATCGGTCCGACTTTGGAGAGTCACCGCGACTCCGCTACATTCCGGCCGTCAACCGCATCCCGTGGCACGTGGAGCGCGCCGTGAGTCATTCGCTGAGCAGCCACCGGGCCGCGCGCGGCCGTCGCAGACGCCGCGCCGAAGGCCCCGAAGCGCTGCGCCGGCTGCTGCCCCGGGCCCTGGTCGTCGCCTTCCTCGCCGGTGGCACCACCGCCTTCATCGCGCACGACAAGGCGGTCCGCATCACCGTCGACGGCATCCCGCGCACCCTGCACACCTTCGCCGGTGACGTCGACGAACTGCTGGCCGACGAGCATCTCGCCATCGGCGCGCACGACCTCGTCGCGCCCGCCCCCGGCACCGGACTCAGCAGCGGTGACGAGGTCGTCGTCCGGCACGGCCGCCCGGTCGTCCTGACCATCGACGGGCAGCGCCGCCAGGTGTGGACCACCGAGGACACCGTCGCCGGCGCGCTCCACCAGCTCGGCGTCCGGGCCGAGGGCGCCGTCCTGTCGGCCTCCCGCTCCCGCCGGATCGAGCAGCACGGCATGGAACTGGCGGTCCGCACCGAACGCTCGGTGGTCATCGTCGCCGACGGCCGGGAGCACCGGGTGCGCACCAACGCCGCCACCGTCCGCGAGGCGCTGGCCGAGGCCGGTCTCGCGCTGCGCGACCAGGACACCACCTCGGTGCCGCCGGACAGCTTCCCGCACGAGGGCCAGACCATCTCCGTGATGCGGATCACCGGCTCCAAGGAGGTCCACGAGGAGCCCGTCCCCTTCCGTACGATCCGGCGGGCCGACCCCGGGCTGGCCCGCGGCACCGTGGCGGTCGTCCAGCAGGGCAGGCCCGGCGTGCGGCGGGTCACCTACCGGGTGCGCACCGTCAACGGCGTCCGGCAGAAACCCAAGCGGCTGCACACCGAGGTCGTGCACGCCCCGCGCCCGCAGATCGTGCACCTCGGCACCAAGGAGCTGCCCGCCTCCGTCCGCGGCGCCGACCACCTCGCCTGGCATGCGCTGGCGCAGTGCGAGGCCCGCGGGCGTCCGCACGCGGTCGACGCGTCGGGCACCTACGGCGGGCTCTACCAGTTCGACGTCGCCACCTGGCGGGCCCTCGGCGGCCGCGGCCGGCCGCAGGACGCACCCGCCCGGGAACAGACCTACCGGGCCAAGAAGCTCTACATCAGCCGGGGGGCGAGCCCGTGGCCGGTCTGCGGCCGTAAGCTTCACGGGTGAACGAGCGCACCGAGGCTGTGGCATGACCAAGAGCACCACCGACGAATCCGGCCCCCTGCTGGGCGCCGCCGACATCCGCGAGCTGGCCGCCGCGCTGGGCGTCCGTCCCACCAAGCAGCGCGGCCAGAACTTCGTCATCGACGCCAACACCGTCCGCCGGATCGTGCGGACCGCCGAGGTCCGGCCCGACGATGTCGTCGTCGAGATCGGTCCGGGCCTCGGCTCGCTGACCCTGGGGCTGCTGGAGGCCGCCGACCGGGTCGTCGCCGTCGAGATCGACGAGGTGCTGGCGGCCGCGCTGCCGTCCACCGTCGCCGCCCGCATGCCGGACCGGGCCGACCGCTTCGCGCTGGTGCACAGCGACGCCATGCACGTCACCGAGCTGCCCGGCCCGGCGCCCACCGCGCTGGTCGCCAACCTCCCCTACAACGTCGCCGTGCCGGTGCTGCTGCACATGCTCGCGACCTTCCCCACCATCGACCGCACCCTGGTCATGGTGCAGTCCGAGGTCGCCGACCGGCTGGCCGCCCGCCCCGGCAACAAGGTCTACGGCGTGCCGTCGGTGAAGGCCAACTGGTACGCCGAGGTCAAGCGGGCCGGCGCCATCGGCCGCAACGTCTTCTGGCCCGCGCCCAACGTCGACTCCGGTCTGGTCTCCCTGGTCCGCCGCGACAAGCCCATCGAGACGACGGCGAGCCGCGACGAGGTCTTCGCGGTCGTCGACGCGGCCTTCGCCCAGCGCCGCAAGACGCTGCGGGCCGCGCTGTCCGGCTGGGCCGGGTCGGCCGCCGCCGCGGAGGCCGCGCTGGTCGCCGCGGGTGTCTCGCCGCAGGCCCGCGGCGAGGCACTGACCGTCGAGGAGTTCGCGCGGATCGCCGAGCACAAGGGACCGGGCGGGGCGCCGGGCATCCGGCAGTCCCGGGGAGAGCGCGCCTCGGGGGGAGAGCCGACATCAGGGGGAGAGCAGGCATGACGACCACCACCTCGATCACCGTCCGGGTACCGGCGAAGGTCAACGTCCAGCTGGCCGTCGGCGCCGCCCGCCCGGACGGCTTCCACGACCTGGCGAACGTCTTCCTCGCCGTCGGCCTCTACGACGAGGTCGCCGCGACCCCCGCCGAGTCCCTGCGGATCACCGCCGAGGGCCACGACGTCGACCAGATCCCCCTGGACCGGACGAACCTGGCCGCCCGCGCCGCCGAACTCCTCGCCGCCCGCCACGGCATCGAGCCGCACGTCCACCTCCACATCACCAAGGACATCCCCGTCGCCGGCGGCATGGCGGGCGGCAGCGCGGACGCGGCCGGCGCCCTGCTGGCCTGCGACGCGCTCTGGTCGACCGGCGCCTCGCGCGAGGAACTCCTCGACATCTGCGCCGAGTTGGGCAGCGATGTGCCGTTCAGCCTGGTGGGTGGCGCGGCCCTGGGCCGCGGCCGCGGCGAACTCCTGACCCCCCTCCCCGTCGGCGGCACCTTCCACTGGGTCTTCGCGGTCGCCGACGGCGGGCTGTCCACCCCGGCCGTCTACGGCGAGTTCGACCGGCTGACGGCCGGGACGGACGTGCCGGAGCCGGAGGCGGCCCCTGAACTGCTGGCCGCCCTGGAGTCCGGCGACGCCACCGCGCTCGCCGCGGCCCTGACCAACGACCTCCAGCCCGCGGCGCTCTCCCTGCGACCGTCGTTGAGTGCAACGCTGGCGGCGGGCACGGCGGCCGGGGCGCTGGCCGCGCTGGTCTCCGGCTCGGGGCCGACCACCGCCTTCCTGGTCAAGGACGCACAGGCGGCAGAGGAGGTCGCGACCGCGCTGCTGGCGTCGGGGACCTGCCGTCAGCTACGGGTGGCGGATTCGCCGGCGGTGGGGGCTGCGGTTCTTTAGGGCGGGGACCGTTCCGGAAACTGTCGTGGCAGCGAGGCCACCGGGAGTAGGACCCGTACCCACCGCCCACCACGTCAGTTCAGCGAACAGCATGGTCGGAAGGGGCGCCACTGACCGGTGGCGCCCCTTCGCCGTGGCGCGTGTGGCGCTCTGAACCGTCTATGCCGCTTCGCCGGCCAAAGCCGCTGGGCACTGCTCGTTCGGGCCGCCCGCGCGTCAGATCGGGTTCAGGCGGCTTCGCGGTGGTCGTGCCAGGTGGCCGCGGCAGCCGCCAGGCGCAGGGTCCATGCGTCGGGGTCGGCGGTGCTGATCTCGTCCCAGACGTTGCGGTTGGCGGCGGCGAATGCGGTGATGCCCTCGGCCGGTGCGGTGTGCCAGGCGGGCGTCTCTGCGGCCCGGCGTTCCGCCGAGGCGGGGGTGTGGCCGGAGGCGATGAGCCAGATGACCCAGTAGCCGGCGTCGAGCCAGGCGGCTCCCCGGGTGGCCCAGGCCCAGTCGACGAGGCGGGCCCGAACTCCTTGTGGGGCACGGTCGTCGACCAGCACGTTGGTGTTGTTCAGGTCGGTGTGCAGGAGGCGGTCTCCGGCGAAGAAGCGGAGGTCGTCGGGGTGGGCTGCGTAGCGCTCCAGGCGTTGTTCGGCGTGCCGCAGCTCGATGTCCGGGCGGGGGGTTCCGGCGAGACGGCACAGGAGTGCGGCGACTTCCTGTAGGTCGGGGGAGCCGGGCGTGAAATCGGCGTGATGGCCTTCCAGGGCGTCGAAGCCGAGGAGGTCCCATCCGGCGGTCTCGACGCGCCAGCGGAGCGCGGGAGCGACCCCGGTGAGAAAGGGGGCGATGGCTGCCTCCCGGCGCTGGGCCCAGGCTCGAGGGTGGTCGGTGCGCAGGCCCTTGATGTGCCAGGTCCCGGTAGCGGAGGTGACGCGGGAGGCGATCTCGCTGTTGAAGCCCTCGGTGGCCTCCGCGACCGTGAGCAGGGGGCCGGTGTGCTGCTCGACGGCGGCACGGGCAGCAGTGGGCAGCCGGTCGAGGCCGATGCGGGTGGTCGCCATGGGACGTCACTCTTCCATGGTGGAGCGGCTCAACGGTGCAGTGGTGCGGGGGCTTCGGACGGGAGAACGCCACGAAGCCCCCGCGGTTCTGTACGGCTGGACGCCTACCGGTACGGGTTGTCCTCGTTGCAGCCCGGGACGGCGCCCTCGGTCAGGGTTTCCAGGTCCTCCAGGAGGACGACTCCCTCGGGCTCTTCCGGGACCTGGGGCCGGGGTGTGATCTCCACCAGTGCAGTGGTCATTGCGCTTCCTCGCTTCCGTGCTGGCAGTAGGTGTTCAGTGGTGCCTTCGCCTCCTGGTAGGCCTTGGCGAGCGGTCGGCAGACCCGGCAGGTGCCGGAGAGCCGACAGCCGCCGCAGCCACCGGTGCCTAGTCACCGGATGTTCGTCCTCCCTCGGTTCAAGCGGAGGCGCACGCCGGCCTGGGCGACCTGGACGCGTGTGAGCGCGCGTTGGGGCGCGCCGAGGAGGTCCGGGAACTCACCTCGGACGGCGCCAACGGCGGATGGCTCAGGTTCGACGGATCCCGGCTCGCAGAGGAGCGTGGTGCTCGGTATGCCCGACTCGGGCGCTTGGATCTGGCGGAGGCAACGCTGCAGGAGGCCCTGCAGTACCAGGAGGCCCTGCAGTACCAGGCCCTGGCGTCTGGACAGTCGTTGCGACGGAGGGGCGCGGTGCTGACGGACCTGGCGGCCATCGGCGTGCAGCGGCGCGATTCCGAGCAGGCACTCTCCTACGGGAGGGAAGCCGTCGAACTGGCTCGCGCCTCATCCTCCGGGTACATCGCCCGTAGACTCCGAGACCTGTGCGACGAGTTCGGCCCCCTGAGCCGTGACCACCGCGTGGCTGAGCTGGGGGCGGAGATCGCCACGCTGAGCACGCCGTGATGAGAAGGGGATGGCATGTCGCAGACCGAGGGTGCACGACTGTTCCGGGAAACCTGGATCGCGGGAGTGCACCAGCATTTCCCCGGGGAGCCGAAGGCCGGCTACGTCACGCCGTGGGACGACACCCCGCAGTGGGAGCGCGAGGCAGCCGGGGCGGTCTACGAGCAGGTGCGCCAGTTCATCGAAGTCAGCGAAGGGCGCACGTCCAGGCTGTCCCGGGAACAGAAAGGCCGCTTCGTCGCGACCTGTTGGACCGCCCAGATGTTCAAGCACTTCGACGACCCGAAGCCGGGCTACGTTGCGGACTGGCCCGACCTTCCGGCCTGGCAACAGGAGACCGACGCCGACATCTTCGAGGCCATTGAGAAGGCGGCGACCTGACCGCAGAGGAATGGTCCTTGGCGGTCAGCCTACGGAAGCCTTCGGAGCGCGTTGCCCACGCTTCGGGGTTCCCCCCTGCCCTTCGCCTGTAGCGCCGGTGCCGCCACGCGCTTGTTTGCCGGCGGCACCGGCACGGCGTACACATCCGCTGCGAGCGAGCTCCGCTCCTGCTGAGCAGTGAGTACCGTGAACTCGTGCTGCCGTGCGTTACGCCACACTCCCGGCACCGGCGGCCTCGGCCAGGACACCGGCCACCATCCGCCCCGCCCGCACGGCGTGCTCGTCGGTCGTCGGTACGCAGCGGTTCGCCGCGGGGTCGTACGCCGTCATGATCACGCCCGCGTGGTCTGTCTCCGGTTCATGGAGGGCCACCGGCCGGCCCGCGGCGCGCAGCGCGGCGGCGAGATCGCGCGACCACTGGGAGTCCAGGACAGCATCGTGCGTGCCGTGCACCAGTTGGACCGGTACCCCCGGCTCCTTGCCCGCGGCGAGATCGTCGAGCGGCGCGGTGCCGGTCGTGCGCGCCGGCAGGTCGTAGCGTCCCGCCAGGCCCACCACCGCCGAGGGCCGCCGGCCGTCCGCGATCTCGGGCCGCAGCGCGACCCCGAGCGCGGCCCCGGCCCCCGCCGACCACCCGGCCAGCACCAACGACTCCCCGTCGCCGCCCAGCCCGCCCGCTTCCTCGCGGGCGAAGGCCAGGGACTCCAGCAGATGCGACCGGCCGCCGTCCGGGGCGTCCGAGCGCCAGTCCGGTACGAGCACCAGCACCCCGAGGGCCGCCGTCGCCCGTGCCAGCGGCTCCAGGATGTCGCGCTCATCGGGCCCGATGCCGTGCCAGAGCAGCACGGTGGGCATCGCGCCCGTCGCCCCGGCCGGACGATGGACATCCAGCCGCTTCCCGCTCGGGCCGTAGACCAGCCCGCGTTCCGTCTCCACTGCCGTGCCCGCCATGCCCATCTCCGGTGCCATGACGGCACGTTACAACGGGGGTGCGGTGCCTCAGGCGCCCGCGACGGCGTACGACACCACCCAGGAGAGGACCAGCAGACAGGGCGCCGCCAGAAGGCAGCCCCGGCCGACAGGCCCGCCCCTGCTCATGCCCACCACCGCCAGGAGGGCGGCCGCGAAGGCGGCGGCGACCGGAAGGGTGCCGACGAGCTGCTGGCCGACCGCGGTGCAGATGGTGCGGGCATCGCCCTCGAAGCAGTTGTCGCTCGCCATCACCAGCAGCGGCGCGAACAGGCCGGTCACCCCGGCGAACGCCAGCACGAGCAGGCCCGCGGCGAAGCGGGCCGCGGCGGAGCCCGTCACCGAGGGTGCCGCGCCGTGCACGGAAGGGGCGGCCGGAGCCTGGTCGTTGATCATGCGGCTCACGCTAGATCGGCTTCCCGCCCCGGCCATCCGTACGGATACTCATCTCCCGGCGGCCCTCGTCCCCACGCCGACTAGGCTGGGAAGGTCGATCGATCTGAAGTGCAGGAGCGGAATGGCCACGAACCTCGTCAATCTGGAAGCCGTCGGCAAGGTCTACGGAACCCGTGCCCTGCTCGACGGTGTCTCGCTCGGCGTCAACGAGGGGGACCGGATCGGCGTCGTCGGGCGCAATGGGGACGGCAAGACCACCCTGATCCGGATCCTCGCCAAGCTGGAGGACGCGGACAACGGCCGGGTGACCCACAACGGTGGCCTGCGCCTCGGAGTCCTCACCCAGCACGACTCCCTCGACCCGGCCGCCACCATCCGCCACGAGGTCATCGGCGACCTCGCCGACCACGAGTGGGCGGGCAACGCCAAGATCCGCGACGTGCTGACCGGCCTCTTCGGCGATCTGCACCTGCCGGGCTTCACCCAGGGCCTGGACACCGTCATCGGCCCGCTGTCCGGCGGCGAGCGCCGCCGTATCGCGCTGGCCAAGCTGCTGATCGCCGAACAGGACCTGATCGTCCTCGACGAGCCCACCAACCACCTCGACGTCGAGGGCATCTCCTGGCTGGCCGGGCACCTCCGCGCCCGCCGCTCCGCGCTGGTGGTCGTCACCCACGACCGGTGGTTCCTCGACCAGGTCTGTACGCGGATGTGGGACGTCCAGCGCGGCGACGTCCACGAGTACGAGGGCGGCTACAGCGACTACGTCTTCGCCCGGGCCGAGCGGGAGCGGATCGCCGCCACCGAAGAGGTCAAGCGGCAGAACCTGATGCGCAAGGAGCTGGCGTGGCTGCGGCGCGGCGCCCCGGCCCGTACGAGCAAGCCCCGCTTCCGCATCGAGGCCGCCAACGAGCTGATCGCGGACGTCCCGCCGCCCCGCGACAACGCCGAGCTGATGAAGTTCGCCAGCTCCCGCCTCGGCAAGACCGTCTTCGAGCTGGAGGACGTCAGCGTCCAGGCCGGGCCGAAGGTCCTCCTCAAGCACCTGACCTGGCAGCTGGGCCCGGGCGACCGGATCGGCCTGGTAGGCGTCAACGGCGCCGGCAAGACCTCGCTGCTGCGGGCGCTGGCCGAGGCGGCCCGGACGCAGGGCGACGCGCAGCCGGCCGGCGGCAAGATCGTCGTCGGCAAGACCGTCAAGCTGGCCTACCTCTCCCAGGAGGTCGGCGAACTCCCCCCGACGCTGCGGGTGCTGGAGGCCGTCCAGCAGGTGCGCGAGCGGGTCGACCTGGGCAAGGGCCGCGAGATGACCGCCGGCCAGCTCTGCGAGAAGTTCGGCTTCACCAAGGAGAAGCAGTGGACCCCGGTCGGCGACTTGTCCGGCGGTGAACGCCGCCGCCTCCAGATCCTGCGCCTCCTGATGGACGAGCCCAACGTCCTCTTCCTCGACGAGCCCACCAACGACCTCGACATCGAGACGCTGACCCAGCTGGAGGACGTCCTCGACAGCTGGCCCGGCTCCCTCATCGTCATCAGCCACGACCGCTACTTCATCGAGCGCACCACCGACCGCGTCCACGCCCTCCTAGGCGACGCGACACTCCGGATGCTGCCCCGCGGCCTGGACGAGTACCTGGAACGCCGCCAGAAGGTCATCGACGCCGCCACCCCGGCCCCCGCCCAGCAGACCGCGGCGGCCCCCAAGAAGGCAGCCGCAGTCAACCGCGCCGCCCAGAAGGAACTCCAGAAGATCGAGCGCCAGTTGGACAAAATCGGCGACAAGGAGACCAAGCTCCACGCCCAGATCGCCGAAAACGCGACGGACTTCGAGAAGGTCGCGGGCCTCGATGCCCAACTCCGCGAATTGAGCGCGGAGAAGGACGAGCTGGAGATGCGGTGGCTGGAGTTGGCGGAGGAGGCGTAGCCCCGCCACCCAGGAGCCGGTCGGCACACGGCTCCTGGGCGACGCCGGTCAGCACGGGCGCACGGGCCTCGCGCTCACGTGGTGACCGGCGGAGCTTCAGGGGGCGTCCCGCGCGCCGGGACGACGGGGGAAAGGGCAAGGACAGGGCGGCGGTGGGACCTCATCCCAACGGCTTCCTGACCTCCTCGCGGATCCGGTCCGCCCTATCGGCGAATTCCTGGAGGTCGACGGACTGCGGATCCTTCGACAGCTCCGAGGCATCCGTTTCGGCGACATTCCCGCTCGTACTGGAATCGGCCCAGACGCAGAACGGCAGCGTGACCTTCTGCCCCATCTCCGTCCGCACATCCACACCGCAGGTCAGCGAATCCCCGCCCCCACTGGGCGTGAACTTCTTGTCCGCCACCGCGACTTCCGTCTTACCGTCGCCCGTCATGCCTCGGATGGTGTGGTCGACGGTCGTCTCGGGATCATCAATGACGCCGTAGAGCCCCAGCGTCACCAGCGACTTGGTCCCGGACGAGTACTGCCCGCCCGCTGCCTCGATGCCGTGCTCATTGGCCCCGTCATGCGGCACCGCACTGCCGGCCTGCTGGGATATGTCCTTGACGAGCTTGTACTCCCCGCCTGCCAGCGTCTGCGGCACCGTGATCCGGTACTTCGGCCCGTCGTCGGACCCGCCCGATGAACTCCCACCGCCACGGAACACCCCCGCCCCCGCCAGCGTCCCGATCACCAGCACACCGGCCGCGACGCCGATGATGCCCCACGCCTTCCCGGCATTCCGCTTCGGCGGCATGGGCGGAGGCATCCCGGGCCCGCCGTACCCGAAATGGTGCTGCTGTGGCATTCCGTAAGGTGTTTGTGGGGGCGCCCCGTAGGGGGCCGGCTGTCCGTACGTCCCTGCGCCTGGGGGTATCTGCTCTCCTGGCCCTGGCTGCGGGTATTGCGGATATGCGCCTGGCTGACCGGGCCGTGTCATACCGTATCCAGGCCTGCCTGCGAAGCCAGTTTGTGGTTGCTGCGGTGCACTCATCGAAATTCGTCGCTCACTTTTCGCGTCTCTGAGGATCAGGTCCTGTGGCCTTGGCGGAACAGCCCCCACGAGGGCCTCAGGTCCGGCTGGCCCAGCGTGTGGTTCGACTGGGAGTACTGCTCGGTCTTAGCCGCTGTTTCGGGCGTCTTCCGGGCGGGTCAGCAGGCCGCCACCCGCGTCTGCCATCGCTCAGCACCGAGATCCCCAAAAGACGTACTGCTCGGAACCAAGGAAGCGACTATGCTGCAGTGCCTCAGCGTTCCAGGCGCAAGATCACCATAGGGGCGGCAGTCGCTGGACCTGATTGTCTAGGTGGCCAACTTCTCCAGCAGTCCTCGGAATCTTGGCTATTCTCACTCTTCAATCCGGAAGGTGAGTCCGGAGATGTCATATTCACCAAAGTCCTGAGCGTGTAGGGTGATCTTTCCGTCGATCTTGTCGACGCCGCAGAAGTACCTGGGGCCGGGAGCGCGGAAATATAGCAGATCGATATCCATGAGAGCCTCTTCCGAGCGGCAGAGAATGGCGCTCTCGGAGCCGTTATACATGATCATGGTGAATTCGTGCACCCCCATGGGGGTGTTTCTGCATTCGTGCAGGAAGTCATCTCCGGGTACTTCTGGGACCTGGAGAGAAATATGAGGAATATTACTCCATTGGACCCTGCTGGGGTCCCATGGCAGCGAGTCCAGGAAGCTCTCCAAAGTCTTTGAGTATTCCGTGCTGAGGATTTCGTGCTCGTGCTGGGCGAGCCATTCTTTGATGTGTTGATGTTCTGTGTAAGTCATCGATCCACCTCTGGTTACCTTAGTGGGAAGTGCCTTAGTGTATCTCGGTAGGCTTGGAGGTCTCCTCCCCTGATTACGTTCGCGCCGTAACTCCATGAATCGCTTCTCTTAAGACCCTCTTTTACCCACCAGTTTACGTGAAATGCCTTCTTGGTGTCCCGAGAATCGTAATCAATGCGCCAGCCGCGTGATCCGTCGGGGCTCTGCATTCCAGTTACATTGCCGCGCTCGGGGCCGATTTCCTGCACGAATGGAATTGCGTCATCGCCCAACCCTGCGCGCTCTCGGGCGTGTGCCCTTGCCTCGTGGAAGGTGTCAAAGTGATGGAATTCTTCCTTCGATTTGCTCCCTGTGGCATCTCCTTCGCCTGCTCCGTTTCGGCCCTTCTTGCACGAGAAAAGACCAAAGGGGTCGCACTGAGTATTGGCATTTCCGACATAGGTTGTGGGATTGGGGGCAGGGGTGAGTCCGAGTGGGTCACCTGATAGATATCGAGCCGCCTCAGGAGCGTAGTGGCGGTGGTGATTATCGTGGAGTTGAGTTTCTGGATCGAAATACTGTCCCGGAAACCTTAGTGGTGTATACGCCGTGGAGTTGTTCCTCCAGGTGGTGGTTCCCCAGAGAGTCGCCATAGCCTTCCAAGCCACCTCGCCAGTCCTCGAGACGAGGTCAGTGGGCCTGCCAACTAGGTCTGTGACGATTGCGAAAAATCGCTGATCAACAATATGCTGTGAAACGCCGTCAAGCTGCGTGGTCTTGCGTTCACATTGAGTAAGAGGAATTAGGCCTTGATAATCCCAAGTGAGGGTGACGTCATCGGCAGCGTCGCGCGATCGGGCGGTCTGTTCGGTGAGCGTTGTTCCGTCCCAGGCGAAGAATGTTTGGTCTACCACTGTCGATGCGTCGGTCGCGAGGCGTTGTTTCGCTATGCGTCGGCCGAACGGATCGTAGAGGTAACGCCAGTTGGTGCCGTCAGGGGTGATGGCGGTGGTGAGACGGTCTTCGGTGCTCCAGGAGAAGCGCCAGGTATCCGGCTTGCGGGAGTCACGGGTTTTTTGGCGGAGGGTGACTCGGCCGAGGGCGTCGTGTTCGTAGCGGATGCGGCCGGCGCGGGTGATGTTGGTACCGGTGTAGCTGCGGTCGCCTCGAGCTGACGAGTTGGCGTGGCGGTCTGGCCAGGTGGCCTGCGTTTGATTCCCGGCCTCGTCATAGGCGTAGGTCTCGGTCCAGTCGGTGGCGTGGACGGCGGTGACGCGGCCGGCGCGGTCGAGGTCGAAGGTGCGGCGGCCGGTGTGGGAATCGTCGACCGCGGTGAGGTTGCCGTCTGGGCGGTAGGTGTAGGCGCGGTGGAGGACGTTTTGGACCTCCGCGGCGGCGGTGCCTGGGGACTGGAGCGTGCCCGTGGCTGCTGTGGTGAGGGACTGGGCAGTGAGGCGGCCGGTGGGGTCCCAGGTGTGGGCGAGCTGGAGACGGTCGCCGATGGTGCGGGTGAGTTCCTGGCCTGCGGCGTCGTGGTCGAAGGTGAGGACGTGGCCGGCGATGTCCATGGCCGTGCGGTTGCCGGCGGCGTCGTAGGTGTAGGTGGTGGTGTGGCCGGTGGGGGTGGTGCGGGAGGTGCGGCGGCCCAGGGCGTCGTAGGTGAACGTCATGGTGCGGCCGTTGACGGACTCGGCGGTGACGCGGCCGAGGATGTCGCGGGTGTAGATGACCGTCGCGTCGGGGTTGGCCGCTTGGTGGAGGTTGCCGGCGGCGTCGTGGGCGTAGGTGGTGACCAGGCCCGCGGCGTTCTTCTCGGTGATGCGGCCGAGGGTGTCGTGGCTGTAGCTGGTGACCTCGCCGAGGGCGTTGGTGCGGGTCAGCAGTTGGCCCGCCGGGTCGTGGGCGTAGGCCAGCACGCGGTCGTCGAAGTCCGTCTCGGATATCAGGTGGCCGGCGGCGTCGTAGGCGTAGTTCCAGGTCAGGCCCTGGGGGTTGGTGACCTGGGTGAGGCGGAGTTCGGTGTCGTGGGTGAACTCGTGGCGGACGCCGTCGGGGTCGGTGCGGGCCGTGAGCAGGTCGAAGTGGCTGTACTCGAAGCGGGTGGTCTGGCCGACGGCGTCGGTGTGGGTGAGGCGGTTGCCTTCGCCGTCATACGTCCACTGTTCTGTGGCACCGGAGGCATCGATGCGCGCGGCGAGCTTCCCCTCCACCGTCCACACCATGTGTGTCGTCTCGCCCAGCGGGTCGGTGACGGAAGTGGTGCGGCCGAAGGCGTCGCGGCGGTAGTGGGTGACCGCACCGAGCGGGTCGGTGGTCGAGAGGGGGAGGCCCGCTTTGTCGCAGTAGAGGCGGGTGGTGTTGCCGAGGGCGTCGGTGAGGGAGGCGAGATTGCCGCGGCCGTCGTGGGTGTAGGTGGTGGTCGCGCCCAGCGGGTCCGTCGATGACGTGCGGTTGCCGGCGGCGTCGTAGGTGTGGGTCCAGGTGGTGCCGTCCGGACCGGTGACGGTCAGGGGCAGACCGAGAGCGTTGTACGTGGTGCTGGACGTGGACCCGTCGGGAAGGGTGACGGTGACCGGGCGGCCGGCGTCGTCGTAGTCGATGGTGGTGGTGCGGCCCAGGGGGTCCGTGGTGGATAGGACGCGGTGGGCGGCGTCCCGGACGGTGCGGGTGGTGGCGCCCGTCGGATCGGTGGTGGCGACGATCTGGTGGCGGTCGTTGACCTGATAGGCGGTGACCTCGCCCAGGGAATTGCGGTGGAGGTTGGTGCGCAGGCCGGTCACCGGGTCCGGCTCACCCCAGGTGAACTCGCCGCGCAGGTGGCCCGCGAGGCCGCCCTGTGAGGTGCAACGGTCCTGGTCGTCGTAGACGTAGTGGTAGCTGCTGTTGTTGGTGTCGGTCCAGGTCGTGATGCGGCCGATGTCGTCGTAGGTGAAGCGGAGCGGCAGGCTGGAGGAGTTGGTGACGGTGGTCAGGTTGCCGTGCTCGTCGTAGCCGTAGGTGACGAGGAGTTGGTCGCTTCCGTCCAGGGCGGCACCGGCGAGGTGGAGGGTGGTGATGCGTCCCTCGTCGGTGGTGAGGAGGAGGCGGTAGCCGGCGCTGTGGGTGATCGCGGTCGGTGTGCCGTCTTCGGTGTAGTCGAAGGTGTGATGATTGCCGTGCCGGTCGGATATCTCGTCCAGGACGGCGAGGCCGTCGGTGTAGCTGGTGAAGTAGCGGCGGAGACCGCTGACGGAGTCCGTCAGGACGTAGTCGCCGTCGGGGGTGAGCTCCAGTGGGGCACCGTCACCCTCGATCGGGCGGGTGGGGACGCCGACGGCGGGGTGGGGGTAAAGGTGGAAGTCGCCCTCTTCACCGATGAGGATGACGCCTTCGGCGTCGATCTCGAGGCGCTGGTCGACCGTGGACATCCAAGTCGGGCCGAACCAGCGGCCGGTGCGGTAGGACGACTCGAAGGTGCGGGTGAAGGAGAGCGGAAGGCTGCCGGGGAGGGCGGCGTCCGTCTGCGGGAGGACCATGCGCCCAGTGGCGGTGTCGATAGGGTCACCGCACTTGTTCTTGGACCACAGGCCGCGCAGCCGGTCCATGACGGTGCGCTTCCCGCCATCCTTGACGGCGGCTCGGGCCGCGCCCTTGGCGGCGTCCTTGGCGGCCGCCTTCGCCGCCCCCTTGGCCAGCCCGCCCGCCCCCTTGCCTCCGACGAGGTTCAGCAGGAAGGCGCCGTACGCGTCAGCCGGGTCGCTGCCCCAGCCCGATCCGAGCATGCCCTTGGCGGTGGTGATCGGGTGGAGGGGAGCCTGGGCCAGGCCCAGGAGCGTGGTGCCGGCGTTGCCCAGGAACTTCCAGGGGTGGGTGATGTTGTAGGGGTCCGTCGGATTGACCATGCGGGCGAGCTTCAACGTCTCGGCGCCGGCCTTCAGCGCGCCGCCGGCCAGGTGCATGTGCTCCAGGACGAACGCCTTGCTGCCGTCCTTCAGGGCAGCCCCGGCCAGGTCGGTGAACGCAGGCTTGTCCGGTGCATGGGCCAAAGCTGTCTTGATGGCGCTGCGGGCCTTTTCGGCGGCCTCGTTGCGTTGGCTTCGGGCCTCCTTGAGCATCCCCTGCGCGGCCTCGCGGCCTTCGTCGCCCGGATCGACGTACTCATCGGGCTTCTGCGGCGCCGGCCCCGGGTCCGCACCACTCTTTGCGATGTCGTTCCATGCCTCGACGTCCCCGAGGTAGAACTTCAACTTCGTCCCATAGGCCTCGTTGGCCTTCCGCGTCGCCTCCTCTGCCTTCTGGTACTTCTCGATCGCGTCGGCGGCTTTGCCCTGCGCCCAGGAGACCGTCTCCGCGTACGACTTCAGCGCCTTCGAGGCGTCGCCGCAGGCATCGGCCGCATGCATCCACTGCTTGGGATGCATGTCGAACTTCTCCCGGAAGGCGTCGGCGGCCTTGCCGCCCCAGCCTTTGTGCGAGCCCAGCTTGCGCATGCCGTCGGCCACCCGGTCGAAGGCCGCCGAGAAGTCCTTCAGATGCGACGCGCTCTCGTTGATCTTCTCGACGTCGCCGTGGATGAGTTCCTTGGGGTCCTGGGTCTCCCCGAGCTGACGCTCGTCGACGTGGGCGCCCAGCGCGCCGGCGAGCTTGTCTCCGCCCGAGCGGACGGTATCGGCCGCGCCGTCCGCCCCGACCGTGTCCAGGGCGTCCCCGACCTTGTCAGCCCCGAACTCCACGGCCTCACCAGCACCGCGTTCCACAGCGTCGGTGAACTGGCTCGCGCCCTCGCCGACCTTGTTGGCGACATCCCCCAGCCAGTTCATTTGTTATTGCCCCCGTGGTCTTCGGACTTCTTGGCTTCGTGGAACTTCGTAGTGACCTCGGCAGGGTCGTCGAACGGGTGCGTCATCCGGTCGGGGACGGAGTGGAAGTCCTGGCCGGTCTTCTGGGCCGCGCCCATCATCTTGTCCCGTGCCTCCTGCGACTCCGCGGAGTTCGGATCGAAGTCCGGGTGCAGACTCTGCTCGAAGGGATTGTCTTCGGCGATCTGGCTCCAGGACCGCTTGTGCAACTGCTCGGCCGTCAGGCTCGGATCCCCCATCACCGCGTTCGTCGTCTGCTTCAGTGCGTCCGAGAGGTACTGCTCCTGCTCGTAGTAGATACCGGCGGTCAGGTTCAGTTTCTTCGAGAATTCGTTGGCGTCCTGCATCAGGCTGCGCACGCCCCAGCCCCAGCGGTCGCAGAACGAATCCAGAACCGACGCCAAGCCGTCGTCACCGCATTCCACGCTGTCCAGGGACAACCTGTCGAATCCACGGCCGAGTTGCGCTTCGATGTCGAAGCCCAACTCCTTCAGCTCGGCCGTCGCCGCCCTGATGCCCTTGGTGAGATCCGCGAAAGCCTCCGGATCGAGCTCATATCCGCCGCCACTTATCAGGCCCATTCCTGCGCCTTCCCCCTGAGCGATGCGGTTCCGGACATGTCGCCTGCCGGTACGTCGACGGCGGCACTGTCGGGCACGATTCCGGACACCGGAGGGAAGAGCGCCCCTTGCTCGCTCCCCGCGTCCAGCGCCACCCCCGTCGGACCCTCGATCGCGGGAATCAGCACGTCAAGGACCCGAGCGCCGGACACCGACACGTACTGCCACTCCGTCCCGGGCTCGCTCCCCCGGGACAGAGCGAAGCGGCTCAGCGCGTCCTCGTCGGTGAAGGCGTACAGCCAGCGGATGCCGTCCAGCTCGGCCGACAGGAACGTGTCGTCGACCGTCGGGAGCAGGACGTGGGTGCGGCGGAACTCTCCCACCAGCGCGCCCGGATCGGGCTGTCCGGCATGGACTGCCGCTATCTCGTCGGTCAATGGCATGCGGAACGGATCCCCCTCTTCGCCCGGACTTTGGAACTGCAGAACTGATGAACTGTGAACTGCTGAACTAACTTTGACATATGGCGCTGACAGTGAGGCACAGAACATCGCCCGCGGATACCGACCCACGGTTTCTTTCTTTTTCAATCACATTCCTCGCGGCGGGTCACGAGAACGGCGGCGAGGCCGGAAAGTTCCTCGGAGGTCAATATCCGCTATGTGCCTGGAAGTTCGTTTATGAGGTCACAGGAGCGGTTCTCGTCGTCGTGCCCGCAGCACTCGCCCTCGCCGCGGGCACCGTCACTCCGCGGTCCGGCCTTCACTCCGGGCTCGGCGCCCCGCGTGACCCGCCCCAGCGGGGAGAACCGACGACCCGCCCACGCCCCCCAACAGCACCAACCAGCCCAGATTGGCCGGGATTCCAGCATTCCGGGGGCTTCTTCCCGGTAGGGGGCGCGGTATCGCAGCCGAGCGTGTAGCTTCCCGGGGACAAGCGGCCCGGCCGGGGGCCGCGCCGGGGCCCGCCGGGGTGGAGGGGGTTGCTCGATGGGCGTGCGGCTCATGGTGGTGGACGATCATCGTCTGCTCGCGGAGGCGCTCGCCTCGGCGTTGAAGCTGCGCGGGCACCGCGTCCTGGCGGCGGCCGCGCCGAGCGCCGGGGCCGCGGAGCTGGTGGTGAGCCGGGCGCCCGAGGTGTGCCTGCTGGGCACCGCCGCACCGGCCAGGCCGGGCGCCTTCGACCCCGTCGTACGGATCAAGAAGGAGCGGCCGCAGGTGGCGGTGGTGGTGCTGGGGCCGGTCCCCAGTCCGCGCGGGATCGCCGCCGCGTTCGCGGCGGGGGCCTCCGGGTACGTCCGCAACGATGAGCGGATCGAGGGTGTGGAGCGCGCCATGATGAAGGCGCGGGCGGGGGAGTCGGCGGTCGCGCCGCAGTTGTTGCAGCAGGCCTTCGAGGAGCTGTTGCACCCCGCGGCGCAGCCGGACGACGAGGGCGCGCGGCTGCTGGACCTGCTCACCCCACGCGAGGTCGAGGTGCTGATGCGGGTCGCGGACGGTGAGGACACCCGGCTGATCGCGGCGGGGATGGACATCGCGCCGAGTACGGCGCGTACGCATGTGCAGCGCGTGCTGATGAAGCTGGAGGTGGGCTCCCGGCTGGAGGCCGCGGCCCTGGCGGCGCGCACCGGGCTGCTGGAGAGAGCGGCGGGCGGTCGTGTCGCGCACGCCGCGGCGGCGGGTCCGGACGAGCCGGCCCCGCCGCCGCAGTAGCTGCGCTCAGCTTTCGGCGGGCCCGTCGGCTATCCCGGCCCGCAGTTCCTCGGTCGTCGGCGGGACGGCCGGCCGCAGCTTCAGCCAGATGAGGAAGAAGAGCCCGAGGGCGAGCATGCCCACGCCCGTCCACAGGTTGATGTTGATGTCCTGGGCCTTCTTCAGGTCCGCGTCCGAGGCCGTCAGACCGGCGATGGTGACGATCACCCCGTAGACGACGAACAGGCCGCCGATGATGCGCCGGACGTCGAAGAGTCGCGCGGCGGTCGCCGACTCGCGCTCCAGCTCCTCGACCTCGTGCTGGTAGTCACTCATGGTGCGTCAACTCCGCTGGTTCGGACGGGCTCAGAAGGAGAAGGGGATGTAGCAGACGGCGGCCAGGACGATCGCCCCCCAGCCCAGCAGGGCCGGCTTGCGGTACCACGCGTCGTCGCCCTCGGCCGGCAGTTCCTCCATGCCGGGGATGGGGGTCCCCCCGGTCGAGCGAAGCCGAGACTGGGGGAGGGACCCGTAGACCAGGCCCGCCAGCGACTCGACCGGCTTGGGCTTGGTGACCAGGGTGACGAGCAGCATCACCAGTGCGCCGACGACGAACGCCACGATCGAGGAGACGAAGTTGGCGCCCTGCTCGGAGGGGATCGCGATGATGCCCTGCTTGTAGAGCCAGAAGTAGTTGACCATCGCGGCGACCGTGCCGGAGAGCAGACCCCAGAAGCCGGCCGCGGCGCTGGTCCGCTTCCAGAACATGCCGATGATGAAGACGACGAAGAGCGGCACGTTGAAGAAGGAGAAGAGGGTCTGGAGGTAGTTCATGATGTTGCTGAAGGACGAGGCGATGAACGCCGTGCCCATGCCGATCAGCACGCCGACCGCGGTGACCACACGGCCCGTCTTCAGGTAGTAGCGGTCCTCGCGGCCCTTCTTGAGGTACGCCGCCCAGATGTCGTTGGTGAAGACCGTGTTGAAGGACGAGACGTTGGCGGCCATGCCCGCCATGAACGCCGCCAGCAGACCGGTCACCGCGATGCCCAGCACACCGTTGGGCAGCAGGTCCCGCATCAGCACCGGGATCGCGTCGTTGTACTGCAGCCCGTCCTTGGACTTGCCCAGCGTCGGCTCCATGACCAGCGCGATCAGGCCCGGGACGACCACGACCAGCGGGATGAAGATCTTCGGGAAGGCCGCGATCAGCGGGGTGCGCTTGGCGGCGGAGAGGTTCTTCGCGGACAGCGCGCGCTGCACCTCGGCGAAGTTGGTGGTCCAGTAGCCGAAGCTCATCACGAAGCCGAGGCCGAGGCCGATGGTGAGCCAGTTCGCGCCGAGCGGGTTGGCCTCGCCGATGCCCGTGCCCTTCCAGGCGGTCAGGAACGCATCGCCGTGCGAGGAGTCGAGTGAGCTGGTCAGGCCGTCCCAGCCGCCGACGCGCTTGAGGCCGACGATGGTCAGCGGGATCAGCGCGGCGAGGATGACGAAGAACTGCAGCACCTCGTTGTAGATCGCCGAGGACAGGCCGCCGATGGTGATGTACGCCAGGACGAAGACGCCGGCGACGACGATCGCGACCCACTGCGGCCAGCCGAGCAGCGCCTGCAGCACGATCGCCATGGCGTACAGGTTCACGCCCGCGATCAGCACGGACGACACGGCGAAGATCACCGAGCTGAGCAGGTGCGAGGACGGGCCGAAGCGGTGCAGCAGGAATTCGGGCACCGAGCGGACCTTGGAGCCGTAGTAGAACGGCATCATCACCAGGCCCAGGAAGACCATCGCCGGGATGGCGCCGATCCAGTACCAGTGCACGGTGTAGGCCCCGTACTGCGCACCGTTGGCGGCCATGCCGAGGATCTCGGTGGCGCCGAGGTTGGCGGCGACGAAGGCGAGACCGGTGACCCAGGCGGGCAGCGACCGCCCGGAGAGGAAGAAGTCCAGGCTCGTCTTCACGCTGCGTTTCGCCGCGAATCCGATGCCGAGGACGACGACGAAGTAGATGGCCAGGATCGTGTAATCGAGCCCGTTGGTGGGGAGCCGTAGCCCTTCGGCCAGGGTGATCATGGGCGACTCATTTCGCGGGTCGGGAGCGCGGCCCCCGGCGGACACGTCTTTGGGCGATCAGAACGAACAAAAACCTACGCGCGGTCCTGGGGAAACTGAATACTTCTGTTTGGTTCAGTTGCGCTTTCGTGATCGGGCTGGTGGGGATGTCGTGTATGTCCGGCCGCGCCGCCCCGTGTACCCGCTCTCTGCCCCGGCGTTGACGCCGCTGTTTAGTTGTGCTTCATTGTGTTTGTTTGTGTTTGGTAGGAGGGTGAGGAGCTCCCGTGAAGAAGACGTCGACCCGGCTGGCGGACGGCCGGGAGCTCATCTACTACGACTCACGTGACGACGTCGTACGCGATGCCGTCGACCGCCGCCCCCTCGACGCCGTGGCCACCGCCTCCGAGATCCGCCACGACCGCCTCCTCGGCGACCATGTCGCCATCGCCTCGCACCGCCAGGCCCGCACCTACCACCCCCCGGCCGACGAGTGCCCGCTGTGCCCCTCCCGTGACGGCCGGTTCTCCGAGATCCCCGCCGCCGACTACGACGTCGCCGTCTTCGAGAACCGCTTCCCCTCCCTCGCCGGCGACAGCGGCCGCTGCGAGGTCGTCTGCTTCACCTCCGACCACGACGCCTCCTTCGCCGACCTCACCGACGAGCAGGCCGCCCTGGTCCTGGAGGCGTGGACCGACCGCACCGCGGAGCTGTCCCAGCTCCCGGGCGTGGAGCAGGTCTTCTGCTTCGAGAACCGCGGCGCCGAGATCGGCGTCACCCTCGGCCACCCGCACGGCCAGATCTACGCGTACCCCTTCGTCACCCCGCGCACCGAGCGCATGCTCACCTCGCTCGCCGCCCACCGCGCGGCCACCGCCGGCGGCAACCTCTTCGACGAGGTGGTCGCGGACGAGCTGGCCGACGGCCGCCGCGTCGTCCTCGAGGGCGAGCACTGGGTGGCCTTCGTCCCCCACGCCGCGCACTGGCCCTACGAGGTGCACCTCTACCCCAAGCGCCGGGTCCCCGACCTGCTCGCCCTCGACGACGCCGCGCGCACAGAGTTCCCACAGATCTACCTGGAAGTCTTGCGTCGCTTCGACCGGATCTTCGGGGCGGAAGGGGAGCGGGACGGCGGGCAGCACGGGGGTGGCGAGCACGGTCCCCGGGCGGCCGGTGCCGCCCGTACGCCGTACATCGCCGCCTGGCACCAGGCGCCGCTGCGGGCCGAGTACCGGGGGGAATTCGCACTTCACCTCGAGCTTTTCACCATCCGCCGCACTTCCGGCAAGCTGAAGTTCCTCGCGGGTTCCGAATCCGGCATGAACGTGTTCATCAATGATGTGCCGCCGGAGGCCGCGGCTCAGCGACTGCGAGAGGTAGCGAGCGAGTGAGTAAGAAGTACCTGGTCACAGGCGGTGCGGGATATGTCGGCAGCGTCGTTGCGGCACATCTGCTGCAGGCCGGTCACGAGGTGACCGTGCTGGACGACCTGTCCACCGGCCACCGCGAGGGCATCCCCGCCGGTGCCCGCTTCATCGAGGGCCGCATCCAGGACGCCGCGAAGTGGCTCGACCCCTCCTACGACGCGGTGCTGCACTTCGCCGCCTTCTCCCAGGTCGGCGAGTCCGTCGTGGACCCCGAGAAGTACTGGCGCAACAACGTCGGCGGCACCATGGACCTGCTCGCCGCGATGCGCGACGCCGGCGTCCGCACCCTGGTCTTCTCCTCCACCGCCGCCACCTACGGCGAGCCGAAGACCACCCCGATCACCGAGTCCGCCGAGACCGCGCCCACCAGCCCGTACGGCGCCAGCAAGCTCGCCGTCGACCACATGATCAGCGGTGAGGCCGCGGCCCACGGTCTGGCCGCCGTCTCGCTGCGCTACTTCAACGTCGCCGGCGCCTACGGCAGCTGCGGCGAGCGCCACGACCCCGAGTCGCACCTCATCCCGCTCGTCCTCCAGGTCGCCCAGGGCAAGCGCGAGGCGATCTCCGTCTTCGGCGACGACTACCCCACCCCCGACGGCACCTGCGTCCGCGACTACATCCACGTCGCCGACCTCGCCGAGGCCCACCTCCTCGCCCTCGACGCGGCCACCGCGGGAGAGCACCTGATCTGCAACCTCGGCAACGGCAACGGCTTCTCCGTCCGCGAGGTCATCGAGACCGTCCGCAAGGTGACCGGGCACCCCATCCCGGAGATCACCGCGCCGCGCCGCGGCGGCGACCCGGCCGTACTCGTGGCCTCCGCCCGCACCGCGGTCGACCGGCTCGGATGGCGCCCCGGCCGCGCCGACCTGGCCGAGATCGTCGCCGACGCCTGGCAGTTCGCGCAGCACCTCGACCGGACGAAGGAGTCCTGATGACCGCTCACGGAGCCGCCGCCCCGACTGTCGGGCGCCCGCACGGCGCCCAGTACACCGCGGAGGCATTCGCCGCGGTGTACGGCGCCGCCCCCACGGGCACCTGGGCGGCGCCCGGCCGGGTCAACCTGATCGGTGAACACACCGATTACAACGACGGTTTCGTGATGCCGCTCGCCCTCCCGCACACCACCCTCGCCGCCGCCTCGCCCCGCACCGACGGGGTGCTGAGGCTGCACTCCGGCGACGCCGACGGCGGCATCGTCGAATTGCGCGTCGACGCGCTGCGGCCGGCGCCCCAGGCGGGCTGGGCCGCCTACCCGGCCGGTGTCGTCTGGGCGATGCGGGAGGCGGGGCTGCCCGTGGGCGGCGCGGATCTGCACTTCGAGAGCACGGTGCCGACCGGCGCCGGACTCTCCTCGTCCGCCGCCCTGGAGATCGTCACCGCGCTCGCCCTGAACGACCTGTACGCGCTCGGCCAGGAGCCCCAGCAACTGGCCCGGCTCGCCCAGCGGGCCGAGAACGCGTTCGTCGGCGTGCCCTGCGGAATCATGGACCAGACGGCCGCGGCCTGCTGCACCGAGGGCCACGCCCTCTTCCTCGACACCCGCGACCTCACCCGGCGTCAGATCCCGTTCGACCTGGCGGGGGAGGGGCTGCGGCTCCTCGTCGTGGACACCCGGGTGAAGCACGAGCTGGGTGACGGCGCATACGCCGAGCGGCGCGCCGGTTGTGAGCGCGGTGCGCGGGCGCTCGGTGTGCGGGCCCTGCGCGATGTGTCGTACGCGCATCTGCCCGAGGCCCTGGAACAGCTGGCCGACGAGCCCGCCGTCCAGGCCCTCGTCCGGCACATCGTCACCGAGAACCACCGCGTCGAAGAGGTCGTTGCCCGCCTCGACGCGGGCCGCACCCGCGCCATCGGCCCGCTCCTGACGGCCGGCCACGCCTCGCTCCGCGACGACTTCAAGATCTCCTGCCGGGAGCTCGATCTCGCCGTCGACACCGCCGACGCGGCGGGCGCCCTCGGGGCCCGGATGACCGGCGGCGGCTTCGGCGGCTCGGCGATCGTGCTCGTCGAGGAGGCCGACGCCCAGGCCGTCGGCGCCGCGGTCACCCAGGCCTTCGCGGCGGCCGGCCATGCCGCTCCGCGGATCTTCGAGGCCGTCCCGAGCCCGGGAGCGCACCGCATCGAGTAGGGCGTGCCGGGCGGCGCGCGGCCACCGGGCGGGCACCGAACAGCCCGGGTGGAGGGGCAGTTTCGTCAATCACCTTCCCTTGCCGCAACCCGTCCGTACGCTGGGATCCTGCACCGGTGGGGGCCGGTGCCGATCAGGGGGCGAGACCGTTCGGGTACGGCGCCCGGGGTGGGGTAGTCATGTCGGCACGGCGGCGGCCGTGCGGCTGAGGCGATCTTCAATCCGGGCGTCGTGCCCGCTATGGTCCGTTCACCGAGACAGGGGGTCTCTGTGCAACGCATCCGGGTTCTGGTGGTCGACGACCACCGCATCTTCGCCGAATCCCTGGCGGCCGCGCTCGCCGCGGAACAGGACGTGGACGTCGCGGCCGCGGGCAGCGCTCCCGCGGCGCTGCGCAATCTGGACCGGGCGGTCACCGACGGCCGCCGGTTCGACGTGCTGCTCGCCGACGCCGACCTCGCCGCGCCGCTGCTCGCGGTGCCGCCGCAGGGAGCGGTCCGCGACGCGGTGCCGCGCGCCGTGCCGCGGGACGGCATCGCGCTGGTCTCCGGCCTGCGCACCAGCCATCCGTATCTGCGCACCGTCGTCCTCGCCGACCGCGACGACCCGCGCCGCGCGGCCGCCGCGCTGCAGGCCGGCGCCTCCGGCTGGGTCGCCAAGGACTGCTCGCTCTCCCGGCTGCTCGCCGTCATCCGCGGTGTCCTCCGCGACGAGACGCATCTGCCGCCCGCGCTGCTGACCGGCGTGCTGCGGGAGTTGACGGCGGCCCGCAAGCACCGTTCCGAGAGCGAGCGGCTGGTGGAGTCGCTGACCCCGCGCGAACGCGAGGTGCTGCGCTGCATGGTGGCGGGCCTGGGTCGCAAGGCGGTCGCCGAGCGGCTGTTCCTCTCCCCGCACACGGTCCGCACCCATATGCAGAACGTGCTCGGCAAGCTCGGCGTGCACTCCACCCTCGCCGCGGTCGCACTGGCCCGCCGGGCCGGGGTCGGCCCGGTCGAGCTGGAGGCGGCGGCCGCGGCGGCTTCGGTGCCGGTGCCGTGAGGGGCTGAGAGCCGGGTGGCCCGCGGGTGACCGGGGGCCCTGGGGGCTCGCGGGGCGTACGGGGCGGTGCCGGTCCCGGGGCCGCCCCGCACGCCGGCGGGACCCTGACGTCAGGCTCTAGACGCCGGGCTCCGTCAGCACGGCCACGCCCCGGGCCCCCAGCGTGATCCGATCGACGGCCCCGTCACCGGCCCCGGCCCCGCCCGTCCCGTCCACCGCCGCCAGCGCATCCCGCAGCGGCGCCGGCAGCGCGACCTCCACGGCCTCCGCCCCGTGGTTGAGCAGGAAGACATACCGCCCGCCGGCGCCCTCGCGGACGGTGGCCTGGACGCCTGCCGGCAGCCCCGGCAGGACGGGCGTGACCCCGGCCGCCGCCCGTACGTCGTCCAGCAGGGCCCGCATCAGTGCCGCGTCGAGCCGGGTGCCCACGTACCAGGCCGTGCCCCGCCCGTAGTCGTGCCGGGTCACCGCCGGGCGGCCGGCGAGGTCCCCGTCCGTGAAGCGGGCGAGCGCCTCGGCACCTTCGAGGTCGATGGCCTCCGACCACAGGTCCGCCCGCCCCGTACCGGCTCCTCCACGCTCCCGGCTCTGCCCGAGCCGGGTGGTACCCGCACCGCCGACGCCCACCGACCGGCCCTCGTCCAGCGGCCAGAACTCCTCCACCCGCAGCCCCAGCAACTCCCGCAGCGGCCCCGGGTATCCGCCGGGGTGCACCCGGTCGTGCGCATCGACGATCCCGGAGAAGAACGACACCAGCAGGTGCCCGCCGCCCCGCACATAGGCGGCCAGCCGCTCGGCGTCGTCCGCGGTCAGCAGATACAGGTTGGGCGCCACGACCAGCCGGTAGCCGGACAGCTCGCGCCGCGGCGGGACCACATCGCAGGCCACGCCCGCCTCGAACAGCGGCCGGTAGTGATCCAGCGCGATACGGGAGTGGTCCAGCGCGGTCGACGGCTTGGAGTCCAGCTCCAGCGCCCACCAGCTGGGCCAGTCCGCCAGCAGCGCCGCCTCGGCCCGCGACCGGGTCCCCTCGATACCCGGCAGTGACGCCAACTCCCGTCCCAGACCGGATACTTCGCGGAAGATGCGGGTGTCGGTCCCGCCGTGCGGCAGCATCGCCGAGTGGAACTTCTCCGCGCCGCCCAGCGACTGCCGCCACTGGAAGTACAGCACCGCATCCGCGCCCTGGGCGACCGCCTGCCAGCTCCACAGCCGCATCGCGCCGGGCGGCTTGGGGCCGTTGCGGGGCCGCCAGTTGACCGCGCCGGGCGCCTGCTCCAGCAGCATCCAGGGCTGTCCGGAGCGCGCCGAGCGCATCAGGTCGAAGACGTAGCCGGCCCGGATGTGGTCGTCGGCGGCGTACGGGTCCTGATAGAAGTCCAGCGCCATCGCGTCCATGTGCGCCGACCAGGCGAACGCGTCGACGGGCTTGTGCTGCGGCATCAGATTGGTGGTGACCGGAATACCGGGGGTATGGCGCTCCAGCACCTCCTTTTCGGCCAGATAGCAGGCGCGCAGGGCCTCGTCGCCGAAGCGCAGATAGTCCAGCTGCTGGGCGGGGTTGGGGAAGGTGGGCGCGGTGCGGGGCGGCAGCACTTCGCCGAAGTCGCCGTAGGCCTGCGACCAGAAGGCCGTCGACCAGGCGTCGTTCAGCGCGTCGACGCTCCCGTAGCGTGCGCGCAGCCAGCGCCGGAAGTCGTCGGCCGACACCTCGCAGTAGCACTGGCGGGTGTGGCACCCGTATTCGTTGCCGACGTGCCACAGGGCCAGCGCCGGGTGACCGGCGTAGCGGGCGGCGAGCTGCTCGACCAGGCGTACGGCGTGCGCGCGGTAGACGGGGCTGGAGGGGCAGTAGTGCTGCCGGCCGCCGGGCCAGCGCCGCCGGCCGTCGGCGTCCTCGGGCAGGATCTCGGGGTGCGCGCGGGAGAGCCACGGTGGCGGCGAGGCGGTCATGGTGGCCAGGCAGACGGCGATCCCGGCGCCCGCCAGCCCGTCCATGACGCGGTCGAACCAGCCGAAGTCCCATGCCCCGGGCCGGGGTTCGACCCTGGCCCAGGAGAAGATCCCGGCGGTGACCATGGTGACGTGGGCCGCCTTCATCAGCTTCAGATCCTCGGCCCACACCTCCTCGGGCCACTGCTCGGGGTTGTAGTCGCCGCCGAAATGGATGCCCATGGATTCCCCTACGGATCGAAGTCCGGGCGGGGCGCCGCGGCCCCGCCGTCAGCAGGACCGGCTCACGAAGAGTTCTTGTACACGCTCCAGCCCCCGTCGACGACGAGGCTCGCGCCCGTGACGAAGGACGCCTCGGGGGAGAGCAGGAAGGCGATGGCGGCGGCGACCTCCTCCGGCCGTCCCAGCCGTCGCGCCGCCGTCTCCGCGGCGCTGGCCCGCCGTTCCTCCTCGCCGATACCGTCCCAGGCCGCCGTCAGGACGGGGCCCGGCAGCACGCTGTTGACCCGTACCTCCGGCCCGTATTCGACGGCCAGTTGCCGCCCCAGCCCGGTGAGCCCGGCCTTGGCGGCGGCGTACGCGGGCCGCCCCGGCAGCCCGATCAGCGCATGCACCGACGAGGTCAGCACCACCGCGCCATGGCGCGCCCGCAGATCGTCCAGGGTGGCGCGGACGCCGAGGAACGAGCCGGTGAGGTTGACCGCGAGCTGCCGGTCCCAGTCCGTGAGCGGGGTGTGTCCCGCGGACGCCACATACGGCAGGAAGGCGTTGCTGACCAGCCCGTCCACCGGGCCGTAGCGCTGCCGCGCCGCGTCGACGGCCCGCTGCCAGGCGTCCTCGTCCGCCACATCGCAGTGCTCGTACGACGCGTGGCCGCCGGCCGCCCGGATCCGCCGCGCGGTGTGTTCGCCGCGTGCATCGTCGATGTCCAGCAGCAGGACCCCGGCGCCCTCGGCCGCCAGCCGGTCGGCGGTGGCCGCCCCGATCCCTGCGGCGGCCCCGGTCACCAGGACCGTACGGCCCTCGAACCGCTTGCCGTACGGCCCGTTCGCCGGGTGCGGTGCGCGCTGCTGGCTCATGGCGCGATCCAAGCCCACGAGGCGAGTGGCGGGCAAGGGCACGGGGGAGGAGAGGGGCGCGTACGGGTTCAAGGGGCGCACGTGAGCCGCTTACGCGCCGTCAAATGCGGCGTGTGGTGCTTCCCGTGGCCACGCTTTTCCGTGGCGGCGGCTCCGAGCCGCCGTGGCGAGCAGCCGCCGCTACCCCGGAATGTTGTCGAAGGGCCCGGTCAACCGCCGCAGCAGCCCGGCCAGTTCGCCGCGCTGCTGGCGGGAGAGCTCGGCGAGGATGGCGCGCTCCTGGATCAGCAGCCCGGCCAGCGACCGGTCGGCCTTGTCGCGCCCCTCGGCCGTCAGCCTGACCAGCACCCCGCGCCGGTCGCTGGGGTCGGGCAGGCGCTCGACCAGGTCCTTCTTGGCGAGCCGGTCGATGCGGTTGGTCATCGTCCCCGAGGTGACCAGGGTCTGCGTCAGCAGCGCTCCGGGGGAGAGCTGATACGGCGCCCCGGCGCGCCGCAGCGCGGTGAGCACATCGAATTCCCAGGGCTCCAGGCCCACCTCGGAAAAGGCGATACGGCGGGCCCGGTCCAGGTGTCTGGCCAGCCTGGAGACACGGCTGAGGACCTCAAGTGGCTCCACGTCGAGGTCCGGGCGCTCGCGGCGCCATGCTGCGACCAGTCGATCGACCTCGTCCTCCATGACGATCAGTGTAGAGGGTCTGTCGACATGAAGTCTCTTGACGTCGAGATATATTTCGCTGGACTATGGGGCATCGTCGGCGGGGGCTCGGTTTCCAGCCGAGACGGCCCGAATCCGACGTACCGGCTTTTGTGTCAGCCCTGCATCGACAAAGGGGTTTCGATCATGCATGACGCACCAACCTGGGATCCGCAGCAATATCTCCGCCACTCCGGGCACCGCACCCGCCCCTTCCACGACCTTCTCGCCCGGATACCCGACCTGCCGCGGCGAGGCCGCCCGGCCCGCATCGGCGACCTCGGCTGCGGTCCCGGAAACGTCACCACCGAACTCGCAGCCCGTTGGCCCGATGCGCACATCACCGGATACGACAACTCCGCCGAGATGCTCAAGGAGGCCGAGGCCTACGCCGGCCCCACCCCGGGCGGCGGCCACCTCGACTTCGCCTTCGCCGACGCCGCCGACTGGGCGCCCGACGAGACCTACGACCTGATCGTCTCGAACGCGGCCCTGCAATGGGTCCCCAACCACCCGGAATCCTTCGCCCGTTGGATCGAGGCCCTCGCCCCCGGCGGCACGTTCGCCTTCCAGGTCCCCGGCAACTTCACCTCGCCCAGCCACGCCCTCCTCGGCGAGCTGTGCGACGCCCCCCAGTGGCGCGAACGGCTCGACACCCACGGCCGCCGCTTCGTCCACATCCTCGAACCGGCCGACTACCTCGAACACCTCGCCGACCTCGGCTGCGCCACCGACGTATGGGAAACCACCTACGTCCAGCTCCTGCAGGGCGACGACCCGGTCCTCGACTGGGTCAAGGGCACCGCCCTGCGCCCCGTCCTGACCGCCCTGGAGAACGACCAGGCCGCCCGCGAGGCCTTCCTCGCCGAATACCGCGACGCCCTGCGGAAGGCCTACCCCACCGGCCCCCACGGCACGGTCTTCCCGTTCCGCCGCATCTTCGCCGTCGCACGGAAGCCGGCGGCCGGCTGACGTCCGTGCCCGCCGCTCCGCGCACCGCGCTCCGACTCGACCCCTCCGAGGTGAACACGCCGTGATCACCGGCCTCGACCACATCCAGCTCGCCGCACCCCCCGGTACCGAAGACGCCCTGCGCGCCTATTACGCGGATCTCCTCGGCATGACGGAGCTCCCGAAGCCCCCGGCGCTCGCGGCCCGCGGAGGATGCTGGTTCGAGGCCGGCGCGGCCCGGCTCCACCTGGGCATCGAGCCGGATTTCCGCGCCTCGAAAAAGGCCCACCCCGGCCTTGGCGTCCACGGCCTCGACGCCTTCGCCGCCCGCCTGACCGCCGCCGGCGCCCCCGTCACCTGGGACGACCAGCTGCCGGGCCACCGGCGCTTCTACTCGGCCGACCCGGTGGGCAACCGTCTGGAATTCCTGGAGGCACTGGACTGACGTGGTGGCGGGTCCGTAGCCGAATCGGGAACGGCGACCTCGGCCCGGAGGGCCGTGTCCGCGGCCGGTCTTCCGCCGCCCCAGCGCGCCGTCGGCGCCGCTACGGGACCAGACCCCATCTCGGTCATCCGGCTTGTCGCTCCTGGTCCGGCCGTCGTTGCGTACGCGACGACGGCCGGCCAGTGCGTCAGACGAAGATCACCAGGCGGGGCGCCCTTGAGGCAGCCACCCCGAGTCCCGTCACTCCCACGCCCTCAGTTCTTCCGATGCCCTATCAACCGCGGCCTGGCCTCCAGGTTGCCGAGGCCGTGCCAGGCCAGATTCACCAGGTGGGCCGCCACCTCGGCCTTCTTCGGCTTGCGGGCGTCGACCCACCACTGGCCGGTCAGGGCCACCATGCCGACCAGGGCCTGGGCGTAGAGCGGGGCCAGTTTCGGGTCGAAGCCGCGGGCCTTGAATTCCAGGCCGAGGATGTCCTCGACCTGTGTGGCGATATCGCTGATGAGGGAGGCGAAGGTGCCCGTGGACTGGGCCACGGGGGAATCGCGGACCAGGATGCGGAAACCGTCGGTGAAGGTCTCGATGTAGTCGAGGAGGGCGAAGGCGGCCTGTTCGAGGAGTTCGCGGGGGTGGCCGGCGGTCAGGGCGCCGGTCACCATGTCCAGCAGCTGCCGCATCTCGCGGTCCACGACCACCGCGTACAGGCCTTCCTTGCCGCCGAAGTGCTCGTAGACCACCGGCTTGGACACCCCGGCCTTCGCCGCGATCTCCTCCACCGAGGTGCCCTCGTAGCCCCGCTCGGCAAAGAGCGTGCGACCGATGTCCAGCAGCTGCTCCCGGCGCTCCGCACCGGTCATCCGGACCCGGCGGGCCCGCCGCGTGCCCGCGGACGGGGAGGGCTTGCCCTTGCTGTTGCTCGCGCTGCTGCTGTCGATCGCCACCCGTCAATCATGCCTTCCCCGCCTACCGCCGGGAGGTACCCCCGGCGGCCGGCGCCGCGCGTCGGGCATCGATACGGGACGCGTCCGGCCACCGGACGTCATACGCCCAGCCCGCCTTCTCGAACCAGCGGATCAGCCGGGCGCTGGAGTCCAGCTGCCCCTTCATCACCCCGTGCCGGGCGGAGGTGGGGTCCGCGTGGTGCAGGTTGTGCCAGGACTCGCCGCAGGACAGGACGGCCAGCCACCACACGTTCCCGGAGCGGTCGCGGGACTTGAAGGGGCGCTTGCCCACCGCATGGCAGATGGAGTTGATCGACCACGTGACGTGGTGCAGCAGCGCGACGCGGACCAGGGAACCCCAGAAGAAGGCGGTCAGCGCACCCTGCCAGGACCAGGTCGCCAGGCCGCCCACCAGGGGCGGGATCAGCAGCGACACCGTCGTCCACAGCACGAACTGGCGGGAGACCGTACGGATCGCGTCGTCCCTGATCAGGTCCGGTGCGTACTTCTGCTGCGGCGTCTGCTCCTCGTCGAACATCCAGCCGATGTGCGCCCACCACAGGCCCTTCATCAGGGCCGGCACGGTCTCGCCGAAGCGCCAGGGGGAGTGCGGGTCGCCCTCGGCGTCGGAGAACTTGTGGTGCTTGCGGTGGTCCGCCACCCAGCGCACCAGCGGGCCCTCCACGGCCAGCGATCCCATGATCGCCAACGCGATCCGCAGCGGTCGCTTCGCCTTGAACGAACCATGCGTGAAGTAGCGGTGGAAGCCGATCGTGATGCCGTGGCAGCCGATGTAGTACATCGCCACCATCAGTCCCAGATCCAGCCAGCTCACCCCCCAGCCCCAGGCAAGTGGGACCGCGGCGACCAGCGCCACGAACGGGACGGTGATGAAGAGCAGCAACGTGAACTGCTCGACCGACCTGCGCTGCTCGCCGCCCAGCGTCGCGGACGGCGCCTGAGCGGCGGCCGGACCGGCGGAGGAATCGGCAGGAATCGGGGGATCTTCTACGGCTTCAGGACCAGCGGTCATGGTGTCCCTCGTCGGGGGCTCGGGGGCACGGCTACGGCTACGGAACCGTAACCTACGGTCTCGTAAGTATGGCAGTGCCGCCGCTGCGGGCAAGGCCGTGACAGGCGCCACACCTACCCCCTGTGACGCAGATGCCCACCCAGCGGACGGTGTGATCTGCTGACACTGGGCAGACCTATCCTGGGGACGTCGGACAGCGCGGTCCGCAACCCGCCCGCATCAGACCTGCCCACCCGTCGCCGCCGGCCCCCCTCCCACGAGCCGCGGTACGACGCCCCTGATCGCTGCAAGGAGCCGCACCAGTGAGCAGTGCCGACAACACTCCAGCCGAGATCGCGTCCATCGAGAGCCTCGATCCCGGCCCGAGCGACAACATCGCCCTGCGTGCCGACATCCGGCGCCTGGGCGATCTTCTCGGCGAAACCCTCGTCCGCCAGGAAGGTCAGGAGCTCCTCGACCTCGTCGAGCGGGTCCGCGCCCTGACCCGCTCCGACGGCGAAGCCGCTGCCCGGCTCCTGGGCGACACCGACCTGGCCACCGCCGCCAAGCTGGTGCGCGCCTTCTCCACGTACTTCCACCTCGCCAACGTCACCGAGCAGGTCCACCGCGGCCGCGAGCTGGGCGCCAAGCGCGCCGCCGAGGGCAGCATCCTCGCCCGCACCGCCGACATGCTCAAGGACGCCGACCCCGAGCACCTGAAGGCGACCGCCGGCAACCTCGGCGTACGCCCCGTCTTCACCGCGCACCCCACCGAGGCCGCCCGGCGCTCCGTCCTCACCAAGCTCCGCAAGGTCGCCGAGCTGCTGGACAGCCCCGACCCCGAGCGCCGCCGCGCCGACCTCCGCCTGGCCGAGAACATCGACCTCATCTGGCAGACCGACGAGCTGCGCGTTGCCCGCCCGGAGCCCACCGACGAGGCCCGCAACGCCATCTACTACCTCGACGAGCTGGGCCGCGGCGCCGTCGGCGACGTCCTCGAGGACCTCGCCGCCGAGCTGGAGCGGGCCGGCGCCGAGCTGCCCGCCGGCACCCGCCCGCTCACCTTCGGCACCTGGATCGGCGGCGACCGGGACGGCAACCCCAACGTCACCCCGCAGGTCACCTGGGACGTCCTGCTGCTCCAGCACGAGCACGGGATCACCGACGCCCTGGAGCACGTCGACGAGCTGCGCGGCGCGCTGTCCAACTCCATCCGCAACTGCGGCGCCACCGAGGAACTGCTGGCTTCCCTCCAGCACGACCTCGACCTCCTCCCCGAGATCAGCCCCCGCTACAAGCGGCTGAACAGCGAGGAGCCCTACCGCCTCAAGGCGACCTGCATCCGCCAGAAGCTCGTCAACACCCGCGACCGCCTCGCCGGCGACACCCCCCACGTCCCCGGCCGCGACTACCTCGGCACCGCGGAGCTCCTCGACGACCTGGCCCTCATCCAGACCTCGCTGCGCGAGCACCGCGGCGGCCTGGTCGCCGACGGCCGCCTGGAGCGCACCCTGCGCACCATCGCCGCCTTCGGCCTGCAGCTCGCCACCATGGACGTCCGTGAGCACGCCGACGCCCACCACCACGCGCTGGGCCAGCTCTTCGACCGCCTCGGCGAAGAGTCCTGGCGTTACGTGGACATGCCGCGCGACTACCGCCGCAAGCTCCTCGCCAAGGAACTGCGCTCCCGCCGCCCGCTGGCCCCCACCCCGGCACCGCTCGACGAGGCCGGCGCCAAGACCCTCGGCGTCTTCCGCACCATCGGCAAGGCCAAGGACACCTTCGGCCCCGAGGTCGTCGAGTCCTACATCATCTCCATGTGCGCCGGCTCCGACGACGTCTTCGCGGCCGCCGTCCTCGCCCGCGAGGCCGGCCTGATCGACCTGCACGCCGGCTGGGCCAAGATCGGCATCGTGCCGCTGCTGGAGACCACCGACGAGCTGAAGATCGCCGACCAGCTGCTCGACGAGATGCTCGCCGACCCCTCCTACCGGCGCCTGGTCGCCCTGCGCGGCGACGTCCAGGAGGTCATGCTCGGCTACTCCGACTCCTCCAAGTTCGGCGGCATCACCACCTCCCAGTGGGAGATCCACCGCGCCCAGCGCCTGCTGCGCGACGTCGCCCACCGGCACGGCGTACGGCTGCGCCTCTTCCACGGCCGCGGCGGCACCGTCGGCCGCGGCGGCGGCCCCTCCCACGACGCGATCCTCGCCCAGCCCTACGGCACCCTCGAAGGCGAGATCAAGGTCACCGAACAGGGCGAGGTCATCTCCGACAAGTACCTGGTGCCCTCGCTGGCGCGGGAGAACCTGGAACTGACGGTCGCCGCCACGCTCCAGGCCTCCGCCCTGCACACCGAGCCCCGGCAGTCCGACGAGGCCCTGGCCCGCTGGGACGCCGCCATGGAAACCGTCTCCGAGGCGGCCCACGGCTCCTACCGGCGCCTGGTCGAGGACCCCGACCTGCCCGCGTACTTCTTCGCCGCCACGCCCGTCGACCAGCTCGCCGAGCTCCACCTCGGCTCGCGCCCCTCGCGCCGCCCCGACTCCGGCGCCGGCCTCGACGGACTGCGCGCCATCCCGTGGGTCTTCGGCTGGACCCAGTCCCGCCAGATCGTCCCCGGCTGGTTCGGCGTCGGCACCGGCCTCAAGGCCGCCCGCGAGGCCGGACTCGACAGCGTCCTGGACGAGATGCACGAGCACTGGCACTTCTTCCGCAACTTCCTGTCCAACGTCACCATGACGCTGGCCAAGACGGATCTGCGGATCGCCCAGCACTACGTCGACACCCTCGTGCCCGACGAGCTCAAGCACGTCTTCGACGTCATCAAGGCCGAACACGAACTCACCGTCGCCGAGGTCCTGCGCGTCACCGGGGAGAAGGAACTCCTGGAGTCCAACCCCGTCCTGCGGCAGACCTTCCACATCCGCGACGCCTACCTCGACCCGATCTCCTACCTCCAGGTCTCGCTGCTGGACCGCCAGCGCACCGCCGCCGAGCGCGGCGAGGAGGCGGACCCGGTCCTCGCCCGAGCCCTGCTGCTCACCGTCAACGGCGTCGCCGCCGGACTGCGCAACACCGGCTGACGCCCACCCGGCACACGACGGCGGCCCGTCCTCTCCACCGAGAGGACGGGCCGCCGTCGTATCCGCTTGTGCCCTACATCGCCGCGAAGGCCGCGCCCAGCAACACTGCCCCCAACAACCCCATCACCCACGCCGTACGCCGCAGCCGCATCCCCCCGGCCACCACCAGCGCCGCCAGCAGCAGCGCCCCCGCGAACGGCACCCACGCATGCAGAATCCCGGCCGTCCCGGTCCGCACCGCACGGGCCGTCCCCGGCTCGACCGTCACCTCGACCCGCTCGCCCTTGTCCGGCGCCGCCGCCTGCGCGATCGTCACCTTCGTCCGCGGGCGCCCGTCGCCCCCCGTCGGCACGTACGAACCGGTGCACCGCTCGGCCTCACACGCCGACACCGTCATCATGCCGCGCTCCCGCGCCTTGACGAGCATCGCGTACTGCGCCGTGTGCCACGACGTCCACACCCCCGCCACCAGCAGGAGCAACGCCAGCAGACCCATCACGCCGATCCTGGCGAGAAGCAGCGCCCCATAGGCGCTCTCACCGACCCGCCGGGTACGACTACGTCTGACCGAACTGGTACGCGTACTGCTTCTGGGCATGGCGGCGATCCTTGGCCATAACCCGCACCCGGTCAACCTGGGGCAACGGTTCGTCAGGGCCTGACCCCCACTGTCCCATTCAGGAGTTGTATGTACTCTGCGCCCGTTCCAAACCGTCCACGATCAGCGTTTCCACCGCATCCGCGGCACGGTCCACGAAGTAATCCAGCTCGCGCCGCTCCGCCGAGGAGAAATCCTTCAGCACGAAATCCGCCACCTGCATACGACCCGGCGGACGCCCGATCCCGAACCGCACCCGGTGATACTCCGCACCCAGCGACTTCGTGATCGACTTCAAACCGTTGTGGCCGTTGTCGCCGCCGCCCAGCTTCAGCCGCAGCGCACCGTAATCGATATCCAACTCATCATGAATCGCAATGATGTTGCCGACCGGCACCTTGTAGAAATCCCGCAATGCCGTCGTCGGCCCGCCCGACAGATTCATGAACGACAACGGCTTCGCGACCACGACACGACGACTCGACGGACCGGGCGCACCACAACGCCCCTCCACCACCTGCGCCCGCGCCTTGTGCGCCTTGAAACGGCCCCCCATCCGCTCCGCCAGCAAATCCGCCACCATGAAGCCCACATTGTGGCGATTACGCGCGTACTCCGGGCCCGGATTACCCAGCCCCACCACCAGCCACGGATCAGCGTCCGCCATCTCAGCCACTCCCACATCCGCCGGCAACCCCGCACCGGCCCCGACCGCAACTGCCCATGAAACAGGCCAACCGCCACCCCGCGCCCCAAGGCGCGCGGCAGCGGCTGGACCACTCGCTGAGATGCCGCCTCAGCGAAAAGCGACTCAGGCCTCGGCGCCCGCTTCGGCCTCGCCCTCGGCCTCCTCGGCCGGAGCCTCGGCCTGCGCGGCGACGACCTGCAGCACGACCGCGTTGTCGTCCACGGACAGCGAGGAACCCGACGGCAGCGTGATGTCCTTGGCCAGCACCGAAGCGCCGGCGTCCAGGCCCGCGACGGAGATCGTGACCGACTCCGGAATGTGGGTGGCCTCGGCCTCGATCGGCAGCGTGTTCAGCACGTGCTCCAGGACGTGCTGGCCCGGCGCCAGGTCGCCCTCGATGTGGATCGGGATCTCGACGGAGACCTTCTCGCCCTTCTTCACGGCCAGGAAGTCCACGTGCACCAGGAACTGGCGGATCGCCTCGCGCTGCACGGCCTTGGGGATGACCAGTTCGGTCTTGCCCTCGAAGTCCAGACGGATCAGGGCGTTCGGCGTCTTCAGCGCCATCATCAGCGCGTGGTTGTTGATCGCCACGTGCTGCGGCTCGGCGCCGTGACCGTAGATGACAGCCGGAACCAGGTCGGCGCGGCGCGCGCGACGGGCGGCACCCTTACCGAAGTCGGTACGGACCTGGGCGGTGAGCTTGACCTCAGCCATGACAGCACTCCTCGTATCGCAGAAAACCTCTGGTGGGCGTCACCCGGCCCACGACAGACCTGCTACGAAGAGCGCGTCGATAACGGACAGCCACCACAAAAGGGCGGCCTCCCTCGCCGAGCAACTCGATGAGTCTACCCGGCCGGAAGGCCGCCCCAAAGTCGATCAGTGCCGGACTACGTCACACGCCGGCCCGCCGCCTTCAGCTCACTGCTCCTCGAAGAGGCTCGTCACCGAACCGTCCTCGAACACCTCACGGAGCGCGCGGGCGATCGTCGGCGCCATCGACAGCACCGTGATCTTGTCCAGCTCCAGCTCCGAAGGCGTCGGCAGCGTATTCGTGAACACGAACTCGCTCACCTTCGAATTCTTCAGCCGGTCCGCCGCCGGACCCGACAGCACACCGTGCGTCGCCGTCACGATCACGTCCGAGGCGCCGTTCGCGAACAGCGCGTCCGCCGCCGCGCAGATCGTGCCACCGGTGTCGATCATGTCGTCGACCAGGACACACACCCGGTCCTTCACATCGCCGACGACCTCGTGCACGGTGACCTGGTTCGCCACGTCCTTGTCACGCCGCTTGTGGACAATCGCCAGCGGCGCACCCAGACGGTCGCACCAGCGGTCCGCGACCCGCACCCGGCCGGCGTCCGGCGACACCACCGTGAGCTTGTCGCGGTCCACCTTCGCGCCCACGTAGTCCGCGAGGACCGGCAGCGCGAAAAGATGATCCACAGGGCCGTCGAAGAAGCCCATGATCTGGTCCGTGTGCAGATCCACGGTCACCACACGGTCCGCACCCGCGGTCTTCATCAGATCCGCGATCAGCCGCGCCGAAATCGGCTCACGGCCACGGTGCTTCTTGTCCTGACGGGCATAGCCGTAGAACGGCACGACCACGGTGATGCTCCGGGCCGAAGCCCGCTTCAGCGCATCAATCATGATCAGCTGTTCCATGATCCACTTATTGATCGGAGCCGTGTGGCTCTGAATCAAAAAGCAGTCCGCGCCACGCGCCGACTCCTGATAGCGGACATAGATCTCACCATTGGCGAAGTCGAATGCCTTCGTCGGGACCAGGCCCACACCCAGCTGGTGCGCGACCTCCTCGGCAAGCTCGGGGTGGGCGCGGCCGGAGAAGAGCATCAGCTTCTTCTCGCCGGTCGTCTTGATCCCGGTCACAGCAAATCTCCTCGAATCACAGTTTGCGTGCGCTCATCAAAGGTACGCCCCGCACGGCGCACCTCTTGCACGATCACCGCTCGCCCTCGGAATCCTGGCGAGCAGCCGAAGCCGCCTGCGCGGCGGCGCTTCCGGGCCGCTTGCGCGCGACCCAACCCTCGATATTCCGCTGCTGGCCACGCGCGACCGCCAGCGAACCCGGGGGCACATCCTTGGTGATGACCGAGCCGGCCGCCGTATAAGCGCCGTCCCCGACCGTGACCGGAGCCACAAACATGTTGTCCGACCCCGTCTTGCAATGCGACCCGACGGTCGTGTGGTGCTTCGCCTCACCGTCGTAGTTCACAAAGACACTCGCCGCACCGATATTGGTGAACTCACCGATCGTGGCATCCCCCACATACGAAAGATGCGGCACCTTCGTGCCCTCGCCGATCGACGCGTTCTTCATCTCCACGTACGTACCGGCCTTCGACTTCGGGCCCAGATCCGTCCCCGGCCGCAGATACGCGTACGGACCGACCTGCGCACCCGCACCGATACGCGCACCCTCGGCCACCGTGAACGACGCCACCGCATCCGCACCCACCGACGTATCCGTCAGCCGGGAATGCGGACCCACCTCGGCACCGGTGGCGATATGCGTGGCACCCAGGAGCTGCGTGCCCGGATGCACCGTCGCGTCCGGCTCGAACGTGACCGACACATCCACCCACGTCGACGCCGGATCCACCACCGTCACACCGGCCAGCATCGCCCGCTCCAGCAGCCGGTCGTTCAGCAGCCGGCGCGCCTGCGACAGCTGCACACGGTTGTTGATCCCCAGGATCTCCCGGTGATCGGCCGACACCGCCGCACCGACCCGGTGCCCGGCCTCCCGCACGATCCCCAGCACATCGGTGAGGTACTCCTCGCCCTGGCTGTTGTCCGTCCGCACCTTGCCGAGCGCATCCACGAGGAGCCGCGCGTCGAAGGCGAAGACACCCGAGTTGATCTCCCGGATCGCGCGCTGCCCGGCGGTGGCGTCCTTGTGCTCGACGATCGCGGTCACCGCGCCCGTGCCCGCCTCGCGCACGATGCGCCCGTAGCCGGTGGCGTCCGGGACCTCGGCGGACAGCACGGTCACGGCGTTGCCGTCGGCCGCATGCGTATCGCCGAGCAGCCGCAGCGTCTCGCCGGTCAGCAGCGGGGTGTCCCCGCAGACGACGATGACGGTGCCGTCGAGGGCGACACCGCTGTTGCTCAGCTCCTCCAGGGCCGTACGGACCGCGTGGCCGGTGCCCTTCTGCTCGTGCTGCACCGCGGTGCGCACGGCGGGGTCGACCTCGGAGAGGTGCGCCCGCACCTGCTCGCGGGCGTGGCCGACGACCACGACGAGATGCTCGGGATCCAGCTCTCGGGAGGCGGCGACGACATGGCCGACGAGGGAGCGGCCGCAGAGGGCGTGCAGGACCTTGGGGGTCGCCGACTTCATGCGGGTGCCCTCACCCGCTGCGAGAACGACGACGGCTGCCGGGCGGTTGGCGCTCACGGGGATGCCCTTCGGCTTCTTGGCTACTTCGGGTGGTGGTCACCCGAAGGATACCGGTGCGTATAGCAGCCGAAACGCGGGCGGGTCCTGACTTGGTAGTCAGGACCCGAAATCTGCCCGTTCGATGGAGGCTCCCCTGCCAGGACTCGAACCCGGACATAAGGCACCAAAAGCCTCAGTGCTGCCAATTACACCACAGGGGATGGTGAAGCATTCCAAACCGGACGCTCCGTCAGTCTGGCCGCTTGGCTCCCAACACTATGCCGTACCACCAGCCTTCGATGCGACGGTATAGCTCCGCACTTTGTAGCACCCGGATCACCAGGCACCCGTGGTACCCCTCCCCGACGTTTTTGCGGGTGGTTCTGGGGTTGTGCTTCTTGAGCGTGGTCTTCTGCAGCCGGTCGACCTCGACGCCCACCACGTCGGCCCAGTACCGCTCGGCGGCGGCCACGTCCGCCGTCGTGTGGATCATCACCCGGTATCCCACTCGCCCGGGTTCCACCTCCAGCAGGCGCAGCCAGGCCAGGAAGACCTGAATGACGCCGGGGTCGCTGTTGACGAAGAGGACGTTCTCCCGCCGGGCGTACGGTTTGTCCTTGCCGCCCTCGGCCCAGTACAGGGCGGCTCCGGCGAGGAGGAGCTCCCGGTCGGACAGCGTGCCGACGTCCCGCGTGGCCGCGCTCTTGGTCCGACGGCGCTCCGCGTCCCGTGCGGCCAGCTCGTGCTCCCAGCGCTTTTCGCGGGCGATCCGGGCCTGCTCGGCGGGGGTGCGGCGCGGTGGCGGCTTCGGCAGATCCCGTACCCACAGCGAGATCGAACTTTTCGAGCAGCCCAGTTCGACCTGGATCTCGTCGTAGGTCCTGCCCTCCTTCCGCAGGGTGCGGGCCCGCTCGCGCAGGTCGTCCTTGGCGTGGGGGCGGCGGGTCCAGTCGGGGGCGGGGACGCCTTCGAGGAGGCGGTTGAGGATGTCGTTGTTGTGGACGTGGAGCCGGTCGCGGATCTGGCGGCGGCTGAGGCCGGCGCGGCGCAGGGCGACGGCCTGGGGGTGTAACGCCTCGTAGTCGGGTTGGCTCCGATGGGTGTGCGGCATGGGAACAGGGTCTCCCGTGAAGGTGTGCGGAAGTGTCGAAAATGTGGGCGATTCAACAGTTCGAGGGATAACCGGCGGTAAGGGCTGGTAATGGGCCTGGTCTATGACGCGATACGGGGCGGGGAAACGGGGGCTACCGCCCGTAGGCTGGGCGGTATGACCGCGACGGGGGCAAGTGAAGGTGTGGGCGCGCGGGGTGCGCCGGTGAGTGGGCCGTGGTGGTGGGCTCGGCGGCGGAGCGCCGTGCTGGATGTGTTTCTGGCGGCCGCTTCCGCGATGGAGTGCGTCTGGGAAGGCGCCAATTTCGCGCACGAGGCGCAGCTGCCCGAGCTGGTGGGCATGCTGCTCGGCCTGCTGGCGGGGCCGGTGCTGCTGGTGCGCCGGCGGTGGCCCGTGGTGGTGGTGCTGGTCTCGATCGCGGTGATGCCCGCGGAGATGGGCGGGCTGCTGAGCGTGGTGGGGCTGTACACGCTGGCCGCGTCGGATGTGCCGCGCCGGATCACGGCCCTGCTGGCGGGCATGACGGTCGTCGGGACGTTGGTGACGACCTTCCTCAGCCTGCGGGAGGACGTGGCGACGCAGCAGGACTTCCATCCGCCGATGTGGCTCGTGCCGGTGATGGCGCTGGCCGTGGGGCTGGTGCTGACGGCGCCGCCGGTGCTGTGGGGGCTGTACATCGCGGCCCGGCGGCGGCTCGTGGAGAGCTTGCGGGAGCGGGCCGACGGTCTGGAGCGCGAGCTGTCGCTGCTGGCGGACCGGGCCGAGGAGCGGGCCGAGTGGGCCCGTAACGAGGAGCGGACCCGGATCGCGCGGGAGATGCACGACGTGGTCGCGCACCGGGTGAGTCTGATGGTGGTGCATGCGGCCGCGCTCCAGGCGGTGGCGTTGAAGGACCCGGAGAAGGCGTCGAAGAACGCGGGGCTGGTCGGCGACATGGGTCGCCAGGCGCTGACGGAGCTGCGGGAGATGCTGGGCGTGCTGCGTACGGCCGAGGGGGCGGCGGGGCGTGGTGTCTCGGCGTCGGCTGCGCCGGAACGGCTGGCGGCGGTGGCGTCGCAGGCGGGCGCGAAGGCGACGGTGCAGGCCCGCTCTTCGGCACCGTCCGGGGCTTCGGCGTCGTCCGCACCGGCCGGTGGCACCGCCTCCGGGGCCGCGACGTCGTTGGTTCCCGGGGCGCAGGAAGCGGATTCCGAGGGTCCGTGTCTGACGGAGCTGGCGGATCTGGTGGGCCAGTCCCGGGCGGCCGGGATGGCCGTCGAGCTGACGGTGGACGGGGGCGCCGACGAGGAGGCGGCCGCCGGGCGCCGGTATGCGGCGCGGGTGGAGCGGACCGTGTACCGCGTGGTGCAGGAAGCGCTCACGAATGTGCACAAGCATGCGCCGGGTGCGCGGGCGCGGGTGCGGCTGGCGCACCGGGACGGTGAGCTCGCCGTCCAGGTGGAGAACGGTCCCTGCGACGGGGGCGCCGCCGATGCGGGGTTGCCGAGCGGCGGCAATGGCCTGGTGGGGATGCGGGAGCGGGTGACGGCGCTGGGCGGCGTGTTCGTCTCGGGCCCGACGGAGGCGGGGGGCTTTCGCGTTTCTGCGGTGCTTCCTTCCGGTGGGCCGGTGGTTTCCCACGTTGCCGGGTGATCCGCCGTTTTTCTTTCTGTTGTTCTTTCCCGCCTTCGGCGGGGGCGGGGTTGGTTGTTTGGGGTGAGGCCCCGGCTGGGTGTGGGGTTGCGCCTGTCGGCGGTGGGGTGGTGGTTGGGGTGGGGCCCCGGCTGGGTGGTGGGTGCCGGTGGCGGGGGCTCCGGGGTGGGTGTGTGGACTGCTTCGCTTTACGTCCACACACCCACCCCTCCGCCCCCGCCCCCTCCCGTGAGTTGTGGGCCCCACCCCTGTGGGGAGCAGGAAAAACCAAAAGCCAGAAGCTCGGCCATGCCACGGCGCGGCCGAGCTTCTGGTTTTTGAAAACCTTTCCCCCACCGGGCGGGGGTCGCGGTCCCGGGCGGGAGGTGGTGGGCCGGAGGGGGTGGGTGTTCGGACGTAAAGCGAAGCAGTCCGAACACCCACCCCCGGAGGACCACCACCGGCACCCACCACACAGCAAACGCGGCCCCCGCCCAAACCCCACCCCCGCCGGAGGCGAGACGCGAAACGGCGCCGCGGAAACCTACGTGGGACGCCAACCGATCCGCGGCCCCCGCCCAAACCACCACCCACCCCCGCCGGAGGCGAGAGGCGAAACGCAAAACGCCGGTCAGTCGTCGGAGGCCTGGGCCGCAACGCCGAGCCGCATGGGCCGTGTCCCCAGTACCAACGTGCTCAACGCAGTGTCGAGGTCGGGGCCCAGGTACCAGTCGCCGGTGTGGTCGAGGCTGTAGACCCGGCCTTCGGCGTCGATGGCGAGGGTGGCCTGGCTGTAGGTGGTGCCGTCGGCGGTGAGCTCCTCGCGGCCGAGGGGGGCCACGTCGGTTTCCAGTGCGCGGCCGAGGTCGCCGAGGGTGCGGGCGAGGTGGAGGCCGTACAGGGGGTTGATGGCGAACGGCGTGGGGGAGATGTGGCGCCCGGGGCCGGGGCCGGTGATGTGCAGGTCGCCGAATTCGGCCCAGGCCTCGACGGCGGCGGGGAAGACGGTGTGGCGGTGTCCGGCGGGGGAGGCGTGGGCGCGGAGGGCGTCGGCCCAGTGTTCCGCCTGCTTTATGTCCCAGCGGCCGGGTTGCCAGCCGGCTTCCTGGAGGGCGACGTCGACGGCGGCGGGGAAGCGGGTCGAGTCGGCGCGGTCGTGGGCGGGTGTGCGGGGGCCGGGGGTGGTGGGCGGCATGGTGGCGGTCAGCTTCCTGTGGGCGTGGGGCCGCTGATGGGCATGACGCCGAAGTGGGCGAGGAGCGCGTCGCAGGAGCGGCAGGGCGGGGCGTAGCTGCCGTGCTGGGGGTCGCCGTCCTCGCGGATATGGCGTGCGGTGATCTTGGAGTGTTTCAGGGAGCGGCGGGCTTCGCCATTGGTGAGGGGCTTGCGGGAGGCGCGTTTGCCGCGGTTGCCCTCGACGGCGGTGAGGTGGCGGGAGAGCAGGACGGCCTCGGGGCAGCGTCCGGTGAAACGTTCGCGCTGTGCGGTGGTGAGGGTGTCGAGGAAGTCCTGGACGAGCGGGTGGAGGACGGGGGGCTGTTCCGCCTTGCTCGCGGTGCAGGTGAGGGTTTGTCCGCGTACGGACAAGGCGGCACCGATGGTGGGGAGGATGCCGTCGCGGCGGTGGTGGAGGGCGGGCGCGCGATGGGCGTCGGCGGTGCCGCTCCAGCCGATGCGAGGGTCGCCGGCGGCGGTGCGGGGATCGCCGACGGCTGAGTTGTGGTGGCGTGCAGTGGTGCTCATGGTGGTGCTTTCCCTCCCCGAATCCCCGTTGTACTGGGGGTCCCCCCACCGAAGGTGGGGGAGGGTCAGCCTGCCAAATGTGCTGGGTGTTGCGGTAGTCGGGCGGCCTGTCGGCGATGTCACGGTGAGCTGACGGGGCGTCGGCCGGGGTGGAACGCGGCTGGTGGGCGGGGTGGTGCGCGGGGGGCTCGGGGGTGGTGTGGCGGCGGGTGACGCCGGTGTGTCGCGGGGCTGACGTGTGGGGGCAGGCGGGCGGGGGCGGGTGTTGCGGTACGGCATAGGCTGTGCCCCAAAGCCAGCTTCAGCCAGGGGGCAACCGCGATGACGACAGGTCGGCAAGGGCTGGGGGCACACCCCGGCCCCCAGGTGGCGGGGGACACCGCCCCACCGAATGCGGCCTATGCCGGACAGGTCGTGCATTTTCCGGACCCGGTCCGCGCCACGCGGTACCCCGCCGGAGTGCGGATGGACGCCCGCGGTTTCCCGGAGTTCTCGCCGTATGCGCGCGCCGCCGCGGAGATCGCCGAGCCGCCCGAGGGCTTCGGCGTCGACGAGCTGCGGCTGACGGACTATGTGTCGGCGAACGCGGCCCTGCACGCGCAGGGGCACGAGCTGTGGATAGATGTGCCGGCCGTGGCGACGCCGCACGGCTGGACCTGGCATCACGTGGCCGGTACCCGGCGGATGGAGCTGATCCCGGTCGAGGTGAAGGCGCTGTTGCGCCATCACGGCGGGCTGGCGACGGCCGCGGTGGCGCACGACCGGCGCGGTACCCGGCCGCTGCAGGAGACCCGGCCGGCGCACTTCGGGCTGCCGCACCGGGATCTGTCGGTGGGTGAGGAGCAGGTGGCGCAGGCCGAGGAGGCGCTGGGCTATCGGCTGCCGGGTGCCTACCGGTCGTTCCTCAAGGCCGCGGGCGGCTGTGCCCCGGTGGGCGCGGCGCTGGACGCGGAGTTGGGGCTGCTGGTCGACCAGCCGTTCTTCACGGTGCGCGATGACGCGGCGGTCAACGACCTGATCTACGTGAACAAGTGTCTGCGGGACCACTTCACCAAGGACTACCTGGGCGTGGCGTTCGTACAGGGCGGTGTGGTCGCGGTGAAGGTGCGCGGCGAGGCGCTCGGTTCGGTGTGGTTCTGTCCGTACGACGATGCGCGGGACCAGGACGGGTGGACGGTGCAGGAGCGGGTGGAGCGGCTGCTGTTGCCGTGTGGTGCGGACTTCGATGACTTTCTGCAGCGGCTGGCGGGCAATCCGCCGGAGCTGGACACCGTGGCGAACCTGATGGTCGACGGCGGTTTTGCGTACGCGGTTGCGGTGGGGGGCTGAGCACGGTGGTGACGTTCGCGCAGGCGCAGGAGCGCGCGGAGCGGTGGGTGAACGGTGACGTGCCGGCGCCGCTGCATCGTGAGGTGCGGGTGCGGGAGTTCGATCTGGGCTTCGTGGCCTGGGCCGAGGACCGGGAAGGGGGCCCGTCGACGGACTCCGGCCGGGCCCGGCTGGTGATCGCGCGGGACAGCGGGGAGACGACGCTGTGGCCGGGGCTGCCGGTGGGTGAGGTGATCCGGCGTTACGAGGAGGAGTACGGCGCTCCCGCGGACGGCGGATACGGCGCGGCCGAGGCGCCGCCGCAGCGGATCGACTTGGAGGCCACGTCGTTCCTGCTGACGCCGCCGGAGTGGCTGCAGGAGGCGGCGGACACGATCGGCGGACAGGGCCGGCGGGGGGCCGGGAGCGCGGGGGCCGAGGGCTCTGCGGGTTCTGTGGGCGCTGCGGGCGCCGCCCCGGTGGCTTCGCCGGCGGCCGCGCCCGCGTCCGGTGCCGCGCCGTCGGCCTCGGACGCCTGGGCCGAGGTGAGTGTGAACGGCACCGACGGCCCGGCCGCCCACGCCGGTGAGGAGCCGGCCGCGGGCCCCGGCGCGTCCGGCGAGCCGACGCCGTGGACCGGGACGGACACCACCGCGGGGGCGGGGGGCGACGACCGCTCGGTGGGGCTGCCCGCGACGGTCTTCGCGCCGCCGCTGGCCGGTTTCGACGAGGAGGGCGAGGACCCGCCGACGCCGCGTGTCCGGCCGGAGGCCAAGACCGAACTGCTGCAGGGCGGCAGTCAGTTGCCGCGTACGCAGGTGGCGCCCGCGCTGGAGCTGCCGGACGAGGCCGGGCCCGGGGCGGGGCAGGCGCGCCCGGCCGGCGGGCCGGCCGGCGTTCCGCTGCCGCCGCCGATGCCTCCCGCGCCGCCCGCCGCCGCGGGCCTGTCGGAACTGCCGCCGCCGTCCGGGCCGCCGGTCGCCGACGTACCGCCGCCGCCGGGTGCCGGTGCGCCCGCCGCGGGCGGACCGGGCGTCCCCGGTCCCGGGATGCCGCCGCCCGCACCGCCCGTGGGCGGTGGGGTGCATGCCGCGGCGACGATGCTGGCCGACGGTTCGGCGCTGCCCGGCAACGCCGCCGCGGGCCCGCCGCCGCCTCCCGGGGTGCCCGGTCCGCCCGGCGCGGGCCGTGACGGTGCACCGGCGCAGGGCGCCCGGACCGATGCGGGCAGGGGCGAGGAGCGCCCGCCCGGCGGGCCCGCGGTGTCCGGCCCCGGTGCGCCCGGTGTCCCGGCCGGTGGCTATGTGCCGACGCAGATGGTCTCGCAGCTGGATGCGGCGGATCTGGATCTCAGCGCGGTGGACGGGCCGGGCGGGACGGGTGCGGCCGGTGGCGCCGACGGGGCCGGTGCCTCGGGTTCCGCCGATGCCGGTGGCCCCGATGCCGGTGGCCCCGATGCCGGTGGCCCCGGTGCCGGTGGCCCCGGCTCCGGTGGGGTGCATGCCGCGGCGACGATGCTCGCCGACGGCGCGTCCCTGCAGGCCGGCCTCGCGGGCGGGCCCGGCGGCGCTGCCGGCGGCCCCGGCGTGGCGCCGCCCGCGCCCCCCGGCCCGCCCGGTGCGCCCAAGCCGCCCGGTCCGCCCGGCGCTCCCAAGCCTCCCGGCCCGCCCGGCAGGCCCGCCGCGTCCGCGGGCGGCCGGGGTTCCGGCGGCCAGGACGGTCCGCCCGGGCCCCCCGCCGCACCGCCCGCCCCGCCCGCCGCGGGCGGTACCGGTGGGGTGCATGCCGCGGCGACGATGCTCGCCGGTGGCGCGGCCCTGCCCGGCGGCGGGCCGGGCGGCCCCGGTGCTCCGGGTGCTCCCGGCGTCCCGCCCTCGGCCGGGCCCGGCGTCCCGCCCCCGCCCGCTCAGGCCGCCCCGCCCGGACCGCCCGCCGCTCAGGGCCCCGGCGGCCAGGCTCCCGGCGGCGGTGCGTACGGCTATCCGCAGACGCCCAGCGGTCAGCCGACCGTCGGCCCGGGCTACATGGCCGTCCTCAGCTACCGCGCGCCGGACGGTTCCGAGCAGAAGATCGTGCGTCGTTCGGCGCCCGGTACCCCGCATCCGGAGTGGCAGCTGCTGCACGAGCTGCGCGGGATGAACATCCCCCCGCAGCAGGTGCTGGAGCTGCACACGGAGCTGGAGTGCTGTGATCTGCCGGGCGGCTACTGCGCCCGGATGATCCGGGACAACTGGCCGCAGGTGCGGATCAGCCACACCGCCGCGTACGGCAGGGACCACGCCTCGCGCCAGCAGGGCGTACGGCACCTCGTCGAGCATCAGGGCGAGCTGCACCAGGTCGCGGACGGTCCGGCGCGGCCGGCGCCGGTGCGGGCCCCGTTGCCGCATCCCTCGCAGGTACAGCCGGTGCCCCCGGTGCCGCCGCAGGTGATCGGGCAGGAGCTGGAGCAGTCGTTCGGGCCGCAGGGGATCTTCCGCTTCGATCAGCGGGCGGTCTCCCGGCACGGGGTGCCCGATGTGGTGGCGCAGATGCTGGTGTGGTCCGGGCTGCCGGTCGACTTCGGGCCGTTCTTCTGGGCGCAGGCCCAGCCGGGCCGTCCGGTGCCGACGCTGGCGGAGCTCGCGGCGGAGCGCATGGTGCAGCCCGCCTCGGACGCCGGGTCGTACCTGGTGATGGGCAACGACTTCGGCCGTCAGCTGTGTGTGCAGTACGGGACCGCGCACATCGTGGCGGTGCCGATGGAGGCCGGGCCGGGCGGTGCGCCCGCGACGCCGCAGTTCGTGAACTCCGGTCTGCCGGAGTTCACGCGCTGTCTGGCGATGCTGGGGCGGATGTGGCGGCTGCGCTACGGGCTGACTCCCGAGCAGGCGGGCCGCTGGACCGTCGACTTCCAGGCGCAGCTGGTCGCGCTGGATCCGCCGGCGCTGGGTTCGCCGGAGACCTGGTGGTCGGTGCTGCTGGAGCAGATGTGGGACGGGCTGCTGTAGGAGCGGCGGCACAGCGCAACCGGGCCCGTCAAAGGGCCCGGTTGTAGCCGCCGGCCGGGGTGTTCGAGCTGCGGGACGGGGCGGGTGCCCCGACCATGCCTATATGGGCCGTCTGATACCCCCGTTGTCGCAGTCGTCGCCGTCGACGACTGCGTACCGGGCGCGGCGGGCGCGCTGGTGGCACGGGCGGCGGGCGGCCGGGTCGCTGCGCGGCCCGGGCCCGCCCCGGCGGCGCTGGGCATGGCTCGTCTGGTTCCTGGTGACGCTGCTGGTGCTGGTCGTGGCGGTGGTCGCGGTCGCTGCCTGGCTCTACATCTCGGCGGGGCGGCAGCTGCGGCACATGGACGCGCTGGGCGACTACCCGGGGCGGCCGTCCGCGGGCAGGGGCACGAACTGGCTGCTGATCGGCTCGGACAGCCGTACCGCGCTGACCCCGCAGCAGCGCCGGGACCTGCACGTCGGCAACAACGACGTGCGCAACACCGACACCATCATGGTGCTGCACTACGGCGATCACGGACCGTCGCTGGTCAGCCTGCCGCGCGACAGCTACGTCCCGATACCCGGCCACGGCAGCCGGAAGATCAACGAGGCCTTCGCGGACGGCGGGCCGCAGCTGCTCACCCGAACGGTGGAGCAGGCGACCGGGCTGCGGATCGACCACTACGCCGAGGTGAACTTCCTGGGCTTCGTGCAGGTCGTGGACGCGCTGGACGGCGTGCGGCTGTGTCTGGACAAGCCGCTGCGGGACGAGCGGTCGGGGGCGGACTTCCCGGCGGGCTGCCGGCGGATGAACGGCACCCAGGCGCTGGCGTACGTACGGGCCCGGTACGCCGACCCCGAGGGTGACCTCGGACGGGTGAAGCGCCAGCGGCAATTGCTCGGTGCGGTTGCCGACGAGATGGCCTCCCCCGACGTCCTCCTCGATCCGACCCGGCTGCAGCGGGTGCTGGACACCTCGCTGGCGGCGCTGACCGTGGACGACGGTACGGACATGGCGCGGGTGCTGGATATGGGCTGGTCGATGAAGCAGATCGCCGGCGGCGAGGGGAGCGCGACGACGGTGCCGGTGACGCGGCCCGGGGTGATGGTGAGCGGCGTCGGGTCGGTGCTGCAGTGGGACGAACCCGGGGCGCGGCGGCTGTTCCAGGCGTTGCGCGCAGATGATCGGACTCCGACTTCTGGCAATAAATAACGCATCCTGGTGGGTGGGTTGGGTGGAGTGTCGCGATGATGCGGCTTCGGCCCGGCCCCCGGCACGTGCGTACCACCGCACGGTGTGGCACGGAAGCATGCGAATGGAAGCGGAACGCTGCGGGTCGCGCGCGTGCTGTGCGCGGCGGAGAGGGGCTTGAGGGATGAGTGCATCGGTTTCGCCTCACGGGTTCGAGACCGTACGAGGGCGTGGCTACCGGCCGGAGGATGTGGACCGCCGCGTCACGGGACTCTCGGTCGACCGCGATTCCTGCTGGGAGCGGGCCGCACGGCTCACCGTCCTGTCCAACGAGATGGACGCCGAACTCGCCGAGCTGCGCGTCTTTCTGGCGCAGCAGCCGCCGCAGACGTACGCGTCGCTCGGCAGCGAGGCCCGGTTGATCCTGACGACCGCGGAGTCCGAGGCGGCGCGGCTGCGGACCGAGGCGGAGGAGGCGGCCGGGGCGTCGCGTGACGCGGCGGCCGTCCATGCGGACGAGGTGCGGGACGCGGCCGAGCGGGCGGCCTTCGCGGTGCGGGCCGAGGCGGACACCCGGGCCCGGCGGACGGACCGGGCGGCGCGCGGTGAGGCCACGGAGCTGGTCGCCGTGGCGACGGAGGAGGCCGAACGGCTGCGGAGCGAGGCGGCCGAGGGGCTGGCGGAGGTGCGCCGGCGCACCGCGCAGCTGCTGAGCGACCAGGACAAGCGGCAGACGGAGGAGTGGGAGGCGGCCGGGCGGGAACTCACGGCGCTGGAGGAGGAGACGGACCGGTGCGTCGCGGAGCTGGACGCCCGGGGGAAGGCCCTCCGCGTCGACGCCCGGCGGCAGTACGCGGAGGCGGAGGAGGCGTCCCGGCACCGTCAGGAGGACGGCGAGGACCGCGCGGCCGGACTGCTGGCCCAGGCCCTGGCGGAGGTGGAGCGCATCGAGCGGGCCACCGAGCGGATCCTGCGCGAACACGACGCGGAGCGCGAAGAGGTGCGCGTCCATATGACCCACGTCCGCAACAGTCTGGCGGCGCTCACCGGGAAGGCGCCGGCGGCGGAGGGCGACGACGAGGAGACCGGGACGGCGCCGGACGGCGACGGGCGCGTGGGCCAGGGCGCCGGCGTCGGCTCCGGGTCCGGGTCCGACGGGGAGGACACCCTGGAGACGCCGGTGCACCGGGGCGGCGGCACGGGCGCCTGATCTCAGCGGCTGCCGGATTTCCCCGGCGGCCCCGCCGGGCCCGGTGTGCGCTCGCCCTCGCCCGTACCGCGGACATCCGTGTGCACCGGGAAGCGTCGCGGCGCGAGCAGCAGCAGTGCGGCCAGTGCGAGCGCGGCGGCCGCGGCGGCGCCGAGGTAGACGTGGTCGACCGTGGTGTCGACGGCGCGCCGCAGGTAGTCGGTGGCGTGGGCGGTGAGGGCGCCGGGGTGCTGGAGGGTGTGCGAGACCCCGTCGAGGTCGCCGGGCAGGCCGGGGCGGATGTCCGAAGGGGCGTGGGCGAGGCGGTCGTTGAGGGTGGCGTTGGCGAGGGCGCCGAAGAGCGCGGCGCCCAGGGACTGGCCGACCTGGCGGCAGAAGAGTATGGAGGCGGTGGCGGTGCCGCGCTCGGCATAGCCGACCGACGACTGGACGCCGATGATCAGCGGGAGCTGGAAGAGGCCGAGGGCCGCGCCCAGCGCCAGCATGATCAGGGCGGGCTGCCAGGCCGCGCCGGGGTAGGGCAGCAGCGGGAAGGCGAGCAGGATCAGTGCGGCCGCGCCGATGCCGACCGCCGCACAGGTGCGGATGCCGAGGCGGTTGTAGACATGGCTGCTGAGGGCGGCCGAGACCGGCCAGCTCAGGGTCATGACGGAGAGCACGAAGCCGGCCGCCGTCGGGCCCAGGCCCAGTACCGCCTGGGCGTAGGTGGGCAGGAACACGGTCGGCGCGACCATCATCAGGCCGAGGGCGCCGAGGGCGAGGTTGACGGCGGAGATGGTGCGGCGGCGCCAGACCCAGCCGGGGATGATCGGGTCGGCGGCCCGGCGTTCGATGACGACGGTGAGCGCGGCGCACAGCGCGCTGCCGGCGAACAGCAGCAGCGACGGCGGGGAGCTCCAGGACCAGGCCACACCGCCCTGGACCAGGGCGGTCAGCAGCAGCCCGCCACAGGCGAAGATCGCCAGCGCGCCGGGCCAGTCGACGCGGGGGCGGCGGTCCCGGTCGCCCTCCCGGTCCCGTGCCGGCTCGGAGAAGTACCGCACGATCAGCCAGAGGGCCACCGCCCCCACCGGCACATTGACCAGGAAGATCCACCGCCAGTCGGCGTAGGCGGCGAGCAGTCCGCCCAGGGCGGGTCCGGCGACCGACGAGGTGGCCCAGACGCTGGAGAGCCTGGCCTGGATCTTGGGGCGTTCCTTCATCGGGTAGAGGTCGGCGGCGATGGTCTGGACGGTGCCCTGGAGGGCGCCGCCGCCCAGGCCCTGGACCACGCGGAAGGCGATCAGCGAGGCCATGTTCCAGGCGCCGGCGCAGGCCAGTGAGCCGGTGAGGAAGAGCAGGATGCCGGTGATCAGGATGGGCTTGCGGCCGAAGGTGTCGGAGAGCTTGCCGTAGACGGGCAGGGTGACGGTGACGGCCAGCAGATAGCCGGAGAAGAGCCAGGAGAAGACCGCGAAGCCGCCGAGGTCACCGACGATCTGGGGGATGGCGGTGGCGATGATCGTCGAGTCGAGGGCGGCCAGCGCCATGGCGAGCATGAGGGCGGCGACGACGGGGCGCCGTCGCGGGTCCCCGGCCCCCGGGCCCGCCGTCCGCAGGGCGTCGCGTTCGCTGTGGCCGGCAGGTCGCGCGCTGTGGCTCACCGTTCCCCCTCCGCAGGTCCTTGTACGCTGCACCCTTCCATGCGGGGGCGGAGCGCGGAACCGCGCTTCCGGTCCCGGCGCGGCTCGACGGGCTCCGGGGTGCGGCAGGCCGGTGCCCGTGGCGCGGGGGGTGTTCCACATCACAGCCGGGCCCGCGCGCCGAGGTTTTGGGTGCATTGAACCCTCTTTGCGCATCGGGCACATCCGGACATAGTGATCGAGTCCGCCCTTGCTTCACCATGTCCGGCCGTGCGGAACTCGAGATTCCCTCGACGGTGCGCCGGGGTGATGCGGCAATTCCTCCTGCGGAGCCCGGCGGCGCGCTATTTTCCTCCCCGGAGCCGATTTCGGATACGGCTTCCGATGCAGCATGAAATCGGGGAAGGGAAACAAGTGAACACGATACGGACCTCTTTCGGAGGTGTCGTACTGGCCGGTGTCCTCGCTCTGGGGACGGCGGCACCCGCGCTCGCCGCGGCGCCGGCAGAGGCGGTCACGACCGGACCGTCCTCCGTGGCGCAGCAGGCCTCTGCGGCGGACGTGGCCGGTCCCGCGGTCGGCGGGGCGTACCGGCTGAAGAAGCTCAAGTCGCTGACCAGCAAGGGGCAGGCGTCCCAGGATGCCTGGTTCAAGTACCTCGGGCTGTACCGCTCGGGCTCGAATTACTTCCGCTTCAACTGGAGCACCAACGGCTGCAACAGCTCGCCGGAGAAGCTGCCGGGCGGCTACGACTTCACCTACTCCTGCCACCGCCACGACTTCGGTTACCGCAACTACAAGACAATTGTGGGGAAGACGGCGTGGCGCCGGGACCACAAGAAGCGTATCGACGACGTATTCCTGCAGGACATGCGCAAGGCCTGCCAGTACAAGCCCTGGGCCGACCCGCTCACGCCCGCGCTGCGGAAGAAGATGAAGGCCGCCTGCCTCAAGACCGCGGACAAGTACTACGCCGCGGTCCGGGTCGCCGGCTGATCCGCGCCGCTCACGGCTGACGGCTCGCGCCGCGGCCGGGAGCGCGGCCCCGGCGCGAGCTGTCCGGCGCGCCGGGGCCGTCGGGGTCTTGCGGCCCGCCGGGGTGACCGGCGGGCGTACGCTTGGCAACCCCGGCCCGTGAGACGTGTCGGGCTGCTGCGTTGTTCGCCTCGCTGGGACGGAACCTTCTGATGAGCCTGACTGGTCTGCTCGACGCCGTCGTACGGGACCGGGCGCTCGCCGAAGCGCTGCAGGCCGCGGCCGACGGGAACCGGCCGCATGTGGATCTGGTGGGGCCGCCCGCCGCCCGCCCGCTCGCGCTCGCCGCACTGGCCCGGGAGGCCGGCCGCCCGGTGCTCGCGGTGACCGCCACCGGCCGGGAGGCGGAGGACCTCGCCGCCGTCCTGCGCAGCCTGATGCCGGCCGGCGAGGACAACGCCGTCGTGGAGTACCCCTCCTGGGAGACGCTGCCGCACGAGCGGCTCTCCCCGCGCTCGGACACCGTCGGCCGGCGCCTCGCGGTGCTGCGCCGGCTCGCCCACCCGCGCCAGGACGACCCGACGGCCGGTCCCGTCTCCGTCGTCGTCGCCCCCATCCGCTCGGTGCTCCAGCCGCAGGTCAAGGGCCTGGGCGACCTGGAGCCGGTCAGCCTGCGCACGGGCCAGACCGCCGATCTGGAAGAGATCGTCGACGGCCTGGCGGCGGCCGCGTACGCACGCGTCGAGCTGGTCGAGAAGCGCGGCGAGTTCGCGGTCCGCGGCGGGATCCTGGACGTCTTCCCGCCCACCGAGGAGCACCCGCTGCGGGTGGAGTTCTGGGGCGACGACGTCGAGGAGATCCGCTACTTCAAGGTCGCCGACCAGCGGTCCCTGGAGGTCGCCGAACACGGCCTGTGGGCGCCTCCGTGCCGCGAGCTGCTGCTGACCGACGACGTCCGGCAGCGGGCCGCGGCGCTCGCCGAGCAGCACCCCGAACTGGGCGAGCTGCTCGGCAAGATCGCCGAGGGGATCGCCGTCGACGGCATGGAGTCGCTGGCCCCGGTCCTGGTGGACGACATGGAGCTGCTGCTGGACGTGCTGCCGGCCGGGAGCATGACGGTGGTGTGCGACCCGGAGCGGGTGCGCACCCGGGCCGCCGACCTGGTGGCGACCAGCCAGGAGTTCCTGCAGGCCTCCTGGGCGGCCAGCGCCGGCGGGGGAGTGGCACCGATCGACGTGGGCGCGGCCTCCCTGTGGGGCCTCGCGGACGTCCGGGACCGGGCGCGCGAGCTGGGGATGATGTGGTGGTCGGTGAGCCCCTTCGCGGCCGATGAGGAGCTGGCGGCGGACGGCGACACCCTCAAGCTGGGCATGCACGCCCCCGACACCTACCGCGGCGACACCCAGCGGGCGCTGGCCGACACCAAGCAGTGGCTCGCGGACGGCTGGCGCACGGTGTTCCTCACCGAGGGACACGGCCCCGCCGCCCGTACGGTCGAGGTCCTCGGCGGCGAGGGCATCCCCGCCCGCCTGGACGCCGACCTCGCCGCGCTCTCGCCCTCCCTCGTCCACGTCTCCTGCAGCCCCCTCGACAACGGCTTCATCGACCCCGAGCTCCGCCTCGCCGTCCTCACCGAGACCGACCTCTCCGGCCAGAAGGCGGCAGGCAAGGACGCGGCGCGGATGCCGGCCCGCCGCCGCAAGACCATCGACCCGCTGACCTTGCAGGCCGGCGACTTCATCGTGCACGAGCAGCACGGTGTGGGCCGCTACATCGAGATGGTGCAGCGCACGGTCCAGGGCGCCACCCGCGAGTACCTCCTCGTCGAGTACGCGCCCGCCAAGCGCGGCCAGCCCGGCGACCGCCTCTACATCCCGACCGACCAGCTCGAACAGGTCACCAAGTACGTGGGCGGCGAGGCCCCGACCCTGCACCGGCTCGGCGGCGCCGACTGGACCAAGACCAAGGCGCGCGCCAAGAAGGCCGTCAAGGAGATCGCCGCCGACCTCATCAAGCTGTACTCCGCGCGGATGGCGGCGCCCGGCCACACCTTCGGCCCGGACACCCCCTGGCAGCGCGAGCTGGAGGACGCCTTCCCCTACGCGGAGACGCCCGACCAGCTCTCCACCATCGCCGAGGTCAAGGAGGACATGGAGAAGTCGGTCCCCATGGACCGCCTGATCTGCGGCGACGTCGGCTACGGCAAGACGGAGATCGCGGTCCGCGCCGCCTTCAAGGCCGTCCAGGACGGCAAGCAGGTGGCCGTCCTGGTGCCGACCACCCTCCTCGTGCAGCAGCACCTCGGCACCTTCACCGAGCGGTACGGCCAGTTCCCGGTCAACGTCCGGGCGCTGTCCCGCTTCCAGACCGACACCGAGGCCAAGGCCGTCCTCGAAGGGCTGCGCGACGGCACCGTCGACCTCGTCATCGGCACCCACCGCCTGTTCTCCTCCGAGACCAAGTTCAAGGACCTGGGCCTGGTCATCGTCGACGAGGAGCAGCGGTTCGGCGTCGAGCACAAGGAGCAGCTGAAGAAGCTGCGCGCCAACGTCGACGTGCTGACCATGTCCGCGACGCCCATCCCCCGCACCCTGGAGATGGCGGTGACGGGCATCCGCGAGATGTCCACGATCACCACCCCGCCCGAGGAGCGCCACCCGGTCCTCACCTTCGTCGGCCCGTACGAGCAGAAGCAGATCGGCGCCGCCATCCGCCGCGAACTCCTGCGCGAGGGCCAGGTCTTCTACATCCACAACCGTGTCGAGTCGATCGACCGCGCCGCCGCCCGGCTGCGCGAGATCGTGCCCGAGGCCCGCATCCAGACCGCCCACGGCCAGATGGGCGAGACCCAGCTGGAGCAGGTCGTCGTCGACTTCTGGGAGAAGAAGTTCGACGTCCTGGTCTCCACCACCATCGTCGAATCCGGCATCGACATCTCCAACGCCAACACCCTGATCGTCGAGCGCGGCGACAACTTCGGCCTCTCCCAGCTCCACCAGCTGCGCGGGCGGGTGGGCCGCGGCCGCGAGCGCGGCTACGCCTACTTCCTCTACCCGCCGGAGAAGCCGCTGACCGAGACAGCCCACGAGCGGCTGGCGACCATCGCCCAGCACACCGAGATGGGCGCGGGCATGTACGTCGCCATGAAGGACCTGGAGATCCGCGGCGCGGGCAATCTCCTCGGCGGCGAGCAGTCCGGCCATATCGCGGGCGTCGGCTTCGACCTCTACGTACGCATGGTGGGCGAGGCGGTCGCCGACTACCGCGCCTCCCTGGAGGGCGGCGTGGAGGAGGAGCCCCCGCTCGAAGTCAAGATCGAGCTCCCCGTCGACGCGCACGTCCCGCACGACTACGCCCCCGGCGAGCGGCTGCGCCTCCAGGCCTACCGTGCCATCGCCTCCGCCTCCTCGGAGGAGGACATCGCGGCCGTCCGCGAGGAGCTGGCCGACCGCTACGGCAAGCTGCCCGAACCCGTCGAGAACCTGCTGCTCGTCGCCGGCCTGCGGATGCTCGCCCGTTCCTGCGGCGTCACCGACATCACCCTGCAGGGCTCCAACATCCGTTTCGGGCCGGTGGAGTTGCGCGAATCGCAGGAGCTGCGGCTCAAGCGGCTGCACCCCCGCACGGTCCTCAAGCCGGCCACCCGCCAGATCCTGGTGCCGCGCCCGGCCACCGGCAAGATCGGCGGCAAGCCGCTGGTCGGCCGCGAACTGCTCTCGTGGGTGGGGGAGTTCCTGGCCACCATCCTCGGGTCGTAGGCGAGGGCGCCGACGGGGCCACCGCGGCTCCTCGCCGACGGCGCCGCCGCGGGCCCGGACCCACCGCAGATCCCCCGTCGTTGCTCGTGCGATGTCCCGTGGGGAACAGGACCGTCGGGCAGCGCCGGCAGTGTCTGAGGACCGCCGAGGCGTACTACGGCAGAGTCAGCTGACGGGGCCTCGGCGGTGTGCTCGCGGGCCGGGTGAGGGGGACGTGCCCGCCGCCCGGTCCGCGTCCGCGCGGGTGGCGCCGCGGGGGTCAGTGGGCGGAGGTCCGGTGCAGGACGAGGAGGTCGGCGGCGCCGCCGAGGACGACGTAGGTGGACTTGGGGTGGCGGGCTACGGCGTCCGTCAGCGCCTGCCGCGGGGTGCGGTTGTCGCGCAGTTGCACGGCGACATAGTCGGGTGCCAGGCCGCCGGTGTCGCCGATCCAGAAGACCCGGGTACGGCCGGTGAGGCGGCTCAGCGGCCGGATGTCGGACTCCACGCTCGCGCCGTCGGGTATCCGGTCCAGCAGCTTCTCGGCGGCGGCGACGTCCGGCGGTACGCGGTAGGTGGCGGCCTCGGTGAGGCGGGCCAGCGGAAGCGTGGCCGTGAGCGCGAGGGCCACGGACACCACGGCGGCCGGCAGGTGGTGGGCGTACGAGCGCAGCCAGGGGCGGGCGGAGACCCGGGCCTTGGGCAGGGCGTCGATCAGGGCGAGGAAGACCACCGGCATCAGGACGGCGTTGTAGTGCCAGTCGATGCCCCAGTAGTGGGGCTCGTGCGACAGGAAGCGCCAGCCCAGAGTGGGGAGCGCGACCAGCAGAAGAGGGGAACGCAGCGCGAGCAGGCCGGTGGTGGGCAGCAGGACCCACAGGGTGGTGCGCACGGCCGTGTCGAGGGGGATGGTGAGGCCGCCGCCGTCGGCGCCGAACTTGCTCCAGTAGTCGTACGAGCCGGAGCCGTTGAACCCCGGTATGAGCACGCCGAGGGTGACGGCGGTGGCGGTGATGCCGAAGGCCACCAGGGCGATGGCCAGCGGACTGGCCCGCCGGGTGCGTATCAGGGCGAGCGCCCCGATGACGGCCGCGGTCACCCCGAGGTCCTCCTTGACCAGCACCAGGGGCGCGGCCCAGCACACCACCGCCGTCCACCGTCCGCGCAGCACCGCTTCGAGCGCGAAGGCGATCAGCGGCAGGGCGAAGGCGATCTCGTGGAAGTCGAAGTCGACGGCCTTCTGCACGCCCCAGGACGTGCCGTAGGCGACGCCGATCGCCAGGCCCGGGACGCGGCCCAGGGCGCGGGCGGCGGCCCGGGTGACCGGTATCGCGGACAGCGCGAACAGCGCGGCCTGCGCGATCAGCAGGGTCAGGGACGAGGGGAACAGCCGGTAAAGGGGGGCGAGCAGGATCAGTACGGGACTGAAGTGGTCGCCGAGGATGTTGGTGCCGGGGCCCTTGAGGTCGACGACCGGCGCCTGGAAGTGGGCGTAGCCCCGTATGGCCTGTTCGAATATCCCCAGGTCCCAGGAGGACGTGCCCAGGGTGCGGAACCGGCAGACGGCCAGCAGCGCGAAGGCGACGAAGAAGAACCCCGCCGTCCAGTACGGGTCGAGGCGAGGGGCGCGCAGGGGGGCCGTCCGGGTGCGCAGGCGGTGGGCGGCGCGCCGCAGGCGGCCGGTCCGGTCCGGTGGCGGCGTGCCGGTGGACGCCGCCTCGGGGTCGGCCGATGTGGCGGACCGCGGCGCCGGCACGGCACCGGCCGGGGCGGCGGCCCGGGGCGGTGGCACGGCGCCGACGTCCTCCCCGAGAATCCGTCCGGGGGCACCCCCAGCAGTTACTGCGGCCGTGTCCATGCGGATCCTCACTCTCAACTGATCGAAAAGATACTCGAAGCGGAGCCCCGGACCGCCCGGCGGCCGTTGCGCTGTGACGGCGGGCGTGGCAGTGGGTCAGACGCGGGCGTGGGCCGGTCCGTTCCCGGGACGGGAGGGCGGGCGGTCGCCCGGAACGGTGAAGTCCGGTGCGGGGCCGGCAGGGGTACCGGGGACGGACGAGCGGACCAGGGGCGTCCCGTCCTCACGGCAGAAACCCACCCCGCCCCAGATCGTTGGCCGAAGCAGTGGCCTGGGCCACGCCGACTCCATAGCATCGATCCACCAAGGTCGAGACTCCGTCGCACGATCTGCCGGGAGGCCATGTGTTCCGCCGTAGGACAGCGCTCTCCGTATCCGCCACCGCCGCCCTGCTGGCCGCGGCCCCGTTGCTCGCGGCCTGCGGCAGCGATGCCCACCCCGGGGCCGCGGCCCTCGTGGACGGGAAGCGGATCACCGTCTCGCAGTTGCAGGCGAAGGTGAAGGACGTCCGCGCCGCGCAGGCCAAGTCCCCGCAGGGCGGCCAGCTCATCATGAACACCGGCCGGCTGAGCCTGGCCACCCTCAACGGCATGATCTTCGACGAGGTGCTGGCCCGCGGCGCGCGGGACGCCGGGGTGACGGTCGACCGACGCGAGGTCCAGCAGTGGCGGGCCCAGGCGGAGAAGCAGGCCGGCGGCGCCGAGCGGCTGAAGGCGATGTGGCTCCAGCAGGGCGTCGCCCCCGACGAGATCGACGCCATGGTCCGCAACCAGCTGCTGCTCGACGGCGTCGCCCGGCACCTCGGCGCGGACCGGGGCAAGCCGCAGGGCCAGCAGAAGCTCGCCCAGGCGCTGGCCAAGACCTCCCGGTCCATGGGGATCGACGTCAATCCGCGGTTCGGCAAGTGGGACGACCAGCAGGTCATCCTCGGCGAGACCAAGGACCCGTGGATCACCCGGGAGCCCGCGAAGCAGCAGGCCTGAGGCCGGGGGACGACGCGGCGGGGCGGGCGGCCCGGGGCGGTCCGCCGGAGCGAGTGGCGGGGGACCGGGGCGGGTGCCCCGGCCTTCGCCCACCCGCGCCGGGCTTGTCGGTGCGGTGCGTTACGTTCGAGACGTGAACGCTGACGCCTCTGCCGCCGACACCGGCGCCGAAGCCCGCCCCGAGGGCACCGGCACCGGACGCCTGGTCCTGCTCACCACCAGCCACCGGGTCGCCCCCGGGCTCCTGTCCTTTCCCGCCTGGCAGATTCTGCGCGCGGCGGACCGTGTGCTGTGCGCCGACCCGGACCATCCGCAGCTCCCCTATCTGCGGGAGGCCGGCATCGAGGTGGAGACGGCCGCCGTCCCCGCGGCCCGTGACCTGGTCGACTACTGCGTGCCGGGAGACCGTACGGCCGTCGTCCTGACCTCGGCGGACGGCGAGAGCGCGCTGACCGACGGCCTCGCCAGGCTGGCCGGCTCCGGCCGGGAGACCATGCCGGACCTGGAGCTGCTGCCCGGCTCCTACGACCTGCCCGGCGCCCGGCTGCTCGACCTCGTCCAGGTCATGGACCAGATCCGCGCCACCTGTCCCTGGAGCGGCATCCGTACGCACCGCGACCTCGCCAAGTACGGCATCGAGGAGGCGTACGAGCTGGTCGAGGCCATCGAGGAGGGGGACCGCGAGGCGCTTCGCGAGGAGCTGGGCGATGTCCTCCTCCAGGTCGTCTTCCACGCCCGGATCGCCCAGGACGACCCCGACGAGCCGTTCTCCCTCGACGATGTCGCGGGCGGGATCGTCGAGAAGCTGATCCACCGCCATCCCCATGTCTTCGGAGAGGCAGAAGCGGCGACCCCGGAGGACGTCAGGGCGCACTGGCTGCGGATGAAGGCGGAGGAGAAGCAGCGCGACTCGGTGACCGACGGCATTCCGCTGGCCCAGCCCGGTCTGGCTCTGGCGGCGAAGCTCTCCTTCCGCGTCCGCACGGCCGGCCTCGACGTCGCGCCGCCGGCCGGCGAGGGCATCGGGTACGAACTGCTGGCCCTGGCGATACGGGCCGAAACGGAGGGCGTGGACCCGGAGACCGCGCTCCGGGCGGCGGCGCGGGCGTACCGGGACGCGGTGCTCGCCGCCGAGGGCGGCGCCGGGGCGTGAGTCCTTCGGCGGGGCGGCACCGCCCGCCGATGTGACGACCTGACGTCTTCGGCGCGCGGGAGCCGTCGGCCGGCGTGAGGTCGTGCGGGGCGTTCGGTGGTGAGGTCGCGCGCGGCGTGCGGGCGCGCGGGGTGACGGGGCGATGGAGGGGGACGAGGGAATGAGCTTCGATCTGCACGCCGTGATCGCTGGTGGGGACCTGCTGCGCGTCGCGTCGCGGGGCCTGCCCGCCGCCCGGCCGGCGCCGATCGGACAAGGCCTGTCGCTGATGCCGCTGACGGATGCCCTCGTCGATTCCGTCGCCGACGGCAGCGACGCGGGCGTTCCCGGGTTCTGGCGGCTGCCGGAAGGGTTCGGGAGAACCCTCGCCGACTGGTCGGCCGCCGGACCGGTGGCCTACGTGGAAGCCGAGTACTTCGGCGGCGTGGGCGAGCAGCAGGCTGCCGTCTGGGAGGGCGGCCACCTCGTGCTGGGACCTCTTCATGCAGGGGAGGGCCAGGCGTTTCCCGCTGCCGGCAGTCCGCTCTCCCGGGCGCTTCGGCGGCTGGGCGCAGTGGCAGGCGCCGGCGAGGACGAATTCTCAGCCGTGGGGCTGGACCGGCATCGGGACGGCGGGGCATGGATCGTTTGAGGAGCGGTTTCCGGATCCCCGCAGAAGGGCCGGACGTCACCGAGCGACATCGCTCGCCGTCCCCGGGGCGGCCACCGGCTCCCGCTGTCCGCGCGTGCCTTTCGTAGGACGGCTTCGCAGGCGGTCGGCGAGCCAGAGACCCACGGCCGTCGCCGCCAGTGCGGCGCCCAGCACGCACACCCCGCCCCAGCCCGCGGCGCCCCACACCAGGGAGGTCAGCGCCGACCCGGCCGCCCCGCCGGCGAAGTAGCTGGTCATGTAGGCCGAGTTGAGGCGGTTGCGGGCCTCGGGGCGGACCGCGTAGACGAGGTTCTGGTTGCTGATGTGGAGGGCCTGCGCGGCCAGGTCCAGCACGATCACCCCGGCCAGCAGCGCCGCCAGCGACCAGCCGCCGCCCGCCCCGCCGGCGGCGAGCAGGCCCCAGGAGCCGAGCAGCAGGAACGCCGCGGTGCCGGTGACATGGTGCACAAGGCCCCGGTCCGCCAGTCGCCCGCCCAGCGAGGCGGAGAGCGAACCGGCCGCGCCCACCAGCCCCAGCAGACCGATGGCCGACTCCTGCCAGCCGTAGGCCGGGCCGGACATCAAGAACGCCAGCGCCGTCCACAGCACGCTGAAGCCCGCGAAGGTCAGCGCGCCCAGCGCGCCCCGCCACCGCAGCACCGGCTCCTGGACGAACAGCGCCAGCGTCGAGCGCAGCAGCGCCGGGTAGCGCAGCCCGGCGGCGGTGCGCAGGGCGGGCAGCCGCAGCCGCAGCAGCACCGCCATCAGCAGCATCAGCCCCGCGTTCACCCAGTACACGGTGTGCCAGCCGCCCAGCTCGGCGAGGAGCCCGGCGGCCGTACGGGCCAGCAGGATGCCCAGCAGCAGCCCGGTCATGACGGTGCCGACGGTCCGGCCGCGTTCGGCGGGCGCCGCGAGGGTCGCCGCGTACGGGACCACGACCTGGGCGGCGACCGAGGTCAGGCCGGTGAGTGCGGTGCCGGCCAGCAGGAGGGCGGCGTTCGGCGCGCTCGCGGTGACGGTGAGGAAGACCGCGGTCGCCGCGGTCAGGGTGACGGCCAGCCGGCGGCGCTCCAGCAGATCGCCGAGCGGGACGAGCAGCAGCAGGCCGAGGCCGTAGCCGACCTGGGCGACGGTGACGATCAGGGCGGCGGTGGATGCGGAGAGGTGCAGATCGCGGCCGATGATGTCGAGCAGCGGCTGGGCGAAGTAGTTGCCGGCGACGGAGAGTCCGGTGGCGACCGACATCAGCAGCAGCGTGCCGCGTCCCAGCCCCGGCCGCGGATCCGCCGGATGTGCGGTGACCGCCTCCGGTATGCGCTCGGTCTCCATGACGCGCCCTCCCTGTCGTGCCCGCTGCCACCGTGGCGGCGGACGTCTCCCAGCCTGGGCCCGTCCCATCGATGAGTCCAACACATCGTTGTCATCGCATCCATCGCGGATGGAGATGGATGGACCTAGGCTCGGTGGCATGGAGCTCCAGCAGATGCGTTATGTGGTCGCGGTGGCCGAGACCGGGGGGTTCACCCGGGCCGCGGAGCGCTGCCATGTGGTGCAGTCCGCGCTCAGCCACCAGATCGCCCGGCTGGAGAAGGAGCTCGGTGCCCGGCTCTTCGACCGGACCAGCCGCAGCGTCCGGCTGACCGCCGCCGGTGAGGCCTTCGTTCCGGTGGCCCGGCAGGCGCTGGAGGCGGCCGAGCGGGCCCGCGCCGAGGTCGCGGCGGCGACCGGCGAGGTGCGCGGCCGGCTCGCGGTCGGCGCGATCACCACCGTCGCCGCCGTCGATCTGGCCCGTGAGCTGGGTGCCTTCCGTAGGCGCTGTCCCCAGGTCCGGATCAGCCTGCAGACCGAGATGAGCGATCAGCTCATCGAGCAGGTGCGGCAGGGCGTACTGGATGTCGCCTTCGTCGGGCTGGTGCCGCGTGCCCGCCCCGTGGGCGTACGGGAGAAGGAGCTGGCGCGCGGTGAACTGGTCGCCGTGGTGCCGCCGGGGCATCCGCTGGCGGAACGGGAGTGGACCACGCTGTCGCGGGTGGCGCGGGAGACGTTCGTCGACTTCACCGCGGGGTCCGCGGCCCGCCGCCAGCGCGACGAGGCGTTCCGTGCGGCGGGGCTGACCTCCGAGGTGGCGTTCGAGGTGACCACGGTCGAGCTGCTGGCGAAGCTGGTGCGGGCGGGCCTGGGCGTCGGCATGGTGCCGGAGGCCATCGCCGCCGAGCTGGCCGGGCTGCGCACCGTGCGGCTGCGGCCGGCCCCCGAGCGCACCGAGCGGGTGGTGTGGAGCGCTCTCGGCCCGTCGCCGGCGGCCGTGGCGTTCCTGACCGGGCTCGGGGTGGATCCGGCGTAGCGGGGGCGGCCGCCGGGGCCCGGCCGGTGCGCGGGCGCGCCCGGATGCGCCCACCGGTTACGGTCGGAAGGTGCACGACAAGCCCCACGCCCCCGCCGCCGACGCCCCCGCGGGCTGCCCCGCCGCCGCGCCCGCCCCCGCGCTGTTCACCTGGGAGTTCGCCGCCGACCCCTACCCCGCGTACGCCTGGCTGCGAGAGCACGCGCCGGTGCACCGGACCGAGCTGCCCAGCGGCGTCGAGGCCTGGCTGGTGACCCGCTACACCGAGGCGCGGCAGGCGCTCGCCGACGGCCGGCTGTCCAAGAACCCGGTGCACCACAGCGAGGCCGCGCACGGCAAGGGCAAGGTCGGCATCCCCGGTGAGCGCAGCGCGAACCTGATGACGCATCTGCTCAACATCGACCCCCCGGACCACACCCGGCTGCGCCGGCTGGTCTCGAAGGCCTTCACCCCGCGCCGGGTCGCCGCCTTCGCCCCGCGCGTCCAGGAGCTGACCGACCACCTCATCGACGGTTTCGCGCAGCGCGGCGAGGCCGATCTGATCCATGAGTTCGCCTTCCCGCTGCCCATCTACGCGATCTGCGATCTGCTGGGCGTGCCGCGTGAGGACCAGGACGACTTCCGCGACTGGGCGGGCATGATGATCCGGCACGGCGGGGGCCCGCGCGGCGGGGTAGCCCGGTCGGTGAAGAAGATGCGCGGCTATCTCGCCGAGCTGATCCACCGCAAGCGCGAGTCCCTGGGGGACACCGCGGAGGCGGACGAGGACCTGATCTCCGGCCTGATCCGGGCCTCGGACCACGGCGAGCACCTCACCGAGAACGAGGCCGCCGCGATGGCTTTCATCCTGCTTTTCGCCGGTTTCGAGACCACCGTCAACCTCATCGGCAACGGCATCTATGCGCTGCTGCGCCACCCCGCCCAGCGTGAGCTGCTGCAGAAGTCGATCACGGCGGGTGACACCGATCCGCTGACCACCGGCATCGAGGAACTGCTCCGCTACGACGGTCCCGTGGAGATGGCGACCTGGCGGTTCGCGACCCAGGAGCTGACGCTGGGCGGGCAGCGGATCGCGCAGGGCGACCCGGTCCTGGTGGTGCTGGCCGCCGCCGACCGCGACCCGGCACGCTTCACCGAGCCGGATGTGCTCGATCTGACCCGCCGTGACAACCAGCACCTGGGCTACGGGCACGGCATCCACTACTGCCTCGGCGCGCCGCTCGCCCGGCTCGAAGGACAGACCGCTCTGGCGACGCTGCTGACCCGGCTCCCGGACCTCCGGCTCGCCGCGGAACCCGACGCATTGCGCTGGCGCGGCGGGCTCATCATGCGCGGACTGCGGTCGCTGCCGGTGGAGTTCCCGCCCGAACGCCCTGACCAGCAACAAGGGCAAAAGTGACACATCGTCAGTCGCGTGACCTTTACGTGATCTGCACTACACCGACTTGTGACTACCCGTGACCCCGGTTACCTTTCCACCGACGATCGACGGGCTTCACTCGATCGGCCGAAGCGGTGATGTGGGGGACCGGTGTAACGGTGCGCCTCGTGCGTGTCGGCCGGGCGGGTGACCGTCGAGCAGCTCGCAGAGCTCGTCGGACAACTCAACCGCCGCGCGAAAGGCATCCGCATGCGTTCCGGGAACGGCCGACACCGGCGCCCCCGTCAAGCACCGGCCATCTTTGTCACGGCGGGAGTGACCGGCGCGGGCTTCGCCCTGCCGCTGCTCGCCGCGAGCGGCGCCCACGCCGCCGACACCACCACCTGGGACAAGGTCGCCCAGTGTGAGAGCGCCGGCGTCTGGAGCGCGGCGCCGGGCAACGGCTACTACGGCGGGCTGCAGCTCACCCAGGAGATGTGGGACAACTACGGCGGCGCGGCCTACGCCTCGCGCCCCGACCTCGCCAGCCGCTCCCAGCAGATCGCGGTCGCCGAGTCGATCCTCGATCACCGCGGCCCGGACGTCTGGTCGAGCTGCGCGCAGAGCGCCGGTCTGACCAAGGACGGCCGCGCGCCGGAGGTCGACCCCGGCAGCACCGCCACCCCCTCGCCCGCCCCGTCGGACGACTCCTCCGACCCCTGGGGCGGCGGCCTGGACGGTTCGGGCTCCGCCGGCTCGGGCTCCGACGGCTCGGATGCCTCCGGGGCGCACGACGAGCCGGGCGACGAGCCCGGCGACGGGCCGTCCGACCCCGCGCCCTCGCCCGACGCTTCGGACTCCACCGGCTCCGGCAAGGCGTCCACCGGCCCGGAGCCGTCCGCCCCGGCGACCCCGGACGACCGGGACGACGCCCCGTCGCGGTCCGCCGACCCGTCCGACGGCGGCAGCCGCACGGACACCACCGGCACACCGCACGAGGCGCCCGCCCAGGGCAAGCACCGCGGCGGCACGGACGGCGAGGGCGCCGACGACGGCGGCCGGTCCTCCGGCGGCCGGCACGCCTCCCGCGGCGACGATGCGCGTACGGACCCGCCGGCCGGCGGCCAGTACACCGTGCGGCCCGGTGACACGCTGTCAGCCATCGCCGCGGCGCACCGGCTGCCCGGCGGCTGGGGCGCCCTCTACGACCACAACGAGGGTGTCGTCGGCTCCGACGCAGACCTGATCAAGCCGGGCCAACAGCTCGATCTCGGGCACACCGCGGGGTAATTCGCCGCCGTTCGCCCGCTTTTGGGAAAGTGAGACAAGGCTCTCGTTGACTGCGCTGAACCCCGGTTCGTCCGGCCCTGGCAAACCGGGGTTCACCTGCGGGTATGTGACCCAACCGTGATCAAAAACGGTCAACTTGGTTCAGATGATGGGGTTTGAACCCCAAGGGCATTACTGCTTAACGTCAGGACCGCTCGCCAAAGCGGGCCCTTCGATCACACGCCGAATCCTGCCGGTGATCGGAGGCAACTGACGCGCAAGCGCCGAAGGCAGGAGCGGGGGACCCAAGGTAAGTGCCGGCCCCACCCGTGAAAGCGGGTCAACCGGCTTGGGGTGAAGCCACGTGCGCCACGCGCACGCGGCCGGGCGATTTCTCACAGCCCGAACCCGACAGCTCACCTCGTAGGCGTCGGTGAGGAAACGAACGAACCATGCTGATCATCAAGGGCAAGCACCGTCGTCCGTCCAAGGCCGTCCGCGTCGCCACCCTCGCCGGCATCGCCGGTGCTGCCGTGGCCGTCCCGCTGATGGGCGCCACCTCCGCCTCCGCCGCCTCGGTCTCCACCTGGGACAAGGTCGCCCAGTGCGAGTCCGGCGGCAACTGGTCGATCAACACCGGTAACGGCTACTACGGTGGCCTGCAGTTCTCCAACTCCAGCTGGGCCGCCGCCGGTGGCACCCAGTACGCGCCGCGCGCCGACCTGGCCTCCAAGAGCCAGCAGATCGCCGCGGCCGAGAAGCTCCTCGCCATCCAGGGCCCGGGCGCCTGGTCCTGCGCCGGTGCCGGCAACCTGACCGCCGGCGGCCCGGCCGCGAACGTCGACACCTCCGGCTCCTCCGCGCAGACCAAGTCCGCGCCCCAGCAGGACCAGGGCGCCAAGACCGAGGCGAAGAAGGCCCCGGCCGCCCCCGAGCACGCCTCGCGCTCCACCGAGCGCAAGTCCATGGGCCACGGCAACTACACCGTCAAGGCGGGCGACACCCTCGCCAAGATCGCCAAGGCGCACGGCACCGACTGGAAGTCCGTCTACAAGGACAACAAGTCGGTCATCGGCGGCAACCCGAACCTGATCTTCCCGGGTCAGAAGCTCAACGTCTGAGTCCACCCCTCACCGGGACTTGGGCGGGCCCGAGCGGCGGGCCCCCTTCCTCCGTGAGACCGCCCCGTCCGGCGCGCCCTTTCCCCCAGCGCGTCGCGGCGGGGCTTCTCCCGTCCGGGGCGGTGACCGGACCGCACCCGAGGCGGCCGCACCGGTGTCCGCACCCCGGTGACCGGCGCCGTTCTACGACTTTTCCGTTCAGTGGGCAGTGGGCCGAAAGGTCAGGCGAAATGGGTCTTTGGGCGGTATTCCCGGGCGTTCGGTCCCACGGAGCGGGCCAAGGGCAGGCGGACGAGCCCGAGGCCGTTAGGCTCATGCAGCAGAACGCCAGACACCCACGAAGGAGACAACGTGCCGTCGATCGACGTCGTCGTAGCCCGCGAAATTCTCGACTCGCGAGGTAATCCCACGGTCGAGGTCGAGGTCGGCCTCGACGACGGCAGCACCGGCCGTGCCGCCGTGCCGTCCGGTGCCTCCACCGGCGCCTTCGAGGCCATCGAGCTTCGTGACGGCGACCCGAACCGCTACCTGGGCAAGGGCGTGGAGAAGGCCGTCCTGGCCGTCATCGAGCAGATCGGCCCGGAGCTCGTCGGCTACGACGCGACCGAGCAGCGGCTGATCGACCAGGCCATGTTCGACCTGGACGCCACCGACAACAAGGGCTCGCTCGGCGCCAACGCCATCCTCGGCGTCTCCCTCGCCGTCGCGCACGCCGCCTCCGAGGCCAGCGACCTCCCGCTGTTCCGCTACCTCGGCGGTCCGAACGCGCACGTCCTGCCCGTGCCGATGATGAACATCCTGAACGGCGGCTCGCACGCCGACTCCAACGTGGACATCCAGGAGTTCATGATCGCCCCGATCGGCGCGGAGTCCTTCTCCGAGGCGCTGCGCTGGGGCGCCGAGGTCTACCACACCCTCAAGAAGGTCCTGAAGGCCAAGGGCCTGGCCACCGGCCTGGGCGACGAGGGCGGCTTCGCCCCGAACCTGGGCTCCAACCGCGAGGCCCTCGACCTCATCCTCGAGGCCATCAAGGAAGCCGGTTACGCCCCCGGCCAGGACATCGCGCTCGCGCTGGACGTCGCCGCCTCCGAGTTCTACAAGGACGGCACGTACCAGTTCGAGGGCAAGGACCGCTCGGCCGCCGAGATGACCGAGTACTACGAGGAGCTCGTGGCGGCCTACCCGCTCGTCTCCATCGAGGACCCGCTGTTCGAGGACGACTGGGCCGGCTGGAAGGTCATCACCGACAAGCTCGGCGCCAAGGTCCAGCTCGTCGGCGACGACCTGTTCGTCACCAACCCCGAGCGCCTCGCCCGCGGCATCGAGGAGGGCTCCGCCAACGCGCTGCTGGTGAAGGTCAACCAGATCGGCTCGCTGACCGAGACCCTGGACGCCGTCGAGCTGGCCCAGCGCAACGGCTTCAAGTGCATGATGTCGCACCGCTCCGGCGAGACCGAGGACGTCACCATCGCCGACCTGGCCGTCGCCACCAACTGCGGCCAGATCAAGACCGGTGCCCCGGCCCGCTCCGAGCGCGTCGCCAAGTACAACCAGCTGCTGCGCATCGAGGAGATCCTCGACGACGCCGCGGTCTACGCCGGCCGCTCCGCCTTCCCGCGGTTCCGTCACGGCAGCTGACCCACGGCGGTCCGCCGCCCCGGCCGACCGGGACGGCAAGGGCTGATCGGGCGAGACAACCGCCCAGCACCCCGTACGTCCCCGGCAACGGTCCCGTACCGTTGCCGGGGACGCGTCTGCTTCAGCAGTCAGGCGTCCGTCAGTGAAGGGGAGACGACGTGCCCGCGGACCGGTTCTCGACCGCGACCCGACTCAAGGCGCTCGGCGAGCAGGCCGCCGCCCGCGTCTACCGAGCCCGGCCGCCCCGCCGCAACCGCCTCACCGGCCGCGCCGCCCTGCTGGCGCTGGTGATGTGCTCCCTGGTCGTCGCCCTCGCGTACCCGATAAGGCAGTACGTCTCCCAGCGTTCGGACATCGCCGACCAGCGCCGCAAGGCCCAGGACGCGGGCGCCGCCCTCGACCGGCTGCGCGAACAGAAGGCCCGCTGGCAGGACCCCGACTTCGTACGCCAGCAGGCCCGCCGGCATCTGCACTACATCAAGCCGGGCGAGACCGGCTATATCGTCCAGGACGGCTCCCGCGCCGGCGCGGCACCGAAGGGGCCGCAGGCGGCGCAGCGCCCCTGGTACGACAATCTGTGGGACACCGTCGACGCGGCCGACAAGCGGTAGCCCCGGCTGCCCGTACCGCCGCCGGACGGCAGCCCGTAGTGTCGGGACGGGACGGCCCGCCCCGCCGCCACCTCACCACTCACCTCACCGAAAGCGCACATGGACACGCCCCCGCCCCAGACCGAGCCCACCGAGCCGACCGACGCGGACATCGCCGCCTTCCGGGACCAGCTCGGCCGCCCGCCGCGCGGCCTGCGCGCCATCGCGCACCGCTGCCCCTGCGGGCAGCCGGACGTCGTCGAGACGGCGCCGCGCCTGGAGGACGGCACGCCCTTCCCCACGCTCTACTACCTCACCTGCCCGCGCGCGGCCTCCGCGATCGGCACGCTGGAGGCCAACGGCGTGATGAAGGAGATGTCCGAGCGGCTGGCGACCGACCCTGCGCTTGCGGCCGCCTACCGGGCCGCCCATGAGGACTACATCCGGCGGCGGGACGCCATCGAGGTGCTGCAGGGCTTCCCGAGCGCGGGCGGCATGCCGGACCGGGTCAAGTGCCTGCACGTCCTCGTCGGCCATTCGCTGGCGGCCGGGCCGGGCGTCAACCCGCTCGGCGACGAGGCGCTGGCGATGCTGCCGGAGTGGTGGAAGAAGGGGCCGTGCGTGACCCCGTGCCAGGACACCTCCGAAGCCCAGGACGCTCCCGAAGGAGACGCCACGTGAAGCGGGTCGCCGCCATCGACTGCGGTACGAACTCCATCCGGCTGCTGGTCGCGGACTGCGACCCGGCGACCGGCGAGCTGAAGGACCTCGACCGCCGGATGCAGATCGTCCGGCTGGGCCAGGGCGTGGACCGCACCGGCCGGCTGGCGCCCGAGGCGCTGGAGCGCACCTTCGCGGCCTGCCGCGAGTACGCCGCGGTGATCAAGGGCCTCGGCGCCGAGCAGGTCCGCTTCGTGGCGACCTCCGCCTCCCGCGACGCGGAGAACCGCGAGGACTTCGTCCGCGGCGTGGTGGACATCCTGGGCGTGGAGCCCGAGGTGATCACCGGCGACCAGGAGGCGGAGTTCTCCTTCGACGGCGCCACCAAGGAGCTCACCGGCATCGAGGCCGCAGGCGCGAAGGGCCTCGCCGGGAAGGGTGGTGGGCGACGGCCGGGCATGGAGCGGCCGTTCCTGGTGGTCGACATCGGCGGCGGTTCGACCGAGTTCGTGCTCGGCAGCGACTCGGTGCGCGCCGCGCGCTCGGTCGACGTCGGCTGTGTACGGATGACCGAGCGGCACCTGGTGCACGAGGGCGAGATCAGCGACCCCCCGACCCCGGGGCAGATCAGCGCCATCAAGGCCGATATCGCCGCGGCGCTGGACCGGGCCGAGGAGACCGTCCCGCTGAGCGAGGCCGCCACCCTCGTGGGCCTGGCCGGCTCCGTGACCACGGTCGCCGCGATCGCGCTGGACCTCGACCAGTACGACTCCGAGGCCATTCACCACTCCCGCATCCCGCTGGCGAAGGTCCGCGAGATCACGGACCGGCTGCTGTCCTCCACCCATGCCGAGCGCGCGGCCGTCCCCGTCATGCACCCGGGCCGGGTCGACGTGATCGCCGCGGGCGCGCTCGTGCTGCTGTCGATCATGGAGCGGACCGGCGCCGAGGAGGTCGTCGTCAGCGAGCACGACATCCTGGACGGCATCGCCTGGAGCCTCGCCGGCTGAGGGCACGGGCTTCGACGGCAGGGGCCGGCAACGGCCTCTGCCGAGTGGCCCTTTGAGCGGGGGCAATGCGCGTCCGAGCGCGCTTCAGGGGGCTCGGACGGGCTTCGCGGAGGGGTCGGCGAAGAAAGTTCGTGAAATCCTTCACATGAAAAAGCCTCCCGTTGGGCGAACAATCTGATCGTCCGACCCTCATTCGAAGGCTCCGGGGCCTCTCGACCCGGAAAATGCCCGGCCGTCGTGGCGTGGGCGGTGCGTGCGCGGAGGCGGTGGTTCGGCCGTCCGGCGGGGCACAATCCCTGATCAACAGGGGTCTCCAACGCCTCGTGGCCCACGGTGGTTCCGTTCGGCGCTATGGCGTCGGTCACGAAAGCGGCGGAGTGTAGCAGATGCCCCTCGTCTGCTTGTGAAGGGGCTCACGAGCGACCCCCCATGTGGGGGTGGATACTCGATTGCATGAGCACCACGGAGCGTCCCAGGATCCTCGTTGTAGGCGGTGGGTACGTAGGCCTGTACGCGGCACGCCGCATCCTCAAGCAGATGCGGTACGGCGAGGCGACCGTCACGGTCGTCGACCCGCGCTCGTACATGACGTACCAGCCCTTCCTCCCTGAAGCTGCAGCCGGCAGCATCTCCCCCCGCCATGTCGTGGTGCCGCTACGACGTGTGCTGCCCAAGGCGGAGGTTCTCACCGGCCGGGTCACCACCATCGATCAGGACCGCAAGGTTGCCACGATCGCCCCGCTGGTCGGCGAGGCGTACGAGCTGCCCTTCGACTACCTGGTCATCGCGATGGGCGCGGTCTCCCGCACCTTCCCGATCCCGGGCCTGGCCGAGAACGGCATCGGCATGAAGGGCGTGGAAGAGGCCATCGGCCTGCGCAACCACGTGCTGGAGCAGCTGGACAAGGCCGACTCCACGACCGACGAGGACGTCCGCCGCAAGGCGCTGACCTTCGTCTTCGTCGGCGGTGGCTTCGCGGGTGCGGAGACCATCGGCGAGGTCGAGGACATGGCCCGCGACGCTGCGAAGTACTACAACAACGTGAAGCGCGAGGACATGCGCTTCCTCCTGGTCGACGTCGCCGACAAGATCCTCCCCGAGGTCGGTCCGAAGCTCGGTGCCTACGGCAAGGAGCACCTCGAGAGCCGTGGCGTCGAGGTCTACCTCAAGACCGGCATGGACTCCTGCGTCGACGGTCACGTGAAGCTCAACAACGGCCTCGAGGTCGACTCCAACACCATCGTGTGGACCGCGGGCGTCAAGCCGAACCCGGCGCTGGCCCGCTTCGGTCTGCCGCTCGGCCCGCGCGGCCACGTCGACACCGGCACCACCCTCCAGGTGCAGGGCACCGACTACATCTGGGCCGCGGGCGACAACGCCCAGGTCCCGGACATGGTCGGCCGCAAGAACGGCAACGAGAACGCCTGGTGCCCGCCGAACGCGCAGCACGCGCTGCGGCAGGCCAAGATCCTCGGCGACAACGTGCTCTCCGGTATGCGGGGCTTCCCGCAGAAGGAGTACAGCCACGCCAACAAGGGTGCGGTCGCCGGTCTGGGCCTGCACAAGGGCGTCGCGATGATCGTCATGGGCAAGATGAAGATCAAGCTCAAGGGCCGTCTCGCCTGGTACATGCACCGCGCGTACCACGGCATGGCGATGCCGACGTACAACCGCAAGATCCGGGTCTTCGCCGACTGGACGCTTGCCATGTTCCTCAAGCGCGAGGTCGTCTCGCTCGGCGCCATGGAGAACCCCCGCGAGGAGTTCTACGAGGCCGCCAAGCCGGCGCCGGCCCCGCCGACCGCCGCCGAGGCCGGGGACAAGACCAAGGCCAAGGCTTCCTGAATTCCCGGTCGGGTACTCCGACCAGCCCGAAGGGCGTCCGCCATCCGTGGGGCGGACGCCCTTTGGCGTGTCCGCTCTGGCGAAAACCCGCCGGTGTGCGGTTCTCTTGCGTGTGAACGGGACTATTTGGGCGCCCCATTGGCGTTTACGTGGTGGGTGAAACTTCTTTGCCCGACTCGTCAACACGGAGGTGTGCGACATGGCCGACGCCGCTGGACGGCTCACCAAGCTCGCCGAGGAGGTGCTGGGAGCCCCGCTCCCGGTGCGCATCCGCGCCTGGGACCGCAGCGAGTCGGGTCCGCCGGGGGCACCCACGCTCGTCATCCGCCATCGCCGGGCGCTGCGGCGGCTGCTGTTCAAGCCGGGTGAGCTGGGCCTGGCCCGCGCCTGGGTGGCCGGCGACCTGGACATCGAGGGCGATCTCTACGAGGCGCTCGACCGGCTCGCCGGACTGATCTGGGAGCGGGCGGACGCCCCCAAGCCGCATCGCGCCGCCGCCCTGCGCGCGCTGGCCCGCCCGCAGGTCCGGGCCGCCGCCCGGGAGCTGTTGACCCTGGCCGGTGTGCCGGTGCCGCCCACCCCGCCCGCGGAAGAGGTCAGACGCCGCCGCGGCCCGCTGCACACCCTGCGGCGCGACAAGGAAGCCATCAGCCACCACTACGACGTCGGCAACGACTTCTACGCGCTCGTGCTCGGCCCGTCCATGGTCTACTCCTGCGCCTACTGGGGGACCGCCGACGACGGCGTCACCACCCTGGAGGACGCCCAGCGCGACAAGCTCGACCTGATCTGCCGCAAGCTCGGCCTCACGGAGGGCGCGCGGCTGCTCGACGTCGGCTGCGGCTGGGGCTCGATGGTGCTGCACGCGGCCCGCGAGTACGGCGTACGGGCGGTCGGCATCACCCTCTCCGAGGAGCAGGCCACCTTCGCCCGCAAGCGCATCGCCGAGTCCGGGCTGGCCGACCGGATCGAGATCCGGGTGCAGGACTACCGCGAGATCCACGACGAGCCGTTCGACGCCGTCTCCTCGGTCGGGATGGCCGAGCATGTCGGCCGGACGCAGTACGCGGAGTACGCCGACGCCCTGTACGCGCTGCTCAAGCCCGGCGGGCGGCTGCTCAACCACCAGATCGCCCGGCGGCCGGTGCTGGACGAGGAGGCGTACCACGTCGACGAGTTCATCGACCGCTATGTCTTCCCGGACGGCGAGCTGGCCCCGCTCGGCCGGACCGTCGGCCAGCTGGAGGAGGCCGGGTTCGAGGTGCGGGACGTGGAGGCGATCCGGGAGCACTACGCGCGCACGCTCCGGCACTGGGTCGCCAACCTGGAGGAGCACTGGGACGAGGCGGCGCGGCACACCTCCGTGGGCCGGGCCCGGGTGTGGCGGCTGTACATGGCCGCGTGCGCGCTGTCCTTCGAGCGCAACCGGATAGGAGTCAACCAGGTGCTGGCCGTCCGTACGCCGGAACCCGGGGACGCGGGCCTGCCGTTGCGGGCGCGCGACTGGCGCACCGCCCCGCCCCGCGGCTGAACGGGGCCCGCCCGCACCCTCGGAAGGGAGCGGGCGGGCAGCGGCCGGTGCCGTAGCGGGTGTCAGTCGGCCTTGAGGGCGGTCAGCATGTTCAGCCGGGCCGCGCGGCGGGCCGGCCACAGGGCGGCCAGCACCCCCACGAGCGCGGCCAGGGCGAGGAAGAGGCCTATCCGCTCCCACGGCAGCACCAGTTCGTAGCTCTTCATCGACATGCTGATCAGCTCACCGGCCGCCCAGCCGAAGAACACGCCCAGGCCGACGCCGAGCACCCCGCCGTAGAGCGAGATCACCAGCGACTCCAGCCGCACCATGCGCTTGACGCCGCGCCGGTCCAGACCGACGGCGCGCAGCATGCCGATCTCCTGGGAGCGTTCGAAGACCGACATCGCCAGGGTGTTGATGACACCGAGGACCGCGACGATCACCGTCATGGCCAGCAGGCCGTAGAGCATGTTCAGCATCACCGTGACCGTCTGGGAGATGCTCTCGGACACGTCCTTCTTGTCGGCGACGACGATGGCCGGGTTGTTGCCGAGCGCCTTGGCCAGGGTGTCCTTGTTGCCGTCGGTGGCCCCGTCGGCCATCTTCACCAGGATCTGGTCGTCGGCGATGTGCTTCTGGTGCGGTGCCAGGGTGGCGTTGTCGAGGACGAGGCCGCGGAACATGTCGTTGCCCTCGTAGACGCCGGAGAGGGTCAGCGTGGCCTTCTTGCCGTCGGGGAACGTCACCGGGACACGGGAGCCGGTCTTCCAGTGCCGGTTCTTCGCGGTGTCGCCGTCCACGACGGCCCGGTTGCCGTGCAGCTCGCCGAGCGCGCCCTCGGTGAACTTCAGCCGGGTCAGGGATCCGAACTCCCGGCCGTCGACGCCGTTCAGCATCTCGGGCTCGGCGCCGGCCTCGGCCATCTCCCTGCGCAGCGGGCCGCTGGCCACCACCCCGTCCGCCGCGTCGACCGCCTTCTCCAGCCGGGAGGAGAACGGTTGCTGACTGTCCATGGAGATGACGTAGTCGGCCTTCAGCGACTCGGTGGCCAGCTTGTCGACGCCCTTCTGCACACCGGTCGCGATCACCGTCAGGCCGGTGATCAGGGTCAGCCCGACCATCAGCGCGGAGGCCGTGGTGGCGGTACGGCGCGGATTGCGGAGCGCGTTCTGCCGGGCGAGGGTGCCGGCGGTGCCGAACGCCCGCAGGACGGGGGCGGCCAGCGCGATCAGCGGGCGGGAGAGCAGCGGCGTCAGGATGAAGACGCCGATCAGCAGCAGCACCGCCCCCACGCCCATGGTGCTGCGGCCGTCGTCCATACCGGTGGCGGCCAGCACAGCGGCCGTACCGGCGCCCGCGAAGACCGCGCCGATGCTGTTGCGGACCACCAGCGACTTGGTGGTGGCGGGGAGGTGCACGCTGTTCATCGCGGCGACCGGCGGAATCTTCGCGGCGCGCCGGCCCGGCAGCCAGGCGGCCAGCACCGTGACGACGATGCCCACGGCCAGCGCGGTCAGCACCGTGGTGGGCGCGACCACCAGCGGTCCGTCGGGAAGGTTCCCGGCGGTGCCGCTGACCAGCGCGCGCAGGCCCGCGCCGACGCCGATACCGGCCACCAGGCCCGTCGCACCGGCGAGGGTGCCGACCAGGAACGCCTCGATCAGTACCGAGCGGGTGACCTGGCGTCGGGCGGCGCCGACCGCCCGCAGCAGCGCCAGTTCCCTGGTGCGCTGGGCGACGAGCATGGTGAAGGTGTTGGCGATGAGGAAGATGCCGACGAAGAGCGAGATACCGGCGAAGACCATCAGCCCGGTCTTCATCCCGTCCATGCGCTCCTCGATCATGCCGGCCTGCGTGTCGGCGAGGTGCTTCCCGGTCTCGACGGTGGCACTGCCCGGGGGCAGCGCCCGCTGGATCGCGTGCTGCAGGGTGGTCTGGGACGTGCCCGCCGCGGCGGTCACCTGGATCACGCTGTACGCCCCGGGCGTCCGGAACAGCTTCTGGGCGCTCGTGGTGTCGAACAGCGTGAGGGTGCCGCCGGCCGCGGCCCGGTCGTCGTCGGTGGTGAAGATGCCGGTCAGCTTCGGCTCACGGACCGGCCCGTCGACGGAGATCCGTACGGTGTCGCCGACCCGGTAGCCGGCCTTGTCGGCGGTGCGCGCGTCCAGCGCGATCTGGTCGGGGCCCCTGGGGGCGGCGCCGTCCCGCATGGGGTAGCGCGCGTCCTTGCCGTCCTTGCCCGGGAAGTAGTTGCTGCCGCGGGTCGAGAGGCCCGCGCCGAGCAGCTTGCCGTGCTTGTCGGCGACGCCGGTGTAGCCGGAGACGAGGCCGGTGGCGGTCGCGGCGCCGGGCACCCGAGCCACCCTGTCCAACAGCTTCTGGTCGATCTGCGGGGTGCGTTGGGGGCTCCCGGGGCCCTGGTCGGACCGCGGTGGCTCGAGGGCCACGTCGACGTGTTCCAGGCTCTTCTGGGAGCTGGTGCGGAAGGCCTCGGAGAGGGTCGAGGTGAAGACCAGGGTGCCGGAGACGAAGGCCACGCCGAGCATCACGGCGAGGACGGTCATCAGCAGCCGGGCCTTGTGGGCGAGCACATTGCGCAAGGCGGTACGGAACATGGTGGGTCAGTCCTGGAGGAGAGGTGCGAAGTGAGAGGGGCGACGGGTCAGTTCGTACGGCCCTTGGCGTCGAAGCCCTTCATGCGCTCCAGCACCATGTCGGAGGTCGGACCGGCGATGTCGTCGACGATCCGGCCGTCCGCGAGGAAGACCACCCGGTCCGCGTAGGAGGCTGCGACCGGGTCGTGGGTCACCATCACCACGGTCTGGCCCAGTTCGCGCACGGAGTTGCGCAGGAAGCCGAGGATCTCGGCGCCGGAGCGCGAGTCGAGGTTCCCGGTGGGCTCGTCGGCGAAGATGATCTCCGGCCGGGAGGCCAGCGCGCGGGCGACCGCGACGCGCTGCTGCTGGCCGCCGGAGAGCTGGCTGGGCCGGTGCTTGAGACGGCCGGCCAGGCCCACGGTCTCCACGACGCGGTCCACCCAGGCGCGGTCGGGCTTCCGGCCCGCGATGTCCATGGGCAGGGTGATGTTCTCCAGGGCGGTCAGGGTCGGCAGCAGGTTGAACGCCTGGAAGACGAAGCCGATCTTGTCGCGCCGGAGCTGGGTGAGCTTCTTGTCCTTCAGCCCGGTCAGTTCGGTCTCGCCGATCCGGGCGGAGCCGCCGGAGATCGAGTCCAGCCCTGCCATGCAGTGCATCAGGGTCGACTTGCCGGACCCGGAGGGGCCCATGATCGCGGTGAACTCGGCCTGCCGGAACTCGACGGAGACCGCGTCCAGGGCGACCACCTGGGTCTCGCCCTGTCCGTAGACCTTGGTGAGGTCCGTGGCGCGGGCGGCCGCCGCGGTGGCGCGGGTGGCGGTGGCGACGCCGGAGTGGGTGGTGGTCACGGGAACGGGCTCCTGTCGGGACGAAAGGCCATCGGTCCGCGACGGCCACGAGGGCCTCTGCCGCGGACGGAAGCGGACCTGTCCATCGTGGGACAGCCCCGGTGACGTGGACGTCAACCCCTGTGCCCGTCCTGGGCCACACCTGGGAGGTAGCCGCGGAGCACGTGTCATCCCTGGGGAGGAGCCGAACCCTGAGGGGCGCTACCGCGTCCACAGCAGTCGGACGGGTGACGGCGCGGCGTCGACGGGGGTCCTGAGGAGGCGTCGAGTTTCCGTCAATTCGGGCACGAAATTGCGTTGGGGCGCGTCATGGCGAACGTGGGCTTCAGGCATGTGCCCAAGGCCTGTACCAGGCACTGATGCACCCTCAGTTGCCAATAAAATAAGACAACCTCGGGAAGAGCGGCCGATCTGTGTCGTGCGCTGCGGGCTACGCTCGTGCTGCCTCTTTGAGGTGGCATGGGGGATCCCAGGCCCGGATGGTGGAATGCAGACACGGCGAGCTTAAACCTCGCTGGCCTACGGGCCGTGCCGGTTCAAGTCCGGCTCCGGGCACCGCTCAGCCGCAGCCTTGAGACCTTGAACAAACAACCATATAGATCCGGGGCCAGTGCCACTCGCCCGAACACGCCGAGAACGCATGTGCCTTTGACGGTGTGCGCGGCCGGAGTCCGCGGCGGAATGCCGTGCCGGAAATATCACGGGTTACCGAGTGAAGTACTCCGATGCCGGTACCCGGAATGCCCCCGGACGTCTGTCGGGCCCGTCCGGACGAAGTCGCCCGGACCTGCTGAAATACCGTCAACTCGGCTGGGATGGCCCGGCCTTCGCCCCCCGGTCGCGGGGTGAAGCGCCGCCGAGACGGCGGTCGGCCGCTCCAGCAGGTTCCCCGCCTTCGCGGTGCGGTGTGCGCCTCGTCCGGGCAACGAGGGGCGTACCCGCGACATCTACCCGAGGTAACTTGAATATTGGATTTTCCTGCCCGGTGCGTGCGGATAAGGCGCCACCGCACACTTCCTCTCCGGCGCTCTCCGGCCGTCCCTCTGCTCGCCGCCCGCCCGGCCGGGAAAACCTCGCACTGGTTCTCGTCCCCGAGGTCGCGTTCGCCTTCTTCGGGAGGCGCCCGGTGGTGGGTTGGGGGCGTGTTCGGTCCGTCCCGTGCGCCGGGGGTGCCGGGTTCCGGGGTGAACGGGGAGGGGTCCCGGTCGGAGCGCAGTCCCCGTTCCCCATTTCCCGCCGTAAGCGGGTCCGTCGAGGCGCGTAATCCTCGTGAACGTGCCGGGCGTCGCCCTTTCGTGAGTTGTGCCGCGTGAGTTCCGTCGCGCGAAAGGAAAGCGCGGAATCGCCTTGGGGGCGAGGGTGCCGCAGCGGCTGCGCGCGACAGAGCCGGCGCGTACGGATGCCGGCTCTGTCAGGGCAGGAGTCGGGGATCAGGGATCAGGGATCAGGGTCAGGGATCAGGGCTCAAGCGTCAGGGATCGGTGATCGGCTGTCGGGTCGCCGGAACGGCTCGGAGGGTCACGCTTCCGCTCAGCGCGGCGACCCCGCACGCAATTGTGGAGAGGTGACAACTCACCGTCGCCGAACTCGGTCTGCTCCTCGCCTGTTTGCCGAGCTGATTGTTGAGATGATGTCTACGAGATCGTCAAGGGCTTTGTGCAGTTTCTACGAGATCAGAGGAGACGGAGATGACCGAGAACGGTCAGGTGCTGGTGACGGGTGTCGGAGCGATGACTCCGGTCGGCGCCGATGCGTCATCGTCCTGGTCGGGGCTGCTGGCGGGGAAGTCGGGCGTGCGCGCGCTGGAGGAGGAGTGGGCCACCGGCCTCCCGGTGAGCATCGCGGCCGGCCTCACCGAGGACCCCGCGGCCGCGCTGCCCCGTGTGGAAGTCCGGAAGCTGGACCGCGGCGAGCAGCTCGCGCTGCTCGCCTCCAGGGAGGCCTGGGGGGACGCCGGCGCACCCGGGGTCGAGCCCGAACGGCTGGCCGTGGTCATCGGTACCGGTACCGGCGGTGTGCTCACCACGCTCGGCCAGGACGACCTCTTCGAGACGTCCGGGGCGCGCCGGCTCTCGCCGTTCGCGGTCCCGATGCTCATGCCCAACGGACCGGCCGCCTGGGTGAGCATGGACCTCGGCGCCAAGGGCGGGGCCAGGACGCCCGTCAGCGCCTGTGCGTCCGGGGCCGAGGCGCTCGCGCTGGGCCTCGACCTGCTCCGGGCCGGGCGGGTGGACGTGGTGGTCGCGGGTGGCGTCGAGGCCTGTCTGCACCCGTTCACCATCGCCGCCTTCGCCCAGATGAAGGCGCTCTCCACGCGGTCCGAGGACCCGGAGTCGGTCTCCCGCCCGTTCGATGTGGACCGCAGCGGCTTCGTCATGGGCGAGGGCGTGGGAATCATGGTCCTGGAGCGCGCCGAGTTCGCGCGGGCCCGCGGCGCCCGGACGTACGGCACGCTGGGCGGCAGCGCCGTGAGCTCCAGCGCGAACCACATCACGGCCTCCGACGCGGCGGGCCAGGTCCACGCCATCGAAACGGCCCTGCGGGACGCGGAACTGACCCCGCAGGACATCGGCCACGTACACGCCCACGCCACCTCCACCGAGTCCGGCGACCTGGCGGAGGCCGAGGCGATCGGCCGTGCCGTGGGCACCCATGCCTGCGTCACGGCCACGAAGTCCATGACCGGCCACATGCTGGGCGCCTCCGGCGCGGTCGGCGCGCTGGCGGCGCTGCTGGCCCTCAAGGACGGCGTGGCGCCCGCCGTCCGCAACCTCGACACCCTCGACCCGAGGATCGACCTCGACGTGATCCGGGGCGAGAACCGCACCGGCCGGTGGAACGCCTCCCTGGCCAACTCCTTCGGCTTCGGCGGCCACAACGTGAGCCTGGTGTTCACCAAGTGACCACCGCCTGAGGTGCGGGACCGAGTGAGAGGGGCCGCCGGGCATTCCCGGCGGCCCCTCTCACTCGGTACGCGGCCGCCTCAGCGGCCCCCCCCTCAGCGCTCCACGAGGGCGAACAGGCTCTCCCAGCGGCTGACGATCTCCTCGGTGGAGAATCGCTGGATGTTCTCGCGGGCCGTTTCACCCATGGTGTCCCGGAGGGTCTTGTCGGACATCAGGGTGTCGAGGTGCCGGGCGAATTCGGTGACGTTGCCCGGGGGAGCGAGGAGGCCGTCCACGCCGTCCGAGATGATCTCGTGGACGCCGGGCGCCACGTCGAACGCCACGCACGGTACGGCCGTTGCCATGGCCTCCATGGGGGCCAGCGGGAAGCCCTCGCCGCGGGAGCTGAGTGCGAAGACCGCGCCGTCCCGGAGCGCGCCGGGGACATCGTTGGTCCGGCCCATCCACTCGACCGTGGCGGTGATCCCCAGTTCCGCGGCCTGCTTGCGCAGCGCCTCCTCTTCCTCGCCGGAGCCGTAGAGCCGCAGCGTCCAGTCGGGGTGCTGCGGCGCGACCTTCGCCCAGGCGTCCAGCAGCAGGTCCACGCCCTTCTCCTCGTGGAGCCGGCCGATGCTGACCACACACTTGTGGGAGCGGTCCGAGGGGACCTCCGGGAAGAACGGCAGCGGGTTCGGCATGAAGCCGACGTTGTCCATCCGCTGCCGGATCCAGCGGTCGGCGTCCTCCCGGGTGAGCGTCAGCATTCGGTCGACATCTCCGTAAAACCGCTTGACCCGGCCGAAGCGGGACGACTTGCGGCAGGTGTCGAACGATTCATGGCTCATTCCGATCACCGTCAGACCCGCGGTGTCGGCCAGCGCGACCCACTCCATCGCCCACACCTGGGTGACGATCACGACGCCGCCCGGCTTCGCCGCCCGGAACAGCGCGCTCATCTTGGCCGCCTGCTCCTGCATACCGGCCTCGCGGGCGGCGCGGCGGCGCTGCTCGACGAGGTTGAGCCTGCCCTTGAGGCCGCGCGCCGGGCGGACGGTCGGCGGATGCTCGGAGTAGAGCGTGGTCGTCTCGAACGGCAGGACGGCCGCCAGCTCATGGACCCGTCCCTCGGGAGGCGGCACCACGCCCACGATGTGCACCCGGTGGCCGCGCTCACTGAACAGGCGCGCCATCTGGTGCGACCAACTCGTGATGCCGCCCATCTCGTTGACGCTGTTGGAGACGAAGAAGATGTCCCGCGGCTCGGCTGCGTACGACTCGGTCATCAACGGCTCCACTGCGCGAAAAACTGATCGACGATGCTCTGGGCGGCGTTGCCCTGGTCGTATTCTCCGAACTTGGCGACGAATTCCTTGCGGCTCTTCGCGTATTCCGCAGACTGCGACTCGAACGACTTGATCGCCTGGTGGAAATCTTCCTCGGTGCGGACCACCGGGCCCGGCGCATGCTCCAGCAGATCGAAGTAGGTGCCCCGGTCCTCGTGCACATACTCGTCGTAGTCGTAGGTGAAGAACACCAGCGGACGGTCGAGCAGCGCATAGTCGAACATCACCGAGGAATAGTCGGTGATCAGCCCGTCGGCCAGCTCCAGCAGGGGCGTCACGTCGTGGCGCGCCGATACGTCGATGACCCGGCCCTCCACGGTCGGGGGCAGCACCACATGATTGAGGTAGTGCGAGCGCACCAGGAGGACGTAGCGGTCGCCGAAGTGATCGGCGAAGCGCTCCACGTCGAAGGGCAATTCGAAGCGCGCGTGGCGGCCGCCGGTCTTGCGGAAGGTCGGTGCGTAGAGCAGCACCGTCTTGTCGGCGGGAATGCCCAACTGGGCCGCCAGCGGCCCGCGTTCGCGCGCTCCGAGTGCCGCTTCCCGCTGCCGGGTGCGGACCAGTGCGTCATTACGGGGGTACCCCACCCGCAGCAGGGTCTTCTCCTTGAGCCGGAAGGCCCTGGCGAGGGTGTGCACATCGTGCTCGGAGCGGATCAGGAACCGGTCGAAGCGGTCCAGCGAGCGCTGCTGCGCCGCCTGCTGCTGGCGGGTCTGCGCCTTCAGTGCCGGCTGGTCGAAGCCCATGTTCTTCAGCGCCGAGCCGTGCCAGGTCTGGATGTAGGTGGTCTCCGGACGCTTGGTGAGCTTGAGAGGATAGCTCTGGTTGTCCACCCAGAACTCGGCCTGCGCCAGCGCCTTGAGGTAGGGCAGCGACCAGCGCCGTACGAGCGTGACGCCCTTCGGGAAGTTCTTCGGGGACCCGGCGTACGACCAGATCGCCTCGAACTCCAGGCCCTGCCGGCGCATCTCCTCGTAGATCGCGCGCGGGCTGTCGCTGTACTGCTTGCCGAGGTGGCTCTCGAAGACCACCGTGCGCTTCTTGATCGGCAGCCGGCTGAACACCTCGTGGTAGGCGCGGAGCTTGTTGTCGCCGGAGGTGACCTTCTTGCGCAGCTCCTTCGCCTTGCGGTAGCCGGTCTTGGCCAGCGTGCCCGGCCTGCCGCGCACCCCGCGGTTGATCAGCTCCTGGACGCGCTCGGCGTTGCGGTTCTCGCTGACCAGGCGGAACGCGAGATGGCCCTTGGCCGAGACATGCGGTTCGAGGTGGTCGGCGACCATCCGCGACAGCCGCGGCCGCACCGGCAGCCCGCCGGACAGCTCGGTGTCGGCGACGGTGAGCCGGGTCGTGGTGCGCACCCCGTCGACGTCCAGGCGCAGCCGGACGTCCCAGATGGTGTCGACGATGCCCAGCGGGCGCAGCTTCGCGGTGAGGTCGGCGACGGTCTCCCAGTGGATGGCGTCGCCGTCGTGGCGCAGCACCCGCACCGGGAAGTGGAAGGACTGCAGGCTGCGCCGCCGGGCGCTGAACTCCAGCTCGCCCTTGAGCTGCGCGCCGGGCGGGACGACGCCCAGCGGATTGGTGATCCGGCCGGTCAGCGAGACGGACCTGCCGGACTCGTCGAAGCCGGTGAGCTGGTTGCGCAGGAACAGCTGGTTGACCGACTTCTCGTGGTAGCCGAGGTCGGTCACGTCCAGCACGCCGCGCCCGAACGGGTCGTCGGTGTAGCCGTCGCACCAGTAGATCCGCCCGTCGTGCTCGGCGAGCGGCGAGGAGAGCTTGTCGCGGTTGATGAGCGTGTCGACGGCCGGGATCAGGTTGTCCCAGTCACCCTGCTGGAGCAGGTACGCACAGATGGCCTGTATCGGCTGCACACGGTCGTACGCCTCGGGGGCGATGCTCGCGAGGTATTCCCGGGAGAGTTCCGCGAACTCCTGGCGGTAGGAATCGTCCCGGAACGGCAGATCCCGCAGATGCAGCACCAGGTCGTGCTTGAGGAATTTGACGTCCTTGGCGAGCTTCATCTCGGTCAGCCCGCGCGCCGCCAGCAGGGCGTCGATACGCCGGTGGATTTCCAGCCGGTGGGCGAAGTTGCTCATTTCGTGGCGCCGGTTCGTCACCGACTTCACGGCGGCCTGCTCATGGACGTGCCAGAAATAGACCTGATTGGGGATCAGGGTGATGCGCCGGGCCGCGAGATATGCGTCGGCGATAAACATCAGGTCCTCGTAGAACATTCCCTTGGGGAATCGGAGATTGTTCTCGACGAGGAAATCCCGGCGGTAGCACTTGTTGGTGGAAAGGGTGTCCCACACAAACAGGTCCGGCAATTCCGTGACGGACTCCAGCGTACGGGTCGTGGAATACAGCCAGGCGTACCACTCGTCCCGCTTCTGATTGCGGGTGTCCAGGTGCAGCCGGACGCACAGACCGGAAACAATATCCGACCCGGTTTCCTCCGCCGCCTCCAGCATATTTCTGCAGGCGTTGTGTTCCAGGACGTCATCACTGTCCAGGAACATGACGTACCGGCCCTGGGTGTGCTGGATACCGACGTTCCGCGGCTCGCCCCCCGCACCGCTGTTCTCCGGCAGCTGGAAGGCTCTGATCCGCCCGGGATGACCGGCCGCGAGTTGCTGTGCCACTTCGAAAGAACGGTCGGTGCTGCAGTCGTCGACGATCACCACCTCGACGTCCCGGAGCGTTTGGTCCAGTACGGACTGGACCGCGGTCGGCAACCGGTCGGCGTCGTTGTAGACGATGACGACTACTGAGACGTCAGGCACAGGCACCTCAACCCTCTTTCGCTACTGTTTCCCGCCAGAATAGCCCTATCTATCCCCCAGGATTACAACCGATCGCATCCATAGTGCTACGGACCGTGAGTCGAGGGAGCGTCGGGAAGGGCACTCCGGCGTTCGGACCGTGACCATGCGTCAGTCGTGCGATCCATCCGCCGGGGCAGGCTCCGGCCAGCAGGGAAGACGGGCACCCCTGCGAATCGGTTGCTTCCCGCGTTCATGTGACGCCCGTTGCGATCAGACATTTATCGGATTCCGTGCGTAGCGGCAGGGGAAGGCGCCGCGGGGAAGCGGAAGGAAATGACAGTTCGAGCACGGAGGCATCGCGCGACGGCAACGGACGACGGTGGCGGCAAGGCCGCGACCGGAGAGTGGCAGGACAACGACAAGGCGCCGGCAAGAGGGCCGTGAGAGCGCGGCAAGGCAACGGCAAGAACACGGCAAGAGATCGAATACATGGAATGCCGGTGACGGGGTGACGCGAGGGTGTAAGGGCGGGGCGGCCGCCGACCGTGCGCCGGCGGCCGGGCCCCGGTCCGGGCACCTCTCCGCCTCCTCGTACGTCCTCCTCATGGAGGACGTGTCGGCACGAGTTCGGGGAAAGATCCTGCTCAAGAACTAGCGACGTCCCTTTGCCAAGCCATTACGCTTGCCGTCAAGGCCGCGCACGGCGGCCATGGAGGAGTGAGATGAGGAGCAGCAACCCGGTCTTCTCGCGACGGGGGTTCAGCCGCGACACCGGCTACGCGGGCTTCAACGCGCCGCCGCAGGCCGGGGGCGCCGCCAACCCGTACGCCGGAACCAACCCCTACGCGCAGGGGGGCAACCCCTACGCCCAGGACCCGCAGCAGGCCACCCAGGCGCCGCCGCAGTACGCGCCGCAGACCCGCCCGATGACGATGGACGACGTCGTCGCGCGCACGGGCATGACGCTCGGCACGGTCATCGCGGGCGCCACCGTCGGCTGGCTCTTCCTGACCCAGAGCCTCGGCTTCGCCGTCGGCGCCGCTCTGGTCGCGATGGTGCTGGCGCTCGTGCAGTCCTTCAAGCGCAAGCCGTCGCCCGTGCTGATCCTGGCGTACGCGGCCCTGGAGGGAGTCTTCCTCGGCGCGCTCAGCGGCTACATCAACATGCTGCCGAACATGCACGGCGCCCCCATGCAGGCGGTGCTGGGCACGATGGCGGTGTTCGTCGCCATGCTGGTGGCCTACAAGACGCGGATCGTGCGGGTCACCGCCCGCTTCACCCGCTTCGTGATGATCGCGGCCATGGGATTCGTCCTGCTGTCGCTGGTCAACGTCCTGTTCATGGCGTTCGGCGGCGGTGAGGGCCTCGGCTTCCGCAGCGGCGGCCTGGGCATCGTCTTCGGCATCGTGGGCGTGGTCCTCGGTGCGCTGTTCCTGGCCCTGGACTTCAAGCAGGTCGAGGACGGCATCGCCTACGGCGCTCCGCGCGAGGAGTCCTGGCTGGCGGCGTTCGGCCTGACGCTGACGCTGGTGTGGATCTACATGGAGATGCTGCGGCTGATCTCGATCCTCCGGGGCGACTGACCCCGAAACGGCGCGGGCGCGGAAACGCCGTACGCGCCATACGAAGGGCCCGCGGGCAATATGCCCGCGGGCCCTTCGGCATGGTGAAGGAGGAATGTCCCGAGCCGGACCGGGGCCGAGCCCCGTCACCGCGGCTCAGAACTTGCGCGCGGCGCGCCTGAGGTCGTGTTCATGGACGATTGCCTTGGCGTGGCCATAGGCGAGATTGTGCTCGCCACGCAGCCAGCTGACTTTTTCATCGAAACGGAAGAGAGCGGGGCCTTCCTCAACCGTGCGGAGCCAGTCGGAGATTTCCCGGCCGGTGCAGTGCGGGATACGGGAGAGCATGTTCCGGTGGGTCTCTTCGGAGAAGAGCTGAGACATCGGCGCCTCCGGACGCGGTCGATGCTGGTTCTTCAGCCCACCGTGCCTGAGCGTTCGGGCGTTGGCAACCACCCCGGGGTGGCGCATAGGCTCACGGCGTGCTTGACGTGACCCCCTTGCAGACCGCCGTGGACGCCCTCGCCGACCGCCTCCGGGCGCTGCCGCAGAGCAGGCTCCACCACGGTGCCGCGGCCGAAGGACTGGCGCTGGCACGCCAGTTGGCGACCAGGGCACAGCTGATCGAGCGGCCGGGGGAGCCGCCGTACGAACTGCCGGACGCCGGGGTGTTCGCGGCCGGCGACCAGCTGGCGGTGGCCGGCCATGACCTCGTCGAGGCGCTGCGGGCCGCGGCGGTGCGGATGGCCGACGGAACGGGGGATTCTGACGCGAAAGTGGCCCCCGCCGAGGAACTGGCGGAGGCCGTGCGATGCGTACGGGCGGCGGCGGAACGCTGCTGAGGCGAGCCGCCGCGCCGGGTCAGAGCGAGGCGATGACGCGGTCGGCGAGGACGTAGACGCTCTCCTCGCGGTTCTCGCCCCAGGAGAAGGTCAGCGCATACGCGCCGGAGATACCGGAGCCGCCCAGCAGCACGGGGGCGTGCCCCGCGTGCAGTGCACCGGCCACGCGCTCCGCGGTCTCGCGCTGCCCGGGGGTCAGGCAGAGCGTGGTGCCGTCGGTGAAGACATAGACATCCAGGGTGCCCAGGGGGCCGGGGCGTACGTCCGCGAGCGGGGTCGCCTGCCGCGCCAGCTCCTCCAGGCGCGCGACGGTGCGCTCGTGATCACTGATCGCCGGGGACGGGGAGAAGTCGGGGTGCGAGGGGTGGCGCCGGCGCGCGGCGGCCAGCTCGGCGGACTCGGTCTCCTCGACCGGCTCCAACTCCGGCGCGTCCAGGGCGTCCATGGACTCCAGCGCGTCCATCGCCTCCAGGGCGTCCTGGCCCAGCAGCGGTTCGAGCCCGGCCAGGTCCGCCTGGCGGGGCAGGAACGGCTGGGTGTCGAGCCGGTCGGGGTCCTGGCGCTCGGGCAGCTCGCGGGGGTCGAGGAGGCCCTCGTCGCCGAGTCCGACGAGGCCGCCGAGCAGCGATGGCGCGTCGGCGGCGTCCCTGGCCTCCTGTGCGGCCCAGAAGGCGCGGGCCTCGGCCAGTTCGCGCTCGCGCTCCTCGGCCAGGGCGTCGGCGACGGCAGCACGTATGTCCGCGAGCGGGGTCTCGGCGGCCTGGCCGGTGCGGGCGGCCGGGATGGTCGCCGCGGCCGGGTGCGCCGCCGCGGCGCCCGCGACGGTGTCCTGGCGGGCCGCGCCGAGCTCGGCGTGCAGCTCGGCGATCTGGCGGCGCAGGGCGCGGGCGGTGTGCAGGGCGGCGGCGCCCAGCGCCACGGCGACGGCCGCGGCCACTAGCAGGACGAGGGTGGTGACGCTCATGCCGAAACCTCTCTTTGTTCGGTCCCGCATGTGCGAGACGCGCACCATCCGGAGATGTGCCCCCGGCCTTCGGCCAGGGAGACCCCGATGTGGCGCTCGCTCATGCGTCCTCCCCACTTCGCTCGGCGGCCCTCTTCGCACGGGCCGCGCATCGATACGTGGACTCGCCCCGGCCTTCGGTCGGGGCGACCCCCCTTGATGCGCTCGCTCACGGGATCACTCCTGGTAGCGCATCGCTCACCGGCGTACTCCCGTTAGCAGAATGTTCTCCGACTTCCTACATCAGCCTGCCGGTGGTCGGCGACCGCTCCGGGTGCACTATGTCCCGAAAAGGAGGGGAGCCGGGGCTCCATGTGTCCGAGTGTCCCCCTGCTGACCTGCAAGAACGCCTCTCCCCCAGGGCGTTGGTCACAATCCTGGGGGAGATTGGGTCGCGATCTCGTTAACGAGTGGCCCAGGTCACGCCGTGTCGCCGCCCGTATCCGCACAACAGCGAAGGGTGTGCGCCGGGCGGGAGTTGGTCCGTTTTGTCGCGCTCCCTTGCGAGCGGCGCGGAGGGAGGAGTCCGAGCCGACGGTTCCGCTTCGGTGGGGCTGATGGTCACGGTCTGTGCTGGTGGCGCGCTCGGCCCGCGCGTTGGCGGGTCGCGCCGCGCGTGTTCGTGGTCGCGCTGAGCTTCGCCTCCGCTGCGGGCAGGTGCCGGGCGCTCGTTCCTCGCACCCGACCCCTACCCTCCGCTACAGCTCAGCTCAGCCGCGCGTGTTCGTGGTCGCGCTGAGCTTCGCCTCCGCTGCGGGCAGGTGCCGGGCGCTCGTTCCTCGTACCCGACCCCTACCCTCCGCTACAGCTCAGCTCAGCCGCGCGTGTTCGTGGTCGCGCTGAGCTTCGCCTCCGCTGCGGGCAGGTGCCGGGCACTCGTTCCTCGTACCCGACCCCTACCCTCCGCTACAGCTCAGCTCAGCCGCTCGATGACCATCGCCATGCCCTGGCCGCCGCCCACGCACATCGTCTCCAGGCCGAACTGCTTGTCGTGCCACTGGAGGGAGTTGATGAGGGTGGTGGTGATGCGGGCGCCGGTCATGCCGAAGGGGTGGCCGACGGCGATCGCGCCGCCGTTCACGTTCAGGCGGTCCAGGTCGATGCCCAAGTCGCGGTAGGACGGGATGACCTGGGCGGCGAACGCCTCGTTGATCTCGACCAGGTCGATGTCGGAGACCGAGAGGCCGGCCCGCCGCAGCGCCTGCTTGCTGGCCTCGACCGGGCCGTAGCCCATGATCTCGGGGGAGAGGCCCGAGACGCCGGTGGAGACGATCCGGGCCAGCGGCGTCAGGCCGAGCTCGCGCGCCTTGGTGTCGGACATGATGACCAGCGCGGCGGCGCCGTCGTTCAGCGGGCAGCAGTTGCCGGCGGTCACCAGGCCGTCGGGGCGGAAGACCGGCTTGAGGCCGGAGACGCCCTCGACGGTGACGCCGGCGCGGGGGCCGTCGTCCTTGGAGACGACCGTGCCGTCGGGCAGCGTGACCGGGGTGATCTCCCGCTCCCAGAACCCGTCGTTGATCGCCTTCTCGGCGAGGTTCTGGGACCGGACGCCGAACTCGTCCATGTCCTGGCGGGTGACGCCCTTGAGGCGGGCGAGGTTCTCCGCGGTCTGGCCCATCGAGATGTACGCGTCCGGGATCAGGCCGTCCTCGCGCGGGTCGCGCCAGTCGGCGCCCTCCTGCTCGGCGCGTGCCGCGGTACGGGCCTCGGCATCGGCGAAGAGCGGGTTGTGGGTGTCCGGCAGGCCGTCGGAGCTGCCCTTGATGCTGCGCGAGACGGTCTCGACACCGGCCGAGATGAAGACGTCGCCCTCGCCGGCCTTGATGGCGTGCAGCGCCATGCGGGTCGTCTGGAGCGAGGAGGAACAGTAACGGGTGATGGTGCAGCCCGGGAGGTGGTCCATCCCCATCTGGACGGCCACGATGCGGCCGAGGTTGTGGCCCTGCTCGCCACCGGGGAGACCGCAGCCGAGCATCAGGTCGTCGATGTCCTTGGGGTCCAGCTCGGGGACCTTGGCGAGGGCGGTCTCGATGATCTTCGCGGTCAGGTCGTCCGGACGCAGGTCCTTGAGCGAGCCCTTGAAGGCGCGGCCGATCGGGGAGCGGGCGGCTGAGACGATCACGGCTTCGGGCATCACACGGCTCCAAGTGCGCGAGAAAACGGCGGACTGTGAGGGAAGTTACCTGCACGTAGTGCTGAGGTCACGGGGTCCGCGCTGTGATGCGGGCCTCTTTTCTAAGCGCGCGCTTATGGAACGAGGAGGGGCCGCGGGGTATTCCCGCCGACCCCTCCTCGGCGGCCACGCGCCGCCCCGGGCATCCGGGGCGGCAGCCCGTCAGGGGGCGACCGACGAGGGGTCCGTCGGGTCCGCCACCGGCAGCTGACGGCGCCTGCGGTGCTTGAGCAGCGCCCAGGGCGCACGGGAGCCGGTGACCTCCGTGCCGCCCTCGGAGGCCGCCTCGGCGGCCGCCTGCTCGACCGGCAGCAGACCCTCGCCGCGGGAGGGCTCCGGCTGCTCCTTCTCCGGCCACAGGCCGAGCGAGGCGCACAGCGTCGGCAGGACGGCCATCGCGGCGGTGGCGTAGCCCTCGGCCGACGGGTGGTAGTTGTCCGGCCCGAACAGCTCCCGTGGATGCGCCTCGAATTCGGGGCCGAGCAGATCGCCGAGCGAGACCGTACGGCCGCCGCTCTCGACCACCCCGATGGTCTGGGCGGCGGCGAGCTGCCGGGAGAGCCGCCGGGCCACCCAGCGCAGCGGCTGATAGACCGGCTCGATGGTGCCCAGATCGGGGCAGGTGCCGACGACCACCTCACAGCCCGCCGCACGCAGCGCGCGCACCGCCTCGGAGAGATGGCGCACGGACTGCGCGAGCGGCATCCGGTGGGTGACGTCGTTCGCGCCGATCATGATGACGCAGACGTCCGGGGCCTCGGTGCCGTCCGTCAGCATCAGCTCCACCTGGCGCGCCAGGTCGTCCGACTGCGCACCGGGCAGCGCCACGTTGCGGAAGTCGACGGGCAGCTCGGAGAGCGCGGCCAGGCCGGAGGCGAGCAGCGCGCCCGGAGTCTGGCGGGCGCGGTGGACGCCCTGGCCCGCGGCGGTGGAGTCGCCGAGGAAGCCGAGCCGCAGGGGCCGGCGGTCGGTGCGGTGGTCGAAGGCGGCGCCGTAGCGGCCGTCGGCGCACGGCGGGATGTCGCTGGAGCCGCCGACCGTCCGGCGCGCCAGCCGGACCTCGGTCAGCAGCACACCGACGGTGGCCACCCCGAGCAGCCCGATCCCGCCGCCGCCGACGGCGGCGGCGGTCGCGATCCGCCGGGCCACTCTGGCCCTGGACATCGTCATCGGCATGGGCCGGGCACCTCCCCGCGCAGTGCGGGCGCGCCCTGACCCCGGAGGCCGGACGCGCTCATCGATCGGCAAGAACTCCTACAACAGGGTGTTGCCCGTTCCTGCACGGAACGCAACGCATCCCTCCTCTAACGGACCCGGGCAATAGGCTGGCCGCACGGGCGCAGGAGAGCGTGCCCCCGACCGCGGAGACCACCGTGCAGTTTTACGATTCGATGATTGAGCTAGTCGGCAACACCCCGCTCGTGCGGCTCAACAACGTCACTCGAGGGATCCAGGCCACCGTCCTGGCGAAGGTCGAGTACTTCAACCCCGGCGGGTCGGTCAAGGACCGGATCGCCGTGCGGATGATCGAGGCCGCCGAGCAGTCGGGTGAGTTGCAGCCGGGCGGGACCATCGTCGAGCCGACATCCGGCAACACGGGTGTGGGCCTGGCGATCGTCGCCCAGCAAAAGGGTTACAAGTGCATCTTCGTCTGCCCGGACAAGGTGTCCACGGACAAGATCAACGTGCTGCGTGCCTACGGGGCCGAGGTGGTGGTCTGCCCGACCGCCGTCGACCCCGAGCACCCGGACTCGTACTACAACGTCTCGGACCGGCTGGTGCGCGAGACGCCCGGCGCGTGGAAGCCGGACCAGTACAGCAACGCGAACAACCCGCGCTCCCACTACGAGACCACCGGTCCCGAGCTGTGGGAGCAGACCGAGGGGCGGATCACGCACTTCGTGGCGGGCGTCGGCACCGGCGGCACGATCAGCGGCACCGGCCGCTATCTGAAGGACGCCAGTGACGGCCGGGTCAAGGTCATCGGCGCCGACCCGGAGGGCTCCGTCTACAGCGGCGGCTCCGGGCGCCCGTATCTGATCGAGGGCGTCGGCGAGGACTTCTGGCCGACCGCCTACGACCGCACCGTCGCGGACGAGATCGTGGCGGTCTCGGACAAGGACGCCTTCCAGATGACCCGGCGGCTCGCCAAGGAGGAGGGCCTGCTCGTCGGCGGCTCCTGCGGGATGGCCGTGGTGGGTGCGCTGGAGGTCGCCGCGAAGCTCGGCCCGGACGATGTGGTGGTGGTGCTGCTGCCGGACAGCGGCCGCGGCTACCTGTCCAAGATCTTCAACGACGAGTGGATGGCCGACTACGGCTTCCTGGAGGAGGGCGGCACCGCCGCCCGGGTCGGCGAGGTGCTCCAGCACAAGGAGGGCGCACTGCCCTCGCTGGTCCACATGCACCCGGAGGAGACCGTCGGCGAGGCGATCGAGGTGCTGCGCGAGTACGGCGTCTCGCAGATGCCGATCGTCAAGCCGGGCGCGGGCCACCCGGACGTGATGGCCGCCGAGGTCGTCGGCTCGGTCGTCGAGCGCGAGCTGCTGGACGCGCTGTTCACCCAGCGCGCCTCGCTGACCGACCCGCTGGAGAAGCACATGTGCCCGCCGCTGCCGCAGGTCGGCTCCGGCGAGCCGGTCGCCGATCTGATGGCGGTGCTGGAGAGCGCGGACGCGGCGATCGTCCTCGTCGAGGGCAAGCCGAAGGGCGTGGTCAGCCGGCAGGACCTGCTGGCCTACCTGGCGCGCGAGGCCGGGAAGTAGCAGCGGGACCGGCGGCCGGGGCGCGGGGCGGCGACTGCCGCCCGCCCCGGCCGCCGTCCGTTTCCGCCTCCGTCACGGCGTCAAGTGGCCTTAGGGAAACGGGCCGTGGGCGCAAGGTGTACGGAGGCGTCATGTGCTCGCAGCATGGGCTTAACACGCGTCGGGCACAGTGATGGCACGGCGACAAGGACCTCCGGAGCGGCTCCCGGACCCCCGGTCGCCACCGGATGCGACGACCGGCTCCGAACCGGTACGCGTCCCTTGCGGGGACCGCCGTCGTCCCGCCCCCGGCAGCGCCGGGGTGCGGCGGTCCCCGCAACATCCGGCTCCCGCCGGAGTCTTCAGTCCGCGCAGTCGTCGCGGCGGTCCGTACGCGAGCGCAGGAGCTGATGGACACTGCTGCTCTGTACGGCGTTGACGCCGACGATCCCGGCCCAGCAGATCAGCAGCCCCGTCTCCCCGGCATGGGCCGCGGCGATCGCGGACAGCGGCACGGCCAGCACCAGCGAGAGCGCGGCGAACCCGAACCGTTCCCAGAAGTCCCGGCCGCTGCCCGGGGGGCGCGGCGGCCGGGCGCCGCGGGCCACCTGGACCTGCTGCTCGGCGAGTTGCCGCCGCACCCGCTGGTCGACGCTCCGGTCCAGCTTCTCCAGGAAGGACTCCAGGAGCTCCGACTCGTACTCCGGCCCCAGCTCCTTGCGCGTCTGGAGGGTCGCGTCGAGTTCCTTGCGCAGGTCGGGGTCGTGAGTCGCCATGGCGTCGAGAATACGGACGCCGGGCGGCCGGCGCGGTAGGGCTAGCCCCCCAATCCGGCGGCCTGCGGGTCCTCCCGGGGTGCTGCCGGGGGTGCCGTGCGCGCGGTGTCGCGGCGGGCGACGAGCCAGTACAGGACGGCCGGTACGGCGAGTCCCACGAGCCAGGAGACATCGGCGCCGCCGAGCGGGGCGACCAGGGGGCCGGTGTAGAAGTGCGTGGCCAGGAACGGGAGCTGGGCGAGCACCCCGAGGACGTAGACCGACAGTGCCCGGACGTTCCAGGCGCCGTAGCGGCCGGTGGGGTCGCTGAGCGCCGGGATGTCGTAGCGCTCCTTGGAGATCAGGTAGTAGTCGACGAGGTTGATCGCCGACCAGGGCGTGAAGAAGGTCAGCAGGAAGAGCAGGAAGTCCTTGAAGGACGTCAGGAACGAGTCCTTGCCCAGGAGGGCGACGGCGGTGCCGGCCACCATGATCCCTGCGATGTAGGCGGAGCGGCCGCGCGGGGTGAGGGTGCGCTGCCCGCGGAAGCCGCTGACGCTGGTGACCAGCGACATGAACCCGCCGTAGGTGTTGAGGATGTTGATGGTCAGCTTGCCGAGGGCGATGACGAAGTAGAGGACCGAGGCGATCAGGCCCGCGCCGCCCAGCCCGACGATGTAGCCGACCTCGTGCCCCACGAACGCCCCGGGCGCCGCGGCGGCGGCCAGCGCGCCGAACGTCATCGACCACTGCGAGCCGAGCACCGAGCCGGAGAGCGTCCACCAGAACGTGGCGCGTGCCGAGGTGTGCCGCGGCAGGTAGCGCGAGTAGTCCGCGACGTACGGGCCGAACGCCAGCTGCCAGGAGGCCGAGAGCGAGACGGCGAGCAGGAAGACCGGCAGTCCGAAGCGGTGGTCGGCGAGGAGCGTGCCGAGGTCGGTGCGCTGCAGCAGCCGGATGCCGAGGTAGACGAACGTCAGCGCGCAGACCAGGCCGGCGACCTTGCCGAGGGTGTGGATCAGGCGGTAGCCGACGGCCGCGGCGACGGCGGTGACCGCGGCGAAGAGGACGATCCCCGGTGTCTCGCCGAGATGGGTCAGCTCGCCGACCGCCTGCCCGGCCAGCACGCTGCCGCTGGCGAAGAACCCGATGTACATCACGATGACCAGGGCCAGCGGGACCACCGCGCCGCGCACCCCGAACTGGGCCCGCGAGGTGATCATCTGCGGCAGGCCCAGCCGCGGCCCCTGGGCGGAGTGCAGCGCCATCACCGCACCGCCCAGGAGGTTGCCGAGCAGCAGCCCGATCAGCGACCAGAAGGCGTTCGCCCCGAAGACGACGGCCAGCGCGCCGGTGATGACGGCGGTGATCTGGAGGTTGGCGCCCAGCCAGAGCGTGAACTGGCTGACCGCGCTGCCGTGCCGTTCGTCGTCGGGGACGACGTCGATGGAGCGCTGTTCGACCACACCTGCCATGAGTCCGCCTCGCATTGCTGCCTGTATGGATTCATGCAGGATCGATGGCGATGAATGGAAGGTCAATAGGTGGGGGGTGATTCGTGGTGACGGACCTGGTGCGGCCCGGCGGCCCGACCGCCGGGGGGCGGGCCGCCGGGCCGCACCGGCCGGTCAGGCCGCGGTCGCCCCGTCGGTCGGCCGCAGCTCGTCCGCGTACGAGACCGAGACCCGGCGCATCAGCCCGTCCTCGGTGATGTCGTACTGGCCCAGCCGCCACAACGGCGGCGAGTAGGCGTGCACGGAGACCGCATCGTCACTCGCGCCGGTCAGCCGGTGGATGTGATCCGGGCCGAAGCAGAAGGAGGAGCCCGCGCCGACCGCGGTGGCCAGGTGCTCGCCGCCGATCCGGGGGTTGGACTCGGTCAGCGTGCCCTGGACCACGTGGACCGCCCCGGAGGACAGGTCGTGGTCGTGCCAGCCGGTGTCGTTCTGCCGGGTCCAGCACAGCAGCCAGACATCGACGAACTCATCGCGGTGCAGGGAGGCGTAGTGGCGCTCGGTGTCCGAGAACGCGACCTGTTCGCGCCACAGGTCCGGACGGGAGGCGAGCTGCTCGACCAGGGCCTGCAGCTCGCGCCTGTCGAGGTTGCGCTCGGGCAGTGCGGTGAACGGCTCGTCGCCGTCGGGGACCTCGCGGGCGGTGGCGGCCAGGGAGGTGCGGTACGTCATGGGCGGGCTCCTTTCGTCGGGCCCAGCAGGCGGGCCGGGTTGGCGGTGCGCAGGGCGTGGACGGCGGCGTCCGCGCCGAGGTCGGGGAGGACGGGTTCGGCATAGGGGCGGTCGCTGCCGCTGACGACGACGTCGATGCCCGCGGCCCGGACGAGCGCGTCGACCGCACGGGTCCCGTACGAGGACGTCTCGTAGAACGCCTTGCAGTCCACCCGGCCGCGCTCCCGGCCGCCGCCGCGGGCGACCAGCCGCTCGCCGTGCAGCGGCGCCAGGCCCGCCAGGGCCGCGAAGCAGACCCGCAGATCCGGGTGGCGCGGCCGGCCGAAGGCGCGGAAGGCGAACCAGGAGGCGTGCAGCTGCTGGAGGTACGGGACCAGGGCCGGCCACCAGGCGGGCGCGTCCCGGCCGGCGGACGGGGCCGGGCCGGGGTGGATGAACAGCGGGGCGTCCTGTTCGGCGGCGGCGTCCAGCAGCGGTGCGCAGCGGGCCCACCCGGCGGCGTCGAGCAGGGCGGTGGCGGGCAGTTGGAGCCCCACGCAGCCGCGGCCCAGCTCGCGGCGCAGCGCCTCGGTGTCCGGCTCGGGTGCGGACAGGCAGGCGGAGGCCCAGACGCCGAAGGGGGCGGGCAGATCCAGGGCGCCGTCGTGGAACGCGGCGAGCAGCGGTGCGGCCTCGGCGGGCGGCAGGTATTCGATGCCGAGCGGGCTGGAGAGCGACACCAGGGCCAGGTCGAGGCCGTCGGCGCGGGCGAGCCGGGCGCGGGCCGCGATGTCGTGGTCGGCGGGGTCGACGGCGTACGGGGGTTCGCCCGGCAGGTGCAGCGTCCAGCCGTCCAGCCGCGGCGGCACACTGCGGGAGCGCAGCAGCGCGATGAACTCGGGCGGCCAGATGTGCTGGTGGACGTCGGTGGGCACGGGCCTCCCTCGGAGTGCGGGGCGGTCGTAGGGTGCGCGGCGCACGCGGTGCGACGCGCCTTGGACCGTTTCACTTAACCGCTTAACTGATGCGTTTAAGTGAAACGGTTAACAGGTGGCGCTGTCAAGGCCGCGCCGGGGCCGCCGGGCCGTTGCCGCCGCCGGGCGGGTGGCCGGGGAACGCCGCATCGTGACCGGGTGCCGGGCCCTCCTTGGGTAGGCTTCCGGACATGGCCAGGCCCAATAAGCGCACCACTCTCCGCGAGGTGGCCGAGGCCACCGGCCTCTCCACCGCGGCCGTCTCCTACGCGTTGCGCGGGAAGCACGTCTCGAAGGAAACCGAGGAGCGGGTGCGCAAGGCCGCCGCCGAGCTCGGCTACGAGGCCGACCCCATCGCCCGCGCCCTCGCCAGCGGCCGTACGAGCACGGTCGGTGTGCTCGCCGGTGATCTGCAGGACCTGTGGCAGCAGCAGCTGATGGCGGCGATAGGGCGTGAGCTGCTGGCCGGCGACCGCTATGCGCTGATCCTCGACGCGGGCGGCGACCCCGAACGGGAGCTGGCCCTCGCCAAGCAGCTGCGCGACCAGCGGGTGGACGGCCTGCTGGTGTCCCCCGTCGACCCGTCCGCCGAGGGCTGGTCGAAGATCGCCGACGCGGTGCCGGTGGTGTCCATCGGCGACGCCCTGAGCCGGGCCCGTACGGCGGGCGAGGTGCTCTTCGACAACCGGGCCGGCATCGACGCCGTCCTGGACTACCTCCGGGGCCTGGGCCACCGCCGGGTCACCGTACTGACCCCCACCGGCCCCTCCACCCCCGACCGCCCCGCCGACGTCTATGTGCGCGAGGCCGCCGACCGGCTCGGCATCGAGGCCGTGGTCCTGCCCTGCCCGCAGGAGCTGGGCGAGGCGACCGCGATGGCCCGCCGGGTCCTGACCAACAGTCCGGACGGCCGCCGGCCTGCCGGTCCCGCCCCGGCCACCGCCGTCTTCTGCTTCTCCGACTCCATCGCCTACGGCGTCTACGCAGCCGCCGCCGAGGCCTCCCTCACCGTCGGCCGCGACCTCTCCGTCGTCGGCTTCGACGACCACCCCGTCTCCCGGGTCCTCACCCCGCCCCTGACCACCGTCGACTGGGGCCTGAGCGATATCGCCAAGGAGGCCGCCCGCCTCGCGGTCGCCGCCATCGAGGGCCGCCGGGTCCGCCGCAAGCGCATCCTGTGCGCCCCCCGCCTCTCGGAGCGGGGGTCGGCGGCGGCGCCGCGGGGGTAGGGGGCGAGCACCGAAGGGCCGTCCTGCGCGCCGCCGTTCGCGCGCCCGGTCTCCGGCTGCGGGGCTCCGGGCCGAGGAGCAGACTGGTGCCGGATGCTCCGGTAGCGTCGGGCGCGTGTGCCGGTGGTCGGCCGACGGGCGGATGGGCGGGTCCTCGATGAAACAGTCCTCGACGAGCGGAACCACGGGGGTCGCCGGAGCCGTGGCGGCGGACGGCGGCGGTGGGCGCGCGCCCGAGGCGGAACCGGTGGAGCGGCTGGAGGCGTACCGCACCGAGCTGACCGGCTACTGCTACCGGATGCTGGGCTCCGCGTTCGAGGCCGAGGACGCGGTCCAGGAGACGATGGTGCGGGCGTGGCGGAGCTACGACCGGTTCGAGGGGCGGTCCTCCCTGCGGTCCTGGCTGTACCGGATCGCCACCCATGTGTGCCTGGACCTGCTCAAGGGCAGTCAGCGCCGGGCCCGGCCGATGGATCTCGCCTCCCCGTCGAGCGTGGAGACCCCCATCGGGACGGGGCTGCCCGAGGCGACCTGGATCGGGCCCGTACCGGACCAGCGGGTGCTGGCGTCGGCGGGGGACCCGGCGGAGACCGCCGTCGCCCGGGAGTCGGTCCGGCTCGCGTTCATCTCCGCGCTGCAGCGGCTGGCGCCCCGGCAGCGGGCGGTGCTGATCCTGCGCGAGGTGCTCAGCTGGTCGGCGAGGGAGGTCGCCGAGCTGCTGGACAGCTCGGTCGCCTCGGTCAACAGCGCACTGCAGCGGGCCCGCGCGACCCTCGCCGCGTCCGGTGACACCGTCGCCGACGCCCCGCAACAGCCGCTGGACGACGCACAGCAGGCGCTGCTGCGGCGCTATGTCGACGCCTTCGAACGGTTCGACATGGACGCGCTCACGACCCTGCTGCACGAGGACTGCACCCTGTCCATGCCGCCGTACGAGCTGTGGCTGCGCGGCCGCGAGGACCTCGTGAAATGGCTGCTGGGGCCGGGCGGCGGCTGCGAGGGGTCGCATCTGCTGCCGGTCACGGCGAACGGCCGCCCGGCGTTCGGGCAGTACCGCGCGGACGGCACACCCTGGGCGATCCAGGTCATCGAGACCGCGGCCGACGGCCGGATCACCGCGCTGCAGTGCTTCCTGGACACCGAGCGGCTGTTCCCGCTGTTCGGGCTGCCGCCGCGCCACGGCGGCCCGGCCGCGGAGTAGGGGCGCAGCCCCGGGGGAAGCGGGGCCGGCCGGACCGCGGCGTCAGCCCACCTTGTGCTTCTTCAGCCAGGCGTCGGCCACCCGGTCCGGGTCCTGCTTCTCCTTGTCGACGAGGCGGTTGAGCTCGGTGAGGTGGGCGGTGGTGAGGGTGTTGCCCAGACGGGCCAGCGCCTTGCGGACCTTGGAGTCGGCCTTGCGGGCGGCGATCAGCGGGACGATGTGCTGGGCGGGGATGAGGTGCTTGGGGTCCTCGAGCAGGACCCAGCCGTTCTCCGCGGTGTCGACGTCGGTGGTGAAGACATTGGCGATGTCGATGTCGCCCTTCTTCAGCGCGCCCTTGACCAGCGGCCCGGAGGAGTCCAGCGCCTTGAACTCCTTGAACTCCACGCCGTAGGCGTCCTTGAGGCCGACGACCCCGACGACCCGCTTCTTCATCTCGGCGGCCGCGCCGAACACCAGCTTGCCGTTGACCTTGCGCAGGTCGGCCAGGGTCTTCAGCCCGTAGCGGTCGGCGGTCGCGCGGGTCACGGCAAAACTGTCGCGGTCCTCGGCGGCCGCGTAGGGCAGGACTTCGAGGCCGTCGGGGAGCACGGTGGCCAGCGCGTTCTGCATCGCGCCCGCCTCGGTCTCGGTGGCCTTCTTGTCGAGGTAGAGCAGCAGGCTGCCCTGGTACTCGGGGAGCAGGTCGATATCGCCGGAGCGCAGCGCGGGCACCACGATCTCGCGGGAGCCGAGGTTGGGCTTGACGGTGGTCTCGACCCCGGCGGCCTTCAGCACGCCCGCGTAGAGGTAGCCGAGGATCTGGTTCTCGGTGAAGTTGGCGGTGCCGATGACCAGTCCGCCGCCGCTGCTGCCGCTGTCACCGCCCGCGCCGTCCCCCTTGAGGGAGGTGATGCCGGAGGAACAGGAGGCCAGCAGCGGGGCCGAGGCGCCGGCGAGGAGAGTGGTCAGGACGGTACGACGGTTCATGGGCGGGCTCCTCGGTGCGTACGTAGGGGGCGGGGCGGCAGGTGCTCGGCGGTGGCCGGGCGGCCTCAGCGGGCGGTGGCCGGGCGGCCGCGGAACAGCAGCCGCGTCAGGCCGCCCAGGGCCAGGTCGGCGGCGACGGCGAGCACCGCGACCAGGGCCGCACCGCCGAGGACCTGCACCAGGTCGCGCTGCGCCAGCCCGTCGAAGACATAGCGGCCCAGCCCGCCGAAGCTGACGTAGGCGGCGATGGTGGCGGTGGCGACGACCTGCACGGTCGCCAGCCGCACGCCGGTCATGATCAGCGGGAGCGCGAGCGGGAGTTCGACCTGCCACAGGACCTGGCGGCCGCGCAGCCCCACGCCCTTGGCGGCGTCCTTGACCTCGGGGTCGACGGCGGCCATCCCCGCGTACGTATTGGTGATGATCACGGGCACCGCGAGCGCGACCAGCGACACGTACACCGGCCACACGCTCAGCCCGCCCGCCAGGAACACCAGGGTGACCAGGCCGACGGTGGGCAGCGCCCGGCCGAACGAGGAGAGGTTGACGGCGAGGAAGGCACCGCGGCCGGTGTGCCCGATGAGCAGGCCGATGGGCAGCGCGATCACGGCCGCGGCGAGGGTGGCGAGCACCGAGTACTCCAGGTGCTCCAGGACGCGGGCGGCGATGCCCTCGGGGCCCGACCACTGGGCAGGACTGGTCAGCCAGGAGAGGAGGTTCTTCAGCAGTTCGAGCATCGGCGCGTCACGCTGCCTTCCGCCACAGAGAGGTGCGCTGCCGGGAGGTGCCGCGCCGCCACGGGGTGCACAGCCACTGGACGGTCACCAGCAGCGCGTCGGCGACCAGGGCGAGCAGCAGGGTCAGGACCACCCCGGCGATGACCGGGGTGGGGAAGTTGCGCTGGAAGCCGTCGGTGAAGAGCTGTCCGAGGCCGCCGTAACCGATGTAACTCGCCACGCTGACCAGGGAGATGGACATGACGGTGGCCACCCGTACGCCCGCCATGATCACCGGGAGGGCGAGCGGCAGCTCGACGGTGAGCAGCGTGCGCAGCGGCTTGGTCCCCATCGCCGTCGACGCCTCCCGGGCCTTGACCGGGACCGCGTCCAGGCCCTCGACGGTGTTCCGTACCAGCACCACCAGGGTGTACGCGGTCAGTCCGACGATCGCGGTGGTGCGGGTGAGGCCGGTGACCGGCAGGAGGAGGACGAAGAAGGCGAGCGAGGGGATGGTGTAGAGGATGTTGGACGCGCCGAGGATGAAGCCGCGCAGCGGCCGGACCCGGTGCGCGAGGACCGCCAGCGGCAGGGCGATCAGCAGGCCGAGGAGTACGGCGGGCACGGCGGTGGCGAGATGGTCCGCGGTCAGGCGGGCCATGTCGTCGGCGTGATCGGGGAACCAGCCCCACTCGATGGTCATGCGGGGCGCTCCGCGGCGGAGGCGGTCTTGAGGGGCGCGTCGTCGGGGCCGGGCGTCGCGGGGGCGGGGTGCCCGGCGGACGCCGCCCGCCCCGCCTCCGCGTGGCTGCGGCCCGCCCGGTCGTGGACGGCGTCGCGGGAGGTGAGGCCGGTCAGTACGCCGTCCTCGGTGACCCGGGCGACGGCGGCGGCGGGGGAGGAGACCGCCTCGTTGAGCGCCGAGAGGAGCGAATCGGTGTCGCGCAGCGGCCGTACGGCCTCCAGCGGGGCCTCGCCGGCCGTGCCGCCGGCGGGCAGTGCGTCGGTGTCCAGCCAGCCCAGCGGTTCCCCGCGCGGCGAGGTCACCACGCGCCAGCGGCCACCGTCGCGGGATATCCCGCCGACCGGCTCGTCCGCGCGTATCGCCCCGCCGGGGGTGTACGGCACGTCGGCGAGGGTGGTGAGCGAGAGCAGCTTCAGCCCGCGTTCGGCGCCCAGGAAGTCGGCGACGAAATCATCGGCCGGGCGGGCCAGCAGCTCGGCGGGCTCGGCGCACTGCACGAGCCGGCCGCCGGTGCGGAAGACCGCGATCCGGTCGCCCAGCCGGACCGCCTCGTCGATGTCGTGGGTCACGAAGACGACGGTCTTGCGCAGCTCCTCCTGGAGCCGCAGCAGCTCGTTCTGCAGCTGGGTACGGACGACCGGGTCGACGGCGCCGAACGGCTCGTCCATCAGCAGCACGGGCGGGTCGGCGGCGAGCGCACGGGCGACGCCGACGCGCTGCTGCTGCCCGCCGGAGAGCTGGTGCGGATAGCGCTTCCCGGCGTCACCGGGCAGCCCGACCAGCTCCAGCAGCTCGGCGGCGCGGGCGCGGGCCTTGCGCCTGCCCCAGCCCAGCAGCAGCGGGACCGTCGCGATGTTGTCCAGGATCGTACGGTGAGGGAAGAGACCGGACTGCTGGATGACGTAGCCGATGCCACGACGCAGCTCGGCGGCGTCCGCCTCCAGGATGTCGCGGCCGCCGACGCTGATCGTCCCGGAGGTCGGGTCGACCATGCGGTTGACCATCCGCAGAGTGGTGGTCTTGCCGCAGCCCGACGAGCCGACGAGGACGGTGACGCCGCCCTCGGGGAGGTCGAGGGACAGCTCGTCCACGGCGGTGGTGCCGTTCGGGTATCGCTTGCTGACTGCGTCGAACTTGATCATCCGCTGCCCCTTGCCCGGCCTGCATAGTGTCATGCAGAGTCTTAGGCACGTGAATAGAAGTCAATAGGCGGAAGTGAATCGCCTGCTACCTCGCCTGTTACTTCGGCTCACCGTACGGAGAGAGGTGTCGGACTTCCGTCCACAAAGCGCGTTATAAGAGGGAGTTGAGCCCCTTGGTTTCTCACATGCTGGACACTGGGCCCCGTATCGGCCGGCGCATCACGCTCGACGGCACCGGCCTGCACAGCGCCGATGTCGCCGCCCTCGCGGAGCGCACCGCGCACCCGACGGCGCCCGACCCCAAGGCCTTCGCCCGCGCCGAGGAATCCTGGGAGACCGCACGCCGCCTGGCCGCCACCGGCCGGGTCTACGGGCGCAGCACGGGCGTCGGCGCCAACCGCACGGAGGACGTCGCGGCCGCGGACGCCGACCACGGCCTGCGACTGCTGCGCAGTCACGCCGGTGCGATCGGCGACCCGCTGCCCGGCCGCGAGGTCCGCGCCATGCTCGCGGTCCGCGCCAACCAGCTGCTCGCGGGCGGCGCGGGCCTGAACCCCGCCGTCATCACCTCCCTGCTCACCGCCCTGGACGCCGGCGCGCACCCCGTCGTCAACGAGCACGGCGCCGTCGGCACCGGCGACCTGGCCGCGCTCGCCCAGACCGGACTCGCGCTGGCCGGCGAACACCCCTGGCACTGTGCGTCCGGCGGCCGGGCCCCCGCCCCGATCGCCCTCGACAGCAACGACGCCCTCGCCCTGATCAGCAGCAACGCCCTCACCCTCGGGCAGTCCGCGCTCGCCCTCGACGAACTGCGCCGCCTGCTGGCCGCCGCCCTCCCCATCGCCGCACTCTCCCTGCTCGCGGTCGGCGGCTCGTACGAGCCCTTCGCCGAGCAGGTCATGCTCGCCCGCCCGCACCCCGGCTCCGCGGCCGCCGCCACCCGGCTGCGCTCCCTCTCCGGCGTCCCGCCCCGCCCGGCCCAGCCCCTCGGCCGCATCCAGGACCCCTACGGCTTCCGCTGCATCCCGCAGATCCACGGCCCGGCACTGGACGCCGCCGACACCCTGGACGGGGTCCTGACGGTCGAGGTGAACGCGGCCGCCGAGAACCCCCTGATCAGCATCGAGGACCAGGCCGCCTACCACCACGGCAACTTCTACGCCGCCCATGCCGCGCTCGCCCTGGACGCCTTCCGGCTGGCCGTGCTGCAGACCGCGCAGCTGTCCACCGCCCGGCTCGCCGCGCTCTCCGAGCCCGACTTCACCCGGCTGCGGCCGTTCCTGGGCGACCCGGCGCCCGCCAGCTCGGGCGTGATGATCCTCGAATACGCGGCGGGCGCGGCGCTCGGCGAGATGCGCGCGGTCTCCCAGCCGGCCTCGCTCGGCCACACCGTGCTCTCCCGGGGCGTCGAGGAACAGGCCAGCTTCGCCTCCCTCGGCGCCCGCCAGACGCTGCGCGCCTGCACCTACTACCGCCAGGTACTCGCCTGCGAACTGGTCGCCGCCGTACGGGCCCTGCGGATGCGCTCCCTGGAACCCGACCCGGACATTCCGCTCGCCGCGGTCTACGCCCACGCCGCCGACGCCCTCGACCCGCGGATGGAGGACCGCCCGCTGACCGACGACGTGGCGGTGGCGGCGGGGCTGCTGGACGGGCTGGGGAAGTGGTGAGGGGCGGGGGCCTGCTGTACGGGACGGGCGGGATCCGGCCGTACGGGACGGTCGGGGGCCGGCGTACGGGGCGGGTGGGGTGTGGGGTTCTGGGGGCTCGGTACGGCGTGGTGTTCCGGGGTGGGCGGCAAGGCCTGGCGTTCTCGGTGGCCCGGCGGGGCATGGCGTTCCGGGGGTTCGGCACGGTGTGGCGTTCTCGGGGGGCGCGGGGCACGGGGCGTGGAGTTCCGGGTGGGCCCGGGAGGACCGGGGCGGGTGAGGGCAGACGGCCGGATCGCGGCGCGTAGCGCGGACCGGACCGGGCCAGGAATTCCGTACAGTCGGTCGACACAGGACAAGGCCCCCGACCGGGCCGGGAAGAAGAGGCGATGAGCGGGGACGGGGACAACGGCAGCGGCGCCGGCGGCGCGGCGGCCGGCGGCGAGCCGAAGAACATGGGCGGCGCGAACGAGGTGGTCGCGGGCGGCGCGGGTGCGCATGCCGAGGGCGCGAGCGGCGCGGGCGCGGGCGGCCGGGGCGCGCAGGGTGACGGTGTGCGGGGCGGTGGCGCGCAGGCCGGGGTGGACGCCGTGGTCACTGCGGACACCGGTACGGCGGCCCGCCTCCAGAAGCTCTTCGAGGGGCACCGGCTGACCCCCACCCAGCGCCGGATCGCCCACTGCATGGTGCGCCGGGCCGCCGATGCGCCCTTCCTCTCCAGCGTCGAACTGGCCGAACTGGCCGGAGTCAGCCAGCCGTCCGTCACCCGCTTCGCCGTCGCCCTCGGCTTCGACGGCTACCCGGCGCTGCGCCGGCATCTGCGCGAGGTCGCCCCCACGGACAAGCCCGGCGACACGGGCTCCTCCAACGAGTACCAGCAGGCCGTCCAGGCGGAGATCGACAACCTCCGCCGGCTCGCCGCCGCCTTCGCCGACCCGTCGCCGGTGATCGAGGCCGGCCGTCTCCTCGCCGCCTCCCGGCCGCTCCCCGTCCTCGGGCTGCGCGCCGCCACCGCCCAGGCCGCCGGCTTCAGCTACTTCGCCCGCAAGGTCCACCCCGACGTCCGCCTCCTGGACGAGGGCGGCACCATGCTCACCGACCGCATCGACGCCGCCGTCCGGGCCGGCGCGGGCGCGCTGCTCTGCTTCGCCCTGCCCCGCCACCCGCGCGAGGTCGTCGACGCCCTGGACTACGCCCGTACGGCCGGCCTGACCGTCGTCACCGTCGCCGACAGCGCCTTCGCACCCGTCGCCCACCACACCGACCTGCTCCTTCCGGCCCCCGTCGGCACCGGCCTGGCCTTCGACACGGCCTGCGCCCCCATGCTGCTGGGCCGCGTCCTGCTGGAGGCGATGTGCGATGCGCTCCCGGACGCCCAGGCCCGCCTGGAGGAATTCGACGCGGGGGCGGCGGCGCGGGGGTTGTTCGTGGAGTAGCGAGGCGCGGCGCGGAGCGGGTCGGACGGGGCGGGGCGGGGCGGGGTGGACGAGCCGGTGCGGACGAGCCGGGGTGGGTGGCCGGGGTGGCCGGGGCGGGCCGGGCCGGTGCTCGGTGTCCCGCGCCCGGGGCCTGTGACGTCGACGTCCGATCGGTTGCCACGGAAGTTGACCGGTTTCGTCTGTCCCCGTGCGTAAAGCCCGTGACGCCTGCCGTGCCGCGCGGGAGGATCGGCGCATGGCGATGATCAGGACGACGGGGGTCCGGCGCGGGATGCTGCCGATGGCGGCGCTGACGGCGTGGGGCGTGCTGGCGACGGGGTGCGGAACGCACCGGCCGGGGGACGACGCGGGTGGGCCGGAGCCCTCGCGGACCGTGGCGGCGACGCCGAGCAGGCCGGTGGACTTCCCGTGCCCCGGCGAAAGCCCCTCACCGACACCGACGCCCGCCACGCACTCCTCCGGTCCGGCCGCGCCGCCCACCGACCACTACGCCGAGAACAACGGCTTCAAGGTGCCCCTCCCGCTGCACGGCCGGAGCCGCTGCGACGGGCTCGCGGCCGCCAAGCGCATCGAGGGTGCGCTCGAACCGCTGCGCAGGCACGGTGACTTCGACCCGGTGCGCACCCGCAGCGCACTCACCGGCCTCGGCTACCCCGCCGGGAAGGTGCAGTCCTACCAGAACGGTCCCTCGGGGGTCGGGTTCCTCGTCGACGCCTCTCCGCTGTGCCTGGAGGGCACGATGAACGACAGGGCCGTCCAGGCGGATGCCTTCGGCGGCTATCCCGACCACACCGGCTGCGACGTTCCGTCCGGCGGCCACTGACCCTCAGCGGTTCACCGGCCCCAACCGGTCGGAGGCCGCCGGCAGGGACGTACGGGCAGCCGGACCCGGCGTCCCGGTGGGCCCCGCGCCCCTGGCCATGGCGACCCGGCTCCCGTGCGCCGTCTCAGGCAATCCTCATCCGGGCTGGCTACGATCCGCCGCCGGTACAGGTGTGCCGGACACGTGGGGACGGAGCGGTCTCGGGGCGAGGAGGTCTGTCGTGGGGCACGGGGCGTATGCGCTGACGCGGGTGGCCGTGGTGGTGCGGGCGCCGGCGGGCTGGCTGTGGTGGCCGGGGCTGCTGGCGGCGGGGATCGGGGTGCTGGTGCCGGGGCCGGCCGGGCGGACGGCCGGCCTGGTGGCAGGGGCGGCGCTGTGCGTGGGCGCGGCGCCGGTGGTCTGCCTGGCCCGGCGCGGCCGGTACACGGCGCTGGCGCGTGACGCCTCGCGCGCCGGGAAGGCCGTCATCCTGCAGGACCGGGCGGTCACCCTGCGGGTCTGGCGGCGGGCCCACCGCTGGTGGCTGCTGTGCGCCTTCCTGGCGGCGGTCGGTTCGTCGTGCGTGCTGCCGGCGGCCGGCGGGCTGCTGATGGCCGGGGCCGCGCTCGGGCTGTGGGGCAAGGCGCTGTGGCTGGGCCGCTGGGAGCGGGAGCACGAGGCGCTGCTGTGGGTGCGGACGGACTGTGTGGGGAAGGGCGGCGCGGCGGGCAAGGAGGTCCGCGAGTACGCCCTGACCGGGACGGCCGCGGGCGATGCGCGGCCCGGCGGGGCCCGGCGCGGGGGAGCATGGGCCGGCGGGCCGCGCTCCGGGGGAGTACGGGCCGGGGGAGCACGGGCCGGCCGCTGAGCGGTGCGTGGCGGCGGGCACGCGGCAGCCGGGCCGTCCGCCGCCCCTCCCCTACTGCCTCCCGAGCTCGCCCAGCGACTTCGCGTGCGCGCCGCCGCTCTCCGCGGTCAGCTCCTCCAGGGTCTGCGGGGTGCGGACGGTCGCGAAGCGGACGGTGCCGTCCGCGTCCGCCGCATAGCCGTAGATCCCGGGGCGCGGAAGGGAGTTGTAGGCGAAGTGGGTGGAGAAGTAGTAGGCGCCGGTGTCCAGCAGGGCCGCGTGGTCGTCGGCCTCCAGGCGCGGGAGCGGACGGTTCTCCGCGACCAGGTCGCCCGCGAAGCAGCACGGTCCCGCGATGTCCTGGGCGACCGGAGCCCCCGTCTTGGGGCGCCCCTCGGCGTCGTAGGCCGCGACCCGGATCGGCCAGGCCTCGGGGACGAAGACCGTACGGGTGGCGACCTGGGCGCCGGCATGGGTGACGGCGATGGGCCGGCCGCCGGCCGACTTGGCGTACTCGACCCGGGCGAGGACCGTGCCGTGCTTGGCCAGCAGTGAGCGGCCGAACTCGGTGACGATCCCGTAGCGCCCGGACAGCAGGCCGGGCACGGTCGCGTGCAGCAGCGCGGCGTACTCGCGGTAGGTCGGGGTGGTCGCGTCCGAGGAGAAGTTGACCGGCAGGCCGCCGCCGATGTCGAGGGTGTCGATCTGCTGCCGGCCGGCCTTCTCGTTGATCTCCTCGGCGAGGTCGAACAGGGCCCGTACGCCCGCGGCCATGAGCTCCAGGGGCATGCCCTGGGAGCCGACATGGGCGTGCAGCCGGGTCAGCCACGGGCGCGCGAGGAAGGCCTGTACGACCCAGTCGCGGACGCCCTCGTCGCGCAGCCCGACGCCGAACTTCGAGGTGTCCGTGGCGGTGCTCATCGCCCCGATGCTGCCGCCGCCGATCTGGGGATTGACCCGCAGGCCGATGGGCGCACGGCTCGGCGCCGAGGCCATCAGCGCGTCGATACGCGCGAGCTCCTCGGCGTTGTCGGCGTTGACGGCGATGCCGAGAGCCAGCGCCTCCCGCAGCTCGGCGAGGGTCTTGGCGGGCGAGTCCAGGACGGTCCGCTCGACCGGCACGCCTGCGGCACGGGCCAGCGCCAGCTCGCCGGGGCTGGCCACCTCGCAGCCGAGTCCCTCCTGCGCGAGCAGCCGCAGGACGGGGACGAGCGAGGCGGCCTTCACCGCGAAGGCGTGCAGGATCGGAGTGCCCGGTGCGGTGAACTCCTCGAAGGCGGCGCGGAGTTCGGCCGCCGAACGGCGGATCCCGGCGATGTCGAGCAGGCCGGCAACGGGCTCACCGGGGCCCACCAGCCCGCGCGCGACGGCTGCCTGTACGGCACGGTCTCGCTCCGTGAAGTTCATGGGTCAACTCCATCATTGGGTGGGGGTGTCACGCCAACCGGGAGCCGTCCGCCCCGTCCGCCCCCTGTCCGGACGGGGCGGGCGGCCGGCTCCCGCTCAGGCCGTCCGGCTGCCACCCCACCCCGCCTTGCGGTGGCGTTCGGAGAGGCGGGAGCCGGACTCGCGGCGGGCGGCGCGGCGCAGGAGGGGGACGGCGAGCAGGAAGCCGAGGACGGCCCAGGCGGTGAGTATCAGTGCCACGGTCGGCAGCTCCCAGGAACCGGCCGGTTCCGCGGCGCGCGCGGCGTCCGGCAGGAGGGCCGAGCGCAGCCCCTGGGCCATCCACTTGAGCGGGAAGACGGAGGCGATCTTCTGCACCAGCGCGGGCAGCGAGCTGAGCGGGAACATCGCACCCGACGTGACCAGCAGTGCCATCGTCGGCAGCATGATCAACGCGAGCGCCTCACGGGGGTTCGGCAGCACCGCGCCGATGGCCGCCCCCAGCGGCACGACGGCGAGCAGCCCGAGCGTGCTGACCCACAGCAGGGTCAGCCAGCCGCCGGGCCCGTGCGGCAGCGGCCCGTCCACCAGCAGCGCGGCGGCTCCCAGCAGGAGGACCAGGGTCCCGAACGCCATGACGACCACCAGCAGCGACTTGGCGACGAGATAGGCGGGTATGCCGCCGGGGGTGGCGCGCAGCCGCAGCAGGGCGCCCTCCTCGCGCTCGGTCACCAGGATCTGCGGGAGATTGACCAGTCCGATCTGGAACAGCAGATAGGCGGCGAAGCCCGCGAGCGTCAGATGGGCCATCGGGACATGGGTGCCGGGCACCTTGTCGCCGATGTATCCGGCGAGCAGCAGCGCGACGACGACATTGATCAGATGGCCGCTCATCTCCTTGGGGTTGCGGACGAGGTGGCGGAGCTCGATGCCGCCGCGCAGGAGCCCGGCCCGCCAGGAGCGGAGCCGGGGACGCGATCCGGCCTTCCCCGCGGCCGCGGCACCCGTGGCGTCCGTGGCGGCCGCGCCCGTGCCGGCGCCTCTCTCCGCCCTCGCTGTCGCGTCGGCTCCCCGGGACGTACCCGGGGGCGTCCCGGCCCCCTGGGCGGTGTCCGTCGCCGCTGCCGTTTCCGTCGCTTCCGTCGCTGCTGTCACGTCGGTCCCCCTCATGCCTGCCGCTCCCCGTCCGAGGCCCCGGCCCCGCCGCTGCCTCCGCCCGTGCTCTCGCCCTCGCCCTCGCCCGCGATCCCGGGCCCGCTCTCGACCCCGGCTCCGCCGCCCCCGCTCTCGATTCCGGCCCCGGGCCCGTCCCCGCCGTCCCGGTGCACCATGTGCAGGTAGGTGTCCTCCAGCGTCGGGCGGCGGACCTCCAGATCGGCCACCGGTCCGCCCGTGTCGCGGTGGAGTTCCCAGACCAGCTGGGAGGGGTCCGCGGTGCGTTCCCGGCGGGCCGTGCCATCGGCCGCCGTCCAGCGGACCTCGGCCTGCGCGGCGGCCCGGAGGGCCAGTTCCGCGGGGGTGCCGCCGGCCCGGATCCGGCCGTTGACCAGCACGGCTATCCGGTCGGCCAGCCGCTCGGCCTCCGCCAGGTCATGGGTGGTGAGCAGGATCGTGACGCCCTCGTCGCGGGCGAGCCGTTCGACCAGGTCGTGGAAGTCGCGCCGCGCCTCGGGGTCGAAGCCGGTGGTCGGCTCGTCCAGGAAGAGGAGCTCGGGGCGGCCGACGATCGCCAGTGCGACGTCGAGGCGGCGGCGCTGTCCGCCGGACAGCCGGTCGACCTGCTGTCCGGCCTGCTCGGTGAGGCCGACCAGGGCCAGCAGCTCGGCGGGATCGCGAGGAGCCGGGTAGTACAGCGCGAAGTGCCGCAGCAGCTCGGCCACCTGCCAGCGGCGGTGGTCGCGCCAGGACTGCAGGACCAGGCCGATCCGGGCGCGCCAGGCGTCGTCGCCGCGCGCCGGGTCCGTCCCCAGGACGGCGACCTCTCCGGCGGAACGCTGCCGGAAGCCCTCCAGGATCTCGACGGTGGTGGTCTTTCCCGCGCCGTTGGGGCCGAGCAGCGCGAAGATCTCCCCGCGCCGGATGTCCAGATCGATGCCGTGCAGGACATCGGTGCCGCCGTAGGCCATCCTCATGTCGCGCACCCGGATGACGGGCCGGGCGGATCCGGCCGCGACGGTGGCCGCCGAAGGGGCCCTGGACGGCGGGACGGTCGGTTGCTCGGTCGTGGTCATCGGCCCGCCTCCGCGCGCTGTTGCTGTTGCCGTGTCCCTGCTGCCGCGGCCGCGGACTCCGTCGCCGGCGCGGGTGCCGCCGCGGGCCCCGCGCCCTCGACGATGGCCCGGAGCGCGGCCACATGGCCCTCGAAGGCCGTCCGGCCGTGGCTCGTCAGCCGGACCTTGGTGCGTCGTTTGCGGCCGCCGCCCTCCTTGCGGATCTCCAGATATCCGGCCTCTTCCAGGGTGTGCAGCTGCTTGGAGAGCGCGGAGTCGCTGAGCGAGAGGCTGTCGCGGATGAAGGGGAAATCGGCCCACTCCGTGGCGGCGAGCAGGGCCACCACGGACAGCCGGGTGGAGGGGTGGATCAGTTCGTCGAAGCCGCTCGGGGTGCTCATCGGTCCGTTCCCTTCCGGAGGGTTCTCGTGCCGCGGTCGCGCAGTGAGCCGACCGCCCAGCGGTTGGCCGGGCCGACGAAGAGGACGAAGGCGCCCGCGGAGACAGTGGCCTGGACCAGGCTGCCGAACGGCAGCGCCAGCCAGTCGACCAGCCGGCCGGAGACCACGATGGTCACGGCGGTCACCGCCATGCCCGCGAAGAAGGTGGCGAACGACCGCCAGCTGTGGCGTGAGCGGTGCAGCCGCACCCGGGTCCTGCGGTTGTAGACCACGGCCAGCGAGCCGAGCAGCGCGACATAGGCGGTGAGCGCCAGCCCGAACGCCCACCACGACAGATCGAGACCCGAGACGGCGAGGAACACCCACATGATTCCGGCCGTGGTGTACGTCGCCCTGCTGTCGCCCTCGGCGCATCGCTCGACCTCGTCGTACACGCGCTCCTGCGGCACCCGGATGCGCTGCAGATCCTGCCAGGCCTGTTCGGCATCCACCGGTGTGCTCATGCCCATCGCCTCCCCAAGGCGGTCCGGACGGTTCCCCGTTTTTACTTGCCCACTAGGAAAGTTAGCGCAGACTTTCCCAGTGGGCAAGTGAAAAATTCCGGGCGAAGGGCGGCCGGTTCGCGCGGCCCGCGGCGCATGGCTCACCGCGCCCTGTTGACTAGCACTATTCACCGACCCCAATATGTGAATAGCTCAATCCATTCGACGTCAGGGAGGCACGGCCCATGTCGGGACCGCGACCCGTGCGGGCACCGCGCGGTACGGAGCTGAGTGCTCGGGGATGGCAGCAGGAAGCCGCGCTGCGCATGCTGCAGAACAACCTCGATCCGGAGGTGGCCGAACACCCGGACCAGCTCGTCGTCTACGGCGGCACGGGCAAGGCCGCGCGCGACTGGCGCTCCTTCGACGCGATGGTGCGCACGCTCACCACGCTCAAGCAGGACGAGACGATGCTCGTCCAGTCCGGCCGGCCGGTCGGTGTGATGCAGACGCACGAATGGGCGCCGCGGGTGCTCATCGCCAACTCCAACCTCGTCGGCGACTGGGCCAACTGGGAGGAGTTCCGCCGCCTGGAGGCCCTCGGCCTGACCATGTACGGGCAGATGACCGCCGGTTCGTGGATCTACATCGGCACCCAGGGCATCCTTCAGGGCACCTACGAGACCTTCGCCGCCGTCGCCGCCAAGAAGTTCAACGGCACGCTCGCCGGGACGATCACGCTCACCGCCGGCCTCGGCGGCATGGGCGGCGCCCAGCCGCTCGCCGTCACCATGAACGACGGCGTCGCGATCTGCATCGACGTCGACCCGCGTGCCATCGAGCGCCGCATCGAGCACCGCTACCTGGACGTGAAGGCCGACAGCCTCAAGCACGCCCTCGAACTCGCCGTCGAGGCCCGCGACCAGCGCAAGCCGCTCTCGATCGGCCTGCTCGGCAACGCCGCCGAACTGCTGCCGCAGATGCTCGCCGAGGGCGCCCCGATCGACATCGTCACCGACCAGACCAGCGCCCACGACCCGCTGGCCTACCTCCCGGTCGGCATCGACTTCGACGACATGGCCGCCTACGCCGCCGCGAAGCCCGCCGACTTCACCCAGCGGGCGCGCGAGTCGATGGCCCGTCACGTCGAGGCCATGGTCGGCTTCATGGACGCCGGCGCCGAGGTCTTCGACTACGGCAACTCGATCCGCGGCGAGGCCCAGCTCGCCGGTTATGAGCGTGCCTTCGCCTTCCCCGGCTTCGTCCCCGCCTATATCCGGCCACTCTTCGCCGAGGGCAAGGGCCCGTTCCGCTGGGCCGCGCTGTCCGGCGACGCCCGGGACATCGCCGCGACGGACAAGGCGATCCTGGACCTCTTCCCGGAGAACGAGTCGCTGGCCCGCTGGATCAAGCTGGCCGGTGAACGGGTGCACTTCCAGGGCCTGCCCGCCCGTATCTGCTGGCTCGGCTACGGCGAGCGCGACAAGGCCGGCGAGCGGTTCAACGAGATGGTCGCCGACGGGACGCTGAAGGCCCCGCTGGCCATCGGCCGCGACCACCTCGACTGCGGCTCCGTCGCCTCGCCCTACCGCGAGACCGAGGCCATGAAGGACGGCTCGGACGCGATCGCCGACTGGCCGCTGCTCAACGCCATGGTCAATGTCGCCTCCGGCGCCTCCTGGGTGTCGCTGCACCACGGCGGCGGCGTGGGCATGGGCCGCTCGATCCACGCCGGCCAGGTCACCGTCGCCGACGGCACCCCGCTGGCCGGCGAGAAGATTCGCCGGGTGCTCACCAACGACCCCGGCATGGGCGTCATCCGGCACGTCGACGCGGGCTACGAGCGCGCCGACGAGGTGGCCGCCGAGCGCGGCGTCCGCATCCCGATGCGCGAGGGCGAAGGCGGGGGCGCGTGACCGCCTCGTTCCACGAGATGTGGGAGGAGCTGCGGCCCATCGGCCGCAGCTCCTCCTCCGGGGGCTACCGCCGCTACGCCTGGACCGGTGCCGACACCGACTGCCGCGCCTGGTTCCGGGCCCAGGCCGAGGCCCGGGGACTCGCCTACGAACTCGACCGCAACGGCAACCAGTGGGCCTGGCTCGGTGCCGCCGGCTACCAGGACGTGGACCCGGGCGACGCCGTCGTCACCGGCTCCCACCTGGACTCCGTCCCGGACGGCGGCGCCTTCGACGGCCCGCTGGGTGTCGTCTCCTCCTTCGCCGCGCTGGACGAACTCCGCCGGAGGGGAGCGGAGTTCACCAAGCCGCTGGCGATCGTCAACTTCGGCGACGAGGAGGGCGCCCGCTTCGGCCTGGCCTGTGTCGGCTCCCGGCTCGCCGCCGGCGCGCTGACCACCGAGGCCGCGCACCTGCTGCGCGACGGTGACGGCATCACCCTCCCGCAGGCCATGGAGCGCGCCGGATACGACCCGGAAGCCATCGGTCCGGACCCCGAACGACTCGCCCGGATCGGCGCGTTCGTCGAACTCCACGTCGAGCAGGGCCGGGCCCTGGACCTGTCCGGCGACCCGGTCGGCATCGCCTCCGCCATCTGGCCGCACGGCCGCTGGCGGTTCGACTTCCACGGCGAGGCCAACCACGCCGGCACCACCCGCCTCGACGACCGCCGCGACCCGATGCTCAGCTACGCCGCGACCGTGCTCGCCGCCCGCGAGCAGGCCCGGCTGGCCGGCGCCCTGGCCACCTTCGGGAAGATCAGCGTGGAGCCGAACGGGGTCAACGCCATCCCCTCGCTGGTCCGCGGCTGGCTGGACTCGCGCGCCCCCGACCAGGACACCCTGGACACCGTGATCACCGGGATCGAGCAGGCCGCCGCCGAACGGGCCGCCCGTGACGGGGTGGACCTGACCGTCGTCCGTGAATCCTTCACCCCCGTCGTGGAGTTCCAGCACGCCCTGCGGGACGAGCTGAGCGCCATCCTCGCCAAGACGGGGGAGCGGACCGTTCCCGTCCTGGGCACCGGCGCCGGGCACGACGCCGGTATTTTGTCCGGAACCGTCCCTACCGCGATGCTGTTCGTCCGCAACCCCACCGGGGTGTCGCACTCGCCCGCCGAAGAGGCCGGCGAGGACGACTGCGCGGCCGGGGTCACCGCACTCGCCGACGTACTGGAAGGGCTGGCGTGCCACTGACGACACAGGCCACACCGACGACGTACTGGCTCGAACACGCCTGGCTCGGCACGCACGTCGAGCCGGGCGTGACCGTGGACGTCGCGGACGGGCGGATCACGGCCGTCCGCACCGGGGCGGACACCCCGCCGCCCGGTGCCACCGCGCTGCGCGGCCTGACCCTCCCGGGCCTCGCCAACGCCCACTCGCACGCCTTCCACCGCGCCCTGCGCGGCACCGTCCAGGTCGGCACCGGCACCTTCTGGACCTGGCGCGAGATCATGTACAACGTCGCCGACCGGCTCACCCCCGAGACCTACTACGCCCTCGCCCGCGCCGTCTACGCCGAGATGGCGCTCGCCGGCATCACCTGCGTCGGCGAATTCCACTACCTCCACCACGCGCCCGGCGGCACCCGCTACGACGACCCCAACGCCATGGGCGAGGCGCTGGTCTCCGCTGCCGAAGACGTGGGCATCCGCATCACCCTGCTCGACACGGCCTACCTCTCGGCCGGCTTCGGCGCCGCGCCCAACGCCCACCAACTGCGCTTCTCCGACGGCACCGCCGAGCGCTGGGCCGAGCGCGCCGACGCGCTCAAGGAGCGCGCACACGCCCGCATCGGCGCCGCCATCCACTCCGTACGCGCCGTCCCCGCCGGGCAGCTCGGCACCGTCGCCGACTGGGCCCGCGAACGTCAGGCCCCGCTGCACGTCCACCTCTCGGAGCAGACCGCCGAGAACGACGCCTGCCGCGACGCCCACGGCTGCACCCCCACCCGGCTGCTGGCCGACCACGGTGCGCTGGGCCGGCGCACCACGGCCGTGCACGCCACCCACCTCACCACCGAGGACATCGAGCTGCTCGGCGACTCCCGCACGGGCGTGTGCATGTGTCCCACCACCGAACGCGATCTCGCGGACGGCATCGGCCCGGCCGCCCGCCTCCAGGGCCGCGGCAGCCCGCTCTCCCTCGGCAGCGACAGCCACGCCGTCATCGACCTGCTCGAAGAGGCCCGCGCCATGGAGCTCGACGAACGGCTGCGCACCCGCACCCGCGGGCACTGGACGGCCGCCGCCCTGCTGCGTGCCGCGACCGCCGACGGTCATGCCGCCCTGGGCTGGGACGACGCCGGCACCCTGGAGACCGGCGCGCTCGCCGACCTCACCACAATCGCACTGGACTCCGTACGCACCGCCGGACCACTGCCCCGGCTGGCCGCCGAAACGGCGGTGTTCGCCGCCTCCGCGGCGGACGTACGGCACACCATCGTCGGCGGCCGGCAGATCGTCCGCGACGGTGCGCACACCCTTGTCCCCGACGTACCCACCGCCCTCGCAGAGTCCATCGCCGCGGTACGCGGCTGAAGGAGAACACCCCCGCGATGACGACGACTTCCACGCCGACCACCACCGCCATCACCCACATCGCCCAGCTCGTCACCAACGACCCCTCCCTCGGTGAAGGCCCCCTCGGCCTGATCCAGGACGCCGCGGTCGTCATCGACGGTGACCGCATCGCCTGGGTCGGTGCCTCCAGCAAAGCACCCGCCACCGACAACGCCGTCGACGCGGGCGGCCGGGCGGGCATCCCCGGCTTCGTCGACTCCCACTCCCACCTGGTCTTCGCCGGCGACCGCACCGCGGAGTTCAACGCCCGGATGTCCGGCCGCGCGTACTCCGCCGGCGGCATCCGCACCACGGTCGCCGCCACCCGCGCCGCCACCGACGACGCGCTGCACGCCAACGTCGCCCGCTACCTCGCCGAGGCGCTGCGCCAGGGCACCACCACCCAGGAGACCAAGTCCGGCTACGGGCTCACCGTCGAGGACGAGGCCCGCGCGCTGCGCATCGCCGCCGAGCACACCGACGAGGTCACCTTCCTCGGCGCGCACATCGTCTCGCCCGACTACGCCGACGACCCGGCCGGCTATGTCGACCTGGTCACCGGCCCGATGCTGGACGCCTGCGCCCCGTACGCCCGTTGGGTGGACGTCTTCTGCGAGAAGGGCGCCTTCGACGGCGACCAGGCCCGCGCCGTCCTCACCGCGGGCAAGGCCAGGGGCCTGGTGCCGCGGGTGCACGCCAACCAGCTCGGCCACGGCCCCGGCGTCCAGCTCGCCGTCGAACTCGGCGCGGCCTCCGCCGACCACTGCACCCACCTCAGCGCCGCCGACATCGACGCCCTCGCGCAGTCCGAGACCGTCGCCACCCTCCTCCCGGGTGCCGAGTTCTCCACCCGCGCGCAGTGGCCCGACGCCCGCCCGCTGCTCGACGCCGGCGCCACCGTCGCACTGTCCACCGACTGCAACCCCGGCTCGTCCTTCACGAGCTCCATGCCGTTCTGCATCGCGCTGGCGGTCCGCGACATGGGGATGACCCCCGACGAGGCCGTGTGGTCGGCGACCGCGGGCGGCGCCCGTGCCCTGCGCCGCACGGACGTCGGCCGGATCGCTCCCGGTGCCCGCGCCGACCTCGCCCTCCTGGACGCGCCCTCGCACGTCCACCTCGCCTACCGGCCGGGCGTCCCGCTCGTCTCGGCCGTGTGGCACAAGGGAGTGCGCGTCTGACCGCCGCATGCCCTGTATGACGTGCGCCCCGGCTCCACGGAGCCGGGGCGCACGTCATACAGGGCAAGCAAAGGAGGGCCCGTCCCGAACAACCCCGGGGCAGGCCCTCCTCTGCGCGGGCGACCGCCGGCCGCACGGGCCGGCAGGGACCGCGGTCCCTCACTCCTCGATCATGAGCCCCTTGCGGAGCCGCACGAGGGTGCGGGAGAGCAGACGGGAGACATGCATCTGGGAGATGCCCAGCTCCTCGCCGATCTCGGACTGCGTCATGTTGGCGACGAAGCGCAGCGAGAGGATCTTCCGGTCGCGCGGCGGCAGTTCGGCGATCAGCGGCTTGAGGGACTCGACGTACTCGATGCCCTCGAGCCCGTGGTCCTCGTAGCCGATGCGGTCCGCCAGCGCGCCTTCGCTGTCGTCCTCCTCGGGCTGGGCGTCCAGCGAGCTCGCCGTGTAGGCGTTGCTCGCGGCCATGCCCTCGACGACCTCGTCACGGCTGATGTCGAGGCGCGCGGCAAGTTCGTGCACCGTGGGGGCGCGGTCCAGCTTCTGCGCGAGCTCGTCGCCCGCCTTGGCCAGGTCCAGGCGCAGTTCCTGCAGACGCCGCGGTACGCGCACCGACCAGCTGGTGTCACGGAAGAAGCGCTTGATCTCGCCGATGATGGTCGGCATGGCGAACGTCGGGAACTCGACGCCGCGGCTGATCTCGAAGCGGTCGATCGCCTTGATCAGGCCGATCGTGCCGACCTGGACGATGTCCTCCATGGGCTCGCTGCGGGAGCGGAACCGGGAGGCCGCGAACTTCACCAGCGCGAGGTTGAGCTCGACCAGGGTGTTGCGGACGTACGCAAACTCGTGGGTGCCTTCCTCGAGCGTCTCGAGGCGCTCGAAGAGGGTCTTGGACAGAGCCCTCGCGTCCACCGGGCCCACCTCGTCGAACGGCGGGATCTCGGGCAGCCCCTCGATCTCAGTCAATTCCGCCAGATCTGATTCGGCGGGGATCGACTGGGAAGGGATGTGCCCGGTCGGGTCGGACGGGGGTGTCGACGATGCGGGCTGCCGGGTGTCGTCGGTGCGCAGTTCGTCGAGCCGGGGTGACATGGTCTCCTCCATCGTTCTCGGCATATGGCTGCCGATGCCTCTACGTGAAGCTGCGGTGTGCGGCGCCTCCAAAGCCGGCCGTTTCGGATGTGTGCTTCTACGCCTACCTGGCTTTGCCTGAAGATGGCAAGTACGTGTTGTCCATATATTGGGCAATACGCGGATTGTTCGGCTACCGAGAGGCGTCAGGAAGGCGTAGGGTTCGACGAGCGCAGTCGGTAAGCAAACAGTCGTCTAGACAGCAAGAGGGGTGCGCGCGCATGGACCGCGGGACGGTCGGCAGTGCAAGCCGGGGCCGGCTTCATGTCGAGATCCGCCATCACGGCGCCAGCGCGGTCGTGACGGTTTCGGGTGAGCTCGATCACCACACCGCAGACCTGTTGCGTGAGTCACTCGAAGGCTGCGTGGACGACGGATACGCACGCCTGGTGGTGGACTGCTCACCCCTTGAGTTCATGGACTCCACCGGTCTCAATGTGCTGCTCGGTGCCCGCCTGAAGGCGGAGGCCGCGGGGGGCGGGGTTCATTTGGCAGGGATGCAGCCGGTGGTTGCCCGGGTCTTCGAGATCACCGGCGCCGAGGCGGTCTTCACGGTGCACGACTCCGTCGATGCGGCCCTGGCCGACTGACATGGCGGCGGTGTCCGGAACGTTGCATTCCGGGCACGTAGTCCGTGTCACAACTTCCGTACCCAAGAAGTGGGTGTTCTCACGGTCCGCTCGGGCAGGAGACATCTGAATCCGTTGAATCAGTCAGTATCTGTTTTCCGTGAACAGGCGAATCGGTGAGGTGAAGCGCTGATGAGCACCACCCGGCCGTATCCGCCGGGCGATCTCGGCCCGGAGTCGGGCGGCGCGGGCGCTTCCGCCGCCCCGGCTGCCGCGACCCCGGTGGGCCAGATCCGCCGGCTGCGCCTGGCGGGCACCCGAGGGGCCGTGGCGCGCGGCCGTGACTTCGCCCGGGAGGCCCTGCACGACTGGGGCTGGCTGCCTGCCGCGAGCGCCGACCGGCGTGCCGCGGCCGAGGATGTGCTGCTCGTCGTCTCGGAACTGGTCACCAACGCCTGTCTGCACGCCGAGGGGCCCGAGGAGCTGCGGCTGCGCTGCACCGCCAAAGTGCTGCGCCTGGAGGTCAGTGACCTCGGCGCGGGATCGCCGTCGCCGCGCAGCCCGCACCGTCCGGGCCGTCCCGGCGGTCACGGCATGTTCATCGTGCAGCGGCTGTGCCTGGACTGGGGCGTGGTGCGCCACGCCGACGGCGCGGGCAAGACCGTCTGGGCGGAGCTCGCCGCGCCGTCCTGACGGGAGCGCGGCGGAGGCGCCGGGGAAGAGCTGAGCGCGGGCCCGAGGGCCCGCGCTTCGTCGTGTGCGCGGTCGCCCCGCGGCGCCCCTGACCCCTGTGTACCGCGGCCTAAATTCCCTCGCGGCGCGGTTCCGGGCCGATCGGCCCTGTGCTTTGCCTTCCCTCGGCAAGGTCCCCGGCGTACCTTGAGCGGCCAATCTGATGTGCCGTCAGAACGTGCGGCGGTGCGCTCACCGGGAGAAGGGGAATCCGAGGTGGCCCGCTTCTACGAACAGCACGGCAGGCGCCCGGGCCGGGCGGCCGGCCTCGCCGCGGCCGTGGCGATGGCGGCGGGGTCCGCGGTGATGCTCACCGCCCCGGCTGCCCATGCCGAGGTCGTCGACGTCAACTACCAGTGCAAAACGCCGATCGGCAACAAGGGCGCGGTCTCGCCCATCGACATCAGGAGCACCCCCAGTGGTGGTGCGTACAAGCTCGTCATGTCCTTCCAGAAGGGTGTCTCCTCCAGCCCCGTCGAACTGGGCAAGGGCGCGATGAAGCCGAGCGCGCTGATCCGGTTGGGCGGTGCGGAGAGCGGTACGGTGCCGGTCGCCGGGCCGCCGAACGACCAGGCCATACCGGCCAACACCCCCATCAAGATCAGTGACTTGAGCGGGACGTACACCCCCAAGGGCAAAGGCAAGGTCACCTTCACCGCCGCCACGCTCACCATCAAGGCGCTGGGCACCACCACCACGTGCACGCCCGGCAACCACCCCGGGCCCTCGCTGACCCTCGACGTCAAGGGGACCGGCGGCTCGGGCGGCGGCGCGGGCGGTGCCTCGGGCGGAACCGGCTCCGCCACGACGGGCGGCGGCTCCTCCGGCGGGCAGCTGCCGCAGACCGGACCCGCGGACTCCGCCGTGGCGCTGGGCACCCTCGGCGGCACTGTGCTGCTGGCCGGGGCGGCCGGCGCGCTCTGGCTGACCCGCCGTCACCAGCGGGTGTGACGCGCCGCGCGGGGCACCAGGACCCGCGCGGCGCCACCCCGTTCCCCGCACGTCCCCGTGCCCGGCCGGCCCGGGGAGGCACCCCCCTGCACCAGGAGCCGCCGATGCCGTTCCGTACCCGCACAGCGGTCAGCGGTGCGGTCCTCGCGACCGCCGCCGTCCTGCTGGGCCCCGCCGCGGCCGTGGCCCGGCCGGCCGCCGCCCCGGCACCCGCCGGCTGGTCCGCGGCGCCCGCGCCCGGCGACGGCGCCGAGCCGAGCGCACAGGACCGCCCGTACTTCTATCTGGAGGGCGCGCCGGGCACCGTCCTGAGCGACCGGCTGTCCCTGCGCAACCCCACCGGCCACGCCGTCACCGTACGGCTGCGCGGCTCCGCGCCCGGCTGGTGGCTCTCGCTCGCCTCGACGGAGGTGAAGGTCCCGCCGCACACCCGGGCGAGCGTGCCGTTCACGGTGACCGTGCCGCGCGACGCGGCCCCCGGTGACCGCTCCGGCGCGCTGATCGTCACGGGCGGCGGCAAGGGGAGCGGCGGGGGCGGGCGGGACGCCGTACCGGTCCATCTGCGGGTGACCGGGCAGGGGTTGTCCGCGCTGACCGTCGAGCAGGTGTCGGTGCACGGCCGGGACGGTGCGGCAGTCATCCGGTACACGCTGGTCAACCGCGGCAACACGGCGCTCACGCCGCGGCTCGCGGTCCGCGCCGACGGGCTCTTCGGCCCCGTGCTGCGGCGGGCCCCGCGCACCCTGCCGACCGTGCTGCGGCCCGGCCAGGGCGTCGACCTGACGGAGAAGTGGCCCGATCCGCCCGGTCTGGACGCGGTGGAGATACGGCTCACGGTGACGGCGGGCGGCGGCGTCCAGGGGTCCGCCACCGCCACGTACACCGTGGCCCCCTGGTGGGCGGTGGCCGGCGGGGCGCTCCTCCTGGCGGCGGGCGCGGGCGGCCTGATGGCCGTACGCCGACGGCGGCGCACTCGGGCCGCGGGCCCGGGACCGGGCACGAGCGGGGTACGGGGTGCCGGTCCCGCGCCCCGGGCGGCCGAGGAACCGCGGCCACCCGGGGGCGACAGGGCGGACGCGGCGGGGCAGTTGGCCGGCAGCGGTTCAGGAGCGCGCTCGTGAACGGCGGCACCGGGCGGCCCCGCACCGGCCCGGCGGCCCGCACCGAACGCCCCCTGCGGCAGCGGGCGGTGGCCGTGCTCGTCCTCTGCCTGGCGCTCGCGGCGGCGGCTCCGTTCCCGGTGGCCGCCGCGCCTGCGGCCCGGTACGCCGCCGCCGAGGGCCATCCCACGGTCCACCTCTCCCGGAAGGAGGCCGGCAAGGGCGGCACCCTCACCGTGACCGGCCGCGGCTGGCGGCCCAAGGCGCTGCTCACGCTGCTGATCTGCGGACAGAACATGATCGGCGGTACCAATTCCTGTGCCAACGGGGACGGACGCGCGGTCACCACCGACGCGCACGGCGCGTTCCGCGGGCGCCTCCCGGTCGCCGAGCCGCCCAAACCCTGCCCATGCGTGGTCCATGTGGCGACCGTGACCGGTGAGGCGGCCGATGCGGATGTCGCGTTCAAGGTGGCGGGGCACCCGGTGGCGCCGCTGCCCGCGGAGCGCACCGGCGGCCGGCTGACGGTGCTCGCCCAGCCGCGGCTGGCGGGCAGCAGCGGCCTGCTGACCTGGTTCGGGGCTCCCGCACAGCGCCGGCTGACCGTCACGGTCGGCAATCTCGGCTCGGCTCCGGCAAAGGACCCCGTCTTCCGGGTCGGCACCGCGCACGGGGTCTTCGCGCCCGAGTGGGAGGAGCAGCAGTGGCGGGGGACCGTACCCGCCGGGAAGAAAGCCGAGGTCACGCTGCCGGTCGAGCTGCCGGCCGGCGCGCACGGGGACTATCTGGTCTCGCTCGAATACGGCGGCAAGGTGCTGGCCGAGCAGCCCTGGGGGGTCGGCAGGCCCTGGGGCGTGACGCTCTTCTGGGTGCTGCTCTGCGGAGTGGTCCCGACGGCGGTGTTCCGCATCGGGATGGCGCTCGTGGACCGGGTGCGCCCGCGCCGTACGGGCGGACGCGGGCGCCCCGCGGGACGTACGACCACGACCGGACGCAGCCGCGCGGCCGGCACCGGACCACGCATCAGGAACCGAACCGCGCGTGCGACGGCCGACCCCGGTACGCCGGGCGACTCCGCCGCGCTGCCGTGGTTCACCCCGGACACCGCACCGTCCACCACCACATCAACCGAACGACCGACGTCGAAAGGTTCAGCGTGATGAGGCAACGGAGGAGAGCCGCGGTGGCCTCGGCCGCCGCCATGGTGCTCGCGGGTGCGGGCATCATGGCAGCGGCCGGTACCGCCCAGGCGGCCGAGGTGTCGTACAAGACGGAGTGTCTGCCGCCGCCGATATCGGGGCTGCCGCCGGTCGAGGGCACCACGAAGGTGGCGGTCACCGCGCCCGCGACCGCGAAGGTGGGCGACGAGATCGAGGTGGTCTGGAAGACCGTCGAGGGAGCCTCCAAGAACCCCGACATCCTCGATCTGGGGGAGAACACCGTCCAGCCGACCGGCACGATCAAGGTGGCCGGGGCGCAGACCGGCGATCTGGCCATGCAGGGCCCACGGGAGAACCCGCCGATCCCCAAGGGCAGTGCGATGAAGCTGTCCGACATGAAGGGCAAGCTGAAGCTGCAGAAGCCGGGTGAGGTCACGCTGACGCCCGGCTTCTACAACATCAACGTCAACAAGCCGATCTCCACGGACACCAAGTGCTCGCCCAAGGAGGCGGTGCGGCCCGCGGTCACCATCAAGGTGACCGACGGCGGGGGCGGTTCCGGCGGCACCACGAGCGGCACCACGAGCGGGACGACCAGCGGCACCACGTCGGGCACGACCAGTGGGACCACGTCGGGCACGACCACGGGGACCACGAGCGGGACCACCGCCGGGACGTCCGGCACCACCGCGGGCACGACCACTGGCACGACCACCGGCACCACGACGGGTACCACCGACGGCGGCACGAGCGCGGGTTCGTCCGGCGGTTCGACCACCGGCGGCTCCGGCGGCGACCCCGACGGCACCGCGTACAAGGGCAAGCAGGTGCAGGTCCCGTACGCCTGCAAGACGCCCATCGGGGACAAGAAGGCGACCTCGCCGGTCCAGATCGACGCCGTGAAGAAGGGCGGCAGTTATGCCCTGACGGTGAAGTTCGGCAAGTCCGTCATGGACAGCCCGGCGGACATCCCCAAGGACTCGGTCAAGCCGTCGATGGACGTCAAGGTCGGCGGCGCGGACAAGGGATCGGTGAAGGTCGAGGGGCCGACCAACGCCGCGCCGATCAAGTCGGGCCAGCCGATCGCGATCCCCGACCTGAAGGGCACCTACAAGCCGGGCGCCACCGGCAAGGCCACGCTCACCCCGGGCGTGCTCACCGTCAACGCCCTGGGGACGACCACCACCTGCACCCCGGAGAAGGACCCGGGCGTCTCGCTCGCCCTGGACACCTCGGCGCAGCAGGGCGGCACCTCCGGCGGTGCGGCGGGCGGCGCCGCGGCCTCCGGCGGCAGCGCGGCGGGACCGGCGAGCGTCTCCGGCGGCAGTGGCGGCCTCGCCGAGACCGGGGCGAGCGACCACGGTGCGCTGACCGCGCTCGGCCTCGTCGCCGGCACGGTCATCCTGCTGGGCGGGGCGGTCTTCACGTTCCTGCCGCGGCGCCGGGCGCGGGTCCGCTGACGCGGCACGGCCACCGGAAAGCACAAAGGGGGCGTCGCACCACCGGGTGCGACGCCCCCTCCGTCGTACGGGGCCGGCAGACGCTAGTTGACGCTGCCCATCAGCTCCTTGATCCGCTTGCGGGACATCCAGATGCCGAGGCCGGCGACGACCGCGAGCACGGCCTCGACGGTGACCGAGACCGAGTTGTTCAGGTCGACGTTCAGCTGCGGCGAGGTCAGCAGACCCGACACCGAGTCGCCCGCGGTGACCGCGAGGAACCAGACACCCATCATCTGGGAGCTGTACTTGGCGGGCGCCATCTTCGTGGTGACCGACAGGCCGACCGGGGAGAGGCACAGCTCACCGACGGTCTGGACGAAGTAGATCGCCACCAGCCACATCGGGCTGACCTTGCCGCCGTTGGCGGCGGTGTCGATCAGCGGGACGAGGAAGACCCCGAACGAGAGGCCGATCAGCGCGAGGCTGGACGCGAACTTGACCGCGGTGCTGGGCTCCTTCTCGCGCTTGTTCAGCCACAGCCACGCCGAGGCGACCACCGGGGCGAGCGCCATGATGAAGACCGGGTTCAGCGACTGGTACCAGGACGTCGGGAAGTGGAAGCCCAGCAGGTCGTTCGTCGTGGAGTTCTCGCCGAAGATCGAGAGGGTCGAGCCGTTCTGGTCGTAGATCATCCAGAAGACGGCGGCGACCACGAAGAACCAGATGTAGCCCGACAGCTTGGACTGCTCGAGTTCCGTGACCTCCTTGTCGCGCTTCATGCGGAACAGGACCGCGATCGGGATGACCAGACCGGCGATGGTGATCGGCATCAGCGCCCAGTCGGCGAAGTTCCCGGTCACCCCGAGCAGGGTGTAGAAGACCGTCGCGACGACCAGCCAGATCAGGCCCTTGCGCAGCACGGACGCCTTCTCCTCGGGCGTCGCGGGCTGGGCGACCACGCTGCTCTCCGGGCTCAGGTGGCGCGTGCCGAGCAGGAACTGGACGAGGCCGAGGGCCATGCCGACGGCGGCGAGGGTGAACCCGAAGTGCCAGTTGATGCCCTCGCCGACGGTGCCGATGCTCAGCGGGGCAAGGAAGGCGCCCAGGTTGATGCCGATGTAGAAGAGCGTGAAGCCACCGTCACGGCGCGGGTCCTCCGGGCCGTTGTAGAGGTGGCCGACCATCGTGGAGATGTTCGCCTTCAGCAGGCCGGAGCCGAGCGCGACCAGCACCAGGCCGGCGAAGAAGGTCGCCGCGGTGGGCAGGGCGAGCGTGATGTGGCCCGCGATGACGACACAGGCGCCGATCGCGACCGTCTTGCGCGGCCCCCAGAAGCGGTCGGCCACCCAGCCGCCGGGCATGGCGAGCAGGTAGACCATCGCCATGTACACGGAGTAGATCGCCGTGGCCGTGGTGGCCTGCATGTGCATGCCGCCGGGCGCGATCAGGTACAGCGGGAGTAGAGCCTTCATGCCGTAGAAGCTGAAGCGCTCCCACATCTCGGTCATGAAGAGAGTGGCCAGTCCGCGGGGGTGGCCGAAGAAGGTCTTGCCGCCGTCTACAGGGTTCCCCTGCTGGGCCGCGTCCTTCGTCAGGCTGGACGCCATGGTGCTTCCTTGCTGCTCGGGACGCGTTCGCAGGCCGATACGCGCCCGGGTGGGGGTGACCGGCACCGGCGCAGACCTGCCCGCCCCCCACGTCCGGGAGGTTCGACACCGCGCAGAGCAGGAGTCGGCAGGACGGTCGTACACCGGGATCCACGCCCCCCGTGCTGTTGGCGCTGCGGACCCGGTCGACAGGTCGATCACTGTGTCTCGAGGCCGGGGGTTCCAGCCCTGCACACAACGAGGGACCGTTGACGTCAGTTGAGAGTCAAGGGCCCCGGTGGTTGAGCGATGGACGTCCCGCCACCATACGTCCGGTTGCACGGGCGTTGGGCTGCGTGAGACAACGCTCACACCACTATGGGGAACTGCAAGCGCTCCTTTGGGCGACCACGCGCCCTCGCGCGCGCCCGGGGCGCACACGGGCCACGCTGCAGGAACGGTACGCCGTCGGCCATCCGCGCTGGTCCGCCCCAGGGTCCGGATACATCGGACTACCATCGGGCCATGACCCGTGTACTGCTCGCCGAGGATGACGCGTCCATCTCGGAGCCGCTCGCCCGCGCACTGCGCCGCGAGGGTTACGAAGTCGAGGTGCGCGAGGACGGCCCGACGGCGCTCGACGCCGGTCTCCAGGGCAATATCGACCTCGTCGTCCTGGACCTGGGACTGCCCGGCATGGACGGCCTGGAGGTCGCCCGTCGGCTGCGCAACGAAGGCCATTCGTTCCCCATCCTGGTGCTGACCGCCCGCGCCGACGAGGTGGACACCGTCGTCGGGCTGGACGCCGGCGCCGACGACTACGTCACCAAGCCCTTCCGGCTCGCCGAACTCCTCGCCCGGGTACGGGCCCTGCTGCGCCGCGGCTCCACCGCCGAGCCCCAGCAGCCGCCCGCCACCCACGGCGTACGGATCGACGTCGAGTCGCACCGTGCGTGGATGGGGGACGAGGAACTCCAGCTCACGGCGAAGGAGTTCGACCTGCTCCGGGTCCTGGTGCGGGACGCCGGCCGGGTCGTCACCCGCGACCAGTTGATGCGCGAGGTCTGGGACACCACTTGGTGGTCCTCCACGAAGACGCTCGACATGCACATCTCCTGGCTGCGCAAGAAGCTCGGGGACGACGCCGCCAACCCCCGTTACATCGCCACCGTCCGCGGAGTCGGCTTCCGCTTCGAGAAGAGCTAGGGGCCCGTGCGCCGCCGCCTGATCAACTCCACGCTCGCCGTGGTGCTCGTCGTGATCGCCGTCTTCGGTGTCTCGCTCGTCATCGTCGAGACCCGCACCATCCAGGCCGGTGCCCAGGAGAGCGTGGCGTCCGAGGCGGTCCGGCTGGTCGGGATAGTGGAGAGCCGGCTGGGCAGCGGCGAGAAGATCACCCCGGACATCCTCTCCGAGCAGATCACCGCCAAGCGGTACGCGAAGATCAAGGTGCCCGGCAAGGCGCCGATCGAGATCGGGAAGCGGCCCTCGGGCGACGTCATCGAGTCGCAGGTGCGCGGCGACCGCGGTGAGTCGGTGACGGTCCAGGCCTCCCGCTCCATGGTCAGCGCGGAGATCGGCCGGACGCTGCTGGTGATTCTGGCCGTGGCGCTGTTGGCGATCATCGCGGCCGTCATCCTGGCCGTCCGCCAGGGCCGCCGGCTGACCGCGCCGCTCACCGACCTCGCCGAGACCGCCGAGCGGCTCGGCTCCGGCGACCCCCGCCCGCGCCACCGCCGCTACGGCGTCCAGGAGCTGGACCGGGTCGCCGATGTGCTGGACGCCAGCGCCGAGCGGATCGCGCGGATGCTGACCGCCGAGCGGCGGCTGGCCGCGGACGCCTCGCACCAGCTGCGGACGCCGCTGACCGCGCTGTCCATGCGGCTGGAGGAGATCACCGTCACCGACGATCCGGACACCGTGAAGGAAGAGGCCACCATCGCGCTGGCGCAGGTGGAGCGGCTGACGGATGTCGTCCAGCGGCTGCTGACCAATTCCCGGGACCCGCGCAGCGGCTCCGCGGTCGCCTTCGACCTCGACGAGGTGGTCAAGCAGCAGATCGAGGAGTGGCGGCCGGCCTACCGCAGCGCGGGGCGGGCCATCGTGCGCTCCGGCAAGAAGGGCCTGCGGGCCGTCGGCACCCCCGGCGCGGTCGCCCAGGTGCTCGCCACCCTGATCGAGAACTCGCTGATGCACGGCGACGGGACGGTCGCGCTGCGTACCCGCGTCACCGGCAACCAGGCGGTGGTCGAGGTCATCGACGCCGGGCCCGGGGTTCCGCCGGACCTCGGCTCGCGGGTCTTCGAGCGCACGGTCTCCGGCCGGAACTCCACCGGGCTCGGCCTGGCCGTCGCACGGGACCTCGCGGAGGCGGACGGCGGGCGGCTGGAGCTGCTGCAGCCGCATCCGCCGGTCTTCGCACTGTTCCTGGCCCGCGAGGCGGAGTCCGTCGAGGACTGAGGCCCGCGGCTGCAGGGCCCCGGGCTACTTGCGGGAGGCGCTGCGCGGGCGCTGCGGGCCGTCGGCCAGGAACGACTCGGCGGTCTCCACGGCTTCTCGCGCGGGCAGCGCCCGGAAGACCCAGGTGCGGTAGGACCAGAAGCGGAAGAGCGTGGCGATGCCGATGCCGACGAACTTGAAGACGTTGCTCTGCAGCGGGCTGTCCCAGTGGAACCCGTACGTCGCGACGTAGAGCAGACCGTTCTCGATCACCAGGCCGACCGCGCTGAACAGCAGGAAGAGCGTGAGCTCCTTCGTCCGGCCCTGCTTGTCGCGGTCGCGGTAGGTGAAGTAGCGGTAGCCGAGGTAGTTGGTGCCGGTGGCCACGACCGTCGCGATGATGCTGGCCCGGACCACGGGCACCTCGGTCAGATGCCGCACGAGGTTGAACACCGCGAAGTTGACCACGACCCCCGCGCCGCCGACCGCGCCGAACTTCACCAGTTCCCGGAAGAGCGCCTCCAGCCTCGACCGCAGCGCGCTCCGTTCACTCATGGTGATCGTTCAGCTCCTGTCGTGGCGGTGTCCGCGGTCGTCCGTCTGATCCGCTTCCTCATGCTAACCAGGGCCCGAGGGCACTGCCTGCCATCTGTCGTGTCCGTGCGCAACGCCGCACGGTCCGAACGGGTCAGCCGACGGTGACACGGAAGTTGAGGCTGCGGGCGCCCCTCTCGTCGGCCGCGCCGGTGCCGCAGCGCCGGCAGCGCAGCAGCCGTAAGTCCGTACGGCCCGGCCGGACGGCCTCGAAGGCGAGGTAGCGGCCGGTGCCCGTGCCTGCCGCGGGCGGGCCGCCGGTGCTCACGCGCGCGCCGGCGGCCCGGAGGACGGCCGGGTCGGGGCGGGGCTCGGCGATGATCCAGCGGTAGCCGTCGGCGGGGTCGTCGGAGACCTTCACGCTGAAGCGGTCACCGGGGGAGACGGCGATCTCGGTGTCGTCCGCGTCGAAGACCTCGGGGGCGGACAACTGGCTGAAAACGGAGTGCAGGGCGATCAGCAGGGCGGCGATCGCGACGACGATCACCAGCCTCCTGGAGCCCCCTGGTATGCCACTGTTCTCCATCCGGCCTCCCCTTTTGCCGGGCCCGGCAAGGGCGCCGGTCCCGGCCCGGCGGTGCGGGACCAAGCGCCCGTGCCGATCTTCCCCGGTGATCTTCGAACGTGCGAACTCAGAGGATCATCCAAGCCCCGAGTCGGGGCCGCGCTGTCGTACGGATACCCTGGGGGCGTGACGTTCCCGGTAGTCGGCATGGTCGGCGGCGGTCAGCTCGCCCGTATGACCCACGAGGCGGGTATCCCCCTCGGCATCAAGTTCAAGCTCCTCAGCGACACTCCGCAGGATTCGGCGGCTCAGGTGGTCGGTGATGTCGTCATCGGCGACTACCGCGATCTGGACACGCTGCGTGCCTTCGCTCGTGGCTGCGATGTGATCACTTTCGATCACGAGCACGTCCCCACCGAGCATTTGCGGGCACTGGAGGCCGACGGCATCCCCGTCCGGCCCGGTCCCGCCGCGCTGGTGCACGCCCAGGACAAGGGGGTGATGCGGGCGAAGCTGGACACGATCGGCGTGCCCTGCCCGCGGCACCGCATCGTCTCCGACCCCGCCGACGTCGAGCGGTTCGCGGCGGAGGGCGAGGGCTTCCCGGTGATCCTCAAGACCGTCCGCGGCGGCTATGACGGCAAGGGCGTCTGGGTCGTGCGATCCTCCAAGGAGGCCGCTGAGCCGTTCCGTGCCGGCGTGCCCGTCCTCGCGGAGGAAAAGGTCGATTTCACCCGCGAACTGGCCGCCAACATCGTCCGCTCCCCGCACGGCCAGGCCGTCGCCTACCCCGTCGTGGAGTCCATCCAGGTCGACGGCGTCTGCGACACCGTGATCGCGCCGGCGCCCGGCCTCGACGAGGAGCTCGCGGGCCAGGCCCAGGAGCTGGCGCTGCGCATCGCTCAGGAGCTGGACGTCGTCGGCCATCTCGCCGTCGAGCTCTTCGAGACGGCCGACGGCCGCATCCTGGTCAACGAGCTCGCCATGCGCCCGCACAACTCCGGCCACTGGACCCAGGACGGCGCGATCACCTCGCAGTTCGCCAACCACGTCCGCGCCGTGCTCGACCTCCCGCTCGGCGATCCCCGCCCGCGCGCCCGCTGGACGGTCATGGCCAACGTCCTCGGCGGCGACTACCCCGACATGTATTACGCGTACCTCCATTGCATGGCGCGGGACCCGCAGCTGAAGATCCATATGTACGGGAAGGACGTGAAGCCCGGCCGTAAGGTCGGTCACGTCAACACCTACGGCGACGACCTGGCGGATGTGCGCGAGCGCGCCGCGCACGCCGCCGGCTACCTGCGAGGAACGATCACCGAATGACGCCCACGTCGCCCGACCAGCGCCCCGCATCGAACGCCGACTCCGCCGCCCCGTCCCCCGTGGTCGGCATCGTCATGGGTTCCGACTCCGACTGGCCCGTCATGGAGGCCGCCGCGCAGGCCCTCGACGAGTTCGAGATCCCCTACGAGGTCGACGTCGTCTCGGCGCACCGGATGCCGCGCGAGATGATCGCGTACGGCGAGGAGGCGGCCGAGCGCGGCCTGAAGGCGATCATCGCGGGCGCAGGGGGCGCGGCCCACCTCCCCGGGATGCTCGCCTCGGTCACCCCGCTCCCGGTCATCGGCGTCCCCGTGCCGCTCAAGTACCTGGACGGCATGGACTCCCTCCTCTCCATCGTGCAGATGCCGGCCGGCGTGCCGGTCGCCACCGTCTCGGTCGGCGGAGCCCGTAACGCCGGACTGCTGGCCGCCCGGATCCTCGCCACCCAGGACGCCGAACTCCTCGGCCGGATGCGGGAGTTCCAGCAGGAGCTGAACGACCAGGCCACCGAGAAGGGCAAGCGGCTGCGCAACAAGGTCGCCTCCCCGGCCGGCTTCGGCTTCGGGGGCGGTAAGTGAGCTCCTCCCTGGACGCCGCCCGGGATCTGCTCGCCAACTGGCCCGTCGTCGACGGCCACAACGACCTGCCCTGGGCGCTGCGCGAGCAGGTCGGCTACGACCTCGACCGGCGCGACATCGCCGCCGACCAGTCCGCGCACCTGCACACCGACCTGCCGCGGCTGCGGGCCGGCGGCGTCGGCGCGCAGTTCTGGTCGGTGTACGTCCGCTCCGACTACGCGGGCGACAAGGCCGTCACCGCCACCCTCGAACAGATCGACGTGGTGCGGCAGCTGGTCGCGCGCTACCCCGACGAGCTGCGCCTGGCCCGCACCGCCGACGACATGGAGGCGGCCCGCGCCGAGGGCCGGATCGCGTCCCTCATGGGCGCCGAGGGCGGCCACTCCATCAACAACTCGCTGGCCACCCTGCGCGCGCTGTACGAGCTGGGGGTGCGCTACATGACGCTCACCCACAACGACACCATCGACTGGGCGGACTCCGCGACCGACGAGCCGCGCCACAACGGGCTGTCGGCCTTCGGTGAGGAGGTCGTCCGTGAGATGAACCGCTGCGGGATGCTGGTCGACCTCTCGCACGTCTCCGCCGACACCATGCGCGACGCGCTGCGCGTCGGCACCGCGCCGGTGATCTTCTCGCACTCCTCGGCGCGCGCCGTCTGCGACCATCCGCGCAACATCCCCGACGACGTGCTGGCACAGCTGCCCGCCAACGGCGGCGTCGCGATGGCCACGTTCGTGCCGAAGTTCGTGCTGCCGGAAGCCGTCGCATGGACGCAGCGCGCCGACGAGAACATGCGGGCGCACGGTCTGCACCACCTCGACACCACCGAGGCGGGCATGACGGTCCAGCGGGCCTTCGAGGCGGCCAACCCGCGCCCGATGGCCACCGCGGCCACCGTCGCCGACCACCTCGACCACATGCGCGAGGTCGCCGGCGTCGACCACATCGGGATCGGCGGCGACTTCGACGGCACCGCCTTCACCCCGGCCGACCTGGCCGACGTCGCCGGCTACCCGAACCTGATCGCCGAACTGATGGACCGCAAGTGGTCCGAGGCGGACCTGTCGAAGCTGACCTGGCGGAACGCGGTGCGGGTGCTTCGGGACGCCGAGGGCGTTTCCTTCGGCTGACGCCTACGTTTTTGTCTTTCCCACGTTTTTGTCTTTTCCGCCGTGGTGGTTGCTCGCCGTTTTTCGCCCGCTGCGCGGTGCGCTCGTCGTTGCGCCTGCGGCGGGCGGGTTCCGCTGCGCGGGGCTGTGGGTGCGGTGACGGGCCGGAGGGGCCTGGTGTGTGGACTGCTGCGCTTTACGTCCACACACCAGGCCCCTCCGGCCCGTCACCTCCCGTGGGGGAATGAAGTGACGGTGAGTGGGGGCGGGCCACCCATCACCGCTTCTCTGCAGCCCACGAGGCGCACCGGACCACCTACCTGCAGCCCCGCCACCGTTTTTCCCTCCCACCCACGGGAGGGGACGGGTCGGAGCGGGTGGGGGTGTCCGGACGTAAAGCGAAGCAGTCCGGACACCCCCACCCGCGCAGGCCCGTCACCGCACCCGACAGCCCCGCGCAGCGGACCGGCCCGCCGCAGGCGCAACGGCGAGCAACAACCACGGCGGGAAAGAAGAAAACGTGGGAAGCCGGAACTACTTGAGGCAGAGGCAGAACGGGTGCCCCGCCGGGTCCAGATAGACCCGCCAGTCGCGCCCCTCCTCGTCCCTTTGGACGAGCTTCGCTCCGAGGGCGAGGACCTTGCGTTCGGCCTCGTCGATGTCCGCGCGGTGGACGTCGAAGTCGAGGTGCATCTGTTGAGGCACGTCCTGGCCCGGCCACTGCGGCGGCCGGTGGTCCGCCACCCGCTGGAAGGCGAGGGTGCGGCCGGTGGGGCCGGCGATCTCGAACCAGTCGTCGTCGCCTCCCGTCACCTGCCAGTCGAGCACCTCGGCGTAGAAGTTGGCGAGTGCCCGGTGGTCGGTGCAGTCCAGCGCGACGACACCCATCTTGATCAGGCCCATGGCGTTACCTCCTTATCGCTTTAACCGGTAACTGCGTTACCGCATGATGGCCGAGTATCGGTAACGTGGCAAGGGTGGCATCCCGAACAGCTCCGGATTCCCTGCGGCAGGTGCAGGATCTGGTGAACACCCTCGACATCGAGACCGGTGCGGACGCGCTGACCGCCGACGGCGGCCTCGGCGCCTTTCTGCGTGACCACGGGGTGCCCGAACCCGCCCCGGGGCGCGGTGCATCGGCGGCGCTGGAGGAGCTGCGGGAGCTGCGTGAGGCGCTGCGGGAGGTCTGTCTGGCGCACACCGCCGGCACCGCCGTGCCGGAGCTGGCCGCCCGGACGCTGGACCGGCTGCTCGCCGCCGCCCCGCTCGTCCTGGCGGTACGTCCCGACGGCGGTGCCGCGTTGCGCCCGGCGCCGGGGCTCGGTGGCGCCGCGCAGGTCACCGCCCGTATCGCCGCGGGCATCGCGACCGCGGTCGCCGACGGCACCTGGACGCGGCTCAAGGCCTGCGAGGCCCATGACTGCCGCTGGGTCTTCTACGACAAGAGCCCGGCCGGCCGCAGCCGCTGGTGCACCATGGCGGTCTGCGGCAGCCGGGCGAAGATGCGGACCTACCGCGCCAGACGCGCGGAGTCCGAGTAGCCGGGTCCGGGGGTCACGCCCGCGGACGCCCCAGCGCGCGGTACGTCCAGCCCGCCTTGCGCCACAGCTCCGGGTCCAGGGCGTTGCGGCCGTCGAGGATGCGGCGCTCGGCGACCACCTCGCCCAGGGCGGCCGGGTCCAGCTCACGGAACTCGCGCCACTCCGTCAGGTGCAGCACCACGTCCGCGCCGCGCACCGCCTCCAGCGCGCTGTCCGCGTACGCCAGCGTCGGGAAGAGCCGCCGGGCGTTCTCCATGCCCTTGGGGTCGTACACGGTCACCTGGCCGCCCTGGAGGTGGATCTGGCCGGCGACATTGAGCGCGGGGGAGTCGCGGACGTCGTCCGAGTCCGGCTTGAAGGTCGCACCCAGGACGGCGACCCGCTTGCCGAGGAAGCCGCCGCCGACCGCGTCCCGGGTCAGCTCGACCATGTGGCCGCGGCGCCGCATGTTGATGGAGTCGATCTCGCGGAGGAAGGTCAGGGCCTGGTCGGCGCCCAGTTCGCCGGCGCGGGCCATGAAGGCCCGCAGATCCTTGGGCAGGCAGCCGCCGCCGAAGCCGATACCGGCCCGCAGGAACTTCTTGCCGATCCGGTCGTCGTGCCCGATGGCCTCGGCGAGCTTGACCACGTCGCCGTCGGCCGCCTCGCACACCTCGGCCATGGCGTTGATGAAGGAGATCTTCGTGGCGAGGAAGGAGTTGGCGGAGGTCTTGACCAGCTCGGACGTCGGGTAGTCCATGACGATGAAGGGCGAGCCCTCCGCGATCGGGGTGGCGTACACCTCGCGCAGCAGCTCCTCGGCCCGCCCGCCGGCGACGCCCACGACGATCCGGTCGGGGTGCAGGGTGTCCTTGACGGCGAAGCCCTCGCGCAGGAACTCCGGGTTCCAGGCCAGCTCGGCGTCGGCGCCCGCCGGGGCGGCCGCGGTCAGCCGCTCGGCCAGCCGGGCCGCGCTGCCCACCGGCACCGTCGACTTGCCGACCACCAGGGCCGGCCGCGTCAGGTGCGGGGCCAGCGCGTCGAAGGCGCTCTCCACGTACGACATGTCACAGGCGTACTCACCGTGCTTCTGCGGGGTGTTCACACAGACGAAGTGGACATCGCCGAAGGCGCCGGCCTCCTCGTAGGAGGTGGTGAAGCGCAGCCTGCCGGTCGACCCCTCGATCCCGTCGACATGGCGGCGCAGCAGCTCCTCCAGGCCGGGCTCGTACATCGGGACCTCGCCCCGCTGCAGCATCTCGATCTTCTCGGGCACCACATCGAGCCCCAGCACCTCGAAGCCCAGCTCGGCCATGGCCGCGGCGTGGGTCGCGCCGAGGTAGCCGGTGCCGATCACGGTGATCTTGAGGGCCATGGATGCTCCAAATAAACGGGGGATGCGGCGCGGAGCGCCGACCTTGAGGGGCGGTGGTCGGGTGACGGGCGGGGTCGGGGGAGGGGGCTGGGGAAAACGGCGCTGACCGAGCATAGTCGGGGGTGGGAGAGCCTCCTCCAGCCGTCGCGGCGGCAGGTCCGTAACTGTCGGCAACCTCACGTATCCGCAGGCCGGGGTGGGCGCCTAGAATCCGGAGAGGTAAAGGGTTACTTAACGGTAGTTAGCACTGCCGTCAGCTCACAGGGGAGTGAGAAAGCGTGGCGGGAACCGCTGATTTCGATCTGTACCGGCCGTCCGAGGAGCACGACATGCTCCGCGAGTCGGTGCGCTCGCTCGCCGAGGCGAAAATCGCGCCGTTCGCCGCCGCGGTGGACGAGGAGGCCCGCTTCCCGCAGGAGGCGCTCGACGCGCTGGTCGCCAACGACCTGCACGCCGTCCACGTACCGGAGGCCTACGGCGGCGCGGGCGCCGATGCGCTGGCGACCGTCATCGTCATCGAGGAGGTGGCCCGCGTCTGCGCGTCGTCCTCCCTCATACCGGCGGTCAACAAGCTCGGCTCGCTCCCGGTGATCCTCTCCGGTTCCGAGGAGCTGAAGGCGAAGTACCTCGGCCCGCTGGCCAAGGGCGACGCGATGTTCTCGTACTGCCTGAGCGAGCCGGACGCCGGCTCCGACGCGGCCGGGATGAAGACCAAGGCCGTCCGCGACGGTGACCACTACATCCTCAACGGCGTCAAGCGCTGGATCACCAACGCCGGCGTCAGCGAGTACTACACGGTGATGGCCGTCACCGACCCGGAGAAGCGCTCCAAGGGCATCTCGGCCTTCGTCGTCGAGAAGGGCGACGAGGGCGTCTCCTTCGGCGCCCCGGAGAAGAAGCTCGGCATCAAGGGCTCCCCGACCCGCGAGGTCTACCTCGACAACGTCCGGATCCCCGCCGACCGCATGATCGGCGCCGAGGGCACCGGCTTCGCCACCGCCATGCAGACCCTGGACCACACCCGCATCACCATCGCGGCCCAGGCGCTCGGCATCGCGCAGGGCGCCCTGGACTACGCCAAGGGCTATGTCCAGGAGCGCAAGCAGTTCGGCAAGCCGATCGGCGACTTCCAGGGCGTCCAGTTCATGCTCGCCGACATGGCCATGAAGGTGGAGGCGGCCCGCCAGCTCACCTACGCCGCGGCGGCCCGCTCCGAGCGGATCTCCGCCGGCGGCAAGGGCGAGGACCTGACGTTCTTCGGCGCGGCGGCCAAGTGCTACGCCTCGGACGCGGCCATGGAGATCACCACGGACGCCGTCCAGCTGCTCGGCGGCTACGGCTACACCCGTGACTACCCGGTCGAGCGGATGATGCGGGACGCCAAGATCACGCAGATCTACGAGGGCACCAACCAGGTCCAGCGCATCGTGATGGCGCGCAACCTGCCGCAGTAAGCCGGACGGAAGCAAGGAGAGGGGCCCCGGACCGCCACTGCGGTCCGGGGCCCCTCTCCTTGTGCCGGGCCGCCGGTCAGTTGCCGGAGACCGTGACCTTCTCGTCGTTGTTCAGCTGCTGGACCAGCTGGTGGAGCTTGGCCTTGTCCCAGACCAGGTTGCCGCCGGTGGAGCCGGAGATCGGCATGTTCATCGACTTGCCCTCGCCGCCGGTCACGCCCTTCATCGCGAAGAACATGCTGCCCAGGTCGAACAGGCCCATGTCCTTGTCGACGATGAGCGTGTCCAGGCCGGCGCTCATCGTCGGGTAGAGCTTGAACGGGTTGAGGACGGTGCCGGGGGTGGCCGTCTGGCTCGCCAGGGTCGCCAGGAACTTCTGCTGGTTCTTCGTACGGTCCAGGTCCTGGCCCGCGAAGGCGTGCCGGGTGCGGACGAAGGCGAGCGCCTGCTGGCCGTTGAGCGTCTGCTTGCCGGCCGGGAAGTCGGCGCCGGAGTTCTTGTCCTTGAACGCCTTGGGGATGTCCATCTCGACGCCGCCGATGGCGTCCACGATGTTGGCGAAGCCGGCGAAGCCGATCTCGACGTAGTGGTCGATGTGCAGCTTGGTGTTGTACTCGACGGTGCGCGTCAGCAGCTCCGGGCCGTCCTCGGCGTAGGCCGCGTTGAGCTTGGTGTGCCGTCCGGTGCCTGGGTACTTCTTGCCGGAGTCCGAGCCGACGTAGGTGGGTATCTCCACGTCCGAGTCACGCGGCAGGGATATCAGCGTCGGGCCGTTGCTGCCGTCGTGCAGGATCATCATCGAGTCGGTGCGCTTGCCCTCGGCGGAGCCGGTGTGCAGCTTGCGCTTGTCCGCCGCGGACATGCCCTCACGGCTGTCCGAGCCGACGATCAGGTAGTTCGTGCCGTCGCCCGCCTCCGGCCGGTCGATGACCTTGCTCAGGTCCACCTTGCGGCGCAGCTGGCCGTCGGCCCAGAAATAGGTGGCCACCGAGGCGACCGCCAGCACCGCGACCAGGGTGATGACCGTCCACTTGATGCGCTTGCCCCAGCGGGGGCGCGGCCGGCCGCCGCGGCCGGGACCGTCGCCGTAGCCGTCACCGCCGCCGCCACGGCCGCCGCCGTAGACCTGGCCGGTGTTGTAGCCGTCGTACGCGTCGTCGTAGCCCTGGGACTGCTGCGGCGGCACGGACGCGCCGCGGCGCGGGGACATCGACGGCGGCAGCGGGGGCTCATGCCGCTGATAGCCGGGGCCCGCGTCGCGACGCACCTGTGGCATCGCGCGCGCACCCTCCGGCTCGCTGCTGCCGCTGCCGTGTCCGTACCGGTTGCCGCTCTGGTCGCCGGACCACCCATTGGGCCACTCATTCATACGGGGAAGTGTGCACGGCGTACGGGGGTCCTCCATAGAGCGGGTGCCGGATCGGGCCAGGGCTGTTGCAGAGCTGATGCAAAGCCACAGCTGCCTTCCGCCGCATACCGCACGGGGCCGTGACCATTCCGACCTGCACGAATGGAACCAACCATTCCGGATGGTTACCGGCGAGGAGGGTGAGACCTGTGTCACGGACCTGCGGGAACGGCGAGACCAGTCTCACGATCGGGGCGGGGCGGCGGCGCACGGCCGCCGCTTAGGCTTGCCGTATGACCGAACTCGTCACCGACAGCCCCGAGGACGAGGTGGCGGGCAAGCCCACATCCGTGTCCCGCATCACACTCAGCCACATCATGACGGCGGGCGACACCAACCTCCTGGGAACGGTGCACGGCGGCGTGATCATGAAACTCGTCGACGACGCGGCGGGCGCCGTGGCCGGCCGGCACTCCGGCGGACCCGCCGTGACCGCCTCGATGGACGAGATGGCCTTCCTCGAACCGATCCGGATCGGCGACCTCGTCCATGTGCGCGCCCAGGTCAACTGGACCGGCCGCTCCTCGATGGAGGTCGGCGTACGGGTCCTGGCCGAGCGCTGGAACGAATCGAGCCCGGCCCAGCAGGTCGGCTCCGCCTACCTGGTCTTCGCCGCCGTCGACGAGCAGGGCAAGCCGCGCCGGGTGCCGCAGGTGCTCCCCGAGACCGAGCGCGACAAGCGCCGCTACCAGGAGGCACAGATCCGCCGGACGCACCGTCTCGCCCGGCGCCGCGCGATCATGGAGCTGCGCGAACGGCGTGCCGCGGAAGGCCTCGACGACGCATAACGGCGACCGTCAGCCGGCCGAGCAGTGCCAGTCCCGTGCCGATGACGGTGCCGGCCGCCGCACAGATCACATCGTCGATGTCGGCGATCCGCCCGGCCCGCATCAGCAGCTGTGCCGCCTCGACGGCCAGGCACAGCCCCACGCCCAGCAGGAACGCCGCGGCGGCCGAGGTGCGCGGCACCGCGAACCGCAGCAGCAGCGCGCCGGGCACGAACAGCGCGGCATTGGCGAGCTGCCGCCGCACCAGCATCGACAGCTCCCCGGGCTCCAGCTGGGCGCCCAGGTCGAACAGCCCCTCACCGGGCCGCCACCACACCGTCGCGTCCCCGGAGCCGATCGGCTGGCTCGGCGCGAGCGTCGCCACCAGGAGCAGCAGCAGCCAGCCGGCCAGCAGGACCCGGGCCGTGCCGCGCGGTGCGACGCTGCCGGGGGCGAGCGCCGTCCACAGGGCGAGCCCCATGGCCAGGGCCAGCGCCAGGACCAGGAAGAGCGTCACCGTCGTGGGGGTGATGCCCAGCACAACCTGCCACACGATGCGCTCCTCTCAGGACGTCCGGGACACCCGGGACGTCCGGGATCTCAACTGCAGCTCCACTTCGTGACGTACACCGCCTCGCCGCGCTCCATGACGCCCCGGATGCATTCGTCCGCGAGCATCTCCACCCGGCCGCTCAGCACCACCGTGCCGCCCTGCGTCCGCCGGGTGCCGAACCACCCGGGGAACGCGGTGATCCGGGTGTTCTTGCGCTGATAGCCGAGCCGCACGAGGATCTCGTCCGCCCCGGACGCCGTCGCCCCCAGCCGCCGGTAGGTCGCGGTGTACGTGCCGTCGGCCCCCACCGGACCGCGCAGACACAGCTGACCGCGCACCAGGTCCCCGCAGCCGGTCGGTTCGAGGGGCGCGGGCGGCGCGGCGGCGACGGCCGCGACCAGGCACAGCACCCCGACGGCCACCGCGATCCGGCGTGCGTCGCGGCGCGCTTCCGGACGCCGGGCGGGCGGCCTCGGCGCGGTCCGGCGGGGCGCGGGAACACTCATGCCGCCCCCTCGCTCCGCCCGCCCCCGCCTGCGCGGGGTGCGCGCCCGTCGCTCATGAGCTCGCCGCGCCCGCTCATGGGCACACCGCCTCGTCGCCGGTGATCGCCGAGATCCCGCCCGGCTTCTGCGGCGGTTCCTCGGCCCGTACCCGCCGTACCTCCTGCGGGTCCCGGCCGACCGTCACCCGCATCGCCGGTCCCCGCCCCGCCACCGGGTGCAGCTCGGCGCCCGGCAGTGCGGCGGCCAGCGAGCGGGCCGAGCGGTCCCAGCGCGGGTCGTAGACGATGACCGTGCGGGGCGCCCGGCCGAGGGGGGCGGCGCCGGGGGCGCCGGTGACGGCGAAGCCGGTGGCCCGCAGCTCCCTGGTCACCGCGGCGTCCGGGCCGGTCGGGGCGGTGGCGTCGTCGATCTGTACCTGGACCTGGCCCGGCGGTACGTCCACGACCCTGGCCCGCGGCTCCGCGCGGTCCCGGTGCTCGGCGATCGGCTTGTCCTCGCGGATCGCCTGGAAGAGCTTCGGCGCCTGCGCGGGATCCCACCGCACGGTCGAGCCGACTCCCGGCACCGGCTGGGCCACGTTGGCCAGCGGTACGGAGGTGAACTCCGAGGACGAGGGGGTGAAGCCGCGCATCGCCTGCCCGAGATCGACCAGGTCGTTGGCCTCGAAGCCCGAGTCGGCCCGTACGGACCCCAGCATCGTGTCGGCGACGTCCCGGAAACGGATCGGGTTCATCAGCACTCCGGAGGAGGTGATCTTGTGGATGAGGGCGGCGAGGAAGCGCTGCTGGCGCTGCATCCGGCCGAGGTCGGCGGAGCCGTCGACATGCCGCGAGCGCACGTACTGCAGCGCCTGGCCGCCGTTGAGCCGCGACTTGCCGACCGGCAGGTCCAGGCCCGTATAGCTGTCGCGCAACGGCCGTACGGTGCAGATCTCCACCCCGCCGACCGCGTCCACGCTGCGCATGAAGCTGGTGAAGTCGACCTCCAGATAGTGGTCGATGTGCACCCCCGTCATGTGCTCGACGGTCCGCACGGTGAGGCTGGGCCCGCCCTCGGCGTAGGCGGCGTTCAGCTTGATGGCGTGCTGGGCGCGCTGCCGGCCGGTGACCGCGTCGGTGTGCGCGGGGACCTCGGCATAGGAGTCGCGGGGGAGGCTGACCACGCTGGCGCGGTCCCGGTCGGCGGAGAGGTGCACCAGCATCAGGGTGTCGGTGCAGTGACAGGGCGCGCCGCCCAAGTGGTACTTCCGCTTCTCGGCGGGGCTCAGCTTGTCGCGCCCGTCCGTGCCGACGACCAGGAAGTTCAGCCCGTCGCCGCCCCCGGGCCGGTCGCTCATGCCCTTGAAGGCGTCCACCCGGCCGATCCCGCTCTCCACGCCGGTGACCACGGCGTGCCCGACGCCGCTCGCGGCCAGCAGCAGCACGGATGTGACGGCGGCGATCCGCAGCCCCCAGCGCGTGCCCGGCGGGCGCCGGCGCGGGCTCGGCCGGGCGGCCCGGCGCCTGGCCGGACGGGGGGAGCGGAACGGCGCGGTCACGGGGGACACCTCCGCGGCTGGACGGGCGTGCTCGGGGCCCGGCGGGGGAGCGGGGCAGGACGGGGCAGGGGACGAATCAGGGCTTGTCCGGCGAGATCACCGTAGGTCCATATGATCGGATGCAAAGTGCTACACGCCGGGCATCCGCCGCCCGGCCACCCGGCTGCGTCCGACGCCGTCCCCCATTCGCGGTAACGTGAGGCGCGATTCTGCAGTCTCCCGGCGGGCGCTGCCGTCGCTGGCGGCTCCGCCGCGGGCCGTACCCCCGAGGAACCATGCCGCAGCAGCAGCCCCCGGCCGTCTCCGTGATCATGCCGGTGCTCAATGAGGAACGTCACCTGCGCAATTCGGTCCGGCACATCCTGGAGCAGGAGTACGCCGGTGAGATGGAGGTGGTGATCGCCCTCGGCCCCTCCGCGGACCGTACGGACGAGATCGCCGCCGAGCTCGTCGCCGAGGACGCCCGGGTGCACACGGTGCCGAACCCGACCGGCCGTACCCCCGCCGCGCTGAACGCCGCGATCAAGGCCTCCCGGCACCCGATCGTGGTGCGCGTCGACGGCCACGGCATGCTCTCGCCGAATTACATCGCCACCGCCGTGCGCCTCCTGGAGGAGACCGGCGCCGCGAACGTCGGCGGCATCATGCACGCCGAGGGGGAGAACGCCTGGGAGGACGCGGTCGCCGCCGCGATGACCTCCAAGATCGGCGTGGGCAACGCCGCCTTCCACACCGGCGGGCAGGCCGGCCCGGCCGAGACCGTCTTCCTCGGCGTCTTCCGCCGCGAGGTGCTGGAGCAGCAGGGCGGGTACAACGAGGAGTTCATCCGCGCCCAGGACTGGGAGCTGAACTTCCGTATCCGTGAGGCCGGCGGGCAGATCTGGTTCTCGCCCGAGCTGCGGGTGCAGTACCGCCCGCGGCCGAGCGTCAAGGCGCTGGCCAAGCAGTACAAGGACTACGGCAAGTGGCGCCACGTCGTCGCCCGTTACCACGCCGGTTCGATCAACCTGCGCTACCTCGCGCCGCCGACCGCGGTCTGCGCCATCGCCGCCGGTCTGGTGGTCGGCGCCGCGGTCACCCCCTGGGGCCTGGTCGTCCCGGCCGGCTACCTCGCGGCCATCGCCGCGGGGTCGGTGCCGGCCGGCAAGGGCCTGTCGCTCAAGGCGCGCGCCCAGATCCCCCTCGCTCTGGCCACCATGCACATGGCCTGGGGCCTGGGCTTCCTGACCAGCCCCCGCTCCCTCGCCAAGCGGGTCATCGCCAGCCGCCGTCCGGCGGTCATGGCGCCGGTGGCCGGGGCGGAGTAGCCGGTCCCCGGGGCCGCACTGTCAGGGACCACCGGGCAGTCGGCCGCACGATCCGATGGTTGCTGTCGAGGCCGGGCCCTGCGTATCCCAGGGCAGGGCCCGGCCTCGTTCGTCAGCTCGGCGAAGCACTCACGGTCGTGCACGCAGGCAAGCGGGCTTGGCGTCCTCCCACTTGACGTGGAGGCTCTCGAGCCGTGACGCGCAGATGGACAGAGAGTTGGCCGAGCCCTTGCCCCGCTCCGCGATCCGGCACGAGTCCGCGGCCACGCCGTTGTCGTCGATGAAGTAGCCCTTGTGGCGCAGGTACTGGACACAGTCGTAGTAGTTGCCTGCGTACGCCGGGCCGGCGGTGACGAGCGGCAGTGCGCCCGCCGCCACGACGGTGCCGCCCACCGTTACCGCGACTCGCTGGATCCACTTGCTGTGACGCATGCGCTGTTCCCCGTCTCTCATGGCTGATACGTGTGTGAGGTCCCCGTCATGGACCGTGGCCGGATTCGTGCGGCACGGACCACGCGGTCCTCCCTTATGCGCCTGGTCACGCGCATAAGCGAAGATCACGCTAGTGAGAAGCCGCAGGGCGAGCAACTGTGATGAGTGGCTTGCCTCATGCCAGAACGTCGCAAGCACGTCATCACGGGCAGGGGACCATTTGGGCATACCGGAGGTATCGGGAACGCGCCCGCTGATCCCTGTGGTGATGGCCGGTGAACCACGAACCGGGCCGGGCCCGGCGGCATTTCGCGCCCTAGAAGCTGTACTGCGGGTTCACCTTCATGCAGGCCTTGGAGTCCTCGCCGTTGAGGGCGTCCGCGCTGTCCGGGGCCTTGTCGGCGCCCTTGTCGGCGCCCGCGTTCTTCGGGTACGCCGAGCCGTTGCGCCAGTCGTTGCCGATCACCAGCCGCATCCCGGTGGCCGAACTGGACTCCCGCACCGCGCTCTTGGGGAGCCCCAGCGCCTTCGCCAGCGCCAGCGCGTCGCCCCGCTGCCCCTTGTCCCGGTACGTGACGGTGGTATCGGTCTGGGTGGTGAGCGCGGAGTCGGTGGCCGCCGCGGTGTAGCCGAGGCCGGACAGCCGCTGCTGGACGACCGCCGCGCGGCCGGAGACCGGGCCGTTCACCGTGCTGTTGGTGCCGTTCTGCACCACGACCTTCAGCTCGCCCTTGGGCGTCGACGCCTTCGGGTCCGGCGCCGCCTTCTTCTTCTTGTCCTTGCCGTCCAGCGCGGTGTCGTTGCGCAGCAGCCCGAAGGTCGCGTCCGCGTCGCCGGGCTTGGGCATGACGTACGACTCGTCGGAGCTGTACTGCCAGGGCATGGTGACCATCGTGATGCGCTTGGTCGGCACCCGGTTGAGGTCGCCGCCCAGGTCGTAGAGCTTCTTGACGGTGTCGAGGCCGTCGTCGACGGTCAGCGCCTTGGTCGCGGCCTCCGCCAGGTCGCGCAGCTGTCCCGGGTCGGTGAGCTTGGTGCCCTTCTTCAGCTGGCGGACCATCGAGTTCATGTACATGTGCTGGGCCTTGGCCCGGCCGATGTCGGTGTTGTCCTCGAAGCCGTAGCGGGTGCGCAGCCACTGCAGGGCCTGGATGCCCTTGACGGAGTGGGTGCCCTTGGTGAGCTTCAGCCCGCTGCCGTGGCCCTTGCTGTCGTGCGAGTAGACGTTGCTGTCGACGCAGACCGGGACGCCGCCGATGGCGTCCGCCATGTCCACCACGCCGGAGAAGTCGACCATCATGAAGTGGTCGATGTAGATACCGGTCAGCTCCTGCCAGGTGGCGAGCGTGCAGCCCGGACCGCCGTGCTGGAGCGACTGGTTGATGGCCGCGGAGGTCTGCGGATACACCTGGTGCGTCTTGGGGTCGGTGCACTGCGGGATCGTCACACGGGTGTCGCGCGGGATGGAGATCACCGACATGTTGCTGCGGTCCGCGGAGACGTGCAGCAGCATCTGCACATCGGCGAGCGGCTTGCGGTCCGCGTCCTGCCGGGCGCCGCCGAGCTTGATGTTCTCCTTGCTGTTCCGGCCGTCCGAGCCGAGCAGCAGGATGTTCAGCGGGCTCTGCCCGAAGGCGTTGGGGTCCGGCTTCTTCAGGCCGTCCCCGGCCAGGGACCGCGGCGCCTTGCGCAGGTTCGCGTTGAGGTGCTCGTAGTACCAGTACCCTGCGCCCGCGCCGCCCACTATCAGGACGGTGAGGGTGAGGGCGGTCCAGCGCAGCACCTTGCGGCCCTTGCCGCGGCGCGGCCCGCCGCCTTTGCGGTGGCCGCCCTCCGCGGTGCCGTCCCCGCCCCCGTCACCGGAGGACACACCGCCCTCCGCGGGGGGCGTCCAGCCGGGTGCGTCCGGCGGCAGCCCCTTGTCGTCGTAGAGACCGTCGTCCCAGCCCAGCTCCTGTGCGTCCGGCTGGCGCCGTCGGCGTGATCGGTCACCACGCACACTGCTCTGCCGCATTGGGCCCTCTCCCCGTTCTGTGTCCGATGGTGCGCTCGGCGCCTCGGCGGGGCGGCCGGATCCCGCTCAGGTCACTTCGCGCAGACGTTCTTGTCATCTGCATTGACGTTCTGCACCCCGTCCGGGGTTTCGGTCGGCGCGTCGACCGGTGTGCCCGGTGCCTTGAAGTCCTTGCCGAGGGTGAGCTTCATCGGGACCCGGTCACCGGCGTTGTGCGACGACTTCTTCAGCGCGCTCTTGGGCAGCCCCATCCAGTCGGCCAGGGTGGCGGCCTGGTCGGCCTGGTTGGGCGCGTACTCGAGGCGGGTGGCGGCCAGCTTCGCCGGGGCGTTGCCGGCGTTGGTGGAGAGCTTGGCGGCCTTGCTGTTCTGCAGCCAGTCCACGGTCTCCTGCGCCGAACCGATCGGTCCGCCGCCGTTGGTGACGTCGACCCGCACCTGCTCGGGCGGGGCCTTCTTCACCGGAGCGGACTTCTTGCCCTTGCCCTTCTTGCCCTTGGCGAGGGTGTGGTCGGCCCGGACCATCGCGAACAGTGGGTCCGAGGCGGTCTTGTTGAGGATGACGGTGGCCGGGTCGTCGGGGTTGTCCAGCACCGGCACCGTGGCGAAGGTGACCTTGTCGATGTCGACCTTCTTGAGGTCGGTGCCGAAGTCCAGGAGCTTGTTCGCCGTACCGATACCGGTGTCGACGGTGAGCGCCTTGGTCGCCGCCTGGCTGACGTCGTAGAGCTTGCCGGGGCTGCTGAAGGCGCTGGACTTCAGCTTGCGGATCAGCGAACTGAGGAACTGCTGCTGCAACTGGATGCGGCTCAGGTCGCTGCCGGTCCCGACGGTGTGCCGGGTGCGGACGAAGGCCAGCGCCTGCTCGCCCTTGACGATGTGCCGGCCGGCCTTCAACTTCAGGTGCGACTTGGGATCGTTGATGTCCTTGCCGGCACACACCTCGACGCCGTCCACCGCGGTGGACAGGTCCTTGACCGCGTTGAAGTCGGCCATCATGAAGTGATTTATCTTCAGCCCGGTCAGCTTCTCGACGGTGCGCCAGGTGCAGCCCGGGTCCCGGCCCTCCTGGCCCAGGCTGGTGTTGAAGCGCACCCCGTGCTCGCCGGGGATGTTCTTCGTGGAGCCGTCCTTCTGCTTCGTCGGGCAGGTCGGGATGTCGGTGATCATGTCGCGCGGAATGCTCAGCGCGGTGGCGTTCGTCCGGTCCTTGGAGATGTGCATCAGGATCGTGGTGTCCGCGTGCCCCACGCTGCCGGCGTCGCCGTAGCCGGAGTTGCCCTTACCGGAGCGGGCGTCCGTGCCGATGATGAGGACGTTGACCGGGCCGCTGGAGACCGCGTCGTTCTCCACGCCGACATCGACCTTGGAGATGTTGCCGTTCAGCTGCTGGTAGAGGTAGAACGCGCCACCGCAGCCGGCGACGAGCACGAAGCCCAGCACACCGGCCGTCCAGTACAGCGCCTTCTTCTTGCCGGTGGCCTTCGGCTTGCGCTTGCGGCGGCTCGACGGGCCCGCCACGGACGGCGAGGCCGTGCGGCTGCCGGCCGCCCGTCGGGCAGCCCGTCCGCCACCGGCGCGCTCGTCGGCATCGGCGTCCTCGCCCCGGCGGCCGCGCTGGGTCGGCAGCGGCCGGGTGTCGGTGTCGCCGCCCGACTTGTTCGCGGCACGTCTGGAGCCGGCCGGCTTGCGGTCGGCGGGCCGAGCGGCGTCTTGACCGGCAGGGTCAAGTCGCAGCTCGTAGTTGCCGGTGTTCGCGTCGAACACCCACTGATCGGCGGGATCGACATTGTTGTCGCCCGCCCGCCCACGGCCTTGCGCGTCCACGGTGCCTTGAATCCTCCGTCGGTGCCACGCGGCGCCATCCCCTCAAGGCGCTCGGGTCGGTCGATCGTGCATTGCTTGGTCGTCGATCATCGGTCAGCTGGTCCTGCGACCGGATCGCTCACACTATCCGCCCAGTTCAGCGCCCCGCGACGCTCGTGACAAATTCCACTTGCCTACAACTGGGCAATCCGCCCAATCCATTCGAGTCGCCGGGTGTACTTTGCGGCATCTTTATTCGCAGATCCCGCGTTCCGCCATCGTCCTGGGAAAGGCCGAGGCCGAACTCGGTGACGGGGAGGGTGCTCCGTCCGTCCGGCCGGCCAGGTTTCCGCCTCCCGCGCGGACCGGCTTCCCCCCGGTGTCGGGCGGGGGTTTCACGGTAACCGGAAGATCGTTGTGCAACTGACCGAAGAGCCGGCCGGCGTCGGGCTGGACCAGCTCGTCGCGATTGGGATCGTAGCGGTACTCCCGGCGCGGCACGGTCATGAACTGGACCCGGCCGGTGGGAATGCTGCGGGTGCTGCGCACCAATTCGTACAGCCCCTTCAGGGATGCCAGCGCGGCGTCCGTGGTCAGTGAACTCGTCGCGGCATCCAACACCGGATACAGCCGGGCCGGATTGAGCAGGACACCATTGCTCTGCACTTTCTTCACGAGAGCGCCAAGAAAGTCCTGTTGCCTCTGCATACGCTGGGTGTCGCTGCCGTTGCCCAGACTCTTGCGGGCCCGTACGTATCCGAGCGCGGCCTCACCGTGCAGGGTCTGCCGGCCCGCGGGCAGGGTGAGCTGCGCCGCGGAGTCGTGGATCGGCCGGGGGAGGCAGACCTCGACGCCGTCCACCGCGTCCACCATCTTCTTGAAACCGATGAAGTCGATGATCAAGTAGTGGTCGATGCGGATGCCGGTCAGCTTCTCGACCGTGCGGATCATGCAGGCCGCGCCGCCGGCCGCGAACGCCCCGTTGAACTGGGTCGTCAGCGGTGCGGTCTCCGTCCCGTCCGGGCGCTTGCAGTGCGGCACGTCCACCATCAGATCCCGCGGAATGCTCACCGCGGTGGCGCTCTTCCGGTCCGCCGCGAGGTGCAGCAGCATCGTGGTGTCCGAGCGCTGGCCGCCGTCGTGGCCGTACCGGCCGTTGTTGCCGGTGCGGCTGTCGGAGCCGATCAGCAGCACGTTCGCGGCGTTCGGCGGGCCCGCGGGGGGCCGCTCGGACTCCCATTTCCGCAGCTCCTTCTCGGTGGCGCTGTCGGTACGGATGTTGCTGTCGAGCTTGGCGTACACCGCCCAGCCCGCCCCGGCCCCGGCCAGCATGATCCCGACCACCCCGAGCGCGGCCCAGTGCCGCCAGCGCCGGCGGTACGGCGGGACGCGCGGCGGCCCCGGCCGGTCCGGTCGCGGCCCCGTGGCCGGGCGCTCGTCCCAGCCGGCGAACCGGGGAGGCTCGGGGGTATCGGTCACCTGTGCGTCCATCCCTCATGGAGTCGGCGTCGCGCGCGCACGAGGGCCCGGACGGAACTGGAGACGGGCGAACCCCGCGCATGGTTGTACGTACTCAAGATCCTGGACCGAAACGGGCGAACCGGCCCGCCACGGGGCGCCACCGGTCCGCCGGACGGGGGAGCGCCGCTCAGCGCGGCGCCGGCGCCTTGCAGGTGATCTTCTCGCTGCTCTCCCGGGTGGCCGCGCCTTCCGCGTCCAGCCGGTCCAGGTGGCGGCACAGCACCACGGAGCCGCCGGTCGCCAGCGGGGCGTAGAGCCCGTAGGCCAGGCCCTGCCAGGTGTCGTACGGCAGTCCCGACAGCACCCGCGGCGCCTCCGGCAGCCCTGCCGCCCCCGCGTCGGCCAGCGCCCGCGCCACGATCCCGGCGCCGGTCAGCTCCTCGCCGCCCACCACCAGGGCCGCGGCCGCCGGGTCCACCGGCGCGAACGGCGCGAACCGGTCGCCCTGGCCCGGCACCTCGACGGCGTAGTCCGCGAAGCCCTCCGGCGGCTGCGGGAAACGGCCGCCCAGCGGGCGCAGCGCCAGTGCCACCCGCTCCCCGGAGCAGGCCCGCGCGGCATCGAGCCGGTCGGGCCCGGCGACGACGAGATCGGCGGCGGCCGGATCGCCGTCCACCTCGGCCACCACGCCCACCGACGAGCAGGCCAGCAGCCAGACGGCGGTCTGCCAGTGCGCGGGCAGCAGCAGCGCGAGCCGGTCGCCGGGCTCGGCGGCCAGATCGCCCTGGAGGTAGTTGGCGGTCTTGGCCACCCAATTGGCGAAGGTCGCGACGGACAGTTCCACGCGCTCGCCGGTGGCGTCGTCGTAGAAGGTCACCAGCGGGCGGGCCGGGTCCGCGGCGAGCGCGGAACTCAGCAGGTCGGCGGGGGTGCGATCGGTGGCGTTCATCGCGGCCAGGGTACGCGCGGCGGCGGTTGGCGGTGGGCCGGGCGCAGTGGTTCCGGGCCACCGGATCGGCCGATGCCCCGTCAGGTCACCGTTGGCGCGTTCGGTCCGGACATGTCCAGGATTTTATCCATGCGCCCCTTCCTCGTGAGCTGCCTCGGCGCCCTGTGCACCGCCGCCCTCGCTCTGCCCCTCGCGTCGGCGGCCGGTGCGACTGCCGCCCCCGCCCCGGCCGCCGCGCCGCGCGCCACGAGCACCCCTGATCTGCCCGGCAGCACCCAGTCCCTGCCCGTGCCGACGCCCGGCGCAGCCGCCCCGGACGCCACCGACCGCGACTCCGCGACGGTGCCGGCGCCCAGGACGCTCGGCCTGCCGGCCCGCACCGTGCACCCGTTCTCCCTCCTCGGGGTGGTCTGGGACGACGCCGCCACAGCGCTGCACGGCCGGGTCCAGGTCCGCACCCGCGCCACCGGTACCACCCGCTGGTCCGACTGGCGGGACATCCAGGTCCACAACGACGACGCCCCCGACCCCGGCTCCGCCGAACGGCACGGCAGCGCCGTCAGGGGCAGCACCGCTCCGTTGTGGGTCGGCGACTCCGACGCCGTCCAACTGCGGATCACCCCCGAGAGCAGCGACCGCGCACGGGCCACCGTCCCGGCCGGGCTGCGCCTGGAACTCGTCGACCCCGGCCGGACCCCGCGCGCCCTCCGCGGGGCGCACGCCGACCCACCGGCCCCCATCAGCACGGGGGCGGCCGCGGCCTCCGCCGCCAACGCCCTGCTCGCCCCGCTCGGCGCCACCGAGATCCCGGCCCTCGACCAGGTCGCCTCCCTGGCCGACTTCGCCGCGGCCGGCCTGCTGTCCCCGGATCGCGCCTACGTCGGGGCGCGTCCCCGGATCGTCACCCGGGCCGGCTGGGGCGCCGACGAGGAGCTGCGGGAGAAGGCCTTCACCTACACCCACACCGTCCGCGCCGCCTTCGTCCACCACAGCGGCTCCGGCAACGACTACAGCTGCGACGAGGCGCCCGCGATGATCCGCGCCATGTACCGCTTCCACGTCAAGAGCAACGGGTGGCGGGACATCGGCTACAACTTCCTCATCGACAAGTGCGGCACGGTCTACGAGGGCCGGGCGGGCGGCGTCGCCAAGCCCGTCATGGGCGCCCACACCCTCGGCTTCAACGCCGACAGCACCGGCATCGCCGTCCTCGGCACCTTCACCGACATCGAGCCGCCCCGGCCCGCCGTCGACGCCATCGCCCGTCTGACGGCGTGGAAGCTCGGCCTCTACGGCGTCGATCCGCGCAAGATGACGAAGCTGCTGTCCGCCGGCGGCAACCGCTTCCCCAAGGGCGCCAAGGTCCCGCTGCACGTCATTTCCGGCCACCGCGACGGCTTCACCACCGACTGTCCGGGCCTGCACCTCTACAACAAGCTCGGTGCCACCCGTCGCGCCGCGGCCGACCTCCAGGGCCGCTGACCCGCCGCGGTGAATCGGGTGGTCATGCGCGGTTTTGCGGGTGTTCGGCGCGGTGCGGGGCGCCGGAACCACTGAACCTTCCCCGCCGTTGACGCGTCCTCACGGCCACGACGCCCGCGCCCCGGCTCGGTGCCGCACCGTGGCCTGAACAGCACGGGGCCGGTTCCACCGCCGGGGGCGCCCGGATGTCCTGTCTGCCTACACTGGTCCGCCGATCGGCCGACCCAGCAGGAAGCAGAGAAGACACCGAGAGCGCCGCACGCGCAGCCGACGGGCTGTGCTCGGCGATGAGAGTCGCCCCGCTGCGCTGCGCGGGGCGGAGAAGCGAACAGACAGAGGGCACAGTGACTGAAGCGATCCTCCTGGTCGGTGGCAAGGGCACGCGGCTGCGCCCGCTGACGGTGCACACGCCCAAGCCCATGGTCCCGGCGGCCGGCGTGCCGTTCCTCACCCACCAGCTGGCCCGCGCCCGGGCCGCCGGTGTCGAGCACATCGTCCTCGCCACCTCCTACCTCGCCGAGGTCTTCGAGCCGTACTTCGGCGACGGGTCGGAGCTGGGGCTGCACCTGGAGTACGTCACCGAGCACGAGCCGCTGGGCACCGGCGGCGCCATCCGCAACGTCGCCTCGCGGCTGCACTCCGCCCCGGACGACCCGGTACTGATCTTCAACGGCGACATCCTCACCGGCCTGGACATCGCGGCCCTGGTCGACACCCACCGCACCTCCGGCGCCGATGTCTCGCTGCACCTCACCCGGGTCGAGGACCCGCGCGCCTTCGGCCTGGTGCCCACCGACGACACCGGCCGGGTCACGGCCTTCCTGGAGAAGCCGCAGACCCCCGAGGAGATCGTCACCGACCAGATCAACGCGGGCGCCTACGTCTTCAACCGGTCGGTCATCGACACCATCCCGGCCGGCCGCCCGGTCTCCGTCGAACGCGAGACCTTCCCCGGTCTGCTCGCCGAGGGCGCCCACCTCCAGGGCATGGTCGACTCCACCTACTGGCTCGACCTCGGCACCCCGCAGGCCTTCGTCCGCGGCTCCGCCGACCTGGTCATGGGCCGTGCCCCGTCCCCGGCCGTGCCCGGCCGCCGCGGCGACCGCCTGGTCCTGGAGACCGCGGAGGTCGCCGGCGACGCCAAGCTCACCGGCGGCACCGTCGTCGGGCCGCGCGCCGTCATCGGCGCCGGCGCCCGCATCGACGGCAGCGCGGTCCTCGACGGCGCCGTCGTCGAGGAGGGCGCCCGGATCCGCGACTCGCTGATCGGCGCCGGCGCGCGCATCGGGGCCCGTACGGTCCTGGACGGCGCGGTCGTCGGGGACGGCGCGCGGATCGGCGCCGACAACGAGCTGCGCGACGGCATCCGCATCTGGTGCGACGCCGACATCCCGGCCGGCTCGGTGCGCTTCTCCTCCGACCAGTAGGCCGGGCACCGGGGCCCGACGCCGTTGTCCACAGGCCCCGGCACCGCCCCGGCCCTATCGCCTAACCTGGCCGCATGCCCGCCCGCACCTGGCTTCCGCCCGGCCCGTTCGACCTGCACCGCACGCTGGGCGTGCTGCAGCGCGGCCCCGGCGACCCCGCGTTCGCGGTGCGCGACGGCGAGCTGTGGCGGGCCTGCCGTACGCCCCAGGGCCCCGGCACCCTGCGCCTCGCCGCCCGCCCGTCCTCGGGCGGGGTCGAGGCCGAGGCCTGGGGGCCGGGCGCCGACTGGCTGCTGGACCAGCTGCCCGGCCTGCTGGGGGAGTTCGACGACCCGGCGGAACTCACCGCCCGGCACCGCATCGTCCACGAGGCCCGCCGCCGCCACCCCGGCGTCCGGCTCGCCAGGACCGGTCTGGTGCTGGAGTCGCTGATCCCCTCGATCCTGGAGCAGAAGGTCACCAGCGACGAGGCCTACCGCGCCTGGCGGCTCCTGCTGTGGCGGCACGGCGAGCCCGCCCCCGGCCCCTGGGAGCGGATGCGGGTGATGCCGGACCCGCGCGGCTGGGCGCTGATCCCCTCCTGGGAGTGGCACCGCGCGGGCGTCGACGCCAAGCGCTCGTCCACGATCCTGCGCGCGGTGCGGGCCGCCCGCCGGATCGAGGAGGCCGCGCGGATGGACCTCGCGGACGCCACCCGGCGGCTCACGGCCCTCCCCGGCATCGGCCCCTGGACGGCCGCCGAGACCCTCCAGCGCACCCTCGGCGCACCGGACGCGATCACGGTCGGCGATCTGCATCTGCCGAAGATCATCGGCTATGCCCTCACCGGCCGCCGCGGCACCACCGACGAGGAGATGCTCGAACTCCTCGCCCCCTACGAGGGGCAGCGGCACCGCGCGGCCCGGCTGATCCTGCTGTCCGGCCGGGTCCCGCCGCGCCGCGCCCCGCGCTTCCCCGTGGGGGACATCGCCCGCCTCTGACCCCGGAGTGGGGCGCAGGTCGGCGCAGACGAAGGCGCAGGTCAGCGCACGACGATGGCGAAGGTCAGCGCACGGCGATGAAGTCGTCGGCGGCCCGCGCCGGACGGGGCGCCGGTGCCGTCGCCGGATGCCCGACGGCCACCGCCCCCATCGGCTCCCAGTCCTCCGGGAGCCCGAGCACCTCCCGGACCACGTCCCGGCAGAACATCGTCGACGAGATCCAGGCGGAGCCGAGGCGTTCGCCCGCCAGCGCGACCAGGAAGTTCTGGATGCCCGCGCCATGGGCCACGACGAACATCTCGCGCTCCGCGGCGCTGCGCCGCGCGTCGGGGTAGTGGTGCGCGCCGTCCGTCACCATGCACGGCACCGCCAGATAGGGGGCGTCGCGCAGCACATCGCCCCGCCGCACCCGCCGGGCGATGGACTCCTCCGACTTTCCGTCGCCGCGCAGATCCGCGATCCAGGCGTCCCGCATCGCGTCCAGCAGCCGGGTCCGCGCCTCCGGTGATTCCAGGAGGACGAACCGCCACGGTGTGGTGTGATGCGGCGCCGGAGCGGTGAGCGCCGCCGCCACCGCCCGCCGGACCGCCCCGGGATCCACCGGCGCGTCGCCGAAGGCGCGGACCGTGCGCCGCCCCGTCACCGCTTCGCGTACGGCCTCCGAGGTGCCCAGCCGGAACATGTCGTCCTCGGCGCCGCGCACCATGGCACGTGCCCCGGCGCCGTCGCCCGACTCCTCGACGACGTGGGGGAGTCCGCGCACCACCGCGACCGGCAGCCCGGCGGCCTTCCCCTTCACCAGGTCGCCCGCGGCGGCCAGTTCGTCGGCGGTGGCCACCACCGTCGCGCTCAGCGGATTGCCGTACGCGTCGGTGCCGCCGCGCAGGTCGTCCAGCACCCGCACCCCGGCGGCCCCGATGGCGACGTCGGTGAGGCCGTTGCGCCACGGCCGCCCGAAGGTGTCGCTGATGACGACGCCGACGTCGACGCCGAGCTCGGTGCGCAGGCCCGCCCGGAGGGCGCGCGCCGAGGCGTCCGGATCCTCCGGCAGCAACAGCACCGTGCCCGACGGGGTGTTGGAGGCGTCCACACCGGCCGCGGCCATCACCAGGCCCTGCCGGTTCTGCACGATGCGCAGGGTGCCGCGCCGGGCCACCACCCGCACCGTCTCCCGGTCGATCGCCCTCTCGCGGTCGGTGGCCTCGACCACCCGGCCCTCGGCCTTGCTGACGATCTTCGAGGTCACCAACAGCACGTCACCGTCGGCGAGTTGCGGCAGTCCGTCGGTGGCCGCCGCCGCGGCGATCAGCTTGACGAGGTCGTCGCCGGGCCGCACCTCCGGCACCCCCGGCAGCGCCCACACCCGGTACGCGGGCACCCCGGCGGCGTCGTTCACGCCCGGACCTCCTCGGCCATGGCCAGCGCCTCGCGCACCATCGCCGTCGTGGCGTCCAGGTCGGTCATCATCAGCGGCACGGCCCGGCAGCGGATCCCGGCCGCCTCGACCTCGGCCACGGCGTCCGCGTCCACGGAGTCGACCAGCCAGCCGTCCAGCAGTCCGGAGCCGTAGTGGCGGGCGACGGCCGCGGCGGTCGCCTCCACGCCCACCGCCGCCAGCACCTTGTCGGCCATCCCGCGCACGGGGGCGTCGCCGACGATCGGCGAGAGACCGACCACCGGCACCCCGGCGTCCGCGATGGCCTCACGGATGCCCGGCACCGCCAGGATCGTCCCGATGCTGACCACCGGGTTGGACGGCGGGAACAGCACCACGTCCGCCTCGGCGATGGCCTCCAGCACGCCCGGTGCGGGCTTGGCCTGGTCCGCGCCGACCGGCACCACGGCATGCGCCGGCACCGAGGCGCGCAGCCGCACCCAGTACTCCTGGAAGTGGACCGCCTTGCGCTCGCCGGACCCCGCGGCGGAGTCGCTGTCGGGCTCCGTGATCGCGACATGGGTCTCGACCCGGTCGTCGGTCATCGGCAGCAGCCGCACGCCGGGCTTCCAGCGCGCGCAGAGCGCCTCGGTGACGGCGCTGAGCGGATATCCGGCGCCCAGCATCTGGGTCCGCACGATGTGGGTGGCGAAGTCCCGGTCGCCGAGCCCGAACCACTCGGGGCCGACGCCGTAGGCGGCCAACTCCTCCTTCACCCGGAAGGTTTCGTCGGTGCGGCCCCAGCCCTGCTCCTCGTTGATGCCGCCGCCGAGGGTGTACATCACGGTGTCGAGGTCGGGGCACACCTTGAGCCCGAACAGATGGATGTCGTCACCGGTGTTGCCGATGACGGTGAGGTCCGCGTCCGGAGCCGCTGCCTTCAGTCCCCGCAGAAAGCGGGCGCCGCCGATACCGCCGGCCAGAACCACGATTCGCATGGCCCCAGCATGGCAGGGGCCCGCGGCCCGGTGTCAGGGGGCCAGTACCTCGGACGGGGCGGCCGCGCCCCCGGAGACCGTGGCCTGGCTGGGGTGCATCGGCATATCGGTCAGGCCGGGGAAGTAGATGTGCAGGCTGACCGCGGGGGTCAGCGCGTCGTTGACGACCTCGTGGACGTAGCCGGGGGCGAACACCCGCTGGGCGCCGGCCGCGAGCGTTCGGGGCCCGGTCGCGGTGTGCTCGGTCAACTCGCCTTCCAGGACGGTCAGCACGCCGGAGGACGCCCCGTGGTCGTGCCGCCCGCTGCCCTGGCCCGGTACCCAGCTCAGCAGCCACACCTCGTAGCCGGCCGGTTCCTGTCCCACGGAGTGCAGCCGGTGGTACCAGCGGGTGGTGGTGTCGTAGCGGACGAGCGGTGCCCAGGAGGCGCGGTCGGCGGCGATCGAGCGGGCCAGCCCCGCGAAGCCGGCGACGGTGGCGGGGTGGGCGGGGACGGGCGGCAGCAGGTGGGGGAGGGCGAGCGGGTCGCCGGCGATCTGGACGTCGCTGTTCATGGGTTTCGGGTCCTCGGCAAAAGTGCGGGGGTGACGCTGCGGCGCACGGCGCGGGCTCTCCCTGTGGGGGGCGTGGCGCGGCGACGCGGAGCAGGGGCGCTGCGGGGTGGTGCGAGCGAAAAAGCTGGAGCTCAGTGGCTACGACAGCTGGAACAGCGACAGCGGGCCTGCGCAGCGCAGAGCGACCCGTAGGCACGGGTCAGTCGGAGCGCGCGGGTCACTGGCATGCGGTCAAGGAGACCGGGTTCACGCCGCGATGTCAACTGGATGACTGGTTTGCCGTAAATCTTTCACCTCATCCGGTTACTCCGCCCGGAGAAAGGTTTGTGCAGTGAGCGACGCGGAGACATCGACCGGCAACCGCACCTCCAAACGCCGTTGCGGCCCCGTGATCCGTCTGTGATCTCCCCCGCTTCGGCGCGCGGGGTGCAACGCGAACGCCGCCTGATCGCGTCTTAAAGGACTGACGAGGATGTGCCAGGTGGCAAGCCCGGGGAAGTGTCCTGGTTTTTACTGATTTGAACACTTTCCGCACACGCTTGGTTCCGCCGAGTGAATAAGAGGCCCAATAGCAGATCTCGGCTTGACTGGCCCGGATCACCACACTTGTAATTTCACTCGTGTCGTTCAGCCGAAATCGATCACGGCTTGATCACGGGGACGTAAAGACAGACGAGGGGCGCACATGACCGAGCTGTTCCAGGAATTGCTGGTCGAGGAGGCGGATGAGGAGCTCGGCTGGCAGGAGCGCGCCCTGTGCGCCCAGACCGACCCCGAGTCCTTCTTCCCGGAGAAGGGTGGCTCCACCCGCGAGGCCAAGAAGGTCTGTCTCGCCTGCGAAGTCCGGTCCGAATGCCTGGAGTACGCGCTCGCCAACGACGAGCGCTTCGGCATTTGGGGCGGCCTGTCCGAGCGCGAGCGGCGCCGGCTGAAGAAGGCCGCCGTCTGACGATGACAGCGCAGCCGGCCGGACCGACCGGGCGCGGCCTCACGGACCACGCCGCCGTACCACCCCAACTCCCCATATCCCCCTATAGCGAACCCTCCGCCTCCAGCGACTCGTGCGCCGGAGGCGGACTGCTGTGCACTGCTTCGTACGGGCCCCGTCGGGGCACCGGCGCGAACCATTAGTGTGGGGCCCCGTCCGAGATGCGCCGCCGCCCTACGAGGCGCGCGCGTCGCCTCGTAGTCCGTCGCAGTGTCTTCCGGGGGCGGGGGCCCAGCGCGACTTCGCCACGGGCCTTCGAACTCCCGGGTCCGGAGGGCCCGTACCTCGATGTCCGTGCACAGCCAGTCGGCCGCTCAGGCCGCCTCATATGCAGCCGCCACCCCAGAGTTCCCGCGGCACGTCGTCACCGCCGTGATCGTCTCCCATGACGGCGCCCGCTGGCTGCCCGACGCGCTCACCGGCCTGCTCGGCCAGGAGCGCCCGGTGCAGAACGTCATCGGCGCCGACACCGGCAGCGCGGACCACTCCGCCCAGCTGCTCGCCGAGGCCATCGGGGACCAGCGGGTGCTGCATCTCGCCCGCCGGTCCGGATTCGGCACCGCCGTCGACGAAGCCGTCCGTACGGCCCCCGAACTCACCCCCGACGACCTGCCGTACCTGCGCCGCCCCAGCGGCTGGGACCCGGTCAGCCGCACCTGGCGCGACGAGGCGTACGACATGCCGGAGTTGCCGCACGGCGAACCGGTCCAGTGGCTGTGGCTGCTGCACGACGACTGCGCGCCCGAGCCGGACGCGCTCGCCGAGCTGCTGCGGGTCGCCGACGCCAGCCCCTCCACCGTGATCGTCGGACCCAAGCTGCGCAGCTGGTACGACCGCCGGCAGCTGCTCGAAGCCGGTGTCAGCATCGCCCGCAGCGGTCGCCGTTGGACCGGCCTGGACCGCCGCGAACAGGACCAGGGCCAGCACGACCAGGTACGCCCCGTGCTGTCCGTCTCCACCGCCGGCATGCTCATCCGCCGTGACGTCTACGAGGAGCTGGGCGGCTTCGACCGCCGGCTGCCCCTGATGCGTGACGACGTCGATCTGTGCTGGCGCGCCCAGGCCGCCGGCCACCAGGTCCTGGTCGCACCGGACGCGATCCTGCGGCACGCCGAGGCCGCCGCCCGCGAGCGCCGCCCCATCGACTGCGTCGGCCGCTCCGTCGCCAACCCGCACCGCGTCGACAAGGCCGGCGCCGTCTACACCCTGCTCACCAACACCCGCGGCGCGACCCTCCCGTACGTCCTGCTGCGGCTGCTGATCGGCACCTTCCTGCGGGTCATCGCCTACCTCGTCGGCAAGGTTCCGGGCCAGGCGCTCGACGAACTCGCCGGACTCTTCGGCACCCTGCTGCGGCCCGGCAAGATCCTCGCCGCCCGGAAGAAGAGAGGCCGCCCCGCGGTCGAGGCGAGCGAACTGCGGGCGCTCTTCCCGCCACCCGGCGCGACCGTCCGGGCCACCGTCGAACAGGTCGCCGGCAACGTCGCCGGGCGGGCCGCACCCGATGTGGCCTCGGCCGGCCGGCACGGCGCGGTCGAGTCCGGCCCCGGCGGCGACGACGCCGACTTCCTGGAGATCGAGCAGTTCGCCCGGCTCAAGCGGATCGCCCGCAAGCCCGCACCGGTGCTCTTCCTCCTCCTGCTGCTGGTCTCCCTCGTCGCCTGCCGCGCACTGCTCGGCTCCGGCGCGCTGGCCGGCGGCGCGATGCTGCCCGCGCCCGGCAGCGTGTCCGACCTGTGGTCGGCGTACGCCGACAGCTGGCATGCGGTCGGCGTCGGCGACAGTGCTTCCGCGCCGCCCTACCTGGCGGTCGTCGCCCTGGTGTCCAGCATCTTCTTCGGCAGCACCGGCTTCGCCCTCACCCTGCTGCTGGTCTGCTCCGTCCCGCTGGCCGGCCTCACCGCCTACTTCGCCTCCCGCCCGCTGGTCGCCTCCCGGCTGCTGCGGGCCTGGGCGAGCATCGCGTACGCCTTCCTGCCCGCGGCCGCCGGAGCGCTGGCCGGCGGCCGGCTGGGCACCGCGGTGCTCGCCATCCTGCTGCCGCTGATGGCGCGCGCCGCCGTCGCGGCGAGCGGACTGCGGCTGCAGGCCGGTATCCGTCCCAGCTGGCGCGCCACCTGGGCGTATGCGCTGCTGGTCACCTTCACCATGGCCTTCACCCCGGTCGTCTGGCCGATCGCGGTGCTGCTCGGTCTCGGCCTGCTGGTGCTGCGTTTGCTGGATGGCAGCCGCGACCAGCTGGTGGCCTACGGGCTGCGCTTCCTGGTCGTGGCCCTCGCGCCGCTCGTCGTGCTCGCCCCCTGGTCGCTGTCGCTGCTCACCCGGCCGTCCCGCTTCTTCCAGGAAGCCGGGCTCGACTACGGCGCCGGCTCCGCCTCCGTGCTCGACCTCATCGGGCTCAGCCCCGGCGGCCCCAAGGCCGTCGGCGGGATGCTGCTCTTCGGCATCGTGCTGGCCGCGCTCGCCGCGACGCTGCGCGACGCGCGGCAGCGCGCGATCCGTACCGCCTGGGCGGTGGCGCTGACCGGCCTGCTGCTCGCGGCGCTGGGCAACGGCTCCGGCTGGACCGGTCCCGCGATGCTCGTCTACGGCCTGGCGCTGCTGTGCGCCGCCGCGATCGGCGCCGAGGGCATCCGCACCCGCATGGCCAGCCTCGGCTTCGGCTGGAAGCAGCCGGTCGCCGTCCTGATCGCGCTGGCGTCCGTGCTCGCCCCGCTCTACGCCGCGGTCAGCTGGATGATCACCGGCGCGGCCGGTCCGCTGGAGCGGCGCAACCCGGAGCAGGTCCCGGCCTTCGTCGCCGAGGAGTCCGGCACCGCCGACCGCGCCCGCACCCTGGTCCTCGACGGCAAGCCGGGCCATGTCGACTACTCCCTCGTCCGCGGCTCCGGGGCCGGGCTCGGCGACGCCGACCTGGCCGCCGAAGCGGGCGAGGACAAGCGGCTCGGCGGCATCGTCGCCCACCTCGTCGCCGGTTCCGGCGCCGACCAGACCGACCAGCTCGGCGGCTACGCGGTCCGCTACGTCCTGGTCAGGGACGGGGCGCCGCGCGAGATGGGACGGGTCCTGGACTCGACCCCGGGCCTGACCCGGCTCAGCCAGGACGACGGCAGCGCCCTGTGGCGCGTCGACCGGCGGGTCTCGCGGCTCTCGATCGTCTCGGGCGAGGCCAAGGACGGCGCCGGCGAGGCCGCGGCCCCCGTCGCCGTACCGGCCGGCCCCGTCGAGGCGCACACCAAGGTGCCGGCCGGCGCCGACGGCCGGGTGCTGCGCCTGGCCGACACCGCCGACGAGGGCTGGCAGGCCACCCTCGACGGCACCCCGCTCAAGCCCGTGACCGTCGACGGCTGGGCCCAGGGCTTCACGCTCCCCGCGAGCGGCGGCACCCTCGACCTCACCCACGAGAACCCGATCGGCCACACCCTCTGGCTGTGGGCGCAGGGCCTGCTCGCCGTCGTCCTGGTGGTCCTGGCGCTGCCGGGCCGCCGCCGGGAGATCGACGACGACCTGCCCGACGACACCGCCGCCGCCCAGGCCGCCGCGGCGACCGGCGACGGCCGCCGGGCCCGGCGCCTGCGGGCCCAGGCCGAGGCCGAGTCCGCCGGCGACCCGGCGGCGGCCGGCCCCGGCATCCCCGGCGAGCAGCCGCTCGACCCGGCCGCCGACCCGATGACCGCGGGCATCCCCGCTCAGGACGCGGGCCCCGAGGGCACTCAGGCCGCCTCGCCCATGGCGGACGCCGACCCGTACGGGGCGGCGGCGCAGCAGCAGGCCTACGACGCCTGGCAGGCCGCCCAGCAGGGCGAGCCCGGTGTCCCGGGCCACCCCGGCGAGCAGCAGCCCTACGCGCCCGCCGACCCCTACCAGGCCGGGCAGTACGGCACCCCGCCCTACCCGCAGGCCGACCCCTACCAGGCCGCCGACCCGTACGCCGCGGATCCCTACCAGGCGGGCGCCTACGACCCGTACGGGTACGGGCAGCAGCAGTACGGCGACGGCGGGCCGCAGCAACAGCAGCCCTACGACGACGGCGCCCCGTATCCCGGGTACCCCGGTTCCTACCCCGAGCCGCGCCGTGACGGGAGCGACCAGCAGTGAAGCGCACCATGATGTCCCTGATCGGCGTGACCGTGGCGCTGGCCGCCGTCTCCGGCGTCGCCGCCGTGACCGGCCCGGCCGGCGGCGCCCCCGACGCGCCCCGCGGCAGCACCCGGCTGCCCGTCCAGCGCTCCGCGCTGCTGTGCCCCGCCCCGACCTCCTCCGAGGTCGGCGACACCACCTACACCGCCTTCGCCCCCAAGGGCGCGGCCGCCGGCGCGGACGGCCGCGAGGGCACCGCCCAGCTGCTGCCCGCCGGGACCGTCAGGGAGGACGGCGGCGCCGACAAGGGCAAGGGCAAGAAGAACCCCAAGGGCGGCAAGGGCGGCGGTGCGGACTCCGCCGCCGGGCAGACCATCGCCCCCCGCGACACCAAGCCCGTCGCGCCCCTGCGGCAGGCGGGCCGGCCGGTCACCGCGACCACCGACCGCCCCGACGCCCCCGCCCTCGTGGGCACGGCGGACGGCGCCCTCGCCCCCGGCTGGACCGTCCAGCAGACCACCGCGGTCGCCGCCGGCGCCGGCCGCGGCCTGCTCGGCCTGGGCTGCACCACCCCCGACACCACGTTCTGGTTCCCCGGCGTCAGCACCGCCACGGATCGCCAGGACTACGTCCACCTCACCAACCCCGACTCGACCCCCGCCGTCGTCGACCTCGAACTGCGCGGCAAGGACGGGGCCTTGGGGGGCTCGGCCGGTGAGGACCTCTCCGTTCCGCCGCACACCACGGTCCCCGTGCTGCTCTCCACCCTGACGAGCGCCCCCACCACCAACGCGTCCCTGCACGTCGTCGCCCGCGAGGGCCGGGTCGGCGCCGCCGTCCAGGCGAGCGACGGCAAGCTCGGCAGCGACTGGCTGCCGGCCGCCGCCGACCCGTCGCCGAGCGTGGTGCTGCCCGGCATCCCCAAGGACGCCACCTCCGTCCGGCTGGTCGCCCTCGCTCCCGGCGAGTCCGACGCCGACCTGAAGGTGCAACTGGCCACCCCGACCGGGATGATCACCCCGGCCGGTCTGGAGAACCTGCATCTCAAGAGCGGGATGACCACGGCAGTGGACCTCAAGGACCTCACCAAGGGCGAGGCCGGCTCGCTGGTGCTCACGCCCTCCGACAGCGGCTCCAAGGTCCCGGTCGCGGCCGCGGTGCGGGTGACCCGAGGCAAGGGCGCCAAGCAGGACATGGCGTTCATCCCCGCGACCCGGCCGGTCGAGAAGCGCGCCACCGCCGTCGACAACCGCGGCAAGGACAGCACCCTCTCGCTGGTCGCGCCGGAGAAGGGCAAGGACGCGAAGGTGAAGGTCACCGCGTCGGCCGGCAGCGGCGGCGGCACCCCGGTCACCAAGACGTACACGGTCAAGGGCGGCACCAGCGCCGACATCGCGCCGCCCCGTCCGCCGGGCCTGAAGGGGAGCTACGCGCTGACCGTGGAGCCGGAGTCCGGCAGCGGCCCCGTCTACGCGGCCCGCATGCTCGCCCGGCCGCAGGGCGGAGTGCCCGCGTTCACCGTCCAGACGCTGCCCGACGACCGGGGCTCGGTCCTCGTCCCGACCGCCGGCCAGGATCTGTCGGTCCTCACGAACTGACCGCGCACGCTCCCACGGACCCGCGCGGCGGCCTCACTCCTGGCCGTAGCGCGGGTCCACCGATTCCGGGGCCAGTCCCAGGAGTTCGGCGACCTGCTCGACCACCACTTCATGGACCAGCAGCGCCCGCTCGTCGCGGCTCTTCGTCCGGATCTCCACCGGCCTGCGGTAGATCACGATCCGGTCGCGATATCCGCCCGCGGCCGGCACCACCCGCCCCAGCGGCACGGTCTCCTCGTCGGCGGCCGCGTCCGGACCGTCGTCCGGCCCGGAACCGGGCACCTCCAGGACCAGGAAGTCGACCTGGGAGAGCTGCGGCCAGCGTCGCTCCAGCCGGTCCCGGGAGTCATAGACAAGATCCACGAACGCGTCGGCGCGGGTCACCGACAGCGGCACCTGGGGCGGCGCGATCGGGCCGCGCATGCCGCGGCCATGGCGGTCGCGGCGGCGGATCCGCGGCTGTGCCGGTCGGGGAGGTACAGGACTGTCCATCAGGATCGAGCGTAGCCGTCGAGGGCCGCCCGGCACCGGGGAGCGCGGCAAGACGTGGCATGTCGTCGGCTGACCGGACCTGTCCGCGTCGAGTCCGTTTGCCTCCCCGCATCAGAACGCGGAGCGACACCGTAATGGCAGGAATTGCACCGAGTTGTGACGGGATTCGTTGCCGCGAGTCGTCCGTCCCGGCGCGCGCGGCCCAGGTCGGGCCGAGCGGGTGCAGGTCAGACGCATCGGACGAAGCGGGACGACACGGTTGGGTGAGCCGGGGGAGAGTCGTCGCGGCCCGCTCAAGAGTGCGGTACCGTCCAACGTCGTGAGCCCTGTACGTCGCTGTTCGCGCACTGCGTGCGGCCGCCCCGCCGTCGCAACGCTGACGTACGTCTATGCGGATTCGACCGCTGTGCTCGGACCGCTCGCCACCTACGCCGAACCGCACTGCTACGACCTGTGCGCCGAGCACTCCGAGCGGCTGACCGCGCCGCGCGGCTGGGAGGTTGTCCGCCTCGCCCTCGACTCGGGCCCGGCCCGCCCCAGCGGCGACGATCTCGAAGCCCTGGCGAACGCCGTACGCGAGGCGGCCCGCCCCCAGGAGCGTGCGGCCGGTGCCGGTGGCGTCCCCAGTCCGGGCAGCCGCGACACCCACCCCATGGAAGTCGCCCGCCGAGGCCATCTACGGGTGCTGCGCTCGCCGGACTCCTGAGCCGGCGGCCCCTCCCCGCCAGCGCGCGGGGAACGGCCCGCCGCCTGAGCGCGCGGCCCGGACCCACCGCGGCACCGCACCCCGCAACGGCCGGATACACGGCCCGCATACGCGACCGCCGCCCGGTAGGTTGGGAGTCCGTAGAGACTCTCCAGGAGGGCTGGCTGTGACTGATCTGTCGCAGATCGTGAAGGCGTATGACGTACGCGGCGTCGTCCCCACCCAGTGGGACGAGACGCTGGCCGAGCTGTTCGGGGCCGCCTTCGCCGAGATCACCGGCGCGGACGCGATCGTGACCGGGCACGACATGCGGCCCTCCTCGCCCGGCCTGTCCGGCGCCTTCGCCCGCGGCGCGGCGGCCCGCGGCGTGGACGTCACGGAAATCGGTCTCTGCTCGACCGACGAGCTGTACTTCGCCAGCGGCGCCCTGGGGCTGCCCGGCGCCATGTTCACCGCCTCGCACAACCCCGCCCAGTACAACGGCATCAAGATGTGCCGCGCGGGCGCGGCGCCGGTCGGCCAGGACAGCGGTCTCGCCGATATCCGCGCGCTGGTCGAGCGCTGGTCGGACGAGGGCGCCCCCGAGCCGGCCGCCGAGCCGGGCACCGTGACCCAGCGCGACGTCCTGGGCGACTACGCCGCCCACCTGCGCGGCCTGGTGGACCTGAGCGGCATCCGCCCGCTGAAGGTCGTGGTGGACGCGGGCAACGGCATGGGCGGGCACACCGTCCCGACCGTCTTCGAGGGCCTGCCGCTGGAACTCGACGCCCTGTACTTCGAGTTGGACGGCTCGTTCCCCAACCACGAAGCCAATCCGCTGGATCCGAAGAACATCGTCGACCTCCAGGCGCGGGTGCGCGAGACCGGCGCCGACCTCGGCCTCGCCTTCGACGGCGACGCCGACCGCTGCTTCGTCGTCGACGAGAACGGCAACCCGGTCTCCCCGTCCGCGATCACCGCCCTGGTCGCCGCCCGCGAACTGGCCAAGCACCCCGGCGGCACGGTCATCCACAACCTGATCACCTCGTGGTCGGTGCCGGAGGTCGTCAAGGAGAACGGCGGCGCGCCGGTCCGCACCCGCGTCGGGCACTCCTTCATCAAGGAGGAGATGGCCAAGACCGGCGCGATCTTCGGCGGTGAGCACTCCGCGCACTACTACTTCCGCGACTTCTGGAACGCCGACACCGGCATGCTCGCCGCGATGCACGTCCTGGCGGCCCTCGGCGGCCAGCCGGGCCCGCTGTCGCAGCTGGTCGCGCAGTACGACCGGTACGCGGCCTCCGGCGAGATCAACAGCACCGTCGACGACCAGACCGGCAGGCTCGCCGCGATCAAGACGGCCTACGAGAACCGCGCCGGCGTCACCCTCGACGAGCTGGACGGACTGACCGTCACCGCCGACGACTGGTGGTTCAACGTGCGCGCCTCCAACACCGAGCCGCTGCTCCGCCTGAACGTCGAGGCCCGCGACAGGGCCACCGCCGACCGGGTCCGCGACGAGGCCCTGGCGATCATCCGCGGCTGAGCCCGCACCCCGTGGCACCGGGGCGGCCCGTGAAAGCGGAGGCCACCCTGCGTGGGTGGCGGGCGCTCGCGGCATCCTCGCCGCCCGCCACCCCAAAACCCCTCCGAGCACGCCTCCGCCCCCCGCCCGGCGGTAGGCTGGCCACGCCGCAACCGCCCCGAAGGAGCACCCTCCATGCCGGTCGACGCCAGCCTGATCCAGATCCTCGCCTGCCCGGCGTGCCATGCCCCGCTAGACGACCGGACGGCCGACGAACCGGCCGAGCTGCGCTGCACCTCCGGCGACTGCGGCCTCGCCTACCCCGTCCGGGACGGCATCCCCGTACTCCTCGTCGACGAGGCCCGCCGCCCCGCCTGACCGGGCGCCGCCGGGGCCGCCCCGGCACGCCCGGCGTATCCCCCGCCCGTACCGGCGATCGGAGGCCGCGCCCACCATGCTCGACGAGTCACTCCTCGACACCCCTGACGCACTGGCGGGCGCCGACCGCTTCGGTCTGCTGCGCGGCGTCGCCGAATCCGGCGCCCGGGTCCGCACCGCCGCCCGCAGTGCCGCCGAATCCGGCATCCCCGAACTCACCCCCGACGGGCGACCGCGCTCCGTGCTCGTCGCCGGGCCCGGCCCCGCCGCGGCCGGTGTCGCCGACCTCCTGCGGGCGCTCGGCGGCGGCAGCTGCCCGGTCACCCTCATCCCGCCCACGGGAGTCGCCCCGCTGCCCGGCGCCCTGCGCTGGACGCTGCCCGGCTGGGCCGGACCCCTGGACCTGCTGCTGCTCCCCGGCCCGGACGCCGCCGACCCCGGCCTCGCCGAGCTGGTCGAGCAGGCCTACCGCCGCGGCTGCGCCGTCGTCGCCGTCACCCCGGCCGGCGGACCGCTCGCCGACGCCGTCATCCAGGCCCGCGGCCTGGTCGTCCCGCTGGCGACCACCCCCTACGACGCCGAATTCGACGTCGAGGGCGCCCCGCCGGCCGCCCCCGGCACCCTCTGGTCGGTGCTCATCCCGCTGCTCGCGCTCGCCGACCGGATCGGCCTGCTCAGCGCCTCGCCGGAGGACCTGGGCAAGCTCGCCGACCGCCTCGACCAGCTCGCCGAACGCTGCGGCCCGGCCATCCCGACGTACACCAACCCCGCCAAGACGCTGGCCGCCGACCTCGCCGACTCCTTCCCGCTGATCTGGACGGAGGGCACCATCGCCGGTGCCGTCGGCCGGCACTTCGCCACCGAGCTGGCCGGGCTCGCCGGCCGCCCCGCGCTCGCCGCCGAGCTGCCCGAGGCGCTCGCCACCCACCGCACCCTGCTGGCCGGTGCGCTGGCCGCCGGCGCCGACCCGGACGACTTCTTCCGCGACCGGGTCGAGCAGCCCGCCGCGATGCACGCCAGAGTCGTGCTGCTGCGCGAGCAGGAGCCGGGCCCGCTGTCCGCCACCCGCGCCGCCCAGGCGCTCGCCGAGGAGCGGGACACCGCCGTCAGCGAACTGGAACCGGACGCCGGCAGCGATCTGGAGAAGGCCGCGGAACTACTCGCCATCGTGGATTTCGGTGCTGTTTACCTGGCGCTTGCCGGCACCGAGTGATCATTGGCGGCCGGCTCGCATCCGCAGGCCGGCCGCATGACTGCGCAGCCACGTACGCCCCTCAGGAAGCAGTAGCCCCATGGACCGCCTCGCCAATACCGTGCGCCCCTACGCCTGGGGTTCCACCACCGCCCTCCCGGAGCTCCTCGGCACCGCACCCACCGGCGAACCGCAGGCCGAGATGTGGATGGGCGCCCACCCCGGCGCCCCCTCCCGCATCGACCGCGGCGCGGGCCCGGTCTCCCTGGCCGAGGTGATCGACGCCGCCCCCGACACCGAGCTGGGCGCCGACACCGTCCGCGCCTTCGGCCCCCGGCTGCCCTTCCTGCTCAAACTGCTCGCGGCCGGCTCGCCGCTCTCCCTCCAGGTGCACCCCGACCTCGCGCAGGCCCGGGAAGGCTTCGCCGACGAGGAGCGGCGCGGCGTCCCGATCGACGCCGGCCACCGCAACTACAAGGACGCCAACCACAAGCCCGAGCTGATCGTCGCGCTCACCCCCTTCGACGGCCTGTGCGGCTTCCGGCACCCGGCGCAGTCCGCCGACCTCCTGGCCGGCCTGGGCGTCGACGACCTCAAGCCGTACGTCGACATCCTGCGCGCCAGCCCGGAGGAGGACGCGCTGCGCGAGGTGCTCACCGCCGTCCTGAGCGCCGAGCACCACGCGATGGCCGAGACCGTCGAGCGGGCGGCCGTGGCGGCCGGCCGGCTGGCGGCCGAGGACGGCCCGTACGCCCAGGACTACGCCGCGTACGCCGGCATCGCCCACCACTACCCGGGCGACCCCGGCGTGCTCGCCGCCATGCTGCTCAACCACGTCCAACTCCAGCCCGGCGAGGCGCTGTTCCTCGGCGCCGGCATCCCGCACGCCTACCTGAGCGGCCTCGGCGTCGAGCTGATGGCCAACTCGGACAATGTGCTGCGCTGCGGTCTGACCCCCAAGCACGTCGACGTACCGGAGCTGCTGCGGGTGGTCCGCTTCGAGGCCGGCGACGCGGGAGTGCTGCGCCCCGAGGCGGTGGACGGCGAGGAGATCTACGAGACGCCCATCGACGAGTTCCGGCTCTCCCGCTTCGCCCTGGCCCCCGGCGCCGCACCGCGCCCGCTCGCCTCCCGGACGCCGCAGATCCTGCTGTGCACGGCGGGGACGGTCCGGCTGCGGGCCGGGGAGACGGGCGACGAGGCGGGCGGCGAAGCCGGTGGCGGTGCTGGTGGCGCGGCCGGGGCCGTGGGCCGGGCCGGGGATGAATTGACCTTGTCGCCCGGTGAATCCGCATTTGTGCGCCCCGGTGAGCACCTCATGCTCGCCGGCGAGGGCACGCTCTTCCGCGCGACGGTCGTGGCCTAGGGCGCCGGAGGGACGTACGGGCCCCACGCGTCGGCCGTAGCCGACGGGCGGCGGCGCAGGCGGGGGCCGGGCCGTCGTGCCCGCCGGGGCGCCGGAAACCGTCCGCCAGGTGGCCTCCTGGCGGACGTCCGCCGCCGGGCTGCAACAATGACCGCCGCAGCATTAAAGCGGCGGTAAAGGCCGGACGACGGAAGGGACATGCGGCACTTATGAGCGCATCAGGCGGGACAAAGGCGATCGTTGCGGCGCTGGGCGCCAACCTGGCGATCGCCGCAGCGAAGTTCGTGGCCTTCGCCTTCAGCGGCTCCTCCTCGATGCTGGCCGAAGGTGTGCACTCCATCGCGGACTCCGGCAACCAGGGCCTGCTGCTGCTCGGCGGCAAGAAGGCCCAGCGCGAGGCGACCGCCGAGCACCCCTTCGGCTACGGCCGCGAGCGCTACATCTACGGCTTCCTCGTCTCCATCGTCCTGTTCACCATCGGTGGCGTCTTCGCGCTCTACGAGGGCTACGAGAAGATCCACGAGCCGCACGCGCTGGACAACTGGTACTGGCCGGTCGGCGTCCTGGTCTTCGCGATCATCGCCGAGGGCTTCTCCTTCCGCACCGCCATCAAGGAGTCCAACGAGCTGCGCGGCAAGCAGACCTGGGCCCAGTTCGTCCGCCGCGCCAAGGCCCCCGAGCTGCCGGTCGTGCTGCTGGAGGACTTCGGTGCGCTGATCGGTCTGGTCCTCGCACTGGGCGGCGTCGGCCTCACCCTCGCCACCGGCGACGGGATCTGGGACGGCATCGGCACCATGTGCATCGGCGCGCTGCTGGTGGTGATCGCCCTGGTCCTGGCCGCCGAGACCAAGTCGCTGCTGCTGGGCGAGGCGGCCGGGCCCGAGCAGGTCGCCAAGATCCGCGAGGCGGTCGTCGACGGCGATGTCGTCACCCGCCTCATCCACATGCGCACGCTCCACCTCGGCCCCGAGGAACTGCTGGTCGCCGCCAAGATCGCGGTCCGTCACGACGGCACCGCCACCCAGGTCGCCCACGCCATCAACGCCGCCGAAGCCCGCATCCGTGAGGCCGTGCCGATCGCCCGGGTCATCTACCTGGAGCCGGACATCTACGACGAGGCCACAGCCGCCGCAGGCGCCGACCCGTCGAAGACACCGGGCGGTTCCTGAGGCCCTGGGTGGTTCCTGAGCCGCCGGGGGTTTTCGAGGCCCCGTGGTTCCCGAGCCCCGCGGCTGGCGCCGACGGGCACCGAGCCACCGCGCGAACGAAAGGCCCCCGCACTCCTGAAGAGTGCGGGGGCCTTCGCCGTACGACGCCCGGCCTGCCGCTCACTGCCTGCCGCTCACCGCCCGCCGGCCGCTCGCCCGTCGCTGGCGCCGAGCCACCGGATCGACCATGCCGCAAGCCACCAGAACCGGGGACACCGCCGGGGATCCGCGAATACCGCCCCGACCCCGGATGCCGCCCCGACCCCGGATGCCGCCCGGACACCGGAAACAGCGCCGGCGAATCGCCAATCGGGAATACCGCCCCCCGGGAATACCGCCCCCGCCCCGCCGCGTTCTCGGCCCCGAGGGGGCGCTCGCACCCCCTACGGGATGTGTTCGCCCATGCCCTAGTGGAGTCGTGAGGACGTCCTGTCGGCGTTCTAGTGGATCTCGCCGAGGACGCGCAGAATCGCCGTCCCGTCCTCCGCCCCCTGCAGCCGGGCCCGGAAGTCCGCGTCCATCAGCTTCCGCGACAGCAGCGCCAGGATGCGCAGATGCTCGTCCCCGGCCGCCGCCTCCGGCACCGAGATCATGAAGACGAGCCTGGCGAGCGTGCCGTCCGGCGAGCCCCAGTCGATACCCTCCGCCGACCGCGCGAAGCCGACGACCGGAGCCGTCACCGCGTCCGTCTTGGCGTGCGGAATGGCTATCTCCTCGCCGAGCCCGGTGGTGCCCTGCGCCTCCCGCGCCAGCGCCACCCGGACCAGTTCGTCGACGTCCGACACCCTGCCGGTGCCGGCCATCAGCTCGGCCATCTCGCGGATCGCCGCCTCCTTCTCGCCGGCGTCGAGCTGCGTCTTGACGGTCTGCCCGGTGAGATGGCCGGAGAGCACCTCGGCGGCGTCACTGCCACCCTCGCCGCTGTCCCCGCCGACATCGTTGCCACCGGCGACGGAGCCGCCGCCATCTGCCGAATCGCCGCCCGCGACATCGCCGTCCACGGCATCGGGGCCCGCGGCATCGCCCTCCGCACCCCGCCCGGAAGCAGTGGCCTGCCCGGGCACGGCGGCAACCGCCGCGGCTGTACAGGACGTACCGTCCGCCCCGCCCTCAGGCCCGGCATCCACCTCGGGGCTCCCGCCCACGACAGCAGCCACCGGCTCCGCCGCGCCCGACGACGCCACCGGGACCACCCCGGTGCCCGCCCCACCGGCGGCACCACCGGTGACGCGACGGCCGGCCGCACCCCCGACGGCAGCGGCGACACCGGTACCGACCCCGGCACCAGCCCCGGCACCGACCCCAACGGCCCGCGCCCCGACCCGCACGCCCCCGCTCTTCCTCCGCTCCGAAACATCTGCCAACATCACCGTCGCCAGCGCCGTGACCACCGCTCCGGCCACCACGGCGACGAAGAACATCGGCACCCCGTCGACCGCACCCAGCACCGCCACGATCGGCCCGCCGTGCGGCACCGCATCCGCCACTCCGGCCATCCCGGCAAGGGCACCGGCCACCGCGCCGCCCAGCATGTTCGCCGGGATGACCTGCGCCGGCCGCGCCGCGGCGAACGGAATCGCGCCCTCCGATATCCCGAAGAGCCCCATGAACAGCGCCGCCATCCCGGTCTCCCGCTCCTGCTCGGAGTACCGGCGCCGACGGATCAGCGTGGCCAGCCCCTGGCCGAGCGGCATCACCGGGATCGCGGCGGCGCACATGCCCATGACCGTCTGGTTTCCGGAGGCGATCAGACCCGACCCGAAGAGGAACGCCGTCTTGTTGACCGGCCCGCCCATGTCGAACGCGATCATCAGGCCGAGGATCGCCCCCAGCACGATCGCGCTGGTCCCGGTCATGCCACTGAGCCAGCCGGTGAGATGGGTGAACACCCAGGAGATCGGCTTGCCGAGCACATGGATGAAGAAGAGGCCGAGTGCGGTCGTGGCCACGATCGGGATCACGATGATCGGCATGATCGGCCGGGCGAACTTGGGGACCTCGACCTTCTTGATCCACACGACCAGATATCCGGCCAGAAAGCCCGTGACGATGCCGCCGATGAAGCCCGCGCTCGCGTCCTTCATCCCGTACAGCTCGCCGTGGGTGGCGATCCAGCCGCCGATCATGCCCGGTACCAGTGCGGGCCGGTCGCCGATCGCATAGGCGATATAGCCGGAGAGGATCGGCACCATCAGCTGGAAGCCGATGGTGCCGAGGTTGTTGACGTCCTCCCAGAACGAGCCCGCGGGGATCTTCAGCCCCTCGGGCGTCGGGTGACCTCCCACCGCCAGCGAGATCGCGATCAGCAGACCGCCGACCACCACGAACGGGATCATGTAACTGACGCCGTTCATCAGCGCCTTGTACGCGACGCTGCGCTCCCGGCCGCCACTGCTGCCCCCGGAAGGCGTCGTGCCGGTGCCCGCCCCGGCTCCGTCGCCCTCCGCGCCCCCGTACACCGGCGCGTTCCGCACCCGCGCGATCAGCTGCTCGGGATGCCGGATGCCCTCGGCCACTCCGACCGCAAGGACCTTCTTGCCGACGAACCGGCTGCGGTCCACCTCCTTGTCCGCGGCGATGATGATGCCGTCCGCGGCTCTGACATCGTTGTCAGACAGTACGTTCTCGGCCCCGATGGACCCCTGCGTCTCCACCTTGATCTCGTGCCCGAGGGACCGGGCGGTCTGGGCCAGCTTCTCCGCTGCCATGTACGTGTGGGCGATCCCGGTCGGGCAGGCCGTCACTGCGAGCAGTTTCAGCCCCTGCCCGCTGCTCCCCGCGTCCGTGGGGGGATCAGCTGGAGTGGTGGTCACGTGACTCTCCTTACGAACGTGCGCGCGGACGTGCACCTGTTCCCGCGCTGCCAGGCATCCTGCATGACGTCACAGCGCGCGCCAAGCCCTGCGGAGCCCGGGCCCCAGCAGCCGGAACGCGGGCCGCCGGCACCCCGAATCCGAGGAATCACGGCCCGTTCCACCGCCCCTCCGTGGCCGGTACCGCACCGGATCGGCCCCTCCGGGCTGGGGTTCGCTGGGCCGATCGGTGTAGATTCGTGACCAGTGCCAGACGTCGCTGCTGATGGCGGTCGGGCGGTCCGCACCGCGGACCGGCCGAGGGAGAGAGGGCCTCCGACGGACTGCGCTGCGGCCAGGGAGAGGGGTGCGTCCGCTTCCGCGTACGCTCGTATTCGCCCCAGTCATCCCTGGGGCCCCGGCCCGCGCCGCAGACTGCCAGCCCATCCACCTCGACGCTCGAGGAGCAGCCCGCATGACGACAGCAGCCACCGGCCAGGACTTCAAGGTCGCCGACCTGTCCCTCGCCGCTTTCGGCCGCAAGGAGATCACCCTGGCCGAGCATGAGATGCCCGGTCTGATGGCGATCCGCAAGGAGTACGCCGCCGCCCGGCCGCTGGCCGGTGCGCGGATCACCGGTTCCCTGCACATGACCGTGCAGACGGCCGTCCTGATCGAGACCCTGGCCGCGCTGGGCGCCGAGGTCCGCTGGGCGTCCTGCAACATCTTCTCCACCCAGGACCACGCGGCCGCGGCGATCGCGGTGGGCCCGACCGGGACGCCGGAGGCGCCGGCGGGTATTCCGGTCTTCGCTTGGAAGGGCGAGAGCCTGGAGGAGTACTGGTGGTGCACGGAGCAGGCGCTGACCTGGCCGAACTCGCCCACCGGCGGCCCGAACATGATTCTCGACGACGGTGGTGACGCCACGCTGCTGGTGCACAAGGGCGTCGAGTACGAGAAGGCCGGGAAGGTTCCGGCGGTCGAGACGGCGGAGAGCGAGGAGCACCGGGCGATCCTGGAGCTGCTGACCCGCACGCTGGGTGAGGCGCCGCAGAAGTGGACGGACCTGGCGTCCGAGATCCGTGGTGTCACCGAGGAGACCACGACCGGTGTGCACCGTCTGTACGAGATGCACCGTGACGGTGACCTGCTCTTCCCGGCGATCAATGTGAACGATGCCGTGACGAAGTCGAAGTTCGACAACAAGTACGGCTGCCGGCACTCCCTGATCGACGGCATCAACCGTGCCACCGATGTGCTGATCGGCGGCAAGACGGCCGTGGTCTGCGGCTACGGCGATGTCGGCAAGGGCTGCGCGGAGTCGCTGCGCGGCCAGGGCGCGCGGGTGATCATCACGGAGATCGACCCGATCTGCGCGCTGCAGGCGGCGATGGACGGCTACCAGGTCACCACCCTCGACGAGGTCGTGGAGAGCGCGGACATCTTCGTCACCACGACGGGCAACAAGGACATCATCATGGCGTCGCACATGGCGCGGATGAAGCACCAGGCGATCGTGGGCAACATCGGTCACTTCGACAACGAGATCGACATGGCCGGCCTGGCCAAGCTCGAGGGCATCGTCAAGGACGAGGTCAAGCCGCAGGTGCACACCTGGACGCACCCGGACGGCAAGGTGCTGATCGTGCTGTCCGAGGGCCGTCTGCTCAACCTGGGCAACGCCACCGGTCACCCCTCCTTCGTGATGTCCAACTCCTTCGCGGACCAGACGCTGGCCCAGATCGAGCTGTTCACCAAGCCCGAGGAGTACCCCACCGACGTCTACGTGCTGCCCAAGCACCTCGACGAGAAGGTCGCCCGCCTCCACCTCGACGCCCTCGGCGTCAAGCTCACCGAGCTGCGCCCGGAGCAGGCCGCCTACATCGGCGTCCAGGTCGAGGGCCCGTACAAGCCCGACCACTACCGCTACTGATCCAGCGGGCTCGCACCCACCGGTCATCCCGCTGACCTCTGGTGCACCCCTCAGCAGCCGGTGATCCCAGGCCCTCGCCCTCCACGGCGGGGGCCTGGGCCGTAAGCACCCCGCACAGACCCGCCGCCCCCGACTCACCGGCACGGCGCCGCCCGAAGGATCTGACCCCCTATGCCCCGCGGCCACTACTCCCTCCACGACCCGCACGATCACACCCCCCTCGGTGAAGAGCACTTCCACTGCGCCACCGGCCCCTCCGGCTGGCGCTACGTCTCCCAGATCGTCAACCCCGCAGGCGACCACATCGGCTCCGTCGACCTCACCCTCGACGAGCTCGGCCGGCCGCTCCGCCTCGAACTCCACGCCTCCGCCTGGCAGGTCCGCGGCGCCGCCCTGGAGGGCGTGACCTGGGTACGTACCGACCCGACCGGTGAACACGCCACTGAGGGCAATGTCCCCGCCCACGCCTTCACCGGCGCGTCCCCCGCCTTCCTCATCGCCACCGCGCGACTGCTGCGCCCCGCACTCGGCGCCGGCGCCGTCCGCACCCGCCTCGTCGCCTTCACACCCCCCGTCCTCGCCCCCCGCACGCTCGACCAGTCCTGGGCCCTGCTGAAAAGCACACCACACGCCACTGACAACGCCCCCCTCATCGCCGACGAATACCAGGTCAACGACCTGGAGACCGGCGAACAGCACACTGTCCACATCGCCGGCGACGTGGTCCTCTCCGCCCCCGGCATCGAACTCGAATCCCTCGAATCCCCACCGTCGACGTTCCCCTGACCGACGCGCTCCGGCGCTCCCGCCCCTCACCTGCCACAGCACGCCCTGTCACACCACGCCACGAGCCGACGCGGAGCACACGCCGGGCCACATGGCGCCCACCACGGGCTTGCCCCGGCCCCGCCCCCTGGACAGCAGCCGGCCCTCCCTGACCGGCTCCCCACAACACAAGGGCGGGCTCACACCAGCGACTTCCTCCGAGGGCCACGCCGCGACTCACATCAGCGGCTCACACCGGCGGAGCGAACCCCGTACGCGGCGGCCTTCCTCCGCCACCGCCTTCCTCGCCCCCGCGCTCCCGCACCGGCACCCCAGGCGCCCCGTCCCCGCCATGACGCATCAGCCCAGCCGGGGCCGCAGCCCCATCCCCGCCGGGAGCTGTCCCACCCCCGGGTACCGCCCAGGCCCCGACCGCCGCCGAAGACACCGCATCCCCCGTGGCCCCCACGGCACGGCCCGAAGCCGCCGGCCCACCACCCCACGACCCCCCACCACCGGCAACTCCCGGCTCCCCGACCGCCGCCGAAGCTCCACCAGCCGAGGGCGCCTCACCAACCAACGGCGTCCCGCCGGCCCATGGCGCCCCGCCGATCGCCGACGACGCGAGGGACGGTGCCACGCCCGCCGCCGCCACCCCGCCGACCGCCGAGGCCCCGAACGCCCGCCGCGCTTCCCGTGCCTGCCGTTCCCCGACCACCGCCGCCAGATACGCCGCCGGCGGTACCCCCACCGGCCCCGGCACCCCGGTGAACCCCCGCAGGTCCTCCACCAGCCGCCCCGCCATCGCCTCGCCGACCTGCGGATCGAGCTGCCCACTCCGCGCCAGGTACTGCCGCACCGTCAGCCACCACCCATCGGGCACCCGCGACAGATCCAGCGCCCCGAGCTCCGCCGCCAGCCACGGAGGCGGAGGCGGCAGCGCCGTCCCCACCTCGGCCACCGGCAGCCGCTCCCGTATGACGAGCGTCCCCGCGAACACATCCCCCACCCGGCGGCCCCGCGCCGACAGCAAGGAGGCGAGGGCCGCCACCACACCCATCGTCATCACGACCTCGATGGCCCCCACCGCCCCACGCACCAACGCATGCCGGAACCGGATCGGCCCGCCGTCCTCCCGTACGACCCGCAGCCCACAGACCAGCTTCCCCAGCGACCGGCCGTTGCTCAGCGTCTCGATGACGATGGGTATCCCGACCTGGACCAGCACGAACGTCGCCACCGACACGGCCGCCACCGCCGCACTGTCCATCGACGAGGTCGCGCCCAACAACAGCAGCGATACGCCGAGGTAGACCGCCCAGGCCACCGCCACATCGAGGGCCACCGCCAGACCCCGGCTCGGCAGCCTGGCCGGCCGCAGCCCCAGTACCACCGCTTCACCCGTGACGAGTTCACTCACGCCGCGCCCCACTCCCTCTCGCTCACCGAAGTCCCGCCCGCCCCACGCCGGGCACGGCCAGTCTGCCAAGCTGATCCGGCCCCCACCCACGGCGCCGCGAGGAGCGACACCCTATGGACCTCGATGTCTTCGTCACGGCCCATGGCGCCGAATGGGACCGCCTCGACACCCTGCTCCAGCGCAAACGCCGCCTCACCGGAGAGGAGGCCGACGAACTGGTCGCGCTCTACCAGCGCACCACCACCCACCTCTCCCTCCTCCTCTCCAGCGCCCCGGACCCGGTGCTGACCAGCCGCCTCACCTCCTTGGTGGCTCGCGCCCGCAGTACGGTCACCGGCGCCCGCAAGGCCTCGTGGCGCGACACCGCCCACTTCTTCACCACGGCTTTCCCCGCGGCGGTCTACCGCCTGCGCCACTGGTGGATCCCGACCGCGGTCCTCTCCACCGCGGCCGCCGCCCTCATCGGCTGGTGGATCGCCGCCCACCCCGAAGTCCAGGCGGCGATCGGCGCCCCGGATGACCTGCGCAACATGACCCGTCCCGGCGGCGAGTACGAGACCTACTACTCCAGCCATCCCGCCGCCGCCTTCGCGGCCCAGGTATGGACGAACAACGCGCAGGCCGTCGCCCTGTGCCTCGTCCTCGGAGCCTTCGCCGGCCTCCCTGTCCTGTGGATCCTCTTCCAGAACATGCTCAATCTGGGCGTCGGCATCGGCCTGATGTCCTCGGCCGGCCGTCTCGACACCTTCCTCGGACTGATCCTTCCGCACGGCCTCCTCGAACTGACCGCCGTCTTCGTCACGGCCGGCATCGGCCTCCGCCTGGGCTGGACCCTCATCGACCCGGGCCCGCGCACCCGTCGGACCGCCCTGGCCCAGGAAGGCCGCTCCGCCCTCGGCGTCGCCATCGGACTCGCCGCGGTGCTCTTCATATCCGGCGCCCTCGAAGGCTTCGTCACGCCTTCCGGCCTGCCCACCTGGGCCCGTATAGGCATCGGCATCACCGCCGAACTGGCCTTCCTCGTCTACGTCTACGTCCTGGGCGGCCGCGCCGTACGCGCCGGAGCCACCGGCGACGTGGACCTCATCGATCGCGAAGCCACTGTCCCGACCGCCGCGTGATGTGCATCGGGCCTCGCTGACCTGCTAATCTCCTCTTCGCCCCAGGAGCCCGTTGACACGTGCACCAGGGGGAGGTAGATTTGAACGGTTGCAACGAACTGGACAAGTTCATCAGCGACGGGTAGTCTCTCCTCCGCTTCGGCCGGAATTTCCATTCGGCGAGGCGCAACCGACCACTTATCAGAACCCCCGGCCGATCAATTCGGCCGAATGCTTTCTGATAAAGTCGGAAAAGCCAAAAGGCACTCCCCTCCGACGGGGATTCGGAAACGAATTCGGACCGGCAACGGAACGAAATCGAGTCTGATAGAGTCGGAAAGGCCGGAAAGCGAAAGCCGGACGGTCACCCCGCTCCAACAGGGGGCCGGAGACGGAAACGGATCTGGTAAGGTTGGAAACGCGAAGAAGCCGAAAGGCGGAAACGCGCCGGCGAAAATCGGGCCCGCAAGGATCTGATAGAGTCGGAAACGCAAGACCGAAGGGAAGCGCCCGGAGATCCTGGTGAAACAGGAACAAAGGAAGCGTCCGTTCCTTGAGAACTCAACAGCGTGCCAAAAGTCAACGCCAGATATGTTGATACCCCGTCCACCTCGGTGGATGAGGTTCCTTTGAAAGCCCACCACGGCCCATGCGGTCGGGGTGGCACACACAGCGAGGACGCTGTGAACGACCGGACCTATTCCGTCTGGTTGTTCCGCTCTCGTGTGTGTTGACCCGCAGTTTTTAATTAAACGCAGTCGGGTAAACATTCACGGAGAGTTTGATCCTGGCTCAGGACGAACGCTGGCGGCGTGCTTAACACATGCAAGTCGAACGATGAACCTCCTTCGGGAGGGGATTAGTGGCGAACGGGTGAGTAACACGTGGGCAATCTGCCCTTCACTCTGGGACAAGCCCTGGAAACGGGGTCTAATACCGGATACGACCACCGACCGCATGGTCTGGTGGTGGAAAGCTCCGGCGGTGAAGGATGAGCCCGCGGCCTATCAGCTTGTTGGTGGGGTGATGGCCTACCAAGGCGACGACGGGTAGCCGGCCTGAGAGGGCGACCGGCCACACTGGGACTGAGACACGGCCCAGACTCCTACGGGAGGCAGCAGTGGGGAATATTGCACAATGGGCGAAAGCCTGATGCAGCGACGCCGCGTGAGGGATGACGGCCTTCGGGTTGTAAACCTCTTTCAGCAGGGAAGAAGCGAGAGTGACGGTACCTGCAGAAGAAGCGCCGGCTAACTACGTGCCAGCAGCCGCGGTAATACGTAGGGCGCAAGCGTTGTCCGGAATTATTGGGCGTAAAGAGCTCGTAGGCGGCTTGTCACGTCGGATGTGAAAGCCCGGGGCTTAACCCCGGGTCTGCATTCGATACGGGCAGGCTAGAGTTCGGTAGGGGAGATCGGAATTCCTGGTGTAGCGGTGAAATGCGCAGATATCAGGAGGAACACCGGTGGCGAAGGCGGATCTCTGGGCCGATACTGACGCTGAGGAGCGAAAGCGTGGGGAGCGAACAGGATTAGATACCCTGGTAGTCCACGCCGTAAACGTTGGGAACTAGGTGTGGGCGACATTCCACGTCGTCCGTGCCGCAGCTAACGCATTAAGTTCCCCGCCTGGGGAGTACGGCCGCAAGGCTAAAACTCAAAGGAATTGACGGGGGCCCGCACAAGCAGCGGAGCATGTGGCTTAATTCGACGCAACGCGAAGAACCTTACCAAGGCTTGACATACACCGGAAACGTCTGGAGACAGGCGCCCCCTTGTGGTCGGTGTACAGGTGGTGCATGGCTGTCGTCAGCTCGTGTCGTGAGATGTTGGGTTAAGTCCCGCAACGAGCGCAACCCTTGTTCTGTGTTGCCAGCATGCCCTTCGGGGTGATGGGGACTCACAGGAGACTGCCGGGGTCAACTCGGAGGAAGGTGGGGACGACGTCAAGTCATCATGCCCCTTATGTCTTGGGCTGCACACGTGCTACAATGGCCGGTACAATGAGCTGCGATACCGCGAGGTGGAGCGAATCTCAAAAAGCCGGTCTCAGTTCGGATTGGGGTCTGCAACTCGACCCCATGAAGTCGGAGTTGCTAGTAATCGCAGATCAGCATTGCTGCGGTGAATACGTTCCCGGGCCTTGTACACACCGCCCGTCACGTCACGAAAGTCGGTAACACCCGAAGCCGGTGGCCCAACCCCTTGTGGGAGGGAATCGTCGAAGGTGGGACTGGCGATTGGGACGAAGTCGTAACAAGGTAGCCGTACCGGAAGGTGCGGCTGGATCACCTCCTTTCTAAGGAGCACTTCTTACCAACTTCGGTTGGTCAGAGGCCAGTACATCAGCGAATGTCTGATGCTGGTTGCTCATGGGTGGAACGTTGACTATTCGGCGCACTTGATTGGTTGTCACTAGTACTGCTTCGGCGTGGAACGTGGGGATTGATCGGGTGGGCCGGGCACGTTGTTGGGTATCTGAGGGTACGGGCCGATGGTCTGGACCTTCGCGATGCCGGCCCCAGTGAACTCAGCCTTCGGGTTGGGGTGGTGGGTGGCTGGTCGTTGCTTGAGAACTGCACAGTGGACGCGAGCATCTGTGGCCAAGTTTTTAAGGGCGCACGGTGGATGCCTTGGCACCAGGAACCGATGAAGGACGTGGGAGGCCACGATAGGCCCCGGGGAGCTGTCAACCAAGCTTTGATCCGGGGGTGTCCGAATGGGGAAACCCGGCAGTCGTCATGGACTGTCACCCGCTGCTGAACACATAGGCAGTGTGGAGGGAACGCGGGGAAGTGAAACATCTCAGTACCCGCAGGAAGAGAAAACAACCGTGATTCCGGGAGTAGTGGCGAGCGAAACCGGATGAGGCCAAACCAGTCACGTGTGATACCCGGCAGGGGTTGCGTGGTTGGGGTTGTGGGAGTTCTCTTTTGCAGTCTGCCGGCTGTGAGACGAGTCAGAAACCGTTGATGTAGGCGAAGGACATGCGAAAGGTCCGGCGTAGAGGGTAAGACCCCCGTAGCTGAAACATTAGCGGCTCGTTTGAGAACCACCCAAGTAGCACGGGGCCCGAGAAATCCCGTGTGAATCTGGCGGGACCACCCGTTAAGCCTAAATATTCCCTGGTGACCGATAGCGGATAGTACCGTGAGGGAATGGTGAAAAGTACCGCGGGAGCGGAGTGAAATAGTACCTGAAACCGTGTGCCTACAAGCCGTGGGAGCGTCGCTGTATGTGCTTGCACATGCAGTCGTGACTGCGTGCCTTTTGAAGAATGAGCCTGCGAGTTTGCGGTATGTTGCGAGGTTAACCCGTGTGGGGAAGCCGTAGCGAAAGCGAGTCCGAATAGGGCGTTGAGTAGCGTGCCCAAGACCCGAAGCGGAGTGATCTAGCCATGGGCAGGTTGAAGCGGAGGTAAGACTTCGTGGAGGACCGAACCCACCAGGGTTGAAAACCTGGGGGATGACCTGTGGTTAGGGGTGAAAGGCCAATCAAACTCCGTGATAGCTGGTTCTCCCCGAAATGCATTTAGGTGCAGCGTCGTGTGTTTCTTGCCGGAGGTAGAGCACTGGATAGGCGATGGGCCCTACCGGGTTACTGACCTTAGCCAAACTCCGAATGCCGGTAAGTGAGAGCGCGGCAGTGAGACTGTGGGGGATAAGCTCCATGGTCGAGAGGGAAACAGCCCAGAGCATCGACTAAGGCCCCTAAGCGTGTGCTAAGTGGGAAAGGATGTGGAGTCGCAGAGACAACCAGGAGGTTGGCTTAGAAGCAGCCACCCTTGAAAGAGTGCGTAATAGCTCACTGGTCAAGTGATTCCGCGCCGACAATGTAGCGGGGCTCAAGCACACCGCCGAAGTCGTGTCATTCATGCAATAGCCCTAACGGGTGTGTGGATGGGTAGGGGAGCGTCGTGTGCCGGGTGAAGCAGCCGTGGAAACGAGTTGTGGACGGTTCACGAGTGAGAATGCAGGCATGAGTAGCGATACACACGTGGGAAACGTGTGCGCCGATTGACTAAGGGTTCCTGGGTCAAGCTGATCTGCCCAGGGTAAGTCGGGACCTAAGGCGAGGCCGACAGGCGTAGTCGATGGACAACCGGTTGATATTCCGGTACCCGCTTTGAAACGCCCAATATCGAATCCATTAATGCTAAGGCCGTGAAGCCGGCCTGGAGTCTTCGGACAAAGGGACGTGGTGGAGCCGCCGATCCAAGGTGGTAGTAGGTAAGCGATGGGGTGACGCAGGAAGGTAGTCCAGCCCGGGCGGTGGTTGTCCCGGGGTAAGGGTGTAGGCCGTGTGGTAGGCAAATCCGTCACACATTAAGGCTGAGACCTGATGCCGAGCCGATTGTGGTGAAGTGGATGATCCTATGCTGTCGAGAAAAGCCTCTAGCGAGTTTCATGGCGGCCCGTACCCTAAACCGACTCAGGTGGTCAGGTAGAGAATACCGAGGCGTTCGGGTGAACTATGGTTAAGGAACTCGGCAAAATGCCCCCGTAACTTCGGGAGAAGGGGGGCCATTGCTGGTGATGAGTCTTGCACTCTGAGCTGGTGGTGGCCGCAGAGACCAGCGAGAAGCGACTGTTTACTAAAAACACAGGTCCGTGCGAAGCCGTAAGGCGATGTATACGGACTGACGCCTGCCCGGTGCTGGAACGTTAAGGGGACCGGTTAGTCGACCTTCGGGTCGGCGAAGCTGAGAACTTAAGCGCCAGTAAACGGCGGTGGTAACTATAACCATCCTAAGGTAGCGAAATTCCTTGTCGGGTAAGTTCCGACCTGCACGAATGGCGTAACGACTTCTCGACTGTCTCAACCATAGGCCCGGTGAAATTGCATTACGAGTAAAGATGCTCGTTTCGCGCAGCAGGACGGAAAGACCCCGGGACCTTTACTATAGCTTGATATTGGTGTTCGGTTCGGCTTGTGTAGGATAGGTGGGAGACTTTGAAGCAGCCACGCCAGTGGTTGTGGAGTCATTGTTGAAATACCACTCTGGTCGTGCTGGATGTCTAACCTGGGTCCGTGATCCGGATCAGGGACAGTGTCTGGTGGGTAGTTTAACTGGGGCGGTTGCCTCCTAAAGAGTAACGGAGGCGCCCAAAGGTTCCCTCAGCCTGGTTGGCAATCAGGTGTTGAGTGTAAGTGCACAAGGGAGCTTGACTGTGAGACTGACGGGTCGAGCAGGTACGAAAGTAGGGACTAGTGATCCGGCGGTGGCTTGTGGAAGCGCCGTCGCTCAACGGATAAAAGGTACCCCGGGGATAACAGGCTGATCTTCCCCAAGAGTCCATATCGACGGGATGGTTTGGCACCTCGATGTCGGCTCGTCGCATCCTGGGGCTGGAGTCGGTCCCAAGGGTTGGGCTGTTCGCCCATTAAAGCGGTACGCGAGCTGGGTTTAGAACGTCGTGAGACAGTTCGGTCCCTATCCGCTGTGCGCGTAGGAGTATTGAGAAGGGCTGTCCCTAGTACGAGAGGACCGGGACGGACGAACCTCTGGTGTGCCAGTTGTCCTGCCAAGGGCATGGCTGGTTGGCTACGTTCGGAAAGGATAACCGCTGAAAGCATCTAAGCGGGAAGCCTGCTTCGAGATGAGTACTCCCACCCCCTTTGAGGGGTTAAGGCTCCCAGTAGACGACTGGGTTGATAGGCCAGATATGGAAGCCTGGTAACGGGTGGAGTTGACTGGTACTAATAGGCCGAGGGCTTGTCCTCAGTTGCTCGCGTCCACTGTGTAGGTTCTGAAGTAACGACCTGACTGTATTTGATTAGATGCAGTATGCCGGGTTGGTTAACTTCATAGTGTTTCGGTGGTCATTGCGTTAGGGAAACGCCCGGTTACATTCCGAACCCGGAAGCTAAGCCTTTCAGCGCCGATGGTACTGCAGGGGGGACCCTGTGGGAGAGTAGGACGCCGCCGAACAATCATTGTGGGGAAGCCCCGCACCTTATGGTGCGGGGCTTTTCTGCGTTGGTGAGAATGCCTCGTCCGGGGTTTCGGCTTCGGGGGCGGGGCATTTTTGCGTGGGGCGCTTGAGCAGAGCTCGGCTGCCCTACCGTAGGGCGCCATGAAGGTGCTGATTATTGGTGGCAGTGGGTTCCTGGGAACGGAACTTGTGCGTCAGACGACGTCTGAGGGCTGGGAGACGGCCGCGACGTATTGCTCTCGCCCCAGCAGCGTTTCGGGAGCCTCGTGGTATCAGCTCGACGTTCGAGCTCCCGGGGACGTCGATGAGTTGCTGGCCGAGGTTGCCCCCAGTGCCGTCATCGATGCGACGAGCGGTGCGAGCGACTGGGCGGTCACTGCCGACGGCTCGATCCATGTGGCGATGGCCGCGAGGAAGAGTGGTTGTCGTCTGGTCCATGTCTCCAGTGACGCCGTGTTCTCCGGGGCCCGGAGTCACTACGACGAGACCTGCCTGCCCGACCCGGTCACCCCGTATGGCGCGGCAAAGGCCGCGGCTGAGACCGCTGTCCGACTTCTGTTGCCGGCCGCTGCGGTCGTGCGCACCTCATTGATCATCGGGCATGGTCGATCCGTGCACGAACGCATGGTGCACGACCTGGCTACCGGTGCCGGCGACGGTGTCTTGTTCACTGACGACTTCCGTTGTCCGGTGCATGTGGAAGACCTTGCCTCCGCTCTGCGGGAAATCGCGATGTTCGGTCGGGGCGGGATGTTCCATGTGGCCGGTGCGGAGGCGCTCAGTCGTTACGAAATCGGCGTTCTCATCGCCCGACGCGATGGCCTCGATGTAACCCGGTTGCCCGCCGGGCGCCGAGCCGATGTCCGTATGCCGGGGGCCCTCGACGTCCGCCTCGACAGCACCGCCACACAGGGGATCGTCCGCACACGGCTGCGGGGAGCCCGGGAGTTTCTCGGAGCCCCTTAGGGCGAGAGGAGCAGCGGGTTGCCTGCGGGGCGTTAGAGGCGGCCGGTGGACTTCAGGGTGAGATAGGCGTCGGCGAGGTCGGGGGCCAGGTGGGTGGGGGTGGAATCGATGACGGTGATGCCGTGGTGGCGGAGGCGGTCTGCGGTGCGGCGGCGGGCTGCGTGGGTCTGCTCCGCGGCGGCGGCTGCGTAGACGGCCTGGGGGGTGTGGCGGCCGACGGCCATTTCCTCGATGCGGGGGTCGGCCACCGCCGCGACGATGAGTTCGTTGCGCTGGGTGAGGCTGGGGAGGACGGGCAGGAGGGCTTCCTCCACAGGAGCCGCGTCCAGGCCGGTGAAGAGGACGATGAGGGACCGGCGCGGGGTGCGGCGGTGGATGGTGGCGGCCAGGCCGCGGGCATCCGCTTCGACCAGTTCGGATTCGAGGGGTGCCAGGGCGTCGGTCAGGGCCGGGAGGAGATCGCGTGCCGCGCGGCCTTGTACGGAGGCGCGTATACGGCGGTCGTAGGCGAGCAGGTCCACCCGGTCGCCGGCGCGGGCGGCGAGGGCGCCCAGCAGCAGGGCGGCGTCCATCGAAGCGTCGAGGCGGGGAATGTCGCCGACGCGGCCGGCGGAGGTACGGCCGGTCTCCAGGACGAGCAGGATGCGCCGGTCGCGCTCGGGTCGCCAGGTGCGGACCGCGAGGTTCTGGCGGCGGGCGCTGGCGCGCCAGTCGATGGAGCGCGTGTCGTCGCCGGGGGTGTAGTCGCGGAGGCTGTCGAACTCGGTGCCTTCGCCACGGGTGAGGATGCTGGTGCGGCCGTCGAGTTCGCGGAGGCGGGCGAGCTTGGCGGGCAGATGCTTGCGGCTGGTGAAGGGCGGCAGGACGCGCAGTGTCCATGGGACGTGCCGGCTTCCCTGCCGGGCGGCGAGGCCGAGCGGGCCGTAGGAACGGACCGTGACGCGGACCGCGTGATGGTCACCGCGGCGGGTGGGGCGGAGCGTCGTGGTGAGGCGGCGGCGTTCGGCGGCGGGGATGCGCACGGTGTGGCGGGAGTCGGGGACGTCCGCACCGGGGTGGAAGGAGCTCGGGGGCCAGGCGTCACGGATCTGGGCACGCAGGATACGGCGGCTCGGGTTGGTGACGGTGAGGTGCGAGGAGGCTTCTCCCGTTAGTCGAACGGTTGTGTCACCGGTTCGGGTGATAAGGAGCTTTCGCACTGGCGCGGCGAGCGCGAGATCGCACAAAATTGCTAGCAGCAAGGCGAGTTGGACGGTGAGGATGCCGAGCCAGCTGGGCATCGCGAAGCCGACGAAGAGGGCTCCGAGTGCGGAGATGAGGGCGGTGCGTCCGGTGAGGGCCACGGTGTCGTCTCAGCGGGGGACGGGGAGATGAGCGAGAACGGCGTTGATCACGGAGTCTGCGGTGACTCCTTCCATCTCCGCTTCGGGGCGGAGCTGGACGCGGTGGCGGAGCGTGGGAAGGGCAAGGGCCTTGACGTCGTCGGGGGTGACATAGTCGCGGCCGGTGAGCCAGGCCCAGGCCCGTGATGTGGAGAGCAGAGCAGTGGCGCCTCGGGGGGAGACGCCGAGAGAGAGGGAGGGGGAATCACGGGTGGCACGGCAGATATCGACGATATAGCCGGTGACTTCGGGGGAGACGGCGGTCTTGGCGACCGCGTCCCGGGCAGCGTCGAGGTCGGCGGTCGAGGCAACGGGGCGCAGCCCTGCGGCGCCGAGGTCGCGAGGGCTGAAGCCGGACGCGTGGCGCGTGAGGATGTCTATCTCGTCCTGGCGGGCGGGAAGCGGCACCGTCAGCTTCAGCAGGAAGCGGTCGAGCTGAGCCTCGGGAAGCGGGTAGGTGCCCTCGTATTCCACGGGGTTCTGGGTGGCGGCGACCAGGAACGGCTCGGGGAGGGGACGGGCCGTGCCGTCGACGGTGACCTGCCGCTCTTCCATTGCCTCGAGCAGGGATGCCTGGGTCTTCGGAGGCGTGCGGTTGATCTCGTCGGCCAGCAGGAGGTTGGTGAAGACGGGCCCTGGCTGGAAGGAGAACTCTGCGCTGCGGCTGTCGTAGACCAGTGAGCCGGTGATATCGCTCGGCATCAGATCGGGGGTGAACTGGACGCGCTTGGTGTCGAGTTCGAGGGCGGCCGACAGGGCGCGGACGAGCAGGGTCTTGGCGACGCCGGGGGCGCCTTCGAGGAGCACATGACCGCGGCAGAGGAGCGCGACGACCAGCCCGGTGACGGCGGGGTCCTGGCCTACGACGGCCTTGGCTATCTCGGTGCGCAGGTCCTCTAGGGAGGTTCGGGCGCTGTCAGCGGTCGGGGTGCTCACGGGGGGCGTGCCTCTCTTGGGAAACGATCGAGGATTCGAGTGCGTCGAGTTGGTCGGCCAAGTGCACCAAGGCTCTGTCATCCGCGGGAGCCGGTCCGAAGAGCAGGGCACGGAGGTCTGTGTCGGCGCCGGGGGCGGAGGCCAAGTGGGCGTGGACGGCGGGCAGAAGGACGTCGGCGCTGTGGGCGTGTGCTGCGGACACTCCGATGAGGGGGGCGAGCCGTGTGCGGGTCGCGGAGCGCAGCACGGCGGAGGCCCGGTCGCGGGCGTTGGCCTGCTCGTAGAGGCGGGCGTGGCCTTCGGTGGTCTCGGCGGCCGGGACGGTGACGGGGAGCCTTTCCGCGACCAAGGGGCCGAGGCGGCGGGCGCGCCACAGGGCCGCGAACGCGGCGGCAAAGACGAGTTGGAGCAGGGCCCAGCGCCAGCCCGAGGGGATGAGGTCGAGGAAGCCGCGCTGGTTGTCCTGAGCGGATGACGGGTCGCTCACGGAGGGGAGGTACCAGACCAGATGCTTGTGAGTACCGAGGAGTTGGAGGGCGAGCGAGGCGTTGCCGTGCTCGGCGAGATGGTGGTTGTAGAGGAGGTCGCCGGAGCCGAGGAGCACGGTGTCGCGACCGCTGTCGGAGGCCGGCAGGCGCAGCAGGGTGGGCCGGCCGCCACCGGGGTAACAGCGATCGGCTCCGCCGGCGGCGGTGACGTAGCGGAGGCCGCCGAGGAGGGCACTGCCCGCGCGGCGGGCGTCGGGCAGCGAACAGGCGGGCCGGCGTACCGAGATACGTGCCGGGGGCTCCATCCGGACGCCGGGGGTGAAGGTTGCGAGGGTCGCCGTACCAGGGGCAAGCAGGACGGTGCGGCCGGAAGTGTGGGCGGTCGCGGTGTGCAGGCCCGTCAGCTGATCCTGCGTCAGTACGTCGGGGTCGGTGACCAGAAGGGTGGTGTCGGGGCCGGCCGCGGCAGCTGCCTCTTCGGAGGTGGTCACGACCTGGGTGGAGACCCCGTGGGAGGAGAGGAGCCGGGTGAGGGCCCGGCTCCCGGTCCGGTCGGCGGAGCGGGGGTCGAGCCGTCCGTGCTGTTCGCCGGACTGCAGGGCCGCGAGGATCACACCGCTGACGACGAGCAGGAGAAGCGCGAGCAGCGGGCCGCGGGACCGGGCCCACGGACCACGAGTGGTGGGCGCGGGCGTGGGGGCGGGGGCGGCCTGGGCGGTCGTCGTCATCCGCGGCTCCTGGTCGGGGTGGTGGCCAGGTCCGGCTTGGCGTGCTGCAGGTCGGTGTCGAGGGCGGTCAGGAGGGTGTACGCCTCTTCGGTTCCGGGGCGGCCGCCGTATGTGACGTCGTCGAAGGTGCGGGCCGCGGTACGGAGCCGGTCGGCATGCGCGGGGAATGCCCGGCCGGCTTCGGTTGAGGCTTCGTCAGCGGTGCGGCCCGGGCCGGGGGTGAGCAGGGTGCGCTCCTCCAGGGCGAGGACGAGGGCGCGCATGCGGTCCTGGATCGCCTGGTTCCAGCGGCCCTCGGCGGCGTGCCGGTCGGCTGCGGAGCGGTGTTCGGCGGCGGTGCGGGGTGCTTCGGCGAAGAGTGCGCCGCTCGTGGTCGGAGTGCGGCGCACCGCACCGAGCCGCAGCCGGAGGGCGATGAGCAGCAGAACGACGGACGCGGCGATGGCGAGGAGCCCGATCCAGCCGCCCGGTGTGGTGCCGGCGGCCGCGCTGAAGAGTTCGCCGATGCGTTCCCAGAGCCAATCCAGGGCTTGCTGGATCGGGTTGGGGTCGTGCTGGTGGTACCGCGGGTCGGACAGTTCGCGCTCGGCCGCCTCGCGGGCGGGGACGCGCGGAGTCCTCACCGGTATGTCGTCGTCGGAGCGCGCCATGAGGCGTCCGAGCGCGGTCATGTTCCCCCCTCTGGTCACCGCATCAGCTTCCCGGCGCGGCGTCGTCGGGGCGTTGCCCGGGGCCGTCGGCGGGCGTGGTGCCGGTGGCAGTGGCGTCCGTGGGCGCGGCGCTGCTGGTGGCCGTGGTGCCTGCCTCGGGGGCGTTCGCGTCGGTGCTTTCCTGCGAGGGGCCGTTCGACGGGCCGTCTGTGCCGGGGCCGTCCGGAGTGGAGTGGTCCGTCTCGGCTCGGTCCGCAGAGACGTCAGCGGGGGCCGGAGCGCCTGCCGTTGGCGCGTGGGCGGCGGGCGTGGCCGGGGGCGTGCTGGGAGTGTCGGTGCCGTAGCCGGGGAGGCCCGCGGCGCGGGCGAGTTCGAGGTCGAGTGCCTCGCGGCGGATGCGCTGGTCCACGTACAGGAGCGCGGTGACGCCGGCGGTGATCGGGAAGGTGATGGTGGAGCTGATGACGGCTCCGATGCCCAGCACGATCAGGAACGACCAGCCGGTGGTGTTGCTGGTGCCGTTCGCCCAGGTCATGAGGCTCTCGCCGCCGATGAGGAAGGCGATGATGGTGGCCGGGATCTGGATGATGAACTCGACGATGCCCACCAGGAGAAAAGCGAGGAGCTGAACCCCCAGTACGCGCCACCAACTGCCCCGTACGAGCTTCGCGGAGCGGCGCATGGCGGGGATGACGCCCTGCTTCTCCAGCATCAGGGCCGGGGAGGCGAGGCTGTAGCGGACGCCCAGCCAGAGACTCACCACGCAGGCAGCGAGCCCGCCGAGCAGAGTAAGGAGCAGGTCCGCTTCCAGCGTGCCGGTGCGGGTGGCGGCGAGGATCAGGCCGGGAGCGACGCCGACCGCCACTATCGCCATGATGAGCAGGGGCAGCAGGACGAGCAGGCCGAGGAGGCGCGGGAGCTGGGTGCGCGCATCGCGCCAGGCCTCCCCTGCGGTCACCGAGCGGCCCAGGACGGCACGGCTGACGACCATGGTCAGGAGCCCGGTGACGACGAGGGTGGCGAGCAGCCCGATCGCCGAGGTGATGCCGCTGGCGGCGAGCGAATTGCCCATCTCTTGCAGGGCTTCGCGGAGGGGCGGGACGTTCTCGCTCGCAGGGGAGGGTGCGCGGCCGGAGCCCTGGAACCAGATGCCGGTGACGGCGGTGATGGCGGTCTGGGCGACGATCGCGACGATCAGCGAGATGCCGAGGACCGTGCGCCAGTGGGCGCGCATGGTGGCGACCGCACCGTCGAGGATCTCGCCGACGGCGAGCGGGCGCAGCGGAATGACGCCGGGCTTGGCGGCCTGCGGCCCCGGTGCCCAGGCGCCGCCCCACGGGGGCTGACTGCCGGGGGGACCACCCCAGTGACCGGGCTGTCCGGCCCAACCGGGGCCGGTCGACGAGGCACGGGCACGGTCGCCGGCCCTGCCCTGGCCGCTGCTCCCGTGGGGGCCGCCCTGGCTGGGGATGCCGGTGGGGGCCGACCACTGGCCGGCGGGCGGCTGTTCCTTGGACCAGTTCGGTGGGGGCGACTGCTCGCCGGAGCCGGACTGGCTGTCCTGCGGGGGCTGCTCCTGAGTGCCGCGGCCCGGCTCTTCGGAGGGAGAGGATCCGGGCGAGGCCCAGCCCGGAGAGTTGTTCATCGTCGCTCCTTCTTGCTGCCCGTCCGCCGGGGCGGCCGGGGTCCGGGGTCCGCGGTGGCAGTCATCGTGTCATGGCCGTCGACGTTGTGTACCGGTGCCCGGAGTGCGAGGGGACCTTCTGCTGGAGGGGCGATCGGCGGCAGACTGAACGGATGGGCGATCAGTACGAGGTATCCGAGGCGGGCGTCGCGGCGCTCACCATTCCGTCGTTGCGCTGGGAGGAGCCGCCCGAGGGACCCGTGGTGGTCCTCCTTGATCAGACCCGGCTGCCGGCCGAGGAGGTGGAGCTCGTCTGTACGGACGTCCCGGCGCTGGTGCAGGCGATCCGGACGCTGGCCGTGCGCGGGGCGCCGCTGCTGGGTATCGCCGGTGCCTATGGCGTCGCGCTGGCGGCGGTCCGGGGCTTCGACGTGGACGAGGCGGTGGAGGCGCTGGCGCAGGCCCGGCCGACCGCGGTCAATCTGGGCTACGGCGTACGGCGGGCGGCTGCCGCGTACCGCGCCGCGGCGCCCGGCGGGCCCGATGCCCAGGCGGCAGCGGCGCTGGCCGAGGCGCGCGCCGTGCATGCGGAGGACATCGAGGCCAGCGCACGGATGGCGGAACACGGGCTGGCGCTGCTGGGCGAGCTGCTGCCGGGCGGCGGCCACCGGATCCTCACGCACTGCAACTCCGGCGCCCTGGTGTCCGGGGGCGAGGGCACCGCCCTGGCGGTGGCGCTGGCGGCGCACCGGGCCGGTGAGCTGCGCCGCCTCTGGGTGGACGAGACGCGGCCGCTGCTGCAGGGGGCGCGGCTGACCGCCTACGAGGCGGCGAGGACGGGTATGGCGTACACCGTGCTCCCGGACGGTGCGGCAGGGTCGCTGTTCGCCGGGGGTGAGGTGGATGCGGTGCTGATCGGCGCGGACCGGATCGCGGCGGACGGATCGGTGGCGAACAAGGTCGGCAGCTATCCACTGGCGGTACTGGCGCGGTACCACCACGTTCCGTTCGTGGTGGTGGCCCCGACCAGCACGGTGGATCTGGAGACCGAGGAGGGGTCGGACATCGAGGTGGAGCAGCGGCCGGGCCAGGAAGTGACGGAGTTCTCGTTGCCGTACGCGCAGGGGCCCGGGGCGGAGGCGGGCACCGGCATACCGGTGGCCCCGCTGGGCGCACAGGCCTACAACCCGGCCTTCGACGTCACTCCGGCGGAGCTGGTGACGGCGATCGTCACGGAAGCCGGAGTGGTGTCGCCGGTGACCCGGAACGGGCTGGCAGAGGTGTGTTCCACGTCACGATGGAGTAAGTCACGATCAGGTAATGGGATGATGGCCGAATGAAGGGACGCGTCCTGGTCGTCGACGACGACACCGCACTGGCAGAGATGCTCGGCATCGTGCTGCGCGGCGAAGGCTTTGAACCGTCGTTTGTGTCGGACGGTGACAAGGCCCTTGCGGCCTTCCGCGAGACCAAGCCCGATCTTGTACTGCTCGACCTGATGCTGCCGGGCCGGGACGGTATCGAGGTGTGCCGGCTGATCCGGGCCGAGTCCGGCGTGCCGATCGTCATGCTGACCGCCAAGAGCGACACGGTGGATGTGGTGGTCGGGCTCGAATCGGGCGCGGACGACTACATCGTCAAGCCGTTCAAGCCCAAGGAGCTGGTGGCCCGTATCCGGGCGCGGCTGCGGCGTTCGGAGGAGCCGACGCCGGAGCAGCTGGCGATCGGTGACCTGGTCATCGACGTGGCCGGCCACTCGGTGAAGCGCGAGGGGCACTCGATCGCGCTGACCCCCCTGGAGTTCGATCTGCTGGTGGCGCTGGCGCGCAAGCCGTGGCAGGTGTTCACGCGTGAGGTGCTGCTCGAGCAGGTCTGGGGCTACCGGCACGCCGCCGACACGCGGCTGGTCAACGTCCATGTGCAGCGGCTGCGCTCCAAGGTCGAGAAGGACCCGGAGCGGCCGGAGATCGTGGTGACCGTGCGCGGGGTCGGCTACAAGGCCGGGCCCAGCTGAGATGACCCGGGACGGTTCGGCCCCGGAGGGAAAGCGGGGGCGCACCGTCGACCCGGCGGGTGATATGTCCTTTTCCGGGAGGGTGTCCGCCTGGTTGCTGCGCGGTGGGCAGCTGCTGCCCGACGGCGCGGTGAGCGGGCCGGTCCACCCTCTGCTCCGGCTCTTCAGTCGCTGGGTGCGGCGGCCGCTGCTGCCCGCCCTGCGACTGTGGCGGCGCAATATCCAGCTGCGTGTGGTGGCGACCACGCTGCTGATGTCGCTGGCCGTGGTGCTGCTGCTCGGTGTCGTGGTCGTCGGGCAGGTCCGTAACGGCCTGCTCACGGCCAAGGCGCAGGCCGCGCAGAGCCAGGCCGTGGGCGGCTTCAGCGTCGCCCAGAAGATGGCCGACGGCGCCGACGACACCCGGCCCGACGACACCGCGCGTACCGGCAACCGCGGCACCCAGGACTCCGCGACCTGGCTGACCGGCCTGGTCGAGCAGCTCGCCAGCGGCGGGCAGGGCGTCTTCTCCGTCGTGGCGCTCAGCTCCGACTCCGACGAACCGTTCGGTGACTCCAGTCCCGGTACCCGCGGTCCGCGCGCCTCCGGCGATGTTGATCCCGAGCGGAGCGTGCCCCCCGAGCTGCGGCGGAAGCTGGAGACCAAGTCCGGGACGTTCCGCCAGTACACCGAGATCAAGCGCATCGGGTCGGACGACGGCGTATCGGCGCTGATCATCGGCAAGCGGCTCAACGATGTGAACAGCAACCAGTACCAGCTCTACTACCTCTTCCCGTTCACCCAGGAAGAGGAGTCGCTCAAGTTGGTGACGGGGACGCTGGCGACGGCCGGGGTGTTCGTGGTGATCCTGCTCGGCGCGATCGCCTGGCTGGTGGTCCGGCAGGTCGTCACGCCCGTACGGATGGCCGCGGGGATCTCCGAGCGGCTGGCCGCCGGCCTCCTCCAGGAGCGGATGAAGGTCACCGGCGAGGACGACATCGCCCGGCTCGGCGAGTCCTTCAACAAGATGGCGCAGAACCTCCAGGTCAAGATCCAGCAGCTGGAGGAGCTGTCCCGGATGCAGCGTCGCTTCGTCTCCGATGTCTCGCACGAGCTGCGTACGCCGCTGACGACCGTACGGATGGCGGCCGATGTCATCCATGACGCGCGGGACGAGTTCGATCCCGCCACCGCGCGCTCCGCCGAACTGCTGTGGGGCCAGCTCGACCGTTTCGAGTCCCTGCTCGCGGAGCTGCTGGAGATCAGCCGGTTCGATGCCGGGGCGGCCGCGCTGGAGGCCGAGCCGATCGATCTGCGCGATGTGGTGCACCGCGTCATCGAGGGCGCCGAGCCGCTCGCCGAGCGCAAGGGCACCCGGATAGTGGTGCGCGGCGCCGAGCAGCCCGTGATCGCCGAGGCCGACACCCGCCGGGTGGAGCGCATACTGCGCAATCTCGTCGTCAACGCAGTCGAGCACGGCGAGGGCCGCGACGTGGTGGTGCGGCTGGCGTCCGCGGGCAGCCGGAGCGGCGGTGCGGTGGCCGTGGCGGTGCGCGACTACGGCGTCGGCCTCAAGCCCGGCGAGGCCGCCCGGGTCTTCAACCGTTTCTGGCGTGCGGACCCGGCCCGGGCCCGCACGACCGGCGGTACGGGGCTGGGCCTGTCCATCGCCGTCGAGGACGCCCGGCTGCACGGCGGCTGGCTGCAGGCCTGGGGCGAACCGGGCGGCGGCTCGCAGTTCCGGCTGACGCTGCCCCGTACGGCCGGGGAGACGCTGCGCGGGTCCCCGATCCCCCTGGAGCCGGAGGACTCGCGACGCCACCGCGGACTGGACGAGACGGGGCAGCCACGAGCCGGAGCGGAGCGCAAGGCGTCCACGATCCCGGTGCAGACGCGTGCCTCGCAGGCGGACGACGTGGCAGCCCCCGTTCCGGAGCCGAAGGTGTCCTGGCCGGCGGCCGACCCGACGGCACTGCCCGGCAACGGTGCCCGTGTGGTGCCGCACAGCGGTGGCGTACGGAGCGAAGAGGCGGCGCGCGGCGAGAGCGTGCGCACTGATGAGCCGCTCCCTGAGAGCGGGGCCGAGCAGGAAGCCGGGCGGGGCGTGGAGCGGGAAGGCGGGCTGCGTGGAAACTGAGCGCGGAGGCGAGCGCGGGGAGGGGACCGGGTCCCGTACGCGTGCCCGCAGGGGAGCCGGGCCGGCGCGGAAGTTCCTGCTGCTCGGCTGTGCGGCGGCGCTGCTGGCCGGGTGTGCGTCGATGCCCGACAGCGGGGAGGTCACGGCGGTCGACCAGTCGCCGCGCTCCGAGGGCGAGTCGCAGGTACGGGTCTACGGAGTTCCTCCGCAGGACGGTGCGCAGCCGACCAACATCGTGCGCAGCTTCCTCGACGCCACGACCAGTGACGAGGCGGATTTCCGTACGGCCACGCAGTACCTGGCCAAGTCGGCGAAGCGGACCTGGCGGCCGTTCCAGGTCACCAACGTGCTCCAGGAGCGCCCGAAGCCCGAACCGAAGTCGCTGCCCAACCGGGAGGACTCGAACGGCTACACGGTCGCCCTGTCGGGCAGTCAGGTGGCAGCGGTGGACGACAGCCACGCCTACACCCCCGAGGAGAAGCCGTACCGCCAGACGATCCACCTCATCAAGGAGGGCGGACAGTGGCGCATCGACCGGCTGCCCAACGGGCTGGTGCTCGGGCTGTCCGACTTCCAGCGCATCTATCGCTCCGTCAACAAGTACTACTTCGCGTCCTACAACTCGGAGTCGGGGGAGCCGAAGGCGGGCCGGAACGTGCTCGTCGCGGATCCGGTGTATCTGCGGCAGCGAATAAAGCCGATCACGGCCAGCGTGGAGGCGCTGCTGTCCGGGCCCACCGACTGGCTGAACCACGTGACGACGTCGGCCTTCCCGTCCGGCACCCGGCTTGCCGCGCATGATCTGGCGCTGGACGACTCCAACGCGCTGCGGGTCAAGCTCAGCAAGGGCGCGGTGAACACCGACACGGCCCAGTGCAAGCAGATGGCGGCTCAGCTCTTCTTCACCGTCCAGGACATGACGCGGGCTTCGAAGATCAGCGAGGTGGAGCTCCAGGACGACAGCGGCTACTCGCTGTGTTCGCTGTCCCAGGAGCAGGCCCAGCGCGACTTCGCCCCGTCCCCGCCCGTCGGGGGCTCGGGCAAGGAGTACTTCATCGACGCCGACCAGAAGGTCGTCGGCATGTCGGATTCGGCCACCGAACCGATGCCGGTGCGCGGGCCGTTCGGTACGGGCAAGACGCCGCTGCGCTCGGTCGCCATCTCGCGCGGCGAGGACACCGCGGCCGGTGTGTCGAGCGACGGCCGGTCCCTGTATGTGGCCGCCATGGAGGACGGCATCCAACGCGGTGACCCGCTGCTGACCAGTACGGGTTCGGCCAAGAACCCCGACATGGGGCTGACGGCGCCGAGCTGGGACGGTCTGGGCGATCTGTGGATCGCGGACCGCGACGCGCACGGCTCGCGGCTGCTGCGGCTGCGCGAGGGCAAGGGCGCCCCCGAAAAGGTGGAGGTACCGGGACTCGGCGGACGGCGGATCAAGGCGATCAAGGTGGCCGCGGACGGCATCCGGATCGCGGTCCTGGTGGAGGACAAGGGCCGTACGACGCTGCAGCTGGGCCGGGTCGAGCGCGACGGAAGTTCGGCGCACCCGGAGCTCTCGGTACAGGAACTGCGGCCGATCGCACCCCAGTTGGAGGACGTGGTGGCCGCGTCCTGGGCGGGCGGCAGCCGGCTGGTGGTCGTCGGGCGGGAGTCCGGCGGAGTCCAGCAGATGCAGTTCATGGAGACCGACGGCTCGGCGTCCAACGCGCAGACCCTGCCCGGCGTCAACGGCGTCATCGCGGTGGCCGCCTCGGAGGACGAGACCAGGCCGTTGATCGCGGATGCCACGGAGGGCATTGTGCGGCTGCCTCCGGACGCGAACTGGAAGACCGTGGCGAAGGACGGGACGGCGCCGGTCTATCCGGGGTGAGCGGGGAACGGTGTCCGCGGCCGGCCATCGGTAGCCGTTGATCGGGGGCCGACGGCCGGTGATCGACGGCTGGTGGCTGGGGAATGCGGAGGGGCGGCAGCCTCCCGGCGTCGAGGGCCGGGGCCGGGCGGACGCCGGGCCGCGGCGGCGTGCGGTGATCCGGTCTGCCGTGCTGTTTTCGTACCCGCTGACCTGCAGGTCAGCGGGCTTCCTGGATCCCATGGATCCGTAGCCCGTAGCCCGTAGCCGGGCAGCCTCCCGAGCCCCACGGCTCCGCAGCTCAGCAGTCCCGCCACTCCGTGCGTCCGCAGGTCCGTGCGTCCGGAGGTCCCCAGGTCCGCCGCCATGGTTATCCACAGGGGTGGTGGCCGGGCGTGGACGGCGGGACAGTGGAGACATGCAGGGGGTGTGGCGCGAACTGGCCGGTCTGGTGCTGCCGGTCGACTGTGCGGGATGCGGTCGGCCGCGTACGGAGCTGTGTGCGGAGTGTCGCCGGGCACTGGCGCGGGACGGGTGCGGGGCGCGGCGGGTGCGGCCGTGGCCGAGTCCGGCGGGCCTGCCCCGGGTGTGGGCCGGGGCTCCTTACGCCGACGAGGTGCGGGCCGTGCTGCTGGCCCACAAGGAGCGGGGTGCGCTGCGATTGGCCGGCCCGCTGGGGGAGGTGCTGGCCGGGGCCGTACGGGGGCTGAGACCCGGCGGCGGTCCCCATCTGCTGGTGCCGGTGCCCTCGGCCAGGAGGGCCGTGGCCGGGCGGGGCCATGATCCGGTGCGCAGGACGGCGCTGGCCGCGGCCCGGGAGCTGCGGCGGTCGGGCGTGGGCGCCCGGGTGCTCGCGGTGGTGCGACAGCGTCGTGCGGTGTCCGACCAGGCGGGGCTGAGCGCCCGGCAGCGGCTGGCGAATGTCGCAGGTGCGCTGGAGGTGCGGGGTGCTGCCGGGAGGCTGCTGACGGGGCGGTCAGTGGTGCTGGTGGACGACCTGGTGACGACGGGGGCCACGCTCGCCGAGGCGTCCCGGGTGGTCACGGCGGCCGGTGGCCGGGTGATCGGGGCCGCGGTGGTGGCCGCGCCCCGCAGTGCTTTCGCCGTCGGGGGTGAAGCGACGGTGCGACTACCACATGGTCCGTAGGGGAGGAGGAAAAGTCACCCAAATGGAGCCGAGGGCTCCGAGGGGGTGCCGACATCCGTCCGAGAGAGCTATGTTCGGTTGTGAGGACTTGGCGGGTGTTTTGCCTCGAATGTCGCGATGAATGCGTTCAGGGGCGTTTGCAGCGACCCTGAAATCGGGGGAGTGGAGAGCTTGTCGTCGGGGGAGGAGGAGGTGAAAGTCGCCAAGTCCGAGGCTTCGGCAACCACCGGAGCCTGGTGCAAGAAGGAATTGCTTCGCTGGAAGAGCGGAGCGATCCGGGAACGGAGTTCTGCGTGGACATCGTCGTCAAGGGCCGCAAGACAGAGGTGCCCGAGCGGTTCCGCAAGCACGTGGCCGAGAAGCTGAAGCTGGACAAAGTCCAGAAGCTCGACGCCAAGGTGATCAGCCTGGACGTCGAGGTGTCCAAGGAGCCCAACCCGCGGCAGGCCGACCGTTCCGACCGAGTGGAGATCACCCTCCACTCCCGTGGTCCGGTGGTCCGGGCCGAGGCCGCCGCCGCCGATCCGTACGCCGCGCTGGATCTGGCCACCGCGAAGCTCGAGGCGCGGCTGCGGAAGCAGCACGACAAGCGCTACTCGCGTCGCGGCAACGGCCGCATCCCGGCGAGTGAAGTCGCGGTCAGCGTGCCGGACGCCGCGAGCCTGAACACCAACGGCGAACTGGCCGCGGAGACGGCCGGCCAGACGGTGCCGACCACGAAGATGGGATGCATCGACGTCCAGGGCGAAGGGCCCCTGGTCGTCCGCGAGAAGACTCACTCGGCCGCGCCGATGCTGCTCGACCAGGCGCTCAACGAGATGGAGTTGGTCGGGCACGACTTCTACCTCTTCGTCGACGCCGACACCAAGCTGCCGAGCGTGGTCTACCGGCGGCACGCCTATGACTACGGCGTCATTCACTTGAACCCCGACATGTTCGGGGGAGAGGAGCCCGGCGGCGCAGGCGGCGCGCTGGGCGGCTGAACCCCATCCGCTCGGTGCCCCCGGCGTACGCCGGGGGCACCATCGTGCCCGGAGGAGGCAGGAGTTGAAGCCGTATAGTGTTTGTGCCGGCCAGGGAGTATGTGGGCGCGAAACGGCGACATGCCGGGGAGACGGGCGTATGGCATTGATCGGGCTGGCAGGGGGCTGTTGTCAACCAGCCTTATGCGCAAACTCCGGCCTCGCGGCCGAGTAGTTGACGGGGAGGACCAGTGGGGGACAGTTTTGGACCCGTGCGCGCTGCTGCGGACGGGGACCACAGTGCTGTCGGGGATGACGACGGCGCCGACCGGGCCGTGAGCGAGCCGCGGAAGGAGCCGATCCGGGTCCTGGTCGTGGATGATCACGCACTCTTCCGGCGGGGTCTGGAGATCGTTCTGGCCCAGGAAGAGGACATCCAGGTCGTCGGCGAGGCCGGGGACGGCGCGGAGGCGGTCGACAAGGCCGCGGATCTGCTGCCCGACATCGTGCTGATGGACGTGCGGATGCCCAAGCGCGGCGGGATCGAGGCGTGCACCTCCATCAAGGAAGTGGCTCCCAGCGCGAAGATCATCATGCTGACGATCAGCGACGAAGAGGCCGATCTCTACGACGCGATCAAGGCCGGCGCCACCGGTTACCTCCTCAAGGAGATCTCCACCGACGAGGTGGCGACCGCGATCCGCGCCGTGGCGGACGGCCAGTCGCAGATCAGCCCGTCGATGGCGTCCAAGCTCCTGACGGAGTTCAAGTCGATGATCCAGCGTACGGACGAGCGCAGGCTGGTGCCCGCGCCCCGGCTCACCGACCGTGAGCTGGAGGTCCTCAAGCTGGTCGCCACGGGCATGAACAACCGCGATATCGCCAAGGAACTCTTCATCTCCGAGAACACGGTGAAGAACCACGTCCGCAACATCCTGGAGAAGCTGCAGCTGCACTCCCGGATGGAAGCGGTGGTGTACGCGATGCGGGAGAAGATCCTCGAGATCCGGTGAGCGGGTCGGCCGTGGGCGCGCACCCCGGTGGATGAGGGCACGGTGAGCGATGCCCGGTGCGCCGGGTGACCGGGGGCCGGACGAGCCCCCGGAGCCGTCGGCCGGTGCCTACTGGTCGCTCGTGCGGGTGAGTTCCGCGCGCAGGGCGGCGGCCAGCTTCTGATCGTCGCAGCGCTCCACGCGTACGGAGTCGCAGCCGACCCAGGTCGCGGCTTCCCGGAGCGCCTGGGCCATCGGGGCGACGGCCTTGGAGTCCTGCATCGAGACCTGGCGGGCGACGAGGGTGGTGCCCTCGCGGGCCGGGTCCACCCGGCCCCTCAGCTGACCGCCAGCCAGCAGCGGCATCGCGAAATACCCGTGGATCCGCCGGGGGCGCGGGACGTACGCCTCCAGCCGGTGGGTGAAGCCGAAGATCCGCTCCGTGCGCGGCCGGTCCCAGATCAGGGAGTCGAAGGGCGAGAGCAGAGTGGTGCGGTGCCGGCCGCGGGGCGGGGCGGCCAGCGCGGCGGGGTCGGCCCAGGCGGGCTTTCCCCAGCCCTCCACCTCGACCGGGACCAGACCGGAGTCCGCCACCACGGCATCGACCTGCTCGGCCTTGAGGCGGTGGTAGTCCGCCAGGTCGGCGCGGGTGGCCACTCCCATGGCGGCCCCGGCCTGGGCGACCAGGCGGCGCATGCAGGTGGTGTCGTCCAGATCGTCGTGGAGCAGGGCGTCCGGGACGGTGCGCTCGGCGAGGTCGTAGACGCGCTTCCAGGCGCGGCGTCGGGTGCAGACCACCTCGCCGGTGTCCAGCAGCCACTCCACCGCGATCTTGCTCTCGGACCAGTCCCACCACTCCCCGCCGTTCCGTCCGCCGCCCAGCTCCGAGGTGGTCAGCGGGCCGTCGGCCTTCAGGCGGTCCAGGACGGCGGCGCAGGAGCGCTCGGAGTCCTCCATGACGTGCCAGCGGTGGCCCTTGGCGCGCCGGGCGCGACGGCGGAAGGCGAAGTGCGGCCACTCCTCGATGGGCAGGATGCAGGCGGCGTGCGACCAGTATTCGAAGCTGTGGGGCCGGGCCGCAGGCGCGTCGGAGGGAGCCGTGGTCCAGTAGGCGGCCTCGACGGCGGGGCGGCCGACGGCGCCGAGCCGGGCGTACGGCACCAGCTCGTGGGAGCGGGCCAGTACCGAGATCGTGTCCAGCTGGACCGCACCCAGGTGCCGCAGCACTCCGCGCACACCCGCCCGGCGGTCCGGGGCGCCCAGCAGTCCCTGGGCCCGCAGCGCCATCCGCCGGGCCTCGTCACGGGACAGGCTGGTCACGGGCTTCGGCAGAGGCGGTGGCTGCGTCACGGCGGTCATGTGGCACAGCGTAGGGGCGGGCACTGACAACGGTCCCGGGCGCGGGAATCGCCGCTGGTGACGGCGGTACCCGCGCCCGCTCGCAGCGGGACGGCCATGGCGCGGCGGGCTGCCCGGGCCGGGTCACGCAGCGGGCGGCGGCCGGCCGCAGGCGGTGGTCAGCCGGGGTAGGGGAGATACGGCGTCGCGTCCGGCAGGCGGGTGCCGGTGGTGGCGGACGCTGCGGCCTCTGCTGGTTCCACCGGCAGGTCGGACGGCAGCAGGGAGCCGATCCAGACGTCCCGGCGGATGCCCTCGCGCACCAGCTTGGCGCGCAGCGTGCCCTCCATACGGAAGCCGAGCCTGCGGGCCACGGCCCGGGAGCCTTCGTTTCCGGCCTCCGCGTGCCACTCCATGCGCTCCACCCCCAGATCGCGGAAGGCCCAGCGCACCACCGCGCGGGCCGCCTCGACGGTGTGGCCCCGGCCGCGGTGCTCCTTCGCGGTCCAGTAGCCCAGCTCGGCCTGGCGTTCGGGGGTGTGCAGCTGTGCGAGGCGCACCAGGCCCATCGCGCCCACGAGGGAGCCGTCCGCCCGGGAGACGACGGCGAAGTTGTACGTGGTGTCGTCGCGCCAGCCCTCGGGGACGACCGTGCCGACGAACTGCTCCGCATCCTCGACGCCGTACGGTGAGGGGACGCTCGTCCAGCGCGGAATGTCGGGCTCCTGGCACGCGGCGTGCACCGCGGGCGCGTCGGAGGGCTCGAAAGGACGCAGCACCAGGTGCTCGGTGGCGAGGGTGACGGGCTTCATGACGTGAGTCTGCAAGGTGGCGGAAGGCGTGGCGAAGGGTTTTCCGCGTGATTCGCGGCACCTGCCCGGCACCTTCGCGCGGCCTCGTGCGTTCACGCTGGGGAGGGGGCAGTGGGGTTCGCTGCGGCGGACCTCCCGGCCCGGCAGCGTCCTCCTTTACGATGGCCGTTGCGGCGGGGCCTGCCCCCTTGGAAAAATGCCGCGCCCGCGCACTCGACCGTGCAGGCCCGACCGGCAAGGAGACCAGCCCAAGTGTCCGTCTTGACGAAGATCATGCGTGCAGGCGAAGGAAAGATCCTGCGCAACCTGCACCGCATCGCGGGCCAGGTCAACTCCATCGAAGAGGATTTCGCGGCGCTCTCCGACGCAGAGCTGCGCGCCCTTACGGATGAGTACAAGGAGCGCTACGCCGACGGCGAGAGCCTCGATGATCTGCTGCCCGAGGCGTTCGCCACGGTCCGAGAGGCCGCCCGGCGGGTACTCGGCCAGCGTCCCTACGACGTCCAGCTGATGGGCGGCGCGGCCCTTCACATGGGGTACGTCGCCGAGATGAAGACCGGTGAGGGCAAGACCCTGGTCGGCACCCTTCCGACGTATCTCAACGCGCTGTCCGGCAAGGGCGTCCACCTGATCACGGTGAACGACTACCTGGCCGAGCGCGACTCGGAGATGATGGGCCGGATCCACAAATTCCTGGGCCTGACGGTCGGTTGCATCCTCGCCGACATGACGCCGGCCCAGCGCCGTGAGCAGTACAACTGCGACATCACCTACGGCACGAACAACGAGTTCGGCTTCGACTATCTGCGTGACAACATGGCCTGGTCGCAGGATGAACTCGTCCAGCGCGGCCACAACTTCGCGGTCGTCGACGAGGTCGACTCGATCCTCGTCGACGAGGCCCGTACGCCGCTGATCATCTCCGGCCCGGCCGACTCCGCCACCAAGTGGTACGGCGACTTCGCCAAGTTGGTGAAGCGCCTCAAGCGGGGCGAGGCCGCCAACCCGCAGCGCGGCATCGAGGAGACCGGCGACTACGACGTCGACGAGAAGAAGCGCACCGTCGGCATCCACGAGTCCGGTGTCAGCAAGGTCGAGGACTGGCTGGGCATCGACAACCTGTACGAGTCGGTGAACACCCCGCTCGTCGGTTACCTCAACAACGCGATCAAGGCCAAGGAGCTCTTCAAGAACGACAAGGACTACGTCGTCATCGACGGCGAAGTCATGATCGTCGACGAGCACACCGGACGTATCCTCGCCGGCCGCCGCTACAACGAGGGCATGCACCAGGCCATCGAGGCGAAGGAAGGGGTGGAGATCAAGGACGAGAACCAGACCCTCGCCACGATCACCCTGCAGAACTTCTTCCGCCTCTACGACAAGCTCTCCGGCATGACCGGTACGGCCATGACCGAGGCCGCCGAGTTCCACCAGATCTACAAGCTCGGTGTCGTCCCGATCCCGACGAACCGCCCGATGGTCCGTATGGACCAGGCGGACCTGATCTACCGCACCGAGACCGCGAAGTTCGACGCGGTAGTCGAGGACATCGTCGAGAAGCACGGGAAGGGCCAGCCGATCCTGGTCGGCACCACCTCGGTCGAGAAGTCCGAGTACCTCTCCCAGCAGCTCAACAAGCGCGGTGTCGCCCATGAGGTGCTCAACGCCAAGCAGCACGACCGTGAGGCGCCGATCATCGCGCAGGCCGGCCGCAAGGGTGCGGTGACGGTCGCCACGAACATGGCCGGCCGTGGTACGGACATCAAGCTCGGCGGCAACCCCGACGACCTGGCCGAGGCGGAGCTGCGCCAGCGCGGCCTGGACCCGGTCGAGCACGTCGAGGAGTGGGCGGCCGCGCTGCCCGCCGCCCTGGAGCGCGCCGAGGCCGCGGTCAAGGCGGAGTTCGAGGAGGTCAAGGAGCTCGGCGGGCTCTACGTCCTGGGCACCGAGCGGCACGAGTCGCGGCGGATCGACAACCAGCTGCGCGGTCGTTCCGGCCGTCAGGGCGACCCCGGCGAGTCGCGGTTCTACCTGTCCCTGGGCGACGACCTGATGCGGCTGTTCAAGGCGCAGATGGTCGAGCGGGTCATGGCGATGGCCAACGTCCCCGACGACGTGCCGATCGAGAACAAGATGGTGACCCGGGCGATCGCCTCCGCCCAGTCGCAGGTCGAGCAGCAGAACTTCGAGACGCGGAAGAACGTCCTGAAGTACGACGAGGTGCTCAACCGCCAGCGTGAGGTCATCTACGGCGAGCGCCGCCGCGTCCTGGAGGGCGAGGACCTGCAGGACCAGATCACGCACTTCATGGAGGACACGATCGACGCCTACATCCAGGCGGAGACGGTCGAGGGCTTCGCCGAGGAGTGGGACCTGGACCGTCTGTGGGGCGCGTTCAAGCAGCTCTACCCGGTCAAGGTGACGGTCGAGGAGCTGGAGGACGAGGCCGGCGACCGCGCGGGCATCACGGCCGAGTTCATCGGTGACGCCGTCAAGGACGACATCCACGAGCAGTACGCCGCCCGTGAGGAGCAGCTCGGCTCGGACATCATGCGGGAGCTGGAGCGCCGGGTCGTGCTGTCCGTCCTGGACCGCAAGTGGCGTGAGCACCTCTACGAGATGGACTACCTCCAGGAGGGCATCGGCCTGCGGGCGATGGCCCAGAAGGACCCGCTGGTCGAGTACCAGCGCGAGGGCTTCGACATGTTCACCGCGATGATGGAGGGCATCAAGGAGGAGTCCGTCGGCTACCTGTTCAACCTGGAGGTCCAGGTCGAGCAGCAGGTCGAGGAGGTTCCGGTGCAGGAGACGGCGGAGCAGACCTCGCTGGACAAGGGGGTGCAGGACGCGGTGCCCGCCGGTGCGGGGCGTCCGGAGATCCACGCCAAGGGCCTGGAGGCGCCGCAGCGTCCGGACCGGCTGCACTTCTCCGCTCCCAAGGTGGACGGCGACGGAAGCATCGTCGAGGGCGACTTCATCAGCGACGAGGAGGCCGGGCCGGCCCGTTCCGAGTCGGACGGTCTGACCCGTGCCGAGCGGCGCAAGGCCCAGAAGAGCGCCGGGCGTCGCCGCAAGAAGTGAACGGTGAGCAGTAGGCGGTGAGGCGGCCCGGAGACGGGCGCTCCGCCGTGCAGCGAGGGTGCCCCGGCCGGAGAACGGCCGGGGCACCTTTGCGTGGGCAGGTCACCCGACCGGGCCGCGGACGGCCTGAGCCGGGCCGATGTCGAGGGCGGCACAACGCCACCGGGAGTCGGCGCCCAGTTCCAGCCGGAAGGCCAGGGCCCGCAGCCGTCCGTCCGCCGCGATCCGGGCGAAGGCCTCGATGACGCCGCGGCGCGGCCGGCACAGTCCGCAGTCGCGCACGGTGGGGGCGGTGGTGCCTTGGCCGGCCGGCGTCACCGGCCGCAGCGGCGCCTGCGGGGCGAGCTCCGCCAGCCGGTCGTACGCGGCGGGCAGCGCATGCCCCAGCAGGGCGTGTACGGGGCGCTGGCCGCTGAGCGCGAGCACCAGCTGATGGGCGAACCAGTGATGCGGCCGGCTCTCGTGCGCCCGGCGCTGGGCCCCGACGGTCGGCAGGGGGACGCCGGCCGCGTTGACGGGGGTGGCCGGTGCGCCGGTGCGGGGCCGCCGGCTCGCGGCGGCGGCCAGGGCGGCGGGGCGGCCGGGGCGTGCGGCGGTACGGGTGGGGCCCCGGCCGGCGGGGCCGGAGCCCGGGCCGCGACCACCCGTACCGGGGGCCCGGCCGGCGGAGCCGGGGCCGCTCCCGGCCGGGCCGAGGGGGCGGCGGTCGGAGGGGGAGCGGCGGGGCCGGGGAACGGTGGGAGTCGATTCCGGCGGGCTGGTGGGGCGCGTCCGGGGGCCGTGGGCGTCCGTGGTGCCGGTGGACGGAAGGGGCCGGGTGTCCGTGGGCGGAGCAGGTGCGAGGGGTGTGGATGCCTCGCACCTGCTGCCGGTGGACGGAGCCGGCGTCGTCGGCCGCTCGGTGTGCTCGCCGTCGACGGCTGTGGTGGTGTGCGCCGTGGTGCGGTGCGTGCCGGTCATGCTGGTGATCGCCCCCGTGGTGCCGGGCCCGTGAATTACTGGGCGGTAGCTTTCTTGGTGGGGAACTTCGTATCGGCGCGCTCGGGGCGGCAGCAAGGCGCGCACAGGCCGGGGCGGAGGGTGCGAAGAGTTCACCCGTCCGTGGCGCGGGCTTGGGATCAGGCCTGAGGAGCGGGGTGGGGGACGGGTGCCGGACGGGCGGCACGGGGGGTGCGGGGGCGGCACGATGGGGGACTCGCGCCCGTATGCTGGCTGGACAAACTTCGGAGTCGAGCGAATCGAGCGGAAGCGGCTGCCATGCGCGTCTATGTCCCCCTGACCCTTTCCGGACTCGCAGAGGCGCACAAGAACGGCGAGCTGGGCCCCGGCCCCTTGGACGCGTACGCCGTCACGCCCGCGCTGCGCGAGTGGTACGTCTCGGACGACATCGAGGAGCTGGAGTACGCCGCGCTGAACCGCGCCGCGCAGGCCTCGCTGCGGCTGCTCGCAGGTCACCCGGACATCGCGCGGCGGCGGGTGGTGGTGGCCGTGGACGTGGCGGACGGTGCGGCGGCGGCCGACCCGGACCGGGGCCTCGACCCCTCGTCGCTGGGCGAGGTGCGGATCTCCGGGCCGGTGCCGCTGTCGAAGGCCGGGGCGGTGCACGTGGACGCCGCGGACGCGGAGGCCGACATCGCGGCGGCCGCCGCGGCGCTCGGCGCGGCGGACCAGGGTGATGACGATGCGCAGTTCACGGTGGACGGCGCGGAGGACCATGACCTGATGTGGTTCGGGGTGCAGGAGATCCCGCATCTGATCGGCTGAGGGCCGGTTGTCCGCGGATCAGGCCGCGTTGTCAGTGGCGACGGGTATTTTTTCTTCAGGGGGAAACGCACGGCGAACGACGTGGGGGACCACATGGGGAAGCACGCGACACACATCGTCTGGGACTGGAACGGCACGCTGTTCCATGACATCGACGCCGTCATCGGGGCGACGAACTCCGCCTTCGCGGAGATCGGCCTGGAGCCGATCACCCTCGAGACGTACCGGGATCTGTACTGCGTGCCCGTGCCGAGGTTCTACGAGCGGCTGATGGGGCGGCTGCCGACGGACGCCGAGTGGCTGGTGATGGACGAGGCGTTCCACCGCCACTACAGCACGCACCGCCTGGGCTGTGAGCTCGCCGCGGGGGTGGATCTGCTCCTCGAAGGATGGCAGTCGGCCGGGCGCAGCCAGTCGATCCTGAGCATGTACGGGCACGACGAGCTGCTGCCGATCGTCCGCGACTTCGGGATCGAATCGCGGTTCGTGCTGGTGGAGGGCAGGACCGGGCCGTCCGGGGGCACCAAGAGCGCGCACATGGTGCGGCATCTGGCGGCGATGGAGAGCGTGGATCCGCGGCGTACGGTCGTGATCGGTGACGCCGCGGACGATGCCCTGGCCGCGCGGGACGCGGGCGCGCACGCGGTGCTCTACACGGGCGGATCGCACAGCCGGGCGAGCCTGATGGTTGCCGGGGTGCCGGTGGTGGACACGCTCGCCGAGGCGGTCGAGATGGCGGGCGACATAGCCGTCTAGGGCCGCTGTGCAGGCGCCGGACGGGTGTCCCCATGGGCGGGTGCCGCGCGGGTCCGCCGGGCCCGTGGGCGCCAGGGCACCACGCACACGCCACCCCGGCGGGCCGTTGTCCAGAAGGTCTAAGTTCGGGCCGTGGTTTTGTACGCACACGGCCCATGACGGCACCCGTGTGGGGAGCGATAGCCTTGCACCGTGATCAGCGCGATAACCCGCGGGGGCATCGAGGCCCCTGCCGTGCGCCCGGGGCACCACCGTGACCGGGCGGTCGCTGGTCTTTGCGGCCAACATTCCCTGTCGACTTTGTCAAAAACTGTCGATAACGGCACGGCCCTCTCTCATCGCGGCATAGCGTCGACAGCGACAGGACACCTCGCGTCGCTGCGGCGTTGTGCGGCTTCCATCACGTTCTTCCACAACGTCACGCAACGGCGCGCGACAGGAGCCAGAGGACATGCAGACCAAGCTGGACGAAGCCAAAACCGAGCTGCTCGCCAAGGCTGCCCGGGTCGTAGAGAGCAGCCCGGCCGGGGGTAAGCACCCGGTACGGGGGCTCGACCCGGACACCCTTGCGGGATACCTCCAGCGCTACTACCTGCACACCGCACCCGAGGACCTCACCGGCCGCGACCCGGTCGACGTCTTCGGCGCCGCGCTCTCCCACTACCGCCTGGCGGAGACGCGTCCTCAGGGCACCGCGAACGTCCGGGTGCACACCCCGACCGTCGAGGAGAACGGCTGGACCTGCAGCCACTCCGTCGTCGAGGTCGTCACCGACGACATGCCGTTCCTGGTCGACTCGGTCACCAACGAGCTCTCCCGGCAGGGACGCGGCATCCATGTCGTGATCCACCCGCAGGTGATCGTCCGCCGTGATGTCACCGGCAAGCTCATCGAGGTCTTCGACTCCAACTGCGATGCGCACGGCCGGACCGGCAAGGGCAAGGGCGCGAAGCTGCCGCACGACGCGGTGACCGAGTCCTGGATCCATGTCGAGATGGACCGCGAGACCGACCGCGAGGACCTCCAGCAGATCACCGCGGATCTGCTGCGGGTGCTGTCCGACGTCCGCGAGGCCGTCGAGGACTGGGAGAAGATGCGCGCCGCCGCCGGCCGTATCGCCGACGAGCTGCCCGCCGAGCCGATCGCCGACGATCTGCGCGACGAGGACATCGCCGAGGCCCAGGAGCTGCTGCGCTGGCTGTCCGCCGACCACTTCACCTTCCTCGGCTACCGCGAGTACGAGCTGGCCTCGGTGCCCGGTGAGGGCGGCGTCGACGAGGACGTGCTGACCGCCGTGCCCGGCACGGGCCTGGGCATCCTGCGCGCCGACCCGCCGCACCACGAGAGCGCCGACGGGCACCCCGTCTCGCCGTCCTTCAACCGGCTGCCGGCGGACGCCCGCGCCAAGGCCCGTGAGCACAAGCTGCTCATCCTGACCAAGGCCAACAGCCGCGCCACCGTCCACCGCCCCTCCTACCTCGACTACGTCGGCGTCAAGAAGTTCGACGCCAAGGGCAATGTCATCGGTGAGCGGCGCTTCCTGGGCCTGTTCTCCTCGGCCGCGTACACCGAGTCCGTGCGCCGGGTGCCGGTCATCCGCCGCAAGGTCGCCGAGGTGCTGGAGGGCGCCGGGTTCAGCCCCGACAGCCACGACGGCCGCGACCTGCTGCAGATCCTGGAGACCTACCCGCGCGACGAGCTCTTCCAGACGCCCGTCGACGAGCTGCGGTCCATCGCCACCAGCGTCCTCTACCTGCAAGAGCGCCGCCGGCTGCGGCTCTACCTCCGCCAGGACGAGTACGGCCGCTACTACTCCGCGCTGGTCTACCTCCCGCGCGACCGCTACACCACCGGCGTGCGGCTGCGCCTGATCGACATCCTCAAGGAGGAGCTCGGCGGCACCAGCGTCGACTTCACCGCCTGGAACACCGAGTCGATCCTCTCCCGGCTGCACTTCGTCATCCGGGTCGAGCCCGGCGCCAGCCTGCCCGAGCTCACCGACGCCGATGCGGACCGCCTCGAAAGCCGGCTGGTGGAGGCCGCCCGCTCGTGGGCCGACGGCTTCGGCGAGGCGCTGAACGCCGAGGTCGGCGAGGAGCGCGCCGCCGAGCTGCTGCGCCGCTACGGCCACGCCTTCCCCGAGGGCTACAAGGCCGACAACAGCCCGCGCAGCGCCGTCGCCGACCTCCAGCACCTGGAGAAGCTCACCGGCGAGCCCGGCCACGACTTCTCGGTCAGCCTCTACGAGCCGGTCGGCGCGGGCCCCGGCGAGCGCCGCTTCAAGATCTACCGCAGGGGCGAGCCGGTCTCGCTGTCGCGGGTGCTGCCCGGCCTGAACCGCCTGGGTGTCGAGGTCGTCGACGAGCGCCCGCACGAGCTGCGCTGCGCCGACTCCACCATCGCCTGGGTCTACGACTTCGGGCTGCGGATGCCGGAGCACGTCAAGGGCGACGACGCCCGCGAGCGCTTCCAGGACGCGTTCACCGCGGTGTGGACCGGCGCGGCCGAGAGCGACAACTTCAACACGCTGGTGCTGCAGGCGGGCCTCAACTGGCGCCAGGCGATGGTCCTGCGGGCCTACGCCAAGTACCTGCGGCAGGCCGGTGCGACCTTCAGCCAGACGTACATGGAGGACACCCTCGCCAACAACGTCCACACCACCCGGCTGCTGGTCTCCCTCTTCGAGGCGCGGATGTCCCCCGGCCGGCAGCGGGCCGGCACGGAGCTGACGGACGGGCTGCTGGAGGAGCTGGACGGCGCGCTCGACCAGGTCGCCTCCCTGGACGAGGACCGGATCCTGCGGTCCTTCCTCACCGTCATCAAGGCGACGCTGCGCACCAACCACTACCAGACGGACAGCCAGGGCCGGCCGCACTCCTACCTGTCCATGAAGCTGGACCCGCAGGCGATCCCCGACCTGCCGGCGCCCCGCCCGGCGTACGAGATCTGGGTGTACTCCCCGAAGGTCGAGGGCGTCCACCTCCGCTTCGGCAAGGTCGCGCGCGGTGGTCTGCGCTGGTCGGACCGCCGGGAGGACTTCCGTACGGAGATCCTCGGCCTGGTCAAGGCGCAGATGGTCAAGAACACCGTCATCGTGCCGGTCGGCGCCAAGGGCGGCTTCGTCGGCAAGCAGCTGCCGGACCCGTCGCAGGACCGCGACGCCTGGCTGGCCGAGGGCATCGCCTGCTACAAGACCTTCATCTCCGGTCTGCTGGACATCACCGACAACCTCGTCGGCGGCGAGGTCGTCCACCCGCAGAACGTGGTCCGTCACGACGAGGACGACACCTACCTGGTCGTCGCCGCGGACAAGGGCACCGCGACCTTCTCCGACATCGCCAACGAGGTCGCCGAGTCGTACGGCTTCTGGCTCGGTGACGCCTTCGCCTCCGGCGGCAGCGCCGGCTACGACCACAAGGGCATGGGCATCACCGCCCGCGGCGCCTGGGAGTCGGTCGAGCGGCACTTCCGCGAGCTGGACCACGACACCCAGACCCAGGACTTCACCACGGTCGGCGTCGGCGACATGTCCGGTGACGTCTTCGGCAACGGCATGCTGCTCAGCGAGCACATCCGGCTGGTCGCCGCCTTCGACCACCGGCACATCTTCATCGACCCGAACCCGGAGGCGGCGACCTCCTACGCCGAACGCCGCCGGCTCTTCGAGCTGCCCCGCTCCTCCTGGGCGGACTACAACACCGAGCTGCTCTCCCAGGGCGGCGGCATCCACCCGCGCTCGGCCAAGTCCATCCAGATCAACGCGCAGGTGCGGGCCGCCCTCGGCATCGACGCCGGGGTCAAGAAGATGACGCCCGCCGACCTGATGCAGGCCATCCTCAAGGCGCCCGTCGACCTGCTGTGGAACGGCGGCATCGGGACGTATGTGAAGTCCTCGGCGGAGTCCAACGCCGATGTGGGCGACAAGTCCAACGACGCCATCCGGGTCAACGGCGAGGACCTGCGGGTCAAGGTCGTCGGCGAGGGCGGCAACCTGGGCCTGACCCAGCTGGGCCGGATCGAGTTCGCCGCGGCCGGCGGCAGGATCAACACCGATGCGATCGACAACAGCGCCGGTGTGGACACCTCCGACCACGAGGTGAACATCAAGATCCTGCTCAACGCCGTGGTCGCGGACGGCGACATGACGGTCAAGCAGCGCAACAAGCTGCTGGCCGAGATGACCGACGAGGTCGGCGCGCTGGTGCTGCGCAACAACTACGCGCAGAACACCGCACTGGCGCTGGCCCTCGCCCAGTCCTCCAGCATGCTCCACGCCCAGCAGCGCTTCATGCGCCGCCTGGTGCGCGACGGGGATCTCGACCGGGCCCTGGAGTTCCTGCCCACCGACCGGCAGATCCGTGAGCGGCTGACCGCCGGCCGCGGGCTGACCCAGCCCGAGACCGCGGTGCTCCTGGCGTACACCAAGATCACGGTCGCCGAGGCGCTGATCCAGACCGGGCTGCCGGACGACCCCTACCTCCAGCGGCTGCTGCACGCCTACTTCCCCTCGGCGCTGCACGACCGCTTCGCCGAGCAGGTCGACGGGCATGCGCTGCGCCGCGAGATCGTCACGACGGTGCTGGTCAACGACACCGTCAACACCGGCGGTACGAGCTTCCTGCACCGGATGCGGGAGGAGACCGGGGCCTCCCTCGAAGAGGTCGTGCGGGCCCACACCGCGGCCCGGACGATCTTCGGGCTGAACCAGGTCTGGGACGACGTCGAGGCGCTCGACAATGTCGTCGCGGCCGATGTCCAGACCCGGATCCGGCTGCACTCGCGGCGGCTGGTCGAGCGCGGCACCCGCTGGCTGCTCAACAACCGCCCGCAGCCGCTGGAGCTCTCGGAGACCATCGAGTTCTTCGCGGAGCGGGTCGCCGGGCTCTGGAAGGAGCTGCCGAACCTGCTGCAGGGCAGCGATCTGGAGTGGTTCCAGACGATCCTGGACGAGCTGACCGGCGCGGGCGTGCCCGAGGCGCTGGCCGTCCAGGTGTCCGGCTTCTCCTCGGTCTTCCCGGCGCTGGACATCGTCGCCGTCGCGGACCGGATGGGCAAGGCGCCGCTGGACGTCGCCGAGGTCTACTACGACCTGGGCGAGCGGCTGCGGATCAACCAGCTCCTCGACCGCATCCTGGAGCTGCCGCGCAACGACCGCTGGCAGTCGATGGCCCGCGCCTCGATCCGCGAGGACCTCTTCGCGGCCCATGCGGCGCTGACCGCGGACGTGCTGTCGGAGGGCAACGGCTCCTCGACGCCGGAGCAGCGGTTCAAGGCCTGGGAGCAGGCCAACGCGGCGATCCTCAGCCGTGCGCGGGCGACGCTGGAGGAGATCTACGGGTCGGAAGGGTTCGATCTGGCGAACCTCTCCGTGGCCATGCGGACGATGCGGACGCTGCTGCGCACCCACAGCTGACGCATGCATCACGTCGGACGGCCCCGGAAGCTCAGGCTTCCGGGGCCGTCCCCGTTTCCGTACGGCGCGAAGCCGCCGGGAGCTGCCGGACCGGCTCCCGGGGGCAGTCCCCCCCCGGGGCGTGCCCCGGCGGTCGTCCTAGCGGTGGGCCTCGTACGCCTTGATGACGTCGTCCGTCGGGCCGTCCATCAGCAGTTCGCCGTGCTCCAGCCACAGGGTGCGGTCGCAGGTGTCGCGGATGGACTTGTTGTTGTGGCTGACGAGGAAGACGGTGCCGGCTTCCTTGCGCAGTTCGCGGATGCGGGCCTCGGAGCGCTTCTGGAAGCTGCGGTCGCCGGTGGCCAGCGCCTCGTCGATCATCAGCACGTCGTGGTCCTTGGCCGCGGCGATGGAGAACCGCAGGCGGGCGGCCATGCCGGAGGAGTAGGTGCGCATCGGCAGCGAGATGAAGTCGCCCTTCTCGTTGATGCCGGAGAAGTCGACGATGCCGTCGTAGCGCTCGCGGACCTGCTCGCGGCTCATGCCCATGGCCAGGCCGCCGAGGAGGACGTTCTTCTCGCCGGTCAGGTCGTTCATCAGCGCCGCGTTCACGCCCAGCAGCGAGGGCTGGCCGTGGGTGTAGACCTTGCCGCGCTCGGCGGGCAGCAGGCCGGCGACCGCCTTGAGCAGCGTCGACTTGCCCGAACCGTTGGAGCCGATCAGACCGATCGACTCGCCGCGGTAGGCGGTGAAGGAGACCCCCTTGACCGCGTGCACCTCGCGCACGCCCGAGGAGGGCTTGCGGCGCACGATGCGGTTCAGCGCCGCGGTGGCGCTGCCCTTGCCGGCACCCGTGCCGTAGACGCGGTAGACGATGTGCAGATCGTCCGCGATCACGGTCGGGACGCGGGCCTCGGCGGCCTCGGCCGGCCGGGTGCCGTTCGGGTGCCCGGCCAGGTCCATGCCGTTGGTCTGTTCAGCCACGTCCGTACCGCTCCTCAGCCTTCCAGAAGTACACAAAGCCGACGACGCCGGCCAGCAGGGCCCAGCCGGCCGCGAACGCCCAGACGTGCGGCGGCAGCTGGTGCGCCTTGAAGCTGTCGATCAGGGCGAAGCGCATCAGGTCGATGTAGACCGCGGCGGGGTTGCCGTTCAGCAGCATCACCACGAACTGCGGGAGGTGCTTGCCCTGGAGGATCACGCTGATGCTGAACATCACGCCGGACGCGTACATCCACGTCCGCATGATGAAGGGCATCAGCTGTGCCAGGTCCGGGGTCTTCGCTCCCAGGCGCGCCATGACCATCGCCAGGCCCGTGTTGAAGACGAACTGCAGCGCCAGCGCCGGGACGACCAGCAGCCACGACCAGGTCGGGACCTGCCCGAAGCACAGCAGGATGACCACGAGCACGCCCATGGAGTACAGCAGTTGCTGCAGCTGTGCCAGGCAGAACGAGATCGGCAGGCAGGCCCGCGGGAAGTGCAGCGCCCGCACCAGGCCGAGGTTGCCGGAGATCGCCCGGGTGCCGGCCATCACCGAGTTCTGCAGGAAGGTGAAGACGAAGACGCCGGTCACCAGGAACGGGACATAGTCCGGGACGCCCCTCTTGGTGCCGATCAGCACACCGAAGATCAAGTAGTACACGGCCGCGTTGAGCAGCGGGGTCAGCACCTGCCAGAGCTGCCCGAGCTTGGCGGTGGTGTACATCGCGGTGAGCTTGGCGCCGGCGAACGAGGTGATGAAGTGCCGCCGGTGCCACAGCTGGCGGGTGTACTCCGGCAGCGAGGGGCGGGCGCCGCTCACCGTGAGGCCGTGCCGCTCCGCCAGCGCACGCAGCTCGGGATCGGGGGAGGCGCCGCGGTCGGGCGCCCGGTCGGGCGTCGGAGCCGGGGGCGCGAGGGTCTGGGGCATGGAGGAGGCCGCTTTCGCTTGCGTACGGGGGCGGGGGAACGAGAACGGGGGCCTTACGACGGAACGGGTCCGTATCGTCGCGACGCCGACACTAAAGGGAGCTCACGTCGAAACGCAACCGTAGCGTCGTGACGCTATGCTCAAGCCATGGCAAAAGAGGGCAGCGGGAACGACTCCGCGGCGGCGCGCCGGACCCCGGCGGGCGCCGCCGTACTGCGCGAGGACAAGACCGAGGCGATCCGCGCCGCGGTCTTCGAGGAGCTCGCCGCGGTGGGCTTCGCCCGGATGTCGATCGAGGGCATCGCGCGCCGGGCGGGGGTGGGCAAGACCGCCGTCTACCGGCGGTGGCGCTCCAAGCTGCACCTCGTCCTCGATGTGGTCTCCGCGGTGGCCGCGGCGGGGATGCCGACGCCGGACACCGGCTCGCTCTCCGGCGACGTGCGGATGCTGCTGGAGGTCGCGGCCCGCGCGCTGCGGCACCCGATGGCCTCGCAGATCGTCCCGGACCTGCTGGCGGAGGCGGCCCGCAGCCCCGAGCTGGCGACCGCGCTCAAGGCCGCGCTGCACGACAGCCAGGAGGGCGTCGCCGCGGCGATGGTGGCGCGCGCCGTCGAGCGCGGCGAGATCCCGGCCGGCGCGGACGGCCGGCTGGCCCTGGATCTGCTGACCGGGCCGCTGTACTGGCGGCTGCTGGTCGTCCGCGACGAGGTGCCGGCCGGCTACCTCGACGAGCTGACGGTGGCGGTGGTCGGGGCGCTCGGCGGGCGCTGAGCCGGACGGCCGCGGCCGGACCCGGAGACGTGTGCGGGGTGCCGCGGCGGACGTCCGCCGCGGCACCCCGCAGAGGTCTCTTTGGTGGCTCAGCCCGCGAGACCGAGGCCCGATGCCTCGTCGGACGGGCCGTCCCCGCGCCGGGCGGGGACCGTGCTGCCCTCGCTCCCCTTGCTCCCCTGGAACGGCAGCGTGGCCGAGGGCTCCCGGGCCGCGGCGCGCGGGGGCGGGGCGACGGTGCGCTCGTCCCGCGGCAGCGGGGCCGGGGACGCCTCCTGGCCGAGGAAGACCCGGCGCACCACGCGCTCGGCGGCGTGCCCGTCGTCCCACGGGCAGAACCGCGCGCGGAACGCGGCCCGCAGCCCGGCGGCCCGCTCGTCGTCCCAGCGGCCGCTGCGGAACGCCTCGATCAGTTCGTCCTCGCTGGTGGCGACCACGCCCGGGGTGTCGCCCGGCTCGCCCGAGAGCAGGTCGAAGGTGACCCCGCGGGAGCGGACGTAGGTGTCCCAGTCGTCGGCGTAGGTGACGATCGGCCGGTCGAGGTTGGCGTAGTCGAACATGATCGACGAATAGTCGGTGACCAGGGCGTCGGCGGCCAGGCACAGCTCCTCGACGACCGGGTGGCCGGAGACGTCGATCAGCGCACCGCGCTCCTGCAGCTGCTGGAGGCCGGGGTCCCGGTCGTAGAAGTAGTGGGTGCGCACCAGCAGGACGACGTCCTCGCCCAGCTCGCGGGAGAGCCTCTCCAGGTCGAGCCGCGGGACGTAGCCGACCTGGTAGTCGCGCATCGTCGGCGCGTACAGCACCGCCGTCCGGCCGGGCGCGATGCCCAGCCGCTCGCGGATGTCGCGGACGTCCTGGGCGGTGGCCCGGTAGTAGACGTCGTTGCGGGGGTATCCCGCGTCCACCGATGTGAAGCCGCAGGGGTAGACGCGCTCCCACTGCTCGGTGGTGTGCCGGTTGGCGGAGAGCGAGAAGTCCCAGCGGTCGGCGCGGGCCAGCAGCTTGCGGAAGCTCATGCCCCTGGCGGCGGCCGGGTAGCGCTTCTGGTCGGTGCCCATCGACTTCAGCGGCGTGCCGTGGTGCGTCTGCAGGTGGATCTGGCCCTCGCGCTTGACCACGTTGTCGGCGAAGTTGACGTTGTTGACGAGGTACTTGGCGCGCGCCATCACCTCCCAGTAGCGCGGCGAGTTCAGTACGACGTGGTCGATACCCGCCGGGACCCGCCCGGCCTCGGCGAGCTGCTTCTTGACGACCCAGACGCCATGCACGTGCGGTGCCAGCTCCTTGGCCTTCTCGTAGACCGCCAGTGGATTGCAGGACGGCAGCCGGTTCCAGTACGCGGAGTAGACCGCGAGGTTCTCGTCCAGCGGCTGCCGCAACAGGGCCCGGTAGCGCAGGTGCACGGCCGTGCGCTTGGCCTGCCGGATCCGCTTGCCGGCGTGCTTGCGCACGGTGCGCTGCACCTTGCCGGCGACCTTGAGACCGGCCAGCGCCGGGTAGGCGTCCCTGGCGAGCAGCGCGTACTTGCCGCCGGTCACGCCGCCGGGGCGGACGAAGCCGGCCGGCAGCCGCAGGCGGTAGTCGCGGGCGGCGCGGTGGAAGAACTCGGCCCGGGCGTCGCGCGGCAGCCGGCCCGGCTTGTCCAGCACGGTCAGATAGTGGTCGGCCATCTTGCGGAACATATGGACGCGCCAGTGCGACAGTTCGGGGTGCGCGTCCAGGTGGGCGAAGACCCGGGCGTACTGGTCGAAGACGTCGAAGTGCTTGCGGCTGGTGGTGCGCAGGATGTTGCCGCCCTGCCGGCGCTGGCGGTAGTGCAGGCAGACCCGGTCGAGGACCGCGATCCGCGGTGCGGTGATCAGCGTGCAGAACGTCCAGGGGGCGTCCTCGTAGTAGCCCGCGGGGAAGGTGAAGCCGTGCTCCTCGAGGAAGTCGCGGCGGTAGGCCTTGTTCCAGACGATCTGCAGCAGATCGAGGAGCCGGGGGCGCTCGGCGAGCGGGAAGGAGGGCGCGCCGGACTCGTCGAGCAGCGCGGAGAACGCGTTGCGGCGGGTGGCGCCGTCCCAGTAGGTCCGGGCGTAGTCGAAGATCAGGATCTCGGGGTCCCCGGTGGCGGCCAGCCGGCCGGCGAGGGCGCCGAGCGCGCCGGGGACGAGGGTGTCGTCGCTGTCGAGGAAGAGGACGTAGTCGCCGCGGACCTGCTCCAGACCGGCGTTGCGGGCCGGGCCCAGGCCGCCGTTCTCCGGGAGGTGCAGGACCCGGACGCGGTCGTCGAGGGCGGCGTACTCGTCCAGGATGGCGCCGCTGCGGTCCGGTGAGCAGTCGTCGACGGCGATGAGCTCGAAGTCCGGGTGATCCTGCGTCAGCACCGAGTCCATGCACGCGCGCAGGAAGCCCTGCACCTTGTACACGGGCACGACGATGCTGAAGCGTGGTACGGCGCCGGTGCCTGTCTCGGACATGCGGTGCTGCTCCTCATGACGAGCTGAGTACGGAACGCAAAAAATCCCCACGGGTATGTGCGTGGTCAACCTTCTGACTGCTGTTCACCCGAGAAGGTTGTCGTCGTTCACCGGAAATTTCCGCGGTGCTCCTCATGGATCTGGTCAAGTGGTGAGTTTCGGGGCGCGCGGGATCCTCCGGCCGCCCGAATACTGAGTGCGTGTCACCCGCGCCCCCGCCCCGTGTCTCCCGCCGCCGGCTGCTCCAGGCCACCGGCGGCGGTGTGCTCGCCGTGACGGTGGGCGCGGGCGTATGGGCCCGGCTGTCGGACGACGCCCGGACGACCGGACCTGCGGGCCCCGGACGGCCGTTGACGGACCCCGCCCACCAGTCCTTCGTGCAGGTCATCGCGCACGCCGACGACGGCCTGTACTTCATGAACCCCGACCTGGAGCAGTCCCTGCGCAGCGGGGCGCGCTCGGTCACCGTCTGCCTCACCGGCGGCGAGGCGGACGGCCGCAACACCGGCCGGCACGCCCCCGGCGCCGCCCGTGTCACCAGGGACCGGGCCGCCTTCTCCCGGGCGCGGGCCAACGGACTGCGCGCCGCCCACGCCGCGATGGTCACCGGCGATCCGGCCGCCCGCTGGGACGTCGCGGCGCTCTCCCTGCTCCCCGGCTTCGAGGTGGAGCTCCAGACGCTGCGCGCCGCCCCGCACCACCAGCTGATCTTCCTGGAGCTGGTGGAGTCCCGGGCCGTCTGGCAGGCTCGTGCGAGGAGTCTGCGCGGTCTGTGGCTGGGGGCCACCGCCACCCTGCCCACCCTGCGCCCCGCAGGCACCCCCGTGAAGCGGCAGTACCACTACACCCGTGACCAGCTCGTCGCCACGCTGGCGGCGGTGTTCGACCGGGCCGGGCCGACCGCCGTACGCACCCTGGACCCCAACGCGGTGCACTCCTGGAAGCGGCCGCCGGCCTCCTCGGACCGCGATCCCCGCCCGGCCGGGCCGCGCTACTTCGACCATCAGGACCACACCGCCTCCGCCTACTTCGCGCAGGCCGCGCTGGCCGCCTACGGGGTCCGCGGCCGGCCGCCGATCGTGGAGAACTACCTCGGCTACGAGGCCGCCGCACTGCCCCACGACCTCGACCTGGCCACCGCCCGCCGCAAGGCCCGGCTGCTGTCCCTCTACGGCTGGGCCGACCGCCGCGCCTGCGGCGACCCGGCGGGCTGCGGCGACCTCAAGGTGGGCGGCTCGGCCCTCAACGGCGCTTCGCGCGACTGGACCCGCAGCACCCGGCTGCGCGCGCCCGGCTCCAACGCCTGGCTCCGGCCCGCCCGGGACGGGCGGCTCGCCGCCTTCGCGGTACTGGGCGGGACGGCGTACTGCTGGGCGGAGACCCGTCCGGGCAGCGGGAGTTTCCACGCGCCGGTGCCGGCCGGCGGTGCGGGGCTGCAGGGGCAGATCCATGTGGTGCGCCGCCCCGACGGCGCGCTCCAGCTCTTCGCCTCCCGCACCGTGCTGCCCGGCCGCAACGCCGCCCACCGGCGCGAGCTGCTGACCGCACCGCAGACCGGCACCGCCGCGGACGGGGTGCCCCTCTTCGCGCGCTGGGAGTCGCTGGGGTCCCCCGACCCGGACCCGGTCCGGTCGCTGGAGACCGGCTTCCCGGCGGCGGTGGCCACCCCGGACGGCACGGTGCACGTCTTCGTCCGCACCTGGGACGGCCATGTCGCCCACCGCGGCGGCCCGCACGGCAGGCACTTCTCGCCGTGGCAGCGGCTGGAGGGCCCGGTCGGCACCCTCACGGCCTCCCCGCGGATCGTCGACGGACTGGACGCCTGTGTGGACGCCGACGGGCTGATCCATCTGGTCGCGCCGACCGTGGGGACCGTGCACCACTGGGTGTCCAAGAAGGCCGGGCAGGTCCCGCGGCCGGCCGCGGCCACCGGGCTGCCGCAGCCGGCCGGGCCGGTCAGCCTCGTCCCGCTGGCCGACGGCGCGGTCCGGGCCGTCTTCCGGCGCCCCGCCACCGCCCAGGTCCTGATCGCCGAGCGGCAGCGGACGGTCGGCGCCTGGCGGGTGTCGGCGCGCTGCGCGGCGGTCGGCGGCTACGGGCGGGTGGCGGCGGCGCCGATCGGCAGCGACGGCCGGATGGTGCTCGCGGCGCGCGACGACGCGGGCGAGGTCCGGATGGCGATGGCCCAGGACGGCCCCCGGCCCTGGCAGCGGGGCAGGGTGGCGCACACGGCGGCGGCCGGTGTCGCCCAGGACGCCGTGGGGCGGGCGGTGGTGGTCGCGCTGGGCCTCGACGGCAGGCTGTACACGGCGCGTCAGGCCTCGGTCGGGCAGACCGCGCGGTTCGGGGGCTGGCGGGCTCAGGCGGCCTCGCCGGAGCGGGCGGGCGGCGGGCCGGCCTGAGCGGAGGGACCGGGCCGGGCGGCGGCGGGGCCGGTCCGGGCGGGCGGGCGGAGGATGCGCCGGGAGACCAGATAGGTGAACGGGAGCGCGCACAGCGCCGCCACCAGCGGCGCCACTGCCGTGTCCAGCCCGCACCAGCCCACCAGCGCCACCAGCCCCGCGCTCTGCACTGAGTAGTTGGTGACCTGGGTCAGCGGGAAGAGCAGGAACTTCGTCCAGGTGGGGCGGGTGCGGTAGGTGACGTAGGTGTGCAGGAAGAACGCGCCGGCCAGGCTCGCCGCGAAGGCCGCGGTGTAGGCCGCGAAGTAGGGCAGCAGGTGGTGCAGCGGCAGATAACAGGCGTAGAACGTCACGGTGTTGACTCCGCCGACGGCGGCGAAGCGCACGATCTGGCCCCCCGGCCGGAGCGTCGGCAGCTCGCGCATCAGCCGGTCGGGGAGCCGGCGGTGGCGGGGCCCGCCGGGCCGGGGACGGAGGCCGTGGCGGGGGCGGCGTTGCTCTCCTTGACCAGGAAGTGCGGCCGCTGCTTGGCCTCGTAGTAGATCCGCCCGATGTACTCGCCGATCAGACCGAGCATCACCATCTGCAGCCCGCCCAGGCCCACGATGATGGCCACCAGCGTCACATAGCCCGGGGCGGTGACCCCGCCGGCGAGGGCCGCGCCGACGATCCACAGGGTGTAGACGGCGGCGAGCGAGGCCAGGCCGAGCCCGGCGTAGATGGCCAGCCGCAGCGGGCGGCAGTTGAAGGAGAGCAGGCCGTCGATGCCGTAGTTGACCAGCGAGCCGAAGCGCCACTTCGTCTCGCCGGCCTCCCGGGCGGCATTGCGGTAGTCGAAGGTGACGGTGTCGAAGCCGATCCAGGAGAACAGGCCCTTGGAGAAGCGGTTGTACTCCGGCAGCGAGAGCAGCGCGTCCACGGCCTTGCGCGACAGCAGCCGGAAGTCGCCCATGCCGTCGGTGAGTTCGACATCGACCCACTGGTTGACGGCGCGGTAGTAGAGCCTGCTCAGCGTGGACCGCAGCCGCCGGTCGCCGGTCCGGCTGCGCTTGGCGACGACCTGGTCGTGGCCGAGCTGGTAGAGGTCGAGCATCGTCTCGATGAGTCCGGGCGGATGCTGCAGATCGGCGTCCATGAGGATCACCGCGTCGCCGGTCGCCTCCCGCAGGCCGGCCAGTATGGCGGGCTCCTTGCCGAAGTTACGGCTGAAGGAGAGGTAGCGGGTGGTGCCCCGGTGCTGCTGGGCCAGGCCGCGCAGCCGGGCCAGGGTGCCGTCGGCGCTGCCGTCGTCCACGTAACAGAGCTCGTACTCGACGGCGAGCCCGGCGAGGACCGCGCGGACCGTCTCGTCGAAACGGCTCAGGACGGCCTCTTCGTTGTAGCAGGGGACGACGATGGAAAGCTTCATGAGCAGGCCTTTTCGCCGGGGTCGGGGGGCGGCAGGACGCCGGGGGGAAAGCGCCGCCGGCCGTGCACGGCGCCGCCCGCGGCCACCACGGCGACCGCCAGCGCCGCCGCGGCGCTCGCCGCCAGCCCCGTGTGCAGGCCCGGCGGCAGGTAGGAACACGACAGCCGTCCGGCGCCCGCCCCCAGCGGAACGGCCAGCAGGCCGCCGAACGAGTCCGGTGCGTGCAGCGGCCCGCCGTCGGCCGAACAGCCCCACCCCGGGACCGCGGGCAGGGCCAGCACCGCGCTGCCCCGGCTGCCCGGACGCAGCCGGGCCGTCAGCCGGTGGCCGTCGGCGGCCAGGGCCACCGGGCCCCGGGCGCGCAGCGCGCTCACCGCCGCGGACAGCTTGCGCCCGGACAGACAGCCGACCGCCCGCCGGGGGACGTGCTGCGGGCCCCGGCCCCGGAGGCGCACCGACACCGTGCCGTCCGCGGGCACCCGGCCCAGGGGCTGCAGCGGATTGGCGGTGACGTCGCGACGGCCGGCCCCCGTGGTGCTCCCGCCGGGGCCGCTGACCTCCCCGGAGAACCAGGGCGCGGACCAGACGGCGGTGCTGCCCGGAGTGCACCGCGCGGTGAAGGTGGTCCCCGCGCCGTCCGGGTCCGCGGCCGAGGGGCGCGCGCCGGGCAGCAGCCAGCCGCCGCGGTCGGGCCGCGGGGCGGGCCCCCCGGTGGGCCTCAGCGGCGGCACCTCGTAGACGGCGGCGCCCAGCACCCGTTCCTGGCGGGCGAACACGCTCTCCTCGCCGGCGGGGCGCGGGAGGCTGCTCCGTACGGTCAGCAGCGGGGCCGGCCGCGCCGGATGCGGGACGAACAGGGCGCGGCGCTCCGGCACCGCGGCCAGATAGCTGCCGACGCCCATCAGCGCCCGGCCCACCGGGTCCTCGAAGCTGAGTGTATGGCGGCCCTTCATGTACCAGCCGGCGCCCAGGCCCCGCAGGGTGCGGGCGGTGGCGGCGGGCACGAAGCTGCTGTAGTACGCGCCGCCCTCGCCGCCGATCAGCAGCGGGTCGTTGTCGGCGAACTCGTGCGGACCCGGGTCGGTACGGCTGCGCGGCCAGTCGGCGCGGGCGGTCAGCCCGTGCCGGGCCGCCAGCGCCGGCCCGGCCATCGTGATCTTGGGCTGGAACCAGTCGATCCGGCCCCGTGCCGTGGTCACGGACCATGCCGTGTACGCCGAGCCGAGCAGGACCGTACCGGTCAGCGCGGCGGTGGCGGCGGCCCGGGTGCGGGCGGTGCGCGACGTGCCGAGCGCGGCCAGCCCCAGGAGGGTGAGCGCACCGACCGCCACCAGGACCCAGGTGTCGTCGCCGACCGTGCCCTGGTCGCGGCAGAGCCCGGCGAGCAGCGCGACCAGCGCCGCCCCCGCGGCCAGTTCGCGGGGGCGCGGGCGGTGCGCCAGCGCCAGCCAGGAGATCATCACGAGGATGCCGCTGAGGACGAAGGCGGCGCGGTACGGGCTGCCGTTGGGCAGCGCGAAGCCGTGCCACAGCAGGATCGTCGGCTCCCGCACGAAGGAGGTGGCGACGCCCGCGGCCAGGGCGTACCAGCCGAGCCGGACCCGCAGCGGCACGGCCCGTACGAACGGGAAGGCGGCCACCAGCAGGAGTCCGGGCACCCCGATGGAGATGTTGGGCACCGGCATCTCGCCGTGGCCGCCCGGCAGGAGCTGCGCCAACTGGTAGAGCAGCGACGGCTGTTCGTCGTAGGAGGGATCGGGCGCGGGCTGGGCGGCGCGGCTGGCCGCGAGGGTGACGGTCAGGACGGGCGCGGTGAGCAGGATGCCGGTCAGCGCCATCGAGGCGGCGCGGGCCAGGGCGCGCAGCCGGTCGCGCCACGGCATCCCGGCGGCCGTCAGCAGCCGCACCACCAGCACCAGTGCCATCGCCAGGGTCGCCATCGCGGCCGTGTAGAAGTTGCCCGCCCAGGCGAGGGCGACCAGCAGGGTGCCGGCCACCCAGCGGGTGCGGTGCAGACACCAGTCGGCGGCGATCCCGGTCAGCGGCAGCGCCACCAGGCCCCACATCCACATCGGGTCGGCGCCACCGTCGTTCAGCACCCAGGCGCACAGCCCGTACCCCACCGACAGCAGCGCCCGCAGCGCTCCGGAGCCCGGCCGCAGCCGGCCGAGGAGGACGGTCATCAGGGCGGACCCCAGGCCGATGCTGAACAGGGTGACCAGGAAGACCGGCAGGTCGGCCAGCGCGCGGGGGAAGAGCCCGACGAGCCAGGAGAACGGGTTCATCAGGTAGGCGAAGAAGTCGGCGAGGAAGGGGACGCCGTAGCCGCTGCTCCAGTTGAAGAACAGATCGCCGCTGGTGGTGCCGTGCATCAGGTCCCACAGCCGGGCGTGCAGCGGCACGAACTGGTTGCCCAGGTCATTGACGGCGCGCGAGCGGGGGCCGAAGGGGTAGCTGCCGTAGAGGGCGAGCGCGAGGCAGTACGCCGCCATGGACAGGGCCGCCGCGAGGCAGGGAGCAGCCGGCCGCCCGAGGGGGCAGCGCACCGCGGCGGGGCGTTCACTCCGACAAAGGGGAAGGGCAACCTCCAGGGACCGGACCGCCTCTTGTGGGGTGGCGGACGTCGGAGCCACCGGCACTCCTCCACGATCGGCGAACGTTCACCCAACGTTATATGTCTTAATAGTCCCCTTTGCCCGGCTGGGACGCCGGGTATTTCGGGGATTGCTGAAAGATCGGAGGGCACGGTGCCCGCCCCTGACGACCTCACGGCCGCGGCTCCGGCCGGACCGGATGCCACGGTGAAGCCGACCGTCTCCGTGATCGTGCCGGTGCACAACACCCGGGACTACCTCGACCGCTGCCTCGACTCGGTCTTCGGCCAGACCCTCGACCAGCACCGGATCGAGGTGATCGCGGTCGACGACGGCTCCACCGACGGCAGCGCGGAACGGCTGGCCGACCACGCCCGCCGGCACCCCAACCTGACCGTGCTGCGCCAGGAGGCCTCCGGCGGCGCCGGCAAGCCGCGCAACACCGGGCTGGACCGCGCCACCGGCGACTACGTCTTCTTCCTCGACTCCGACGACCGCCTCGGCCCCGAGGCGCTGGACCGCCTCACCCGGATGGCCGACCGGTGCGGCTCGGACATCGTCTACGGCCGCATCGTCGGCGCCGACGGCCGCGCCGCCCCCGTCGACCTGCGCACCACCAGCGACAAGGTCTCGGTCTTCGACTCCCCGGTCTACTGGTCGCTGGCCGCCTACAAACTCTTCCGCCGCTCCTTCCTCGAAACGCACCGGCTGCGCTTCGTCGAGGGCCGGCTGCTGGCCGAGGACCTGCCCTTCGGCATCGCCGCCCTGCTGCGCGCCGACGTCGTCTCCGTCCTCGCCGACCACGACTGCTACTACCTGCACGGACGCGAGGACAACAGCAACGCCAGCCGCCAGGACATCGACTGGTGCGAGTACCTCGACTACATCGGCACCGTCCTCGAAGACGTCGAGGCCCAGGTCCCGCCCGGCGCCCAGCGGGACAAACTGATGGTCCGGCACTTCCACGGCGAGATACTCATGCCCTTCGGGGCCGCCTACCTCGCCCGCGACCTCGCCGGGCGGCAGCGGATGGCCGCCGCCGCCCGCCCGCTCGTCGAGCGCTACTGCACCGACCGGGTCCGGGCCGCCCTGCCGCCCGGACTCCGGCTGCGCGCCCACTGCCTGCGCGCCGGACTCGACGACGCGCTGACCGCCGTCGTCCGGGCCGACACCGAAGGGCAGCCGGACCCGCCGCACCTCGGCGACGACGGCCGCGTCTACGCCGGCTACCCGTACTTCCGCGACCCGGAGCGCGGCCTCCCCGACGCCTGCTACGACCTCACCGACCGCGTGGTGGTGCGCCAGCGCCTGATCCGCCGGCGCTGGGCCGGCGGCGTACTGCATCTGCGGGGCACCGCCGACCTTCACCCGCTCGGCGCCGACACCGTCGAGATCGTGCTGCAGCGCAGCGGCGCCGCCCACCGCGTCCCGGCGCGGTACGCGGACGGCGCGTGGCAGGCCGCCGTCGACCCGGCGACCGCCGCGGACGGCGGGCCGCTGACCGACGGCACCTGGGGCCTCAAGATCGCGGTCACCGCGCACGGCGAAGCGGGCCCGGCGGGTCCCGCCCTCCGCCGCGAGGCCTGGCTGGTCCCCGAAGAAGGGGCGGGCGACGAGGAGTTCGCGCCGCGGATCGTCGGCCGGGGACCGGCCGGCCCGTCCGTCGCCGCGCTCTTCCTCTCCGTGCCGCACGGCCATCTCCACCTCGACCTGGACCGCGACGGCGCCCGCCGGCCACTCGGCGACGACCTGCGCGGCACCGCGGACCGCACCCGCTCCGGGCGGGCCGCCCTCGCCGCGCGCCTCACCCTGCCCGGCTGCCCCGTGGACGCCGAACTGGGGCTGGTCCTCCACGACGCGACCCGCTCGGTCGCGCTGCGCACCACGGTCGAACGGGGCGCCGGCGACCACTACACCGTGCGGTCCCTGCTGCGCAGCGGCCCCCCGGGCACCTGGCAGGTGGTCCTGCGGGTGACCGCGGGCCCGTTCCGCCGCGAACTGCCGGTCCGGGCGGCCGACGGGCGCACGCCGCTGACCCTCACCGTGCCCGGCGCCCGTCGTTCCATGAACCCGCTGCGCCGCACGCGTGGCTGACACCGGCAGCCCCTTCGGGCACCGCCGAAAACCGTTGTGCGATCCACCCCCGTGGCAACAGGCTGGCCAACCATCAGGCACCCGCAGAGGTGCACCCGCGGGGCACCACCCCGCGGGGCCGCTGGACCAAGGGGGAACGTCACATGTCCATATGGAAGCGAGCCGGAGTGGTAGCCATGACCGTCGCGGCGCTGGCCGTCCCGGCAGGCGTCGTGATCGGCACGGCCGGAACCGCCGCCGCGGCGGGCGGCACCGTCCAGGGCTGCCCCTACGGGGCGGTCTGCATCTACCCGCAGAACGCCGGGTGGAACGGCGGCCACCCGTCGCTCTTCTACTACAGCTACGGGGCCCACAACCTCAGCAACCAGGTCGGGACGCACCGCATCTACAACAACCAGTCCGGGGGCGCGACCATGCGGACCTGCACGGGCTACAACGGCACCGGATGCCAGGGCTACCTCTCGCCCGGCTACTACATCGACAAGGACCTCACGCCGATCAACTCGATCACCCTCCAGCCGTAACGGGCCGGACCGCGTGAGCACCCCCGGGGCGGGCCTTCGACCAGAGGCCCGCCCCGGGCGCTGCCGTGCCGCCGGCACCCGTCGTGCGGCGGCCGCCCGGCAGGCGCACGCTGGTAAGAGGGGCTCCGGAGGTGATCGTGATGCTGCAGACCACTGTCGGATGGCATGTGGACATGGAATTCGAGGAGGACACCCACCGCACCCGCGCAGCCGCCCTCGTACGGCTGCCCGACGGGACCGAGGTTCGGGCCCACGGTTACGCCAGCCGCCACCCCGTCGACTCCAACCAGCCGCGGGTGGGCGAGGAGGTCGCGGGGGCCAGAGCGCTCAACGAACTGGCGATGAAGCTGCTGACCAAGGCACATGACGAGATCGACGAGGTCTCGGGCCGGACGTCGCACCCGCTGAGCTGACCCCGGCGCGTCGGTTCCCCGCCGGCCGGCCCGGGGCGCCCAGTAGGGTGCCGGGCCATGACCGAACCGGATTTCCTGCGCACCACCCGGGCGTTCTACGACGCCGTCGCCGAAGACTACGACGACCATTTCCGCGACGTCCTGGAGACCCGGCCGATGGACCGGGCGATGCTCGCCGGCTTCGCCGAACTCGTGCGGGCCGCCGGCGCCGGGCCGGTCGTCGACGTCGGCTGCGGGCCCGGCCGGGTCACCGCCCACCTGGCCGCCCTGGGACTGTCCGTGTCCGGCGTCGACCTGTCGCCGCGGATGGTGGCACTGGCCCGGCGCGCGCACCCGGGCGTGCGGTTCGAGGAGGGGGCGATGACGTCCCTGGATCTGCCGGACGGCGCCCTCGGCGGCGTGGTGGCCTGGTACTCGATCATCCACACACCGCAGGAACGGCTGCCGGAGGTGTTCGCCGAGTTCCACCGGGTGCTCGCCCCGGGCGGCCATCTCCTGCTCGCCTTCCAGACGGGGGACGAGCCCCTGCACATCGACCGGCCGTTCGGCCATCCCGTGTCGCTCGACTTCCGGCGCCGGCAGCCGGACCGGATCGCCGACCTGGTGGGCCGCGCCGGGCTGTCCGTACGGGCCCGGCTGCTGCGCGAACCCGAAGCGGAACTGGGGGACACCGCCCCGCAGGCCTGCCTCATGATCCGCAAGCCCGCCGCGGCCGGCGCATGACGGGCGGCGGCGGCCCGCTGCGCGCAGCGGCCGCCGCACACCGCCGATCCGGGCCGCGCCCCACGGCGCGGCCCGCTGTCAGGCCTGCGGGCGGTGGTGCTGCCAGCCCTCCCAGGCCGACGTGATCATGTCGCGTACGTCGTGCCGGGCCTTCCAGCCCAGCTCCGCGGTGATCCGGTCGGCGGCCGCGACCACCCGGGCCGGGTCGCCCGCACGGCGCGGGGTGACCTCGGCGGTGACCCCCTGGTGCCCGGTGATCTCGGCGATCAGATCGACCATCTCGCGCACCGAAACGCCCTCGCCGCGCCCGATGTTCAGCGTCAGATCGCGCACCGGACCCGGCTCGGCGAGCTTGCGGGCCGCCGACACATGGGCCTCGGCGAGGTCCGCGACATGGATGTAGTCGCGGATGCAGGTGCCGTCGGGGGTGTCGTAGTCATCGCCGAAGATGCGCGGCGCGGCGCCCTCGGTGAGCCGCTCGAAGACCATCGGGACGATGTTGTAGACCCCGGTGTCGGCCAGCTCCGGGGCGGCCGCCCCCGCGACGTTGAAGTAGCGCAGGCAGGCGGTGCTGATGCCGTGCGCCCGGCCCGCCGCGCGGGCCATCCACTCGCCGACGAGCTTCGTCTCGCCGTACGGGTTGATCGGGGTGCAGGGGGTCTCCTCGGTGACCAGCTCGACATCCGGCATGCCGTAGACCGCGGCCGAGGACGAGAACACCAGCCGGCCGACGCCGCCCGCCGCCATCGCCTCCAGCAGCGTCTGCAGACCGTGCACGTTCTCGCGGTAGTAGTGCAGCGGCATCTCGACGGACTCGCCGACCTGCTTCTTGGCGGCCAGATGCACGACATCGGTGATGCCGTGCTCGGCGAAGGCGGCATCGAGCAGCGCACGGTTGAGCGTGGAGCCGACGACCAGGGGGACGTCCTCCGGGATCCGGGCGGCCACGCCCGACGTCAGATCGTCGAGCACGACGACCGTCTCGCCCGCCTGCCGCAGGGCCCGTACGACATGGGCGCCGATGTAGCCGGCACCACCCGTGATCAAGTAAGACATAGCGCCAATCCTAGGTCGGGGTCGAGGAGTGCGGGGGGAGCGGGCCGCGGCGGCTCAGCCGCGCAGCCGCCGGGCGGCGATCCGCCATACGCTGCGCGGGCCGGAGGCGACCCGCAGTGACAGGGCGCCGCCGGTCGTCGCATACGGCTGCACCAGCAGCACGGCATGGCGGCGGCTGGGCAGCACCCGGCGGCGCAGCCCCGGGCCCAGGGCCCGCAGCGCGGCGCGGAAACCGGCCCCGTTCGCGCAGCTGACCTGCGCCATCAGATCCCAGGGCTCGGGATCCGCGCAGGGCCGGCCGCCGCGTTCGGCCAGCGCCGCGAGGTCCAGGACGATCTCGGCGGTCCAGCAGGCCTGGGACCCGCCGACGGCCGGGGCCGGGGTGAGGGCGGCGGTGTGGACCGGACCGCGCCGGTCGTCCCGGCGGCGCCGCAGCTCGATGTCGATGCTCTCCGGCCCGGCCGCCGCCAGCCGCCCGTACAGGTCGTGCACCCGCAGCCGCAGCACCCCCGGGCCGCTGACGGCCGGCTCCGCGTCTATGGTCACCGGCAGCCGGTGCATCGGCTTGGTGCCGATCGCGTCCAGCTCCACCTCGGGCAGGTCGGCGGACCACACCGCGCGGCCGTCGGCCTCCGCGTACGGCGGCAGCAGCCGGCCGGGCCGGGCCGCCAGCTGGGTCAGCCGTTCCAGGTCCCGCGGGGCCGGCGACGCCAGCACCACCCGGGCCAGCCAGCGGGCCGGGGCGCGGGCCGCGCGCAGATCGGCCTCGTCGAAGCCCCCCAGGTAGTCGCGGGTCAGCCGCCACCAGTCGGTGCGGTAGTCGGCGCCGCGGGTGTGCAGCTCGCGGACGTACATCCGCAGATCGTGGTCGAGGAACTTGGTGTCCGCGGCGTGCGCCAGCGCCTTCTGCCCGGCGTCCTGGAAGATCTGCACACTGGCGCGGTGCGCCGCGATCCGCGCCTGCCAGTTGGCGACGTCGTTGCGGTCCAGCGAGATCGACTGCCGGGCGGCCGCGCGGCGCACATGCCAGATGTAGACCCGGTCGGGGATCGTCGCGACGCGGGGGGCGGCGGCCAGCACCCGCGCGGTGAACACGAAGTCCTCGTAGGTGAAACGGCCCTCGGGGAAGGTGATGGCGTGCTTGTCGAGGAACGCCCGGTCGTAGAGCTTGTTGACGCACAGCGTGTCCCGGACCAGCTGGGGGCTGGATTCGGGGGAGCTGTGCACCGCCGGCTCGCGGTAGAGGGCCGGCTGCCAGGGGACGTCGCGGTGCGCGGGCAGCTCCCGGCGTACGCAGGCGCCGGCCACGACCGGGGCGTCATGCTCCTGAGCGGCGGCCAGCAGCGCCCGGGCCGCGCCCGGGGGCAGCACATCGTCGCTGTCGAGGAACATCACGAACCGTCCGGTGGCGGCACGCAGACCGTCGTTGCGCGGGGTGCCGCAGCCGCCGCTGTTCGTGTCGCGGTGGATCACCCGCAGCCGCGGTTCGTCATGGGCGAGGGCGTCCAGGGCGGCGCCGGTGCCGTCGGTGGAGGCGTCGTTCACCGCGATCACTTCGGTGACCGTTTCGCCGGGTGTCCCCTGCGCGAGTGCGGAGCGCACCGCATCGCAGACATGGCCGGCATCGTTGAAGGCGATGACGACGATGCTGACCTGTGCGGATGGCGTGATGGTGGGCCCCGTCAGCGGATCGAGGGCTTCTTTCACAGTCACTGAATCTACATTTCGTGTCGACAGCATCTCTTGGCGCGAGCGAGGTCCGAACCCATTTCCGATGATTCAGAGGGCGAAACCCGACGCGTGGTTGCACCCGCCGCTCCGCTTTTCCGCCCTCTTGCCGTCTTCTTACCGGGCGGGAGCCGGGGCCCCGGGTGTGCATGGCCCGTAAAAGCGCCTGCACATGCTGTAACGACGCGAGTGCCGCACGATGCCGATCCGCACGCCACCACCTTGCGGCGGACCGGCCCCGATCACCGCTCCAGCAGATCCGCGACCCGGCCCGCGGCACCTCCGTCGTCCCGGTGGCAGAAGGTCTCCCGGAAATCCGCGTACGCGTCCGCGCCCGCAGCCGCGATCGCCTCCAAGTCGCCCAGCGCGTCCACCAGTTCACCGGTGGAGGTGAGCAGCGGCCCCGGCATCCGGGCCTCGAAGTCGAGCGTGAAACCCCGCAGGGTGTCGCGGTAGTGCGGCAGATCGGGCGTCAGGAAGAGCATCGGACGGCCGGTGTTGGCGAAGTCGGCCGCCAGCGACGAGTAGTCGGTGACCAGGACGTCCGCCGCCAGCAGCAGCTCGGTGGCGTCCGGATGCGCGGAGACGTCGAGGGCGAACGGGGCGTGGTGGGCGGGCAGCCGGTCGGCGACCAGCGGATGACCGCGGACCAGCAGGACATGATCGTCCGCCAGCTCCTGCCGCGCCAGCTCCAGATCGAGCGGCAGATGCAGCCGGTGGTGGCCCGCGTCGTAGGCCAGATCGTCGCGCGGGGTCGGCGCGTACAGCACCACCCTCCGGCCGGGCTCGATGCCCAGGCGCTCGCGGACCGCGGCCGCGGTCCGGTCGCGGTCCGCGGCGAAGAAGGCGTCGGTGCGCGGCAGCCCGGTCTCCAGCAGCCGGCCGGAGTAGCCCAGCGCGGAGCGCAGCACCGGCGTGCTGTGCGCGTTGGGCGAGAGCAGCACGCTCCACTGCCGGCTGACCCGCGGCCGCGGCGCCAGATGCGCCAGGCCCGCGCACAGCGTCCCGGCCAGGTCGGCGCCGATCCGCTTGAGCGGGGTGCCGTGCCAGGTCTGGATGATGCGCTGCCCGCCGCGCCGGGTGAACCACCGGGGCAGATGGGTGTTGGTGACCACCCAGCGGCTGTGCGCCAGCGCCCCGTGCCACTCGGCGCTGCCCACCAGCACCGCACGCGCCGTCTCCGGCACCGCGGTCTGCGCGTCGCGCACCGCCCACAGATGCTCCACGTCCATGCCCCGGCGCACCAGCTCCTCGTGCACCGCACGCGGTGAATCCCCGTACGCGCGGCCGCCGAAGCTGCTGTAGAGGACGGTGTCGCGCAGCGGCCGGGAGCGGTGCAGCGCATAGTGCTGCTCGCGCAGCAACCGGCGGCGGTAGGGGCCCCGGTCGGTGGCGGGCAGGGCGGGCCCCGCCACCACGAGCGCCTCGTCGTGCCGGTGCCGGTCGAGGGTGAGCGGCTTGCCGCGGACCGTACGGACGGCCGGCAGCCCCTCCAGGAGGGACGGTACGCAGCGGACCGGGGCGTCCAGCGCCGAGCCGGGCGCGCCCTGTTCGCGCAGGTGCAGCGTCCAGCGGCCCTCGCGCAGCGGCAGCGGCCCGGCCAGCGAGGGCAGCGCCCCGAGCGGCAGCGCGCCGTGGAAGCGGCCGTCGTCGTGGGTGGTGGGGAAGGCCAGCTCGGCGGCGTGCGCCCCGTGCTTGAGGACCAGTTCGGTGGCGTGCGGCGCGGCGTCCGGCAGCCCGCCCGTCACCAGCAGGGTGCCGTCCGCGCGCCACATCGCCCGCTCCAGGTACGGCTGCGGGGTGCGGTCGTGCAGGACGAGCCGGCCGTCCGGAGCGGCCGCGACGACCAGCTCACGGCCGTGCGGCAGCGGATAGGCGACGGGGGCCAGCCCCGGGTCGCAGGCGATCGGGTCGGTGCCGCCGTCGGGCAGCACCACCTCGGCCGCCCAGCTCTCGGTGTGGGCCGGCGGGATCGCCCGGGGCGCGCCGTCCCGCGGGGGCCGCGCGGCGGCCAGCGCGTCGAGACGGACACGGAAGGCGAGCGGCGCGGGCGCGGGGCCGGGGACGCGGCCGGATGCCTCGCCGGCCTCCCGCGGCTCGGTCGCGCCCGGTGCCCCTGCTCCGCTCCGCGCCCCGGCCTCGGCCCCCGCCCCCGCCCCCGCCCCCGCCGCAGGGTCCGTCTCCACCGGGAACGACACCACCGTGCCGGTGCCCTGGTGGGTCAGCCGCAGGGCGGCGGGCGGCGGGCCGGGCGTGGTGACGGTCAGGTCCAGGGCGCCGGCCGCCGCCGCACGGTGGCCGGTCAACCGCCGGACCGGCCGGCCCACCGACAGCCGCAGCCGCCCGTCCGGGTACCGGGGCGTGATCCGGACGCCCTCCGCGCCGGCCCCGTCACCCGGCAGCTCATGGGCGCACGGGGCGGCGCCGGAACCGGTCTCCGCCGCGTGCAGCGCCGCGGCCCGCACCATGCCCCCCGAGGCCAGCAGCACCCCGACCGACCAGTCGCTCTCCTCCCAGCGCCCGCCCTTGCGCAGCCGGGCCGGATCGATCCGCAGCTCGAAGCCCGACCAGTCGTAACAGTGCAGCTCCTGGCCGGACTCGGCGGTCGCCTCCGGCATCACCACCGGCCGCAGCGGCAGCAGGATCCGGCGCCGCCCGCACGACAGCACGGCCGTCCTGAGGTAACCGTGCCGGTGCGCGGCGTCCAGGTTCCGGATGTAGGCGTAGCCGCGCAGCACCAGCACGCCGTGGCGCCACACCGCCTCCCGGACCCGGGCCCGTACGGGGAAGTCGGCGCGGTCCAGCCGCGTCACCCCCGGCGGCAGCTCCAGCGGCGGGGTCAGCGGCAGCACCGCCCGCTTGCGCAGCGGCGGCCCGGCGACGGTGAACCCGGCCGGGTTGCGGGCCTCGTGGGTGAGCAGCGTGAGCAGGTCGGCCAGGCGCCCGGAGCGGATCAGGTACCAGCGCATCCGCAGCTCCACGGGGAGCGTGGGGAACAGTGCCGGATCGACGCCGGAGAGGAAGTCGCGGGCGCAGTCGAGGAACGCGGTCCGGCACTCCGGCGAGGCCGCCGGGAGCGCGTCCACCAGATCGAGCAGCCCCTCGGTGAGCTGCGCGCGGTCGTAGTCGCGCTGATGGGCGCGCAGCCGGGCGTGGGCGGGGTCGGCGAGGAAGCGCCGGATGCCGGCCACCGCCGCGAACCGGTCCCGTACGCCCCGCGCGTCGGGCCTGCGGTGCCGGTCGGACCCTTCCGGCAGCCGCCAGTAACAGACGTGCTCCTGCAGGACGTCGACCGCCCCGGCGAGGAACAGCGCGGGCAGCGTCACCGCCGCGTCATGGCACAACTCCCCTTCGGGGAAGGCGAATCGGTGCTTGTCCCAGAAGGCGCGGCGGAAGACCTTGTTGCGGGCGAAGTGGTCGGACAGCAGGGTGAGGTCGTCGCCGAGACGGGTGCGCAGCGTAGTGGGGCGGGCGGCCGGATGGTGTGCGGACTGGCTGCGGCCGGCCGCCCCGAGCCGGTAGACGTTGCCGGTCGCCAGGTCCGAGCCGGAGCGCTCCAGCAGGCCGACGAGATCCTCGTACGCACGCGGCAGCAGCACGTCGTCGGCGTCGAGGAAGGACAGATAGGCGGTGTGCGGATAGGCGTGCCGGGCACCGGTGTTGCGGAGCGCGCCGCAGCCGGGGGCCGGACCGCCCCCGGGGTGGTGGACGATCCGGAACCGTGGGTCGCGCTCGGCGAAACGGCGGGCGAGAGCGGCGGGCGTGCCCTCCGCGGCGGCGGCTGCCCCGCCGCCCTCCGCGGGCGGACCGCCGTCCACCATCACCACATCCAGATCGGTCAGCGTCTGGGCCGCGACCGACTCCAGGCACTCCTCCACATTCCGCTCGGACCCTTCGATGCGATGGACCGGGACGACGACGGTGAGCCGAGGCTTCATACGCGGACCAAGCCTTTCCGGACTGGCGATGCACAAGACCGGTCCGTTCAACTCGCCCGCGGCGGCACGGTCACCGGATCTGCGCTGAAAGGGTGAGAGGACCCGTCGACAGTTCGTGTGTGCGTGAGGGCGCTCGGTGTGCGCACTCGGCGCGCCGTAGCGCCGGGCCGCGTCTGATGCCGTAGACCCGTTGCACAGCCTTACGGCGCCTGGCGCGCCGTGTTTCCCCAGGGAAGGTGACCGCGTCCCGATGCCCGGCCGAACCGACAGCTCCGCCGCCACCGACAGCCCCGACGCCGGGCCGCCCGGCAGCGACATCCGGACCGCCCGGCCCGCACGCCCCACGGGCACCGCGCCGGCCGCCTCCACCGCGCGGCTGCCGGACGACCGGGCACGCGGCGGCCCGGCACGGCTGCTGCCCGCCCGGTCCCCGTACCGCCGTCAGCTGCGGCGGATCGGCACCGGCCGGGTGCTGGAGATCGGCTGCGGGACCGGCGACACGCTCGCCGACTGCGCGTCCGGCAGCGTCGGCGTGGACCACGATCCGCAGTCCGTGGCCCGCTGCCGGGAACGCGGGCTGACCGCCTACACGGCCGACACCTTCCTCGCGAGCCCGCACGCCCGGCCCGGCGCCTTCGACGCGCTCTTGATCGCGAACGTCCTGGAGCACCTGGACGACGAGCAGGTCGAAGGGCTGCTGCGGGCCTACGTCCGGTACGTACGGCCCGGCGGCGGGGTGCTGCTGATCACCGCACAGGAGGCGGGGCACCGGGCCGGGCCCACCCCGGTGCGCTTCACCGACTTCGCCCTGCTGCGCGCCTTCGCCGAGTCCGCGGGCCTGGCCGTACGGCGGACGTACTCCCATCCGCTGCCGCGCCCGGCCGGGATGCTGCTGCGGTCCAATGTGTTCGTCCTGGTGGGGCAGGTGCCGCGCTAGGGGGTGTCGTTCGGATCATGGCGGGCTCGTGGGGCCTGGGACGTCCCTGTGCGACCCCGTCCGGCCGGGGCTCGCCCCGGAACCCCGGGCGCGCCGGGGCCGGACCGCCCCGGGCGCCGGTGCGCGGGCCGGGGCGCGGTGTCCCGCCCCGGCCCGCGCCGGTGCCTCAGTGCGTACGGGCCCGCCGGCGGGCCTTCACCAGGGCGCGGGTGACGACCGGCGGCAGCACATCGCGCGCGACCCGGCGCAGCGTGCCGCGCGCCGGGACCGGCGGGCGCGGGCCGGGGCGGGCCGCGGAGGCCTTCGGCGACTGCGCCGCCGGCCGCTGCGCGGCGCGGGCACCGGCGGACGTGTGCCGGGAGACCGGATGGGCGGGCTCCTTCGCGCCCTTGGCGCTGAGCCGGACCAGCGGGGCGTCGTTGACGTACTGCACCTCGTGCCAGATGTCGCCGCGGGACGAGATCCACTCCAGCAGCGCCTTCTGCAGCGGCTCGGGGTCGCCCCACGTCCCGTAGAACTTGGTGCCGGTGATGCAGATGGGGCGCAGGCCCTCGTTCGCGACGGCCTGCCAGGTGGCCGCGGCCACCCCCGGGCAGTGCTCGGCGCGGTAGTCGTCCATCACCACCACACCGTGGTCGGTGAGCAGCCTGCGCACCGTGCGGATGTCGCCGTGCACATGCTCGTACAGATGCGAGGCATCGATATGGGCGAAGCGCACCGACCCCTCGTCCACATGGTCGCCGACGATGGAGCTCAGGCCCTGGACGATGGTGGGCAACGCGTCATGGAAGGCGAGGTAGTTGGCCTCGAAGGCGCGGCGGGTCAGCGTCGCATAGGACTTCCTCATCTCCTTGGAGTTGGAGGCGTCCTCGGCGGGGGAGTCGAAGAGATCGCAGACCGTGAAGCGCTCGTCGGGCCGCAGCCGCGCGCCGAGGAAGATGGCGCTCTTGCCCATGTACGCGCCCAGTTCGAGCAGATCACCCGGCTCCGCGCGTTCCTGCTGGTGCGCCAGGAACCAGTCGAAGAGCAGCTGGTCGGCGGTGAAGAACCAGCCTTTGACCTCGGACAGCCGGGTGGGGCGCGGGAGTTGTTCGGCACTCTGGTCTGCGATGCGGGCAGTCATGTGCGGTCCGTCTCCAGACGGTCGGGAACGTAGGGCGTAGTACGACGCGTGCGGGGGAAGTGCGTGCGGTATGTACCGGCGCTGTCTGCCGTGGATATGCCTGATATGCGGTGATGCGTTCGGTTATCGGCATCGATGCGATGGCGGTGCGGTATCCGTGCGGTATCTGTGCAGTTGTGACCGCGCCCGGCGTCAGGGCCGCTGCGCGGGGGCGCGACCCCACGGGGACCGGGGCGCCCTCACCCGAGGCGAGCGAGGTGCGAGCGGCACCCGGGCGGTCTTTGCGACACACCCCCGTCGCACCATGCGTGGCACGGCAGTGACGGCATCGTAGGCGCAGCAACATGAACGGAAGATGGCGCGCGGACGGGCACCGGCGGGCACTGCTGCGGAGCTCACTTCACCGCGCCGGCCATCACACCCGAGACGAACTGACGCTGGAAGGCGAAGAAGACGATCAGCGGCACCACCATCGACAGGAACGCGCCGGGCGCCAGCACATCGATGTTGTTGCCGAACTGCCGCACCTCCTGCTGCAGGGCCACCGTGATCGGCGGATGGCCGCTGTCCGCGAAGATCAACGCGATCAGCATGTCGTTCCACACCCACAGGAACTGGAAGATCCCCAGCGAGGCGATCGCCGGACCGCCCAGCGGCAGCACGACACGGGTGAACAGCCGCAGCTCGCCCGCCCCGTCCAGCCGGGCCGCCTCCAGCAGCTCGCGCGGGATCTCGGCGAAGAAGTTCCGCAGCAGGAACACCGCGAACGGCAGCCCGAACGCCGTATGGAACAGGACCACCCCGGCCGTCGTCTCGAACAGCCCGACCGCCCCGAACAGCTTCGCCACCGGGATCAGCGCCACCTGCACGGGCACCACCAGCAGTCCGACGACCACCATGAACCAGCCGTCCCGGCCGGGGAAGTCCATCCAGGCGAACGCATAACCCGCCAGCGAGCCGATGACGACCACCAGCACCGTCGCCGGCACGGTGATCGCCGCCGTCGTCAGCAGCGAACCCATCACCTTGTCGTTGGAGAGCAACTGGCTGTAGTTGTCCCAGGTGATCTGCGCCGGCTCGGAGAAGACCCGCCACCAGCCGGACCCCGCGATCTGCTGCGGACTGCGCAGCGACGACAGCAGCAGCCCCACCGACGGCATCAGCCAGAACAGGGCCACCAGGACCAGGAAGACCCGCATCGCGCCGCCGCCGGTCCGCGCCACGAGCCGGGCGACGCGCGACGGCCCGGCCCGCCCCGCCCGTCCGGCCCCGGCAGCCTCCGGACGCCCGGCCGGTACGACACCCTCCACCGTCGTCATCGGCGACGCTCCTTCCGTATGCGCCGGAGATTGACGTACATCACCGGCAGCACGAGCAACAGCAGGAACACGGCGATCGCGCTGCCCAGACCCTCGTCGACATCGGTACCGAACGACGACTGGAAGAGCTGGAGCGCCAGGACGTTCGCGGACCGGATGCTGGAGCCCGGCGCGATGATGTAGACCAGATCGAAGATCTTCAGCACATTGATCATGAGGGTGACCAGCACCACCACCAGAACCGGCGCCAGCAGCGGCACCGTGATCCGCCGGAAGACCTGCCACTCGCCCGCCCCGTCCACCCGCGCCGCCTCCAGCAGCTCCCGCGGAACACTCGCCAGCCCCGCCGCGATCAGCACCATCGCGAAACCGGCCCACATCCACACGTACGAACCGATGATGGCCGGGGTGACCAGCGCCGGGCCCAGCCAGTCGACGCCCCGGTAGGCCTCGGCGAAATCGGCCGCCGGCAGCCGGAGCCGGGCGCCGTCGGCCGCGGCGGGCAGCACATACGAACCGTCGGCCGCCGTCGTCGCCGAGGCGACCACCCGGCCGCCCCTCACCGCCTCGACCGTCAGCCCCGCCAGCGCCTTCTCGTTGCCGTCGATGACACCGGGACGGCCGCCCCCACCACGGGTGAAGTCCAGCCACACGGTGCCGGTGACGCTGCCCGGCCGGGGCGTGGCCGCGACCGCGGCCCGTGCGCCGCGCACATCGCCCGGCTGGACGGCGACCAGCGGCAGCTTCACCGGAGACCCCGCCCGCACCACCGAACGCGTGGTGAACGCACCGCCACCGGACGGCGCCAGACCGGAATGCGGCCGCGGCTTGGCGCCCGGGAACGGCGCCGGATCGGAGAAGGTGTCATGGATGCCGACCCACACCGCGTTGGCGACACCGCGCTCCGGATCCTGGTCGTAGACCAGCCGGAAGATGATGCCCGCCGCCAGCATCGAGATCGCCATCGGCATGAACACGATCAGCTTGAAGGCGGTGCCCCAGCGGATTCGCTCGGTCAGCACCGCGAAGATCAGCCCCAGCACCGTCGACACGGTCGGCGCCACCACCACCCAGACGACGTTGTTCCGCAGCGCCGTACGAATGCCCTCGTCCGAGAACAGCGCACCGTAGTTGCCCAGCCCCACGAAACCGTTGCCGGACGCGTCGAACAGGCTGCGGTACACCGAGAAGACGATCGGGTAGACGACCAGCGCACCGAGCAGCAGCAGCGCCGGCAACAAGAACACCGCGGCGGTCCAGGGACGGGTGCCCAGGACGCCGCCACGCCGCCTGCGGCCCCCGCGCCGGCCGCCCTCGCTGCGGTCACTGACCTCGCTGACCTCTACGGCGCTCATCGTGACGGTCCCCCGGTCCCGGTCGAGACGGTCGGCGACACCTGCTCGCTGCCGAACGACTGCACTGCTCACACGGCTTCACTGCCTACACGGCTTCACTGCCCGAACGACTTCGCGGCGTCCTTCTCCAGCCGGGCCTGGGTGCCCGCGACGTCCCGGGGGCTCTTCAGGAAGTCCTGCAGGTCCTTCCACTCGCCCTGCCCCGGCTTGCCGCCGAAGGAGGCGGGCGCCTGGTCGGACATGTCGAAGCGGAAGTCGTCGCCCGCCGCGATCAGCGCCTTGGCGATCTCGCGCATCACCCCGTTCGCGTACGCCGCCTGGTCGAGCTCCTTGTTGGGCGAGATGAACCCGCCCGCCTGCGCCCAGATCTTGGCGGCATCCGTCGACGCCAGGAACGTCAGCAGCGCCTGCGAGGCCTTGGAGTCCTTGAGGGCCACCGCCACATCGCCACCGGTCACCACCGGCGACTTGGCGCCCACCGCGGGGAACGGGAAGACCTTGGCGTCCGTGCCGACCTTGGCCTTGGTCTGGCTGATGTTGGCGGCAGCGAAGTCGGCCGACGAGACCATCGCGGCCTTGGGGGTGTCGCCGCTGAAGGTCTGGGTCACCGACGTCGGGAAGTCCGTCTGCAGCGCACCGGAGTTGCCGCCCGCGAGCAGATCCTTACGGCCGAAGAGCTGGCCCAGCGTGGTCAGCGACTGCTTGACGGACGGGTCCGTCCACTTGATCTTGTGCTGCGCCAGCCGGTCGTACTTCTCCGGCCCCGCCTGCGAGAGATAGACGTTCTCGAACCAGTCGGTCAGCGTCCAGCCGTCCGAACCGCCCACCGAGACCGGCTCGACGCCCGATTCGGAGAGGGTCTGCGCCGTCGTGAGGAAGTCCTGCCAGGACTTCGGCTCCTTGGCGCCGGCGTTGTCGAACGCCTGGGCGTTGTACCAGACCAGCGACTTGTTGCTGGCCTTGAAGTAGACGCCGTACGGGGTGCCCTTGTGGGCGCCGAGATCCTGCCAGCCCTTGGTGTAGTTCTTGGCGAGCTGCGCCTTCGCGGCGCTGCCGAGCGGCTTGAGCCAGCCCTTCCCGGCGAACTCGTTGAGCACGCCGACCTGCTGGAGCATCGCGACGTCCGGCGGCCCGCCACCGGCGATCTTCGAGCCGATGAAGCCGGCCATGTCGTCGCCGCTGGGCACGAAGTCGACCGTGGCGCCGGTGCGCTTTTCGAACTCGTCCAGCACCTTGACGAAGTTCTCCCGCTCGGGCCCCGTCCAGACCGCGGTGACCTGCAGCTTCTGGCCCTTGAGCTGGGGGAGCCGCACGGTGGGGGCGGTGCTGCCGCCCTTGCTGCCGCCGCTGCCGTTGTCCTTCGTGCCGCCGCCGCTGCCGCACGCGGCCAGCGCCAGGGTGAGCGCCGAGACCGCCGCCACAGCGGTCGTGACGCGTCCAGCCGTGCGGTCGAGTCGTCTGCGCATCCCCGTAGCCCCTTATCGCTGCGCCTGCCGTGCCGGGTGCGAAGGGGGCCGTGTCACGTCGTGCCGCGGCGCCCCTGCCGTGCCGTTCGCGTCGTGCCGTGCGGTGGGTCGTGCCGTGCTGCGTGGTCGCGCTGCGCCTCGTCGTGCTCTGCGGTGTGCGACAGTCCTACGCCCTGCCCCCGGCCTCCGCAATACCGCCTCCCGCCCCAACTGGCCTTTCGTGACGCTGCTGTTATGGGCCTGAGGCTGCTGTGACGGGGCTACGGGGATGAGCACTCGTGACGGCGCTGCTGGTGTCGTGACGGAGCCGCCGATGTCGTGACGGAGCTGGCTGGGGGCGTACGGAGCTGACTGCGCGGGGCGTGACGGCGCCATGAGGCGACGCCCCGGGTTTCACCACAGTGTTTCGCCACCGGGTTTCACCACACCGGCCTCACCGCAGTTGCGCGCCGCCCCGGCTTCCAGCGCGACAGCGCCCGACGGCTATGGCGGGCCCTGGCGCCTCACAGCAGCGGCGGGGTGGCCGGCGCGCCCGACGACTGTGCGGCCCGTTGCAGCGCGCTGGCCAGCAGGGCCAGGTCCGTCGGGCCGTTGCCCAGCTCGCGCAGGGGGCGCCGGGCCGGCGGGTCGCCCATCCGCTGCCACTCCAGCGGCACGACCGTCGGCCGGAGGGTGGACGTCCGGGGTATCCGGCCGGTCACCCGGCCCGCCTGGAACGGCGTGGAGGAGCCGTCCGCCGCGCGGTGCAGCCGCCCGCGGCCCGGGGGGACCGGCTCGGACGGATCGTCGAGGGCACCCAACTGGACGCGCAGGCCGGCCCGTTCGCTGGTCGCGGTCTCGGCCGTGCGGTCCGGGTGGCCGGTGGCGGCTATCAGGTGGACTCCGAGCGCCGCCCCGTCCCGGGCCACCGCCTCCAGGGCGCGCACCACGGAGCCGGCGGCCGGGCGGCCGGTGCTGCCCAGTGCGGGCGCCACCAGGGCGTCGAAGTCGTCGACGAGCACGAAGAGGCGGGGCATCGGCGCGGCGGCGTCGGTACCGGCCTCCGGGGCCGCTGCACCGGCGGGCGGGGTGCTGCGGGCGCGCAGGCGCAGGGTTCCGGTGGTCGACGGGTCCGCCGACGGGTTCGCCGCGGTGCCGCCGCCCGTTCCACTATCACGGCAACGATTACGGTGAGTAATCGGTTCCTGCTCTCCGTCACCGCGGGTGCCGCTCTCGGCGGGGCGTCGGGGGGAGACGATCCGGGGGGCCGGCAGATGCTTGGCCCGCCACTCTGCGAACGGGGTGCCGTCGAGTATTTCCGCCCGCCGCTTCAGCTCGGAGGACAGCGCCTGGGCGAACTCCCGCATCCGGACCGGGTCCGAGGCGGCGAGGTACGTCGTGACGTGCGGCAGGTCCGTACAGACCCGCAGCCCGTCGCCGCGCTCGCTGCCGCCGCCGTCCACCAGCACCATCGACAGCAGATCAGGTCGGTCGGCGGCCGCCAGCGAGGCGGCCAGCGAACGCAGCAGCTCGGTCTTGCCGGTGGCCGCCGCGCCCTCCAGGACGAGATGCGAGCCGTCGGCGGCGAGGTCGGCGCACAGCGGGCCGTGCGGTCCGGCGCCGAGCACCGCGGCGGCGCCGGGCCGGTCGGTGTCCAGCGCGGCGGCCCAACGGGCCATCAGGGACGCGGGGGTGGCGCGGGCCAGCCCCAACTCGTCCAGCAGACGAGCCGTGTCGGGCAGCGGGACGGCCGCGCGCGGCGCCCCCCGGCCGCCGGACCCGGCTGCCGCGTCGCTCTCGCGCAGCGGCGCCAGCGCCCGCGCGAACCGCTCGGCCCAGGCGCCGGAGACCGCGTCCACCGTCGCGACCGTGCCGTTGGGCCCGGAGCCCGGCTGGACGACGCGCAGCGCCGTGGCGACATCGCCGCTGAGCACCGCGACGGCCCCGCATTCGCCGAAGGCGGGCGACGCCGCCCGGGCCGCTTCGTACGTCGCGGCCAGCGGGAAGGCGGGGGAGGCGGCCGGGGTCTCCGCCAGGCACAGGAGGTGGATACCGGCCGCGGGGCCGCCCGCGGCGAGCCGGGCGGTGGTCTCGCGCAGCGCGGAGGTCCCGGGGTCGCCGTCGACGACCACCAGGGTGTACGGGCCCTGGTGGCGGGCGGCGGCGGAGGCGATCTCCGCCCGCTCGGCGCTGGGCCAGCCGGGTCCCAGCGGGCTGTCGTCGAGGCGGCGCACCAGTTCGGAGGTACGGGCCGCGGCCTGTTCCTTGTCGTAGGCGAGCAGCAGCCGGCAGTCCTGGCCGTGGGCCGGGCGGACCTGCGGCAGCCAGCCGAGCCAGGACCACTCCGCCACCCGCTCCTCGGCGGGGCGCGACCGGTCCGCGCTGATCAGCACGAGGTCGAGGGTGCCGGGGGAGTGCAGGGCCGCGAGCTGGGCGAGGGCGCCGCGGGCCAGGCCGGTCAGGCGCGTACGCGGCCCGGCGAGGCCGAGGGAGCCCGCCCGGCGCAGATCGACGGTGACCGGCGCGGCAGCCCGGCCGCCGTGCCGGGGGGCCGTCCCCAGCCGGATGGTCAGGGCGTCGGGGTGGTCGGGGCCGCGCTCCCAGAGGCGGGGGCCCGGGCCCAGGGCGGTGAGCAGGACGGCGGCGGCATCCGGCCATCGTTCGTCCGCGGCCGGCCCGGAGAGCGTCTCGGGAGCCGGTACGCCCTCGGCGGGGTCCGCGAAGGCCGACCGGGAGGCGCCGGCCGGTTCGTACTCCGGGGTGAAGGCGTCGGCCGGGCGCTCCACGGCGGGCCGGCCACCGGCCAGCCGCCGCGCCCAGGCGCCGATGCCGCCCCGCCGCCCGCCCTTACGGGTCCCGTCGTCGGCCGGAGCCAAGGACTGCTGTCCGCCGTGCGTCGGGTCCTGCGCACCGGCCGGGAAGCCGTCGCCGCGCTCCCGGACCCCGGGGCCGAAGCCGTCCGCCGGGCCGCCGCCGGTGGTGCGGTCGTAGACATGGCCCGTGGAGGCCCCGGGGAAGGGTGCGGCGGTGGCGCCCCGCGCGGAGCCCCGGCCCGGGGCGTCGTACCGGGTCGGGGTGCCGCGCAGGGGAGTGTCCCGCCGCCCCGCCGATTCCGGTGGTGCCTGTGCGGAGGCGGAGGGGGGTACGGGGCCGGCCGCGTCGCCGGTCGTCCGGGTGTAGTCCCCGGCTCCCGCATAGGCCCCCGCCGCGGCGGAGGTGGCTCCGTGCGGACCCGTCGGCGGCCCGAACTCTCCGTAGCCCCCGGTCCGGCCCGGCGCCTCCGTCTCCGGGTACGCGTCGGCCGTCCCGGGGGCGATCCGCAGATGTCCCTCGCCGTCCGGGGCGGTCGGCAGGGCGGGGTCGGGGGCGCTGGGCGCGGACTGGAGGCGCAGGGCGGATTCGCCGATGCGCAGCAGGGCGCCGGGGCGCAGCGGTGCGGGCCGGTCGGCGAGGTCGGTGCCGTCCACGACGGTGCCGTTCGTGGAGCGCAGATCGGCCACGTACACCGAGCCGTCCGGCTCGACCGTCACGGCGCAGTGCAGCCGGGACACGTCGGGGTCGTCGAGGGGGACGTCGGCGTCGGCGGAGCGGCCGATGCGGATCTGGCCGCCGTGCAGCAGGTGCACCCCGCCGGCATCGGGGCCGGAGACGACGCGCAGGCGGGCGGAGCCGTGCGGCAGGCCGTGGGCCGGGGCGGGGCCCGGGCCGTGGAGGGAGAGCACCGCCCCGTCGATCAGAGGGGGTTCGCCGATCGCCGCGCGCTGCGGATCGAGCCGCTCGGTCCCGGCGTACAGCACGACGGGGCCGCCGCTTCCCGAGCCGCCGACATCCGCACCCGAGCCCGCCACGGAGGCCGCGAGCGAGCCTGCCACCGCCGCCAGCGCGGTCCCGGCGGGGGCCGTCACGAGCACATCGCAGGTCCGTGTGGTGTGGCCGCTGCGCGGCCCGAGGACGGTCAGCCGGATCTGCATCGCCGTCAACGGTCCCTTCTGCCGGGATCCGACAGGGGGCCCGCTCACTCCCCCCACCGCACCCGGGCACGTCGGCACGTACAAGTCCCAAGTGCACGTCGCGACAAAGACCGCGCGCCCCCACCGCATCGTGCTGAGGAGCATCCTCGCACCTGCCACTGACAACACGCCCGCCGACCGCCATTCAGTGATCTTGATTGGTCTTCTAAGGGCGAAAAAGTGCCTGCTTGCGTGCCGTGCCCGGCCGGATTTCGACTGCCGTGATCAGCTCGGGACGGTCCACGGCAGGATGCGCCGGGCGGGCACCGGCACCGGCCGGCCGCGGCAGGCAACCATCCGTTCCGGAAGTGCGTCTTCCCCACAAGTCCGTCCCGGGCCGCCGGACCGAAAAGTTTGTACGACGGCACTACAGTGGGTCGGACGGGCCGCGCGGAGTTGATCAGCTGATCCAGCGGGCCGGGCAACGGAACCACCACGACCAGGGAGCGCATGACGTGCGGCCGGTAGGCAGCAAGTACCTGCTCGAGGAGCCGCTGGGACGCGGTGCCACGGGCACCGTCTGGCGTGCCCGCCAGCGGGAGACGGCGGGCGCCGAGGCCGCCGTGGCAGGAGAGCCCGGTGAGACGGTCGCGATCAAGGTCCTCAAGGAGGAGCTGGCGCACGACGCGGACGTGGTGATGCGCTTCCTGCGGGAGCGCTCCGTCCTGCTGCGCCTGACCCACCCCAACATCGTCCGCACCCGCGACCTCGTCGTCGAGGGTGATCTGCTCGCCCTGGTCATGGACCTGGTCGACGGCCCCGACCTGCACCGCTATCTGCGCGACAACGGCGCCCTGAGCCCGGTGGCCGCCTCGCTGCTCACCGCCCAGATCGCCGATGCGCTGGCCGCCAGCCATGCCGACGGCGTGGTGCACCGCGACCTCAAGCCCGCCAACGTCCTGCTCGCCGGGTCGGACGGCAGCGGCGAGATGCACCCGATGCTGACCGACTTCGGCATCGCCCGCCTCGCCGACTCCCCGGGGCTGACCCGCACCCACGAGTTCGTCGGCACCCCCGCCTATGTGGCGCCGGAGTCCGCCGAGGGCCGCCCGCAGACCTCCGCCGTGGACATCTACGGCGCCGGCATCCTGCTGTACGAGCTGGTCACCGGCCGTCCGCCGTTCGCCGGGTCGACCGCGCTGGAGGTGCTGCACCGCCACCTCAGCGAGGAGCCGCAGCGCCCCGGCACGCTGCCCGAGCCGCTGTGGACGGTGATCGAGCGCTGCCTGCGCAAGCGCCCCGAGGAGCGGCCCAGCGCCGAGAACCTCGCCCGCGCGCTGCGCACCGTGGCCGGCGGTATCGGGGTGCACGCCACCCCGGCCGCGGCCGAGGCCGCGCTCGGTGTCGCCGCGCTGCTCGCCCCCGACCCCGCGCCCGCGACCGTCCCCGGTACGGGCGCCGACGGTGCCCAGGCGCCCGGCGGCGACGCCGACCCCACCCAGGTGCTCCCGTCCAACGCCGGGTCCTACGACCCGGCCGCGGCGACCAGCGTGCTGCCGTCCACGGGCGGACCGGGCGGACCGGGCGGACCGGGCGGCCCCGGCGCCGACCCGACCCGCGCGATGCCGCCGATGCCCATGGGCGCACCCCCCGGCGGACCGCAGGGCCCCGACGGCCCCCATCCGTGGGAGTCCCAGATGCGGGCCGCGCGCGACCGCAACGAGCAGACCCAGGTGCAGTACCTGGATCCCGCCGAGGACCCGCTGCGCCGCCGTCCGCAGCGCCAGGCCGCTCCCCAGCAGCCGCCGCAGCGCCCGCAGCAGCCCCAGTACCGCCAGCAGCAGGCGCCGTACGCCCAGCAGCAGCCGCAGGCCCCGCAGCGCCGCCAGGAGCCGCCGCCGCAGCGCTACGAACCGCAGCGGCCGCCCGCCCCGGAGCCCCGGCCCCGGCGCGAGCCCCGTCAGCGCAGCGCCAACCCCATGAAGATCCCGGGGCTGGGCTGCCTCAAGGGCTGCCTGTTCACGCTGATCCTGCTGTTCGTGGCGGCGTGGCTGGTGTGGGAGCTGACCCCGCTCCAGGAGTGGATCGGCACGACGCGGGGCTTCTTCTCCCAGGTCGGGCACGTCTTCAACAGCGTGCAGCGCTTCGTGCAGAAACTCAGCGGCTGACACCGCACGCCCGCGGACTCGGCGCAGTCCGCGGGCGCCCCGGAGCCTCCGCGCGCTCCTCGACGGGCCCGTGCCACCTGTTCCGCAGGCCGGCCGGGCCCGCACCGTTTCCACGGCTTCGTCGCGGCAGCGCTGCGACCTGCCGGTACACCGGCTCACCAGCGCTCCGAAGCGCGGAGTGCCCGAGCCTCCGGCGCCTCACTTCGCCGACGCGTCGGACCGGTCCGGGAGGCGACCCAGTGGATTTGTCGACTTCTGACGGACAATTTCGCTCACAGAAGTGAAGGTTGCCACGTTCCGGGGCACTGAACCCCCTGGCATCCGCGTAGCTTTGACGCCAACCTCAGCCCCCGCAGGACGCTCGGGGGCCCGACACGTCGGAGCAGTCTTGGCACGGAAGATCGGCAGCCGGTACACCGCCCACCAGATCCTGGGGCGCGGCAGTGCCGGCACGGTATGGCTGGGCGAGGGCCCCGAAGGGGCCGTGGCCATCAAGCTGTTGCGCGAGGATCTCGCCGCCGACCAGGAACTCGTCGGCCGCTTCGTGCAGGAGCGGGCGGCGCTGCTGAGCCTGGCGGACCCGCATGTCGTCGGCGTCCGCGACCTCGTCGTCGACGGCAACGACCTGGCGCTGGTCATGGACCTCGTACGGGGCACCGATCTGCGCACCCGTCTGGAGCGCGAACGCCGGCTGGCCCCGGAGGCCGCCGTCGCGATCGCCGCCGACGTCGCCGACGGACTGGCCGCGGCGCACGCCGCCCGGATCGTGCACCGTGACGTCAAGCCCGAGAACGTCCTGCTGGACATGCAGGGGCCGCTCGGCCCCGGCGGTGCGCACCCCGCGCTGCTCACCGACTTCGGCATCGCCCGGCTCGTCGACTCGCCGCGCCGGGCCCTGTCCCAGCCGCCAGCCGGGGGGACCTCCGTCCCGCTCCGCTCGGCCAAGGTCATCGGCACCCCCGACTACCTCGCCCCGGAGATCATCGAGGGCCTCCCGCCGCGCGCCTCCGTGGACGTCTACGCGCTGGCGACCGTCCTGTACGAGCTGCTCGCCGGGTTCACGCCGTTCGGCGGCGGGCATCCCGGGGCGGTGCTGCGCCGCCATGTGACCGAGAGCGTGGCGCCGCTGCCCGGCATCCCGGACGAGCTGTGGCAGCTGCTGCTGCAGTGCCTGGCCAAGGCGCCGGCCTCCCGGCTGCGGGCCCCGGAGCTCGCCGCCCGGCTGCGCGACATGCTGCCCGGCCTGGCCGGCATCCCGCCGCTGGACATCGACGAGCCGGAGGACGAGCAGCCGGAGGACGAGCCGGAGAGTGCCGCCGCGTCCCGCGAGGAGCCGTTCCACCCGGCGCCCCAGGGGGAGGCCACCCCGCAGCGCGGCGCCGTCCCGCTCGTCCAGGGCGCGGTCCCCGACTCCAACCGGGAGACGCACACCAGCATGCGGGTCCCCGGCCCGGACGAGCTGGCGGGCGGGGCACACGGCACGGCCCGTGCCCCGCGCGCCGCCGGTGAGCGCCGGGCGGGCTCGGCCCGGCACCGCTCGTCGCCGGACGCGCTGCGCCGTCGCCGGATCAAGCTCGGCGCGACCGCCGCCGCGCTGGTCGTGGCGGCCGGTCTGGGCGGCTGGCTGGCCTCGGGCGACGACTCGGCGGGCGACGCCACACCGGGCGTCCACCAGCCGGAACCCGACACCCCGTGACGGCCCGCCGCACGTCACCGCACCCCGCGGCGGCCGCCCGACCTGGCACCGGCCGGTGTGCGGGGCGGCGGACGGCCCGCCGGGGGACGGTGGCCGCGCGGGCACCCGGCAGGTCCGACCTGCCGGGGCCGGGTCACGCTGACGGTGGCAGCCGTTAGGCTGGGTGCGTGGCAGTCGTCGATGTATCCGAAGAGCTGAAGTCCCTCTCCTCGACCATGGGGTCGATCGAGGCCGTCCTGGACCTCGACAAGATGAGGGCCGATGTCGCCGTGCTCGAGGAGCAGGCCGCGGCGCCGTCCCTGTGGGACGACCCGGAGAACGCACAGAAGATCACCAGTCGGCTGTCCTACCTCCAGGGCCAGCTGCGCAAGGCCGAGGACCTGCGCGGCCGCGTCGACGACCTCGAGGTGCTCTTCGAGCTCGCCGAGGCCGAGGGCGACGAGGACGCCAGGGCCGAGGCCGAGGACGAGCTCACCGCCGTCCGCAAGGCGGTCGACGAGCTGGAGGTCCGCACCCTCCTGTCCGGCGAGTACGACTCCCGTGAGGCGGTCGTCAACATCCGCGCCGAGGCCGGTGGCGTGGACGCCGCCGACTTCGCCGAGAAGCTGCAGCGCATGTATCTGCGCTGGGCCGAGCGGCACGGCTACAAGACCGAGCTCTACGAGACCTCGTACGCGGAAGAGGCCGGCATCAAGTCGACCACCTTCGCCATCAAGGTCCCGTACGCCTACGGCACCCTCTCCGTCGAGCAGGGCACGCACCGCCTGGTGCGCATCTCGCCGTTCGACAACCAGGGCCGCCGCCAGACGTCGTTCGCCGGTGTCGAGGTGCTGCCCGTCGTCGAGCAGACCGACCACATCGAGATCGACGAGTCCGAGCTGCGGGTCGACGTCTACCGCTCCTCCGGCCCCGGCGGCCAGGGCGTCAACACCACCGACTCCGCGGTCCGGCTGACGCACATCCCCACCGGCATCGTCGTCTCCTGCCAGAACGAGCGCTCGCAGATCCAGAACAAGGCGACCGCGATGAACGTCCTCCAGGCCAAGCTCCTCGAGCGCCGCCGCCAGGAGGAGCAGGCCAAGATGGACGCGCTCAAGGGCGACGGCGGCAACTCCTGGGGCAACCAGATGCGTTCCTACGTCCTGCACCCGTACCAGATGGTCAAGGACCTGCGGACCGAGTTCGAGGTCGGCAACCCCACCGGTGTGCTGGACGGCGACATCGACGGCTTCCTGGAGGCCGGCATCCGCTGGCGCAAGCAGCAGGAGAAGTAGCGGATCCGCGTGCTCCGTACGTGAAACAACTGCCTCCTTCAGGGAGGCAGTTGTTTTTGCTGTGGCGGTTTGGTCACAGTCGTATGTCCATGTACCGCCCACCGCTTGGCAATTCGGGCATCGGGACTTTATTCGACCTTGACGATGATGGCCGAACTGGGAAGGCTGAGCGCGGCATGCGTATGTCTGGGGCGCGTGTAGGAACGGGGAATTGAGCGGTCTGCCGCAGGGCGGGACCGAAGCTCGTGCACCCCGACATCGGCTCGTCGCCCCGCGCAACGGTGCTCCAATGACGAGTTCAGCTACTGGGGGTAGCAGTACATGACGAAGAAGACGCGGCTGCGCGTAGCGCGCATTGCGGCCGGCGCAGTGATTGCGGCCGGTGCGTCGCTCACCGCGGCCGGCGCTGCTTCCGCGGCCAGCCCGGGTGAGACCCCGGGCCAGGACGGCGGCATCATCGGCGGCATTATCGGCGGGATCATCGGCGGCGGCGACTCCGGCGGTGACTCCTCCGGTGGTGACTCCTCGACCGGCGGCGACTCCAGCGGTCAGGTCGGCGGCGAGATCGGTGGCGACGACAGCACCGGCGGTGAGATCGGCGGTGACGACAGCACCGGCGGTATCGGTGGTGACGACAGCACCGGTGGCACCGGTGGCGACGAGACCACCGGCGGTCAGTCCGGCAGCACGACGGGCGGTGACGAGACCACCGGTGGCCAGTCCGGCAGCACGACCGGTGGCGACGAGACCACCGGCGGTCAGTCCGGCAGCACGACGGGCGGTGACGAGACCACCGGTGGCCAGTCCGGCAGCACGACCGGTGGCGACGAGACCACCGGCGGTCAGTCCGGCAGCACGACCGGTGGCGACGACTCCACCGGCGGTCCCAGCACCGGTGGCAACTCCAGCACCGGCACCGGCACCGACAACGAGGGCACCAAGCCGATCGAGCAGCCCGGTCAGGGCAAGGAGCAGATCGCTGACACGCCCGGCAAGGCAAAGCAGCAGGCCAAGGGCGGTGAGCTGGCGGAGACCGGTTCCTCCGGCACCACCTTCCTGCTGATCGGCGCCGCGACGATGATCGCGGGCGGTGTGGGCTTCCGTATGCTGCCCCGTCTGGTCAACAAGAACGGCGGCGGCGCCGCAGCGGCCTGACGCTGAGGTGTAGCGCGCAAAGGGGCCCGGGACGCATGCGCGTCCCGGGCCCCTCGGCGTCGGCGTGACCGCCGCAGCCGGGAAAAGCCTCGTACGGGTGTCAGACGGCCTGGTGGAGCAGTACGGACACCGCGATCAACACGATCATCAGCGCCACCAGCATCGCAGGGCTGAGCTGGGCGAAGACACCGCCCGCTTGCTGCTGAAGACGTTCTCTGCTCGCCCGGCACACGGGGCAGCGGCCCTCGCTCACAGGGGCCGCGCAGTTGGCGCACACCAGTCGGTCGTACGTCATGCGACCTCCTTCTCCACTGCACCAACGCACCGGAGGGTGCCTTGGTTCCCTCTTCCACTGTGCCAGCTCATCGCCGGAACGGCGCGTCCCGCGGGATTGTGCGCCTTTTGTCCCGTAGGTGCCGTGAATAAACGCACCAACCCCCTACGCCGACTGCGCCGCCGTGCGAGGTTCGCGTATGGTCACGCACACCGACGGGAGCCGCAACTCGGCAACCGTGCCCCTATTCAGGTCGACCGTGGTGCATCAGTGATCCGATTCGACAACGTCTCCAAGACTTACCCGAAGCAGAACCGCCCTGCACTCAGGGACGTCTCGCTCGAGATCGAGCGCGGCGAGTTCGTCTTCCTGGTGGGGTCCTCGGGCTCCGGTAAGTCCACCTTCCTGAGGCTGCTGCTGCGCGAGGAGCGCGCCAGCCACGGCCATGTGCACGTCCTCGGCAAGGACCTCGGGAAGCTCTCCAACTGGAAGGTCCCGCAGATGCGGCGCCAGGTGGGCACGGTCTTCCAGGACTTCCGACTGCTCCCCAACAAGACCGTGGGGGAGAACGTCGCCTTCGCCCTCGAGGTGATCGGCAAGCCGCGCGGCCAGATCCGCAAGACGGTTCCCGAGGTTCTCGAACTCGTCGGTCTCGGCGGCAAAGAGGACCGCATGCCGGGTGAGCTCTCCGGTGGTGAGCAGCAGCGCGTCGCCATCGCCCGGGCCTTCGTCAACCGCCCGATGCTGCTCATCGCGGACGAGCCCACCGGCAACCTCGACCCGCAGACCTCGGTCGGCATCATGAAGCTGCTGGACCGGATCAACCGGACCGGTACGACGGTGGTCATGGCCACCCACGACCAGCAGATCGTCGACCAGATGCGCAAGCGGGTCATGGAACTCGAGAAGGGCCGGCTCGTACGCGACCAGTCGCGCGGCGTGTACGGCTACCAGCACTGAAAGGACGCCATGCGCGCCCAGTTCGTCCTGTCGGAGATCGGCGTCGGTCTCCGCCGAAACCTCACGATGACCTTCGCCGTCATCGTCTCCGTAGCCCTCTCGCTGGGCCTGTTCGGCGCCTCGCTGCTGATGCGCGACCAGGTCAGCACGATGAAGGGCTACTGGTACGACAAGGTCAACGTCTCCATCTTCTTCTGCAACAAGAACGACGCCGACTCCGGTGCCAACTGCGCCAAGGGCGCCGCCACCCAGCAGCAGAAGGACGACATCAAGGCCGAGCTGGACCGGCTGCCGATCGTCCAGAAGCCGGTGGTCTACGAGTCCAGCGACCAGGCGTACAAGCACTACAAGGAGCAGTTCGGCGACACCCCCGTGGCCGGGCTGGTCACGCCCGACCAGCTTCCGGAGTCCTTCCGCGTCAAGCTCAAGGACCCGACGAAGTACGCCGTCATCAAGTCGGCGTTCTCCGAGCGGCCCGGCGTCCAGGAGGTGCAGGACCAACGGGACACCGTCGAGCCGCTGTTCAACCTCCTCAACGGCATGAACATCGCCGCGCTGGTCGTGATGGGGCTGATGCTCGTCGTTGCGCTGATGCTGATCGTCAACACCGTGCGGGTGTCGGCGTTCAGCCGTCGGCGGGAGACCGGGATCATGCGGCTGGTGGGAGCGTCGAGCTTCTACATCCAGATGCCGTTCATCCTGGAAGCCGCCATCGCGGGCCTGCTCGGCGCCGCCTTCGCCTGTGTGCTGATCGTCGGCGGCAAGTACGTCCTCGTCAACAACTGGCTGGCGAAGAAGATCCAGGTGATCAACTTCATCGGCTGGGACTCGGTGGCCGCGGTCCTCCCGCTGGTCCTCCTGATCGGGCTGTTGATGCCCGCGCTCGCCGCGTTCTTCGCGTTGCGCAAGTACCTCAAGGTGTGAGCTTTGCCAAGGGGCGCCGTACGGTCAACCAGCCGTACGGCGCCCTTTTGTCCCCTAGACTCACCGGCATGCCGGGCCCGTGTTCGTACGACCGGCCCCGCCGCATTCGCCGCGGGGCGGCCCTGACGTTGTTCCTGGCGAGCGTGCTCGCCACGGGCGCTGCGACCGGCACGTGGAGCGACCGGACACAGGGCGCGGCCGAGCGGCCTGCCCACGACGCCACGGCGGTCGGAGCGCACGCCCCCGACGCCGCCACCGCGGACCGTGCGGCCGTCGAGCGGGCCGCTTCCGAGGCCGTCGCGGACGGCAAGTCCGGTGCCCAGGCCGCCGCCGACGTCGTCAGCCGCAGCGGCGACCGCTGGTCGACGATCTACAGTCCGGGCGAGTTCAAGGACTTCCAGGCGCAGTTGGACGGCGCCTATGTCGGTGTCGGGCTCTGGGTGCGGCAGGTGCCGCACGGCCGGATCGAGGTGTCCCGGGTCCAGCCCGGCGGCCCCGCCGCACGGGCCGGCATCGCCGTGGGCGACCGGCTGCGCGCGGTCGACGGCCGCCCGTCCCGGGGCGCACCAGTCACCGACGTCGTCGCCCGGCTGCGCGGCGCCGCCTCCGGCGGGACCCGCGGTCCCGCCGCCGTCGGCACCCCCGTGACGCTGGACCTGCAGCGCGGCACCCGCCGCTGGTCGGCCACCTTGCACCGCACCCGGCTGAGATCCCGGAACGTCGTCATCGACCGTCCCGCCGGTGCGCACGGCCCGACCCGCGTCAAGATCGCCGCGTTCGCCAAGGGCACCGGCGCGGCGGTCCGCCGGGCGGTGCGCCGGGCCTCCCCGGAGGGCGGCATGCTGCTCGACCTGCGGGGCAACACCGGCGGCCTGGTCACCGAGGCGGTGGCCACCGCGTCCGCCTTCCTCGACGGCGGTCTGGTCGCGACGTACGACGTACGCGGCAGCCAGCGCGCGCTGTACGCCCGGCGCGGCGGCAACACCCGCCTCCCGCTGGTCGTCCTCGTCGACGGCGGCACGATGAGCGCCGCCGAGCTGCTGTCCGGCGCGCTCCAGGACCGGGGGCGGGCGCTCGTGGTGGGCTCCCGGACCTTCGGCAAGGGCTCGGTGCAGATGCCCAGCGAGCTGCCGGACGGTTCGGTCGCCGAGCTGACCGTCGGCCACTACCGCACCCCGGCCGGCCGGAACGTCGACGGCGCCGGCCTGACGCCCGACGTCGTCGTCGGGTCCGGCGCGGAGAAACGGGCCCGCACAGTATTGAGTGGCCTCGGGGGCGGTGCATAGTGCGAAAATGGCCGCACTATGGCTAAGGACAAGGGCAAGGACAAGACTCCCGGGCGCAAGCTCGTGGCGCAGCACAAGAAGGCGCGGCACGACTACCTCATCCTGGACACCTACGAGTGCGGCCTGGTGCTGACCGGCACCGAGGTGAAGTCGCTGCGGCAGGGCCGGGCATCGCTGGTGGACGGCTTCATCCAGATCGACCGGGGCGAGGCCTGGCTGCACAACGTACACATCCCCGAATACGCCCAGGGCACCTGGACGAACCACAGCGCGCGGCGCAAGCGGAAGCTGCTGATGCACCGCGTGGAGATCGACAAGCTGGAGTCCAAGAGCCAGGAGTCGGGGCACACGATCGTGCCGCTGGCGCTCTATTTCAAGGACGGCCGGGCCAAGGTCGAGATCGCCCTGGCCAAGGGCAAGAAGGAGTACGACAAGCGGCAGACGCTCCGCGAGCAGCAGGACCGCCGGGAGACGGACCGGGCGATCTCCGCGGCGCGGCGCCGGCAGCGGGCCTGATCTGCCCCGACGGGCCCGTTCCGGCCGGTCAGCCGGGAATACGCTGGCAACGGCCCGCGTTGTTCCCGTACGATGGGAGCACACCCCCGCGAGGGGTGTGGGTACCACCTTGATAAATCAACATGGGGATGATCGGTTTCGACAGCGGATGTCGAAGCAGGGGAAGCGAGTCGAGGAAGCGGCAATGATCTCGTTAACCATATGTCGCAACCAATAATCGCCAATACCAAGCGCGATTCCTTCGCCCTCGCTGCCTAAGTAGCGACTTGCGAAGTGTCAGCCCGGGGCTGTTCCCGACCCGGATCCTGGCATCAGCTAGGGGACTAAACTTCTAGACCCGGTCACGGGGTTTAGAAGGAAATCAAACAGTGGCTGAGCCCGTCGGAGACTTGTTCGCGTGATCTCCGGGGCCGAGAAAATCGCAGCGAACTGCACTCGGAGAAGCCCTGATTCCGCACCGTTGGACGCGGGTTCGATTCCCGCCATCTCCACTCATCCCATGTGAGGCCCAGGCCCCGCCGTCCCAGAGACGGCGGGGCCTGAGTCGTGTGTGGGCGCGTTTTTCCCGAGGGTCGGGCCATTTCAGGGCCGAGCTTTTTGCGGGATTCTCACCCGATGAGGGGTTCAGGTCGGTATGAGGGATTGCCTCCGGGGGACAGGTGCATGCCCCAGAAGTGTTTGACGAATCCTTGACCTTCGGTGTGTCATTGCTCGGCAAAGCGTCGGCAATGGCGAGGCAACGGGGGAGTAATGGGTCAGGGCACCGATGTCGAGAGCGAGGCGTTGCGCCGCTACGCCCGTGCGGCGGAGAGCGCTGCCGACCGGATCGACAGGATCCGGCAGCGGACGGCCGGGCTGGATCTGTCGGACGGAGTGTTCGGGCAGCTGCCCGAGGCGAACGGCCTGAGGGCCGACTACATCGAGCAGAAGGACCAGTCGGGCAAGGACCTCGAAGGGGCCGGCGAGATGCTGCGGTCCATCGCCGACGGGGTCCGCGGCTCCGCCGACAACTACGACGCCAACGAAGAGGAGACCGCGCGCGGCTTCGGGGGCGGTGCCTGATGGGCGCGGGGCAGGCCGCGTCGAGCGCGCTCGACCGGATCAATTACACCCTGGACTGGAGCAATCCGCTCGCCGCGACCCTCGACGAGATCATCAAGGGCGTCCTGAAGCAGTGCGGCGCCGACGACTGGTTCGACTGGGTCACCGGCGACAGCGCATTGCTGGAGGAGACCGCCCGGGAGTGGCGGAGCGCGGCGCGAGATCTGCGCGGTGTGGTCGAGGACCTGGTGGCGGAGCGCAAGGCCGTGCAGCACGCGTGGCAGGGCGACGCCGCCGAGGGATTCACCACGACCATGACGGACTTCGAGCAGGCCCTGCTCGGTGAGGCCGACGACATGGACACGGTCGCCGAGCTGCTGGAGATGGCGGCCGCGGCCTGCGCCATGGCCGAGCAGGCCATGACCGAACTCCTCGTGGAGATCGTCGAGGCGCTGATGGTCACCGCCGCCACCACGGCGATCCTCTCGCTGCTGACGGCCGGTGCCGCCGCGGCGATCGGGCCGATGGCGGGTGCGGCGAATGTCGCCTACCGGGCCGCGAAGGCCACCCGGATCGCTGCCAGGCTCGCCGACAAGCTCGCCGACATCGCCAAGCGGACCCAGGCGCTGGCCAAGCTCTCCCGGCTCCGCCGGTATCTGCGCGGGCTGGACCGCGCGAAGATCAAGGAGTGGAAGGGTGCCCGGCGGCGGATCGCCGGCGACCTGCTGCACGGCAACCGGCCGTCGGGTACGGATGTCGCCCAGTTCCTCGCCTGGAAGCAGGGCAAGAAGATCGCCAAGGGTGTCCTCGGGGTCGACCCCGGGGGCGCTTTGACGGGTGCCATGATCGAGAACGGTCCGGCGCTCGCGGAAGAGACCGTGGAATACGAGACGCGCCCGGAGCCGAAGAGCTTCGACGCGCGCATGGACGAGTCACCGGCGCAGGCCGAGCGGTCGGTGCGGGAGGCCTTCGGGTGACATTCGCCGACGAGCTGTGGTTGGGGCTCAAGTCCGCACTGCTGCCCATCGACCGGCATGCGCTGGCCCGTGCGGTCACGGAACGGGCGGCGGCCGTGCTGCCGCCCGGGGAGCGGGTCGTCGCCGGCCATCCGGTCGAGGCGGGCGAGCAGCTCCCCGAGCCGCCGCGGCCGTTCCGGCAGCAGGCGTTCTCGGCGCAGCGCACCACCGGTGACCGGCTCGTCGACGGCATGGGGCGGGCCGAATGGGGACTGCACCGCCTCAATCCCGTCAACGCCGTGGTGGACAGGTGGGACGAGGGCCACCACCGCGACACCCCCCAGCTGTCGGGCGGTTGGGAGAGCCTGGCCGGGCAGCTGGCGGCCGTGCTGCGGCCGCGCTGCTCGTTCCGGTACCTGTCGGTGCTGCTGGTGACCGGTCACCATCTCCATGTGGTGCGGGTGCGGCTGGCCGGCAACAGGCGGGAGCCGATGGCCGGTGCCGACGCGGTGGAGCACGCGTGGCGGGTGGAGCGGCGGCAGGCCGCCTGGGTGCGGAACCGTACCGATGTGCGGCACGGCACGCACGAGGTCGGCTTCGTCGACGGTTCCCGGGTGACCTTCGCCTTCACGGTCGGGGGGTACGGCCCGGTCGTTGCGACCTTCCCCCGGCGGTTGCGGCACACGGACCCGATCAGCTGACGGGCACGGGCGGGCGGCTCGGGCCACGGCGTGCCGTGAGCAGGGCGACGGCCGCCGCGAGGGCGGCCGCCGACGCGGGCACCCCGTAGGCCGCGCCCGTCGCGCCCAGGTGGTCGACCGCCCAGCCGCCGCTCGCCGATCCGGCCGCGATCCCGCCCAGCAGCGCGGTCACGGCGAGCGTCAGGCCCTCGTGCCGCTGCCCGGGCGGCGTCAGCGCCTGGACGATTCCCATGCCGGTGACCATGGTCGGCGCGGTCGCCATACCGGCCAGGAGGAGCGCCGCGGCCAGTGCGGCCCAGCTCCCCGTCGCGGCCGCGAGCAGCGGGAGCAGCATCAGGGCGGCCATCGCGGCCGTGCAGCCGAGGAAGCGCCGGCCGGCGTGACCGGCCGGCCGCAGCAGGCCGTAGAGCAGCCCCGCCGCGCAGGAGCCCGCCGCCTGGAGGGCGAGGAGTCCGCCCGCCGCGGTCCGTATGCCCTGCGCGTCGGCGAAGGCGATCGTCACGACCTCCAGGGAGCCGAAGACCGCGCCGGTGGCGAGGAAGGTGGCCAGGAGCGGCGGCAGCCCCGGCAGGCGCAGGGGCGAGCGGGGCCGGCCGGTGGCCGGGGCCGGCACCACGGGGGGTTCGGTGCGGCGCTGGGCCGCGAAGAGCAGCACCCCGGTCAGCAGCAGCACCGCGGCCACCGCCGTACCCGCCTCCGGGGCGAGTGCGGTGCACAGCAGCGTCGCGAGCACCGGCCCGAGCAGGAAGCACAGCTCGTCCGCGGCCTGTTCGAAGGAGTCGGCGGTGTGCCGTGCGGCCGGGTCGTCGCGGAAGAGGTGCGCCCAGCGGGCGCGGGACATCCCGCCGGTGTTGGGCGTGGTGGCGGTGGCGGCGTACGAGGCGAAGAGCGCCCAGTCGGGCGCGCCGTAGTGGACGCACAGGAGGAGCGAGAGCGAGCCGAGGACGGCGAGCGCGGTGGCCGGGACCGCGATACGGGACTGGCCGTGACGGTCGATCATCCGGGCGGTCCACGGCCCGGCCAGCGCCGTTGCCGCCAGCCCGGTCGCGGTGACCGCCCCGGCCAGTGCGTAGGAGCCGCGTGAGCCGGCGATCATCAGCACCGCGCTGACGCCGAGCATCCCCATGGGCAGCCGGGCCAGCAGGTTGGCGGCCGTGAAGGCGCGCGTACCGGGGACGGCGAAGAGCCGGCGGTAGGGGGCGAGGGGACGGAAGCGGGCACGACGCGGGGCCGGGCGTACGGGCCGGGGGGAGGTGACCGGCCGGGCGGCGAGGAAGAGGATCATGCCTCTACGGTCGCTGGCCCTGCCGTCGCCGTCCAACACCTGGTCAGCACCCATTCACTCACCTGTGTTGTCAATGTGCGTCAGGCCTCCGCGGGCATCGGCGGAACCGCTGCTGCCAGGATGACCCGATGCCGTACGACATCGATCCGCGACTGCTGCGCGCCTTCCTCGCCACCGCCGAAGAGCTGCACTTCACCCGGGCCGCCGCCCGGCTGTACGTCGCCCAGCAGGCGCTCAGCCGCGACATCCGCCGCCTGGAGCGGGAGGTGGGCGCGGCCCTGTTCCTGCGGACCACCCGCCAGGTCGCCCTGACGGCGGACGGAACGCGGCTCCTGCCGTACGCGCGGCGGGTGGTGAGCGCGCACGACGAGCTGGCCACCGCCTTCCGGGCCGCCCCGGAGCGGCCGCTGCTGGTCGACGTGGGTGTCCCGATCGGTACCGCCCACGGGGTGCTGGAGGCGGCCAGGGCCCGGGTGCCGGACAGCTGTGAGCTGGTCGCCCGCTTCCACAGCGGGCTGACGGGCGCGGCGGCCGAGGTGGCGGCCGGACGGCTCGATGTCTCCTTCGGCCGGATCGCGGCGCTGCCGCCCGCCCTGCGCGCCGGCCTCGACCACCAGCCGGTACGCCTGGAGCCGATGGCGGTCCTGCTGCGCGAGGACCATCCGCTGGCCGCCCACTCCGCCGTCGCCCTCGCGGAGCTGGCCGGCGAGACGCTCTACGCGGCCGCCGGCAACCCGCAGACCGCGGAGTGGACGGACCTGGCCGAGCGGCTCTTCGCCGGGCGCGGTATCGCCACCGCCGAGCCGTTCCCGGAGATCGAGGGCAAGCAGGAGTTCATACGGGTGGTGCGCAAGCGGGGGTGGTCGGTGCTGGCGAGCGTGGAGTTCATCGAGGTGCCGGGGATGGTGCTGCGGCCGCTCGTCGATCCCGTACCGCTCTCGCCGGTGTCCCTGGTGTGGCGGCGGGGGCTGCGGCATCCGGGGCTGGACGCGCTGCGGGCCGCCGCCCGCGAACTGGCCCGTCGGCACGCCTGGTTGGCGCTCCCGGACAGTGCATGGTGGCTCCCGGAGGCGGACGCGGAGACGATGGGCGTACGCGGATGAGGAGCGGGGGCCGCGGTGGCGCGCGGAAGTTCGTACGGACGCCGAGGCAACCCCGGACGCGTGAAATGTTTCCTTAACGGCAAGGAACTCTGCGCAACGAACAGGGGGAGCCGTGCGACGGCGTTCACTTCTCGCGGTGGCGGCGGCCACGCTGACCTTGACCGCTGTGACGGGCCTGGCCCTGACCGGCTGCGGCTCGGCGCGGATGGCGGCGCTGCACGCCAACTGCACGACCAAGGGCCTGCGCTGGAAGCTCACCGTCCTGAAGAAGAAGCCGCACAGCGCGCAGCGCGAGGCCCGGCTCTCCATCGCCAACAAGGGCGCGGGCCCCTGTGTGTTCCACGGCTTCCCGGCCTTCGAGGTCCACCTCGGCAAGGGGCCCGAGTCGGATGCCGTAGGGCACGGCAAGCCCCTGCCGATAGACCTGGGGCGCGGCGGGACCGTCACGGCCGCCCTGCGCTACCAGGACTGCCCCACAAGCACCCCGCCGAACGCCGCCATGGTCACCAATGACCTCGCCGTGGTGTCCGCGCCGCGCGACTACCCCGGCAGGCAGGCGGTCGTGGCCCGGGACGAGAAGGGCAAGCGCCTGCGGATGACCCTCTGCGCGGACCGGATATGGATGGGCCCGCCGCGCGAGGCGGCCGAGTAGCCCCGGTTACGGGGCCGTTGTGGCGGCAGCGGTACCCGCGGCGTACGAGGCGAACGAGGCCCAGGCACCCGGCGAGAAGTCGAGGTGCGGGCCCTGGGGGTCCTTGGAGTCGCGGACGTGGATGGTGGTGGGGTGGGTGGCCACCTCTACGCAGTTGCCGCCTTGCTCGCTGCTGTGGCTGGACTTGCGCCAGGTGTAGGCGACTTCGAGGCAGTTGCCGCCCTCTTCGGTGCTGTAGCTGGACTTGCGCCAGTCGTACGCCACTTCGAGGCAGGCGCCGCCCTCATCGCCGCTGTAGCTCGACTTGAACCATGTCAGGTGGGTCATCGCTCTCCTAGCAGCCGGTCCAGCAGGCCCATCGTTTCGGAGTCGCTGAGAGCCTGCATTCGCAGCATTCCATACTTCTGAACCAGCGCACTGACCTCATCAGGGTCGGCAATCAGTTGACTGCCACGGTGCGACTCGGTGTATGCCAACTGCTCGTGGTCAGGTGTTTCGAGGATGACGAACGGGCCCGAGATCCCGGCGTGACTTTCGCGGCCCAAGGGGAGAACTTGAAGCGAAACACCAGGCTGATCTGCGCATTCCCGCAAATGCTGGATCTGCCGACGCATGACGCCGCCACCCCCTAGGCGGCCGAGCAGGATTGCCTCGAAGAGGATGAAGCTGGCACACATGGGCTGCTTGCGGCGCAGCACCGTCTGGCGCTCGGTGCGGGCGGCCACGCGCTGTTCGGTCTCCTCCTCTCCGAGCGGCAACACCGTGCAGCGAAATGTGGCTCGCGCGTACTCCTCGGTCTGCAACAGCCCTGGGACGACCACGGTTTCGTACGTGGAGAGGGCGAGAGCCTCCCGCTCGTGCGCCATGAAGTCCTCCGCCCAGATCGGATACTTCTCCTTCGGCGGTAGCTTCCTCACTCCTGCCGCCAGGGCGCCGCCCGTGCGCAGAAGTTGATCGAACTCGGATGCCAGATGCGGCATCAGGGCCCGCCTGCCCTGCTCGATCGAGGCGATGGTCTCCTCGGAGGCGGTGGTCCGCTCGCTGAGGCTGCGCTGGGTGAGGCCCGCATTGATGCGGAACAACGCCAGCTGTGCGCCGATGACTTCCATCGCTGCGGAGTGTCGGTTCTTGGGCTTGCTTCGCGGCTGCATGGCGTTCCACTCCCCGTACTTCGACGCCGGTGACCGTATGCGCACCCGTACTCACCAGGAGTACGGGCCGCCTGGCGCGGCAGCATAGTGACGCAGCGCGACCGGCGCCGCGGGAATGCGCGGACCACCGCCCGCACGGGCGGCCCGGCTCCTCACCCGCGTCCGCCGTACCCCGTGAGCGCAAGGTTTCGTACGTGTCACCGGGCGGCACGGCATGGAAACCCGCCCTCCCTAGCGTCGGTGCCCAGGACCTGACCCCTGGGAGGCGCGATGACGGCCGCGGCAGCAGATACCCGCAGTGACGAACCCGAGGACACCCCTGCCGGCAGCCGTACCGAGGGCCGTGCGAGGAGGGGCGGCCGGTGGATCGAGCACTGGGACCCGGAGGACGAGGGCTTCTGGCGGGAGACGGGGGAGCGGATCGCGCGGCGGAACCTCGCCTTCTCGGTGCTCTCCGAGCACATCGGGTTCTCCATCTGGAGCCTGTGGTCGGTGATGGTGCTCTTCATGGGGCCGGAGTACGGGATCGATCCGGCCGGGAAGTTCTTCCTGGTGGCGATGCCGACGCTGGTGGGCGGGGTGCTGCGGGTGCCGTACACCTTCGCGGTGGCGCGGTTCGGCGGGCGCAACTGGACGGTGCTCAGCGCGACGATGCTGCTGGTGCCGACCGCGGTGGCGGCGGTGGTGATGGAGCCGGGCACCTCGTACACCACGTTCTTGCTGGTCGCGGCGGTGGCGGGGGTCGGCGGCGGGAACTTCGCCTCGTCGATGACCAACATCAACGCGTTCTATCCGCTGCGGAAGAAGGGGTGGGCGCTGGGGCTGAACGCGGGCGGCGGCAACATCGGGGTGCCGGTGATCCAGTTGCTGGGGCTGCTGGTGATCGGGACGGCGGGGGCCGCGCATCCGCGGATCGTGCTGGCCGTCTACGTGCCGCTGATCGTGCTCGCGGCGGTGCTCGCGGCGCTGTTCATGGACAACCTCGCGCCGGTGACCAACGACACCGGAGCGGCCCTCGACGCGGCCAGGGAGCCGCACACCTGGGTGATGTCGCTGCTGTACATCGGCACGTTCGGGTCGTTCATCGGCTACAGCTTCGCCTTCGGCCTGGTGCTGCAGAACCAGTTCGCGCGCACGCCCCTGCAGGCCGCGTCGCTGACGTTCATCGGGCCGCTGCTGGGTTCGCTGGTGCGGCCGGTCGGCGGGCGGCTGGCGGACCGGTTCGGCGGGGCGCGGATCACGCTGGGGAACTTCGTGGCGATGGGCCTGGCCACCGGAGTGGTGATCTACGCGTCGGGGACGCGGTCGCTGCCGGTGTTCCTCGTCGGGTTCATCGCGCTGTTCGTGCTGACGGGGCTCGGCAACGGCTCCACGTACAAGATGATCCCGGGGATCTTCCAGGCCCAGGCGCTGCGGCGGGGGCTCGTGGGGGAGGCGGCCGCGGTATACGGACGGCGGCTGTCGGGGGCGGCGATGGGGCTGATCGGGGCGGTGGGGGCGCTCGGCGGGCTCGCCATCAACCTGGCCTTCCGGCAGTCGTTCCTGGTGGCCGGGTCGGGCACGCCGGCGTTCGTGTCGTTCCTGGTCTGGTACGTGGTGTGCGGCGCGGTGACCTGGGGCGTCTACCTGCGTCCTGCGGTGCGCGGGCGGCGCCGTTCGCAGGCGTCGGACGAGGCGGACGGGTCGGACGGTGTGGAGGCGGCGGCCGTGGACGGGGAGCGGGGGCCGGTGTACGCGGAGGTGTGAGCGGTGGGGCGGGCGCGCGGGCGGTGGGGCGAGGGGAACCGGCCGCCGTGCCCGCCCCACCCGGGAGCCCCGGGCCCGTGGCGTACCGGGCGTACGGCGTAGCCGGGGGCGCTCCGTCGTAACCGCGGGGAAATACTGGAGGACCGGGACCGTCACGTGCCGTTGGCACCGTGGGTACCTGGCACTCCGTGCCGCCCGAGCCGCGGCGGTACGGCAGCACACGGCAGTACACCACTCTGGGCGGAGCGGGACGACCATGCACGATCAGCAGCAGGAGCAGGACGAGCGGGAGCACACGGCACCGGAACCGGAGGCGACCGTGCGGCCGCTGGACGGGTTCACCGTCGGGGTGACCGCGGCCCGGCGGGCGGAGGAGCTGGGCGCCCTGCTGGAGAGGCGCGGCGCGCAGGTGACGCATGCGCCCGCGCTGCGCATCGTCCCGCTGCCGGACGACACCGAACTGCTCGCGGTGACCCGGGACCTGATCGACCGGGCGCCCGACGTCGTCGTGGCCACCACCGCCATCGGCTTCCGCGGCTGGGTCGAGGCCGCGGAGGGCTGGGGGCTGGGCGAGGCGCTGCTGGACCGGCTGGCCGGGGTGGAGCTGCTGGCGCGCGGGCCCAAGGTGCGCGGTGCGATCCGGGCCGCCGGGCTGACCGAGAAGTGGTCGCCGGCCTCCGAGTCGATGGCCGAGGTGCTGGACCGGCTGCTGGAAGAGGGCGTCTCCGGGCGCCGGGTGGCCCTGCAACTGCACGGGGAGCCGCTGCCGGGCTTCGTCGAGGCGTTGCGGGCCGGGGGTGCGGAGGTGGTCGGTGTCCCCGTGTACCGGTGGATGCCGCCGGAGGACATCGGTCCGGTCGACCGGCTGCTGGACGCGGTGGCCTCGCACTCCGTGGACGCGGTGACCTTCACCAGCGCGCCGGCGGCCGCCTCGCTGCTGCGCCGGGCCCAGGAGCGCGGGATCCGTGCGGAGGTGCTGGCGGCGCTGCGGCAGGAGGTGCTGTCGGTGTGCGTGGGACCGGTGACCGCGCTGCCGCTCCAGGCGGAGGACATCCCCACGCTCCAGCCGGAGCGTTTCCGGCTCGGGCCGCTGGTGCAGTTGCTGTGCCGTGAACTCCCGGGCCGGGTGCGGCCGTTGCCGGTGGCCGGGCGGCAGCTGGAGATCCGCGGGCACGCCGTCGTGGTGGACGGTGCGCTGCGGCCGGTGCCGCCGGCCGGGATGGCGCTGCTGCGTGCGCTGGCGCGGCGCCCCGGCTGGGTGGTCTCCCGTGCGGACCTGTTGCGCGCGCTGCCGGGGGCGGGCCGGGACGAGCATGCGGTGGAGACCGCGATGGCCCGGCTGCGGGGGGCACTGGGCGCGCCGAAGCTGATCCAGACGGTCGTCAAGCGCGGCTACCGGCTGTCGCTCGACCCGCATGCGGACACGGACAAGTACAGCGGGGAGTAGCGGACTCCCGGCGGTTTCGCAGTGGCCTCCCGGCGGCTTTGTGCGGTGCCGGGGCGGCCCTCGCCGCCGCTCCCTCCGCCGCGCGCTGCCGGTGCCGTCCTGCGCGGTGCGCCGCCCGGACCGCCTATGCCGGGTTGTTCACCCGGATCTTGGACTGGCCGTGCGGCCGGGTCTCCCAGTCCTCCATGAAGCGCGCCTCCAGGCCGTGCTTCTGGGCCAGGCGCAGCAGGGTCTCGGTCCGGTAGTAGAAGTCCTCGCGCAGCACCTGGTGTTCGGTGCCCTCGGTGCGGTCGAAGGTGAAGTCGAAGAAGCCGCCGGGCGCCAGGATCCGGCCGACGTGGGCGAGGCATTCGTCGATGACGCCGAGGGGCGAGTGCGAGAAGACGCTGTGCGCGTGGACGATGTCGAAGTGGCCGGACGGCAGGAAGTCCAGCGTCAGGTTCTGGGTGATCGTCAGGTGCGGCAGCTTGTCCTGGAGCTCGTAGGTCGTCAGGGTCTGCTTCGCGGATATCAGGATGTCCGGCGAGATGTCGATGCCGTAGTAGTTGCCGCAGTCCAGGTGCGCGATGAAGCGCCAGCCGGCGCGCAGGTTGCCGCAGCCGATGTCCAGCATCCGGTGGCCGGGCTTCAGGCCGTGTCCGGTCAGGTAGTCGAACTGCATCTCGCCCAGCGCCAGCCACCGTTCATGGCTGCGGCTGCCGACCGCGGCCTCCGGATTGCGGCCGGCGTCGGAGGCCATCACCGCCCGGTAGTACGCGACATGGTCGGGGTGCTTGAGGCGGAGCCACGTGTCGCGGGCGGTGCGCTTGACGTACGGGGCGATCCGGGCCGGGTTGCGGACCGCGTAACCGATCTTGTGGGTCAGTCCGGCACGGTTCGTGAGCAGGGCATTGCGCGACATGGAGACCTTCGTCCTGGAGGGGCAAGGAGCGCTGCGGCATGCGGCGGGCCGGGGCGCGCGGGCTCACCGGCCGCCTCGCCGCGGACTATACATGAGATGTATACGCGAAGTGTCTACGTGCTGTGTGTACGTGCGACTCCGCCGCGGAGTGGCCGCTTCCGGAGGGTTCCGGCGGGCCCATGGGCCGGGGCACTCTGGGAGCACACACGTTTGGTCCCTAAGGAGTGACAGGCACATGGCGGCGCCTTGCGACCTGCGGTTCGACTGCGGGCGGATCTGCCTGGACCTCGCGGCCACGTCGGGCGGCGACGCCCCGGCCGAACGGCTCACCGGCCCCGACCAGTTGCGGGCCTGGCTGGTCGGAGCGGGGCTAGTGCCGCGCGGCACCCCGCTGGACGGTGTCGACGGCGGCTGGGTCGGCCGCTTCCGCGCCCTGCGCGAGCTGCTGCGCCGCGTGGTGCACGAGGAGCTGCGGGGCCGGGCGGCCGACGCCGATCTGGCGCTGCTGAACTCCGCGGCCGCGTCCGGGCAGCCGCCCGCCCTGTGCGCGGTCCGCACCGCCGACGGCGCGCTGGCCGGCGCGCTGCCCGTTCCGCCCGACTGCGCCGGGCTGCTGGCCGTCGTGGCCCGCGACGCGATCGGGCTGCTGACCGACGCGGTGACGCGGGAGCAGCTGCGGGAGTGCGCGGGCGAGAGCTGCACGCTGGTGTATCTGGACACCTCGCGCGGCCGGCGCCGCCGTTGGTGCTCCAGCGAGGTGTGCGGCAACCGGGAGCGGGTGGCCCGGCACCGGCGGCGGACGACGGTGCGCAGGGGGCAGGTCGGAAGCCCTGGTCAGGGCATGGTGAGCAGCGGAGAAAAATTTTCGGCCGAACTCTGAGTAACCCGCCCGTCCCGTCCGTACTCCTCACCGCAAGTCCGATTCATGGCAGGGTCCCCCGGCGATCTTGGGCGATCTGGGCTATCGACCCGGGAGTTGGAGTGCGTAAGGATGCCGTCGTGGCAGACAGGACGACACCTGACGAGGAGCTCATGCGAGCCCTCTATGACGATCACGCGGGCCCGCTTCTCGCCTTCGTCCTGCGATTGGTGGCGGGCGACCGGCACCGCGCGGAGGACGTGGTGCAGGAGACGCTGGTGCGCGCCTGGCGCAACGCCGACCAGTTGCAACGGGCGACCGGCTCGATACGACCCTGGCTGGTGACCGTCGCACGGCGGATCGTGATCGACGGGCACCGCAGTCGCAAGGCGCGGCCCCAAGAGGTCGATCCGACCCCTCTGGAGACGATGCCGGCCGCCGATGTCATCGACCGGGCGTTGCGCATGATGACGATCTCGGAGGCGCTGAGCGACCTGAGCCAGGCCCATCGGGAGGCCCTCGTCGAGACGTATTTCAAGGAACGTACGGTCAACGAGGCAGCGGAGGTGCTGCGCGTACCGGCCGGGACCGTGCGGTCCCGGGTGTTCTACGCGCTGCGCTCCCTGAGACTCTCGCTCGAGGAACGAGGAGTGACGGAGTGAACCCGCCCACGGAGCCGGACCGGCACACCGACGTCGGCGCGTATGCGCTGGGCGTCCTGGACGGTGCCGACGCCGACCGGTTCGAGGCGCATCTCGTCGGCTGTCACCGGTGTGCGGCCGAACTCGAGGACCTGATGGGCCTGTCGCCGGTACTGGCCGAGTTCAAACAGACCGCCCCCACCCCGGAGACGATCACGGCGACCCCGGGACCGCGGCTGCTGGACGGACTGCTCGACGAGGTCGCCGTCACCCGGCGCGGCCGCGCCCGCCGACGGCTGTTCCTGGTCGCCGCGGCCGCCGTGCTGATCGTCGGCGGGCCGCTCGCCGCCCTGCAGCTGAAGCCCGACGGCTCCGACGAGAAGGCGGCACCGCCGCTGGCGAACGCGGTCCGGGCCCAGTACGCGGCGGGCGAGAAGGTGAGCTCGGTCGACCCGGACACCAAGGTCTCGGCAGGCGTGTCCATGGCGGCCCGCCCCTGGGGCACCCAGGTCGTCCTGGAACTCGCCAACGTCAAGGGGCCGCTCACCTGCGGCCTGGTCGCCGTCGGCAAGGACGGCAAGCGGCAGACCGTGACCACCTGGGCGGTCCCCGAGGGCGGCTACGGCATCCCGGGCGGCGCCGCGAAGTGGAACCGCGAGCCCCTGTACGCGGCGGGCGGCGCGGGCTTCAACCGCGGCGACATCGACCACTTCGAGGTGACCACGACGGACGGCAAGCGGCTGGCGAAGGTGAACGCCTGAGAGGCGCGGGCGGGCACCCCGAGCCGGGTACGGCACGGGGCGCCCGTCAAGCACCGCCATGCCGTCGATCGGCAATCCCCTCGACCGGGTCACGCCCGACGTAAAGGCTTGAGTCGACATCCGACCAAACTCGCCCGATTTTGTCCCTTTCACCAGGTGCGCGCGGTGCCTGGTTCGCGTACGGTTGACGGCTGCCCTACGCACAGCAGAAGGGGGCCTGGGTGGCCGCGCACAACGCCACGCACGCACCGGATCACGCTTCGGATTCCGTACGCGACCGTGAGATCGAATCCGAGCAGACGCATCTGGACCGCGTCTACCGGCGCCTCGAGGAGAAGATCCACGAGGCAGAGTTCCTGATGGACGACGCCGCCAAGCGCGGCCAGGTCGGCACGCCCGGCGCGCTCGCCGAACGCGACGCCCAGGTCTTCCAGGCCGGAGTCCATCTCCACCGCCTGAATTCCGAGTACGAGGACTTCCTCTTCGGCCGGATCGACCTGCTCCTCGGCAAGGACGGCAAGAAGGGCCCGGACGGCGCCTTCACCTCCGTCGAGCCCGCCGACGGTGCGATCGAGGACAACCGCGCCACGATCGCCGAGACGCTGCACATCGGCCGTCTCGGCGTCCTCGACGCGGACTACTCGCCGCTGGTCATCGACTGGCGGGCGCCGGCCGCCGCGCCCTTCTACCGGGCCACGCCGGTCGCCCCCGGGCGGGTCGTGCGCCGGCGGGTGATCCGCTCCAAGGGCCGTAGGGTCCTCGGCGTCGAGGACGATCTGATGCGCCCGGAGGTCACCGCGACGCTGGACGGCCAGGAGCTGCCGGCGATCGGCGACGGTGCGCTGATGGCCGCGCTGGGCCGGGCCCGCAGCCACACCATGCGGGACATCGTCGCCTCCATCCAGGCCGAGCAGGACATGGTCATCCGGGCCCCCGCCGCCTCCGTCACCGAGGTCGAGGGCGGCCCCGGCACGGGCAAGACCGCGGTCGCGCTGCACCGCGCCGCCTACCTCCTCTACCAGGACCGGCGCCGCTACGCGGGCGGCATCCTGATCGTCTCCCCGACACCGCTGCTGGTCGCCTACACCGAGGGCGTGCTGCCCTCCCTCGGCGAGGAGGGCCAGGTCGCCATCCGGGCGCTCGGCTCGCTGGTGGACGGCGCCGAGGCCACCGCGTACGACCCGCCCGCGGTGGCCCGTATCAAGGGCTCGTCGCGGATGCAGAAGCTGCTGCGCAAGGCGGCCCGCGGGGCGCTGGAGCTGGCCGGACCCGCGGCCGCGGCGCCGCAGGAGGCACAGGGGGCCGCGGGCGAGAACGCCCAGCTCTCCCTGGAGGACCTCTTCACCGCGCCCGCCGGGAACGGCGCCGACAACGGGGAACGCCACGGCCGCCGCACCCGCTCCAGACCCTCGCGCCCCGCTCCCTCCGCACCCGCCCGGCTGCGGGTCGTCGCCTTCGGCGGCCGGCTGGAGCTGGACGCCGACGAGCTGCACGCCATCCGGCAGTCCGCGCTCGGCGGCACCGCACCGGTCAACCTGCTGCGCCCGCGGGCCCGCCGGCTGATCCTGGACGCCCTGTGGGCCAAGTCCGGCGCCGCCCGCCGCTACACGGACCCCGAACTCGCCGCCGAGGCCCGCCAGGGCTTCGACGAGGACATCACCACCGAACCCGACTTCCAGGAGTTCCTGGACGCCTGGTGGCCCGAGCTGACCCCGCGCGGGGTGCTCGCCGCGATGGCCGACGAGCGCCTGCTCGGCCGCTGGGCGCGCCGCACCCTCAACCAGCGCGAGGTACGCCAACTGGCCCGCTCCCTGCGGCGCGTGGAGCCGACGGGGCACGGTCCGCTCTCGGTCCACGACGTCGCGCTGCTGGACGAGCTGCAGACCGTCCTCGGCGCCCCGATGCGCCCGCCCCGGCCGCGCGAGGCCGACCCGCTGGACCACCTGACCGGCCTGGAGGAGCTCTCGACGTACACGGAGCGCAACGGCGGCGGCCGCAGCCGGCGCGAACGGCTGGACGAGGAGCGCACCGACTACGCCCACGTCATCGTCGACGAGGCGCAGGACCTGACGCCCATGCAGTGGCGGATGGTCGGCCGCCGCGGCCGGCACGCCACCTGGACGGTCGTCGGCGACCCCGCGCAGTCCTCGTGGTCCGACCCGGACGAGGCCGCCGTCGCACGCGACGAGGCGCTCGGCACCCGCCCGCGCCGCCGCTTCACGCTCACCGTGAACTACCGCAACCCCGCGGAGATCGCCGAACTGGCGGCCAAGGTGCTGGCGCTGGCGATGCCCGGTATGCAGTCGCCGAAGGCGGTCCGCTCCACGGGCCTGGAGCCGCGCTTCGCGCTCGTCGCGGAGGGGGACGGCGGGGCCCCGTCCGCCGACGATGCGGTGCTGGCGCGGGCCACGGTGGCCGAGGCCGAGCGGCTGCTGGGCGAGGTGGACGGCACGGTCGGCGTGGTGGTGGCCATGAACCGCCGCGCGCAGGCCCGCCGTTGGCTGGCCCCGCTGGGCGACCGGGTGGTGGCACTGGGTTCCCTGGAGGCCAAGGGGCTGGAGTACGACGCCACCCTGGTGGTCTCGCCGGCCGAGATCGCCGACGAGTCCCCGGCCGGGCTGCGGGTGCTGTACGTGGCGCTGACCCGGGCCACCCGGCAGCTGACCGTACTGTCGGCCGAACGGGACGAGCCGGACGCGGCCGGAGTCCCCGACCTGCTGCGGGACTGACGGGCGGCGGGCCGCTCCGGCACCCGTACGGCGGGCGCGGCCGGGTGGTGCGCGCCGCCGTACGAGGGGTCTTGAAATCGGCCCCGCGGGACGGGATTCGCTTCCGGGCATGGTTTGTTAGCCTGGGTGACGGCACCGGCCCGATCCAAGCCCCCGGGCCCAACCATCGTCGCTACGAGCGACCACTTGCCGCGAGGCGAGCATGGCGGGTCGGTGTCTCAGCTTCCGAGGGGCCCACGTCACCACGTGACGTGGGCCCCTTTGCTTGGCCGGGTGACTCTCGTATGGTGGAATGCGTTTTCCGAAGTCGATGCCTGCTGGTGAACACAACGTTCGCAATCCGCGGCGGCTACCGCGTACCGAGGGGTAGGTGCGACGATCGGACGGCACAACGCAGTGACACGCCGCGAAACGCAGCGAAACGGTGAAAGCAGAGGAAGTCGGCCATGGCAACGGCGCCCAGCGTCTCCTACTCGATGACGGTCCGGCTGGAGGTGCCCGCGAGCGGAACCGCGGTCTCCCAGCTCACCACGGCCGTCGAGTCCCACGGAGGCTCGGTCACCGGCCTCGACGTGACCGCGTCCGGACATGAAAAGCTCCGGATCGACGTCACCATCGCGGCGAGCTCCACGGCGCACGCGGACGAGATCGTCTCCCAGCTGCGCACCATCGAGGGCGTCTCCCTGGGCAAGGTCTCCGACCGTACGTTCCTGATGCACCTCGGCGGCAAGATCGAGATGTCGTCGAAGCACCCCATCCGCAACCGCGACGACCTCTCGATGATCTACACCCCCGGCGTCGCCCGCGTCTGCCAGGCCATCGCCGACAACCCCGAGGACGCCCGCCGGCTGACCATCAAGCGCAACAGCGTCGCGGTCGTCACCGACGGCTCCGCCGTCCTCGGACTCGGCAACATCGGCCCCAAGGCCGCCCTGCCCGTCATGGAGGGCAAGGCGGCCCTCTTCAAGCGCTTCGCCGGCATCGACGCCTGGCCGCTGTGCCTGGACACCCAGGACACCGACGCCATCGTGGAGATCGTCAAGGCCATCGCCCCCGGCTTCGCGGGCATCAACCTGGAGGACATCTCCGCCCCCCGCTGCTTCGAGATCGAGGCACGGCTGCGCGAGGCCCTGGACATCCCGGTCTTCCACGATGACCAGCACGGCACCGCCATCGTGGTGCTCGCCGCGCTCACCAACGCGCTGCGCGTCGTCGGCAAGAAGGTCGAGAACGTCCGGGTCGTGATGTCCGGCGCCGGCGCGGCCGGCACCGCCATCCTCAAGCTGCTGCTGGCCGCCGGCGTCCAGCACGCCGTCGTCGCCGACATCCACGGTGTGGTGCACGCCGGCCGTACGGACCTGGTCGACGCCGACCCGGACTCGCCGCTGCGCTGGATCGCCGACAACACCAACCCCGAGGGCGTCACCGGCACCCTCAAGGAGGCCGTGGTCGGCGCGGACGTCTTCATCGGCGTCTCCGCACCCAACGTCCTGGACGGCGACGACGTCTCGAAGATGGCCGAGGGCGCGATCGTGTTCGCACTCGCCAACCCCGACCCGGAGGTCGACCCGGCCATCGCCCGGCAGACCTCCGCCGTCGTGGCCACCGGCCGCTCCGACTTCCCGAACCAGATCAACAACGTCCTGGTGTTCCCCGGAGTCTTCCGCGGCCTGCTGGACGCCCACTCCCGTACGGTGAACACCGAGATGATGCTGGCCGCGGCCGGTGCCCTCGCGGACGTCGTCCTGGAGGACGAGGTCAACCCGAACTACATCATCCCCAGCGTCTTCAACGAGAAGGTCGCGGGCGCGGTGGCCGGTGCGGTCCGGGAAGCGGCCAAGAGCGGCGACCCGGCTGTGACGGCCACCACGACGGTCTGAGTACGGCGCGTCGCTGGACACGCCGTCGTTGGGGCCCCCATAGGGTGGCGGGCAGCAAGCGACCGCCGCCCTGTGGGGCCGGCCCGGAGCGGGAATGATACGGAGCGTCACCACTACGAGGCAGTGGCGCTTTTCGTGTGACCCTCCTGGGTGCCGGATTGGCTTTACCGCCGCAGGTGGGGGCAGGATGCGTAATCGGGCGCGAGGGTCTGGCACCAGACCCGGGTCCGGGGACTGTCCGAGGACCCTGGCAGCATCGGCTTCGATCTCACGCCTCATTGGCAAGAAGAACACGGGAGTACAAACATGAACCGCAGTGAGCTGGTGGCCGCTCTGGCCGATCGTGCCGAGGTGACCCGCAAGGACGCCGACGCCGTTCTGGCCGCCCTCGCCGAGGTGACCGGCGAGGTCGTCGCCAAGGGCGACGAGAAGGTCACCATCCCCGGCTTCCTGACCTTCGAGCGCACCCACCGTGCCGCTCGCACCGCGCGCAACCCGCAGACCGGCGACCCGATCCAGATCCCGGCCGGCTACAGCGTGAAGGTCTCCGCGGGCTCCAAGCTCAAGGAAGCCGCCAAGGGTAAGTAACACCCCCTAGCACGGCATAAGAGGCGGTCATCCCTTCCAGGGATGGCCGCCTCTTCGTGTGTCTCGGGGCGGGTGTGCCCGGTAGCGGGGGTGGCCCGGGGGCTATGTGGACGGGCGGAGGGGGCAGGGGGGCGTGTGCGGGCGTGTGGGGCGGTCTGTGGCTGCCGGGGGCGGGGTGGAGGGGCCGACGGGGAGTCGGGCGGGTGTGGGGCGTTGAGGGGGCCGTTGAGGGCTGTTGGGGGCTTGTGTGGGGGTGGGGCGGGGTGGTTGATGGTTGGTGGTGGGCGGGGACGGTGGGTTGCTGGTGGCAGGCTCCCGGCCGTCGGCAGCCGGCGGTCCGCAGGCGGCGCGCGCCGCCATGGCACCCCTGGGGGTGGTTCTCGGCAGCCGGACGGTCCCATGAGGCGCTTCCCCGTATGGCCAGCGCCTTGCGCCCTGTCCGGCAGCCGTAGCGCACCCGCCGGAGGCGACGCCGACCGTGAGCCGCAGCGCACCCGGGCCGGACGGCGACGCCGACCGCCACCCTGGTGGTGAAGTCCTGGTCCAGCCGGGCAGCCGTCCGGGTGACGTCTCAGCGCACGCCGTGGACGCGCACCAGGCGCCCGGCGGGGTCGTCCACCGGGGTACCGGCGAGGTCCGTCGGTGCCCCGTCGGTGCGTGGGCATGCGCGGGCTCGCCGTTCGCTGCGGGGGGCTGAATCCGCAGCGCCCTCAGGACCCTGCTGTCCGGCGTCAGTTGCTGTGGCCATGACGCGGCCGACGGCCGGGACCTGAGACTGCTGCTCGTTGGACCTGCCGGGCCTGCCGGGCCTGTTGGGGCGTGAGGGCCACTCCGCGCCGACTCCCCGGCGTTCGGCAGCAGCACCTCGCCCGCGGCCACCCGCTTGCCGTCCGACCGCGCGTACTCCTCCTGGACGAGCCGCTGTTGGTGCTCGACGCCGAGGGGCCGGTCGGTCTCCACGACGAGAGCGAGGAAATCCGTCGCAGCATGCTCGACGTCGGCGAACTCGGTGAACCGGGCGAACTCGCGGCGGCGCGTGCCCCGGGTACGGCGCGCGGCGCGAGGTCGGGTTACGGCGCGAGGCCCGGGGGGCGGCGCGGGCCCGGATACGGCGCAGGCCCCGGATACGGCGCAGGGCCGGGGGAGCGGTGGAAACCCGCCCCCTCGGCCCTCAGTTGGCCAGCGCCCCAGCCCTCAGTCGGGGCGGTGGCCAGTCCCCAGCCGGGACAGTACCCAGCCCTCAGTTGGGCAGTGCGCCGTTCGGCAGCTCGACGTCGGCGCCCAGCTCCACGAGCTTCTCCATGAAGTTCTCGTAGCCGCGGTTGATCAGGTCGATGCCGTGCACCCGGGAGGTGCCCTGCGCCGCCAGCGCCGCGATCAGATACGAGAAGCCGCCGCGCAGGTCGGGGATGACCAGGTCGGAACCCTGCAGCTTGGTCGGGCCGGAGACGACCGCGGAGTGCAGGAAGTTGCGCTGTCCGAAGCGGCAGGCGGAGCCGCCCAGGCACTCCCGGTAGAGCTGGATGTGCGCGCCCATCTGGTTGAGCGCGGACGTGAAGCCGAGCCGGGACTCGTAGACCGTCTCGTGCACGATCGACAGGCCCGACGCCTGGGTCAGCGCGACGACCAGCGGCTGCTGCCAGTCGGTCTGGAAACCGGGGTGGACGTCGGTCTCCAGGGCGATGGCGTTGAGCAGGCCGCCCGGGTGCCAGAAGCGGATGCCCTCGTCCTCGATCTGGAACGCGCCGCCGACCTTGCGGAAGGTGTTGAGGAAGGTCATCATCGACCGCTGCTGCGCGCCGCGGACGTAGATGTTGCCCTCGGTGGCCAGCGCCGCGGACGCCCAGGAGGCCGCCTCCAGGCGGTCCGGGAGGGCGCGGTGGGTGTAGCCGTCGAGTTTGTCGACACCGGTGATCCGGATCGTCCGGTCGGTGTCCATGGAGATGATCGCGCCCATCTTCTGCAGTACGCAGATGAGGTCCTCGATCTCCGGCTCCACGGCGGCGTTCGAAAGCTCGGTGACGCCCTCGGCCAGGACGGCCGTCAGCAGCACCTGCTCGGTCGAGCCGACCGACGGGTACGGCAGCCGGATCTTGGTGCCGCGCAGTCGCTGCGGGGCCTCCAGGTACTGGCCGTCGGCGCGCTTCTCGATCGTCGCGCCGAACTGGCGCAGCACGTCGAAGTGGAAGTCGACCGGCCGGCCGCCGATGTCGCAGCCGCCCAGGCCGGGGATGAAGGCGTGGCCGAGGCGGTGCAGCAGCGGGCCGCAGAACAGGATCGGGATCCGTGAGGAGCCCGCGTGCGCATCGATGTCCGCGACGTTTGCGCTCTCCACGTGGGACGGGTCGAGGACCAGTTCGCCCGGCTCGTCACCGGGGCGCACCGTGACGCCGTGCAGCTGCAGCAGCCCGCGCACCACACGTACGTCACGGATATCGGGCACGTTGCGCAGTCGGCTGGGACCGCTGCCGAGGAGGGCGGCGACCATGGCCTTCGGCACAAGGTTCTTCGCGCCGCGAACCCGGATCTCGCCCTCGAGCGGGGTGCCGCCGTGGACAAGCAGTACGTCGTCAGTAGAGACGGTCATGGATCTCGCGTTCCTGGAGACGGGCAGGGGCCAAGCTGAAATGGTAAGGGCGGTCGAGGGTGAGTCCGTAGGCCCGTGCACGTTCTGAGCATGTAATGGCTTTGCCACAACACGCTCCGCTACGATCCGCCTTTGATCTGTAATCACCCTTTGACTGAAATTGCCAGGGAATGTCTTGAATGGCCTATCCGACGCCGAGGGTGTGCGCCGGTGTTGCCGCCGTACGCCCTGCCCTGCTCTCGGCCGGGTCCGGGCGTTGACTCCCCGCTTCGGGCAGAAGTGCGGGATCATGTGGCCATGACCGAGGTGTCCTCGCTCACAGGGCGGCTTCTTGTCGCGACGCCCGCGCTCGCCGATCCGAATTTCGACCGCGCGGTGGTGCTGCTCCTCGACCACGACGAGGAGGGCTCCCTCGGCGTGGTCCTCAACCGTCCCACGCCGGTCGGTGTCGCGGACATCCTCGCGCCCTGGGCCGCGCTGGCCGGTGAGCCGGGGGTCGTCTTCCAGGGCGGCCCGGTGTCGCTGGACTCGGCCCTCGGGGTGGCCGTGGTGCCCGGCGGGCTGTCCGGCGAGGGCGGGATCCCGTCCGTGGACAGCGGCGCCCTGGCCAACGGCGAGGGCGCGGAGACCGCCGGCGCACCGGCCGCGGACCGGGCGGGCGTGCAGTCGGGTGACGAGCCGCTGGGCTGGCGCAGAGTGCACGGCGCGATCGGTCTGGTCGATCTGGAGGCCCCTCCGGAACTCCTCGCGGCGGTCCTCGGCAGCCTGCGGATCTTCGCCGGGTACGCGGGCTGGGGTCCGGGCCAGCTGGAGGACGAACTGGTCGAGGGTGCCTGGTACGTCGTCGAGTCCGAGCCCGGCGATGTCTCCTCGCCCGACCCGGAGCAGTTGTGGCGCGCGGTGCTGCGGCGGCAGCGCAACGAGCTGGCGATGGTGGCCACGTATCCGGACGACCCCTCGCTGAACTGACGCGCCGATCCGTCGCCGAACCGGCCCTCGCCGGTGGCGTTGCGCGGTGGGCCGAATTTTGTTGACGACTTGATTATTGTGACGGCTTCGTCATGCGGAATTGTCAGACCCCGTCGCTATGGTTCGAGATGACAGGGGACGGTGCGTGGTCGCGTCGGCGGGGCCGCGCTGGACAAGCGGGGGAGAGCGCCATGCACAGGCCGAGCGTGCCCGAAGACCTGGATCACCCGGAGCGCCTGTGGGCGCGCGCCGCGACGCTGGCGGTAGTGGCGGCCGCCATCGACGACTGGGACGAATTCTCCTGGAGCGGCCAGGGATTGCAGTGCTGGAACGACGGCGGCAGCTACTGGTGGCGGCTGAAGTTGTTCGAGGACGGCCGGGCCCTCCTCTGCGGCCAGGACTCGGACGGCAGTCATACGCACAGCGGCGGCCGCCAGATCGACTTCCTGGACGGCGGCCCCGCATGGCTGCCCTGGGAGCAGTTGCGCGAGGACGCCGAGGGTAATCTCTTCGGGTTCGTCTACTGGTGGCAGGACGGCGCCTGGGCGCGCGCCCCGTACCCCGAGAAGCTGCCGGACGACGGCCTGGAGATGGCCATGGGCTGGGTCGCGCCCGGCGACGACGCGGCCAGGGACATCGCCGAGGACCTCGTGGCCCGCGCGGAGACGGAGGTCGACGCCATGGCGGCGGTCCGCGCCTTCCTGGCCGCCGCCGAGGCCCGCAGGGTCGGCGCGGAGGACATCACCACACTCCTGGACGCGGTCTGCGGCCAGGACTGCTGGTACGAGGTCCGGCCGGACGCCGCACTGGCCTTCGCCACGGAGCTGGGCCTGACGGCCGGTTCCCGGGGCGGGGTGGCGGTGGCTTCCTAGGGCGTGCCGCAAGGCCCCGCCCCGTTCCACGGCCCGGGGCCCAGGGCGGCGGAGGCGGGTCGTGCGCTCCCCCTGGCGGCGGACCGACGCTCCCGGGTTGCCTCGGGCGTGAGTACCCTTGGCTGTTATGAGCACTCTTGAGCCCGAGCGCGGGGCAGGTACGGGGACCCTCGTAGAGCCGACACCGCAGGTGTCGCACGGCGACGGCGACCACGAGCGCTTCGCCCACTATGTCCAGAAGGACAAGATCATGGCGAGCGCGCTCGACGGCACCCCCGTCGTGGCGCTGTGCGGCAAGGTCTGGGTCCCGGGTCGCGACCCGAAGAAGTACCCGGTCTGCCCCATGTGCAAGGAGATCTTCGAGTCCATGGGCGCCGGTGGGGACAAGGACAAGGGCGGCAAGGACGGCGGCAAGAAGTAGCCGTCGGCTGTGACGCCGGGCCGGTCACGGCCGGTTGCCGGCGCGTGAACGCGGCAGGGCCGAGGAGCCGCAGGACGTGGCCACCCTTCGGGGCGCAGGCGTCCGCGGGGACGTAGCTTCCCTCGGGACGCAGCCGCCGTCCTGCGGTGGCGGTGTCCCGCCTCGGCGGTCTTGAGTACGGGTCCGGGTCTTCGTCGACCGGGCCCGTCCGGCATTCCCGGACGCGGGGTGCGGGGTGCCGGGTGCGAGGGAAGCGAGTGCCCTCCCTCACCCGGGGGAGGCGGCCGCCGTCCACGCCGGTCCCTGCCCGCCTCGGGCGCCGCCTCTCGCCGGGCGCACAACGGCCCCCGACCTCCCGGATATTGCCCCAGGCGATCGGCCCGCTCGTTCACCGCTTTGCCGGACGGGAACGGCCGAGGCGCGATCACGGCGGCGCGGGGCATGGCAGCATCGGCCGTGACGAGCATCCCCGTGCTGGTCTTCTTCTCTTCTTCGTACTCGTGCGGGCCGACCGGTCCTGGGCCGGGCGGCGCGGTGAAGGACGGACGGCATGCCGGACACAGACATCACCCCCACGGCGGCGGGCGGCGGCCTGGTTCCGGCGCCGCTGAGCATCGACGGGCCCTACCGCAGCGCGGTCCATCTCGGCGAGCACACCGCACTGGCGGCCGCGCCGGGCACCGAGGACACCGCGCAGTGGCTGCGCGCCACCCTCGGCGCGGCCTTCGGCCTGCCGCTGCCGCCCGGCTCCGGCGAGGCCACGGACACCCTCGCGCTCGCCCTCGACCCCGCCCTTCCCGCGGAGGGCTACCGGCTGGAGGCCGAACCCCGTTGGGGCGTACGGATCACCGGCGGCGGCCCGGCCGGGGTCTTCTGGGGAGCGCAGACGCTGCGTCAGCTCCTCGGCCCGCACGCCTTCCGCCGCGCGCCGCTCGCACCCGGGCGCGCGGCCGTCCTGCCGCAGCAGACCATCGAGGACGGACCCCGTTTCGCCTGGCGCGGCATGCTGCTCGATGTCGCACGGCACTTCCTGCCCAAGGACGGGGTGCTGCGCTACCTCGATCTGCTCGCCGCCCACAAGCTCAACGTCCTGCACCTCCACCTCACCGACGACCAGGGCTGGCGGATCGAGATCGCGCGCTACCCGGAGCTGACCGGGACCGGCGGCTGGCGGGAACGCACCAAAATCGGCCACCGGGCCTCCCCTCTCTGGGACGAGCGCCCGCACGGCGGCTACTACACCCAGGACGACATCCGCGAGATCGTCGCCTATGCCGCCCAGCGGCATATCACCGTCGTCCCGGAGATCGACATTCCCGGGCATTCGCAGGCCGCCATCGCCGCGTACCCGGAGCTCGGCAACACCGACGTCATCGACACCACCTCCCTGAAGGTCTGGGACACCTGGGGCGTCAACCCCAACGTACTGGCGCCCACCGACAACACCCTGCGGTTCTACGAGCAGGTGCTCGACGAGGTCCTCGCGCTCTTCCCCTCGCCGTTCGTGCACATCGGGGGCGACGAATGCCCCAAGGACCAGTGGAAGGCGTCCGCCGCCGCCCAGGAGCGGATCGCCGAGCTGTCGCTGGCGGGCGAGGAGGAGCTGCAGAGCTGGTTCATCCGGCACTTCGACCGCTGGCTCGCCGACCGCGGGCGGCGGCTGATCGGCTGGGACGAGATCCTCGAAGGCGGACTGGCCGAGCGTGCCGCGGTCTCCTCCTGGCGCGGCTGTGCGGGCGGTATCGCTGCCGCGAAATCCGGCCATGACGTCGTGATGTGCCCGGAACAGCAGGTGTACTTGGACCACCGTCAGCATCACTCCCCGGACGAGCCGGTGCCGATCGGCTTCGTACGGACCCTGGAGGACGTCTTCCGCTTCGAGCCGGTACCGCCGGAGCTGACCGCCGACCAGGCCGCGCACATCCTGGGCACCCAGGCCAATGCCTGGACCGAGGTCATGGACAGTCAACAGCGCCTCGACTACCAGGTGTTTCCCCGGCTGGCCGCCTTCGCCGAGGTCGCCTGGTCGCGGCTGCCCGCACCGGCCGACCGCGACTATCAGGAGTTCACCCGGCGGATGGCTGTCCACTACGCCCGCCTCGACGCCCTCGGCGTCGACTACCGCCCGCCCGGCGGCCCCCGCCCCTGGCAGAAACGGCCCGGAGTGCTCGGACGCCCGATCGACGGGGCGCCCCCAAACGTGTGAGCCCCGGTGCAAGGAGGGCGCTCGTGCGGCCGGACCCTGGGACGGTGGTGCGGTACGGCGGTCACCTCGTACCGCGGCACCGCCGTACCGGGCCTCGCCGTACCGACGGTGTGCGCGGCGCGGGACGCCTCCGCCGATGCGCCACACCGCAGTTCCCGCACGTCCGGCGGCGGACGAAACCGGACCAGCGCCCTGTTCGGGGACGGAACGCCGGTTCGCGGACCCTCGCGCCGGGGGCCCGGGAAGATGTGCCAGAGTTGCCACGTCCGGGCTGTGAGCACGTACCGTACGGCGGAGCGGAACTGCCGGGACACCGGGGAAGGGGCAGCTGGCTTGACCACGCACGCACCGCACGCGTCGCACACGGTGACGTTGCCGGCCTCGCTCGACGAGGCGGTGGCGGCGCTCACCGCCATGCCCGCCGCCGTGCCCGTCGCGGGCGGCACCGATCTCATGGCGGCGGTCAACGCCGGACTCCTCAGACCCGCAGCCCTGGTGGGCCTCGGCCGGATCAGCGAGATCCGCGGCTGGCAGTACCTGGACGGCCATGCGCTGCTCGGCGCCGGCCTCACCCTCGCCCGTATGGGGCGCCCCGACTTCGCCGCCCTGATCCCGGGTCTCGCCGCCGCCGCCCGCGCGGCCGGCCCGCCGCAGGTCCGCAACGCCGGCACCCTCGGCGGCAACATCGTGACCTCCGCGCCCACGGGCGACACCCTCCCGGTGCTCGCCGCCCTCGAAGCCACGGTGATCATCGCCGGCCCCGGGGGCGCCCGTCGCGAGATCCCGGTCAGCCACCTCCTGGCCGGCCGGGAGATGCTGAGCCCCGGCGAACTCGTCGGCTTCGTACGGGTGCCGCTGCTGCACGCCCCGCAGACCTTCCTCAAGGCCACCGGCCGCACCGGCCCCGGCCGGGCCACCGCCTCCGTCTCGCTCGTCCTGGACCCGGCCAGGCGCGGCGTGCGCTGCGCGGTGGGCGCGGTCGCCGCCATGCCGCTGCGCCCGCTGGAGGCCGAGCAGTGGGTGGCCTCCCTGATCGACTGGGACGGCGAACGCGGCCTGGTTCCCGAGGCGCTGACGGCCTTCGGCGACTATGTCGCCGCCGCCTGCATCCCGGACCCGGCGCCGCCCGAGGACGGTTCGGAACCGGCCGCCCTGCCGCCCGCCGCACTCCACCTGCGCCGTACGGTGGCAGCCTTGGCCCGCCGCGCACTGGGGAGGGCGCTCTCATGAGCGAGCGCAGTGAGCAGACCATCAGGAGGTGCGCGCCTCGCGCAGGCGAGGCCGAGCGAAGCGAGGGCTCGGCATGAGCGACGCAGACAACCGCCATCCGTACCAGCCGCACCCCGAGCAGGGCTGGCAGCCGCTGCCGCAGGGCGGCGAGTACGAGTCGGAGGCGACGGCCTTCGTGCAGCTCCCGGAGGGCTTCACCACCGGGGTGTACGGAGGCGGATCGCCCCGGTACGGCACCCCGGGCGCGGAGCCGCTCGCCGCACCCGGTCACGGCTACACCCCGCCGTCCTCCTTCACCCCGCACGACCCCGCGCCGCCGGTCGCGGGCGCCGGCACCGACCCGGCGGCCACCGGCCAGTGGACGATGCCGTTCGCGGACCCCTCGGCCGGGTACGCCGACCCGTCCGCCGGATACCCGGCCCAGGCGGAGTACGCGGCCCACCACGGCGCCGCCGACGGCTACCACGGCGACGCCCCCGAGGCGGCCCGGCCGTGGCACGCCGACCCGGTGGACTGGCCCGTCGCGGGCAGCCCGGAGGCGGGCGGCGCCGGAACCTGGTCGGTTCCCGCGGCGGCCGACGACGGTCTGGAGGAATCCGGCGAATACCTGGTCGGCGACGACGGACTGACGGGGTATTCGCCACTCACGGGTGGTCATCAGGGCCATCAGGGCCATCAGGATCACCACGACCACTCGGGCCACCACGGTCAATCGGGCCACCCCGGTCATTCGGATCACCATGGTCATTCGGATCACCATGGCCATTCGGGCCATCCCGGGCATCCCGGCCTCGCGGGGTCCAATGGTGCCGACGGTTACCAGGGCGGCGGGTACCCGGGCGCGGGTGCGTACGACGGCGCCGGGCACGCGACGGACACCGGCGAGGCCACTGCTACCGGGCACTGGAACTTCACCACCGGGCTGACCGCCACCAGCGGGGCGGAGGCAGCCCCTGCCGCGCCGCAGGACACCGCGCACGGCGGGGCGGCGCACGAGCACTTCGGCGGCGCCGCGGACGACCCGTATGCGCACGAGCGCGGCCTCCCGGCCCATGGCGCCGGGCCGGACGCCGAACAGCGCGGCGACGGCGGCCCGTCGGGCGGCGACCCGTACGGTGCGGGCGCGGGTGCCGGGAACGGCGCGGCCGGTGCGGCGACCGGGCACTGGTCGTTGCCGGCCGACGCGCTGGCCCAGTGGCCGCCCGCCGCGGAGACGGCGCAGCCGCCGCACGACGAGGCGCCGCATCAGCACGAAGCGCCGCATCAGCACGAGGCGGCGGACCGGCCCGACGGGGCGGCGGACGCCCCGGGGACGGACGGCTGGGCGGTCCCGGGTGCCGAAGGCGAACGGCAGGAGGATTCCGGCGAGTTCGCGGTCACCGACGCGGCCGGGCCCGTGACGTCCGCCGTGTCGGGTCCCGACGACGGTGCGGACGCCCCGCCGGAGCACGGCGAGCACCACGGCCTCACGGAGCTCGGCGGCCTCACGAACCTCGACGGCCTCGCGGACCCGAGGGGTTCCGGGCACGCCGGTGAGGGCACGGGGACGGGCGAGAGCGGCGACGAGGACGGCACCGGCGGTGCCGGCACTCCCGGCGGCCCGCGGTCCGTTGGCGGCGCCGAGTCCACCGGTACCGGGGCTCCGCTCGGCGACACCGAGGACTCCGGCGATCCCTCGGGCGCCGTCGGCACCGATCACGCCGTCGGCACCGGGGCCCCCACGGAGTCCGAGTCCGACGCCACGTCCATGGCCTCCCCGCCCGCTCCCGCCACCGGCCACGAAGACGGCCCCGACGCCGGGGACGGCCTCGGCGCCGCGGGCGAACCCGGCGCCGATGACTTCGACGAACACCCCGCCGCGTCCTACGTCCTGCGGGTGAACGGCATCGACCGGCCGGTCACCGACGCCTGGATCGGCGAGTCGCTGCTCTACGTGCTGCGCGAGCGGCTCGGACTGGCCGGCGCCAAGGACGGCTGCTCGCAGGGCGAGTGCGGGGCCTGCTCCGTCCAGGTGGACGGGCGGCTGGTGGCGTCCTGCCTGGTGCCCGCGGCCACCACGGCGGGCAGCGAGGTCCGCACGGTCGAGGGGCTCGCGGAGAACGGTGTGCCCTCCGACGTGCAGCGCGCGCTCACCGCGTCCGGTGCGGTGCAGTGCGGCTTCTGCGTACCGGGGATGGCGATGACCGTCCACGACCTCCTGGAGGGCAACCACGCCCCCAGCGAGCTGGAGACCCGTAAGGCGCTGTGCGGCAACCTCTGCCGCTGTTCCGGCTACCGGGGCGTGCTGGACGCCGTCGACGAGGTCGTCAAGGGCCGTGCGGAGGCCGCTGAGGCCGCCTACGGCCCGGCCGACGACACGGACGAGACCGACAGGCCGGCGCCGACGGACACCGCCCGTATCCCGCACCAGGCGGGCCCCGCCGACCCCACGGGCCACGCCCCGCACGACCAGGATCCGCACACGGGAGGCTCCGCATGAGCGAGCGCAGCATGGGGGTCCCCCCGGCCGGACACCGGGGAAGCATCACAGCGAGGCGCGCGCCGAGCGAATGCGAGGCCGGGCGAAGCGAGGTTTCGGCATGAGTGGCACGTCCGACGGCGCAGGTGCCGTCACCGCGACCCCGGCGGCGGGCACTCCGATCCCCGTCGAGGAGCCGGCGCACGGCCTGGGCGTGTCCCTGCCGTCCGCCGACGCACCGGCCAAGGCGGAGGGCACCTTCCCGTACGCCGCCGACCTGTGGGCCGAGGGGCTGTTGTGGGCCGCGGTGCTGCGCTCACCGCACCCGCGGGCGCGGATCCTGTCGATCGACACCAAGCACGCCGTGGAGATGCCGGGCGTGCGCGTCGTCGTCACGCACGAGGACGTCCCCGGTGACGCGGGCCACGGCCGGGGCACCGCCGACCGCCCGGTCTTCGCCAAGGACGAGGTCCGCCACCACGGCGAGCCGATCGCCGCGGTGGCCGCCGACCACCCCGACACGGCACGGCTGGCCGCCGCCGCCATCGACGTCGAGTACGAGATCCAGGAAGCGGTCACCGACCCCCAACTGGCCTTCGAAGCGGAGCCGTTGCACCCGGACGGCAACCTCATCCGGCACATCCCGCTCCGCTTCGGCGACCCGGATGTCGTGGGCGAGGTGATGGTCGAGGGGCTCTACCGGATCGGCCGCCAGGACCCGGCGCCCATCGGGGCCGAGGCCGGGCTCGCGGTGCCGCGCCCCGATGGCGGCGTGGAGATCTACACCGCCTCCACGGACCCGCACACCGACCGTGATCTGGCCGCCGCCTCCTTCGGCCTTGAACCGGACCAGGTCAAGGTCGTGGTGACCGGCGTGCCCGGCGCCACCGCCGACCGCGAGGACCCCGGCATCCAACTGCCGCTCGGCCTGCTGGCCCTGCGTACGGGCTGCCCGGTCAAGCTCGCGGCGACCCGCGAGGAGTCCTTCCTCGCGCACGCCCACCGCCACCCCACGCTGCTGCGCTACCGCCACCATGCGGACGCCGAGGGCAAGCTGGTCAAGGTGGAGGCCCAGATCCTGATGGACGCCGGCGCCTACGCGGACACCTCCGCCGACGCGCTGGCCGCCGCGGTCTCCTTCTCCTGCGGCCCGTACGTCGTCCCGCATGCCGTCGTCGACGGGTGGGCGGTGCGCACCAACAACCCGCCGTCCGGCCATGTGCGCGGCGAGGGCGCGTTGCAGGTCTGTGCCGCCTACGAGGGCCAGATGGACAAGCTGGCCGCCCGGCTGGGCCTGGAGCCCGACGAGATCCGGCTGCGCAACGTCATGGCCACCGGCGATCTGCTGCCCACGGGGCAGACGGTGACCTGCCCCGCCCCGGTGGCCGAACTCCTGGACGCCGTCAAGGAAGCGCCGCTTCCCGAGCTGCCCAAGGACGCGCCCGAAGCGGAGTGGCTGCTGCCGGGCGGCCCCGAGGGGGCGGGCGAACCGGGTGCGGTGCGCCGGGGCGTCGGCTACGCGCTGGGCATGGTGCACATGCTCGGAGCGGAGGGCACCGACGAGGTCTCCACCGCCACCGTCAAGGTCAGCGGCTCGGTGGCCACGGTCATCTGCGCCGCCGTCGAGACCGGGTCGGGGTTCTCCACCCTGGCGCGGCAGATCGTGCAGGAGACGCTCGGCGTCGACGAGGTGCACATCGCGGGCGTCGACACCGACCAGCCGCCGGCCGGCGCGGCCTGCCACGGGCGGCACACCTGGGTCTCCGGCGGCGCCGTCGAGCGCGCCGCCAAGATGGTCCGTACGCAACTGCTGCAGCCGCTGGCCCACAAGTTCGGGATGTCCACCGAGCTGCTGCAGATCAACGACGGCAAGATCACCTCCTACGACGGGGTGCTCAGCACCACCGTCGCCGAGGCGCTGGACGGCAAGGAACTGTGGGCCACCGCCCAGTGCCGGCCGCATCCGACGGAGCCGCTGGACGAGAGCGGCCAGGGCGACGCGTTCGTCGGCCTCGCGTTCTGCGCGATCCGCTGCGTCGCGGACGTCGACATCGAGCTCGGCACCATCCGCGTCGTGGAGATGACCGTCGCCCAGGACGTGGGCCGGGTGCTCAACCCCCGCCAGCTGCGGGCCCGTATCGAGGCCGGTGTCACCCAGGGCCTGGGGGCCGCCCTGATGGAGAACCTGCGCACCACCCGCGGTCAGGTCCGCCACCCCGATCTGACCGGCTATGCGCTGCCGACCGCCCTGGACGCCCCGGACATCCGCATCGTCAAGCTCGTCGAGGAGCGGGACGTGATCGCCCCCTTCGGCGCCAAGCCCGCCAGCGCCGTCCCGGTCGTCACCTCACCGGCCGCCGTGGCCTCCGCGGTCCGCGCCGCCACCGGCCGCCCCATCGGCCGCCTCCCGATCCGCCCGCAGGCGGCGGTGGCACAGGTGGTGCAGCAGTAGGAGGGGCGGTTGGCGGGGGTAATGGGGCCGGAGGGGCTGCCGTAGTGGGTGCCCCGTGGGGCCTTCCGCTGAGGGGCTGAGGTTGCTCGGTGGGTGTTCTGTGGGGCCTTCCGCTGAGGGGCTGAGGTTGCTCGGTGGGTGTTCTGTGGGGCCTTCCGCCGAGGTGTGAGGTTGCTCGGCGGGTGGCCCGTGGGTTGTCCCGCCGAGGGGGGTGAGGTGGGGTTGGCGGGTGCTGGTTGTGCCCCCCCTGGGGTTCGCTGCCGTCAGAACTGCCCCTGGGGGTTCCCCCGTTGCCCACCTTCCGTTGGGGCTTTCCCTATCGCCCACCTCCCCCTGGGGTTCAACCTGTCGCCCACCCCCTCTGGGTTTCCCCGTCGCCCACCCCTCTTGCGTTCCCCGCCGCCCACCCCCTCCTGGTTTTTTCCCCGCCGCCCACCCCCCTTCGGGGGGTGGGCGGGTGTATGTGTGTCAGCTTGTGGCGGTGGCGGTGGCGGGCCGTGTGCCGGACGCGGTGTGCGGTGTGCCGACGCGGGGGCGGCCAAGGCGCGTGCGTGGGCTTGGTGCGGGGGAGTTGGCGGGTGGCCGTGTCCGCGCGTGGGCGTGTTGCGGGGGGAGTTGGCGTGTGGCCGGTCCGCGGGCCGGCGTGGCGGGGGCGTGCGTGCGGCGTGGCGCGGCGTCCGTGCGGCGTCGGTCGCCGACCTGCGCTTTCACCCTCCGTCACGAGATTGTCAGTGGCGTCACTTAGAGTGATTTCTGGTGCGTGGGGCAGCATCGAACGAGGGGGAGGAGAAGCGGCCAGAGGGAGTCAAAGTGCTTGCGACGCAGGGGAATTGGAGGATCCTAGGGCGGCCGGAGTGAGCGCCGACCGGCCATGGGGATCGCGGGGATCACGGGGAACGCGACGCCGAGGGGAGCGGGATGCCACAGGAGTGGGCGGGGGAGTCCGGGCGGGACCGGGCTGTGGAACGGTACGTCCAGGAGCTGTTGGTGCGCAGGCCGGGCAGCCGGCCCGAGCTGCCTGCCACGCTGCTGCTGGGGCCGCGCGGCAGTGGCAAGACGACCGTGTTGCGGCATCTGGCGGACTGGGCCCGGCGGGCGCCGGTGGCCCGTCTCGATCTGGCGGCGCTGGGGCAGGAGGGCCGCAAGCCGCTCGATGTGCTGGCCGCGTTGGTCTTCCAGCTCAACGAGAAGAAGAAGGACTTCACCCGGCTGCGGTTTCCGGCGTTCGGGCTGCTGACCATCGCCGTCGCGGCACAGATGGAGGCGGCTGACCGGGACGCCGCCGTACGGCAGATGGAGGCGGCGCTGGTCGGGCCGCCGAGCAGTCGCTCGGACGTGATCAACCAGCTCGCCACCTATGCCGCAACGGTCCTCGGCGCCCCGACGGCGGTGACCGCCGCGCTGCCGCTGCTGCCGGAGTGGCGGCGTCACTGGGCGCGCCTGCGGGTGCGCTGGCAACTGGCGCGCATCCGTCGTCGCAGCCGGGGCGCCGGCTCCGTGGACGGCTTTCTGATCGACCTCAATCAGCGCTACGGCGACCGCGAGGAGGCCGAGCGGCAGCGGGCCGAGGCGGTGCTCTTCGACGCCTTCCTGGACGATCTGCGCCGGTCGTACGGCTCGCGCGGCGGCGACAAGCGGCGTACGACGCAGTGCCTGGTGCTGCTGGACAACGTCGACAGTCCCCTGGGCAACGACTTCCTGAAAGCGCTGTTGGACGCCCGGCGCAAGGCGGGGGCGCCCGACCCGCTGCTGGTGCTGGCCACCGCGGGCAGCTATCCGGCGGCGCTGGAGGGCTTCGCGTTCGGCGGGCCGCGGCGGACCGGTGCGCTGCCCGGCCGGTGGCCCGCGCAGGAGGAGAAGTTCGTTCCGGAACCGATCGTCACGGGGCTGGTGGTGGGCCGGCTGCGCGATCTGGCGCGGCACGAGGTCGAGCAGCAGGCGAAGGAGGTGCTGCGGTCGGCAGGACGCCGGGTGCCGGTGCCGGCTGCCGACAACGGTGTGCAATGGCTGGGCTGGGTGGTGCATGAACTCACCCGCGGTCATCCGGCGGGCACCGCGCAGCTGCTGGAAGCCCTGCTCGAATGCCCGGGGGAGGCCGCTTGGGAGGCCCGGCTGCGGCAGGTCCTGCAGCCCTCCTCGGGCCTCGTCGACGCCCTGCTGGAGCGGCTGTTGCCGATCGAGGCGAGCGGTGAGCTGGCGCAGGCACTGGCCCGTGCCGCGGCTGCCGTCGATCTGGCCCAGACACAGGCGGGCCGGGTGCTGTGGGACGAGTCGAGCGCCCGCGTCCAGGAGGAGTTCGCCGACTTCTGCACGGACGTGCTGCGCACCATGCACCTCGACAGCGGCGACGAGGGTTTTGACGGCCCTTCGGAAACTCCCCATCCGCTGCTGCGCCTTCTGCTGCTGTGCCGGCTCGCCGCGGTCCCGGAGCCCGATGTGGGGACGGGAGGGGACGGCGGAACCACCGACGGGGCATCCGGCATGCGCGGGTGGCGTGCCGTGCATGCCGCCCTGCGGGAGCGGGCGGCCGCCTCGGGGGAGCAGGCCACCGCGGCGTATCACGCGCTGGCGAGCGGTGATCTCGCCGCGGCGGCGGCCTATCTGGACGAGGCTTTCGACCGTCTCGCCCCGGAGGACTGGTGCGCGGAGCTGTGCCGACTGCGGCGCGCCCCGCTCCCCCCGGCCGGCGGCGCCCTCGACCGGCCGCTGTGGGAACGCTACGAACGGCTGGTCGACCACCTCGGCGACGGTGCGGTGGAGCAGCGGCTGCGGACCATCACCCGGCTGCTCGCGGCGGTGTGGATCGGCCCCGAGCCGCCGGACGACCCCCGTACGGACCGGATAGGCGACCCGTACCGCGATCCGCTCGGCGATCCCGCAGCCGAGCTGTACGGCGAGATCCAGGCCCGCTTCCACACCCTCGCGGTGCACGCCGACAGCGTGCCCTGGACCTCGGCGCTGCTGCGGAAGGCGAAGCAGTACGGAAAGGAGCCGTGGCTGTGAGCACCCGTATCTTCGAACCGCCCCGACCCCCGCGGCGCTGGGGGCTGTGGATCGCCTCGGCGCTGGTGGTGGCGGCGGTCGCGGTCGCCGCCGCACTGCAGATCGTCGACCGGGCCGGCCGCTGCGGCGACGGCGTCCGCCAGATGGCCGGCGGTGAGTGCGTGGGCGTCACGGACGGTGCCTACGCCTTCGGGAACATGCAGCGGCTGAGCGCCAAGATCCGCGACGAGAACGAGAAGGTCGCCAAGTCCGGGCAGCGGTCGGTCGCCGTCGCCTATATCGAGGCCATGTCGGGCGGCTCCGCCGACCGTGGGCCGGAGGCCACCCGGCAGGCCGTCAGCGGCGCCTACCTCGCCCAGCGCGCGCTGAACGCCGAGCGCGCGACACTGCCCAAGATCCGGCTGCTGCTCGCCAACACCGGCAGCGGCGACCGGCATTGGAAACGGGTCGTCGACCAGCTCGTCGCGATGAAGGACAAGGAACACCTCGTCGCCGTGGCGGGCTTCGGACAGAGCAACGACCGCACGATGAGCGCCGTGAAGCGGCTGCGGGCCGCCGGGCTGCCGATGGTCGGCGCGACCGTGGCCGCCGACGGGCTGAGTTCCCGTACGGCCGGGTTCTACCGGGTCTCCTTCCCCAACCGCGACCAGACCGCGGCCGCCGCCGGTTACCTCAAGGAGCAGCAGCAAAAGCACCCCGGCTACCGCGTCCAGGTGATCCGTGACGGCAACGAGAAGGACGACTACAACACCTCCCTCTACGAGGACTTCTCCGCGGCGGCCCGGCGTGCGGGCCTGAAGGTGGACGACGAGGTCATCCCGTTCCGCTCCGGGGAGGGCGAGGAGGAGACGGCGGGCAATGCGCTGTCCCTGGTCGCCGACAAGGTCTGCGGTGACCCGAAGCCACCGGACGTGGTGTATTTCGCCGGCCGGGGGCGGGAGCTGCGCCGGTTCATCGAGGCGGCCGGTGAGGGAGGCCGGCACTGCCCCACGACGGTGCTCTCCGGCTCCAGTGCGCTGGGCGTCTACTTCGACACCGGCGGCGACCGGCACCGCACCGAGCTCTCCACCCTCGCCGAACGCTGGAAGTACAGCCGCCTGACGGTCTACTACACCGCCTTCACCCATCCCCGGATATCCGAGGAGGTCTACGGCGCCGCCAGGAACGGCCCGTTCGCGGACTTCGCGCGTGCCTACCGCGACGAGGTCGGCGGCCCGCCCTCCGCCCTCGCCAGCGGCCAGGCGATGCTCGGCCATGACGCCACCTACACCATCGGCAAGGCCGCCCGGAACGCCGTCGGCGTCTACGGCACCCGCCAGGTCACCGCCCGGATGGTGCTGGCCATGCTGGAGCAGACCAACGGCAGATCCCGGGTCCGTGGCATCAGCGGCTACATAGCCTTCGACCCGGACACGGGCGAGCCGGTGGACCGCCCCCTGGCACTGGTGGAACTGCGCCGCCCGACGGACAAGGGCGAGGCCGACGACACCTACCGCTTCGTGGCCGCGCTGCACACCGGCCGGTGAGGGAGGGGGAGCGGCATGGCGGCTGGGCGCGGGGGAGCGCTGCGGCGGACGGTTCGGGAGAGCGGCACCGCGGCCGAGAGTGCGGAGCAGCCGGTGGGCGGGCGAGTACTCCGCCCGGCCGAGGGGCGGGCGCCCCACGCACCCGGAGGCGGCCCCCATGGGTGTGGGTGCCGCCTCCGGACGGAGCACGCGGTTCCCGTGCGCCTCCGCATGGCTCGCACGCGGCGGGCGCTCATGCGGCGCATCGAGGCCGTGGCGGGATTCGAACCCACGTAACTCGCTTTGCAGGCGAGCCCCTGAACCACTCGGGCACACGGCCGGGTTGGTGTGCTGATCCCGACTGTAGGCCGCGTGGCGGGGGGCCCGGCAAGGGTGCGGGGCGGGGTGTCATGAAGCTGCAACAGGGAGCAACGTGGGGCAACACGGGGCAACATGGCGTTCATCCAGTGGTGCTCATGGAGCCTGGTGCTGTCGGTGGGGCAGTGCTCCGGCGGGCGGCCGGGGAGGGGGAGGGCTCAGGCGGAGTGCAGGAACTCCTCCACCAGTGGTGCGAAGAGCTCCGGTGCGTCGACCCACGGGTAGTGGCCCACCTCGTGCAGCGGCCTGACCCGTGCGTCGGGGAATGATTCGGCCACCAGCTCGCCCGCTCGCATGCCCGTCACCCCGTCCCGGTCGCCGGTCACCACCAGCACCGGGCAGGCCGCCTCGCGCAGCCCGGCCAGCAGCGCCATCCGCAGTTGCTCGTCCACGCCCTGCCAGAACCCGGCCCGCGGTACCGGCCCCAACTGCTCGCCCTCCGTCGCGGCATGGGCCTGCTGCGGCTCCTCCCACCGTCCGTAGGCGAGCGGCGCCGCGGCGAACAGCAGCTCCCGCACCTCGCTCATATCGGACGCCTCGGCCAGCTGCTGCACCGCCGCCGAAGCCTTCGGCCACCACTCCTCGTGCTCCCGCGAGGCGAAGATCTCCTGTGCGTCGTCGGGGAGTTCGCCCTGCAGCCGGGAGCCGGGGCAGACCAGGACCAGCCGGGTCAGCCGCTGTGCGTACCCCGCCGCGTAGGCCTGCGCGACCGCGGCCCCCGCGTCGTGCGCGAGCAGCGCGAACCGCTCCAGGCCCAGGTGCGCGCGGAGTGCCTCGAGGTCCTCGGCGAGCTGCCAGAAGGCGTAACGGGCCGGGTCGGCGGCCGCCGGGGAGTCGCCGGTGCCGCGGCTGTCGGGGAGGATCAGCTGCCGGTCTGCGGCCAGCCCGCCGAGGTCGCCCAGATACGCGGCGTCCCGCCCGGGGCCGCCGGCCAGGCACACCAGGGGCGGCCGGGGCGAATCGGCCGGGCCGAGCACGCGGTAGTGGAGCTCGGCGTCGTCGTACGTACGGAAGTGCGGCATACGGACAGCTTGCCCGACGAGGGAGAGGAGACGCGCGGTGGCGTGGGGCGGTGTGGCGACGAGGCGCGGGGCGGGCCGCTTCGCACGGGGCGGCCGTGTCGGGGCGGCCTCCCCGCGCAGTGCCGGCCGATGCTCGCGGCATACCTCCCGCCGCCCGGTGGCGTAGGACCGACGACCGACCCGATCCCCGTCTTCCGACAGGGGCACCACCGCCTTACGGCCCTTACGCTGGCCCGATGAGCGCTGACCGCCCCCGCGGGACCGACCCCGGCACGCACGCAGACGTCGGTACGCCCACAGACCTTGGTACGCCCACGGACTTTGATGCGCACACGGACCTTGGTACGCACGCCAGTTCCGGCCCCGAGGCCGAAAGGGAGGCCGACGCCCAGGCCGAGGCCCACTCCGGCCCTGGCAGCGGCCCCGGCATCGGCGTCGCCACGGCCACCACCGTCGCGACCGCGGACCATCCTGCCGGAGCCGCCGAGCCCACCGGGTCCGCCGAATCCACCGGGTCCGCCGAGCCCGCCCCGTCCGCGCCCGCCGTCGGCGGCATCCTCGGCCGGGAGCACCGTGCGCTGACCTTCGGCATCATCTCGGTCGTCTCGGTCGTCGCGTTCGAGGCGAGTGCCGTGAACACCGCGATGCCGGTCGCGGCCCGTGCCCTGGACGGCATCGGTCTGTACGCCTTCGCGTTCTCCGCCTACTTCACGGCGAGCCTGTTCGCGATGGCGCTCTCGGGCGAGTGGAGCGACCGGCACGGTCCGCTCGCGCCGCTGTTCGGCGGGATCGTCGCCTTCGGGGCGGGGCTGCTGGTCGCGGGCGGTGCCCAGAGCATGGGGATGTTCGTCGTGGGCCGCGGGGTGCAGGGCATCGGCGGCGGGCTGGTGGTGGTCGCGCTGTATGTGGTCGTCGGCCGCGCCTACCCGGAGCGGCTGCGCCCGTCGATCATGGCGTCGTTCTCGGCGGCCTGGGTGGTGCCGGTGATCGTCGGCCCGCTGGTCGCCGGGACCGTCACCGAACACCTCGGCTGGCGCTGGGTCTTCCTCGCCATCCCCCTACTGATACTGCTGCCGCTCGCGGTGATGCTGCCCGCGCTGCGCAAGCTGCCCCGTACGCGGCCGGGCCCGCGCGGCGGCGTACGGCAGGTGCTGGGCAACCGGCGCTGTCTGCTCGCCCTGGGCGTCGCTGTGGGCGCCTGCCTTCTGCAGTACGCGGGACAGCAGCCGGACTGGTTCGCACTGCTGCCCGCGGCCGCCGGACTGGCCCTGCTGGTGCCGGGCATCGTGCGCCTGCTGCCCCGCGGTACGTTCCGCGCGGCGCGCGGCCTGCCGAGCATCGTGCTGATGCGCGGTCTGGCCGCCGGGGCACTGGTCGCCGCCGAGAGCTTCATCCCGCTGATGCTGGTCACCCAGCGCGGACTGTCCCCCACCCTCGCCGGCCTCTCCCTCACCGGCGGCGGAGTGACCTGGGCGCTCGGTTCGTACGTCCAGAGCCGGCCGCGACTGGAGCCGTACCGGGAGCGGCTGATGGGCCTGGGCCTGGTTCTCCTGGCGGCGGCCATCGTGACGGTGCCGCTGGCTCTGCTCGACGGCGTGCCCGTCGCGATCGTGGCGGCCGCCTGGACGGTGGGCGGGTTCGGCATGGGCCTGAACATCTCCAGCGGCGGCGTACTGCTGCTGAAGCTGTCCCGCCCCGAGGAGGCGGGCAGCAACTCCGCCTCCCTGCAGATGTCGGACGCGCTGGGCAACGTCACGTTCGTGGGGATCAGCGGTGTGTTGTTCGTCGCGTTCGGCGGTGGCGAGATTGCTGCGCATGCCCCCGCGGTAACCGCCGCCTCCGGCGTAGCGAGCCATCCGGCGGCGTTCGTGGCCGTGTTCGCGACGATGGCGCTGGTCGCGTTGGCGGGGGCGGCGGCGGCCCGACGTCTTTGAAGGCTTCCCGCGTTTTTGGCTTTCCCGCCGTGGGGGTTGCGCCTGGTGGCGGCTTCCCACGTTGTCGGCTGTCCCGTCGTGGTGGTTGCTCGCCGTTGCCCGCCCGCTGCGCGGTGCGCTCGCCGTTGCGCCTGCGGCGGGCGGGGTCCGCTGCGCGGGGCTGTGGGTGCGGTGACGGGCCTGCGGGGCAGGGGTGTGGGACTGCTTCGCTTTACGTCCCACACCCCTGCCCCTCCGACCCGTCCCCTCCCGTGGGGGAGTTAAGTGAAGGCCGGTGGGGGCGGGCCGCCGACAGGCGTTTCGGTACGACCCGCGAGGCGCACCGGACCACTTGCCTGCACCCCGCCTGGCTTTTCCCACCCTTCAACGGGAGGGGACGGGTCGGAGCGGGTGGGGGTGTCCGGACGTAAAGCGAAGCAGTCCGGACACCCCCACCCGCGCAGGCCCGTCACCGCACCCCGACAGCCCCGCGCAGCGGCCCCGCCCGCCGCAGGCGCAACGGCGAACAACCACCACGGCGGGACAGGCAAAGCGCAGCGGACAGGCAAAGCGCAGCGGACGGGCCCGCCGCAGGCGCAACGACGGGCGCACCGCGCAGCGGGCGGGAGACGGCGAGCAACAACCACGGCGGGAAAGACGGACACGTGGGAAGCCGTCCGAGCGACAGCGGTAGGGTGGCGCGGTTGCCGATCGCCGAGTTCAGCCGACGGAGACCGTGACTACCACCACCAGCGCCACCAATAACCATCACCTGTCCCCGGCCTTTCCGGGACGGGCCCCTTGGGGTACCGCGAACAAGCTGCGTGCCTGGCAGCAGGCGGCCATGGACCGCTACATCCAGACGCAGCCGAGAGACTTCCTCGCCGTCGCGACGCCGGGAGCCGGCAAGACGACGTTCGCGCTCACGCTCGCCTCGTGGCTGCTGCACCACCACGTCGTGCAGCAGGTGACGGTCGTCGCACCGACCGAGCACCTGAAGAAGCAGTGGGCGGAGGCGGCGGCCCGGATAGGCATCAAGCTCGACCCGGAGTACAGCGCGGGGCCGCTGGGCCGCGAGTACCACGGCGTCGCGATCACCTATGCCGGCGTGGGCGTGCGGCCGATGCTGCACCGCAACCGCATCGAGCAGCGCAAGACGCTGGTGATCCTCGACGAGATCCACCACGCCGGTGACTCGAAGTCGTGGGGCGAGGCGTGCCTGGAGGCGTTCGAGCCCGCCACCCGGCGGCTGGCGCTGACCGGTACGCCCTTCCGGTCCGACACCAACCCGATTCCGTTCGTGACGTACGAGGAGGGGAACGACGGCATCCGGCGTTCTTCCGCCGACTACACCTACGGCTACGGCAATGCGCTCGGCGACGGCGTCGTCCGGCCGGTCATCTTCCTCTCCTACAGCGGCAACATGCGCTGGCGGACGAAGGCGGGCGACGAGATCGCGGCCCGGCTCGGCGAGCCGATGACCAAGGACGCGGTCTCGCAGGCCTGGCGCACCGCGCTGGACCCGCGCGGCGAGTGGATGCCCAATGTGCTGCGCGCCGCCGACCGCCGGCTGAGCGAGGTCCGTAAGTCGATTCCGGATGCCGGGGCGCTGGTGATCGCCACCGACCAGGAGCAGGCGCGGGCGTACGCGAAGCTGATCCGGGAGATCACCGGGGAGGGCGCCACCCTGGTGCTGTCCGACGACTCCGGGGCCTCGCAGCGTATCGATGACTTCGCGCATTCGCAGGACCGCTGGATGGTCGCGGTCCGGATGGTGTCCGAGGGCGTCGACGTGCCGCGGCTGGCGGTCGGGGTGTACGCCACCACGATCTCGACGCCGCTGTTCTTCGCGCAGGCCGTGGGGCGTTTCGTGCGGTCCCGTAAGCGCGGTGAGACCGCCTCGGTCTTCCTGCCCACCGTCCCGAACCTGCTCGGCTTCGCCAATGAGATGGAGGTCGAGCGCGATCATGTGCTCGACAAGCCGAAGAAGGACGGGGAGGAAGACCCCTACGCCGAGTCCGAGAAGGAGATGGACGAGGCGAACAAGGAGCAGGACGAGGACACCGGCGAGCAGGAGCAGTTCTCGTTCGAGGCGCTGGAGTCGGAGGCGGTCTTCGACCGGGTGCTCTACGACGGTGCCGAGTTCGGGATGCAGGCCCATGCGGGCAGCGAGGAGGAGCAGGACTACCTCGGCATCCCGGGGCTGCTGGAGCCCGACCAGGTGCAGATGCTGCTGCAGAAGCGGCAGGCCCGGCAGATCGCCCACAGCAAGAAGCGGCCGGACGAGGAGGCCGATCTGCTGGAGCTGCCGGCCGAGCGGCGGCCGGTGGTCACGCACAAGGAGCTGCTGGAGCTCAGGAAGCAGCTGAACACGCTGGTCGGTGCGTATGTGCACCAGAGCGGGAAGCCGCACGGGGTGATCCACACCGAGCTGCGGCGGGTGTGCGGCGGACCGCCGAGCGCCGAGGCCACCGCCGGGCAGCTGGGTGAGCGGATCAAGAAGGTACGGGAGTGGGCCACGCGGATGCGGTGAGTCCGCCCGCAGCCCGTGGTCGTGGCCTGTGGCCCGTGGGGGCGGTGTGCCGGTGATACGGCGCGCCGCCCCCACGGTCGTCTCCGGCGCGGTGTGGCGACGGGGCCGTGCCTCTCCCGCTCCGTATCCGGGCGCGCCCCCACCCCTCCCGCTCGTCCCCGCCTTCCGGCGTCCCCCATATCGCCCCACCACCCCTGTAGCCCTACCTGAAACACAACGGGACCTTCTGGGCGGACCTACGGGGATATTCCGGGCGGGGGAGCCCGGATTCTGGACGGACTCTTCCGCTCACCGGACTGGCTCGCTACTGTCCCGGTCACGCACACGCCCCGTGGCAGCGCCGCCGCGGAGCGCAGCCGGTGCCATGCGGCCGGCGGCCTCTAGCGCGCGCTGCTCCGGGACTCGCAGCGCGTCGCGTCCGAGTGCCGCCACTCACCCAGGAGGCGTCGTGACCGCAGAGACCTCCCAGACCCTCGACCGAGGGCTGCGCGTCCTCAAACTGCTCGCCGACACCGACCACGGGCTGACCGTCACCGAGCTCTCCAACAAGCTCGGCGTCAACCGCACCGTGGTCTACCGTCTGCTGGCCACGCTGGAGCAGCACGCCCTGGTACGCCGTGACATAGGCGGCCGGGCCCGGGTCGGTCTGGGCGTGCTGCGCCTGGGCCGTCAGGTACATCCGCTGGTCAGGGAGGCCGCGCTGCCCGCGCTGCGGTCGCTCGCCGAGGACGTGGGGGCCACCGCGCACCTCACCCTCGTCGACGGCACGGAAGCCCTGGCCGTCGCCGTGGTGGAGCCGACCTGGACCGATTACCACGTGGCCTACCGGGCCGGATTCCGTCATCCGCTGGACCGGGGGGCGGCCGGCCGGGCGATCCTCAAGGCCCGGCAGGGCCGCATCCAGGACGCCGGACTCGCCCTGACCCACGGGGAGTTGGAGGCCGGCGCGAGTGGCGCGGCGGCACCGCTGCTCGGGGTGAGCGGCATCGAGGGGAGCGTGGGCGTGGTGATGCTCGCGGACACCGTCTCCGAGCGGATCGGGCCGCGGGTGGTCGACGCGGCACGGGAGGTGTCGGAGGCGCTGCGCTGAGGCCGAGGGTGCGGCCGGGGCCACGGGGTGTGAAGGGGCGGTGGCCGTGTGGTGAGGCCGTGGCGCCTTGAGGCCCTGGTGGGGTGGGGGTCAATTAGGCTGGCGGAGTGTCCTCACGCACCCGCGCCCTGGCGGTCTGCTCCGCCCTCGTCCTGGCCCTCCTGCTCGCGGCGGTCCTCGCCCCGCTGCCCTTCGCTGTCGCCTATCCGGGCATGACGGCGAACGTCCTCGGCAACGACAAGGGCAAGCCGGTGATCACCATCACCGGCGCCGGGACCCGCAAGACGAGCGGGCAGCTGCGGATGACCTCGATCGTCGCCACCGGCCCGGACGCCTCCGTCCATCTGCCGGACATCATCGAGGGCTGGTTCCGCAAGGACGAGGCCGTGATGCCGCGCGAGGCGGTCTACCCGGTGGGCAACAACACCGAGGAGATCGCCGAGCACAACGCGAAGCAGATGGCGGAGTCCCAGGACAGCGCCACCAGCGCCGCGCTCGGGCAGCTCGGCAGGTCCACCAAGGACATCAAGGTCAAGCTGAGCCTCGCGGACGTCGGCGGTCCCAGCGCCGGGCTGATGTTCGCCCTCGGCATCGTCGACAAGCTGGACGGTGACGGCGCGGGCCACGACCTGACCGCCGGGCGCACCATCGCCGGTACGGGGACCATCACCGCCGGCGGGAAGGTCGGCGCGGTGGGCGGGGTCCCGCTGAAGACGCAGGCCGCGCACCGGGACGGCGCCTCGGTCTTCCTGGTCCCGCGCAAGGAGTGCACGGACGCGCGGGCGGAGCTGCCGAAGGGGATGCGGCTGATTCCGGTCACCACGCTCGACGGCGCGGTGGACGCCCTGAAGGCCCTGCGGACCGGGGGCCCGGTTCCCCACTGCTGAGCGGGCCCGCTGCCGGCCCCGGCCCTCCCGCGGCCGTGCCTCACCCCTCCTTGATGAACCCCTCCCGGATCAGCCAGTCCTTCGCGACCTCGTGCGGGTCCTCGCCGTCCACGTCGACCTTGCGGTTGAGCTCCTGGGCGACGGTGTTGTTGAGGGCCTTGGTGACCGGGGCCAGGACCTCGGCCATCGCCGGGTACTTCTTCAGGGCCGCGGCATTGATCTCGGGGGCGACGTTGTAGTTGGGGAAGAAGTGCTTGTCGTCGGCGAGGACGTGCAGATGCATCGCCTTGATCCGGCCGTCGGTGGTGAAGACCTCGCCGAACGCACAGGTGCCCTTCTGCGTCTCGGTGTAGACGACGCCGCCGGTCATCTTGCGGATGTTGGCGGAGGGCACGTTCATGCCGTACGCCCGCGCCATGCCCGGCAGCCCGTCGTTGCGGGTGGCGAACTCGTTCTCCACGCACATCGTCACGGCGCCGGGATTCTTGTGGGACAGCGCCGCCACCTGCGAGAGGTTGCGCACGTCCAGTTTCTTCCAGTTCGCGGTGTTCAGCGCCAGCGCGTAGGTGTTGTTCAGGGTAGAGGCCGGGAGCCAGACGATGCCGTTCTTCCGGTCCTCGTCGCGGACCGCCTTCCACTGCTTCTGCGGGTCGACGATCGGCTTGGTGTGGCCGAGGTAGGTGATCCAGCCGGTGCCGGTGTACTCGTACGCGGCGTCCGCAGTGCCGGATTTGACCGCCTCCCGGGCGCCGATCGAGCCCTGGATGCTGGTCTTGTCGATGACCTTGGCGCCCGCCGCCTCGAAGATGATGCCCATCATCTGGCCGAGGACGATCTGCTCGGTGAACTCCTTCGAGGTCACCGTCAGCTGCGCACCGGTGAGCGGCCGGCCCGGGTAGCCGGCCTTCGGCCCCGGCAGCACGTTGTCGCTCATCGCACTGCCGCTGACCAGGCCGCATCCGCTGAGCACGGTCGCGAGCAGGGTGATGAGGAAGCGGGCGCCCCGGCGTCTTCCGGGGTGGCGCGGGTCCCGACGCGGATGGGTCCTCATACCGTCGCCTCCAGTCCGCGCGGCCGCAGCAGCAGTTCGGCCAGCGACGCCAGCCATTCGACCAGCAGGGCGAGCGCCACGGTGAGCACCGACCCGAGGATCAGGACGGGCATGCGCTGGGTGACGATGCCCGCCGAGATCAGGTCGCCGAGGCCGCCGCCCCCGCCGAAGGTCGCCAGCGTCGCGGTGCCGACGTTCAGGACCAGCGCGGTGCGGACGCCGGCCAGGATCAGCGGTACGGCCAGGGGGAGTTCGACCTTGGTCAGCACGCCGGTGGGGGACATGCCGATGCCGCGGGCGGCCTCGGTCAGGGTCGGCTCGATACCGCGCAGCCCGGCGATGGTGTTGGCGAGGACCGGCAGCACGGCGTAGATGACCATGCCGACGATCGCCGAGCGGGCCCCGATGCCCAGCCAGATGACCAGCAGGATCAGCAGACCCAGGGCGGGCACGGCCTGCCCGAGGTTGGCGAAGGCCATGGCGACCGGGGTGGCCCGGCGCAGCTTGGACCGGGTCAGCGCGATACCCAGCGGGATCGCGATGATCAGTACGAAGAAGGTGGAGACTGCGGTGAGGTAGATGTGCTGCTTCAGTGCCAGCCACACCTTCCCGTTGTCGACCGCCTGGTGGGCGATGGAGTCCAGGCGGGCGCCGCGGAACCACAGCCAGGTGGCGAGCAGCGCCAGGACCAGGAAGGCCGGCATGAAGGTCCACTTCTGCCAGCTGATCCGGCGCCGGCCCCGGGCGGCGGACCGGACGGGCGCCTCGCCGGCCGCCCCCTCCCGCTCCTGCATCTCGACGTCGTCGCGGAAGGCGAAGGCCTCGTGGTCGCCCGTCGGGCGCTCGCCGTGCCGCGGGCTGCTCCCGTCGTGGGGGCTCATGCCTCCAGGCCTTCCTGTTCCAGCTGCGTCTGGCGGGCGTGCTGCTCCCGGAGCTGGTGCTGGTGCTCCAGGGCCTCCATCCGGTCCGCCTCCAGCAGTTCCTGGACGTTGTTCATCAGCGTCTCCATGTCGACCACGCCGATGTACTCGCCGCGCCGCCCGGTGACCGAGACCCGGCCCGCGCTGTCGGTGAGGACCGCCTCCAGCGCGTCGCGCAGCGTCGCGTCCCGGGTCACGGTGTGCTGCACCGGCGTCCCGGCCCGGGCCAGCGACTCCTTGGCCAGGGCCAGGTCGCCGCGGCGCAGCCATTTGTACGGGCGGCGGTTGGGGTCCAGCAGCAGCAGTTCGTTGTGGGAGCCGGAGCGCAGCCGGTCGAAGATGGACTCCAGCGGGTCGTCGATCCTGGCGGTGGGGAAGTCGACCACGCCCACGTCCCGGACACGGGTCAGGTTCAGCCGTTTGAGCGCCGCCCCCGCGCCGACGAAGCCGGAGACGAAGTCGTCGGACGGGTTGGTGAGGATGGCCTCGGGGGTGTCGAACTGGGCGATGTGCGAGCGCTCGCGGAGCACCGCGATCCGGTCGCCGATCTTGATGGCCTCGTCGAAGTCGTGGGTGACGAAGCAGATGGTCTTGTGCAGCTCGTGCTGGAGCCGGATCAGCTCGTCCTGGAGGTGGTCGCGGGTGATCGGGTCGACGGCGCCGAACGGCTCGTCCATCAGCAGGACGGGCGGGTCGGCGGCGAGCGCGCGGGCCACTCCCACGCGCTGCTGCTGACCGCCGGAGAGCTGGCGCGGATAGCGGCCGTGGAACTCGCGCGGGTCCAGGCCGACCAGGTCGAGCATCTCCTCGACCCGGTTCCTGGTCTTCGACTGGGACCAGCCGATCATCTTCGGGACCAGCGCGATGTTCTGGGCGACCGTCATGTGCGGGAAGAGGCCGGACGCCTGGATGGCGTAGCCGATCTTGCGGCGCAGCTTGACCGGGTCCATGTCGGTGACGTCCTCGTCGCCGATCCGGATGCGCCCGGAGGACGGCTCGATCAGCCGGTTGATCATCTTCAGGGTGGTGGACTTGCCGCAGCCCGAGGGCCCCACCAGGATCACGATCTCGCCGGCCTTGATCTCCATGTTGACGTTGTCCACCGCGGGGACGGGGTTCCCCGGATAGAGCTTCGTCAGGTTCTCCAGCTGGATCCTCGCACCGGAGGCGGACGCGGAGGCGGAGGCGGAGTCGGCGGCGGTCTCGGGCGTCTCAGGCACGGATCCCCCTGGAGATGGTCAGGCGTCCGATCAGGACGTAGGCGGCGTCGAAGAGAAGGGCGAGGACGGCGATCCCGAGCGTGCCGGAGAGCACCTGGTTGAGGGAGTTGGCGCTGCCCAGCGAGGCGATCCCGCGGAAGATCTCGTTGCCCAGGCCCGGGCCGGAGGCGAAGGCGGCGATGGCGGCGATGCCCATCAGCATCTGGGTGGCGACCCGGATGCCGGTGAGGATGGGCGGCCAGGCCAGCGGCAGTTCGACGCGGAAGAGCCGGGCGGTGCGGGACATCCCGATGCCGGTGGCCGCGTCGACCAGGTCCGGGTCCACCCCGCGCAGCCCCACGATGGCGTTGCGGACCACCGGCAGCAGCCCGTACAGGGTCAGCGCGATGACCGTCGGGGGCACGCCCAGGCCGACGATCGGGATCAGCAGACCGATCAGGGCCAGGGAGGGGATGGTCAGGATGGTCGCGGTCGAGGTGGTGGCGAGGTTGCCCGCCCATTCGCTGCGGTAGGTCACCACGGCGATGAAGACCCCCAGCAGGGTGGCCAGCACCATGCACTGGAAGACGGCGCTGGCGTGCTGATACGTATCCGTCAGCAGTTGGGTGTGCCGGGTGCCGACGTACTCCCAGAAGCTCACTCGGTCTCCTCGGTCAGTCTCCCGATGCCTGTTTCACCAGCGGGACGATCCGCAACGGAACCGGATTTTCCATGACGATTGCCGTTGAGGCCCGCACGATCCCATCAAAGCCCACAACCCGGTCGATCACCCGCTGTAGATCGGCGTTGGACCGGGCGACGAGCCTGCAGAGCATGTCCCCATGTCCCGTCGTTGTATGCAGTTCCAACACCTCGGGAACGGTCGTCAAGTGGGCACGTACGTCATTGCCTTGGCCTTGTTTGATCTCCAGCGTCGCGAAAGCGGTCACGGGGTAGCCGAGCGCCGCCGGGTCCACGTCCGGTCCGAAGCCCCGGATCACTCCATTCGACTGAAGGCGGTCGAGCCTGGCCTGGACCGTGCCGCGCGCCACCCCCAGCCGCCGGGACGCCTCCAGCACGCCGATCCGCGGCTCCTCGGCGAGCAGCTCCAGCAGCGCCCCGTCCAAATGATCGATCGCCATCGCGCGCATCGTCCCTTTCGATGGTCATCATGTACAGATAGTCGAGTCACTTCGCCTTTTCGCTATGCATAATGCCCAGAGAATCCGCGAACTATTGCGCACCTTGTGGATCGGAGGGACTCTGCGAACATGGCAGACACCACGATGCACACCCGGACCCAGACCACGGCCCCCGACGCGGCCCGGCAGGCGGACCCCTTCCCGGTCAAGGGGATGGACGCGGTCGTCTTCGCCGTCGGGAACGCCAAGCAGGCCGCGCACTACTACTCGACCGCCTTCGGCATGCGCCGCGTCGCCTACTCCGGCCCGGAGAACGGCAGCCGCGAGACCGCGAGTTATGTGCTCGAATCCGGCGGCGCCCGGTTCGTGTTCACCTCGGTCATCAAGCCCACGACCGAATGGGGCCGCTTCCTCGCCGACCATGTCGCCGCGCACGGCGACGGGGTCGTCGACCTCGCCATCGAGGTCCCGGACGCCCGCGCCGCCTACGAGCACGCCGTCGCCCAGGGCGCCACCGGGCTGGAGAAGCCCTACGAGCTCCAGGACGAGCACGGCACCGTCGTCCTGGCGGCCATCGCCACGTACGGCAAGACCCGGCACACCCTCGTCGAGCGCTCGGGTTACGACGGTCCCTACCTGCCCGGCTTCGTCGCCGCCGAGCCGCTGGTGGAGGCCGGCCCGCGGCGCTTCCAGGCCATCGACCACTGCGTCGGCAACGTCGAACTCGGCAAGATGAACGAGTGGGTGGCCTTCTACAACAAGGTCATGGGCTTCACCAACATGAAGGAGTTCGTGGGCGACGACATCGCCACCGAATACAGCGCGCTGATGTCGAAGGTCGTCGCCGACGGCACGCTCAAGGTGAAGTTCCCGATCAACGAGCCGGCGATCGCGAAGAAGAAGTCGCAGATCGACGAGTACCTGGAGTTCTACGGCGGTCCCGGCGTCCAGCACATCGCGCTGGCCACCAACGACATCGTCGCCAGCGTCCGGGCGATGCGCGCCGCCGGCGTGGAGTTCCTGAACACCCCCGACTCCTATTACGACACCCTCGGCGAGTGGGCCGGCGAGACCCGGGTGCCCGTGGAGACGCTCCGCGAGCTGAAGATCCTGGTCGACCGCGACGAGGACGGCTATCTGCTGCAGATCTTCACCAAGCCGGTCCAGGACCGGCCGACCGTGTTCTTCGAGATGATCGAGCGGCACGGCTCCATGGGCTTCGGCAAGGGCAACTTCAAGGCGCTCTTCGAGGCGATCGAGCGGGAGCAGGAGAGGCGCGGCAACCTCTGAGCCTTGCGGCGGGGCGGTGTGCCCGCTGCCGGTGGTGGCTGCCGGGCGTGGGCCTCCGGGGCCGGGTGCGGGGACTGCTTCGCTCTACGTCCCCGCACCCGGCCCCTCCGGCCCGCGCCCTCCTGCGGGTGGGCGGCTGTCCGTCTGGGGGGGTGTTCCGGGGGGCGGTGATCTTCCGTGTGGGGGCCGGGGGTGCGAGGCTGGACGCTATGGACCTCATCGCACGTCTGCGCGCCGGGCTCCCGGGGGAAGCGATTCTCACCGACCCCGATGTCACCGGCTCGTACGCCAACGACATGGCGAGCTTCTGCGAGGCCGGGACGCCCGCCGTGGTCGTCCTGCCGCGTACCGTCGAGCAGGTTCAGCACGTCATGCGGACGGCCTCCGAGCTGCGGGTGCCGGTCGTCCCGCAGGGGGCGCGTACGGGGCTGTCGGGCGCTGCCAATGCCTCCGACGGCTGCATCGTGCTCTCGCTGGTCAAGATGGACCGGATCATCGAGATCAATCCCGTCGACCGGATCGCGGTGGTCGAACCCGGTGTCATCAACGCCGTGCTCTCCCGCGCGGTCAACGAACACGGCCTCTACTACCCGCCCGACCCGTCCAGTTGGGAGCAGTGCTCGATCGGCGGCAACATCGGCACCGCCTCCGGCGGCCTGTGCTGCGTCAAATACGGGGTCACCGCCGAGTACGTCCTCGGCCTGGACGTCGTGCTCGCCGACGGGCGGCTGCTGACGACCGGCCGGCGCACCGCCAAGGGCGTCGCGGGCTACGACCTCACGCGGCTGTTCGTCGGCTCCGAGGGCAGCCTGGGCATCGTCGTCCGCGCGGTCCTCGCGCTCAAGCCGGAACCGCCGCAGCAGCTCGCGCTGGCCGCCGAGTTCCCCTCCACCGAGGCCGCCTGCCGGGCCGTCTGCGAGATCATGGCCCGCGGTCACGCCCCCTCGCTGCTGGAGCTGATGGACCGTACGAGCATCCGCGCGGTCAACGACATGGCGCAGATGGGCCTCCCGGACAGCACCGAGGCGCTGCTGCTGGCCGCCTTCGACACCCCCGAACCGGCCGCCGACCTGGCCGCCGTCGGGGAGCTGTGCACCGCGGCGGGCGCCACCGAGGTCGTGCCCGCCGAGACCGCCGCCGAGTCCGATCTGCTGCTGCAGGCCCGCCGGCTGACCCTGACCGCGCTGGAACGGGTCAAATCCGCCACCATGATCGACGACGTCTGCGTCCCGCGCTCCCGGCTCGCCGAGATGCTCGACGGCACCGCCGCGATCGCCGAGAAGTACGGCCTGACCATCGGCGTCTGCGCCCATGCGGGCGACGGCAACACCCATCCCACGGTCTGCTTCGACGCCGCCGACCCCGACGAGTCCCGCCGGGCCCGTGAGTCCTTCGACGACATCATGGCGCTCGGCCTGCAGCTGGGCGGCACCATCACCGGTGAGCACGGTGTGGGCGTGCTGAAGAAGGAGTGGCTGGCGCGCGAACTGGGGCCGGTGGGCGTGGAGTTGCAGCGGGGCATCAAGGACGTCTTCGACCCGTTGGGCATCCTCAACCCCGGAAAGCTCTTCTGACGGGATACGGCCCCGGAGTTGTTCCCCGCGATGCGGTGGCGCATTTTACCGGTGGGTGCGCGCACGCGCAGAAAAGGGGAATTGCCGCCGAGATCGTGGCGTGGCGCGGGCGGACCTTTCTGCCTATCCTGAACACGAATATCTGCGCCCGCCGGTCCTTCGGTGAGGAGTCCGACCGCGGCGGCCATAACAGGAATTCCGTCGCTCGGGACTGCGCCGTTCCCCGCGCTTTTCGCCGTGAGGGAGGTCGATTCCCCTGGACCTCAACACCATCACCGAAGTCGTCCGGCGGCCGTCCGGCCGGCCGGACGCGGACTGGCGGTCCGGCGATGCCTGGCTCGCCGGCGGAACCTGGCTGTTCTCCGTGGAGCAGCCGGACCTGCGCCGCCTGATCGACCTGACGGCGTTGCGCTGGGAGCCCCTCGTACCGAGCTGGACGGGCCTGGGAATCGGCGCCACGTGCACCATCCGCGACCTGTATGCGTATGCGCCGCCGAAGGAGTGGAGCGCGGGCGGCCTTTTCGCGAAAAGCTGTGAGGCGTTCCTGTCCTCGTTCAAGGTCTGGAGCTCGGCGACCGTCGGCGGAAACATCTGTATGTCCTTGCCGGCCGGGCCCAATCACGCTGACGGTCGCACTGGAGGCGCGGTACGAATTGTGGGCTCCCGACGGGTCCACACGCACCGTCGATGCCCTCGACTTCGTGACCGGCGACCACCGGAACATTCCGGCCCCCGGGGAAATTCTGCGGCGCATCGACATTCCGGTGCACGCCCTGCGGAAACGCACCGCGCATCGCCGTTTCTCGCTGACCCGCCTCGGCCGTTCGACGGTCTTCCTGATCGGTACGCACACGCCGGGCACCGGCGATCTGCTGCTCACCGTCACCGCGGGCACCACCCGGCCGGTGCGCCTCGCCTTCGACGCCATGCCCGATGCCCGGACGCTGCGGGAGAGCATCGACGCCCTTCCCGCCGGCATCTGGTTCGACGATCCCAACGGGACCCCCGGCCACCGCCGCCATCTGACACAGCACTTCGCGGAGGAGATCCGCCGCGAACTCCTGGCCGGGGGCGCGGAATGAGCTACCTCGTGTACGGCAAGCGCTTCGACGAAGAACCCGCCCCCGGCCAGTGCCTGCGCACCTTCCTCCGCGCGCTCGGCCACTTCGGCGTCAAAAAGGGCTGCGACGCGGGCGATTGCGGCGCCTGCACGGTATGGCTGGACGGCGCTCCGGTGCACAGCTGCATCACCCCCGCCTTCCGGGCCGACGGCCATGAGGTGACGACGATCGAGGGGAACGGAGCGCCCGGGAACCTGCATCCGGTGCAGCGGCAGTTCCGCGACGCCCCGGGGTTCCAGTGCGGTTTCTGCACCGCAGGCATGATCATGACGTCGGCGACGTTCACCGAGGCCCAGAAGGCGGACCTGCCACGGGCGTTGAAGGGCAACCTGTGCCGCTGCACCGGCTACCGGGCGATCGAGGATGCCGTGAAGGGCGTCGTCGGCGTGGCGGAGGCGGCGCCGGGGAAGGCCGTCGGGACGAGCGTAGCCGCGCCGGCGGCCGAGGACGTGGTGACCGGCCGCGTCGAGTTCACGATGGACACCCACCTCGACGGCATGCTGCACCTGAAGGTCCTGCACTCCCCGCACGCGCACGCCAGGATCGTCTCGATCGACAAGACCGCCGCCCTCGCGGTTCCCGGCGTCCATCGGGTCTACACCTGGGAGGACGTACCGCGCAGGCGCTTCACCACGGCGATCCACACCGACCATCTCGTGGATCCGGACGACACCCGCCTCCTCGACGACACCGTCCGCTTCGTCGGCCAGCGCGTCGTCGCGGTCCTGGCCGACACCGTCGGGGCGGCCGAAGAGGGCTGCCGGCGGGTCGTCGTGGAGTACGAGGTGCTGCCGGCGGTGTTCGACCCCGAGGAGGCCATGGCCGAGGGGGCGCCACAGCTGCACGGCGCGGTGGATCCCTTCGTCCTCGACCCCGTCCACAACACCCTGGTGGAGATCCATGCGCAGATCGGCGATATCGACGCGGGCTTCGCCGAGGCCGAGGTGATCCACGAGGGCACGTACTTCTCCCCGCGGGTGCAGCACGCGCATCTCGAAACCCACGGCTCGATCGCCTGGAGGGAGGACGGCCGCCTGAGCGTCCGCACCAGTTCGCAGGCGCCGTCGATCGCGAAGGTCAAACTGGCCCATCTGTTCGCGCTGCGCCCGGACGAGCTCCGGGTGTTCTGCAGGCGTGTGGGCGGCGGCTTCGGCGGCAAACAGGAAGTGATCTCGGAGGACCTGGCGGCGCTCGCCGCCCTGGACACCGGGCGGCCGGTCTCCTTCGAATGCACCCGGGAAGAGGAGTTCACCACCGCTTCGCCACGGCATCCGATGACGCTGACGGTCAAGCTCGGCGCGAAGGCCGACGGCACGCTCACGGCGCTCCAGGTCCGCAATGTGTCGAACACCGGCGCCTATGGCAACCACGCCGGCGAGACGCTGTACGCGGGCGCCGCCGTCATGCTCTACCGCTGCCCCCACAAGAAGTACGACGCGTTCTCCGTCTACACCAACACCGTGCCGAGCGGGGCCCTGCGCGGTTACGGAATGACGCAGCCGGCGTTCGCCGTGGAATCGGCGATGGACGAACTCGCCGTCGCCCTGCACATGGATCCGCTCGAACTGCGACGGCGCAATATCGTGCGGCCGGGCGATCCGCTGCTCTCCCTGGACGAGGGCCCCGACGACGTGGTGTTCACCGAGGACGGGCTCGGCACGTGTCTCGACCGGGTGGCCGAGGCCATGGCCCGGGACGCCGGTGAGCCGCCGCCCGGCCCCGGGTGGCTCGTCGGGTCCGGTGTCGCGAGCTCCCTGCACGAGACCGCGCCGCCGACCGAGCACCTCTCCGAGGCCTGGGTGACCTGTATCAACCCGGTGGCCCCGGCGCTGGCGAACGCGCTCCACGACGCCACCGGCGTCCGCTTCCGCGCGCTGCCCCTGACACCGGAACGCATCTACCGACGGCTCGCCGAGAGCGCGTCGATGACGACGGGCCCGCGCACATGACCGCCGAAAGGCCGACGGGCGCCGAGGCGACGGTCATCATCGGCCAGAAGGTCCGGCCCGGCCTGGAGCGGGAGTTCGAGGCATGGCAGGAGGACGTCAACGCCGCGGCCGCCCGCTACACCGGATTCCTGGGCGCCGAGATCTCCCGGCCGACGCCCGTGCAGCCCGACTGGGTGGTGGTCTACCGGTTCGACTCGATCGCGCATCTGCAGGTGTGGATCAACAGCGCCACCCGGCAGAGCTTTCTCGACAGGGGTGCCGGATACCTCGACGGCCCCGCGACCCAGCAGGTCGTCAGCGGCGGCACCCAGCCACCGGACCCGCTGGTGACCGTCGTGGTCACCCACCGCGTCCACCCCGACCACGTCGACGCCTTCCTCGCCTGGCAGCGCCGTATGACCCAGAAGGAGAGCGCCTTCGAGGGCTTTCGCGGGACCGAGCTCTTCCGTCCGGTCGAGGGGCTCCAGGACGAATGGACCACGCTGTACCGCTTCGACAGCGCCGAGCACCTCGATGCCTGGCTGACCTCGGCCGAGCGCAAGGAAGCCCTCGCCGAGGGCGAGAAGTTCCACGACTTCCGCATGCGCACGATCGACAACTCGTTCGGCAGCTGGTTCGCCTTCGAGGAGAACGGCAGGGAAGTGCCGCCGCCCTCGGAGACCAAGACCTCCGTCGCGGTCTGGGTCGGCCTCTACCCGACCGTGGTGCTGCTGACGCTCGCCCTGTCACCGGCGAAGCTGCCGCTCTGGCTCGGGCTGCTCGTGGGCAACCTGCTGTCGAGCTTCATCATGAGCTTCGTGACGATGCCCTTCTATGTGAACCCGCTGCTCAAGCGGTGGCTGCGGCCGCGCCCTGACGCACCGGTGACGAGGACCCGCCTCCTGGGCCTCGGCCTCGTCACCGCCGTGATGGTGTTCTGGGCCGCGGTCTTCTACCTCGTGACCACCGTGATCTGGCATCTGCCCTGACCCGGCTGCCCCGTATGCCGCCGCACGGCCCCGGGCCGGATGTACACGGCAGGGGGAAGGGCGGTTGACTGCCCCCATGACGATCAACGATCCGCACAGACCCGGCGAGGGAATGGTGACCTTCCGCGTCACCGGCCAGGGCGTCGACGACCTCACCTACGCCGTCCAGGCGCCGGGCGACTCCGGGGGCGAACAGCAGGTCGTCCGGCCGGAGTTGCCGTGGTTCGTGGTGACCGACGCGCGGGGTGTGGGCGCCATGCCGATGCTCACCCTGACCCTCGAAGGGCCGGACGCCTACGCCGAATGCGAGATCCTCACGGACGGCGCACCGGCCGTCCGCGGCACCGTGCACGGCCCGGCCGCGACTGCCGTGTTCATGGCACGTGCCGCCGCCTCGTAGAGTGCCGCCATGGATTCCGTTCTCCCCGTGGTCATCACCCTCCTCGCGCTGGCCGCCGTCATGTTGATCTCCGCGACCGACCGCCGGGCCAGGACGCTGGAGCGCCGGCTCCAGCGGCTGGAGGGCAAGGTGGACCTGCTGCTCGCGCACGCCGGGATCGCCGAGCCGGAGGGGCCCGGGACGGCCGAGATCGACAGCCTGCTCGCGCAGGGCAAGAAGATCCAGGCGATCAAGGTGCACCGCGAGACGACCGGTTCCGGACTCGCCGAGGCCAAGGAAGCGGTCGAACGCCGGATGCGCTGACGGCCCGTTGGGCAGAGGATGGCCAGGAGGACCCACCGGGCCCCGCCACCCCATGCCCACGCAGGAAGCGAGAGCCGATGGCAGCGACCGATGCGACCAGAGCCGCCGATGAGGCGTACGACGTCATCGTGCTGGGGGCGGGGCCGACCGGCGAGAACGTCGCCGACCGGGCGCACGCCGCCGGGCTGAGCGCGGTGGTCGTGGAGAGCGAACTCGTCGGCGGCGAATGCTCCTACTGGGCGTGTATGCCCAGCAAGGCCCTGCTGCGCCCGGTCGCCGCCCGTGCCGAAGGGCGCCGGGTCCCCGGCCTCAAGGACGCCGCGGACGTACCCCTGGACGTGCCCGCGGTGCTCGCCCACCGCGACGCGTTCACCTCCTACTGGAAGGACGACGGCCAGGTCCGCTGGCTGGACTCGTCCGGCATCGACCTGGTGCGCGGCCACGGCCGGCTGGCCGGGCCCCGGCGGGTGGTCGTCGACGGCGGCCGGGTGCTCACCGCGCGGCATGCGGTCGCGGTGTGCACCGGCAGCCGCGCGGTCCTGCCGCCCGTCCCCGGGCTCGCCGAGGCCAGGCCCTGGACCAGCCGCGAGGCCACCAGCGCCAAGGCCGTACCGGGCCGCCTGGTGGTGGTCGGCGGCGGCGTGGTGGGCGTGGAGATGGCCACCGCCTGGCGGGCCCTGGGCTCCTCCGTGACGCTGCTGGTGCGCGGCGACGGGCTGCTGCCCCGAATGGAGCCCTTCGCCGGCCACCTGGTCGCGGAGTCGCTCGCCGAGGCCGGCGTCTTCCTGCGGACCGGCGTCGAGGTGCGCGAGGTGCGCCGGGAGGCCCCGGGCGGCCCGGTCACCGTCCGGCTGGACTCCGACGACGAGATCGTCGCCGACGAACTGCTGATCGCCACCGGCCGGGCCCCGCGCACCGAGGACATCGGCCTGGACACCGTCGGCCTGACCGCCGGCTCCTGGCTGGACGTCGACGACAGCCTCCGGGTGACGGGCGTGACCGGCGGCTGGCTCTACGGCGTCGGTGATGTCAACCACCGCGCGCTGCTGACCCATCAGGGCAAGTACCAGGCCAGGATCGCCGGCGCGGCGATCTCCGCGCGCGCCCGGGGCGTCCCGATCCTGGAGTCCGACCGCTGGGGCGCGCACGCCGCCACCGCGGACCACCTCGCCGTCCCGCAGGTCGTCTTCACCGACCCCGAGGCCGCCTCGGTGGGCCTGACCGCCGCCGCGGCGGAGCGGGCCGGGTACCGCACCCGGGTGATCGACCAGGACCTCGGGGCCGTCGCCGGGGCCTCCCTGTATGCGGACGGCTACCGCGGCCGGGCCCGGATGGTCGTCGACCTGGACCGCGAGGTGCTGCTCGGCGTCACCTTCGTCGGCTCCGGGATCGCGGAGCTGCTGCACTCCGCGACGGTCGCGGTGGCCGGCGAGGTCCCCCTCGAGCGGTTGTGGCACGCGGTGCCCTCCTACCCGACGATCAGCGAGGTGTGGCTGCGGCTGCTGGAGGCGTACCGCGGCTGAGCAACGGGGGCCGGGACGGCCCCGGCTGGGGCGCGGCGGCCGGGACGCCCCCGGCCCGGCCCCGGCGCGCCCCGTTCCCGCCCCCTACGCCCCGGCCTCGGGAGCCTCGTCCGAGGGCCGGGGACCGCCCGGCAGCAGATCGTCCGTCGACGCCATGGCGAGCAGGTCGCTCAGCCCTTTGTCGAGGCCCAGGAGCCCCTGCTCGGACCCCGGCGGGACCACCCGCAGGGTGCGCTCCAGCCAGGCGGAGACCGCGGCGGCCGGCGCCTCCAGCAGCGCCCGGCCGTCCGGCGAGTCCAGCTCGACGCAGACCAGGCTGCGGCCGTCGAACTTGGTCGGCCACACCCGCACATCGCCGTCGCCGCACGGCCGGAAGACTCCCTCGACGAGCAGTTCGCGGGCGAAGGTCCACTGGACCGGGGTGTCGGAACCGATGTGGAAGGTGACATGGACGGCGTACGGGTCGTCCGTCCGGTACGTCAGCCGGGCCGGCACCGGAACGTTCCGCTCCGGTGACAGGACCAGGCCCAGCTCCAGCTCTCGCTCCACCACGGTGTGCATGACGTCCGCCTCTCCTCGCTCCCCGCGGACACCCGGTACCGGGCCCGCACAGAGGGAGAGGCGCCGGGCGGCGAACCATTACACGACTTCGTACAACTTTTTTCCCGCGCCTCTTCCAGGTGGTCGTGGGCGGGCATGGACACTGTGGCAACCGGGGTCTGATAGATGTGGACGCCGCGTTGCGGCAGACTGCACCCCACACCCACCAGGCCGAGTACAGATACGGGACTTCGGACATGAGCGCCCCTACCTCAGGATCCGCCGGCGGTAGCCCCACGCCAGGCTTCTACCCGGACCCGTCCATCCCCGGCTACATCCGGTACTGGAACGGTGCCGCATGGGTGCCGGGCACCAGCCGGCCCGCCCCCGCCGAGGGGGAGGCGATGCCCGCGCCGCCGCCCGGTGCGGCCCCGTCGCCCTCCCCCGAGCTCTCGGCTCCGCTCGAGCAGGGGGGACCCCCATCGGTCGAGGAGACCGGCCCGGTCTTCTTCGACGAGGAGGAGGCGGCCGGCGGCTCCGCGCTGCCCGCCGTACGCCGCAGCGGCGAGGTCGGGACCCGGCCCGCCGTCGGCTGGGACGATCCGGCCCGGCTGCACGGCAACAGCCCCGAACCGGCGGCCTCCTGGCAGGCCGACGCCTCCCGGCAGGGCGGCTACGGCGCCGAGACCGACCGCCGGATCTCCTGGGGCTCGCCGGACCAGGCGCCCGCCGGAACGCCGTCGGGCGCCGCTTCCTGGGGTGCGGTGCCGCCGCAGCGCGAGGAGCAGGGCGCGGCCGAGGCACCGGCCGGCGAGGCAGCGCCCGCCGCGCGCCAGGAGGGCCCCACCGACGGGACGGTCGCCATCCGGGCCGTGAACCCGGCCGCGCGCCGCGGCCAAAACTCCGGCGACCAGGGCACCACCGCGATCCGTGCGGTGCGCCCCGACGCCGGCAAGCCCGCCAAGGGCGGCGAGACGATGGCGATCCGCGTCGCGGGCGGCGGCCGCGCCCCGTCCGCCGCGCCCGACAGCGGCTCCCCGCAGTCGCTGCCGTCCGTCGGCGACCGGCAGCAGGGCCACCCGGCGCCCCAGCAGGCCCCGGCGCCGCAGCAGACCCCGAGCCCGGCGCCGCAGCAGCAGGCCCCGCAGCACCAGGCTCCTCCGAGTCCCGCGCCGCAGACCCCCGGTCCGCAGGCGTCCGCCCCCTCGGCCGGCTTCCCGCCGCAGGGCGGTGCCGCACCGGCCGCCTCCGGCGCTCCGGGCGCCGACGCCGACGGCGTCATCCCCTGGAAGCCGCCGGCCGCCGCCGACCCCTTCTTCGCCGCCGCCCAGGCCGCGCAGGGCCACCCGGCGGGCCTCGGCCGCAGGCTGGCGGCCCGGCTGATCGACACGCTGGTGCTGGGCGGGATCACCGCCGCGGTGGCCGTCCCCATGTGGGGCACCGTCACCGACCACATCGACGCCAAGGTCGAGGCGGCCAAGCAGTCCGGCCGCCAGGTCACGGTCTATCTGATCGACAGCACCACCATCCCGGTCTTCGCCACGATCCTGGCCGTCCTGCTGATCGGCGGTGCGCTCTACGAGGCGCTGCCGACCGTCAAGTGGGGCCGCACCCTGGGCAAGAAGCTGTGCGGCGTACGGGTCCTCGACATCGAGGGCCACGACACCCCGACCCTCGGCGCGGCGCTGCGGCGCTGGTTCGTCTACAGCGTGCTCGGCGTGCTCGTCGTCGGTGTGGTGAACGTCGTCTGGTGCGTGTTCGACCAGCCGTGGCGCCAGTGCTGGCACGACAAGGCCGCGCGGACCTTCGTCGCCGCCGGCTGAGGTTCCTCACCGGGACGGGCGCCCGCCGTCCGTTCCGCGCCCCGCCGCGGTGGCCCGGCGCCGCCGCGGCGCACCGCGTCCCCGACGGGCCGGTGCCCGTCCCCCGAACGGACTTCGCCGGATGCGGCGGGCCGCGACAGAGGGTCGACTCGGGCCATGAGTACCGACCAGCCCCGTCCCGGTTCCGGTGAGCCGCCGGAGGACGACCCGTTCCTGAAGAAGCCGCAGGAGCCCCCGGCGGGCGGCGCTCCCCGTAACAGCGCGCCCCGTGAGAACGGCGCCCCCCGCAACCACGCTCCGCGCGCCAACGGTACGGGCGGCAACGGTACGGGCGGTGGTGCGGGCACCGGCGACGGCGGCGCGCCGCCCCCGGGAGGCCCGCCGCCTCCGGGCGGTACCCCGCCGCCCTACGCGGGGACCCCGTACAGCAGCGGCCCGTACGCCGGCGACCCCTACGGCGGGCAGCCCGGTCCGGCCGACCCGCTGGCCGGGATGCCGCCGCTGGCGAACCGCGGCCGCCGGCTCGTGGCGCGCATCATCGACGCCATCATCATCGGGGTGCCGGTCTCGGTGATCATGACGTTGATCGTGGGCGGGGTGGACTACTTCAGCACCGACAGCGTGGAGGCCGGTAGGCAGTCGACGGTATCGGGCGTCACCATGCTGGCGTATCTCATCTACGAAGGGCTGATGCTCTCCAGCCGCGGTCAGACCCTCGGCAAGATGGCGATGAAGATCCGGGTGGCGATGCTCTCGAACGGCTCGAGCCCGACCCCCCAGGCGGGCTGGATCCGGGCGGCGGTCTATACGCTGCCGGAGATCGTGCCGTGCTGCGGCTTCATCTTCTGGCTGGTCAACGTCCTGTGGTGTACCTGGGACCAGCCGTATCACCAGTGTCTGCACGACAAGGCGGCGAAGACCGTGGTGGTGTCCACGGAGACGGGCGGCGACCGCTCAGCGTGAGTGCTCGCCGACCCGGGCGTCCGTGGCGGCGGCCGGGCCGGTGAGGCTGCTCCAGCGGGTGCGGCCGGGCGCCGCCACGGGCCGGAAGCGCTCGGGCGGGGCGGGTACGGCCCGCAACGGCGCGGGCGCGGCGGGCTCCTCGGCGCGTACGAGACGGCGGCGGACCACCCGCGGCACCCCCGGCATCGGGACCGTCATGGCGACCAGCAGCCCGAGCCCGAGCCCGGCGATGGCGATGACCGCGATCCCGATCCCGGTCTGCGTCTGCGAGAGCAGCAGCATCGCGAGGGTGGAGAGAAAGACGGTGGCCGAACCGTAGGCGAGCTGTGCGGCAGTCGGACGAGGCATGGCGGAATCCGTCCTCGGAGGGTCGGCAGGGGGGCGGTCAAGGGCGCGCCATCAAACGAGCCTACGGTCGTTACTGCCCGAACGGAACGCCAAGTAAGCGTGACCTAACCCACGGTTCCGGAGCACAGGGGGCGCACAACGCCGCCGCCGTTCCACCACCCCCTGCCGTCATGGCTGTTGGGGGCGGGGGCGCATGCCCGCCGGGCATATACACCGGGTCTCTGCCCGGCGCGTGCCGGCCCGGATGACGCTCCCCCCGCGGCGCCCCGTGCGGTCTCCCCGCGGCGCCCGGCCGGGCCTGCCGCCGTGCCCGGCGCGCTCTCCCGTGTGCAGTCCGCCGCGGCGTCCGATACCCGTAACTCGCGGACCGAGAAACGTACTTCGGTGACGTGCCCAAGTCAAGATCTGTCTTTTTCCCCGTACTTCCGGTCGAATGCCGTCGAACAGTGACCGGTTCGAAGGGGAGGACAGCGCCAAGTGAGAGACAACAGAACGGTGTTCAGATCGGCCGCCCTGGCCACGGCGATTGCCGCGATCGGGGCGGCCGCTTTGTCTTCGGGGGTGGCCGCGGCCGACGCCCAGGGACCGTCGCCCGTTGCCAGGCGCCATGACCCGGCCCCCGAGCGGACCGTGGACCACGACCTCAAGGGCCCCTACAGCGACCAGCAGGCGGCCGAGCGCAAGGAAGCGCTCCAGCAGGTCATCTCCGGTGACGCCAAGGCGACCGACCGGGACGGCTCCAAGGTCGTCAAGCTCGGCAGGAGCAAGTACGTCGAGCTCGCCCGGCAGAAGACCGACAAGATCTTCACCGTCCTCGTGGACTTCGGCGACAAGGTCGACGACACCACGATGTACGACCCGGACGGCGACGGCCCCAAGCCGCCGGTGAAGAAGTTCGGCGGCGACCCCGGCCCGGCGCACAACAAGATAGCCGAGCCGGACCGTGCCAAGGACAACAGCACGGCCTGGCAGAAGGACTTCAACCAGAAGCACTTCCAGGACCTCTACTTCTCGCACGACAAGAAGAAGCAGTCGCTGGCCAAGTACTACGAGAAGCAGTCCTCGGGCCGCTACTCGGTCCAGGGCGAGGTCTCCGACTGGGTCAAGGTCGACTACAACGAGGCCCGGTACGGCTCCAACTACTGCGGCCAGACCAACTGCGCCAGCGCCTGGGACCTGATCCGCGACGGCGTGAACCAGTGGGCCAAGGACCAGAAGGCCAAGGGCCGCACCGACGCCCAGATCAAGGCCGACCTCGCCAAGTACGACCAGTGGGACCGCTACGACCACGACGGCGACGGCAACTTCAACGAGCCCGACGGCTACATCGACCACTTCCAGATCGTGCACGCCGGCGAGGACGAGTCCGCGGGCGGCGGTGTCCAGAAGACCAATGCCATCTGGGCGCACCGCTGGTACGCCTACGGCACCGACGCCGGCAAGACCGGTCCGGGCGCCAACAAGGCGGGCGGCACCCAGATCGGCGACACCGGCATCTGGGTCGGCGACTACACCATGCAGCCGGAGAACGGCGGGCTCGGCGTCTTCGCCCACGAGTACGGCCATGACCTGGGCCTGCCGGACGAGTACGACACCAGCGGCACCGGCGAATCCTCGGTGGACTTCTGGTCGTTGATGTCGGGCGGCTCCTGGCTCGGCACCGGCAAGGACGACATCGGCAACCTGCCCGGCGACATGAGCGCCTGGGACAAGCTGCAGCTGGGCTGGCTCAACTACGGCAAGGCGAAGGCCGCGAAGAAGTCCACCCACAAGCTGGGCGTCGCCGAGTACAACACCAAGAACAAGCAGGCAGTGGTCGTCGAGCTGCCCGCCAAGCAGGTCAAGACCGACATCGTCGCGCCCGCGGAGGGCTCCCACCAGTGGTGGAGCGACATGGGCAACGACCTGAAGAACACCCTGTCCCGGCAGGTGGACCTCACCGGCAAGTCCAAGGCGTCCCTGGGCCTCAAGGGCTGGTGGGACATCGAGAAGGACTACGACTACCTCTACGCCGAGGTCTCGACCGACGGTGGCAACAACTGGACGGCCCTGGACGGCACCGCGGGCGGCAAGGCCATTCCGCGCGACGGCAGCGACAAGCCCGCCCTGACCGGCACCGTCGCCTCCTACCAGGACCTCGTCTACCCGCTGGACGCCTACGCGGGCAAGAAGATCGACCTCCGCTTCCGCTACCAGACCGACGGCGGCGCGGCGCAGAAGGGCTTCGCGGCCGACAGCATCGGCGTCACCGCCGATGGCCAGGCGCTGTTCAGCGACAACGCCGAGGGCGGCGACAACGGCTGGACCAGCAAGGGCTTCTCGCGCATCGGCGCGTCCTTCACCAAGGACTACCCGCAGTACTACATCGCCGAGAACCGCCAGTACGTGTCGTACGACAAGACCCTCAAGGTCGGCCCGTACAACTTCGGCTGGACCACCGCCAAGCCGAGCTGGGTGGAGCACTTCCCGTACCAGAACGGCGTGCTGATCTGGCTGTGGGACACCTCGCAGCCGGACAACAACGTCGGCCAGCACCCCGGCTACGGGCAGATCCTGCCGGTCGACGCGCACCCCAAGGCCGAGCACTGGGCCGACGGCAAGCTGATGCGCAACCGCTTCCAGTCCTACGACTCGACCTTCACGCGGTTCCCGACCGACGCGCTGACCCTCCACCGGGACGGCAAGCAGGTCAAGATCACCTCGAAGAAGGGCGTCACGCTCTTCGACGACCGGCACGGCGTCTACTACGACAAGACGAACCCGACCGGTGGTGTGATCGTCCCTGACACCAACACCCAGATCAAGATCACCAAGGAGGCCCGCGACGGCTCCACGGTGACGCTCCGGGTCGGCCGCGCCGGTAAGTAAAAGGTAAAATCGCAGGTCAGAGGCTATTCGGCCGTCGCCCCCTAGCGGGCGGCGGCCGATTCGCGTTTAGATGCGTTCTACAGTTCCTTGTTGACGCGAAGTCTCACGGGGGAGATATGACGATGTCCGGTGGCGGTTTCATCAGGCTTCCTGGCGGAAGCGTGGTGGTCGCCCTCTCGCTGCCCAGACCGCCCCACGGGGCGCCGGCCGGCCTGTACGACTGCGGTTGCCGGGTGCGGGTCCTGGTCCATGCCGTGAACCGCCAGCGCGCCCTGACCAGGCTGCGCAATCTCGGGCTGCGGGCCGTCTACCTGCGCGGCAACTCCGAGCCGCCCACACCCGACGAGATCACGGCCGTGCTGCACCATCCGGACGGCCTGGTCTGGCGCGAGGCCCCGGAGGACGACACCGAGTCGTGGCATCCGATACGGGCGCTGCTGCGCAATCCGGCGTTCCCGGTCGGCGGGGAGGACCCGGACGGGGACGACGAACGCCCCGCATCGGCCGCCTGAGGGCCCCGCGGGCGGCTCCAGGGCGTGTCCTTCGGATCGGCCCCGGCCCGATCCACAGGACACGTCCTAGCCGCCGAGGACCACCGGCTTGCCGGTCAGCTCGGCGCCGGCCGCCCGCAGCTCCTCCAGCGCCCGCTCGGTGGTGTGCGCGGCCACACCGGCGGTCAGGTCCAGCAGGACATGGGTGCGCAGCCCGGCGCGGACCGCGTCCAGGGCGGTGGCGCGTACGCAGTGGTCGGTGGCGATGCCCACCACGTCGACCTCGCTGACGCGGTGCGCGCGCAGCCAGTCCTCGAGCGGGGTGCCGTTCTCGTCCGCGCCCTCGAAACCGCTGTAGGCACCGGTGTGGGAGCCCTTGTCGAAGACGGCGTCGATGGCGCCGGAGGCGATCGCCGGCGCGAAATTGGGGTGGAAGCCGCTGCCTTCCGTGCCGGCCACGCAGTGCACCGGCCAGGAGTGCTCGTAGTCCGGGGCGTCGGAGAAGTGGTCACCGGGATCGATGTGGTGGTCGCGGGTGGCCACGACGTATCGGTAGCAGCCGCCGGCCGCCTGGCCGATCAGATCGGTGATGGCCGCCGCGACATCCGCACCCCCCGCCACCGCGAGGCTGCCGCCCTCGCAGAAGTCGTTCTGCACATCAACGACGATCAATGCCCGGTGCATGGTGCGTGCCTTCCGGCTGGGAATCGAGGGGAGGGGCGCGGAACGGTGGTGTGACCGAGGGTAGCCACTGGAGGGGGATTGCGGGAGTGGTGCGGAGCCCGGCAGCGCGGTGGATGCCGGGCGGCCCGCCCCGGCCGCCGCCCGGCACCCCGCTCACGGGCCGTGGCGCCGGGCCGGACGTACGCGGTGGACGCTCAGACGTACTCGGTCGACAGGACGGGCTCGCCGCGGGAGAGCTGGGTCGCCGACAGCGGCAGCCGGGCGCGGGCGGCGATGTGCCGCTCGCGGGCGGCGTCCAGCGGCTCCCGGGCCACCACCTCGCCGGCGCTCACCAGCGGCACCGCCAGCTGCCGGTCGGCCAGCTCCGCCGGGACCGGCCCGGTGCCGATGACCTCGGCCACGGCCACCCCGTCCTCGTCGAGCCGGCGCGCGGCCCACTTGCGGCCGCCGATCGAGGTCTTGGCGCCCATCGACTTCTTCGCGACCGGCCGCAGCGGGGCGCCGGGCTCCTCGCTGTCGGCGCGGGCGACCAGCTTGTAGACCATCGAGCAGGTCGGGTGCCCGCTGCCGGTCACCAGCTGGGTGCCGACGCCGTACGCGTCCACCGGCGCGGCGGCCAGCGAGGCGATGGCGTACTCGTCGAGATCGCTGGTCACCACGATCTTGGTCTTGGTGGCGCCCAGCTCGTCCAGCTGCTGGCGCACCCGGTGGGCGATCAGCAGCAGATCGCCGGAGTCGATCCGGACGGCGCCGAGACCGGGGCCGGCCACCTCCACGGCGGTGCGCACCGCCTCGGTGACGTCGAAGGTGTCCACGAGCAGGGTGGTGCCGCTGCCGAGGCTGTCGACCTGCGCGGTGAAGGCGTCCCGCTCGGTGTCGTGCAGCAGGGTGAAGGCGTGGGCGCTGGTGCCGACGGTGGGGATGTTGTAGCGGAAGCCGGCCGCCAGGTCGGACGTGGTGTGGAAGCCGCCGACGTAGGCGGCGCGGGACGCGGCCACCGCCGACAGCTCGTGGGTGCGCCGGGCGCCCATCTCCATCAGCGGGCGGGCGCCGGCCGCCACCGACATCCGGGAGGCGGCCGCCGCCACCGCGGAGTCGTGGTTGAGGATCGAGAGGATCACCGTCTCCAGGAGGACCGCCTCGGCGAAGGTGCCCTCGACCCGCATGATCGGGGAGCCGGGGAAGTAGACCTCGCCCTCCGGGTAGCCCCAGATGTCGCCGCGGAAGCGGAAGTCGGCCAGCCACCGGAGCGTCGGCTCGTCGAGGATGGCGCGTTCGCGCAGGAAGCCGAGGATCGTCTCGTCGAAGCGGAAGTTCTCCACCGCGTCCAGCACCCGGCCGGTGCCGCCCACCACGCCGTAGCGCCGGCCCTCGGGGAGCCGGCGGGTGAAGACCTCGAAGACCGAGCGCCGTTCCGCGGTCCCGGACCGCAACGCTGCCTGCAGCATGGTGAGTTCGTACTGGTCGGTGAAGAGCGCAGTCGACGGCACGGCCACCGGCAGCCCCAGGTCTGCTGTGTTCATGGGGGAGATGCTACCTCTCGTACTCGTCACATTGACGATAGTGCTCCGGGAGCGACAAAAGGGCGCCCGCGGCCGCCGTGCGCGGCTCGCCGACGCGGCCCGCGCAAGGGGCATTTGTGCGTCGCCCGCCCTCGGGTGGCAGCATGGGGCCTGTGAGCGCCCACCCGTCACCCACGATTACGCTCCGGCCGTATCGCTGCACCCTCAGTGTCCCGGTCGAGATCGAGCGCCCCGAGTCGAGCGAGGCACCCTTCGAGGTCCCCGAACCCGACGTCCCGTGGGTCACGATCGTCCACAACGACCCGGTCAACCTCATGAGCTATGTCTCCTATGTCTTCCAGTCGTACTTCGGCTACTCCAAGGACAAGGCGCACCAGTTGATGCTCGACGTCCATCACAAGGGACGCGCGGTGGTCTCCAGCGGCAGCCGCGAGGAAATGGAGCGCGACGTGCAGGCCATGCACGGCTACGGCCTGTGGGCGACGCTTCAGCAGGACCGCCGATGACCGGGCACTTCGAGCCGCAGCCGGGCGGCGGCGCCGCCGTACCCCTCGACGAGGTCGAGATCTCCATCCTGCGCAGCCTCGCCGTCCAGCTGATGGAGCTGATCGGTCCGGGCGAGGAGACCGGCGAGGACGAGAGCGACGACCTGCTGGCGTCGATCTTCAACGACGGCCCCAGCGAGCCGCCCGCCGACCCGGTGCTGGCCCGCCTCTTCCCCGACGCCTACGGCGGGCCCGACCTCGTCCCCGACGACGATGTGCGCGCCGCCTCCGCCGAATTCCGCCGCTACACCGAGAACGACCTGCGCTCGCGCAAGCGCGAGGACGCCCTGGCGCTGATCCGCGCGCTGGACACCCTGGCGCCCGCCGGCGACAGCGCGATGCTCCGCCTCGACCCCCGTGAGTGCCGTCAGTGGCTGGGGGCGCTCAACGACCTCAGGCTGGCCATCGGAACACGGCTTGAAGTGACCGATGAAGAGGACGGCGGCGAGCTGCTGCGGCTCCCGGACAGCGATCCGCGCAAGCCGATGGTGATGGCATATCTGTGGCTCGGCGGGCTCCAGGAGACTCTTGTCGAGTCTCTAATGGGCTGAAATCCGGGCGTACCACTCCGGTTGTTTCCGCGATGTCCGCTCAGCGGAGGCTCAAATCCGGATAACGATCGCGTCACTGCCGCCATGTGAATTGCGGCACTTCATGGGCCTTGTCCCCTTTTCCGTGTGGTTTGCTTTGCGCCATCCCTAGGCGATCCGCGAGACGCCGTGATACATGTTCACGACCTGCCGTGAGCGACGCCACCCCTGTCGCCGCGGGAGCGCTGTGCCGGCCGACCGTCGGCGTGCAGGAACTCCATCCGGGGGGATCGGGACCCGATCCGGACAGACCGGGTCGGTATGGAGAAAGGCGCACCACACATGACCTCTGTGCAGGTCGACAAGCAACACGACGGCAACGAGGCAGCTGAGCAGGCCCCCGAAGAGGGCTATCAGCGAGGTCTGGGAAACCGTCAGATCCAGATGATCGCCATTGGTGGCGCCATCGGTACCGGTCTCTTCCTCGGAGCCGGTAAGGCGATCTCGATGGCCGGGCCGAGCATCATCCTCGCCTACGCCATCGTCGGTCTGGTCATCTTCTTCATCATGCGGGCCCTGGGCGAACTGCTCATGTACCGGCCCGTCTCCGGCTCCTTCTCGGAGTACGCGCGAGAATTCCTCGGTCCCTTCGTCGGCTTTGTGACCGGCTGGACCTACTGGCTGTTCTGGGTCGTCACCGGAATTACCGAAGTGACCGCCGCGGCCACTTATGTTCAGTACTGGAACAAGGGCATACCGCAATGGGCGGCGGCGCTGGTCTTCACCGTCGCGCTCTTCGGTATCAACCTGATCTCCGTGAAGATCTTCGGTGAGCTGGAATTCTGGTTCTCGATGGTCAAGGTCACCGCGATCATCGGCATGATCCTGATCGGCCTCGGCGTGATCACGCTCGGCTTCTCCGACGCCGGTGACACCGCCTCCTTCACCAACCTGTGGTCCCACGGCGGCTTCTTCCCCAAGGGCATCGGCGGCACGCTGATGACGCTGCAGATCGTGATGTTCGCCTTCCTCGCCGTCGAACTCGTCGGCGTCACCGCGGGCGAGGCGACCAACCCGAAGAAGGTCCTGCCCAAGGCGATCAACACCGTGCCGTGGCGGATCGGCCTCTTCTACATCGGCGCGCTGATCATCATCCTGTCCGTCGTCAGCTGGACGGTCTTCAAGCCGGGCGTCAGCCCCTTCGTCGCCGCCTTCCAGCAGATCGGTCTGCCCGCCGGCGCCGGCATCGTCAACTTCGTCGTGCTGACCGCCGCGCTGTCCTCGGCCAACTCCGGTATGTACTCCACCGGCCGGATGCTGCGCGACCTCGCGCTCAACGGCCAGGGCCCGAAGTTCTTCACCAAGCTCAGCAAGAACGGCCTGCCCACCTGGGGCACCGGCGTCTCGGTCGCGATGATGCTGTTCGGCGTCTACATCAACTACCAGTGGCCCGGTGAGGCGTTCAACTACGTCGTCTCCTTCGCCACCATCTCCGGTATGTGGGCGTGGATCGTCATCCTGGCCTCGCAGCTGCGCTACCGCGCCAAGGCGAACCGCGGCGAGCTGCCGCAGTCCGAGTTCAAGGCCCCCGGCAGCCCCTACACCTCGGTCTTCGCGCTGGCCTTCATCGCCATGGTGATCGTGATGATGGGCGTCGACCCGGACGCGCGGATCTCGCTCTACGCGGCTCCCGTGTGGGCGCTCATCCTGGGCGTCGGCTACCTCTGCATCAAGCGGCGGGACGCGGCGAACGGCCTGACGGCCGGCACGACGCCGCAGGACGCCTCCGCCAAGGGCTCCAAGGACTGAGGCGCCTTTCGGGCGGACCGGGGCGAATCGCCCGACCGTCCAGCATGCGGGCCCGTGCGTACCACTCTTCGGTACGTGCGGGCCCGCTGTCTATTCTTGGCGCCATGCTGACCCTCACCAAGGCGCTCTTCGACCAGATCGTCGAGCACGCCCGCCAGGACCACCCCGACGAGGCCTGCGGCGTGGTCGCGGGACCGGCGGGCAGTGGCCGCCCCGAGCGCTTCATCCCGATGCTGAACGCCGCCCGGTCGCCCACGTTCTACGAATTCGACTCCGCCGACCTGCTCAAGCTCTACCGCGAGATGGACGACCGGGACGAGGAACCGGTGATCATCTACCACTCGCACACCGCGACCGAGGCCTACCCCTCGCGCACCGACCTCTCCTACGCGAACGAGCCCGGCGCCCACTACGTCCTGGTATCGACCGCCGACACCGACGACGCCGGGCCCTTCCAGTTCCGCTCGTACCGGATCGTGGACGGCGAGGTCACCGAGGAAGAGGTCGAGGTCGTGGCGGCCTACTCCTGAGGCCGTCCCACCTGGTGTACACCGATCGTCCGCATCATGGGACGAGGTTCCAATACCCGGACCGGGAATCGATACGATGACCGCATGGTTGACCACGACGTGAGCGAGAAGAGGCCGGGCATGCTGCTGCGCGCTCCACTCGCCACGCGTCGCTCCGCATCCGCCCTGCTGGGCGCGTTCGGCTGCGGAGCCGCACGGCTGCACGTGGATCTGTGCCGCCTTTCCAGCGCCATCTGTCCGCGCTGCGCCGCCTGACCCGGCCTGCCCCGGGCGCCCGGCGCCCGCCTCCGGCACCCCGCACTTCCCGCGTCACCCGACGCCTCCCGGCGCGCCGTACGCCGTGCCCCGGGACGTACAGCCCCCGCCCCGCACTCCCACAGGAGCACTCCATGGCCATCGAGGTCCGAATCCCGACCATCCTGCGCACCTACACCGACGGCGAGAAGGCCGTCGAGGGCAAGGGAGAGACCCTCGCCGACCTCTTCACCGACCTGGAGAGCCGGCACGCCGGCATCCGCGAGCGCCTCGTCGACGGCGAGCAGCTGCGCCGCTTCGTGAACGTCTACCTCAACGACGAGGACGTCCGCTTCCTGGAGGGCATCTCCACCAAGCTCGCCGACGGCGACAGCGTGACGATCCTCCCGGCGGTGGCCGGCGGAATGGTCTGACGTGCGGTACGACTCCCCGCTGGCGGCGGTCGGGAACACCCCTCTCGTCCGCCTCCCGCGCCTGTCCCCCTCCGACGACGTCCGCATCTGGGCGAAGCTGGAGGACCGCAACCCCACGGGCTCGGTCAAGGACCGCCCGGCGCTGCACATGATCGAACAGGCCGAGAAGGACGGCCGGCTCACCCCCGGCTGCACCATCCTCGAACCGACCAGCGGAAACACCGGCATCTCGCTCGCCATGGCGGCCAAGCTCAAGGGCTACCGCATCGTGTGCGTGATGCCGGAGAACACCTCCTCCGAGCGGCGCGAGCTGCTCGCCATGTGGGGCGCCGAGATCATCTCCTCGCCCGCGGCGGGCGGCTCCAACACGGCCGTCCGGGTGGCCAAGGAGCTGTCCGCCGAGCACCCCGACTGGGTGATGCTCTACCAGTACGGGAACCCCGACAACGCCGGTGCGCACTACGCCACCACCGGCCCCGAGATCCTCGCCGACCTCCCCTCCGTGACCCATTTCGTGGCCGGTCTGGGCACCACCGGCACGCTCATGGGCGTCGGCCGCTACCTGCGCGAGCAGGTCCCCGGCGTCCAGATCGTCGCCGCCGAGCCGCGCTACGACGATGTCGTCTACGGTCTGCGCAACCTCGACGAGGGCTTCATCCCGGAGCTCTACGACGAGTCCGTGCTCACCACGCGGTTCTCGGTGGGCTCCCAGGACGCGGTCCGCCGCACCCGTGAACTCCTCGCCGAGGAAGGCATCTTCGCGGGCATCTCCACCGGCGCGGCGCTGCATGCCGCGATCGGCGTCGCCAAGAAGGCGGTCAAGGCGGGGCAGACCGCCGACATCGTCTTCGTCGTCGCCGACGGCGGCTGGAAGTACCTCTCCACCGGCGTGTACACCGCCGAAACCACGGAAGCGGCGATCGCCGCGCTGCACGGCCAGCTCTGGGCGTAGCCGCCCGGCGGCGGAGCGGCCGCAGGGGCCCGCCGCGGCGGCGGGACGAGGGACTCGGGGGTGCACCGGTGAGGACCGGGGCACCCCCGCAGCACCTTCTCCCCCCTACGGCGTCCGGTCCGCCGCACGGCGAGGGGCGGGCGGAACACCCTTGAGTCACCGGCCACTCCGTACGGGCGTACGGGGCGACAGCCCAGACTGGTGATTCCGCCCACAGCTCGCCCCGCCGGAGGAGCCACAGCACCTTTTGCGCCTTACGCTCGTGGGCACCGCACCGACCGCCAAGGACCCGGCACCACCCGGCAAGGCCCCGCCGGGAAGCCCGCATGGAGCCTTCCCCACGCTCTCCACTGCGTTCGAGCAGGGGAGGCTCCCGTCCGCCGCCCCCGCCCACGGAGGTTCACGCCCGCTATGAAGCTCACCGTCGTCGGATGCTCGGGGTCGTTCCCTTCCGTGGAATCGGCCTGCTCGAGCTACCTCCTGGAGGCCGACGGCTTCAGGCTGCTCCTCGACATGGGCAACGGCGCCCTGGGCGAGCTGCAGCGCCACATCGGCCTCTATGACCTGGATGCCGTACTCCTGTCGCATCTGCATGCCGATCACTGCATCGACCTGTGCGGCTACTTCGTGGTGCGCTACTACCGCCCGGACGGCGGCCGTTGCGCGCCGATGCCGGTCCACGGCCCGGCCGGCACCGAGCGCCGGCTCACCGCCGCGCACGCCGATCTGCCGTACGACGGCGCGATGAGCGAGGTCTTCGACTTCCGCACCCTGACGCCGGGCACCCTCACCACCGGGCCGTTCACGATCCGCACCGAGCGGGTCAGCCACCCGGTCGAGGCCTTCGCCTTCCGCATCGAACACGGCGGCAGGTCCCTGACGTACTCCGGGGACACCGGCCCCTGCGACGCGCTGGAGCACCTCGTCGCGGGCAGCGACTTCTTCCTGTGCGAGGCGTCCTTCACCTACGGCAAGGAAGACATCCCGGACCTGCACCTCAACGGCCGGGAGGCCGGCGAGATCGCCCAGCGGGCCGGTGCGGGGCGCCTGGTGCTGACCCACATCCCGCCGTGGACCGACCCGGCCATCAGCGTCCGTGACGCCCAGAAGGCCTACGACGGGCCGGTCGAGGTCGCCAAGGCGGGCGCGGTCTACGAGGTCTGAGCGGGACGTCCGAGCGGGGCGCGCGGCACGCGCCTCGACGACCCGCGGTACGTGGCGACGACGCGCGGCACGTCATGACGAAGGGCCCCGGAACCCTACGGTTCCGGGGCCCTCGTGGTGCGGTGGCCTGCGCGGCTTACGCCTTCGTCAGGTCCTCGACCTCCTCCTCGGGCTCCCGGCCCGGGGTGGTGAGGTTGAACTTGGTGATCGCGAAGCGGAACAGCAGGTAGTAGACGGCGGCGAAGACCAGGCCGATCGGGATGATCATCCAGGGCTTGGTGGCCAGGTTCCAGTTCAGCGCGTAGTCGATGAAGCCGGCGGAGAAGGTGAAGCCGTCGTGCACGCCCAGTGCCCAGGTCAGAGCCATCGAGAGGGCGGTCAGCACGGCGTGGATGCCGTAGAGCACCGGGGCGATGAACATGAACGAGAACTCGATCGGCTCGGTGATACCGCAGACGAAGGAGGTCAGCGCGAGCGAGATCATCATGCCGAGTACGGTCTTGCGGCGCTCGGGACGGGCGCAGTGCGCGATGGCGAGGGCGGCGGCCGGCAGACCGAACATCATGATCGGGAAGAAGCCGGACATGAACTGCCCGGCGGACGGGTCGCCGGCGAAGAAGCGGCCGATGTCGCCGTGCGCGACCTTGCCGGCCGCGTCGGTGAAGTCACCGAGCTGGAACCACGAGACGGTGTTGACGAACTGGTGCATGCCGATCGGCAGCAGCGCACGGTTGATCAGACCGAACAGTCCGGCACCGCCCGCGCCCAGGCCGGTCATCCACTCGCCGAAGCTGGAGATGGCGCTGCCGACGGGCTCCCAGACCAGGAGGAAGAGGACGCCGACGGCGGTCCCCACGAACGCCATGATGATCGGGACGAGCCGGCGGCCGTTGAAGAAGCCCAGCCAGTCCACCAGCTTCTTGCGGTGGTAGCGCTGCCACAGGATCGCGGCGAGCAGACCCATGATGATGCCGCCGAGGACCCCGGGGTTGTTGAGGACCGGCTCGACCCACTTGCCCTTCTCGATATGGCCTTCCGTGACCGGGAACGCCTTGAGGACATTGCTGTAGACCAGGAAGCCGACCAGGGCGGCGAGCGCCGTGGAGCCATCGGACTTCTTCGCGAAGCCGATGGCGACGCCTATGCAGAACAGCATCGGCAGGTTGTCGAAGACCGCGCCGCCGGCCGCCGCGAAGACCTTGCTGACGGCGATCCAGCCGAGGCCCTTCTCGCCGAAGACGTCCGGCTGGCCGAGGCGGTTGAGGATGCCCGCGGCGGGCAGGACGGCGATCGGCAGCTGGAGGCTGCGGCCGATCTTCTGCAGGCCCTGGAACAGGCCGGATCCCCGCTTCTTCGCGGGAGCCGCCTTGGTGGCGGTGGCCGTACTCATCGGATTCCTCCTGGTGAGGCGGGCACTCGAAGAGGGGGACGGCCCGCGCTTGGTCTACACCTTGGTCTACACCACTAGTGGTTTAGACCATTCTTAGCACGTAGACCCGACATAAAGGAATCCATTCTTCCAAGTGGTGTGGACCACACGACGACCGGCCCCCGGGTAGGACAACCCGGGGGCCGGCGGGGGTGTGCGGAAAGGGGGGAGGCGGCGGTGCGGAGGCGGTTGGGGGAGGCGGGCGGAAGTGGTGCGGAAGCGGTGACGGGGACGCGGCGGCGGGCGGTGCGGAAGCGGTTACGGGACTTCCCGGCCTCCCCGTCTCCCTGCCGCCGTCCCCCTACTTCACGTTCTCCCGCTCCATCGCGTCCCCCACCTCGTCCGGCTCGCGGCCGGGCGTCGCCAGATGGAACTTCGTGATCACGAACCGGAAGAGGACGTAGTAGACCACCGCGAAACACAGGCCGATGGGAATGATCAGCCAGGGCTTGGTCGCCAGTCCCCAGTTGATGACGTAGTCGATCAGGCCCGCCGAGAAGCTGAAGCTGTCGTGCACCCCCAGCGCCCAGCTCACCGCCATCGACACACCCGTCAGCACGGCGTGGATCGCGTACAGCACCGGCGCCACGAAGAGGAACGAGTACTCGATCGGCTCGGTCACACCCGTCACGAACGAGGTCAGGCCGACCGACAGCATCATGCCCGCGATCTCCTTGCGGCGGTGCGGCTTGGCGCAGTGGGCGATCGCCAGCGCCGCGGCCGGCAGCGCGAACATCATGATCGGGAAGAACCCGGTGGTGAACTGGCCGGCAGTGGGGTCGCCCGCCAGGAACCGGTTGATGTCGCCGTGGGCGACCGTGCCGTCCGGCTTGGTGAAGCTGCCGAACTGGAACCAGACGAAGGTGTTCAGGAACTGGTGCAGGCCGATCACCAGCAATGCACGGTTGGCGACGCCGAAGAGCCCCGCGCCCCAGGACCCCAGTCCCGTCAGCCACTCGCTGAAGCTCGTCAGCGCGTCTCCGATCGGCTGCCAGACGAACAGGCACAGCACCGCGAACACCAGGCCGACGAAGGCCATGATGATGGGGACGAGCCGGCGGCCGTTGAAGAAGCCCAGCCAGTCCACCAGCTTCACCCGGTGGAAGCGCTGCCAGAGCCAGGCGGACAGGAACCCCATGACGATGCCGCCGAACACCCCCGGGTTCTGGAAGGAGGCCTGCGTCACGGTCAGCTTCCGGTCGACGCACACCCCGCTCCACAGGCCCGCCTGGGTGTACGTCTGGCCCGCGGCGCAGCCCGCCGGGAACGCGTGCATCACCGAGAAGTAGACGAGGAAGCCGGCCACCGCGGCCAGCGCCGTCGACCCGTCCGCCTTCTTGGCCATCCCGATCGCCACACCGATGCAGAACAGCAGCGGCAGCCCGAGCCCCGAATCCAGCAGCGCACCGCCCGCTGCCGCGAACACCTTGCCGACGGCGTCCCAGCCCAGCCCGTCCGCGCCGAACACATCCGGTTGGCCAAGACGGTTGAGAATTCCCGCAGCGGGCAGGACGGCAATCGGCAGCTGCAGACTGCGCCCCATTTTCTGCAGAGTCTGGAAGAGGTTCGACGCCCAGTTCCTCCTCGGTGCCGCCGCCGCTGCGTTCGAACTCATCCGTTCCTCCCGGCAGTCGGCCCGTCGGCAACCGACCTCGTGCTTGCCGCATACTGGTGGTGTAGACCACTCGTGGTGCGCACCGTTCCCGGCGTGCACTCCGATGATCGCCATCCTTCGTCAGACAGCGGACAAACGCCCACATAGTTGGGCTGAACGTGCGTTACGGTGTGAAAACCGCACGGCGGAACCGCCGGCGGCCGAGACAAGCAGGAGTGGACATGGCCAGCAAGGCTGAGAAGATCGTCGCCGGGCTCGGCGGACTCGACAACATCGAGGAGGTCGAGGGCTGCATCACCCGCCTCCGCACCGAGGTCGTCGACTCCTCCCTCGTCGACGAGGCCGCCCTCAAGGCCGCCGGCGCCCACGGCGTCGTCAAGATGGGCACCGCGATCCAGGTCGTCATCGGCACCGACGCGGACCCCATCGCCGCCGAGATCGAAGACATGATGTGAGCTGACGAGCCGGCCGCCAGGCCGCTCCCGAAGGCCCCGCCCCGGACGATCCACCGCCCCGGAGTGGGGCCCTCGCCATTCCCGATAGGGTCTACGCCATGTCTCGCATCGACGGCCGCACCCCCGAACAGCTCCGCCCGGTCACCATCGAACGCGGCTGGAGCAAGCACGCCGAAGGCTCCGTCCTCATCTCCTTCGGCGACACCAAAGTCTTCTGCACCGCCTCCGTCACCGAGGGCGTACCGCGCTGGCGCAAGGGCACCGGCGAAGGCTGGGTCACCGCCGAGTACTCGATGCTGCCGCGCTCCACCAACACCCGCGGCGACCGCGAATCCGTACGCGGCAAGATCGGCGGCCGCACCCACGAAATCAGCCGCCTCATCGGCCGCTCCCTGCGCGCCGTCATCGACTACAAGGCCCTCGGCGAGAACACCATCGTCCTGGACTGCGACGTCCTGCAGGCCGACGGCGGCACCCGCACCGCCGCCATCACCGGCGCCTACGTCGCCCTCGCCGACGCCATCGCCTGGGCCCAGGGCAAGAAGCTCATCAAGCACGGCCGCAAGCCCCTCACCGGCACCGTCTCCGCGGTCAGCGTCGGCATCGTCGACGGCACCCCGCTCCTCGACCTCTGCTACGAGGAGGACGTCCGCGCCGAGACCGACATGAACGTCGTCTGCACCGGCGACGGCCGCTTCGTCGAGGTCCAGGGCACGGCCGAGGCCGAGCCCTTCGCCCGCGAGGAGCTCAACGCCCTCCTCGACCTCGCCGTCGCCGGCTGCGCCGAACTCGACGAGGCCCAGCGGGCGGCGCTGGCCCGCACCCTCTGAGCCCACACCCGGAACGCCGGGGTCACAGGGGTCACAGGGGGAGGTCCCGCACACCTCCCCCTGTGACCCTTTTCTCATGGGACATCCGTCTCTGGAAAAGCCGCCGCGGCAGACGCAGTGTGGAGCCATGCCCACAACTGCCGTGACCGCCCCCCGCGTCCGCGCCCGCACCGGCGGGCCCCAGGACGACTCCCGGCTCCTGGAGCACCTCCTCGGCTGGACCCTCGTCGTCGTCCTCGCCATGCTGCTCACCCAGACCGGCCTCGTCTGACGGCGGCCTCCCCAGGGGCCGCCGGGCCGCTGGATGTCCGATCCTCGCCCCTGGCGGCGACGGCCGGGCAACCAAACCACGCCGCCCCGCGTTTCTTCCTTTGCCCGAGCATGACCCAAAGGGAAGGAACCGCACCATGGCCCCGCGCCCGCGCCGGCACCGTCGTCCCGTCACCACCGCACTCGCCGCGTTAGCCGCCGCCACCCTGGCGATACCGCTGCTCTCCGCCTGCGGAGCGGTCAACAAGGCCATGGACTGCGCCCACGCCGCCACCTCCGCCGTCAACGCCGTCGACAAGCTCCAGCAGGCCGCGGACAACGCCCTCACCGATCCGCAGAAGGCCGAGCAGGCCCTCGACAAGATCGACAGCAATCTGCAGAAGCTCAGCAAGGACGCGGACGACCCCGCGCTCTCCAAGGCCGTCGACAAGACGAACAACGGCATCAAGGCCGCCCGCAAGGCCCTCGACAACAACAAGGCCCCGGACATCCAGCCGATCGTCGACGGGACCAGTGAGATGACCAGGATCTGCACACCGGGATAATCCCTCCCCATGCAGCCTCAAACCGGTGGACGCCCCGCAAGCACCCGTCGCCTCATCCTCGCCACCCGCAACGCCGGCAAGGTCACCGAACTCCGGGCCATCCTGGAGGCCGCCGACCTCGACGTCGACCTCGTCGGCGCCGACGCCTACCCCGACGTCCCCGACGTCAAGGAAACCGGCGTCACCTTCGCCGAGAACGCCCTCCTCAAGGCTCACGCCCTTGCCCGGGCCACCGGCCACCCGGCCGTCGCCGACGACTCCGGCCTCTGCGTCGACGTCCTCGGCGGCGCGCCCGGCATCTTCTCCGCCCGCTGGGCCGGCCGGCACGGCGACGATCAGGCCAACCTCGCCCTGCTCCTCGCCCAGCTCTCCGACATCGCCGACGAACACCGCACCGCCCACTTCGCCTGCGCCGCGGCCCTCGCCCTCCCCGACGGCACCGAGCGCGTCGTCGAGGGCCGCCTCGAAGGAACCCTCCGCCACACCCCCGCCGGCACCGGCGGCTTCGGCTACGACCCCGTCCTCCAGCCCCTCGGCGACACCCGCACCTGCGCCGAACTGACCCCCACCGAGAAGAACGCCATCAGCCACCGCGGCCATGCCTTCCGGGCATTGGCACCGGTGGTGCGGGAGTTGTTGGGCTGAGGCGGCAGTCGGCCCGTGCGCACGAAAACGGCCTCCTCGTCCGATGACGGGGAGGCCGTACGCGTAGGTGGGCCCGGTGGGATTCGAACCCACGACACACCGGACCTAAACCGGCGCCCTCTTGCCAGCTGGGGTACGGGCCCGTGCGCCTACCTTACTGTGCCCGGCCGCGCGGCTGTGCGGGGACGGCTGAGTGCGCCGACCGGCACGAGAATGTCCTCGTCTGGCTGTGGCATGAGGGACACAGGTAGCGCAGGTTCGCCAGCCGGTTGTCCAGCCGGTCACCGTTGATGTGGTCGATCTCCAGGACGAGCCACTTGCCCTGCCAGGTGTCCCCGAGGCTGCACTCCGCGCACCGCCGGGGCACCTTCTTCTCCTCAAGGGCACGGCGTAACAACGTCGTCCTCTCTCGTCGGGAGCCCGGTTCGCGTTGTCGCAGGATGTGGTCGGCCGACCTGCGGTTCGGGGAAGGAATCCCCCGCCGGTGGCCCTGCCCTGTGAAGTGCTCGGTGGGCAGGCCGTAGGCCTCGATACTGCGTTTCACCGCTCGTCGGGAGGTGCCGTTGTCGGCCAGGGCGAGGCAGGAAAGGACTCCGGCCAGGCTTCGTGAGGTGGCCACGGCACGTTCCAGTTCACCGCGGGGGAGCAGGGAGGAGCCGGGCCGGCGGCAGGTGAAGTGAGAGGTGTCGATGCCGAATTGGTCCAGCTTCCTGCGGAGGTGCGTGTACGCGCTGTCGTACGGCGGAACCTCCATGTGGTCCAGCATGTCGCGGATGCTGTGGGACTGTGCGGCGGCTTCCGTGAGCAGCGCCTCGGTGTACGACCGGTGCTGACGGCGGGGGAGCGGCTCGTCGACGAAGTGCGCGGTGTCGATGCCGTGGTGCGCCAGCCGCATGCGCAGGTATCTGCGCGGACCGCTGCCCAACGGCGCGCCGAGCCGGCGCATCATGTCGACCAGACTGGTGGAGTCGGCGGCCGTACGGAGCAGCAGGTCGCGGTCGTAGGCGGGGCGCCGGGCCATGGGCAGGGTGTCACTTCCGCCGGGGCTTGCGGCCGCGGTATGTGTCGGTCACCGCATGGCAGTTGGGGCACAGTAAACGCACATTGGCCGGGCGGTTGTCCCACCAGTCACCGTTGAGATGGTCGACCTCCAGGCGCAGCGGCTTGCCGTTCCATTCCGCACCCGTGCCGCACATCGCACACCGCTCCGGAACTCCCCGGCGCAGCAGGTCCCTGCGCAGGCGCTCGCCGGAGGTGCGGCCGTCGGCCGGCGAGCCGAGAACCAGACGGTCGTGCCTGGTGGCTTTGGTCCGTGCGCGGGGCGGCGCGGCGGTGAAATGCGAGACGTCGAGGCGCAGTTCGGCGAGGCGGCGGCCGATGTGCGCTTGATTTCCCCCGACCGGGCTGATGCCGAGGCGGCGTACCACCTCGGCGATGCTGTGCGAGCAGGCGACCAGCTCACGAAGCCGGGCCTCGGTGTGCCGTACGCCAGGGACGGCGAAGTGCGCGGTGTCGATGCCTGTCTCCCGCATCCTTGCGCGCAGATAGCGTCTGCTGCCCGGCGTCGGTCTCCCGCCGAACCATCGCACGGCGTCGTCGAACGACGCGGAGGCGCGTGCGGCCTCCGCGAGCCGCTCGGGCGTGTACTTGACCGGCATGATTCCCCCCGTTCCGTGCAGCAGGCCCACCCCCATGCACGCCTCGAACGGAACAACGATCGAACGTGGGGCCGGTTACGGCAGGTGGTGGAAAAGGGAAGGCGGAAAGGCCGAGGGCCCCAGGGACGATCCCCGAGGCCCTCGACGCCGTGCGTGACGCAGGTCAGAAGCGTGGTTCCGGTGTTTGGGACTCGATGAGTTCGACGGCTTCTTCCTTGGTGGCGACGGAGGGCGGGGAGCCTTCGAGGGGCTGTTGGGCGGTCTCCTTCATGCAGGCCACGGCGATGACGCCGACGAGGGCGGCGCCCATCGTGTAGTAGGCGGGGACCATGACGTTCTGGTGGAAGGCGCCCATGAGGGCGGTGATCACCAGGGGGGTGGTGCCGCCGAAGAGGGAGACGGCCAGGTTGTAGCCGATGGAGAGGGAGCCGTAGCGGACGTTGGTGGGGAAGAGGGCCGGGAGGGCGGCGGACATGGTGCCCAACAGGCAGACCAGGGAGAGGCCGAGGAGGGCCATGCCGCCGATGACCGCGCCGAGGCTGCCCTGGTTGACCAGGAGGAAGGCCGGGATGGCGGTGATGAAGAAGCCGAGCATGCCGGCCATCAGGAGGGGCTTGCGGCCGTAGTGGTCGTTCAGTTTGCCGATGGTGCTGATGATGCACATCAGGGCGATCATCGTGCCGAGAAGGATCAGCAGACCGTGGGACTCCTCGTAGTGGAGGGTGTCCGTCAGGTACGTCGGCATGTACGACAGCAGCATGTAGTCGGTGATGTTGTACGCGCCGACCAGGGCGATGCACAGGATCAGGGTGGGCCACTGCTGGGCGAAGATCTCGCCGATCTTCTTCTTCGGGGCGTTCTCCGAGAGGTGGGAGAACTCGGCCTCGGCCTCCACGGCGGAGCCGGTGGCGCTGTGGGTGTGCGCGGCCTCGAACTTCTGGAAGGCGGGGGTCTCGTCGAGCTTGACCCGGAGGTAGAGACCCACCAGGCCGAGGGGACCGGCGATCAGGAAGGGCAGGCGCCAGGCCCAGCTGTTCATGGCGTCGTCGCCGAGGGTGGTGTTGAGCAGCAGCACGATGCCGGCGGCGCCGGTGTAGCCGATGAGGGTGCCCATCTCCAGGAAGCTGCCGAAGAAGCCGCGCTTCTTGTCGGGGGCGTACTCGGCGATGAAGGTGGAGGCGCCGCCGTACTCGCCGCCGGTCGAGAAGCCCTGGACCAGGCGGAAGAGGATGAGCAGGGCCGGGGACCAGAAGCCGATGGCGGCGTAGGACGGGATCAGGCCGATGCAGAAGGTGCCCAGCGCCATCATGATCATGGTGAGGGCGAGGACCTTCTTGCGGCCGACCCGGTCGCCGAGGGGGCCGAAGTAGGCGCCGCCGATGGGGCGTACGAGGAAGGCCACGGCGAAGGTCGCGAAGGACGACAGCAGGCTGGTGGTGTCGCTGCCGCCGGGGAAGAAGACCTTGCCGATGGTGACCGCGAGATAGCTGTAGATCCCGAAGTCGAACCATTCCATGGCATTGCCGAGCGCGGCGGCCTTCACTGCGCGCTTGACGATGCGCTCGTCGGTGACGGTGATGTCGGTGCGCCGCAGTTTGGGGTTCTTGCGCCGGGCGACGGCACGGAAGAGCACCCGGTGGCGCTTGAGCGCTTCCCGGTCCTGGTCGGGAGTGGGTTCTGCTTCGGTGCTGCCGGTCGGCACGAGGCGGTCCTCTCGGTCTGAACAGTGCGCGGTGCGCGGTGGGGATATACGACAGGTGCGCCTGCGCCGTGGGGGGAGGATCCAAACCACTCTGGGGCGAGGAATCGAGATACGTCACATGCGGCTGGGCCGTCCGGCACACCGGGTGGCTTCCGGCAGGTGCCGGGCGGGGTCCGCGCCAGAGGTGTGACAGGGCTTGTTACAGGACTGGTACACAGCCGAGCGGTCACCGCAGCGTTCGGGCAATCCCGCTGTGTCCGGGGGGCGGGAGAGTGGGGCACCGGGCGCGGCATTCGTGTGTGCTGGGCGGGGGTACGGGGCGTGGTCCCCGGGAGGAGATCGTGATGAGCGACCGCGAAGGGTCCCGCTGGGTCCGGGGGCGCACCGCTCTGGCGGCCTTTGTCGTGGTGACGGCGCTGGCGGCCGGCGGGGTGTGGTTCGGCCAGGCGTCGGACCGTGCCTCGGCGGTGGATGCCGCGCCGAAGACGTCGGCGGTGCAGGACGTGAAGGAGGACGCCAAGGAGCCGGGAGGGCTGCCGGGCGTCCGGGACTGCGGGGTCGGCAAGCGGGCGGTCAAGCCGCATGTGATCAGGTTGACCTGCGCGGACGAGGGGATGGTGGCGACCGCGATCCAGTGGAAGGTCTACGGGGCGCGGGAAGCGTACGGTGCGGGTGTGGTCCAGGTGGAGAAGACCGCCGCGGGGGCGGGCGGGGATGCGGGTTTTCCGGCGACCTTCCGGCTCTATGGTCCGAAGCCGGTCGACGGCACGGTGCTGTTCACCGGCCTCGAAGTGACGTACGAGGGCTCGACGCCGCTCGGTGACACGACGGAGATGTACAACCTCGCGTGATGGGCATTCGAGGCCGGATCGCCCTGGCCATTTCGTGTATGACGGCGCTGGCCGTGGTGGTGCTCGGGTTCGCGGTGCATCACATAGCGGATGCCGAGCGCGAGCGGTCGGCGCGGGCGTATCAGGACGACCGCCTGAGTTCGGCGCTGCAGATCTACGAGCGGGACGGCACGCTCGCGCTGGGCGCGAAGCTGGACGATTCGACGCTGCCGTCGCCGTTGCGCGGCGCGGTGTTCCACAAGCGGTCGGGGACGTATGTCAGCGGCGGCGAGGACCCGCGGGTGTGGGCGGCGACCGGGGTCGGCGACAGCGGCGAGAGCGCGCCGACGCGGACGCTGTCGGTCTCGGCGGCGTATCCGGACGACGATCCGGCGCAGCTGGCGCTGAACCGGGCGCTGCTGATCGCGGGGTGCGGCACGGTCGTGCTGATGGCGGTGGTGTCGTGGTTCGTCGCGCAGCGGCTGTCGCGGCGGCTGCGGCTGAGTGCGGCGGCGGCCCGGCGGATCGCGGCGGGGGAGGCGCCGGACGCGGATGCGCTGGCGAGTCATGGCCGCGACGAGGTGGCCGAGTTGGGCCGGAGCGTGCACCACATGGCGACGTCGCTGGCGGCCCGGGTGGAGGCGGAGCGGGAGTTCACCGCGGATGTGGCGCACGAGCTGCGGACGCCGGTGGCCGGTCTGGTGGCGGCCGCGGAGCTGCTGCCGCAGCAGCGGGCGGTGGAGCTGGTGCGGGACCGGGCGCAGGCGATGCGGCGGCTGGTGGAGGACCTGCTGGAGGTCTCGCGGCTGGACGCGGGGGTGGAGCGGGCCGATCTGGACGCCTGCGAGCTGCCGTCGCTGGTGCGCGGGATCGTGCAGCGGGCGGCGCGCCAGCGCGGGGTGGACGAGGTGTCGGTGAGCGTGGAGGGGGAGCCGCGGATCGTGGAGACGGACCGGCGGCGGGTGGAGCGGGTGCTGGTGAACCTGCTGGCGAACGCGGCCAAGCACGGCAGGCCGCCGATCGAGGTGGTGGTCGCGGGGTCGCGGATCGTGGTGCGCGATCACGGTCCGGGCTATCCGGCGGACCTGTGTGCGGAGGGGCCGCGGCGGTTCCGTACGGCGGCGCCGGAGCGGGGGACCGGGCACGGTCTGGGGCTGACGATCGCGGCCGGGCAGGCGGATGTGCTGGGGGCGCGGCTGGACTTCGGCGCCGCCGCGGACGGCGGCGCCGAGGCCGTGCTGGAGCTGCCGGACCGGGTGGGGACCCCGTGTCCTACAGCGCCAGGTCCTTGATGATCTTGGCGACATGGCCGGTGGCCTTGACGTTGTAGAGGGCGCGCTCGACCTTGCCCTCTTCGTCGAGGACGACCGTGGAGCGGATGACGCCGGTGACGGTCTTGCCGTAGAGCTTCTTCTCGCCGAAGGCGCCGTATGCCGTGAGGACCTGCTTGTCGGGGTCGCCGAGGAGGGTGACCTTCAGGTCTTCCTTCTCCCGGAACTTGGCGAGCTTCTCCGGCTTGTCGGGGGAGATGCCGATGACGTCGTAGCCGTGGCCGGCCAGGAAGTCGAGGTTGTCGGTGAAGTCGCAGGCCTGCTTGGTGCAGCCGGGGGTCAGGGCGGCCGGGTAGAAGTAGACGATGACCTTGCGGCCCCGGTGGTCGGCGAGCGAGACCTGCTTGCCGTCCGCGTCGGGCAGGGTGAAGGCGGGCGCGGTGTCGCCGGGCTGCAGTCGCTCGCTCATGACTCTCCTTAGCGTGGGTCCGTACGCCCCTGAAGCGTGGGTCCGTACGCCCCCGACATTAGCCAGCCGGAGCCCGGAGCGGTGCCGGGGGCGTCTCGGGGGGCGAAACGGGGGTGCTGTGGGGCGCAGGGGGGTGTGAGCTGACAGACTGTCCATCACGAATCGGCAGCCGGCCGGCTGGCGGTTCCGTACGGGGCCTCGTGCCCGGCCCTCGTACGCATCGGCGCGAGACGACGGAGGCAGCGCGGTGGCGGAAGCCAGGACCCCGGCGCAGATCGAGACGGACATCGTCCGCAGGCGGCAGGAGCTCGCCGTCACGCTCGACGAGATCGGTGTGCGGCTGCACCCGAAGACGATCATGGATGACGCGAAGGCCAGGGCCGCGGCGGCCGTGGACCGTACGGCGGGGCGGGCGTACGTGGCCGCCAACCGGGCGATCTCGGACGTGCGGGCCCAGTTGGTGTCGGAGGACGGGGCACCGCGGCTGGAGCGGATCGTTCCGGTGGCGATGGTCGGCGTGGCCGTCGTCGGTCTGCTGACGCTGCGCGCCAGGCGGCGCCGCTGAGACGGGTGGGCCGGACGGCGTACCGGCCGCCGGTGAGCCGTCCGGGGCCGGGCCCGGGGCGGCCCGCGGTGCGTGCCGGGCGGCGCCGGGCAGGTACGGTCATGCCGTGAGCCCGAATAACGCCAAGGACACCCACGACAAGCTGCCGATCCGGATGCTGCACGACCGTGTGCTGGTCCGGACGGACATCCCCGAGGGCGAGCGCCGCTCGTCGGGGGGCATCGTCATTCCCGCGACCGCGGCGGTCGGCCGTCGCCTGGCCTGGGCCGAGGTGGTGGCGGTCGGGCAGAACGTGCGGACCGTCGAGGTGGGCGACCGGGTGCTGTACGACCCGGAGGACCGGGCCGAGGTCGAGGTGCGCGGGGTGGCGTACGTGCTGATGCGCGAGCGCGATCTGCATGCGGTGGCCGCGGAGCGGCTGGAGGGCGCGGAGGACGCGACCGGGCTGTACCTGTAGCCCCTTCCGCGGCTCCCCACGGCGCATCGCGGCGCCCTCGGCGGCGGCCCGGCGGCAGAGCGGCAGCGTGGAGCCCGTGGCTCCCTGAACTCCGGCCCCGGCGCGGGCCCGGCGGGCGGTGACCGGGGTCACCGCCCGTTTCGCTGCCCTTTGCTAGCCTCGGGAAGCACCCGACGAGACGCGCCGTACCGGGTCAGGACAAGACGACGCACCCCTGTTGAAGCTCTTTCACGGAGGTGCCGTCATGGCATGGATCCTGCTCCTGGCCGCCGGACTGCTGGAGGTGGGCTGGTCGGTCGGGATGACGTACACCGACGGCTTCACCCGGCTGTGGCCCAGCGTGTTCACCGGCGCGGGCATCGTCGCCAGCATGCTGCTGCTCTCGTACGCGGCCCGGACCCTGCCGATCGGCACCGCCTACGGCGTGTGGGTCGGCATCGGGGCGGCCGGTGCGGCGGTGCTCGGCATGACGGTGCTCGGCGAACCGGCCACCGCGGCCCGGATCTTCTTCATCTGCCTGCTGCTGGTCGCGGTGGTCGGTCTCAAGGCGACCTCGGGGCACTGAGGGCAGCGGGCGGGACGCCGTAGCGGCCCGCGCCCGGGGCGGCTATCCGCCGCCCCATCTCCACCGCAGCCGCTGTTCCAGGTCGTCGCTCTGGGGCTCGAACGTCGGGGTGTCGTTGGTGGGCTCGGCGGTCGGGGTGGGCTCGGACGGCGAGGTGGGGGTGGGCGGCTGTCCGGTGGGCCCGGTCGGGGCGCCGGGGGTCGGCGTGGGGACGGTGGGGGAGTCGCTCGGCCCGTCGGACGGCGAGCCCGAGACGCTGGGCGAGGCCGAGTCGCTGCCGGACGGCGAGGGCGACACCGACTCCGCGCCCTCCTCCAGCCGCAGGTCGAAGCCGCGGACCGGGCGTCCCTTCAGCGCGGCCGCGGTGTAGTCGGCCCAGATCTGGGCGGGGTAGTCGCCGCCGTTGACCCGCGCCAGGCCACCGGCGCCGTAGAGGGGCTCCTGCGCGGCGCTCTCCGGGTTCTGGCCGAGCACCGCGACGACGGTGGCGAGGTCGGGGGTGTAGCCCGCGAACCACGCGGCCTTGTCCTTTTCGGCGGTGCCCGTCTTGCCGGCCGCGGGCCGTCCGGCGCCCTGGGCGGCGGTGCCGGTGCCGCCGTCGACGACGCTGCGCAGGATCGAGGTGGTGGTGTCGGCGGCGGTCCGCGGGACGGCGGTGGTCTCCTCGCGCTCGGGCAGCTCGATGTCCTCCTCGCTCTTGGTGACCTTGTCGACCAGGGTGTACGGCCGGTGGGTGCCGTGGTGGGCGAGGGTGGCGTAGACCTGGGCCATGTCCAGGACGCTGGGAGTGGCGGTGCCCAGCGAGATCGCGCCCTGGGACGAGGCGAGGCTGGGGGTGCCGGCGGGGATGCCCAGGTCGACGGCGGTGGCCTTGACCTTGGCGGGGCCGACGTCGATGCCCATCTGCGCGTAGACGGCGTTGACGGACTTGTCGGTGGCCTCGGTGACGGTGATCGGGCCGTAGGAGCGGTCGTCCTCGTTGGCGGGCGCGAAGCCGGTGGAGCGGCCGTGACTGACCGTCATCCGCTTGTTGGTGCCGTCGTAGACGGTGTTCGGGGTGATCCGGGCGCCGTCCTGGGTGGTGGAGTCGTTCTGTACGGCGGAGGCGAAGACGATCGGCTTGAAGGTGGAGCCGACCTGGTAGTCGCTGCGGGTGGCGCCGTTGACGAACTGTTTGGCGTAGTCGATGCCGCCGTAGAGGGCGACGACCCGGCCGCTGGCGGGGTCGATGGAGGCGCCGCCGGCCCGGACGTAGCGGTCGACCTTCCGGGAGTCGTCGAGGCGGTCCATCAACCGGGTGTCGACCGCTTTGACGAAGGCGTTCTGGCGCTTCTTGCTGATGGTGGTGGTGATGCGGTAGCCGCCGGCCCGCAGGGTGTCCTCGTCGAGGATCTTGTGGTCGACGAGGTAGTCCTTGACCGTCTCGACGAGGTAGCCGCGCTGGCCGGACAGGCCCGCCGAGGGCTTGGCGGGCCGGGGCATGGGGAACTCCAGCGCGGCCCGGTCGGCCTGGCTGAGCCACTTCTGCTTCACCATGCCGTCCAGGACGTAGTTCCAGCGCGCCAGTACCCGCGCACGGTTCGCGGGGCGGGCGCTGATGTCGTAGGCGCTGGGGGCGTTGAGGAGGGTGGCGAGGTAGGCGCCCTGGGCGCAGGTCAGCTGCTCCGCGTTGCGGCCGTAGTAGGACTGGGCGGCGGCCTGGATGCCGTAGGCGTTGCGGCCGTAGTAGCTGGAGTTGAGGTAGCCCTCCAGGATGTTGTCCTTGCTCACCTCGCGGTCCAGTTTGATGGCGATGAAGAATTCCTTGGCCTTGCGGGTGACGGTCTGTTCCTGGCCGAGGTAGTAGTTCTTCACGTACTGCTGGGTGATGGTGGAGCCGGACTGCTTGCCCTTGCCGGTCACGGTGTTCCAGGCGGCGCGGAGCATCGCGGCGGGATCGACCGCGGACTCGGAGTAGAAGTCGCGGTCCTCGGCGGCGAGCACGGCCTGCTGGACGGATTTCGGGACCTGGCTGAGGGTGACGTTCTGCCGGTTGATCTCGCCGTCGCGGGCCAGCTCGGAGCCGTCGGAGTAGAGGTAGACCGTGCTCTGGGCCTTGGCGGCGCTGTTGGCGGGCGGGATCCCGACGAGCAGATAGCCGGCGACCAGGCCGCCGACGATGAGCAGCAGGAACAGCAGCATGGTGCCCAGCACCGTGCGCCAGGTGGGGAGGACACGGCGCCAGCCTGTGCGTTGTGCGCTCATGTGGGTAAGGACTCCTCGGCCGCCGCCGAAGGTTGTACTGCGGCGGTCGTGTCGTGTCGGGGGTTTCGCGCGGAACGCCGCAAGAGCAACTGCCCGCCCGTTGGGAAACTCTCGCATCCTGGGCCCCGGTCAGACGGGGTGGCGCGCACCGAAGTCCGCCAGCTGACCGGCCGAACGGCGCCCATGCCTCACCCGAAGCGGTGATAAAGCGATGGCGGGTTGCCGCGCCCGGGGCCTAGGCTCCGGTGCTTTGGCCGTCCGACACTACGGGGCTGGGGGAAGAGCGTCGTGTGGTACATCGCGGTGGCGGCCGGCAGCTTCCGGCGGTACGCCACCTATCGCATCGCCACCGTGGCGGGCGTGTTCACCAACACCGTCTTCGGCTTCATCGTCGCCTTCACGTACATCGCGCTGTGGGACGAGCGGCCGCATCTGGGCGGCTACGACCAGGCGCAGGCGCTGGCCTTCGTGTGGACCGGGCAGGCGCTGCTGGCCACCACGGGGCTGATGGGCGGCGGCGGCCTGGACGAGCTGCAGGAGCGGATCCGTACCGGCGACATCGCGGTGGACCTCTACCGGCCCGCGGATCTGCAGCTGTGGTGGCTCGCCGCGGATCTGGGGCGGGCCGGGCTGCAGCTGATCGGGCGCGGGGTGGTGCCGATGGCGGTGGGCGCGCTGGCCTTTCCGCTCGCGCTGCCCGGCGATGCGCCGACCTGGGGCGGCTTTCTGCTGTCGGTGCTGCTCGGGGTGCTGGTCAGCTTCACGCTGCGGTATCTCGTCGCCCTGGCGTCGTTCTGGCTCCTCGACGGTGCGGGGCTCGCCCTGATCAGCGGCCTGGCCTGCATGTTCTTCTCGGGGATGCTGTTGCCGCTGCGGGTCTTCCCCGGCGCGCTGGGCGAGGTCGCCCAGTTGCTGCCCTGGGCGGCGATCCTGCAGGTGCCGGCCGATGTGCTGGTGGGTGCGCGCAGTGGCGGCGCGGTGCTCGGGGGTCTGGTGTTCCAGGCCGCGTGGGCGGTGGCGCTGCTGGCGCTGGGGCGGCTGGTGCAGTCGGCGGCGACCCGCAAGGTGGTGGTGCACGGTGGCTAGACCGGGGGACCGGACCGACGGCGGGGGCCGCATCGCGCAGGGGCTCCTGGCGTACGGGCTGATCGTGCGGATGTGGGTGCGCTCCGCCCTCGCCTACCGGGCCTCGTTCCTGATGATGGCGTTCGGCAACTTCGCGGCCAACGCGCTGGACTTCGTCGCGATCATGCTGATGTTCTCGCGGATCGACGCCCTCGGCGGATTCTCGCTGCCCGAAGTGGCCTTCCTGTACGGCACGTCCGGAGTGTCGCTGGGCCTGGCGGATCTGCTGCTGGGCAGCATCGAGGGGCTGGGCCGGCGGGTGCGGGACGGCACCCTCGACGTCCTGCTGCTGCGCCCCGCCCCGGTCTTCGCGCAGGTCGCGGCGGACCGTTTCGCGCTGCGCAGGCTGGGCCGGCTCACCCAGGCGCTGCTGGTGCTCGGCTGGTCGCTGCCCCGGCTCCCGGTGGACTGGACGGTGGGCCGGGTGCTGATGGTGCCGCTGATGGCGGTGTGCGGAGCGGCCATCTTCGCGGCGGTCTTCACGGCGGGCGCCGCCTTCCAGTTCTGGGCGCAGGACGCGGCCGAGGTGCAGAACTCCTTCACCTACGGCGGCAACGCGATGCTGCAGTACCCGCCGACGGTGTTCGCCAAGGAGCTGGTGCGCGGGGTCACCTTCCTCGTCCCGCTGGCCTTTGTGAACTGGCTGCCCGCCCTGCGGCTGCTGGGCCGCCCCGATCCGCTGGGCCTGCCGGGCTGGGTGGACTTCCTGGGGCCCGTGGTGGCGGCGCTGATGTGTACGGGGGCCGGGCTGGCGTGGCGGCTGGGGCTCCGGGCCTACCGGAGCACCGGCAGTTGACGCGGCATCGAGGGGCGACCGCAACAGGGACGACGGAGGAGGACGGGTGAGCAGCGACAGTGCCGGGGCGGAGCCGCTGATCGAGGTGGACGGCCTGGAGAAGGTCTTCTCGGTGCGGCGCAAGGCGGGCCGGCTGCGGCGGGTGCGGCAGGAGGTCCGGGCCGTGGACGGCATCTCCTTCCAGGTGCCGCGCGGCGAGATGGTCGGCTACATCGGCCCGAACGGTGCCGGGAAGTCCACCACCATCAAGATGCTGACGGGCATTCTGGTGCCCAGCGGCGGCCGGCTGCGGATCGCGGGCATCGACCCCTCGCCCGGCTCCCGGCTCCGCTCCCGGGCTCCCGGCGACGCCCGAACCGGGGGGTCCGCGCTGCGCAGGGGGCACCCCGACCGCGAGCGGACCCGGCTCGCCCGCCGGATCGGGGTGGTCTTCGGGCAGCGCACCACCCTGTGGTGGGACCTGCCGCTGAAGGACTCCTACGAGCTGGTGCGGCGGATGTACCGGGTTCCGGATGCCGTCTACCGCGCCAACCTGGAGCGCTGTGTCGAGCTGCTGGACCTGGGCCCGCTGCTGGCCGTACCGGTACGGCAGTTGTCGCTGGGGCAGCGGATGCGCGGCGATCTCGCGGCGGCGCTGCTGCACGACCCCGAGGTGCTGTATCTCGACGAGCCGACCATCGGCCTCGACGTGGTCAGCAAGGCGAAGGTGCGCGAGTTCCTGCGCGAGGTGAACGCCGAGCGGGGCACCACGGTCCTGCTGACCACGCACGACCTCACCGACATCGAGCAGTTGTGCCGCCGGGTGATGGTCATCGACCACGGCCGGCTGGTCTACGACGGGGGGCTCGACGGGCTGCGGGCGGCCGGTGCCGGTGAGCGGACGCTGGTGGTGGACCTGGAGCGGCAACTGCCCCCGATCGAGGGTGTACCGGGCGCCCGTACGGTCAAGGTGGACGGGCCCCGGCAGTGGCTGGCGTTCCCGGCGTCGCAGAGCGCGGCGCCGCTGGTCGCGGCGGTCGCCGCGCGCTATCCGCTGGTGGACCTGTCGGTGCGCGAACCGGACATCGAGGCCGTGATCGCCGAGCTGTACGCGAGCAGCCGGAAGCGGCCGGATACCGGACAATGCGGGGGCAACGCGAGCCGCGCCCTCTAATGTGTCCGTATGACTGAAGACCTCCCGGAATTGCGCGCTTCCGACGCCGACCGCGAGCGGGTCGTGGAGATCCTGCGGGATGCCGTCGCGGAAGGGCGGCTGGCGATGGAGGAGTTCGACGAGCGGCTCGATGCGGCCTACCGGGCCCGCACCTACGGGGAGTTGGAGCCGCTCACCGCCGATCTGCCGGTGGCCGCCGCGGGTTCGGCCCCGCTGTCGCTGCGCAAGGAGGGCGCGGCGCCGACGCTCTGGGCGGAGCGGATCGTGGACGGCGCGCGGGGGTCCGCGGCCGGCCTCGCCGTGATGAGCGGCTTCCAGCGCAAGGGCCGGTGGACGATCGGGCGCCGCTTCACCGCGGTCTGCCTCATGGGCGGCGGCGAGATCGATCTGCGCGAGGCGGACTTCGCCGGGCCCGAGATCGTCATCAGCTGCTGGGCGGTCATGGGCGGGGTCAACATCGTGGTGCCGCCGGGCGTCGACGTCGAGGTGCGCGGCCTGGGCATCATGGGCGGTTTCGACTCGCGCGAGGACGGGGTGCCGGGCGAGCCCGGTGCGCCCCGCGTGATCGTCACCGGGCTGGCGCTGATGGGCGGCGTCGGCGTCGAGCGCAAGCTGCTCAAGGCCGAGAAGCGGCGCCTGAAGGAGGAGGAGCGCCGCCGCCTGGAGCCCCACCCGCGCAAGGAGGGGGACTGAGGCGGCGGCGCCTGCTCCGTTCGCGTTACAGCGCGGCGGGCGCGGCCAGCTTGAGGTGGGCGAGGTTCACCGCGTCGGCCATCGCCCGGAAGCCCTCGTCGCTCGGGTGGAGATGGTCGCCCGAGTCGTAGGAGGGCCGCAGCCGCACCGGCATCGACGGGTCGCGCAGCGCCTTGTCGAAGTCCACGACCTCGTCGTAGACGGTGCCGGAGCGGATGATGTGGTTGACCCGTTCGCGCACCGAATTCAGCAGGGTGGAGTAACCGCGGTGCCCCCCGAACGGGGTAAGGGTGCTGCCGGTGACGCGCAGCCCGCGGGCGTGCGCCTGGCGGACGATCTCCCGCATCCCCGCGACGATCTTCTGCGGGTCGAGCTGGCGCGGGGTCTTGAACAGGTCGTTCAGACCGATCTCGACGATCACTGCCTTCACACCGGTGCGTGACAGCGCATCGCGCTCCAGGCGGGACAGCACGCTGGGCCCGTTGTTCGGGGAGAACCGGGAGCCGTTGACCAGCAGGCGGTTGCCGCTGATGCCCTGGTTGAGGACGCCGTAGCGGGGCGCGCCCGGCTCGTTGCGCAGCCTGGCCGCGAGGAAGTCCGTCCAGCGGTGGTTGGCGCCCGCGGTGGAGGTGATGCCGTCGGTGATCGAGTCGCCGATCGCCACGACCGAGCCGCGGGCCTGGGTGCTCCACACGTCCACACCGGTCAGGTAGCGCCAGTACGGGCTCTGCTCGGTGTAGGCCGCGCCGGTGGCGTCCTCGGCCCGGTCGCCGCGCGCCAGGTAGGAGGTCTGCCGGGCGTACGGGTGGTAGGTGGCGGGCCCCGAGGGGGACGGGGAGTACGTGGTGACCAGCAGGTCCGCGTCGCCGGGCACCTTCAGCCGGGTCGGGTCGCTGGTGACCGCGCCGCCCGCCGGGATGGTCACCGCGGGCTTGCCGTTGAAGGACAGCCGCCGCATGGTGCCGTCGGCGGCCGTGGGGTTGCTGGGGGCCGCGGCCAGCGCCAGGGTGGCATGGCTCACCACCAGCGGGCGGGTGCCGTAGAGGTTGGAGAGCTGGATGCGGACGCCCGCGCCGCCGACGCTGGTGTGCACGACATTGCGTATCGACATCCCCGCGTAGCCGTTCAGGGTGCCGGGCTCGGCCGCCGCCGCGGCCGCCGACCAGGTGCCGACCCACTGCCCGGAGACCGCCGGCGCGGCCGGGTCGCGTGGCTTGTGCGAGGAACTGCCGAGCCCGCCGTCGTCGCCGCCGAAGCCGACGAATATCGCGGTCGAGATCAGCACCACCACTGCCGCCAGACCGGCGAGCAGGGAGTAACCCACACTTTTCTTCATGCGGGAGGGGTCTCCTGGGTAAAGCGGAGCTGCACGCTCCGGGCGGGCAAGGGCAGCGGATGATCAGCGGCACCGTTGCGGTCCGATCGGTCTCTCATGATCCCACGGACCTCCGGGGCGCCGCCCGGCGCCCCGCTCGATGCCTCCCTGGCATGGACGCGGGGAACTCGTGGTTCGTTCCAGGAGTAGGTCACAGTGGGATATACGGCCGGACCGGCGGCCGGTCTGCGGAGCCGGCCGGTCCGGATGGAGGCGGGGGCACGGTGGGAGCGGTGGAGCGGATGGAACGCACAAACGCGGACATGGCGCCGGATGCGGAACGGGCGTCGGCGCCGGGCGTGGCGCCGGCGGGCCGGCCCGCACCGGCCGGCGGCTTCGCCTACGGCGCCGCCGACGAGGAGCGGCGGCGCGCCGTACGCCGGATGAAGACGCTGGCCACCGGCCTGCTGCTGGCCGTCGCACTGGTCTACGTCCTGGCGAAGTGGGCCGGGGCGTCCGGGGCGGGCGGCTGGACCGGGTTCGTCGCGGCGGCCGCGGAGGCCGGGATGGTCGGCGCGCTGGCCGACTGGTTCGCGGTCACCGCGCTGTTCAAGCGGCCGATGGGGCTGCCGATTCCGCACACCGCGATCATTCCCACCAAAAAGGACCAACTGGGGCAGAGTCTGGGTGATTTCGTCGGCGAGAACTTCCTCTCCGGCGAGGTCGTCCGCCGTCGGCTGCGCTCGGTCGGCATCGGCCGCAGGGTCGGCGGCTGGCTCGCCGAGCCCCGGAACGCCGACCGGGTCACCGCCGAGGTCTCCACGGCGCTGCGCGGCGCGCTGACCGTGCTGCGCGACTCCGATGTGCAGGCGGTGGTCGGCGAGGCCATCACCCGCCGCGCCGACGCCCAGGAGATCGCGCCCGGGATCGGCACGATGCTGGAGAAGATCGTCGCCGAGGGCGGCCACAAGCGGGTGGTGGACCTGCTCGTCGCCCGCGTCCACGACTGGCTGGTCGAACACGGCGACTCCGTGATGAGCGCGGTCTCCGGCGGCGCGCCCGGATGGACCCCGCGGTTCGTCGACCGCAAGGTGGGCGACCGGGTCTACAAGGAGCTGATGCGCTTCGTCACCGAGATGCGGGACATGCCCGAGCACCCGGCGCGCGGCGCCATCGACCGCTTCCTGCGGGACTTCGCGGACGACCTGCAGTCCGACCCGGCGACCCGGGCCAAGGTCGAGCGGCTGAAGTCCGAGGTGCTGGGGCGCGGCGAGGTGCAGGACCTGATCGCCTCGGCCTGGGGCTCGGTGCGCGCGATGATCGTCGCCGCGGCCGAGGACGAGCGCAGCGAACTGCGGCTGCGGGTACGGGCGGCGCTGCTGTCCCTGGGCCGGCGGCTGTCCGACGAGAAGCGGCTGCAGGAGAAGGTGGACGGCTGGCTGGAGGGCGCGGCCGTCTATGTGGTGACGACCTATCAGAGCGAGATCACCTCCCTGATCACCGACACCGTCGCCGGCTGGGACGCCGAACACACCTCGAAGAAGATCGAGGCGCACATCGGCCGGGATCTGCAGTTCATCCGGATCAACGGCACCGTCGTCGGCGCCCTGGCCGGACTGGCCATCTACGCCGTCTCGCAGGCCTTCGGCGGCTGACCCCCGGTCCGGGGCCGGGCGTGCGCGCCTCTGGTGGCTTCGGCCCGCAGGGCTTACGGTGCCCGCGTGCGGGAGCGGATACCGGTGGTCGTACAGGGGCGACGGACCCGTCGCTCCCGTGCCGCGCGGGCGCTGTGGACGGGTGCGGAGCTGGCCGTGACGCTCGGCGCCGTCCTGCTGCTCCTCGTCGTCCACCAGCTGTGGTGGACGAACCGTCAGGCGCAGCACGCGGCGGACGACCAGGTGGACCGGCTGGAGCGGCAGTGGGACGCCCGGGCGCCGTCACCCGCCGCGCCCCCGGCGCCCGGTGACGACGAGGGAGCGGCGGCGCGGACCGGGCGGGGCGGCCCGTCGCCCGGCACCTCCGCCCGCCGCGCCGCCGGCCGGTCCCCGGCGCCGCCGCGGAACCGGGCGTACGCGGTCCTGCGCATCCCGCGGATCGGTCTCACCGCCCCGGTCGCCGAGGGCGTCGGCAAGGCCGCGGTCCTCAACAAGGGCTATGTCGGCCACTATCCGCACAGCGCCCAGCCCGGCGAGGCCGGCAATGTCGCACTGGCCGGGCACCGCAACACCCACGGCGAGCCGTTCCGCCGCCTGGACCGGCTGCGCACCGGCGACACCGTCCTCCTCGACACCGCCGGGGCCCGCTACACCTATGTGGTCCGGCGCACCCTGCCGCGGACCACACCCGCCGACGGCACCGTCCTCGCCGCCGTCCCGTACAGCAGCGTGCACCCCGCCCAGCGCTTCACGGCGCCGGGCGCCTATCTGACCCTGACGACCTGTACGCCGGAGTACACCTCGGCCTACCGGCTGGTGGTCTGGGGCGTGTTGCGGTCGACACAGTCACGGTGAGGGCCGCCGCGCGTCGCCTAGGCTCTCGCCCCGTGCGAAACGACACCTCCCCAGGGCGGGCCCCGGGTTCGAGAAAGCGCCCCGCGCTGCTGTGGCTGCTGCTGCCGTATGTGCTCTTCCTGGCGGTGCTGCCGCTGGTGAACCGGGTGACACCGACGGTGCTCGGCCTGCCGTTCCTGTTCTTCTGGATGCTCGTGGCGACGCTGGCGACACCGCTGGCGGTGTGGCTGGCGCGGCGCGCCGACCTCAAGCGGGGCCGGGGATGAACGCCACCGTTTCCACCGCCGTCTTCGGCGTCTTCATGGTGCTCACCGTCGCCCTCGGCCTGCTCGCGGTGCGCGGCCGCGGTTCCGGCGGGGGACTCGCCGAGTGGTCGGTGGGCGGCCGGAGCCTGGGGACCGTCTTCATCTGGGTGCTGATGGCCGGTGAGAGCTACACGAGCTTCAGCTACCTCGGCGCGGCCGGCTGGGGCTACAACTTCGGCGCCCCGGTGCTCTACGTCCTGGCCTACATGTCCTGCGGCTATGCGCTCGGGTACGTCGTCGGGCCGATGCTGTGGTCCTACGCCCGCCGGCACCACCTGGTCGGGATCACCGACATGGTGGCGCACCGCTACCGGGCGCCCTGGCTCGGCGCCGCCGTCGCCCTGCTGGCCACCGTCTGCCTGCTGCCGTACATCCAGCTGCAGATCACCGGCATGGGCGTGGTCGTCTCGACCATCTCCTACGGTGCCATCAGCCTCAACTGGGCCTATTTCATAGCCTTCGCCGTCACCACGGGCTTCGTCGTGATCAGTGGGCTGCGCGGCAGTGCCTGGGTGTCGGTGCTCAAGGACGTCCTCGTCATCGGCACCCTCGGCTTCCTCGCGGTCTATGTGCCGCTGCACTACTTCGACGGCTACGGGCCGTTCCTGCACAAAATCGTCGCCGAGCGGCCGCAGTGGCTGACCTTCCCGGGCCATGCGTCGGGCGGACTGGGCCCGGTCTGGTTCGTCACCACCACCGTCGTCAACTCCCTCACGGTGGTGATCTTCCCGACGACCGTGGCGGGCTATCTGGGTGCCCGCAACGCCGAGGTGCTGCGCCGCAACGCCCTCTACCTCCCGTTCTACAACGTGCTGTTGTTCGTGCCGATGCTGCTGGGGATGGCCGCGCTGTTCGTGGTGCCCGGGCTGGTGGGCGCGGACTCCAATCTCGCGCTGTTCAAGCTGGTGGTGGACTCCCTTCCGGCCTGGGCCGTGGGGCTGATCGGGGTGGCCGCCGCCCTCTCCTCCATCGTGCCGATGGCCGTGTTCATGCTGGTCATCGGCACGATGTGGGGGAGGAGCGTGCTGGGGGCGCGCTCGGTCCCCGGCGAAGGGGAGGCCGGGGAGGCTGCCGGGGACGGAGGGCGGCGGACGGCGGGCGGGCGGCAGAAGCTGTGGTCGCAGCTGGTCGTGGTGGTGGCCGGGGCGCTGGCGCTGGCGCTGACCTACACCGCCCCCGACACCCTCGTCCGACTCTCCTTGATCTCGTACGAGGGCATGGCACAGCTCGTGCCGATGCTGCTGCTGGGGCTGGTGTGGCGACGGCTGACGCTCCGCGCCGCGGTGAGCGGCCTGGTGGCGGGCTTTGCGCTCGTCTGTGTCCTGGTCTTCGGGGGACACGACCCGGTCTGGGGGATGAACGCGGGGCTCGTCTCGCTCGCCGTGAACGTGGCGGTGGCGCTTGGGGTCACCTGGCTGGGGCCGCGCGATACGGACGAGAGGCCGGACGCCGAGGTGCTGGCGCTGGACGACGAGTTTCCCCGGGACGGTGCGGGCTCGCAGGGCGGGACGGCCGGCCCTACGGCGTCGTCGTGATCTTCTTGCCCTCCTTGGAGACCGCGAACCACAGGCCCATCTTGCCCTGGCCGTTGATGTCACCGGGCTGCTTGTCGCCGGTGAACCAGTAGACGGGCCAGCAGTCGACGGCCAGCTGACGGGTGCCGTCGGGGCGGGTGACGGTGGAGATGAGCTTGGGGGCGATGCCGTTGAGCTTGGAGCGGTCGGCCGGCTTGGCGGGCTTCCAGGTGTCCAGGCAGGCGTCGTTGCAGCCGAACTTCATCGGCCAGGCGCTGTCCTTGTTGAAGCGGTAGAGGGTGCGGCCCTGGCCGTCGACGAGGAGCGAGCCGAGCTGGGGGTGGTCGAACACCGAGACGTCGCCGGGCTTCTGGGTGCCGGCCTTCTTGCCGTCGGCGGCCAGCGCGTTCCAGGTGCCGCCCACGCCCTGGCCCTTGGTGTCGCCGGGCTTGGTGTCCTTGGCGTAGCGGTAGGCGGGCCAGCCGCCGATGGTGAGCTGCTTGGTGCCGTCGGCGCGGGTGACCGAGCCCAGCTTGCTCTTGTCGATGCCGGCCGGGGCGCTGGCACCGTCGGAGGGGACCACCGGCCAGGTGGTGGCGCAGGAGCCGGAGCAGTTGGACTTGGACGGGTCCGCGGTGTCCTTGTCGAAGCGGTAGAGGGTCATGCCCTTGGAGTCGGTGACGACCGGGCCGAGCTCGGTGTCCTGGTGCAGGGCCAGTGTGCCGGCGCTGACGGCCTGCGGGGCCTTGCCGCCGTTGTCGCCGCCCGCCTGGCCGCCGTAGCCGCCGGCGGAGCCCGAACCTGAGCCCGAGGAGCCGTAGCCGTAGTCGCTGGTGCCCTGGCCGGCGGGCTGGACGTTGTCGGTGGTGGGGGTACCCGCGCTCTGGTTGCCGCTGCTGCCGCAGGCGGCGGTCAGGGCCAGGGTCGCGACCGCCGTGGCCGCGAGACCCGCACGACGTCGAGTGATCATGATGTCTCCTCTGTCGGGTGGTGGTTCCGTCGCTTGCTGAGGTGAGGGCTGGGACGGTGGCCCGGTGCCCTGGGGGCCCGGGGCCCCCGGCGGGGTGCCGTCGCCGGGGGAATACGGGCTACGGGGTGCCGGGCGTTCAACGGTGCCGAAGAATTTTCTCCGCGGGCAAAAACCGTGCCCGGACCGTCAGTTGCCGCCCTGCACCCGCAGCGCGAGTGCCGGGCAGCGGCGGACCGCGAGCTGCGCGCGGCGCCGCATCCGGGCCGGCAGCGGCATGCTGGCCTTCTCCGGGTAGCCGTCCGGGCCGAGCTTGATGATGCCGGGCACCACGTCCGCGCACAGGCCGTGGCCGCGGCACAGCGTCCAGTCGACCAGCAGCCGTTCCTGCGGCGGCGCCACCACCCGGGAGACGGTGGGCATCGGCAGGGGGACGGTGGACGGCAGCGGCAGGGTCTCGCTGACCGGCAGCGCGCCGGTCACCGGGCGGCCGCAGCCGAACCCCTGCGCATGGCGCTCGAACTCCTCGGGGAAGGCGGCGAGGGCCGACGCCACGAAGCGCGCGGTGCCGTCCGGATGGCTGCAGGCGCCGCGCTTCTCGACCGCCCGCATCCGCGCCTGTACGGCCTCCAGAGCGGCGGCACCGCCGCCCCGTACGGCGCGGTCGAGCTGCTCGGCGAGCGCGGGCAGGCCCAGCACGCAGGGGCCGCACTGGCCGGCCGACTCGGCGCCCATCCACTGCGCGACGCGTACCGTCTCGCCCGCCGGGCAGGTGTCGTACGGCAGCGGCAGCACCGCACCGGCACCGAGCACCGCCTTGTACTCGGCCAGCGACTCCTTCGACAGCGCCGCGGTCAGCGAGTCGGTGGGCGACACGAACGTGCCGTGGTAGCCGCCGATCAGCACGCCCTGCCCCTGGTCCATGCCGCACAGCGCCAGGACCCGGGCCAGCGAGACGCCGTAGGGCACCTCCACCACCCGGCTGCCGGCGACCGTCAGCAGCAGCGTGCCGGGCTCCGTGGGCAGGCCCACCGAGCGGTAGCCGAGCGCACCGAGCCTGGCGGCCACGGCGAGCTGGGCGTAGGTCTCGGTGTTGGACAGCAGCGTCGGCACACCGTTCAGGCCGCGCTCGCTGGAGCGGATCTTGCGGCCCGAGGGGAGGCCGGGGCCGCCGCCCAGCCCGTTCGTCATCGCGGAGCCCTCGCCGGTGACGAACCGTTCGGTGAGCAGGGTGACCCGTAACGTCGGCCGCACCGGACCGCGTTCGTCGATGGCCCGCTGCACGGAGTTCAGTACGTCCATGCGGGTCACCCCGAGCGCGACCTCCTGGGCGCCCAGGGCGTCGGCGGCCAGCAGGGCGCCGTCGATCACCAGGTGCGGGGCGCCCAGCAGCAGCGCGGTGTCCTTGAGGCAACTGGGCTCGCCCTCGCTGCCGTTGACGACCACCGCGCCCTTGCCGTCGGCGCGCCGCATCCCGTCCATGACGGCGGTGAGCTTGCGGGCGAAGGGGAAGCCCGCACCTCCCCGGCCGCGCAGATCGATGTCCTCGGCCAGCGCCACCAGCTCCGTGGAGTTGAGCTGGGGCAGGCTGCCGTGCCGGGACAGGTGCGCCACCCGGTCCATGCGCGGCACCTCGTCCAGGCCGGCCAGCAGGCGCGGCGGGCCGAAGGATGCCAGCGTCGGTACGGGCTCCGAAGGGCCGGGGACGGCCGGGAGCGGGCGGGTGGGAGCGGGGGCGGTCATGGGAGTTCTCCTGTGTTCCTGCGTGAGTCGCGCATCCGGAGCGCGAGTCGTACGGCCACCGCGACGAGGCAGATGGCATAGCCGACGAGGGCGTAACCGGCCGCGGGGCGGCCCGCCCTGAGGCCGTGCACCAGGGCGAACCCCCAGGCGGCGTACGCGCTCATGTGCAGGCCCCGCCACCACCGGGAGGCGGTGATGCCGGTGAAGGCGCCGCGCACCGCGCCGGTCACCGCGACGGCGATGAACACGTAGGCGGCGAGGGTGCCCAGGCCGATGAGGCCGGGGCGGGCGCCATCGGTGAAGGGCACCGCGGCGGCTGTCGCATCGGTGTGGCCCTGGGCGATCTTGATCCAGATGTGCAGGGCGAGGAAGCCGAGGCCGGCGATGCCGGTGCCGCGGTGCACGGCCTGGGCGAGCAGCCGGTGACCGGACTTCAGCACCATCCGGTCGGTGGCGGCCAGGCCCCACAGCACGGTGACCGACAGGGAGACCAGCGCGAGCACACCGGCGCCGAAGTCGAGGAAGCTCAGCAGGGCGTCCATCGCGCCGGAGTGCAGCACGACGGCGAGGAAGAGCAGCAGTGAGGCCGGAAGTGCCGGGCGGAGCATGGCAGTTCCGGCGAAGCCGCCGGCCGGTCGGCCGGCCGGCGGCCCGGGTTCGTTCGGGGGACGCCGGGGGCGAGGCACGAACGGCGAGGGCCGGGCTCGGTGCGTGGCGCGGCGGCTCTGCATACGCGGTGCGGACATCGGACCTCCCGGTGTCAGGGCGCGGGTGCGGGATGCGAATTTCGATGAAATCTCCCGGGGGCGTAATTTGCCCGGGGCTTTTGTTCGGGTGACCCCCGGTAACACTAAACATTCTGTGACCGGTTGGATACGCAGGGCCGTAATCCGGATGTGTAAAAGCATCTCCGAACGTGTTCAGGCTTTCGTAAGGTTTATCGCGCTGTGACAAATTCCTGCACTGGCATCGCGGTCGCGCGGGGTGACTCCGGATGATGCCGACTCAGGCGCCCGGGGGGCGCCAATCCCCAGTAACAGCCGCATCCCCGCCAGGATCGAGGTAGCGATGTGTGATCTCCTGAACCGCATCTGGTCGCGTCCACGAGGCGAGTGGAACCGGGTAGTCAGAAATGAACTTCCGGATCTCGCCGACAAGTTGGTCGCGGAGTTGCAACGCGGATTTCCCGCATTGTCCGCACTTCTCGGGGATACTCCCGTAGAAGAGGCACAATGGGCGCTTGAACAGGCCTTGCTGACAGTTCTTGGGTACCAAAAAGAGTCGGAGAGTAAACCTAGGGCGGTTCCGTCCGTGGTGACTCCGATGCCCGTTGCCCGGGCCCGCCAGGACCTGTTCGACGTCCTCGCCGGACAACGAGAGCTGCCGGAGGAGGGATTGGACGACCTGGCCCGCGCGGCCGGCTGGCCGGTCCCCGACACCCTCCAGGCCGTCGTGCTCGCCACACCCGCCGAGGCGGCGCAGCTCGCCGCGGCGCTCGGCCACGCCCTCATCGGCTCCGTCGACGGGTACACCTGCCTGTTCGTCCCCGACCCGGCCACCCAGACCCGGGCCCGCCTGGAGGCGGCGCTCAAGGGCCGGCCGGCCGCGGTCGGACACGTCGTACCGGCCACCGACACCGCGTCCTCGCTGCGTTGGGCCCGGTACCTGCTGACGCTGGCCCCGGGCCGGGTCGGTCCGGAGTCGCGGCCGGCGTTCGTCGACGACCACCTCTCGGCGCTGCTGCTGCTCCAGGACGAGTCGCTGGCGGACGCGCTGACCTCCCGCTGGCTCGGCCCGCTGGAGGAGCTGACGCCCCGGCAGAGCGAGCGGCTCGAAGTCACGCTGCTGGCGTGGCTGGAGGGCGGCGGAGCGCCCGAGGCGGCGAAACTGTTGCATGTGCACCCCCAGACGGTGCGATACCGCCTGCGTCAGATCGAGAAGCTCTTCGGCCCGGTGCTGCGCGATCCGCGCACCCGCTTCGAGCTGGAGATGGCGTTGCGCAGCCGCCGGCTGATGGCACATGTCCGCAGCTACCGCGCACGCGCCGGCCGTCGCGCACGGGCCGTCGCCTCGTCCATACGCCCGCTGGGCGTGGCCCGTGAGGCCCGTGTCAACGGCCTTTGAGAGCCGACGGTTGAACCACCGCGCCCCTTGAGCTGACAGCCGGCCGGTACGGCGAGAGCCTTCCGGTACACCGACAGCAGCCCGGCGCAGAGCGGCGGCCCCGACCCCCGGGAGATCCGGGTCGGGGCCGCCGCACTGTCATGGCCCGGGGGCCCGCGGTGCGCCCCTTGGGGGAGATCCCCCAAGGGGCTGCGGGCCTCAGGTGCAGTTGCGGCCGCTGTTGATGCAGTCGACCGCCTTGCTCATCAGCTGGTCGGGCATCACGTTGATGAAGTCACCGTGGTCGGTCACCGGCTTGTGCAGCTGTTCGGGGAAGCTGTCCACCGCGAAGCTGTCGCCCTGCGGGACGTCGTAGGTGATCCGCTGGGTGAGCTGCGGGATCGCCTTGAAGCCGTTGGGGCAGACGCCGTTCTGGTCCGAGAACGTCACGTGGTCGCGGTGGTTGCCGCTGTCGATGTCCCGGCCGTTCCAGCAGTTTTGGAAGGCGAAGGTGCGCACGACCTGCGAGCCCTGCGGGCACAGCGGGTACTTGTCCTTCAGCTGCCGGTCCTCGAAGCCGGTGCAGCTCCAGGAGGCGTTGGCGTTCTTGGTGCCGTTGGTGAACGCCTTGGCGTCACCGGTGATGATCTTCATGAAGCGCGGCATGGCCTCGACCTGGCCGACCTGGCTGCCGCGGAACTTCAGGGTCACCGTGGCCGGGGTCAGCGTCGTGCCGACGTTGGCGTCCTGCGCGGCGCCCGGCTTCTGCTCCGCGTTCCCGTCCAGCTTGCGCAGCACCGGCCAGTAGTGGGTGGACTGGTCGCCGTTGTTGCAGGTGGTGTCGGAGGCGGCGAGCTTGTTGTCGTCGGCGAAGGCGTCGGTGGCCTTGTTGCCGACGTAGTCGTGGGTGTGGTGCGCGCCGTTGCTGACGCCCGGCGTCACGATGACGTTGTCGGAGTTGAAGTGGCCGTCCTCATTGCGGCCGCACTCGGTGGTGAAGGTGCCGGTGGAGGCGTTGCCCCCCTTGGGGGCGGCGAACGGCGGGGCGTCCGCGTTCGGCTGGACGGTGGTGATGTCGACGAAGTCGTCGGGGGAGGGGCCGCCGGCCTGGCCCTGCTGGCCGCCGTTCTGGTTCGGGTCCTGACCCTGCTGGTTCGGGTCCTGGCCCGGCTGCTGGCTCTGCTGCTGGTCCTGGGTCTGGTTCTGGGTCTGGTTCTGACCCTGGTACCAGCCCTCCTTCACGGTCTTCGTGGAATCGTTGCCGCCGGCCCCGGCGCCCTCGTTGACGGGCTTGGTGGTACAGCCGCTCATCTTCAGCAGGTAGCCCGGCCGCTTGGTGTTCTTGGCGATCGCCGTGACCATCATCCTGATGGTCTTCTCCCGCTGCGCCTTGAGCGGCGACATGACGGCGCTACCGCTGCCGCCCATCATCTTGTGGTACGCGTCGTGCACCTGCTTGTCGAGGGCCGACAGTCCCTTGGAGACCGGGAGCTGGGCGCTGCGCGGGACGGTCCGCAGCCGCTCGCCCACATCGGGGCAGGAGATGGTGAAGGCGGCCGCCGCGGTGTGCTGATGGCCGGACGTCGCGCCGGAGGTGGTGCTGTTGCCCGCCAGCGCCGTGGTGGCGTACGCGGCGAGCCCACCGCCGCCCAGCAGGAGGGCGGTGGCGCCGATGAGCATTCTGTTCGTCAAACGCGAGCGTTTATGGGCCTGTTGCCGTTGCCTCATGAGATCACTTCGCTTCGTCCGATGTGAGGGGTGTCGTCCTGGTGGGGTTCACCGGGGTCGGGGGCGTATCCGCACAACCGGGAACCGCGTGCGGTCAGCTGCTGTGCAGGGTGTTGAAGTCGACGTTCCCGGTCTTCTCCAGGACCGTGATGTGGTCCAGCACGACGCTGTTGGCGCGGTCCGCCAGGGCACGCACCATCGTGTTCTTGGTCTGATCGCGGACCAGAGCGACCAGCCCGAAGACCTTGCCGTGGGCCCGGCGCAACAACTCGGCGAGCGTCGCGTCGAACTCCTTTCCCTGGGCGGCCTTGAGCTGCCCGAGCCAGCCCTGCTGGGCGACGTTGGGCTCCGTGGGCAGGTCGACGCCCAGCGCCTGCCCGGCCTCGTTCGACCGCCGGTCCAGCTCGGTATGTCCCGCCACGAGGTGGTTGCCGGCCGTGCGGACGGCGGGGGTCGTCCCGCGCTGCTGGGCCATCCGGCCCGAGGGCAGCTCCCACAGCCCGGCCAGCTTGACCTTGCGCACGAAGTCCCGGTCCATCGCGGTGAGCGGACCGTAGCGGGTCTCGACCGTGCCGCCACCGTCGTCGTCGTACGTGAGCGTGGTGGTCGCCGCGGCCGCGGACTCGCCGAAGAGCTGGACGGGCAGCAGCAGCGCCGCGAGCGTGGCCACGAGCGCGGCTACCACCAGTCCGGTGGCGATGGTCCGCCCGGATGTTGCGGAATTGCTGAGGATGGACCGCACACGGCCTCCCGGTTCGTCACTACTGGAATCCCACCGGACGCTAAGTGCCGCACCGGGCCCGCGGGCCCGGGTCCTCACGCACGGACAAATAACGGCCGGGCCCGCCGCGGCGCTGCTACCGTGCCGCGGGCGGGCCCGGCCGGGGGAACGGGTGACGTGCGCCGGATTTCCGTATGCCCGGCCGGGCCCGTCCAGCGTGCTTCCGTCCTGCGCTCAGCGCGCGTACAGCCCTGCCGCGGCCCATCTGCGGCGGTCCCGGCGGGAGCCGGGCTCCTCGCGCTTGCCCTCGGCGTACAGGGCGTCGATGTCCGCCGCGTACGTCCGGACGATCGCCGCCCGCCGCAGCTTGAGCGACGGCGTCATCAGCCCGGACTCCTGGCTGAACTCGCCCGGCAGCACCCGGAAGGCGCGGATCGACTCGGCCCGCGACACCGACGCGTTGGCCCGTGCCACCGCCCGCCGCACCTCCGCCTGGAGCTGTTCCTCCGGCGACGGCGCGGTGCTGTCCGGGCCGGGCTCGTCGCGCAGCTTGCGCCAGTGCGCCAGCGCCTCGGGGTCCAGCGTGATCAGCGCGGTGACGTAGGGCCGGTTGTCGCCGACCACCACGCACTGCGAGATCAGCGGATGGGCGCACAGCCGCTGCTCCAGCCCCTGCGGGGCCACGCTCTTGCCGTTGCTGGTGATGATGATGTCCTTCTTGCGGCCGGTGATGACGAGATAGCCGTCCTCGTCCAGATGGCCCAGGTCACCGGTCGGCAGCCAGCCGTCGTACAGCCCGCTGCCCGGTGTGTCGCCCTCGTCGAGGTACCCGGCGAACACCACCGGACCGCGCACCCACACCTCGCCGTCCAGCGCCAGATGCACCGCGCTGCCCGGCAGCGGGCGGCCCACCGTCCCGAACCGCACCCTGCCGGGCGGCTGCACGGTGATCGCGCCGCTGGTCTCCGTCAGGCCGTAGCCGTCGTAGACGGTGATACCGATCCCGGCGAACAGCAGCCCCAGCTCACGGAAGAGCGGTGAGCCGCCGGAGACCGCGGTCCGCACCCGGCCGCCCAGCGTCTCCCGGATACGGGAGTACACCAGCCGGTCGTAGAGCGCGTGCCGGGCCCGCAGGAACGGGTCGGGCCCGCGCCCGGTGCCCCGCGCCTCCTCGGCGAGCGCCTCCGCGTAGCGCACCGCGACCGTCATCGCCGCGTCGAACGTCCGCCGCCGGCCCGCCGCCTCCGCGGCCAGCCGGGCGCGGGTACAGATCTTCTCGAAGACGTACGGCACCGCGAACAGGAAGGTCGGACGGAACGACGCGAGGGCCGGCAGCAGCTCCTCCGACGTCACATCGGGCTGATGGGCGAGCTTCACCCCGCCGCGCAGACAGGCCACCTGCACCATCAGCCCGTAGATGTGCGCGAACGGCAGGAAGGCCAGCAGCGACGGGCGCTCGCCCGGCGCGGCCAGCAGCCCGCCCCAGCCCGCGTAGAGGGTGTCGCACTCGGCGGCGAGATTGGCGTGGGTGATCACGCAGCCGCGCGGGCGCCCGGTGGTCCCCGAGGTGTACACGATGGCGGCGACCCCGTCCGGGGAGACCAGGTGCCGCAGCCGGTGCACATCCGCCTCGGGCAGCCGGGTGCCCTCCTCCGTCAGGCGCCGGACGCAGTCCAGGTCCAGTTGCCACAGCCGGCGCAGCGTGGACCGCTCGTTGCAGGCCTCGGCCACGGTCATGGCCTGCGCCTCGTTCTCGACGACGATCGCGGTGACCTTCGCCCCGACCAGAATGCAGCGCAGCTGCTCGGCCGATGCGGTCGGATAGACCGGTACGAGTTGTCCGCCGATCGCCCACAGCGCATAGGTGAACAGCGTCCACTCGTAGCGCGTACGGGACATCAGCGCGACCCGGGTGCCGGGCCGCACCCCGTCCGCCAGCAGCCCCCTGGCCAGGGCCATGACCTCGTCCCGGAATTCCGCCGCGGACACCTCCTGCCAGCCGCCGGACGCTCGGGCGTCGCGGCGTGCGAGCTGAGCGAAATCCGGCTGGTGGTCGGCGGTGTCGAAAACGGAGTCGGCGAGACCGCCGGTCCGCAGTGGAGCCGCGACGGCCGGAACGCTGATGTCGCGCACAGCACCTCCTAGGTGTTCCCCCTTGGTCCCCCTGGTCCGCCGCCGTCCCGACGGCAGGGGGGCAAGTTATCGGCCGGTCTCCCGGCTGCCCAGATCTGTGGCTACTCTTGAGCGGAAGCCGATAAGTCTTGACGACCGGACAACCTGAGGAGGGCGCCGGATGTACCGCATCGTCGACATGTGGCGTCTGTACACCTCGGCGCTCCTCTTCGTCCTGGCCGGGTTCCTGCTCACGCAGACCGGGCTCACCACCGCCCTGACCGCCGCCGCGACCACCGGCGCACTGCTGCTGCTGTGCCGCGCCTTCCTGATCGCGGCCTGCGCCCGGCCGCTGCCACCGGGCCGGATCCGTACGGCCCTGCGCGACCGCGAGCGGCGTACGGCCTTCCTGTCCCAACGTGATCCCGACGCGGCCGGCCGCCCGCGCCCCCGAGCACCGGGCCGTCCCCTCCCGACGGCCGCGTAGGCGCACGGTCCGCTCACCGCACCGCATCCGGTCCGGTCACCGCACCGCATTCCGCGTCCGCGCGGCTCGTCACGCCGAATCCACATCCCGGCACGACGAGACCCGTGGAGGGCTCACCCATGTCCATGTTCGGCTTTCTCGGCGACGCGCTGGCGCACGGCGCCGAGGCGATCGCCCCGCTCTTCGGCACCGCGGCCATGGCCGCCACCATCGTTCTGTGCACCCTCGGCGTCCGTGCCGCGCTGCACCCGCTCGCCCGCGCCGCGGCCCGCGGCGAGAAGGCCCGTACGGCGCTCGCCCCGCAGCTCGCCGCACTGCAGCGCAAGCACAAGGGCAACCCCGAGCGGCTGCAGAAGGCGACGTCCGAGCTGTACGCCGAGACCGGTTCCTCGCCGCTGGCCGGCTGCCTGCCGACGCTGCTGCAACTGCCCGTCTTCTTCGTGATGTACCACCTGTTCTCCACCGGGGGCGGCGGCCTCCTGGACCACACGCTGCTGGGGGCGCCGCTCGGCGGTCACTGGAGCGGGGCGCTGGCGGACGGCGGGGTCTTCGGGCCGCAGGGTCGGGTCTACCTCGTGCTGTTCGTGCTGATCGCGGCGGTCGCCACCTGGAACTTCCGGCGGGCCCGGGCAACCATGGCCAAGGCCCCGCAGCCGGCCGCGGGCGGCAGTGCCGCGCTGCCCGGGATGGCCTCCATGGCCAAGGTGATGCCGCTGCTGTCCTTCGGCACGCTGATCACGGTGGCCGTGGTGCCGCTGGCCGCCGGCCTCTACATGGTGACGACGACGACCTGGACGGCGTGCGAGCGGGCGCTGCTGCAGCGGGACCGGCGCCGAGGCGACCGGGACGCGGCCACCACGGCGGCCGCCGAGGGGAAGCCGGCTCCGTCCGCGCGGCCGGTGGACGCACCGGCTGACGGGGCGTCGGGCACCCGCGCCCCGCAGCAGCGTCCGGCGCCGCAGCGCACGGACCGGAAGGGCGCGCCGAAGAGCCGCGCGGCCCGGCAGCGGGCGGCCCGTGCGAGGGCCAACTCCCGGGCCGGGGACCGGGCGAGGACCCGCCCGGCCGACGGTGCGCAGCCGCAGGCCGGCACGGCTCCCGGAGAGGTCGTCACTACCACTCGGTAACGGTCCAGTCCGTGAACGGGGTCTTGTGGACTGGACCCCGTTCTTGGAGGATCGACCAAATCGCTCGATGGCCGTCCCCCATCGGCCGGCCCGGGAAATCCCTTTCCGGGGCCGACCCTTCGACCACGGGAGTGGAACCGATGAAGCTGCTGCGTGTCGGCACGGTGGGGGCGGAACGCCCGGCGCTGCTCGACGGAACAGGGGTCCTGCGGGACCTGTCCGGCCTGGTCACGGACATCGACCCGGTGCTGCTCGCGGACGACGCGGCACTGGCGCGCCTCCGCACCGCGGCCGCGTCCGGTGACCTGCCGCCGCTCGACGCGGCCGGGCTGCGCACCGGCCCGCCGCTGGCCCGGATCGGCAAGATCGTGTGCATCGGGCTGAACTACCACGACCACGCCCGGGAGACGGGCGCCGCGACCCCCGAGGAGCCGATCCTCTTCATGAAGGCCCCGGACACGGTCGTCGGACCCGAGGACACCGTGCTGGTCCCGCGGGACAGTGTGAAGACCGACTGGGAAGTGGAGCTGGCGGTCGTCATCGGCCGTACGGCCCGCTACCTGGAGAGCGACGACGAGGCGCTGGCGGCGGTGGCCGGCTACGCGGTGGCGCACGACGTCTCCGAGCGTGCCTTCCAGATCGAGCGCGGCGGCCAGTGGGACAAGGGCAAGAACTGCGAGACGTTCAACCCCCTGGGGCCGTGGCTGGTGACCGCCGACGAGGTGCCGGACCCGCAGGCCCTCGGCCTGCGGCTGTGGGTCAACGGCGAGCTGAAACAGGACGGCACGACCGCCGAGCAGATCTTCCCGGTGGCCGAAGTGGTCCGCTACGTCAGCCGGTTCATGACCCTCTACCCGGGCGACGTCATCAACACCGGCACCCCGGCCGGCGTCGCCATGGGCCGCCCGGAACCCAAGCCGTACCTGCGGGCCGGTGACGTCGTGGAGCTGGAGATCGACGGCCTGGGCCGGCAGCGTCAGCGCCTGCGCGACGCGTAGTTTTTCCCACGTTGTCGGCCGGCCCGCCGTGGGGGTTGTTCGCCGTTGCTCCCCCACGCCCTTTAGGCAGTGGGGGAGCAACGGCGGGAAAGACAAAAACGTGGGATTCAGCCCACGATCCGGACCGTGCGGCCTTCCGCGGCCGAGCGCCTGGCGGCCTCCAGGACGCGCAGCGCGGCCGCGGCCTCGGTGGCGGTCACCGGCGGCCGGCCGCCCTCGCGCAGCGCCCGGGCGATCGCGGCGTAGTAGGCGGGGTAGTCGCCCGGCAGCGTCGGCACCTGCTCGCCGCCACCGGACTGCGGGGACGACCCGGCGCCGAGCCGGCCCCGGTGGGACTCCGGCTCCACGCCCCATTCGCCCTTCTCGTCGCCGGGCCGGCGGCCCTCGCGCAGCGCGGCCTCCTGCGGGTCCAGGCCGTGCTTCACATAGCCCGCCCGGCTGCCCAGCACCCGGAAGCGCGGGCCGAGCATGGCGGTGGTGGCGCTCATCCACAGGTGGGAGCGGACGCCGCCGGCGTGGGTGAGGGCGATGAAGGAGTCGTCGTCGGCCTCCGCGCCCGGGCGGCGGACGACGGACTCGGCGTACACGGAGACGGCCGGGCCGAAGAGAACCAGCGCCTGGTCGACGAGGTGGCTGCCGAGGTCGTAGAGCAGTCCGCCGATCTCCGCCGGGTCGCCGGACTCGCGCCAGCCGCCCTTGGGCTGCGGCCGCCAGCGCTCGAAGCGGGACTCGAAGCGGTAGACGTCGCCGAGCGCGCCGTCCTCGATCAGCTTGCGGGCGGTGCGGAAGTCGTTGTCCCAGCGGCGGTTCTGGAAGACGGAGAGCAGCAGGCCGCGGTCCCCGGCGAGCGCGGCGAGCTTCTCGGCCTCGGCGGCGGTCGCGGCCAGCGGCTTGTCGACCACCACCGGCAGGCCGGCCTCCAGGGCGGCGGTGGCGAGCGGCACATGCGTCTTGTTCGGCGTCGCCAGCACGATCAGGTCGAGGTCCGCGGCGCGGGCGAGCACCGCCTCGGGGGTGTCGACCGTACGGACCCCCGGATGCTCGGCGCGGGCCTGCGCCTGCCGCTCCGGGTCGGAGGTCGAGACGGTGTCGAGCTGCAGGCCCTCGGCGGCCGCGATCAGCGGCGCGTGGAAGACCGAGCCCGCCAGGCCGTAGCCGATGAGGCCGACGCGGAGCGGGTCGTGGGGGGCGGCGGTGCCGGTGGAGTCGCTCATCTCGCTCATGGGACCCACTTAAGCAACGGTGTTGCCAAAGTGCAAGCGATGCGGACAATGGGTGGGTGAGCAGCAACGATCTCTCCCACGACGGCGTCGCCGGCCCTCCGGGCGCCAACCTCCCCGCCCTGCGCGACCACAACGCCGCGCTGGTGCTCGGGCTGCTGCGCGCGGCCGGCGAGGAGGGGGTCAGCCGGCGGGAGCTCGCCGGCCGCACCGGGCTGACCCCGCAGGCCGTCAGCAAGATCACCGCCCGGCTGCGGGCCGACGGCCTGGTCGCCGAGGCGGGCCGCCGCGCCTCCACCGGCGGCAAGCCCGCCACCGTCCTGCGGCTGGTCCCCGGCGCCCGGCACGCCGTCGGACTGCACCTCGACCGCGACGAGCTCACCGCCGTCCTCGCCGACCTCGCGGGCGAAGCGGTCGCCGTACGCCGTGCCCCGCTCGCCTTCGAGGAGGGTGCCGGTCAGGTGCTCGCCACCGTCGAACGGGAGGTCGCCGCGCTGCGCGCACAGGCCGGCGGCCCGCCCGTACTGGGCGCCGGGGCGGCCTGCCCGGGCCCGCTGGACCACACCACCGGCGTCCTGCACCGGGTCACCGGCGCGCCCCGGTGGGACGGCTTTCCCCTGCGGGACGCGCTCGCCGAACGGCTCGGCCTGCCCGTCGTCGTCGACAAGGACACCAACGCGGCGGCGCTGGGCCTCGCCCAGGGGATACCGGCGGGTCCCGGCTCGTTCGGCTACCTCCACCTGGGCACCGGCCTGGGCGCCGGGCTCGTCCTGGACGGCGGCCTCTACCGCGGCCCGCGCACCGGCGCCGGCGAATTCGGCCACCAGACCGTGCAGTGGGACGGGCCGCGCTGCGGCTGCGGGCGGCGCGGCTGCATCGAGGCGCTGTGCCTCGCGGCGGTGGCCCGCGGCGATCTGCCGGGTGCGGCGCGGGCGCTGGGCGTGGGCGCCGCCAACCTCGTCGAGCTGCTGGACATCGACCGGCTGCTGCTCGGCGGGCGGACCGTGCTGGAGCACCCCGAGGTGTTCCTCAAAGGCGTGGCCGGGGTGCTCGCCGAGCAGGCGCGCACCCGCGGCCGGGCCGGGGAACCGGTGCCGGTGGCGCTCGCCCGCGGCGGTGCCCGGGTGGTCGCCGACGGGGCGGCGGAACTGGTGCTGGCGCCGCTGTTCGGACGGCGGCGGACCGGCCTCGCGGCCGGGCGCGTTGGGCCGGCCCCGGCATGAGGTGGCGGGGACCTCTCGCTCTCTCCCGGCGACAGCAGACCGGCCCACTGCGGAGCGCCGAGAGCCGAGGTGCCGGGCGTGGTGGGGCGGAAGATCCGGGGCGAGCGCGAGGGTCGGGGGTGCCGCCCGCTGACTTAGGGTGGGGGCGTCGGCCGTGTGTACGACGCCGTGGAGGCACTCGCGTGGGCCACGGCGTGTGCGGGAGTCGGCCGGCGCCCCTGGTCAACACGTACGGCAGGAGTCCGGCAGTGGCAGAGCGCAAGCCGATCGAGTCATGGCTCACCGACATGGACGGCGTCCTGATGCACGAGGGCATTCCGGTCCCCGGGGCGGACGCCTTCATCAAGCGGCTGCGCGAGTCGGGCAAGCCCTTTCTCGTGCTGACCAACAACTCCATCTACACCCCGCGTGACCTGCACGCCCGCCTGAACCGCATCGGGCTGGACGTGCCGTGGGAGTCGATCTGGACGTCCGCGCTGGCCACCGCCCAGTTCCTGGACGACCAGCGGCCCGGCGGCACCGCGTACGTCATCGGGGAGGCGGGCCTGACCACCGCCCTGCACGACATCGGCTACGTCCTGACCGACCACTCCCCGGACTACGTCGTCCTCGGCGAGACCCGCACCTACAGCTTCGAGGCGCTGACGAAGGCGATCCGGCTGATCAACGAAGGCGCGCGGTTCATCGCCACCAACCCCGACGAGACCGGTCCCTCCCCGCAGGGCGCGCTGCCCGCGACCGGTTCGGTGGCCGCGCTGATCACCAAGGCGACGGGCGTCGATCCGTACTTCGTCGGCAAGCCCAACCCGCTGATGATGCGGCACGGGCTCAATGTCATCGGCGCGCATTCCGAGACCTCCGCGATGATCGGCGACCGGATGGACACCGATGTGCTGGCAGGTCTGGAGGCGGGCATGGAGACCTTCCTCGTCCTGACCGGACTGACCCGCCCCGAGGAGGTCGACCGGCACCCGTTCCGGCCCTCCCGTGTAGTGGACTCGATCGCGGACCTCATCGACCTGGTGTGAGGGGCGTGAGCGGTGTGAGCGGTGTGAGGGGCCTGGGCGGCGTCCCGGGCGTATGAGGTAGAGGGGGTGGGGCGGGGTGCGGCCGGGCGGCGCCCCGCCCCCCTCGGCCGTCCCCGACGCCGGCGGCCGTCCCTGACGCCGCCGGCCGGCCCCGCGGCCCCGGGCTCCCACCCGAACGGCGCAGCCTCGGACCGCACCGGATGCGGCCGGGCTCGTGCGGGCGGACCTTCGGACTTATCGGAGGTTCACCATGCGCTCACGGCAACTTGCTTTCTGTGCCGCGGTCGCGGCTTGCGCGGTGACGATGCCGCCCGCGTACGGCGCGGACGCACGCCCCACCGGGACCACAACGGTCTCCGTCGCCCCCGCCCCGGCCGCCCCCGGGGCCGCGGTCGCCCTGCGGGGCACCGGCCGCCACACCGGGCAGGTCACCATCCGAATCCGACCGGCGGCCTTCGCGGAGGCGATACCGCATGTCCATCCCGCTCCGGTCGTCCACGGCGTTCGGGTCGTCCCCCTCGCCGCGGCCGCCCCTCCCGCTCCGTCCGCCTTCCCCGCTCCGGCAATCCACCCCGCTCCCGCGCCTGCTCCGGCCGTCCGCCCCGAGGCGCCCGCCGAGGCCTCGTCGCGAGGCGAGCTGAGCAGCACGTCGGCCGTCGGCCTGGTGCTGGCCGGTGGCGCCATCCTGGTCATCGCGGGCCAACTGCTCCGGCTCCGCCTGCGACTGCGCCGCCGGGACGGTGATGCCGATGAGCACTGAGGAGCAAGGGCGGGCCGGGGCGACGGCCGGGGTGCCCGCCCTGTCCGGCACCGGCGGCAGGGCCGGCATCCATGGCACGGCCGCTGCCACCGGCGCGAGGGCGGTGAGCGGTACGTCCGGCGCACCCCCCGCCTCCAGCCCTCGTGGCACTCTCAGCTCTCTCGCCTCACCGGACACTCACTCCCACGCGAGCCCGCACGCCGCCGCCGACCTCCACACCCGCGGGAGAGCCGCCACGGTCCCCACCCCGGCCACCAGCCCCCACGGCACCAGCCGCAGTCACCACCCAGGCTCCACCCCCGGAAAGCTCCTCGCCGGCGTGGCCTGGGCCGTGCTGTTGCTGGGCCTGTGGTTGTGGGGCAGAGACCTGGCGGACGGGGTGGCCGCGCAGCTCGCCACGACCGGGGATGTCGCCGCCGCCGGGCGCCCGTTGGGCCGCCAGGTGCCTCCGCACGCGCACGCCCCGGTGCCCGCCACCGTGAACGCGGAGCCCGTCCGCATCACCATCGACGCACTCGGTATACGGGAGGGCGGCATCGCCGCACGCGGTCTCGACGAGCACGGCATCCTCACCCCGCCCCCGGACACGGCCCCGGACCTCTTCGGCTGGTACGCCGCAGGGCCGCGGCCGGGTGAGGCGGGCGCGGCGCTGCTCGTGGGCCGGACCGGCGCCGGCCGCGACCCGCGCGCCCGGTGGACCGTCGTCCACCGTCTGACCGCCCTCAAGCCGGGGGAGCGGGTGGACATCCAGCGCTCCGACGGCAGTACCGCACGCTTCGCCGTCGAGGACGTCCAGCTCTACGGCCGCGGCCGCTTCGACGCGCGCAAGGCCTACGCCGCGCGCGACCGGGGCCGTTCCGAGCTCCGGCTGATCGTCGACGCCGGCGGCCGCGGCCGCGCCGGGGGTCGGGTGCGCGACGGCGGGTCCGCGAACGTCGTCGTGGTGTCGGCCCACTTGACGTCCCTTCAGAGGGCGGACACCGAGGACGGCTGAACCATCATGAACGCCGTTCGTCAAGCGTCTTAGCAGCCTGTGGACAGCCAATCCACAGGCCGACCGCGGCGGTTGGCCGTGTGCCACGATGGGTGGTGGCCGACGGTCCCCGCCGGCCGTGACCGATGTTCGAGGGGGAGTGGATGTACGGCGATCTGCGACGGATGGCCGGGGTCGGTCCGCCGGACGGGACCCGCGACGGCCGGCGGCGCACCGCGCAGGCCAGGACCGCATCGGCCACGGCGGCCGTGGGGGCGCTGGCGCTGCTGCTGCTCGCCGGCTGCTCCTCGTCCGGCGACGGCGACGGCGTACCGGCCAAACCGGGCCAGCGCCCCAAGTCCGTCGCACCGTTCTGGGTCAACCCGGACAGCAAGGCGGCCCGCCAGGTCTCCGCTTACGGCGACGACGGCAAGGCCGCGGACGCCCGCCTGGCCAACAGGATCGCGGCGCAGCCGGTCGCGGAGTGGATAGGTGTCGACGATCCGGAGGGGGAGGCGCGCGGTTTCACCCAGGCCGCCGCCAAGGCCGACCGTGAGGCGCTGCTCGTTCTCTACAACATCCCGCACCGCGACTGCGGCCGCTACTCCCAGGGCGGCGCCGCCGACGGCAACGCGTACCGGTCCTGGCTGGACGGCGTACTCAAAGGCATCGGCGACCGCGCCACCACCGTCATCCTGGAGCCCGACGCGCTCCCGCACATCGCGGACAAGTGCACTCCGCAGCAGTTCCACGAGGAGCGCTACGCCCTGCTGACGGAGGCGGTCGGCAAGCTCAAGGCGCTGCCGCACACCAAGGTCTATCTGGACGCCGGCAATCCGCACTGGATCAAGGACCCGGGCCAGATGGTCGAGCCCCTCAAGCGGGCGGGCATCGACCGCGCCGACGGCTTCGCGCTGAACATCTCCAACTACCAGACCACCGCGGAGAACACGAAGTACGGCAAGCGGCTGTCCGCCATGGTCGGCGGCAAGCACTTCGTCATCGACACCAGCCGCAACGGCAACGGCCCGGCCCCCGGCGGCGACGACCCGGAGAACTGGTGCAACCCGCCCGGCCGCGCCCTGGGCACCCCGCCCACCACCAAGACCGAGGACCCTCAGGTGGCTGCCTATCTGTGGATCAAACGCCCCGGAGAGTCGGACGGCACCTGCAAGGGCGGCCCCAAGGCCGGCACCTGGTGGCCCGAGTACGCCCTGGGACTGGCGCGCAGCGCGGAATGACGCCGGACGCGCGACGGCGATCGCTGCCCCGCGTCCACCCGCCCGTCGTGACGGCGACCGCGACCGACCGCCGTCACGGCTGAAGGGACCCGGGTTCCCCACGGAACCGCGGGGAACCCGGGAATGACCCGAGCCCCGGCGGCCTTGTCCGCCGCTACCCGCTACCCGCTACCCACGCCCCGCCGCGACCTTCACCCACACCGCCTTGGACGGTGTCCCCTTCCCGTCCACCGCGTTCAGCATGTACCAGCCGGGCGGCACCAGCGACGGGTCCTTGGGCAGGGTGACCGTCACCCCGTCCCCGCCCTTCGTCACCGTGAAGTCCAGCGCGATCGAGCGCTGTTCGACGTTGGTGACATGGGTGAACGAGCCGGGGCGCATCAGCCGCATCTTCTTGATGCCGGAAGCGTGCGAGGAGCCGTACGTCGCGCTGCTGCCGAGGGAGAGCGTCCGGGGGCCCTTGTCCGTCAGCTCGGGGCGCGACTTCCGGTAGAGGTACGGCGGGGTGTAGAGGTCGATCTGCTGCTGGAAGACGCCCGGCTTGGTGTTGTCCTTGTCGGCGTAGAGGGAGTCCGAGCCGAAGGTCATCACCCGGCCGTCGGGCAGCAGCAGCGCACCGGAGTGGTAGTTGCGGCCCACCAGCGGGTCGGCCACCTGGCGGGCGGAGTTGGTCGCCGGGTCGTACAGCTCCGCCTTGAGGATGTTGGAGTCGCTGCGGCCGCGGTAGTCACCGGAGCCGTTCGTGGTCAGCACGGTGTCGTCCGGCATGATCACGCTGCTCGGGTAGCGGGCCTTCGCATACAGCGGGGGCCCGTCCTTGAAGCGCGGCGACGGGGCGTGCAGATCCACGATGCGGGTCTTGTCCGTGGACTTGGGGTCCTCGCCGACGCCGCCCCCGCCCAGCACCATGTACCGCTGCTCCTGGGCCGGCGGCAGCAGCACCGACATCGATGTCTCCAGGATCTTCGGGTCGCTCATCCCGGGCACGACCTGGAACTTGTTGGACTTCAGGTCCCAGATACCGGGGGTGCGGCCGATGTTGTCCGGGCCGTAGCCGGCGTTGGAGCCGGTGTAGAAGATCCGGCCCTGGTCGGTGAGGAAGAGCGCCGGGTAGGTCGGGAAGAAGCGCCGCTTGGGCAGGTAGTGCCACTTCTTCGTCTTCGGGTCGTAGATCTCCTGCTTGCCGGGGACGACCTGCCCGATCTCGTCCAGCCCGGAGACGGAGAGGACCTTGCCGTCCTGCAGGGTGGTGAGCGTCGGGTACCAGCGCGCCTCGTTCATCGGGTCCACGGGCATGTAGCGCTCGGCCACCGGGTCGAACTCGAAGGAGTCCTTGATCCCCTGGAAGTCCTTCTTGTCGAAGGACAGCTTCTGCGCGATGCCGTAGAAGTTATGGGCGTCCGCGCCGGTCAGGCCGTGGATCCGGTAGTTGTCCTGGGCGCCCGTGGAGTGGGAGGGGCCGTCCTTGAGGGCCTCGACGTAGACCCGGGCCTCACTGTGCACCACGGTGACCTTGCCGGTCCTCCGGTCGGTGACCTTCTTCGCCCGCGGCACCACGACCGGGTCCTTGGAGGCGAAGGTCTTGCCGTTCTTCTTGCCGGTGAACAGGGTGCCGGCCGGGAACGTCTTCGGGGCGTCCGGATTCTCGTTGTAGACGATCATGAGGCCGCCGGCCTTCTTCACATCGCCGTTGAGCTTCTCGTAGCGCTGGGTGCCGCCGGCCACCAGCAGCTTGCCGTCCGGGAGCTGGGTGTGCCCGGAGCAGAAGAGGTCCTTGGGCGTGGGGATGTTCGTGAAGGTGTTCTTCTCCGGATCCCACAGGACCGTACGGAACGACTTGGCCCTGAAGTTCGCCGCGTTGTTGCCCGAGCCCGCGACCAGCAGCACCTTCCCGGTGTGCAGCAGGGCCGCGTGGATGGTGTTGATGCGGTACTTGTCCGGCACGTTGACGACGTCCCAGTGGCCGTTCGCCGCCTTGTACTCGGGCTTGTTGATCTCGTACTGGTGGTACTGCTCCGAAGCGAAGCCGTAGAGGGCCGGCCCGTTCATCGCGGCCAGCGCGAGCACCACGGCCGCCGCTATCGTCACTCTGCGGGTGCGACGGCTCGGACGGTACTTCATGTGTGACGTCCCCCAAGGGCGATCTGCAGGGTCTGTTCGGCGGTCAGGGCCGGGTCGGCGGCCTGGCCACGGGCCTGGTCAGGGCCCTGTCCGGTGGCTTGGTCAAGGGCCGCGGGACGGCCGGCGGCCGGGGTGGCCGGCTGACCGGCGGCTGGAGCGGCGGCGGGCCCGGCCCCGGCACCGGTGGCGGCGCCGACGGCGGTCGTGGCACCGGTGGCGGCACTCCCGGTGACCGCATCCCCGGCGGCGGCGCCCCCGGTGGCGGCAGCCGCCTCCCTCCGCTTCCGCATCTCGTCCCGTACGCCCATCCGCCAGGCGATGATCGGCGCGGCGGTGATCAGCATCGCGAGCGTGGCCCAGGTGACCATCGCCGGATGGCTGTGGCCCAGTACGAACGAGGCACCCAGCGAGCCCCCGAAGACGAGAAGGAAGAAGAGGTGCACCCGGAACGTCCCGAAGAGGGTGTCCGGGCTGGAGGAGTCGCCCTTGGGCGTGACCACGAACTTGCTCTTGCGGCGCAGCACCGTGTCGAACAGCGACCGGGCGTAGATCGGCGCGGACAGCGCGGACATCACCATGCCGGCGACCCCGCCGGAGCCCTCCGGCTCGTGCGGCGAGACGTTGTGCCGACGGTTCCAGATGTACAGGCCGATCTGCAGCGCCGAGGCATTGCCGTAGAGCATCATCCACACCGCAGGATCGATCTCCACACCCGATGCGCCCAGCCCCAGGAACAGCGCACAACTGAGCGCCGCCAGGATCCAGTTCAGGGCCGACATCGGGTAGAAGATCACCATCATGCTGTAGTTGAAGAGGCGGCCCGCCGGCAGCGTGAACGGCGCCTTCCAGAACTGCTTGAGGATCGTCTCGTAGGTCCCGCGCGACCAGCGCAGCTGCTGGGTGAAGAAGTCGGTCCAGGCCGTCGGGCCCTCGCCGACCGCGAGCACGTCCGGGGTGTAGACGGAACGCCACTTCTGGCCGGTCCGTGGGTTGCGGTGCCGGTGCATCTCGAAGCCGGTCGCCATGTCCTCGGTGATCGAGTCGTACAGCCCGCCGATCTGCTTCAGCGCGCTGATGCGTACGGCGTTGGAGGTGCCGACGAACATCGGCGCGCCATAGCGGTTGCCGGCCCGCTGGATCAGCGCATGGAAGAGGAACTGCTGCGACTCGGCGGCCTTGGTGACGAAGGTGTCGTAGTTGCCGTACACCTGCGGGCCGATGACGAAGCCGACGTCCGGGTCGCGGAAGAAGCCCAGCATCCGCTCCAGGTAGTTGGGCAGCGGGACGTGGTCGGTGTCGACGGAGGCGAAGTAGTCGTAGGCGTCGCCGTGTGCCTGCAGCCAGGCGTTGTAGTTGCCGTGCTTGGTCTTGGCGCGGTGCGGGCCCTTGGCCCGGTTCCACTCCGGGACGCCCTTGCGGCTGAAGTGGTGGACGCCCAGACGCCGGCAGACTTCCTTGACCTCGGGGTCGTCGCCCTCGTCGAGCAGCCAGACGTGCAGCAGACCGCGATGGCGGATCTTGACCGCCGCCTCCAGCGTCTTCGTCACCATGGCGAGGGGTTCCTTGCCCGGCACGAACGAGGTGAGGAAGGCGACGCGGGTGCCGCTCTCGGGAATGACCGGGACGGGATCGCGGGCGACGAGGGTGGCATGCGCGTTGGACAGCACGTTCATGCACCGGAAGAGCTCGATCAGCCCGATCGAGACCAGCATGACGACGTCCAGCGTCGGAAGGAAGTCGTAGGCGGGGTAGTCGCGTTCGGTCCAGTGGCTCGGCTGCATCAGCCAGACCAGCAGCCCGAACGACACCAGAGGCGCGGCGCCGAGCAGCAGGGCCGCGCGTATCCGGTGCGGTTCGTCGGCGAGCAGCGAGCGGTAGCGGACCTTGTAGGGCTTGTCCGGGTCGGGCCGGGTGAGCGGTCCGGCCAGCCGGCTGTAGTGCTCGTAGTCATAGCGGGGCAGCGGCTTGCGCTGCATCCGCCGCTGCCAGTGCTGGCGCTGCATCCGCCGCTGCCAGTGCTGGCGCGGCACCCGCAGGCGCGTCGTGTCCGACGGGTCGTACGGGCGCTGCGGCCGGGAGCCGTCAGGCGGCGACGTCATGAGTCCATCCCCCCGCACGCAACACTGGCTGCGTGCCGTCTCGCTGATGGCCCGAGTCCGCGGTCCCCCGCGGCCGACTCGGGCGCTCTGATGTCGGCCGCCTGCACCGTCAGATGGTGGCAGCCACCTTCCGGTTGCGTATGCAACGCTGCCGCGATCCTGCCAAGCGGCGATTTCCCCGTGTTCACATCACGCCATCCGGCGTGCCCGACTGGTCCCACTCGGCTGGATGCGGCCCTCATTTCACCGAGTTACCAGGTCAGGGTCCCTAACAGCCGTCGTGATGGCAAGAGTTGTCCAGGGAATTGTGTACAAGAGTGCGCAAGACGGGGTCGCAGGTGGCGCGGGGCGCATCATCTTTGATACGGAACTGCCGCCAAATTTCCTGCTGTCAACGGATATCGGTGCAATAGCTGCGGCGGGCTAGCTCTGGGTGCCCGGAGCAATCCAGCGCGTAAAGAGGTCGCCCCGTAGCGTTATTGCCCACGTCACCCCTCCTTCAACCGGCAAAGGCGAACCGCCCGCCGAGGCATTTCCGGGATGCTGGAGTGGAGGGTGTGCAAGGCGTCGCGACCTGAACGAACGGGCAGGTCAAGCCACTTGATGGTCTCGTGGGTACGACAGTGGCCGACGCCCGGGGGAATTTGCCGACGGGGCGGGTGCGGGGCGGATCCGTGGGGAGTTCGGCCCGATTGCCGCCTCTGCTGAAGTTACCTCCGCGTACACCGATTTGGCCGAAGCTGTGGCCATTACCCGGGGAATCGCCGTCCGGCCGTCCTCATTGGCGACCGCCGGCGAGGGAGTGCCTGGAGTATCCCGTCCCTGGGTGACGACGCCGGGATATCGATGCCCTCTGTAATGGGGTCGTCACCGGATGGGGGGCCGGGTGGGTGGCCGCCGATCGCGGGTGGGCCCGGCGAGTCCGGGGGTGGAGTCCGAGAGGGGCGGGGCGGCGAAACAGCGGTGCTTCGGGGAAGGGGTCCGCGGAGGGAAAGGCGGAGGCGGTCGACGGGTGAATCGGTGTGCGATCGCGTCATTACCGTTTGTGATCGCAAGGAAATCGGCTGCCGTCCGGCGACGCGAAGGGCGGGTGCCGGGCGTGGGCGTGGAGGGCGGGGGCAGGTCTCTGGCCCTGGGGGGCGCCACCGCAACCGCAGGGCGGGGCCGGTCATCCATCCGGCCGACCGCACGACTGAGGCCCCCCGCATGGCGAGGGGCCTCAGTCCTACGTGCGCCGCCAGGGACTCGAACCCCGGACCCGCTGATTAAGAGTCAGCTGCTCTAACCAACTGAGCTAGCGGCGCGCGCTGACCTGAAGAACTTTACACGAACTCCAGGGGTGCTCCGTACCCCCGGCCGAGCCGCTCACGCGCTCGGCCCATGTGATCCGGACCACTCGTGCCGACGGTCGGCCGGTGGGCCCTATCTCATGAGCGGGCACCCCATATGGGGCAAAAGTCCCTTGCTCTGTGGACCTTCGGCCGACAACTCGTCCGCATTGATCTGTGAGGATCGATTTCACCGGGTCCATGGCGGTAGGCCATCAGTTGCCCCGTCAACATGCGATATCTCCTACCGGTTGAGAGGCTGAGGCGAACGTCGGGACGAAAGAACTGAACACGCCCGGAGGGTGCCGGGCCATGGCGTCCGTCACTCCTCCTCCCTGTCTTGCAACCCCACCCTCCACAGCAACGTCTGCCAGGACGCGCGCCCCGGACCGGGTCCCCGGGACTCGCCCCTCCGTCGGAAAGGTTGATCGTCATGGTGTCGACAGCCAAGCGCACCCTCGAGATGCAGCTCCTCCTCGGGCCGGACGAAGCAGTTCCGGTGGCCGGCCGGTTCAGCTATCGCAGTGACCGTCCGTTCGAGGTCGAGGTCGCGTTCCTCAGTCGTGGCCAGAAGGTGGCCACCTGGCTGTTCGCCCGTGATCTGCTGCTGGCGGGGCTGTACGACGAAGCAGGCGAGGGCGACGTACGGGTGTGGCCCTTCCGCCGACCGGGTGCCTCGCGCCGCGTACACATCGAGCTGTCCACCGATGACAGCGTGTGCGAACTGTCGGTGCGCGCGATCGAGCTGACCGCCTGGCTGGAGCAGACCGCGGCGATCGTTCCGCCCGGCCAGGAGGACCGCTACCTCGACATGGACACCCACCTGGCCCGGCTGTTCGCCGGGAAGTGCTGATGGGGGACAGGGCGATCATGACCACGACCACGAGCACCACGACGAGCGCGACGACCGGCACCAGCGCGACCACGACCGCGACGAGGGATGCGGCGGCGGTTGTGACTGCGGCTGCCGCCATACCTGTGACCGGAGGTGCGGCCGGGGCTGCGGACGTCCCCGCGGCCAGGCGGGCGACCGCGGGCGGGGCCGGGGCATCGACCGGCTCCACGAGCCCGACCGCACGCACGGGCGCGACCGGACCCACGGCTGCGCCGGCGACCGCTCCCGGCGCCGGTATACGCGCCGAGGCGGCCGGCCCCTCCGCCGTTACGGGGAACAGCCCCGTAACGCCGCCCCGCACACCGGACCCCACCCCCGGCATACCGTCGGCCACCGGGTCCACCCCATCCACCCCATCCACCCCATCCACCCCCACCGGCCCCGCCGCCACCGCCTCCCCGCACGACCCCTGCACCCACGGCTTTCTGCCCGAGCGGCCGCCCGTCCGTTCCATGATCGGAACCTGGACCCGGCTGGACGCCATGGCGCGCACGGCCGCCGTCGCGCCCGACCGTGCGGCCGCCGTCGCGCTCGTCGAACGAGCGCACCGTGCCGGGGAGTTGTCCGCCCTGCGGCAACGGGTCTCCCGCCTCTCCCTGCGCAACGCGGAGGCCGCTGCCATGCGGATCGCGGTGATCGCGGTCTCCTGCGGCTGGTGTGGTCTCGACCCGCAGGCTCCGGCCGCTCGCGAGGTCGCCGACGAGGCGTTCCTCGACCTGTGGGCGGCGGTCGCGCACCGTATCGACCATGATCAGTTCGTCGCCCTGCCCACCCTCGCGCTCCACAACTGGGTGCCCGAGCGCAAACCCCGCCGCCACATCCCCATCGATCAACTGGCCCGCACCGAGGTGCTCGTGCCGATCGTCCGCTGGGCCCCGGAGGGGCAGCCGCTCAGCCGGCTGGACCGGTTGATGCTGGCCGCGACCCGCCTGGAGGCGCACGGGATCTGGCTCTTCCGGCTCGCAGAAACCCTTGCGGGCCGGTCGCCCGACGACTCCTCCACCCCGACGGCGCTGCGCCGACTGGTCCGTGTCCAGCATGCGCTGCGCGCCCAGCTCCTCGCCGAGGCGACGGATCTGACGGCCGCGCCGGCCACGCCGCAGCAGCGTGCGGTGCTCGGTGCGCTCGCCGAACAGGGCGCGCTGGAGCCGCCGGTCCTCCAGGCGGCCGAGGCGGTGCTGGGCATCGGCGGACGCCGGATGGGTGAGGGCAGGCGCCAGTTGCTGCGCCGCCATCTCCCGGCGCAGCACCGTGCCTGGCTGAGCGCGATGGACCGCCATTGCGCACCCGTACGCACCCTCGCCCACCGCGGCGGCCCCGACGCCGCCGTCTACCGCGAGGCCCAGGAGTCCCTGATCGCCCTCCGCCGCACCTACACCGCTCTCGTGCAGGCCGCCGCCCGCCCCACCACGGCCCCGCTCACGGCGGCCGCCTGACGCGCCCCCGACCAGGGCCGTGCCATGGCCCGGCCCGCATCGTCGCCGCTCCGCTCCCGGCAAGGGGCCGGGCGCGGCCGGTCATTGGTATGGACATGCCCAACGCCGCCCGCTTACTCTGCCACTTGGTCTAGACCGCACGCTCGGCATCGCAGTGCACTGCATTTCTCCGGCACGGAACTCCCCCACGTTCTTCAGGAGCGAAGCATGCGCAAAAAGATCAGTGCTGCCGTGATCGGCCTGGGCGTCCTCGGCGTCTCCCTGCTCTCGACCGGCAGCGCCTCCAGTCACGGCTACAGCGACGCACCCCCCAGTCGGCAGGCGCTCTGCGCCAAGGGCACCGTCAAGGACTGCGGTGCGATCCAGTACGAACCGCAGAGCGTCGAGGGCCCCAAGGGCTTCCCGGCCGCCGGCCCGGCGGACGGCAGGATCTGTTCCGGTGGGCACGAGAACTTCGCCCAGCTGGACGACCCGCGCGGCGGCAACTGGCCCGGCACCAAGCTCTCCGCGGGGCAGGGCTACACCTTCACCTGGCGGCTGACCGCACGGCATGCCACCACCGACTTCGAGTACTTCATCACCAAGGACGGCTACGACCCCGGCAAGCCGCTCACCCGTGCCGACCTGGAGCCCCAGCCGTTCATGACCGTTCCCATGGGCGGCGCCCGGCCGGGCGAAACCGTCCAGCACCAGGGCACCGTCCCCACCCAGAAGTCCGGCCGCCACCTCATCCTCGGCGTCTGGAACATCGCCGACACGGGCAACGCCTTCTACGCCTGCTCGGACGTCGACCTCTCCTGACGCCCGCCGGGCGCCGGGGCACGGCACGCCCCTCGCCCCACGGGGCCTCCCCGCCTTTCCCCCCGGGGAGGCCCCGATTTCCCCCTGAAGGGCCCCGTGGTCCGGCCCATCACCCCACCCGCTCCACATCTGACGCTACGTCAGCTACCCTGCGACGCCATGGCAGTCAACGGCACCAGCGCGCAGGGCAGTTCGGGCGCCGCCACCGTCGCGGAGCTCGTACAGGCGCAGTGGGGCGACCACCGGGCGGGGGCGAAGTACGGGGACCTCGTCCTCACCCATCACGAGCTGGCGGGTGGCGCGGCCGCGCGGGCAGCGCTGCTGGGCGAGCTGCTGCCGCGGGGCGCACCGCCGCACCTCGGGGTGCTGCTCGGCAATGTGCCCGAGTACCCGCTGTGGCTGAGCGCGGCGGCGCTCGCCGGGGCCGCGGTCGCCGGGATCAACCCCACCCGCCGCGGACCGGAGCTCGCCCGCGACATCGGCCATACCGACTGCGCGCTGCTGATCACCGAACGTGCCCTGCTGCCGCTGCTCGCCGGCCCCGGCCTCCCCCTCCCGCCCGAGCGGATCCTCGTCGTGGACGACCCGGCCTACCGGGAACTCCTCGGGCCGTACGAGGGCGCGACGCCCGGCGAGATCGCGGCCGGCCGCGGTGCCCTGTGCACCCCGACGCCGGCCTCCCGGATGCTGCTCTACTTCACCTCCGGCTCCACGGGCGCGCCCAAGGCCGCCGTGTGCACCCAGGGCCGGCTGGCCGCCGCCGGGCATGCGCTCGCCGGGCAGCTCGGGGTGCGCCGGGACGACGTCCACTACCTCTGTATGCCGATGTTCCACGGCAACGCCGTGATCGCCGGCTGGGCCCCGGCGCTCGCCCGCGGCGCCGCCGTGGCACTGCGCCCCCGCTTCTCGGCCTCCGCCTTCCTCCCCGACGTACGCCGCTACGGGGCCACCTACTTCACCTACGTCGGCCGGGCCGTGCAGTACCTGCTGGCCACCCCGCCCGCCCCCGACGACCGGGACCACCCGCTGCGCCGCGGGTTCGGCACCGAGGCGGGCTCCGTCGACGCCGCCCGCTTCGCCGAACGGTTCGGCGTCCGCCTGACCGAGGGGTACGGCTCCTCCGAGGGCGGCGCCGCGATCCAGCGCACACCGGACACCCCGCCCGGCGCCATCGGCCGGCCCGCCCCCGGAGGCGATCTCGCCGTCGTCGACCCGGAGACCGGCGACGAGCTGCCGCGCGGCCGCCTCGATCCGGCCGGCCGGCTGCTCAACGGGGACTGGGCGATAGGGGAGCTGGTCAACCGCGGCCGCAGCTCCTTCGAGGGCTACTGGCGCAATGCCGAGGCGACCGCCGCCCGCACCCGCGGCCGGGGCGAAGGCCGGGTCGGCGCTGGCTGGTACTGGACCGGTGACCTCTTCTTCCGGGACACCGAGGGGTTCTTCCACTTCGTCGGGCGCACCGACGACCGGCTGCGGGTCGACAGCGAGAATCTGGCCGCCGCGATGATCGAGAACATCCTCGCCCGGTACGCCCCGGCCGCCGGCGTGGCCGTGTACGCGGTGCCCGACCCCGTAGCCGGGGACCAGGTCATGGCGGCCCTGGCGCTGCGGGACGGTGCCGTGTTCGACCCGGACGACTTCGTGGCCTTTCTCGCGGCCCAGCCCGACCTGGGCACGAAGATGGCACCCCGGTTCGTACGGACCATGGACGCGCTGCCGGTGACCGCCACCCACAAGGTGCATCGGGTCGCGCTGCGGCGGGCCGGGTTCCGGTGCCCGGATCCGGTCTGGTGGTCCCCGGTGACCTCGGCTGGCCCCGCGCCCGCCGTCCCCGCGGGCAGCGCCTACCGCCCGTTCACCGCCGAGGACCGGTCCGCACTGCTGGCGCTGTACCGCGCTCACGACCGGGCCGCTCTCCTGGACCGGTGACCTGGGCCCGGCTCGGCAATCCGTCTCCGGGTCCGCGTCCGTCCCGACAACACAAAGTGGGCGTCCCCGGAGAACCGGAAACGCCCACTTGTTACGTGCGCCGCCAGGGACTCGAACCCCGGACCCGCTGATTAAGAGTCAGCTGCTCTAACCAACTGAGCTAGCGGCGCGCGCTGACGAAAGAAATACTACCTGGTCGAGAGGGGTGCTCATGACCACGGCGGCGGGGGAGGGCGACGGGTGGCGCCGGCCGGTCCCGGCCGTGCCTGCCGTACCCGCCGGGATCGCGGCCCGCCGCGCGCCCCGGCTCAGATCGCCAGCGACAGCAGCACCGGAGCGGCCTGCCGGTTCAGGGCGTCGGCGGCCTGGCGCAGACGGTGGGCGTGCTCCAGCGGCATGGAGAGGGCGAGGCACCCGACCGTCGCGCCGGCGGTGATCGGTACGGCCGCGCAGACCGTGCCGACGGCGTACTCCTGCAGGTCGAGGACGGGGACCGTAGGCGGCTGGCTGTCGAGCTTGTGGAACAGGACCTTCTCATTGGTGATCGTCCGGGAGGTGAGCCGGGCGGTCTTGTGGCGGGAGAGGTGGTCCTTGCGGCCGTCGTGGTCGAGCTGCGCCAGCAGGCATTTGCCGACCGCGCTGGCGTGCGCCGTGCGGTGGAACTCCGCCCACTCGTTGACCTTGGGGGCCAGCGGTCCGTCGGCGTAGTGGAGGATCTTCACCTCGCCGTCGATGTACCGGCTGATGTAGACCGCCGCGCCGACCGAGTCGCGCAGGTGGTCGAGGGTGAGCTGGAGCTTGTCGCGCAGGGCCTGGTCGCGGTCGCCGCCCGTGCCCAGCAGCAGGAGCGAGGCGCCGACGACATAGGCCCCGTCGGCGATCTGCTCGACATAGCCCTCGCGCCGGAGCATCGACAGCATGTGGGCGAGCTGGCCCGGGGGCAGGCCCGTTTCGCGGGCGATCTGCGCGTCGGTCACGCCATCGGCGTGCCGGGAGATCGTTTCGAGCACGCGAAGGGCGTACTGCACCGAATGGAACGGCGCGGTCGGCTCGGGCTTCAGCGCCACGGTGTCCCCCTAGCAGGTTGTTACCGCTTGCGGCATGACGGTCGTTGGTGGTCTCGGCCGGCGCTTGCGCGGCCGATCCCGGACAACGGCGTGGGTCTCACGATAGCGGTCAACGGCCCTCGATGGAGGGGGTCTTGACTGAAAAGAGCCGTGCTCGGCGTTTCTGTACTGGGGCTTGAGACTTTGGCATATGCCAAGGTCATGAGGCCCCGGATGTCCTGGCACTTTGCGCCCCACGGCACCCGGCAACCCCGTGCGACGCGGGGGAGGGCTCGGGGAGGGTACGGAACCGGCCATATCCGTGGCCGGTTCCGCGAGGCGACCCGCTGGCAGCGATATCCGGGCCGGCCCTTGCTGTCGACCGAACCGCGCACCTCGATACGCATTCCGTCGGCCGCCATGGCTCCGGTGTGCGGAAACGAGAAAGGGTGGCGCATCCCCCGGAGGGGACGCACCACCCGGACTCAGGGCCTAGGGGGTGTCGTTCACAGCACGGCGCTCAGGAATTCCCGGGTGCGGTCGTGCTCCGGCTCCGTGAAGATCTTTTCCGGAGAACCGGATTCGATGACCCGGCCCGCGTCGAACATCAGGACGTCGTCGGAGATGTCCCGGGCGAAATTCATCTCGTGGGTGACGCACAGCATGGTGATGTCCGTGGTGTGCGCGATGTCCCGCAGGACGTCCAGCACCCCGGCCACCAGCTCCGGGTCGAGCGCGGAGGTCACCTCGTCCAGCAGCAGCACCTGCGGGCGCATCGCCAGCGCCCGGGCGATGGCGACCCGCTGCTGCTGGCCGCCGGAGAGCTGTGTCGGGTACTTGTCGAGGTGCTCGGTCAGGCCCACCAGCTCGAGGAGGCCGCGGGCCCGCTCCTCGGCGGCGTCCTTGTCCAGCCCGAGCACGTGCACCGGCGCCTCGGTGATGTTCCGCAGCACCTTCATGTTCGGGAAGAGGTTGAACTGCTGGAACACCATGCCGATGTTCTTGCGGACCTCGCGGATGTGCTTCTCCCCGGCGGGGACGAGCTTGCCGCCCTTCTCCTCGTGCGTCAGGTACTCGCCGCCGACCTTGATGGTGCCCTCGTCCGGCTTCAGCAGCGTCATCAGCAGCCGCAGGATCGTCGTCTTGCCGGAACCGGACGGGCCGATGAGGGTGACGTGCTTGCCCGAGGAGACGGTGAAGTCCAGGGAGTCCAGGACGGTGTTGGTCCCGAACCGCTTGGTGACCTTGTCGAAGCGGATCAGCTCGGTGCCGTCCACCGCCGGGTTGGCCGTTTCTTTCGAGGGGGTGGTGTTGTCAGCGGACAAGGCGACGCTCCAGGGCTCGCAGGAGGAGGGAGGTGGGGTAGGAGATGACCACGAAGAGGATGCCGACGACGGTGATCGGCTCCAGGTAGTCGAAGGTGGTGGCGCTGATGCTGTTCGCCTGGAAGAGCATGTCGGCGACGGTGATACCGGCCAGCAGCGGCGTGTCCTTGAACATCGCGATCACGTAGTTGCCCAGCGCGGGCACCACCCGGCGGAACGCCTGCGGCAGGATCACCGCGGTCCAGGTGCGCCGGCGCGGCAGGCTCAGTGCGGTGGCGGCCTCCCACTGGCCGGGCGGCACCCCGTCGATACCGGCGCGGTAGACCTCGGAGGTGTACGTCGAGTAGTGCAGGCCCAGGCCGATGACGCCGGTGGTCAGCGGCGCGAAGGCCAGTCCCCACCCCGGCAGCACGAAGAACAGGAAGAACAACTGCACCAGCAGCGGGGTGTTGCGGACGAACTCGACGAAGATGCTCACCGGCCAGGTCACCCAGCGGCTGGGCGCACGCAGGGCCAGCGCCCAGACCAGCCCGAGCGCGAAGGACACCAGCGAGCCGTAGATCGTCGCCTGGACGGTGATCCACAGGCCCTTGAGGATGTCGGGCATGATCTCGCCGACGTAGCTCCATGACCAGTTGTTCACGGCTTTCCTCCGGTGGCCAGCGCCTCGGGGCCCTGCTTCTCGACGGGCAGTTTGCGGGAGAACCAGCCCTCGCCCTTGGGCACCGCCCGGCCGATCGAGGCCTTGGCGCGGCGCTCCAGCACCCGCATGATCCGGGTCAGCACGAACGCGACCGCGAAGTACAGGACGAGGATGATTCCGTAGATCTGGGCGCTCTGGCCCGTCGACAGCCGGGCGAGCTTGGCCTGGAAGGTGAGTTCGCCGATGGACAGCAGCGACGCCAGCGCGGTGCCCTTGAGCAGTTCGATCAGCAGGTTGTTGAAGGGCGGCATCATCTCGGGGACGGCCTGCGGCAGTATCACCTTCTGCAGCCGCTGCCAGGGCGAGAAGCTCAGCGCGATGGCCGCCTCGCGCTGGGCGGGTGCCACCGCCTGGACCGCGCCACGCACGATCTCGGAGCCGTACGCGCCGTACGACAGGCCCAGCGCCAGGGTGCCCGCCCAGATGCCGACCAGCTGCCAGCCCAGCAACGGCAGGGCGAAGAACAGCCAGAACATCAGCACCAGCGCCGAGGTGCCGCGGAAGAACTCCACGTAGCAGCCGGACAGGAAGCGGACGATCCAGAAGCGTGAGGTGCGTGCCAGGCCGATGCCGAAGGCGACGACGGCGGCCAGGGCGGCGCTGTAGATCATCAACTGGACGGTGATCCACAGGCCTTCGAAGAACAGTTGCCACAGGGCGCCGGTCACTTTTTACAGAGCTCCTTCGCCGTGAGGTCGGTCTGGAACTCCTTGGTGAAGCCGTACGGCCGGGCGATGCGCAGGAGTTCGCCGCTCTTCTTCATCTTCTGCAGCTCGCGGTTGAAGGCGTCGCGCAGCTTGGTCTCGCCGATCCGGAAGCCGTAACCGCCGCCGTCGCGCTGCGGTTTGCCGTCGACCTCCGGTGTGAACGGCGCGGTCATCTCGACCTTGGGATGGGCGCCGGTCTTCAGCGCCTCGATCATGGTCAGCGCGGTGCCGGCGAAGACATCGATCCGGCCGGCCTCCAGGGCCTCCATACCGGCGATCTGGTCGCCGTAGGTCTGGATCGTGCTCTTCTCGACGCCGTTGCCGACCGCGTAGTCGATCTCCGCGTAGCCGATACCGGACCCCATCCGGTAATGCCCCTTGGCGATATCCGCATAGGAGTGGATATTTTTCGGGTTGCCCTTGAGTACGAGGAAGGCGTCCTTGCTCTCGTAATCCGGGTCGGAGAAGAGGACGGCCGCACAACGGGCCTTGTTGATGAACATTCCCGCGACGATCACGTCGTACTGGAAGGAATGCAGACCGGGCACCAACGCGCCGAATTCGACCGGTACCGGCTCGAAATTCTTGATGCCCAGCCGACGGAAGATGGTCTTGGCCACCGCGGGTGCCTCACCCGTCAGTTCGCCCTTGCTGTTGATCGAGGCATAGGGCGGTTCGCTGGCGATACCCATACGGACCGTGCCCTTCTTCCGCAGGTCCTCCAGCTGGTGTCCGCCCCCGGTCGCCCCGGAGACATCGACCCGGGAGCAGCCCGTGCCCGCTCCCATCGCACCCGCCGCGCCGAGCGCCGCCACCCCCGCGAGCAGCGTTCGCCGCCGGATACCGCCGGCCAATTTTCTCTTGATCATTTTGGTGTTCTCCTGTGGTGGAGCCATGGGCGCGCGGCTACCCGAACGCCTGGCATATATGCCGATCGTTTCCGGCCCTTGATACAACCGCCTCGGACTTGTTCCGTACGCCGGTATTGCCCACCTACGATCAGGGCATGACCGATCGCTTCATCGAAGTCTCCCTGGACAAGCGCGGCGTGAGCTGCACGGCCAAGTTGCTCGACGACCGCGCGCCGATCACCTGCAATGCCGTATGGGACGCGCTCCCGCTCGGCGGCGACGTCTATCACGCCAAATACGCCCGCAACGAGATCTACGCCCTGCTCCCGCCGTTCGCTCCCGAGGAGCCGCCGCTGGAGAATCCGACGATCACTCCGATCCCCGGCGACCTGTGCTACTTCACCTTCACCGACACCCAACTGGGGACGAAGTCCTACGGTTACGAGTCCCGGGCCCAGCACCAGGGCCGCTCCACCGTCGTCGACCTCGCGCTGTTCTACGAGCGCAACAATCTGCTGATCAACGGTGACGCGGGCTGGGTGCCGGGCATCGTGTGGGGCAGCGTCGTCGACGGTCTGGACCGGATGGCCGACGCCTGTCAGGACCTGTGGCGGGCCGGAGCCCTGGGAGAGACCCTCAACTTCCGGCGGGCCTAGGGCGGACACGCCCTGGAAAGGCGTCCGTCCCGTCGCCCGCCCACGGGCGGACGACGGGACGGCCCGCTCACCCCTTGAGAGCGGTGGGCGCGGGGATCTCCGCGGTCCCCGCCTCGTAGAGCGCGTGCGCGGCGCGCAGCACCAGCGCGTCCGCATGCCGCGCGCCGACCAGCTGGACGCCGATCGGCATCCCGTCGCCGTCCACCCCGCAGGGCAGCGTCGCGGCCGGCTGCTGGGTGAGGTTGAACGGATAGGTGAACGGGGTCCAGCCCGTCCAGCGGGTGTGGCCGGAGCCGGCCGGGACCTCGGCGCCCGCCTCGAAGGCGGTGATCGGCTCGGTCGGGGTCACCAGCAGGTCATAGGCGCTGTGGAAGCGGCCCATGGCCTGACCGAGCGCCATGCGGGTGTCGACCGCGGCCAGGTAGTCGAGCGCGCTGTACCGGGCGCCCTGCGCGCAGATCTCCTGGAGCCCGGGATCGAGCAGCGCCCGGTCCGCGTCGTCCAGATGCTGCACCACCCGGGCCGCGCCGCTGAACCACAGCGTGTGGAAGGCCTCCACCGGATCCGCGATGCCCGGGTCGATCTCCTCGACGGACGCGCCGAGCCCGGCGAGCGTGTCGACGGCCCGGCGGACCGCCGCGGCGACCTCCGGGGCCACCGGCACGTCCCAGCCGAGGGACGGGCTGTAGGCCACCCGCAGCCCGGAGACCGGACCGGCCAGCGCCTCCCGGAACGACCCGCCGGCCGGACCGAGCTGCGACCAGTCGCGCCAGTCCGCGCCGCAGATCACCTCCATCATCAGCGCCGCGTCCGCCGCGTCCCGGGTCATCGGCCCGACGTGCGCCAGCGTCCCGAAGGGGCTCGCCGGATACAGCGGCACCCGCCCGTAGGTCGCCTTGAGGGCGAAGATCCCGCAGAACGACGCCGGGATGCGCACCGAGCCGCCGCCGTCCGTGCCCAGGCTCAGCGGTCCGGCGCCCAGCGCCACCGCCGCCGCGCTGCCGCCGCTGGAGCCGCCCGCGGTGCGTCCCGGGTCGTACGGATTGCCCGTCACCCCGTGCCGTGGACTGTCGGTGACGCCCTTCCAGCCGAACTCCGGGGTGGTGGTCTTGCCGACGAACACCGCCCCGGACTCCCGCAGCCGGGCGACCGACGGGGCGTCCTCCTCCCACGGCCCCTCGGCCCGTACCGTCCGCGAACCGCGCAGCGTCGGCACGCCCCGGGTGAGGATCAGGTCCTTGACGGTGACGGGCACCCCGTCCACCGGCCCGGCAGGCGCACCGGCCCGCCAGCGTTCCTCCGATTCCTTGGCGCCCGACAGCGCCTCGTCCGGGTCGATCCGGGTGAAGCAGTTCGTCGCGGCCTGTGCGGCCTCGGCGCGCTCCAGCACCGCCCGGGCCGCCTCGACGGGGGAGAACTCGCCGGCCGCGTACCCGGCCGTGAGCCGGGTGGCGGTGAGGTCGGCGAGGTGGGTCGGTTCGGTGGTCATGCGTCCTCCGAGCGTTGGCCGCCCCGGGCGGGACGGCGGCGGGGCGGGGCTGCCGTGCCGCGGGCCGGCAGCCTGCGCCGTCACTGCACCGGCACGTACCCGAGCCGCTTGTCGACGAGGTTGTGCAGCGGCTCCCCGGCCGCCCACTGGTCGAAGTTGTCCTGGAACTGCTCGGCGAGGGCGTCCCGCCAGCCCAGCGTGTCGCCGCTCATGTGGGGCGAGACGATCAGGTGCGGGACGTCCCACAGCGGGTTGTCCGTGGCGAGCGGCTCCTGCTCGAAGACGTCCAGCGCCGCCGCCGCGATCCGCCACTCGCGCAGCGCCGCGATCAGCGCGTCCTCGACGACCAGCTGCCCGCGCCCGACGTTGATGAACCGGGCCCGCGGCGGCATCCGGGAGAACGCCGCCTTGTCGAACAGGCCGCGGGTGGCGTCGGTCAGGGGCGCCGCGCAGACCACCCAATCCGCCTGGGGCAGGAGACCGTTCAGCGCGTCACTCGCATGGACGAGGCCGAATTCGGGGTCGTCCGCGCGCTCCCGGCGGCCGACCAGATCGACCTTGACACCCAGTGCCAGGAGGGTGGTGCCGATGGCCCGGCCGATCGGCCCGGAGCCCACCACGACGGCCCGGCTGCCGGCCAGCCGCAGCGTCTCGCGGTGCCGCCAGCGCCGCTGCCGCTGCAGCTCCCAACTTCCGTAGAAGTCCTTGGCCATGGCGATCACCAGTCCGGCCACGTACTCGGCGATCGGCTGCTCGAAAACGCCCCGGGCGTTGGTCACCAGGGTGTCGTCGGCGACCAGTGCCGGGCACAGCAGCTGATCCACACCCGCGCTGGCGGTGTGCACCCAGCGGGGCCTGGGGCCCTTCTCCGGCCAGGCTCTGCGGATCGCATCGGAAGTGAAATCCCAGGCCAACAGCACGTCGGCGGTAGGGAGTCGGTCAGCGAGCGAGTCCTCATCGGTGAAGATCACCCGAGCCCGGCCGGTGAGCCGGTCGAGCTTCGGAGGCGGGTCGGAACCGAGGACGAGGACGGTGCTTTCGGACATAGCCAGAAACCGTTCTGAAACGTGAGTCCCCTTTCATGGAAAGGGGCGCCGACAGATGCCTGGGATGCGAGGATTGACCACGCTAAGAAGTCGTATCTACCGTGTCAACAACGGCTCTGTTCCGACGTCCCGGCTTGATCCGGCTGCACCTCATCCCCGGCCACTGGCCTGGCCATTCCAGCCCTTCGTTTTGTTCTAGGGGCCTTCATGGACGTCTCTTTTCTGGGTGGCCCACAGCCGCAGCTCGGCGTGGGTGTCGTCGCTCCCTTCGACTTCGCTCTCGACCGAGAGCTGTGGCGCTGGGTCCCCGACGACGTGTCCCTCCACCTCACCCGCACCCCTTTCGTGCCCGTCGAGGTCAGCCTCGATCTGGCCCGTCTGGTCAGCGAGCACGAAACGCTGCACGCCGCCGTCCAGGCGCTGTGTGCGGTATCACCGCAGGTCATCTCCTATGCCTGCACGTCCGGCAGCTTTGTCGCCGGGGTGGCGGGCGAGCGGGCCATGTGCGCCGCCATGGCCCAGGCGGGGGAGGTTCCCTCCCTCACGACATCGGGCGCGCTGATCGAAGCGCTGCGCGAGATCGACGCACGGCGCATCGCCGTGGTCACGCCCTACACGAAATCGGTCACCGACTCCCTGGAGGACTACCTCGGTGAAGCCGGCATCACGGTCACCGGCCGCGCCTACCTCGGCCTGACCCGGCACATCTGGAAGGTGCCCTACCGCGACGTCGTCGACATGGCCCGCGCGGCCGTGGTCGGCGCCGCCGATGCCCTCTTCATCAGCTGTACGAACCTGCCGACCTACGACGTCATCCCGCAGCTGGAGGCCGAGCTCCGGATGCCGGTGCTCTCCGCCAACCAGGTCACGATGTGGGCCGCGCTGCGCGCCATCGGCGTCCAGGCGGTGGGCCCGTACCAGGCACTGCTCGATCCGGTGGCGCGCCGCGGCCCGGCCGCGATGACCGGATCGGAGGCGCAGGGACCGGGCGAAGGGCTGTCGCGGGCGACCCCCGAGGCCGCCTTCGCCGGCTCCCCCGTGCCTCCGGACGGGGAGGCCCTCGACGGCCTGGAACCCCCGCCCTACCCACCCGAGGACACGGGCGGTCTGCCTCCGGTGTGAGGCCGGCCCGCACCCGGTCCCCCTTCCGGACGCTGCCGGCGTCGTCCCGTTCGCCGGCAGCGCCCTTTCCGCCCCCACCGCACCACCCGTGAACGCACCCGCGCCCACGAACGCCCCTGCACCCGCAGCCGTACACGCAAGGGAGAACTGCATGGCATCGGTCGGCTTCCTCTACCCCGGCTACTCCGCGGAGGACGACTACCCCCGGCTCGAATCGCTCCTGGGCGGCGGGATCAGCCTGCCGCTCGTCCACACCGACATCGGCGAGGACGCCCACCGGGTCGACGCGCTGCTGGAGATGGGCTCCGCCGCGCGGCTGGCGGCCGGTGTCGACGATCTCAAGGAGCGCGGTGCCGAGGCGATCGTCTGGGCCTGTACGAGCGCCAGCTTCGTCTTCGGCTGGGAGGGCGCCCACGAACAGGTCCGGGAGCTGTCCGCCACCGCCGGCCTGCCCGCCTCCAGTACGTCCTTCGCCTTCGCGCACGCCGTACAGGCGCTCGGCGCCCGCCGGGTGGCGATCGCCGCCACCTACCCCGACGACGTGGCCGAGCGCTTCCACGCGTTCTTGAAGTCGGCCGGCGCGGAGGTCGTCTCGACCCGCGGGAGCGGCATCATCACGGCCGCAGAGGTCGGCACCTGGGGCCGCGAGGAGGTGCTGGCGCTCGCCCGGGCCGGCGACCATCCCGACGCCGAGGTGGTGCTGCTGCCCGATACGGCGCTGCACACCGCCGAGCATCTGCCGGCCCTCGAAGCGGAGCTGCGCAAACCGGTGCTCACCGCCAATCAGGTGACGGCCTGGGAGGGGCTGCGACTGCTCGACCGCACCCTGTCCTGCCCGGTCCTGGGCACCCTCTTCTCGCGGACGGCGCAGGTCTAGGGCCGTAACGGCAGGTCGGCCGGTGGCAGGTCGGCCGGTCGGCAGGCCGGTCGGTCGTCACGGCCGCCGGGAGGCGGGCTCGCGGACGGCGCACGACCCGAGCCCGCAGGCCGCCGACACCGGCCGGGAGCTGACCCGGGAATAAGTGGAGAACCTCTCCGGTTGTGCTCGCCGCAGACCACCGACGCGAGGAGGACCCGCACCGTGAGCGGCGAGAGTGACCACACCCGGGGCAGCGACGCAGCGCTCCACGAGAGCGGCGACGGGATCCGGGGCACGGCCCTGGGCACCGCTCCGGTGCCCCTGTCGGTGCTCGACCTGGTGACGGTCGGCGCCGGGAACACCGCCGCCGGCGCCGTCCGCACCGCCGTCGACATCGCCCGTACGGCCGAACGCCGCGGCTTCCACCGCTACTGGGTCGCCGAGCACCACTCCATGCCCGGCGTCGCCTCCTCCTCGCCCGCGGTGCTGCTCGCCCACCTCGCCGCCCACACCGAGCGCATCCGCCTCGGCTCCGGCGGCGTCATGCTCCCCAACCACGCCCCGCTGGTGATCGCCGAGCAGTTCGGCACCCTGGAGGCGATGGCGCCCGGCCGGGTCGACCTGGGCCTGGGCCGCGCACCGGGCACCGACGGCGCCACCGCCGCCGCGCTGCGACGCACCCGGCAGCTGCATGAGGGCGCGGACGAGTTCCCGCAGCAGTTGGCCGAGTTGACCCGGTTCCTCGACGACTCCTTCCCCGACGGCCACCCCTACGCCAAGATCCACGCGGTCCCCGGGCCGGTCCAGGCCACCTCGCCCGGCGGCGTCCAGTCCGCCCACCGGCCGCCCCTGTGGCTGCTGGGCTCCTCCGGCTTCAGCGCCCGGCTCGCCGGCTCCCTCGGGCTGCCGTTCGCCTTCGCGCACCACTTCTCCGCGGCCAACACCCTCCCCGCGCTGGACCTCTACCGTGCGTCCTTCCGCCCCTCCGAGGTGCTGTCCGAGCCGTACGCCCTGATCGGGGTCGCGGCGCTGGCCGCCGAGGAGGAGCGGGAGGCCCGCCGCCAGGTCATGACCGGCGCGCTCTCCATGGTCCGGCTGCGCACCGGCCGTCCCGGCCTGGTCCCCAGTCCCGAGGAGGCCGAGGCGTACCGCTTCGACGAGTTGGAGCGCGGCTTCGTCGACAGCTGGCTGGGAAACGTCGTCCACGGCACCCCGGACGCCGTCCGCCAGGGCCTGGACGACCTCGCCAAGCGCACCGGCGCCGACGAGCTGATGATCACCGCCAACGCGCACGGCGGCGCGGCCCGCCTGCGCTCGTACGAGCTGATCGCGGACGCGTACGGGTTGCCGCGGGGGTAGTGCCCGGCGTACGTGGTGGTTGCGGCCGGTGAGGATTCCGCCGGACCCTCGCCGCGGGGGTGCGCGCCGTCGCGGCGGGATTTCTTTTCCGGTGCGGGCCCGGCCGCACCGGCGAGCCCGGGACCCGTACCCCTCGCCCGGTCCGGTTTGCGCCCGGCCCGGCTCGGCGCGGGTTGTCCCGCGCCGGTGAGCTGTTCCGCGTACGGGCCTCAGGCGCCCGTGTGGCGGCCCGCGTCGAGGAGGGCCTCGACGCGGTCGGGGGCGACGGGGCGGGAGTAGAGCCAGCCCTGGCCGGTGTCGCAGCCGATGCGGCGGAGGCGCTCGGCCTGCTCGGCGCTCTCCACGCACTCGGCGGTGACCGTGAGGCCGAGGCGGTGCGCCAGCGCCACCAGCGCCTCCACGATCATCTCGTCCGCCGGGTTCGGATGCTCCTGCGAGCGGAAGCCGCGGACGAAGGAGCCGTCCAGCTTCAGGACGGAGACCGGGAGGCGGCTGAGGTAGGCGAGGTTGGAGTAGCCGGTGCCGAAGTCGTCGATGGCGATCCGTACGCCCATGTCGCTGAGCGCCTGCAGGGCCTGCAGCGGCCGGCCCGCCGAGCCCATCACCGCCGACTCGGTCAGCTCCAGCTGCAGCAGCCGCGGCGGCAGTCCGGTCTCCGCGAGGATCCCGGCGACGTCCGCGACCAGGTCGGAGTCCCACACCTGACGTACGGCCACATTGACGCTGACGAACAGCGGCTCGCCGGGGTGCGCCAGCTGCCAGGCCCGCGCCTGGTGGCAGGCCCGTTCCAGGACCCAGCGGCCCAGTTCGACGATCGCGCCGTTCTCCTCCGCCAGGGCGATGAACCGATTCGGCGAGAGCGTCCCGAACTGCGGATGCCGCCAGCGCACCAGCGCCTCCACCCCCTGCGCCCGGCCGTCGCCCAGACCGACCAGCGGTTGGTACTCCAGGGTGAATTCGCCGCGGTCCACCGCCGGACGCAGAGTGCTGGAGAGCGCCTGCCGGGTCATCCGGTGGGCGTTGCGCTCCGGGTCGAAGAGCGTCCAGCGGGCCTTGCCGTCCTCCTTCGCCCAGTACAGCGTGGTGTCGGCGGCCTGCATCAGGCCCGTCGCGGTGGTGCCGGTGGCGGTCCGCTCCACGACGCCGATGCTCGCCGACACCGACAGCCGCTGCCCGGCCAGGTCGAACGGCCGCTGCAGCGCGTCCAGGACGGACTGGGCCAGCTCGGCCAGCTGATCGGTGCCGGTGGAGTCCTCCACCAAAAGAGCGAACTCGTCACCGCCCAGTCGCGCGACGAGATGCCCGGCGCGGCCGGACCCGCGGTCCGCCGCGGCCTCCGCGCACCGCGTCAGTCGCTGCGCGACCGCGGCCAGCAGCCGGTCGCCGACGCGGTGCCCCAGGGTGTCGTTGACGGCCTTGAAGCCGTCCAGGTCGAGGTAGCACAGCCCGATCCGGCCGGTGCCGGACGGCTCGAAGGAGGCGGTCTCCAGCGCGGTGGAGAGCCGCTCGAAGAACAGCGCCCGGTTGGGCAGCCGGGTCACCGGATCGTGCATCTGCAGATGCCGCAGCCGGGCCAGCAGGTCGTGCCGGTCGCTGATGTCCGCCACCGACAGCAGCATCCGCTCCTCCCCGCTGAGCGGCTCCGGCGTCAGCGGCTCGACGGTCACCTCCACCCAGACGGAGTGCCCTTCGGGGTGTTTGAGGCGGCGGGTGCAGTGCATCCGGTCGCTGCGGCCGCACAGCACCTCGCGGTAGGCGGTCCACACCCGCGGGTCGGCCCCGAGGTCGGTGAGGTCCGCCGCGGTGGCCGCGACCAGCTCGGCCGGGTCGGCGCCGACCAGTTCGCCGAAGGCGGGGTTGGCGGCGAGGACCAGGCCGTCGCGGTTGAGGACGGCCATCGCCAGCCGGGCGGCGTAGAAGGTGGCGCGGTAGTCGCCGAGCGAGGCCGCGGTGTCGTCGCAGCGGCCGGCGGGGGTGGGCCCGGCCTCGGTGGATGCTTTGGTCGTACCGTTACGCTCCGTCACTGAGGGAAGCGTCGCTCCGGGCGTGCGGCCCGGACTGTCGGGGTGTCCGCTCACTGCTCGCTCCCGCATGGCGCTTGTCTCGTGATGAAGGGTGGATCTCGCGCTGGAAAGTGTGGCGATCATAGAGGCTGGTGCAACGGCCGATCCAGCGACGCAGCCGTGATCGTCCGCCCGCATGACGGAACTTCAGCCATTTCTGCTCGGGTCTGTTCGTACCGAATGCCCCATTGGCTGTTTGTGACTTTCCGTTACGGCAGGGCTAAGGCGCGCCGATCACTCTTCCGGGTCCGCAAAACAGGACGAATAGCATTAAATCGCCACAGGGTAGATGAGGTCTCCGAATCCGTCCCTGGAGGTATATGTGCCGCGCGCCCGGACACCCGACGGGGTGGATCGCCGCCGTCTGCGGCGCGTCGCGGCCGTCGCCACCTCTCTGAGTGCGCTCATCGCGACCTCCATCGTCGCCGGACCCGCCACCGCCTCCGAGGCTGCCCTCTCCTGCGCCCTGGGGCGCACCGACGCGCACCACTCCGAAGGCCTCGACAGCTGGAACGGCTCCTATCCGCGCCCGGACCGCCCGCTCAACGCCGTCATGATCTTCCTGTCCTTCCCGGACGCCCGGCCGTCCACCGCCCCGCAGGAACTCTCCCGCGCCTACTTCCCCGCCACCTCCGGCTTCTTCGACCGCGCCTCGTACGGAAAGTTCCGCCTGCGCCCGCACGTCCACCGCAGCTGGGTGCGGATGCCGCGCTCGTCCTCCTCCTACGGGATACAGCGCGACTGGGACGCCGGCCGCCGCTCCGCCTACCTGCGCGACGCGGTCTCCGCCGCCGACCCCTCCGTGGACTTCGGCCGCTACGACGTGGTCTATTTCGTCGCCGACCCGGACGCCCCCGGCGTCGACTCGGACGCCACCAAGGTCGTCAACCTCGAACAGCCGATGCACGCCGACGACCACGACCTGCGCCGGTTCGTCACCGTCTTCGAGCAGAGCCCGCCGGACCGCAATGTCCTCGCGCACGAGACCGGGCACGTCTTCGACCTGCCGGACCTCTACCACCGGCCGCGGAACGGCAAGGGCGACTGGGACACCTACGTCGGCGACTGGGACCTCATGGGCAGCCAGTTCGGCCTGGCGCCCGACCCCTTCGCCTGGCACAAGTGGAAGCTCGGCTGGATCGCCGACAGTCAGGTCGACTGCGTCGATCTGACCAGCCCCGCCCTGCACTCGCTGCGCACGCTGTCCGCCCCCAAGGAGCCCCGGGCCCAGCGCCGGCCGCGCCTCCTGGTGGTCCGTACGGGGACCGACAGCGCACTGGCCATCGAGGCACGCGGTGCCATGGGCAACGACCGCTCCCTGTGCACCGAGGGCGTCCTGGTCTACCGCGTGCACAGCAAGACCCCGTCCGGGTCGGGGCCCGTGCAGGTCCTCGACGGACACCCGGGCAGCTCGGCCTGCGCGGGCACCTCCGTCTACCCGCCGCTCGCGGACGCGCCGCTGGGCGTGGGCGAGAGCCTGGACGACGCCGCGGACGGGGTGCGCATCCAGGTCGAGGGCCGGACGGCCGACGGGGACTGGGCGGTCAAGGTCGGGCGCGGCTGACGCCCGCCGGCGGCCCGGGACGAGGCGGAGTGCTGCCGAGGAGGGCGACCGGCGCGGAGCCCGACGGGGCGGGCATACGACGAAGGCCCCCACCGGAGTGGAGGCCTTCGACTGTCTGTGCGCCGCCAGGGACTCGAACCCCGGACCCGCTGATTAAGAGTCAGCTGCTCTAACCAACTGAGCTAGCGGCGCCTGCTGACGGGGAAAACATTAGCATCATGGTCGGGGAGGACAAAAATCGGTTTGTCTCAGCCCGGGGTCAGCGCCGAAACCGGGTGCTGAGCTGCGCTTTCCCGCTCGGGGGCGGCCAGCGAGCGGGCGGCGCGCACACAGGCCCACAGCAGCACGTCCGGACCGGGCAGCCAGGGGTCGCGGACGTCCGGCGCCACCAGCCAGCGGGAGGCGGACGCGCCGGACGGGTCCTCGGCGGCCGGGAAGGGGGCGGCGTGGCGAGGTGCTTCCCGGGCGGCCCGGCCGCGGGGGTGCAGGGGCGGGACGGTCACCGCGTCGCCGCTGCCGTGGCACAGCAGCGGGGGGACGGCGGTGGCCCACTCCTCCCAGATCAGCAGCGCGGGCAGCCGCTGGGCCGTGCCCGGGGCGGCGAACAGCAGGATCCGCCCGCGGTGCACCGCCACCGGCCCCGAGCCGGGACCGGCGGACCATAAACGGTCGACCATGCGCCGCCCGAAGAGCGCCGGGGCGTTGATCACGTCGAAGGCGGTGCCGCACGGCAGCACGCTGGGGGCGGCCGGCCGGGTGGCCCACAGGGTGTGCATCTCGTCCGGGTGGGGGCTGGCGGAGGCGAGCCAGTCGGCGCCCGCGAGGGTGACGTACGCCGCGGTGGGAAAGGCCAGGGTGCGGGGGGTCTCGGGCAGCCATTCGCTCATGGGGGACAGGTCTACCGAGGCGGCGCGCACGGACTGGGCTGATTGGCGGAAAACGGGACGGTGCGGCGTGGAAGCCGGTATCTTGCGCCTCTTGCATATGCCAGCGGCTCATGATCATGGACCATGAGCCGCTGTGGGGCGCGTGTGGCGGAGGTGACGTCCGGGGCGGCCGACGGGGCCGGGGCGCTCAGTCCATCTCGCCCGGCAGTGCGCTGCTGCTGCGCATCAGGCTGCGGCCGAACTCGATCATCTTCTGCGCATAGTCCTCGGTCCACTCCGCCTGCTCCGCCAGCGCGGCCGGCGGCATCCGGTCGAACCGGCTGGGGTCGGCGAGCTGGGCCGCGGCCAGCGCCTGGAACTCCGTGGCGCGGTCGGCCGCGGCGCGGAAGGCGAGGGCGAGTTCCGTGGCGCGGCCGAGCAGCTCGCGCGGGTCCTCCATCGACTCCAGGCCGAAGAAGTGCTCGGGGTCGGCGACGGCCTCGGGCGGCTCGAAGAGCAGCTGCGCGGGCTTCATCCGCCGTGGTCCCGGCGCCGTACCACGCGGGTCGGGAGCCGGTCGCGGCTCGGACATGTACTACCTCCAGATCGTGTGCCGCATTCCATTGTCCCGCCCCGCGCAAGGGGGCCGTGCGGATGCCCGCCGCCCGCCCCCTTCCGCCGGGGCCGTCCGCGGGCGCGGGGGCGGTGTCCGGCGGCCCGGCACCCCTAAGGGCGCCACGACACCCGGTGTTCCGCCAGGTGGGCGAGAACGGCGTGGTTGGCCTCCCAGCCGTCCGGGAACTTGACCGTGACGCCGAGGCGGACCGGCTCGGTCGAGGGGTGCTCGTCCAGCAGGTCGGCGATGCCCGCCCGGCAGACCACGATGCAGGCGTGGCGGTGGCGGGAGGCGAGCACGCACAGCCGGCCGGTCTCCAGATGGAAGGCGGTGGCGTCGGGGCGGCCGGAGAGCGGGTGCAGCACGACCGTGACATCGAACTCGCGGCCCTGGAGACGGTTGGCGGTGTCCACCGCGACCCCCGTCACCCCCAGCTCGGCGAGCGCGGCGCGGACGGCCGCCGCCTGGTCGCGATGGGCCGTGCCGACCGCGATCCGGGCCGCCGTGAGCGGTGCGGGGACGGCGGGCCCGCCGTCCGGGTCCCGCTGGGCCTCGCTGGTCGCGGCGCCGCCGCGGTCCAGGAGCCGGCGCACGACCTGCGCCACCGCGCGGACCGCCTCCGGGTCCGTACGCGGCGTACGGCGGGCGGGGAGTTCCAGCAGGCCCCAGCCGGACTCCGCGGCCTCGTCCAGGACCCGGTCCACGCCCGAGCCGTCGCCCGGCACCCCGAACGCCAGCCGGCGGTCGCCGTGGCCGGTGCCGCTGCGGAACGGGGTGTACGGATAGAACGCGGCGGACACCAGCGGCGCGGCCGAGGCGGGCAGCCGCCAGGAGACCGGCAGCCGGTGCTGCGGCAGATCGGGGTTGTGGGCCAGGAGGGTGGAGACCGCGCTCGCGGACGGGTCGTACGCCAGCCCCGCCCACTGCTCCGCGCCCACCACGCTGAACGGGTCCAGCTGGCCGGGGTCGCCGACGAACAGCGCCCGCTCGAAGAGCCCGGCGACGCTCAGCAGCGCGTCGGAACGCATCTGGTAGGCCTCGTCCACGATGGCGTGCCGCCAGGGCTCGTCGACCTTGGTGTACGCCCATTTCGCGGCCGTCGACACGACGATGTCCATCCCGGCCAGATCGGCGGCCTTCGCGGACGTGCGGACCGAGGGCAGCTCGGCCAGCGCCGGGTCGAACGGGCCGGGCTCGCTGCTGTGCAGCCGGCCGACCGGCAGCCCCGGGTCCTTCTCGGCGAGCCGCAGCACGAGGTCGTCGACCTGGGCGTTGGTCTGCGCGACCACCATCAGCGGGCGTCCGGCGGCGGCGAGTTCACGGGCCGCCCGCACCACGAGGGTGGACTTGCCGGCGCCGGGCGGGGAGTCGACGACCACACCGCGCCGGGAGCCGTGCAGCGTGTCGTGCAGGATCGCGTCGGTCGCCGCGGCGGCCGCGGCGGCCGGATCGAAGGCCTTGGCCGCGGGGGAGGAGGATTCCTGAGAGGCCGTCATACGGCGGTGTTCTCCGGGGCGGTCGACTGCCGGGCGCGGGTCACAGGAAGTCCTCCGTGGTCACGGGGTCGGGGGTGTCGTGCGGTGCGTCCCCGGGGCCGGGCGGGGGCCCGCCGTGGGTCCACGGGGTGTCCTCGGGGTCCGGGAGCTCCGGGCCGCCGCGCGGGGCGTGCTCGAACAGCGTCCAGCACACCGTCTCGTCCGGCTCCGGCACCGAACCGGGCTCGGGTGTCTTCCCGCGCCCCATCCCGCCGGTCAGCCGCACCACCAGCGCACCCGGCTCACCGGTCACGGACGCCACGTACTGAGCGGTCTGGGTCCTGCCGTCCGCCAGGGGGCGGTAGAGCTTGAGGCCCTCGGACAGCTGCGGACGGTCGGAGGTGTGCAGGGTGACCAGCGGGCGCGGCATCGGCCGTTTGCCCTCGGAGAAGGCCATCTCGACGGCGGTGACCGTGCCCTGGAACGCCTCGCCCGCCAGCCGGCGCCCCGCCATCACCAAGGGGTCGTCCAGGGCTTCCTGGGCGTCCAGTTGGGCCTGCGCGGTCTCCCGTGCGGACAGTTTCTGCGCGGCGGTGACCGCGTCGTCCTGCTTGGGCTGCGGGGGCTCCCCGGCGCGCACCCGGTCGCGGTGTGCCGTGTACGACCAGCGGTCGCGCTTCCAGCGGTCGGGCACCCGGGCGCCCTCGGGGAGCGCGCGCACCAGGTCGAGGCCGTGCCAGACGGCCTCCCAGGTCGGCCGCAACTGGCCCTCGACCAGGGCGCGCAGCGCGTCCTCGGCGCCCGGTAGCCCGGCGTCGTAGCGGGCCATCGCGGGGGCCAGCAGCCGGTTGTCGAACGCCGGGTCGGTGGCCGGGCCGGCCGGCGGGCACAGCAGCTGCCCGTCCGCGTCCCGCGCCGACTCCGCGCGCTCGGCCGCCTCCCGGCCCGACATCCCCGGCGGCGGGTCGATCCACGCGAGCAGCGCGCCCAGGTGCTGGTCCTCCAGCATGCTCTGGCCGCTCGCCCAGTGGCGGGTCAGCAGGTCCGTCATGGACAGCAGCAGGCTCGCCCCCGGCACCCGGGCCCGCTCCCCGAAATGGGTCAGCCAGCGACCCAGCAGCGGGACGTGCGGCGGCGCGGGGTGGGGCGCCTCCGGCTCCTGCTCGGCCGTGCGCCGGAACCGCATCGAGCGTCCCAGCAGCCGTACGAAATCGGCACCTGCGGCGCTCGGCACGATCAACTGGGGCGCGTCCGTGCACAGTTCGACCTGCACCGGGACCTTCTTGCCGGTCTCCGGGTCGGTCTCCTTGCGCTCCTCCCACCCGATGGCGTCCGCGAAGCCGTCCACGTACGGCAGCACCGTCTCCGCCAGCTCGGCGAGGAAGGCGAACCGCAGATCGCGGTCGCGCGGCTGCGGGACGGCCAGCAGCAGCGGCTTCTCGCGGTCCGTGCCGACCAGGGCGCCCAGCGGGGCACCGGCCTCGCCCGCGGTCGTCAACGGGACGAGGACCAGCGGGCGTTCGGACAGATGGCGGTGCCGGACCGTGCACCGCGGCCGCGCCCGGCCCGCGGTGACCGCCTCCATCCGGGCCAGCGTCTCGATCAGCGACATCCCGGCTCCTCCGCTCGCGGTGCCGGCACGGCGGCGCCGGCCAGTGCCTCGGCGCGCAGCGCGGCGGCCCGGCGCAGCGCCGCCACGGCCGGGTCCTGGGGGTCATCCGGAGCCGCGGGGTCCGGTCCGTCCCGGCCGGCCGCCGCCAGCACCTCCTCGATGGTGCGCAGGCCGCCCAACTCGCCCCGGACGCCGCGCCCCAGCGCCTCCACCGCGCCGTCCTCACGGGACCGCTTGCGGCAGTGGAAGGCCAGCTCGCAGGCGGCCAGGCAGTCGGGGACGTAGGCCGCGCCGACCGCCTCGACGGCCTGCGCCAGCTCCTCGGGCGGGCGGGTCGCCGTCTTCCCGTCGTCCGCGAGCCGGAGGTCGAAGGTGGTCTCCGGGGGGAGGGCGGCGGCGATCTCCTCGACCCGGGTGAGACGGGTCAGCTGCCGCCGGGTCGTGGCCAACTGCTTGCGGACGTCGACGGCGGCGGCCGTGGGGAGGTTGGAGAAGTCCTTCGGGCACACCAGCAGCGCCCGGTCGCCGACCCGGACCGGGCGGCCGGTGTGCGCGCCGACGTGCCGGGCCACCGGCTCCAGGGCCAGGACGTACACCGCCGCCTGCCGCACCGCGGCGCCCACCTTGGCGGCGTCCGCGGAACCGTCGATCATCGGGAAGGACTTGATCTCGACGACCGTCCAGATGCCGTCCGGATGCACCACCACCGCATCCGGCTCCACATAGGCGGGCGAGCCGGCCACCTCGACGGCCAGCATCGGATGGTCCAGCAGCGCCCAGCCGCCGGCCGCGGTCGCCTCGCGCAGCGCCAGCGCCGTACGCGCCGTACGGCCCTCGGGGCCGGCCGCGGACAGATCGGGGGTGGCGACCTCGTCCGGAGCGGGCGCCGGGGTGCCGGGCGCCAGCCGCTCGTGCAGCAGCCGCAGCAACTCCGTGCCGCCGTCGGACTTCACCCGGGACTCGAAGGCATGGCCGCGGACGATCGCGAACTGGGACTGGCCGTACGCCGCGGGCGAGCCCAGTGCCTGGGCCAGCGCGCCCTTGTCGACGCCCGCCCCGTCCAGGAGCGCACGGCGTCGGCAGCCGGGGTTGGCGGCCAGCGCGGCGAGCGCGCGGGCGTCGAGGGGGCGGGGGCGTACGCCCGGGCCGCGCAGCTCGGTGAGCCTCCCCCGGCCCATGAGGGAGGACGTCCCCGGCCGCGGGCCCGGTGTCGTCGTCGGCTGCTCCGGCGAGGGGGCGGCCGACGCGGGTCGACTGTCGCGGAAAACGTTCACCCGCCGAAGTCTCGCATCCGGCACTGACATGCGGGGGGACCGCCCACGGATCCGTTGCCCGCGGAGGCCGGTCCGGGGTGGTGCCTCGTACGCTGTACGGCCGTGGGCTGGGGGACGGACCGGGCCGGTTGCGGGGCGGTCCCGGGCCGGGCCCGCGACAACGCCGCGCGCCGGCGACGCTCCCGGCCGGCGGCGGGGCGGCCTCCCCGGTCAGGGACAAATCGACCCCATGCGCGATGATGGAAAGCCCGCGGTCGACGCCGCCCGCACCGAGCAACGACCAGCCGAGAAGTCGGCGAGAGGTACGACCATGGCACCGCGCATATTCCTGGCCAGGCACGGGCAGACCGAGTGGTCCCTGTCCGGCAGGCACACCGGCCGTACGGACGTCCCGCTGCTGGACGAGGGCCGGCGCGGCGCCAAGCTGCTGGGCGAGCGGCTGCACCGCGCTCCGTGGGACGGCCTGCCGGGCGTCGAGGTCCGCACCAGCCCCCTGGTCCGTGCCAAGGAGACCTGTGAGCTGGCCGGATTCGGCGACCGGGCCCAGCAGTGGGACGCGTTGATGGAGTTCCACTACGGCGCGTACGAGGGCCTGACGCCGGCCGAGATCAAGTCGGGGCGGCCGGACTGGCTCATCTGGCGCGACGGCGTGCCGGAGGGCGAGACGCTCGCCGAGGTCGCCGCGCGGGCCGACGAGGTCGTCGACTGGGCGCGGTCGGCCGACCGCGATGTGCTGGTCTTCGCGCACGGCCACATCCTGCGCTCCCTGGGCGCCCGCTGGCTCGGCCTGGACATCTCCTTCGCCGCCCGTATCCGGCTGGAGCCCACTTCCCTCTCGGTCCTCGGCTGGGCCTACGGCGAACCGGCCATCGAGCGCTGGAACGACACGGGGCACCTCGGCTGAGGGGCCCCGTGGGCCCGAGAACAAGCGGGCCCCGTCTAGGGGGCGGTGCCCGGAGTCGGCGCGCCCTCCTCCTCGGAGGCGGCCGAGGCCGCGTGGCGTTCCAGGAAGTCGGCGACCGCGCCGCAGCCGCGATGGGCGTGCAGCGTCCGGGCCGTGCCGTCGAGCATCGTACGGATGCGGGCCGAACGGACCCGGGCCAGCAGTGTCAGCACCCGGACCCCGGCCGCGGCGGCCTCCTCGGGGGCACCGCTGTTCGCGAGATCGTCCGCGAGTTCCGCGGTGAACAGGGCGATATTGCGGGTGAAGTGGGGGTCCTGCAGTGCCACCGCCCGGCGCGCGTGCTCCGCCGCGCGCCCCGCCTCGCCCAAAGCCGACCAGCACTGCGCCTCCAGGCCCGCCAGTTCGGCCTCGCCGTAGAACGTCATCCACTCCGGGTCGCCGTCCCGCGGCCCGCCCGCGAACAGCCGCTCCGCCCGCGCCAGCGCCTGCTCGCAGCCGGAGCGGTCCGCCAGTCCGGCCCAGCCGCCCGCCTCGCGCAGTGCCAGCAGCGACAGCAGCCGCGGCGAGGCCAGATGCTTGGCGGCCTGCTGCGCGGCCTGCGCGGCGCGCACCGCCTCGCGCGGCCGGCCGGCGTCGCGGGCGAGGAAGGCCGTATTGCAGAAGGCGTGGGCTTCCAGGGCGGCATCGCCGCAGACTCGGGCGGTGGCCAGCGCCTCCGCATAGTGTGATCTGGCGTCGCCGAAGCGGCCCGAGTCGTGCGCCAACCAGCCGACGGTGATGGCGAGTTCACCCGCCCCCGCGTGCAGCCGGTCGGAGACCGATCTGCGCTGGACGCCCGCGTCCAGCAGCTCGTAGGCGGCGCGCAACGGCTGGGTGGCGCGGCGGTAGATGCCCTCCGCGCCGTGCCGGTCGTCCAGCAGCCGGATCTGACGGACCGCCTCCTCGACGGCGGTGGCCTCGGCGGTGCCGGCGCGGTGGCCGGCCGCGGTGCGGGGCCCCGGCACAGGGGCGGCCGCGGCGGCGGCAGCGGCCTCGATGGGATGCAGGGCGGCGAAGCCCAGGGCTGCTGCCGGGCCGCCGGTGATGAACGCGCGACGCAGCACGTCGCTCTCCTCGAAGATCTGGATACGGGTATCGCGGTGGTCGGGGTCGGTTGCCAGGGGCGCGGCGCTGACCGCCGCCGTACGCGCCCCCCGTCCGCGTACCGCCTCGCGCGGCGCGAAGCCCATGTCGGGCAGCGTCAGCCCGGGGAACATGTGCCGGAACACCCGCTCATAGGCGTAGTTCGGACACCGGATCTCCCCGGACTCGACGCGCCCCACGTAGCGGGCGTCGCACGAGACCTGCTCACCGATCTCACGGGCGGACCGTCGGACCGCCGCCGCGAACTCGCCCGGTGACAGCCGGCCGCGCAGCTGTCGGAAAGCGAGGTTCGGGCGGGCGGGTACGGTGCGGGACGACGCTGAACTTGCTGCTGGCGACGCCATGGCGGACCCTCTCCGTGCCCTCTCCGTGCCATCGGATGGCGATGCCGCCTCCTGGCGGTGCGGCGGGATGACCGTACCGACCGTGATGGCTTTGATACGCAGAGTTTTGCCACAAATCGGATATCTCGCGCACGATCTGCCATGAACTGCCATCCTTTGCAGCGTTACGCCGCCGTAGCTGTTGACACGCCTGACCGTTGAAGTCGGTGTAAAGGGTCTGGTGCGTGCAGGAGGAGGGGTTCTCCGTGTGGGAGACCGGCGTGAGCAGGGGCGGCAACGGGTCCGCGGGCCAGGCCGTCGCAGACGGGGCACCGGCCGTACCGGCGCAGTCGTGCGACCTCGTGACGGTGCCCGCCCGGCAGGGACTGGAAGCCGTCGACATCCTCCGGCTGCGGGACGACGTCGGCCCGGTGCTGCACGACGGCGCCTGCGACACCCTCGGGTTCCTGGTGCCCGCCGGCACCGCCGCGGGCTGGGACGTACCGGGCAGCGCGTGTACCCAGACCTCCGGGCGCGGTATCGCGCTGGGTGCGCTGTGCGGTGATGCGCCGTGCGGGGAAGGGACCGCGGCGGAGCCGCCGGTTACCGGCACCGGCTGGCTGGTGCCCCCGGAGGGTGCGGGCGCCGCCGCCACCGACCCGGCCGTGCTGCGCGCGGCACTGGGCGAGGCGGCCCGCACGATCGAGGCCGTCGACCGCTGCCAGTGAGCGGCACAGGGGCCGCCCGGCCGGTGCCGGACGACCCCTGCGGCATCGGACGCCCGCGTCCTACGTGGTGTGCGCGGCCGGTGCGCTGTCCCTCGCCGGGCGGGGGATGGTGGTGGCGCCGCGCCGGTCGCCGAGCCGGCGCTGGACGCCGCGCAGGAGCCGGGGCGCGGTGAAGTCCGCGCCGTAGACGAAGCGCATCGACGGGCCGAACGACGGGGCGGTCAGCAGCCCCGCGAAGAACAGGCCGGGCCAGGACGATTCGAAGCCGGAGCTCAGTTCCGGCGCCCGGCTCGCGCCCACCGTCCGCAGGGTGGTGCGCACGTGGGGGGCGAGCAGCCGCAGCCGCCCGAGGTCGGGGAGGTATCCGGTGGCCGCCACCACGTGCTCGGTGTCCAGGGTGTCCGTGCGGCCGTCCGTATGGGTGAGGTGGAGCCGCACCCCGTCGCCCTGCGGGGCCGCCGCCCGGACCCGGTGGTTCAGCAGGACCGGCCCCGCCTGCTCGAAGCGCTCCCGCAGCCACCAGGCGCCGGCTGGGCCCAGCGCGGTCTCGGTGATGCGTACCCGGGTCGCCGAGGGCAGCCGGCGCACCGCCCAGGGAGCCTTCGCCCACAGCCAGTTCGGCCAGCCGGTGCCGAGCCCGGAGTACGGGTCGTGCAGCGCGCGCAGCCGGCCGCGCGCCGACGGCTGTGGCGGGGGGTTCCAGTGCAGCCGGTCGGCGCGGGCCACGATGCGGGGCCGGGCGCCCTGTTCGGCGAGCAGGGTCGCGGTCTCCAGCGCGGCCTGGCCGGAGCCGATCACGGTGACGTTCCGGCCGGAGAAGTGGCTCAGATCGCGGTGGTCGCTGCTGTGCGAGGCGAGGTGCGGGGGCAGTTCGAGCAGCGGCCAGGGGCGGTTGACGAACGGCATCACGCCGACCGCGAGCGCGACGGTCCGGGCCGCGATCCGCTCACCGGTGTCCGTATCGACGTGGAAGCCGGCGCCGTCCGGGCGTACGGCGGTGACGCCGACCTCCTCGACCTGCGGCACCGCCCGTTCGCCGAACCATCTGCCGTACGCGGTGAAGGTGTCGAGGGGCAGCGGGACGCCGTGCTCGGCGGTCAGGTCGTGGGCGGCGCAGTAGTCGGCCAGGGTGTGGCCGCCGTCCGGGGCGGAGAGATGGGAGGACCAGGGCTCGGACTTGAGGAACATGCCGTCGGGCATGTGGTCGCGCCAAGTGGCCATCGGCCGGCCCAGGACCCGCAGCCGCAGTCCGGCCGCCGCCGCGTGTGCGGCGATCGAGAGTCCGTAGGGGCCGGCGCCCACCACCACGAGGTCGTACATGGAATCTCCCTGCGCTTTCTGTCGGTGCGGGGCGGGGGTGCCGTGGGTGCGGTCCGGGTCGCCGTGGGGAAAGGGACGGATAACGAGCCGGAGCAGCACTACGGGCACACCGGTGTCGAACGAGGACGGTGCGCGGAGCCCTTCACTTCTTAGGACCGTGTGGGGGACGGAATTCGCTAATGGGCTATCGGAATGCGTCCGGGCGGCCCGTACGGGTTATTCCCTGAGGACCGTCAAGGATCAGCGCGCCGGACCGCGGGCGTCCCCCAAGGAGTCAGGATGGCGCTGCGAAGCCGGCGACTGGCGGGCACCGCGATCGGGGCACTCGCGGTGTGTCTGCTCGCGGCCGGCCACTTCGTCTCCGCGACCGACCGCACCGGCGGTACGGGACAGGCGCGGCACCCAGGACCGCGACCCGCCGCCGAGGCGCCGGCCGCTCCGCCTCCGCTGGGCGCCTTCCTGGGGTCCGGCGCGGAGGGCGTACGGCGGCTGGGCGCACTGCAGCGCTGGCTCGGGGGGACGGACGTCCGGGTCGGCCACACCTATCTGCCCGGCGGCCGCTGGCCGGACATCGAGGGGCAGCCGGAGTTCCTGCAGCCGTGGGCCGCGTGGCGGCGTGCCGCGGCGGACCGGATGCTCGTGCTGAACGTGCCGATGATGGAGCGCAACGAGGCGCGGCTGCCGGACGCGGAGGTGCGCCGGCTGCTGCACCGGGCCGCGGCCGGCCGGTTCGACGGGCACTTCCGCACGCTGGCCCGGCATCTGGTCGACGCGGGGGTGCCGGACACCGTGATCGTCCTCGGCTGGGAGATGAACGGGATCACCTACACCCATCGCTGCGCGCCCGATCCCGAGGCGTGGAAGGCGTACTGGAACCGGATCGTCACCGCGATGCGCGCGGTGCCCGGAGCGCGGTTCCGCTTCGATTTCGCGCCCTCCCGCGGGGTGGACGCGATCGGCTGGACCGCGTGCTATCCGGGCGACGGTGCAGTGGACGTCATCGGCATGGACTCCTACGACCAGCCGGCCGGGGAGACCTTCGACGCGATGATCCACCAGCCGTACGGTCTGCAGGCCCAGGTGGATTTCGCGGCCGTGCACAAAAAGCAGATCTCGTACCCGGAATGGGGGTTGTTCCGCAACGGCGACAATGCCGCGTTCGTCGTGCGCATGCTGGCCTGGATCGCCGAGCACCGGCCGCTCTACCAGACGATCACCGACTACTGCCCCCACGGAGTGTGGCAGTGCCGGGCGAATCCGCGCGCCACGCTGGCCTTCCGCGCGGCGCTGTCCGGCGTGCCCGCGCCCGTCCCGGGGCCGGCCCATACCCCGGGGCCGACAGCCGCCCCGGGCCCGGTAGCCACTCCGGTCCCGGTAGCCACTCCGGTCCCGGTTCCGCCCCTGGTCCCGGCGTCCGCCCCGTCGCCCTGAGTCCGGCGCGGCGGGCCGCCGCGGGCCCGTGCACCACCGGACGGTCATGGGCCGGCCGCCCCCTTCGCCCGCCGGGTGCGCAGTCGTGCCCGCAGCCCGCGCAGCGGGGCCGGCCGTTCGCGGGCCAGGCCGGCGGCCAGCGCCCGGCCGGCCACCTGCGCCGCGTACAGCCGCAGCGCGGGCGCCAGTGCGCGACGGGACAGCAGCAGCCGCTGGTTGGTCACCGGCACTGGGCGCCAGTGCTGTTTGTACGGCTCGGTGCCGCGCAGCAGGCTGAGTGCGCGGCGGCCGGTGCCTGCGGTACGGCGGGCGTCGTGGCGCATCAGCATGGTGGTGATGTCCGCCTTCCGTTCGCGCAGTTCGGGGTCGGCGCCGTAGAGATAGCCGCCAGCCAGATCGGCGGACATCAGCAGGAGGTCGGCGGCCATCACCCGGCCGGCCATCCGGTACTCGGTGAGCACCGCCTCACCGCTGCCGACCATCTCCCGGGTGGCGCGCACCAGATGTGCGGCGAACCGCGGCCGCAGATGCTCCGGGGTCACGCCCCGGCCCTGCCACTGCAGCCGGTGCAGATGCAGCATGCGGTGGATCGCGACGGGCACTTCCCCGGCCGGTACGGAGCGTTCCTCGATGCCCAGCGCGTCGAGCTTGCGCAGCTTGGCGCGGACCCGGCGGGCGCGGTCGCCGGCCAGCCGGCCCAGCAGGCCGTCCATCGGCACGCCGGGCAGCTCCAGGCAGACCGAGTCGTCGCGCCGGCGGCGCGGCCCGGGCCAGGCCGCGTACAGCCGTTCGGCGGCCGCGCCGGGCCGCACCTCGCGCAGATCCACGAGGGCGCCGCGGGCCGCCCGGTACAGCCCGGCGGCGAGCGCCTCGGCCGCCGGACCGGCACAGGAGTCGTCCAGGAGGACGTCACAGAAGTCCGAGAGGGGGCCGCCGAGCGGCACCAGCACCGGCAGCGGGCGGTACGCCAGCATCAGCGGTGCCGCCGCCACCAGCCGCCCCGCCCGGCGCACCAGCACGATGCGCAGCCGCCCCGGCGTCCCGTACGACAGCCACCACGAGTACAGCCAGGAGTGGCTCTGGAACGGGGTGGCCGCCCGGCAACCGCGGTGCAGCGCCCGCCAGTCGGCGGCCAGGGCGGCGAACTGACCGGGGGCGCGGCACAGCGTGGTTGACAGGAGGGCGGGTGTGGTGGATTCGGAGTCCGTGGTGTTTCCAGTGGCTCCGGCGGCCTCCGGGCGGGCCGGTCGGCGCCCCGGGGCCGGCACCGTCGACGGCGCCTCGTGCGAGGTCCGCCGGGCCGTCATCGCCCGGAGTCCTCGGCCGCCGGTACGGCCCCCGAGGCGACCGAGTCCGTGGCCGGGGCGGGCACTACCGCCGTGTGCCCCGCCCGCTGCCGCTCCCGTGCCGGCCGTACGAGCAGCAGCAGACCGCCCAGCAGGCCGCCCGCGCAGGCCCCCACCCCGGTGGCCAGCGGTGCGGACGGCGATGCCGGGGCGGCCGGGGGCGAGGCGGGGGAGAAGACCAGGAGCCTGGCGCCGGTGCGGTCGCCGGCCTCGTTTCCGGTCCTGGTCAGCGAGCGGGCCACCGCATTGGCGAGGTCCGCCGAGGCCCGTGCGGACCGTGCGGTGCCGGTGATCTCGATCATCGGGGCGTCCGGCGAGGTCGTCGTGCGGATCCCGCCGCGCAGCACACCGAGCGGTACGTGCGAGGCCCGGTGCGCGGCCGCGAGCACCGCCCCGCTCGTCGCGACCCGGCCGTAGGCCTGCGCGAAGCCGAGCGCGGAGGCCGGGTCGGACCCCTTGGCGGGGACCACCAGGACGTAACCGGTCGCGGCGTACTCCGGCGGCTGCAGCAGCCCCCATCCGGCGCCGCCGGCCGCCCCGAGCAGGGCGCACAGCGGCAACGGCCACCAGCGGGGCAGCCGGCGCCATCGGGCCCGCAGTCCGCCCGCCCACCGCATGGCGGGCGCGGGTCCGGCAGCCGCTCCCCGGGCCCGTGCCGCCCCCGAGCCCACCGCGGCCGCCTCCGCTTCTCGCTCCGACCCGGGCTTCGATCCGCGCGGTGACCCCTGCTTCCACTCGGACTTCGACGCGGGCTTCGCTTCGTCTTCGGTCTCTCCGTCCGTCTCTTCTTCCGTCGCGTCCCGCGCGGTCCTGGCCATGGCGGTGCCTACCTGTTCGAGAGCGGGGACGGGTCGGGCGACCGGGACGGATCCGGCAGCGAGACTGCCGTGGCGGGGAGCACGGGCGCCCGGCCCTGCTGCGGGGGCGCCGCCACGGGGCTCCGGCGCAGTACCGGGGCGACGGCCACCGCCTGCTCGTAGACGGACATCAGGGCCTCGGCGCTGCGGCCGATGTCATAGCGCCGCACGACCGGCGGGACCGGCAGCCGGCCCGGTCCGTGACGACGCAGCTCCCTGAGCGCGGTGGCGAGTTCATGGACGCCGAGGCTGAAGTGGCGGGCGCCGGGAGCCTGCTCGGCGGGCAGTTCGTCGACCGCCGGGCAGCTCCCGTAGAGCACATGGAGCCCGGACCCGAGCGCCTCCAGGACGGCCAGCCCGAACGCCTCGTCCGGAGAGGGCGAGACGAAGACGTCGATGGCCGAGAGCAGACCGGGGATATCGGGGCCGTCGGCTGCCCGCCCGTCCGCTTCCCGTCCGACGCTTCCCTGCCCGTCGACTTCCGTCCGGCCGGCTCGCCACGCACCGGACCCCCGCCCGTCGAACACGGCGTCGACCGCCCCGTCGCGTTCGCCCAGCAGATGGATCCGGTCGCCCGAGCCGAACTGCTCCGCCATCCGACGGAGCTTCTCCCGCTCCGGGCCCGCACCCGCCAACAGCAGGTGCACGCCCGGAAGCTGGGTCACCGCCCGGACCAGGACGTCGAACCGCTTGCCGGGCACCAGGCGGCCGACGCCACCGACCACGAACGCGTCCAGCGGCAGCCCCAGCCGGGTGCGGACCAGGGCGCGGGCGGCCGGGTCGAAGGCAAAACGGTGCGCCTCGATGCCGTTGGGCACCACATGGATCCGCTGTTCCGGTACGCCCCAGCGGCGCAGCCGGGCGGCGACGGTGTCCGAGACGGCGACCGTCGCCGTCCCCAGGCGTTCGGTGGCCCGGTAGAGCGTGCGGACGCCACGGGTCAGCCGGCGTCCCTCGATGACCGCGTCGCCCAGCGAGTGTTCGGTGGCCACCACGGCCCGTACGCCGGCCATCCGGGCGGCGATCCGGCCGTAGACGCACGCCCGGTAGAGATGGGTGTGCACCAGGTCGTAGCCGCCGCCGCGGATCAGCCCGGCGAGGCGGGGGAGGGCGGTCAGGTCCCGGTTGCCGGTCATGCCGAGGTGGGTGACGGGGGTGCCGTCGGCCTCGATGCCCGCGGCGACCGGGCCCGGACGGGTCAGGGTGACGACCTCGCAGTGGGCGGGCAGCCGGCGCAGCAGCAACCGCAGCTGCTGCTCGGCGCCGCCCACGTCGAGGCCCGTAATGACGTGCAGTACCTTCACCGGATGCCTCCTGGGGTCGCGGCGGGGGTGGTCTCTTCGAGGGGCAGCGCCCGGCGGCGCAGCGGGTGCAGGGCGCGCTTGAGGTGCAGTCGCCAACAGGTGTCAGCGGCGCCGATGTGGACCCGTGGCAGGGCGTGACGGCCGGTCAGCGGGCCGGGGTCGAGGGCGCAGGCGTAGCCGTAACCGGCCGCGCGCACCGCCGCGACCGCACGGACATCGACGGCACCGTACGGATAGCAGAAGCCCTCCGGGGCCCGTCCGGTCAGCTCGGCGAGCAGCCGCCGGCTGGCCGCGGACTCCCGCTCCAGGGCGGTGTCGTCGGCGGTGGTCAGGTCCCGGTGCAGCAGCCCGTGGGAGCCGACCTCCATACCGGCGTCCGCGACGGCGCGGATGCCGGCCTCGGTCAGCAGCGGCTTACGGGGGCCCAGCGGGTCCCAGGCGTTGTCACCACCGGGTCTGCCGGGCAGCACGAACACCGTGGCGGTGCAGTCGTGGCGGCGCAGCAGCGGCAGCGCGCCGGTCAGGAAGTCGGCGTAGCCGTCGTCGAAGGTCAGCCCGACCAGGCCGGCGTCCCGCCCGGCGGCGCGGGCGCGGAGCAGTTCGCCGACGCCGACGCCGCGCAGCCCGCGCTCCCGCAGCCAGCGCAGCTGGCGGTCCAGCCGGTCAGGGGAGACGGTGATGCGGTACGGGTCCTCGGTGGCCCTGGTGGGCCCGGTGACCCTCGTGACCTCGGTGACCGAGTGGTACGTCAGCACCCAGGGCGGGGCGCCGCGGCCGTGGCGGGCACGGCGGGCGGCGGGCACGGGTGCAACGGCGCGGCGGGGCGCCGGATCAACGGACATGGGCCAGCTTTCCTTTGACGGCGAGGAGCAGCCGCCGGACCTCGAAGGCCCGGACGGCGAGGAGCAACTGCCGGGCCTCGGGGGCCCGGACGGCGAGGGCGGTGCCGGCGAAGACGGCGGGTACCAGCAGCGCACCGGCCGCCGCGCCGGGCAGGGGCGCGGCAACCGTCGCCGCGAGCGGGCCGCCGACCGCCCCGGCCACGGCGGCGGCGAGCACCAGCCGCCCGAGCCCGGCGGCGACCCTGCGAAGGTCCAGGGCCGGGACCCGGGCGCCGAGGCCGTGCAGCAACAGCAGTGCGGTGACCGTGATGCCGGCCGCGTTGGCGGCCACGATGCCGTGGGCGCCCCACCACCGGACCGCGTACGCCCCGGCCACGACGGTGATCAGCAGTCCGCCGGCCATCGCGGCGGCCGGGTACCAGGTGGGCCGGGCGGCGGCGAAGAACGGCCGGATGAGCGCACCGACCAGGCTGTGGCCGAACAGCCCCAAGGCGTACACCCGCAGCACGGACGCGGTGGCCGCGGTGTCCGCCGCGGTGAACGCCCCGCGCTGGAAGAGGAGGGCGACGATCTGCGGCGCACAGGCGCCCACATACGCGCCGCCCAGCAGCACCACCAGCCCGGCCAGCGTCAGATCCCGCTCCACCCGGCGCCCGGCCCGCGCCGTCTCCCCGTCGGCGACCGCGCGGGCCACCACGGGGAAGGTGACGGTGCAGAGCATCAGCGAGAGCACCATCGGCAACTGGGCGACCTTCTGCGCGTAGTTCAGATGCGACAGGGCGCCGGCCGGCAACGAGGAGCCCAGGAACCGCTCGACCAGCACCTGGGACTGCCGGCTCAGCGTGAAGCAGACGACGGGGGCGAGCAGGCCGAGGCCGAGGAGCGGGGGGCGGGAGGTCCGGGGGCGGATGGCGCGCCGGAGTCGTCCGTCGCGCCCTGGCAACCGCCGTACGCACCCCGGCAACTGCCATACGTGCCCCGGAAGCTGCCGTACACCGGTCGGCAGCTGTCGTACGTGCAGGGGCAACTGCCGTACGCACGCCGGAAGCTGTACGAGCACCATCAGCACGCCGCCGAACGCGACCCCTGCCGCGGCCGCCCGCACGCCCCACGCGGAGTGCAGCGCCAGCGTGGTCCCGAGGATGCCGGCGTTGTACGCCACGTAGATCGCGGCGGGGGCGGCGAAGCTGCGGTGGGCGCGCAGGGCCGCGCCGAGGTAGCCGGCGGTGCCGAAGGTGAGGACGGTCAGCGCGGTCAGCCGGGTGCAGGCCACGGCCGGGGCGGGGTCGGGGAGTCCGGGAGCCAGCAGCCGGACGACCACCGGGGCGCCGAGCGCGAGGAGGGCGGAGCCGCAGGCGAGCGCGCCGAGCAGCCGCGGGAGGGTGGCGGCCAGCAGGGTCCGGACGGGGTCGCGGGCGTCGGCGGGCCACGCCCGGGCGTCGTCGGCCGGCCATGTGCGGGCCTCGTCGGCCGCCGCCGCCCGCGCGGCCAGTGCGTGGCCGAACGCCGGGATCAGCAGCAGTGCCATGGCGTCCTCGATGAGCAGCGTGGCCGCCGTCTCGGGCACCGTCCAGGCGACCAGGAACGCATCGGTGTCGCGACCCGCGCCGAAGAGCTGCGCGAGCATCTGGTCGCGCAGCAGGCCGCACAGCGAACCGGCGGCGGTCAGCAGCGCGGTGACCGCGGCGGCACGGGCCAGGAAGCGGCCGGGCGGGGCGGGGGTGCCGGGCCGGCCGGGGCAGTCGGGCGCGCATTCTCGGCGTACGGCGGCGGGGTCCTGATCCGGCAACGCCCCCGCGCCCCGCGCCCTCATGCCCCGCACCGCGCCGGCGCCCGGCCGCTCTCGGGCTCCCGTACCGCACCGGGCTCCAGCGCCCACCAGCCGACCAGCCCCAGCAGCACCGCGGTCAGCACCGTCGAGGGGCCGCCGATGTCGGACGAGAGGAAATCGACGGCCTGCCAGACCAGCAGCCCGACCGCGACCAGCCCACAGTCCACCCGGCCACGGCCCTCCCCACCCCCGCACCACCCCGTCACCGCCCCCCGGCGGACCCGCCACAACCGCCGCAGGCCGCACACCAGCAGTGCCGCCCAGCTGCCCACCAGTGCGGTCGCGCCGATCAGGCCCTGTTCGGCGAGGGCCAGCAGGTAGACGTTGTGCGGGGAGAGCAACGGCTCGCGGCGGAAGGGGACTCCGGCGCCCGCGGTGTCGCCGCCCGAGGACAGGCCGAGCGGGGCGTGCCCGTCGCGGTGGGCGGGGAACTGCTTGGGGCCGACGCCGGTCAGCGGGTGGTCGCGCCACATACCGGCCGCGGCGGCCCACAGGGCGTACCGGTCGGTGACCGACCGGTCCGGGGCGTCGGCGACCGCGGTGATGCTCGCCAGCCGCTCGCCGAGGACGGCCGAGCCGACCCCGGCCCCGCCCACCAGCACCACCGCCAGTGCCACCAGCACCGTCAGCGCCCCGGCCGCCACCCGCGCCCCGGCCGCCGACAGCACCACGCCGACGGCCACCGCGGTGGCGATCCAGGCACCCCGGCTGAACGACCAGGCCAGCGGAACCACCAGCGCCGCCGCGCCGCCGAGGGCCGCCTGCCGCAGCAGACCCGGCGCGTTCGGGGCCGGCGCCAGGCCCAGTGCCAGCGCGGCCGTCAGCCCGCATCCGACGACCGTGGCCATCCCCATGACGTCCAGCGGCCCGAAGGTCCCGACCGCCCGGATGCCGTGCCCCATATAAGAGGCACCGGTCGCGGTCAGATACTGACGGACGCCTAGTCCGCCCTGCACCAGGGCGAGCAGCACCAGCGACCCGGCCATCACCCGGAAGTCCCGGGCGTCGCGCAGCGTCAGCAGCAGCGCGGCCGGCACCAGCACGAAGATCTGCAGATGGCGGACGAGGCCCGGCAGGCTCGCGGCCGGGTCGCCGGAGGCGACGGTCGCCAGGGCCGCCCCCACCACGGGCGCGCCCAGGACGAGCGCGGCGGTGCGGCTCAGCGGCCGGGCACGATGCCGCAGCAGCCGGAGTCCGCAGCAGACCACGAGCACGGCGGAGGCCGCGTCGGCCGGGGCGACCGTGCCCCACGCCGTGACCGTGCCGGCGTCGGCCGGTGCGCACAGCAGCAGTACGGTCGCCTGCGCCGGGAGCAGCGGTGCCCAGTACGCCGCCGACGCCCGCAGGCGGGCGGCCGTGGGCCACGGCCGGGCCGGCGCGGACGCCGGTGCGCCCGCGCTCATCCGCCCTCCCGCCGCACCAGCGAGGCCGCGGTGCGCAGCAGGATCCGGACGTCCTGCCCCAGTGACCAGCTGTCGATGTAGAGGTTGTCGAAGCGGGCCCGGTCCTCGATGGAGGTGTCGCCGCGCAGCCCGTGCACCTGCGCGAGTCCGGTGATGCCCGGCGGCATCCGGTGCCGGGCGCCGTACTCCGGGTAGGCCCGGGTGAACTGCTGGACGAAGAAGGGGCGTTCCGGGCGCGGCCCGACCAGGCTCATCTCGCCGCGCAGCACGTTCCACAGCTGGGGCAGCTCGTCCAGCGCGGTGCGCCGCAGCAGCCGGCCGGCCCGGCTCATCCGGTCGTCGTCCGCCACGCTCCACCGCGTCTCCGCCTCCCGCGCGTCGCACGGCCGCAGGGTCCGGAACTTCAGCAGGGTGAAGGTGCGCCCGCCGCGGCCGATACGTTCCTGGCGGAAGAGCACGCCGGGCCCGTCGGCGAGCCGCACCGCGAGCGCACAGCCCAGCAGCAGCGGGGCCGCGAGCACCAGCGCCGGGCCGGCCAGCGCGAGGTCCAGCGCCCGCTTGGCCCGGCCGCCGTGCCGCGGCGGAGAGGTGTCCAGCCGCCGGCAGGCGAAGCCCCCCACCCGGTCGGTGTCCGCGTACGGCGCGCGGCCCTCGCGGGCGGCCGCCGGACCGGCCAGCCAGATCGCCGAGCCCTGGTCGATGAAGCGGCGCAGCAGCGCGGCGGTGTGCGGATCGCCGTACGGCGGCTGGGTGAAGACCGCGTCCCGCACGGTGTTCTGGATGACGGCCCGGGTGATGTCCTGCGCGGAGGTGAGCCGGGGCAGCGCCGGTCCTCCGCGGGCCGGGGGCGCTTCGGGCCCGCCGGGCGGCGGCGACGTGGGAGTGACCACGCCGACCGGGCGCATGCCGTACTCGGGGTGGGCGTGCAGCACGGCGGCCAGCCGCCCGGCGGCCGGGTCGCTGCCGACGATCAGGGTGGCGCGCGGTCCGCGGCGGTGGGCGTTGCGGCGCGCCCGGTGGACCGTGGCCCGGCCGCCGCAGACCAGCAGGGTGTGCGCCGCCACCGCGCCGCCCAGGACGGCCGGCGGCAGCGCCCGCCCGGGATCGAGGGCGGCGAGCACCGCGGCCACCGCGCACCAGCAGACGGCGGACCGGCCCAGCAGCGCGGGCAGGTCGTCCAGCACGCTCGGGGCGGGGCCGGGACGGTAGAGGCCGGCCTGGAAGTGGAGCAGCAACAGGCCCAGCACCACGGCGGCCGGTGCCGCGGGCGTCGTCCCGGTGCCGAGGACGAACAGCGCGGCGCCCGTCGTGGCCAGGCAGTCGGCGGCCATCAGCGGGGCGACGGTCCGCCGCCGTACGCCGCGGCCGGGCCGGGGCGGGGGCAGGGTCTCCCGGCCGGGCCCGCGGGGCGGATGGAGGGCGGCGGCCGTCGGCCGGGGGAGCGCCGACGGGGGAAGGGCCCGGGCGGAATGCGGCGCGTCCGCGCTCTCCGTCGTCATCGGCTGATCCGCTCCCTGCTCTCCGGGCACGCCGCGCCGAGCAGTTCGCGGTACAGCCCGAGGACGGCGGCCGCGGTGTGCCGTACGTCGTACGCCGCGCGCATGTGCTCCAGCCCCCGCCGGCCCAGCGTCGCGCGCAGCCGGGGGCGGGTCAGCAGACCGATGACGGCCTGTGCCAGGGCGGCCGGGTCCGTGGGCGGGACCAGAGCGTGCGGGGCGGCGCCGGGCGGCAGGCTCTCCCTGGCCCCGCCGACGTCGGTGACCACCACGGGGCGGCCGCAGGCCATTGCCTCCAGAGGGGCCAGCGCCATGCCTTCCCAGCGCGACGGGAGGACGACCAGATCCGCCGCCCGGTACCAGGGGACGGCGTCCCGTGCCGCGCCCGCGAACCGCACTCCGGGCGGCGCGGCGGCGTGCAGCAGTTCCCGGTCCGGGCCGTCGCCGACCAGGACCAGCCGGGCACCGGGGACGGCCGCGCCGACCGCGGGCCACGCCCGCAACAGCGACAGCTGCCCCTTTTGCGGGCACAGCCGCCCCACGCACACCACCAGGGGCGCGTCCGGCGGCAGATCGCCGAGTGCGGGCAGGTCGCGGCGGAGCGCCCGCCGCACCGCCTCCTCGCGGTACGCGGGCGCATAGCGGTCCAGGTCCACCCCGTTGCGGATCACCGCCCACCGCCCCGGCACCCCCGCTTCGGATCCCCGCAGCCGCTCCGCCTCGCTCACGCACAGCACCCGGTCCGCCCAGCGCGCGGCGTACCGCTCCCAGCCGAGCGCCGGCCGCGCCGGCGTCCCGCGGACCGCCTCGAAGGACCAGGCGTGCGGCTGATGGACCGTCGGGATGCGGCCCCGGACGGCCAGCCGGCCGGCGAGCCCGGCCTTGGCGCTGTGGGTGTGGACGAGGTCCGGGCCGACCCGGCGGATCAGCCGGGCCAGCCGGGCGGTCTCGGCGGCGAGCGCCGGGCCGGGGGAGCGGCGGGCCGGCCAGGGGATCACCTCGGCGCCCGCCGCGGCGGCGTCGCGGTGCAGCGTCCCGCCGGGCGGTGCGGCGACCACGGACCGTACGCCCGCCGCCGCATGGCACCGCACCAGGTCGGTGACGACCCGGGCGACCCCGCCGTCGACGGGGCGGGAGACGTGGAGAACCGTGGGCCGCTCTGGGCACTGCAGGTCTTGTGGCAGCACGCACTGCTCCCCTGATGACCGGGCCGACAGAAGTCTCTGCGGGAATTGCCGGGGCGCGCCGCTCAGTGTCTGGTATCGCTCTGGAAGAAGAGCGCGCCGAGCAGATATCCCGGATTTGCGGTGGTGAAGCGGAAGGTGAGCCGATCGCTGCCGGACCGCAGCGCGGGCGTGATGTCGAATACGTCGGAATCAAATCCGACGGTGTTGCGGTAGGCGGGCAGCCGCTTCGTCTGCCGGCCGAATTCGGTGATCGTCGAGTTCATCACGTCATGCACCGGATTGGCGGTATCCCGCACCTTGTGAACGTGGTGCCGGCCCGACCGGACGGAGAGCGCGTCATTTCCGCGGCCCCGGTCACCGTCGTATGCCACCACACCGGCCCGGCCATGCGAATGTGCCGGGATATGCAATCCGTTCAGCCGAACAGAAAACCCGCGATGGTCCTGTCCGACCGGCTGGAAGCCGTCCCACAGCACGATTCTGCGCAACGGCTGTTTGCTGTTCTCGTATACGGCGACCAGCGTCCAGCCGCCCCAGGAGCCGGCCGGGGAACGGCCCTTCGCGACATTGATCTGGCCGACCGTGTAGGAACCCGGACCGCTTTTCCGCACCAGTTCGGTGACGTCCGCCGACGCCTGGAAGCCGTCGGTCGCGGAGGTGGTGCGACGGCCGGTCCGGGTGTCGGCGCGCACCTCCTTGTACCGGCCGCCGGGCTCGGCGATCAGCACCCGCCCGATGTCCTCGGCGCGCTGCTGCCCACCGGCGCGCAGGGTGCCGCCCCAGTACAGCCGGGCGTAGCTCACCCGGGAGCCGGCCGGGATCCGCAGCCGGGCGCTGCTGGAGTTGTAGGTGTGGGCGTCGGAGTCGACGTCGGCGTACGCGGTCCGGTGGTGGCCGTTCAGGCCGGCGCCCCGCTGGGCGGCGGCGCACGGGCCGGACGCGCGCCGCCCCGCCGTTTCGCAGGTGAGCGAGGAGTTCGCCGCCCGGGTGATACCGCCGTGCTGGGTCACGTGATAGCGCTCGGCGAAAGGAATTCGGGTGGTTTCCCCGGGAGCCGGGGCAGCCGACGCCGAAGACAGGGCGGCGGGCAATGCCAAGGAGGCAAGTGCGCATACGACGCCGCGCACAGTGCGGTCCATCGACTTCCGCATGTCTTCCTCTCCGACTTCAATCAGTCAAACTGGAGAGCACTCTGACAGAAATCATGTTGGTTTCCGCGGCAGGCACGCCGGATCCTCCACGGGATTCCGTTCCGCGGAATTCCGGATCCGCTGGCGACGGGACCTTTCTGCCATAAGGGCTAACATTCTCCCGGAAGGGGGAACGTCCGTACCCCTGACTCATTTCGCTCGTTGTGACCGGTTGCCCCATTCACACACTGAAAGGAGAATGGGATGAAGCGGTTTGTTCAGACCGCCGCAACGGCTGCGGTCGGCTGCGCCATCGTGCTAAGTGGCGCAGGCGTCGCATCAGCCAGCGGGGACGGCCACCATGGCCGCCACGGTCGTCACTATGACAACGATCGTTACCGTAACGACCACCGCAACCTCTTCAACCACCGGAGCGGTGCCAATGCCGCGGGCTTCGCCGCGGGTTCCCCGGGCATCCTCAGTGGCAACAACGTCCAGGTTCCGATCAACATCCCGATCAACGTGTGCGGCAACAGCATCAGCGTGGCCGCACTGCTGAACCCGGCGTTCGGGAATGTCTGCCTGAACCGCTGACCCGATGCCGGTCCGCCAGGGATGTCGGGCCGGCATGGGTCATGACGTGCAGTTGGCGGATCGCCCTCGGCCTCGGTCGCGGGTGGTCCGCCACTCTGCCCCCGTACGTCCGGGCGCCGCCGTGCCCCTGGGGCCGGCCGCACCCGGCTGACCAGCGGATACGGCCTCCGGGGCAGGGGCCATACTGGAGTGCATGGCGAAGAGCAGACGCGGGCGCGGCGGACCGGAGTCCGTCACGGAGACGGTGGACGGCGGGCTTGCCGAGCTACGGCCCGACCGGGACCGGCCGCGCGGCTGGACGCTGCTGATCGACGGTGCCCCGCAGTCCCATGTGGACCTCGACGACCCGGCGCATCTGGACTTCTCCTACCAGCGGCGGCTGGGGCACATCGCCGACCTCGCGGGGCCCCCGGGCAAACCGCTGCGCGTCGTCCATCTCGGCGGCGGTGCCCTGACCCTGGCCCGCTATGTCGCGGCCACCCGCCCGCGGTCCACCCAGCAGGTGGTGGAGATCGACGCACCGCTCGTCCAACTCGTGCGCCGGCAACTGCCGTGGGACGGCGGCTGGCGGATACGCGTACGCGGCGGTGACGCCCGCGCCGGCCTGGTGAAGATCCCGGACGGCTGGGCGGACCTGATCATCGCCGATGTCTTCGGCGGCGCGCGCACACCCGCCCACCTCACCAGTACCGAGTTCCTGACGGAGATACACCGGGCGCTGCGGCCCGGCGGGTTCTACGCGGCGAACCTCGCGGACGGGCCGCCGCTGCGGTTCCTGCGCGGCCAGATCGCCACGGCCCGTACGGTCTTCCCCGAGCTGTGCCTGACCGCCGACCCGGCCGTACTGCGCGGCAAGCGCTTCGGCAACGCCGTGCTGCTGGCCGCCGAGGGGCCGCTGCCGGTCGCCGAACTCACCCGGCGGGCGGCCACCGATCCGCAGGCCGGCCGGGTCGAACACGGCCGGGCGCTGCTGGACTTCACCGGCGGCGCGGCACCGGTCACCGACGTCACGGCCCTCGCCTCACCCGCCCCGCCGGCCGCCGCCTTCGACTGACACCGGCCCTCGCGGCACGGGCGTCGCTACGCCCCGTGGCCGGTGGTCTCCACCGTCGGCGGATGGCCGTTCCAGGTACAGAACACCGACGTATGGTCGGTGCCGCCGGAGAAGTCGACCCGGATCCAGCCGTCCTGCTTCCACACCTGCATCTCCCAGCCCGAGTTCGGGGTCGCCGACACCAACTCGGCCGACCGGCTGCCCATGTCGAAGACCACCCGCCCGCCGTCCGTGGCGTAGCTCTTGACCCGGCCGTCGGAGGCCGGTGCCGAGCTGCCGGGCGCGGCGGGGCCCGGGTACGACGACCGGGGAGTGCCGCTGTGGGACGGGGCGGCCGTCCGGGACGGGGTGCCGTCGTCGGGCGCCGGGCTGTGGGCGGGTGACCGGGACGGCTTGGGGCGGTGGGTGGAGGAGACGCGCGGTGCGGCGGCGTCGTCCTGTCCGGTGTCCGAGGAGGCCATCCGGCCGGAGAGCGGCAGTGCGCGCGGCGCGTCGTACATCGTGCCGGACAGCACGGTGTGCACGCCGAACCACGACAGGGTGACCGCCGCGCCGGTCGCCAGCGTCCAGGCCGCCGCGTGAACCAGTCCTCGTTGCATCCGGCTCATACTGCACCACCCGACCGCCCCGTTGCAGCCCGTCCGGTACGCCGGAGTGCGCCCTCGGGCCGTCAACCTCGGGCAGGGGACCCTGCCCGAATGGCGTACGGTGCCGCCCATGGCACGTGTGCTCGTCGTCGAGGACGACCAGTTCGTACGCTCGGCTCTCATCCGGCATCTGACCGAGGCCGCCCATACGGTCCGCAGCGTCGGTACCGCTCTGGAGGCGCTCCGCGAGGTGGCGCACGTCGGCTTCGACGTCGTGATCCTCGACCTCGGCCTGCCCGATCTGGACGGGGGCGAGGCGCTGAAGATGCTCCGCGGCATCACCGATGTTCCAGTGATCATCGCCACTGCCCGGGACGACGAGGCGGAAATCGTCCGGCTGTTGAACGACGGCGCCGACGACTACCTCACCAAGCCGTTTTCCGTCGAGCACCTCTCGGCCCGGATGACGGCCGTCCTGCGCCGCTCGCGGGCCGCCACGGCCGGTGCGGAACCGCCCTCACGGGTGATCCGGGTCGGCGGACTGTCCATCGACCCGCTGCGCCGGCAGGCCGAACTGGACGGCGCCGCACTCGATCTGACCCGCAGGGAGTTCGACCTGCTGGCCTTCCTCGCCGGGCGCCCCGGCGTCGTCGTCGCCCGCCGGGAGCTGCTCGCCGAGGTCTGGCAGCAGTCCTACGGCGATGACCAGACCATCGACGTCCATCTGTCCTGGCTGCGCCGCAAGCTGGGCGAGACCGCGGCGAAGCCCCGGTACCTGCACACCCTGCGGGGCGTCGGCGTGAAGCTGGAGCCACCGCGGTGAGCCGGGGTCACTTCCCCGCGGCAGCCGGGGGAGCACGCGAGGCCGCCAGGCCGCGGACAACACCACATTCGGCAGCTCTGCGCCTCGCGGGCGGAGCAGCGAAGGACGAGACGCCGTGAGATGGGCCCTGGTCAAGGTGGCGCTGGCGGTCACCGCCATGGTCGTGGTCGCGTTCGCCGTCCCCCTCGGACTGGTCGTCAAGGAACTGGCCCGCGACCGTGCCTACTCCAACGCCGAACGGCAGGCCGCCACCATCGGTCCGGTCCTCGCCATCACCACCGACCGCACCCAACTGGAGCGCGCCGTCGCCAGCGCCGAGACGGGGCCCGGCGGCCGGATCGGCGTCCATGTCCCGGCGAGCGGCAAGAACGGCAGGCCGGCCGAGATCGGCTCCCGGCGGGCCGCACAGCGGGACGTCGAGGCCGCCGCGAAGCTCGGCCGCGCCTCCATCTCCCCGGTCACCGGCGGCTCCTCGCTCCTCCAGCCGACCGCCGTCGCTTCCGGCATCGCCGTCGTCGAGGTCTTCGTCCCCGACAAGGCGCTCACCAACGGCGTCACCACCTCCTGGGTGGTGCTGGCCGGTGTCGGCCTGGCGCTGATCATCGGCTCGGTCGCGGTCGCCGACCGGCTCGGCACCCGTATGGTGCGGCCCGCGAAGCGGCTGGCCGGCGCCGCCCACGACCTCGGCCAGGGCAAGCTCGGCGTCCGCGTCCCGGAGGACGGCCCCAAGGAACTGCGGTCCGCGGCCAGCGCCTTCAACGCGATGGCCGACCAGGTCGTCCAACTGCTGGCCAACGAACGCGAACTGGCCGCCGACCTCTCGCACCGGCTGCGCACCCCGCTGACCGTGCTCCGGCTCAACGCGGCCTCGCTCGGCGACACCTCGGCCGCCGAGCAGACCCGGGCCGCCGTCGAGCAGCTGGAGCGCGAGGTCGACCAGATCATCCGCACCGCCCGTGAGCAGAAGGCCCAGACCCGGCAGGCGGCCGCCGCTGCCGGGTGCGACGCCGCGGAGGTGATCCGCGAGCGGATGGGCTTCTGGTCGGCGCTCGCCGAGGACGAGGGCCGCACCGTGCGCATCGCCGGCGCGGACCGCCCCGTACGCGTCCCCGTCGCCCGGCCCGAACTCGCCGCCGCCCTCGACGCGATGCTCGGCAACGTCTTCCGCCACACCCCCGAGGGCACCGCCTTCGCGGTCGACGTCCACAACGCGCAGGAGGCGGTGATCGTGCTGGTCTCGGATGCCGGCGGCGGCATCGCCGACCCGGACGCGGCGCTGCGCCGCGGCTGGTCGGGAGGCGGCCGGGGGCACCGCCCAGCGGTAGCTGGGGGAGGATCCACCGGCCTCGGCCTGGACATCGTGCGACGGCTGGCCGAGTCCACCGGCGGCGATGTGCGCATCGGCCGCTCCGTCCTCGGCGGCACCGAGGTGCGGGTCTGGCTGGCGCTGGACGACCGGCGCGCCCGCGCCGGCACCCGCCGCGGCCACCGGCTGCGCCGCACGCTCGGCGGCCGGCGCCGGCGGACCGCGCGCACCGGCTCCTGACCGCCCGTCACCCGGGCAGGAGCCGCCCGCTCTTAACCACCCCCTTCCGCTTCCTTAAGGCGTTCATAAGTCCGCTAACCTCCGTACCATTCCCGACATTTGTCCGTTTCTCTGTCGCTAGCGTGCGGGACGCACCACGGTGCACCCCAGCCCCCCATGTGACGACAGGCAGGCACGAGATGAGTTCCTCGGCACACCGCCGGCGCAAGAGCCGCACCACCAAGCTGATCGTGACCGGCGCGGCCGCCGTGGTCGCCGCCGGCGGCGCCTTCGCCGTCGCCGGTTCCGCCCTGGCCGTCAAGGCGCCGCGGACCACCGCCACGAAGCAGGCTCCCCGGGCCGCCGCCGGCTTCGCCCCGTACGTCGACACCTCGCTCGCCCCCGCCTACGACCTGGCCGGCACCGCCGAGAAGACCGGGGTGAAGAACTTCAACCTGGCGTTCGTCACCTCCGGCGGCGGCTGCACGCCCAAGTGGGGCGGCTCCGGCGAGCTCGGCAACGACCCGGTGGCCCGGCAGATACCCGCCCTGCGCAAGGCCGGCGGCGACGTCCGGGTCTCCTTCGGCGGCGCGACCGGCTCCGAACTCGGCCTGGTCTGCGGCTCCGCCGGCGAACTGGCCGCCGCCTACGGCAAGGTCGTCGACCAGTTCAAGCTCACCAAGGTCGACTTCGACATCGAGGGCGGCGCCCTGCCCGACACCGCCGCCAACACCCGCCGCGCCCAGGCCATCACCCAGCTCCAGAAGAAGCACCCCGGCCTGGACGTCTCCTTCACCCTGCCGGTCATGCCCGAGGGCCTGACCCAGGACGGGGTGAACCTGGTCGCCGACGCCAAGAAGAACGGCGTCAAGATCTCCGCCGTCAACATCATGGCGATGGACTACGGCGCCTCCTACAGCGGCGACATGGGCACCTACGCGATCCAGGCCGCCACCGCCACCCAGGCCCAGCTCAGGAAGGCGCTCGGCCTGAGCGACGCGAAGGCCTGGAAGACCGTGGCCGTGACCCCGATGATCGGTGTCAACGACGTCCAGACCGAGGTCTTCAAGACCGACGACGCGGCCCAGCTGGTCACGTTCGCCAAGAGCAAGCACCTGGCCTGGCTGTCGATGTGGTCCGGGACCCGCGACAAGGCCTGCCCGGGCGGCGCCGGCAACTCCGCGCAGCCGACCTGCAGCTCCGTCGAGCAGGGCCCGCTGGACTTCACCAAGGCCTTCGGCGCGTACACCGGCTGACCCCCACCGGCGGTCCGGACCCCCACCGGGCCGTTCGCCCCCGCGGCGGGGCGCAGCGGGAATTCCCCCCACCGCTGCGCCCCGCCGTCCGCGCGCCACAACTCCCGTACGAGGGGCGCGCCCTCAGCCCGCACCGCTGCGGACCGCCGTGCGGAAGGCGATCGGGGTGGTGCCCGTCTGCCGCTGGAAGAACTTGCTGAAGTTGGTGGCGTCGGCGAAGCCCAGCCGGTCCGCGATCCGGGCCGCGGACCGGTCGCCGTGTGCCAGCAGCCGCTTGGCCTCCAGCACCACCCGCCGGTCGATGAACTCCTTGGCCCCCACCCCGGCGAAGGACTCGGTGGCCCGGGAGAGGGTGCGCGGCGCGTAGCCCAGCGCACGGGCGTAGTCGGCGACCCGGCGGCTGCGGGTGAAGTCCCGCTCCACCGCGTCCCGGAAGCGCAGATACGCCGGGCTCGCCGTACAGGACCCGTCCCCGTCCCGCTCCCCGCCCGGATGCGCGGCCCGCAGCACCAGGACGGCCAGCAGATGCCGCAGCACCTCCAGATGGATCTCCAGCGGCAGCCCGCCCAGCGCCCCGAACTCCTCGTGCAGCTGCCGCATCGCCGCGTCCACGCCCCGGGCCGCGGCGCCCTGTGGATGCCGTACGGGCGGCCCGTACCAGTCCTCCACCCGGGCCGCGGCCGCGGTCGCCGGGTCCAGGAAGCCGGCCTCGAAGAGCACCAGCCGCCCCTCCGCGCCCGTCAGATCACCGAAGTGCTGCACCTGCCCGGGCCGCGACCACAGCAGATCGCCCGGCGCCAGCACGTGATCTTGGAAGTCGACGCTGTGCACCAGCCGGCCGCCGTCCAGGAGGAGCAGATGGTGGAAGCCGGGGCGGTGCGGGGCGGAGAGCTGGCAGGCGTCCGCGCGTGCCCGCAGCTCCGCGAGCGTCAGCACCTCCACCCCCGTCGGCCGCCCGGCCGGCGCGGAGAACGCCACCTCCGGGATCTCCGGCACGGGCTCCGCGCCCTCCTGTCGCATTCTGACCATCGCTGGTCCCCTCGCTACCCCTGAATGCCCCGATGGCACCCCTAGCGTAGAAGCCGTCGGCGCGACTGCTGACGGAAAACGGAAGTCCTTGCCGGGACACACAGCACAGCTGGGAGACCACCATGTCCACGATCGCTCTCTTCGGGGCCAACGGCACCATCGGCAGCCGCATCCTCCACGAGGCCCTCCGGCGCGGTCACCGGGTCACCGCGGTCGTCCGCGACCCCGCGAAGATCACCACGACCCACCCCGACCTGACCGTGACCACCGGCGACGTCCTCGACCCGGCCTCGGTCGCCGCCGCGGCCACGGGGCACGACGTCCTGGTCAGCGCGATCGGAGGCGGCGACGGACCGGGCCATGTCGCCACGATCCGCCCGGCCGCCGAGTCCCTCGTCGCCGGCCTGCGCACCCTCGGCGACCCGGCACCCCGGCTGATCTCCGTCGGCGGCGCCGGCTCGCTGCGCACCCCGGACGGTGCGCAGGTCTGGGACGCGGAGGGCCTCCCGGAGTTCCTGCTGCAGATCATGCACGCGCACGGCGATGCGCTGGACTTCTACCGCTCCGTCCCCGACGTGCGCTGGACCAGCATCAGCCCGGCCGCCACGATCGAGCCCGGCGAACGCACCGGCAGCTACCGGACCGCCCTCGACGATCTGCTCACCGACGCCGAGGGCACCAGCCGGATCACCACCGAGGACTACGCCGTCGCCGTCGTCGACGAGATAGAGGGGCCCCGCCACGTCGGCGAGCGCTTCACCGTCGGCTACTGAGCCGCGGCACCCGGCGCCTGGTCCGGCGGACGCGCCGGCTCCCCGAACCCGCGCCCACATAACGCCAAGGCCCCCGACCAGAGGTCGGGGGCCTTGATGTGGGGTGAGTAACGGGACTTGAACCCGCGACATCCTGGACCACAACCAGGTGCTCTACCAGCTGAGCTATACCCACCATGACCGGTGCTGTGTGGTTCTTTTTCCCCACCGGCTGAGAAAAAGTGTACAGGGTCCGGAGGGGTGCTCGCGCCCAGGTTTCGTGTCCCGGGAGCGAGGGCGTGTCGTGCGCGTCACGGCGGACCCGCCGGGGCGTGCACGACACGCGCCCTGTACCCCGCTACGGCGTGGACTGCGGCTCAGCGGGAAGGACGTGCTTGGCGGCGATGGCCTTCGCGGTGTCCGAGTCGGGGCCGGGCTGCGGCACGAAGACCGCCTCCCGGTAGTAGCGCAGTTCCGCGATGGATTCGCGGATGTCCGCCAGCGCCCGGTGGTTGCCGTTCTTGTCCGGGCTGTTGAAGTAGGCCCGCGGATACCACCGCCGGGCCAGCTCCTTCACGGACGAGACATCGACGATCCGGTAGTGGAGGTACTCCTCCAGCGTCGGCATGTCCCGCAGCAGGAAGCCACGGTCGGTGCCGACGGAGTTGCCGCACAGCGGCGCCTTCCGCGGCTCCGGCACATGCTGCTTGATATACGCAAGCACCTGCGCCTCGGCCGCCTCCAGCGTCGTCCCGCCGTCCAGCTCCTCCAGCAGCCCGGAGGCGGTGTGCATCTGGCGCACCACCTCGGGCATGGTGCCGAGTGCCCCGGCCGGGGGGCGGATCACCACATCCACCCCGTCGCCCAGCACATTCAGCTCCGAGTCGGTGACCAGTGCGGCCACCTCGATGAGCGCGTCATTCGCCAGCGAGAGTCCGGTCATCTCGCAGTCGATCCACACCATGCGATCGTTCATACATCTCACCCTACGGGGCGCTCGCGCTGTCCGGGCAGCACGGGGCGGACCGTTCCCCTCCCCACCGGGGATTCCGGCAGCCGGCCGGCATAGACGTCCGACTGCGGTTTGCCCGCTTCGCCCGCTTCCGCGGAGGCCAGCCCGTGGCCGGTCAGTGCGGCGGCGGAGAACCGCTCCGCACCCGCGCCCAGGGCCGCGCGCTCGCGCTCCGGCCGGTCGGCACGCTCGGCCCGCTCCGGTCTGAGCACCGGTTCGGCCGTCCCGCCCTGCGGCCGCCGTGCGCGGTAGGCCGCCCGGTAGGCGGCGGGCGAGGCGCCCAGCTGCCTGCGGAAGTGGCCGCGCAGGGCGACCGGCGAACGGAATCCGCAGCGCCCCGCGACCTCGTCCACCGAATAGTCGGAGGTCTCCAGCAGCCGCTGGGCCTGCAGCACCCGCTGGGTGATCAGCCACTGCAGCGGAGCGCTCCCCGTCAGGGAACGGAAGCGCCGGTCGAAGGTGCGGCGGCTCATGTAGGCGCGCGCGGCGAGCGTCTCCACGTCGAACTGCTCGTGGAGGTGCTCCAGCGCCCAGGCGACGACCTCGGCCAGCGGGTCGGCGCCGATCTCTTCAGGTAATGACCTGTCGAGGTAGCGCTGGTGCCCCATGTCGGAGGCGGTGCGGCGGGGCGGCACGACGAGCCGGCGGGCCAGCGCGTTCGCGGCGTCCGCGCCGTGGTCGGTGCGCACGATGTGCAGACACAGGTCGATGCCGGCCGCCGTTCCCGCGGACGTGAGCACATCGCCGTCGTCGACGAAGAGCTCGCGGGGATCCACATGGACGGACGGATAACGCTTGGCGAGCGTCGGCGCGTACATCCAATGGGTCGTGGCCGGACGGCCATCGAGCAGTCCGGCCGCGGCGAGGACGAACGCCCCCGTGCACAACCCGACGATTCTGGCCCCTTCTTCATGCGCGCGGCGCAGCGCGTCGAGCGCGGCGGGCGGCGGGGCCTGGGTGATGGAACGCCAGGCCGGTACGACGACCGTCCCGGCTCGGGAGATCGCCTCCAGCCCGTAGGGGGCCGACAGTTCGAGCCCCCCGGTCGTGCGCAAAGGCGCATCTTCGCCCGCGCACACAAGTAGCCGGTACCGCGGAACGCCTGCGTCTTGGCGGTCGATGCCGAAGACCGAGAGCGGAATGGAGCTCTCGAAAATGGGGCCGCCGCTGAAGAGGAGCACCGCGACTATTTCGCGGCGTCGTCGGGCGGCGAGCTTGCGTGCGGCATCTGGTACGGCAGCGGAGTCCTGGCTCATGGCACTTAAGCCCCCCTCGGTCGTCTCGCCCTCTCGGTCCTGCACAGTTCCCCCGCCGTTACTACCAAGATCGAATCTACTGTGTTCCGTGAGGATGGAGTGCCAAGTTCACCACCCGCTGGTATGTCGATATGGCAACTTGGCGCGAAGCATTCGATCACGAAGCGTTCCACTCGTCGGGCCTACATGGGAAGTACGCGTCTCGGCTCTGCCCGTTCGCAGTAGGGCACAACCATGCCCAGCGGTCCTTTCCTCCCTGCTCACACCAGGGTTGAGGGGTGTTCGGGGCAAGGTGTGGACCTCGGCCGGAAGTTGGCTGAAAACGGTCGCGCGCAGACTTGCAAGCGCCTCAATCGACCGGCGTACGCCCTTCGGGGTGCCGACCGCTCCCGTGCGCCGGTGACCCCAAATAAGCGTTTCTGTCCCGGTGCCTTCCGGTCTCGCGCACGCGGATCCGCGCCGCGGTCCGTTCGGATTGCCGCAGCAGCGCGCGGCAGACGCAGGTCACCGCGGCCAGACCGGCGGCGGTGCCGACCGCGCCGGCCCAGGAGACACCGCTGATGATCAGTACGAAGGGCACCAGGGCGCAACTGAAGGCGCCCCAGCGCATGACATCGCTCACTGGGTCGGGTGATCTGTCGGACGGCATCGGCATCGCGCGCTCCCCTCGGACGGGCTGCAACTACAACGCCGCCGGACGATCATGGGTCACCGTGAGGGGTACGTACGGGGGCAGGCCGGGGCATTGCCATCCGGGCCACGCTCCGGCATGCTCCGGGGAACGTTCGAGGCCCCACCCACCTCGCGCGGGCGCTCCGCGTCCGTGGCGGGCTCTGGGCAGCGGGGGAGTGGCGCCGTACTCTTGGGGTATCGGGTTGGGAAGATGATTCCCAGTCGTATCGTTCCTCTTTGAACTATGGCTCCCGCACCTCGATCGAGCCAGCTCAGTCAACTGCCGGATCAAGTCAATCGCCGTTCCCCGTTCGCCCCTCCGCAAGAGGACGTCCTCGCCGAGACACCAATGGCCGGTCACGAAATTCCCGAACCCGCGGACCGCAAGCAGGTCGCCGATCCGATGGCGGACCTCGAAGCGGCGGAAAAGACGCGCCATTCCTGCGACCCCGCGTTCCGGCACGGCGTCGTGGTCGGCTTCGACGGTTCCATGTCGAGCGAGCGGGCGTTGGCGTATGCAATCGGTATGGCGCGGCGCCTCGGCTCCGGGTTGATCATCGTCCATGTGGCCAACCGGCTGCCGACGACCGTCTGGGCGGGCTGTGAGCCCCCGGTCTTCGTGGACGTGCCGGATCACCGCACCGAAGTGCTCGGCCTGGAGCTCGCCTGTGCCGATCACCTCACCGAGGTCCCCTGGGTCCTCGTGGAGCGCGGCGGCGACATCTGTCATGAGCTGGAGGAGGTCGGCCGGGAGTACGAGGCCGACGCGATCGTGGTCGGCTCCACGCACGGCATCGTCGGCCGGATCTTCGGCTCGGTGGCCGGCCGGCTGGCCCGCCGGGCGCAGCGCCCGGTGATCGTGATTCCCTGACCCCTCCCGGCGCGGACCGCCCACGCGCCGCGTCGCGCCTCCCTTGCGTCCCCGTGTGATCAATTCTCCGCGTGTTGCGCACAGTTGAGGGGGCGTCATGGGGATTGTGCGCAGCCGCATTTCTCCCGGCGGGCGCAGGTGAATTGTGCGCCGGCGAGGGGTAGAAAACGGTCACGTGGGCGCGCCGCATCACGGGCCCGGCGGCCGCGCGCACGGCAACTTCGTGCTGTCGTCCGGGAAGTGACGGTTCCCGGGGCGGCGGCATCCTGTCGGCGTATGGGCGACGCCGGCACAGGGGAGGCGGGGGCTCCGCGCGCTGGTGGCACGCGCGGAGCCGCTGCTCTTGCGCCCCCTTTTGCGCCTGAACCGGCGCCGCTTTCGCGGAGGGGGTTGCTCGCCGTGGGGGTGCTCAAATGTCGCTTCGGTGGTCTTGGCCGGACCACTTCACGGTCATTGACTCGGCGAGGATGCTGGGCCGAGTTATTCGACTGTGACGGACTTGGCCAGGTTCCTGGGCTTGTCGATGTCCCGGCCGAGGGCCAGGGCCGTGTGGTAGGCGAGCAGTTGCAGCGGGATGCCCATGAGGATCGGGTCCAGCTCGGGCTCGTTCTTCGGCACGACGATGGTGTGGTCGGCCTTCTCCTGCTCCTGGTGCGCGACGGCCAGGATGCGGCCGCTGCGGGCCTTGATCTCCTCCAGCGCGGCGCGGTTCTTCTCCAGCAGGTCGTCGTCGGGGACGATCGCCACGGTCGGCATGGCGGGCTCGATGAGGGCCAGCGGGCCGTGCTTGAGCTCGGAGGCCGGGTAGGCCTCGGCGTGGATGTAGGAGACCTCCTTGAGCTTCAGGGAGGCCTCACGGGCCACGGGGTAGCCGCGCACCCGGCCGATGAACATCATCGACTTGGCGTCCGCGTAGGCGGCCGACAGCTTCTTGATCTCTTCCTCGCCCTTGAGGATCTCGTCGATCTGGCCGGGCAGCTTGCGCAGGCCCTCGATGATCCGCTTGCCGTCCGCGACCGACAGGTCACGGATCCGGCCGAGGTGCAGGGCGAGCAGCGCGAAGGAGACCACCATGTTGGTGAAGCACTTGGTGGAGACCACGCAGACCTCGGGTCCTGCGTGCACGTAGATACCGCCGTCGGTCTCCCGGGCGATCGCCGAGCCGACCACGTTGACCAGGCCCAGCACCCGGGCGCCCTTGCGCTTGAGCTCCTGGACGGCCGCCAGCACGTCGTAGGTCTCGCCGGACTGGGAGACCGCGACGTACAGCGTGTCGGGGTCCACGACCGGGTTGCGGTAGCGGAACTCGGAGGCCGGCTCGGCGTCCGAGGGGATGCGGGCCAGCTCCTCGATCATCTGCGCGCCGATCTGGCCCGCGTGGTACGAGGTGCCGCAGCCCAGGATCTTCACCCGGCGCACCCCGCGCGCCTCACGGGCGTCGAGGTTCAGGCCGCCGAGGTGCACGGTGGAGAAGCGGTCGTCGATCCGCCCGCGCAGCGCGCGGTCCACCGCGTCGGCCTGCTCGGAGATCTCCTTGTGCATGTACGTGTCGTGGCCGCCCAGGTCGTACGACTCGGCCGCGTACTCGACGGTCTCCGGAGCGGACGTGGTCCGCGAGCCCTCGGTGGTGTACGTGCGGTAGTCGTCGGCCTTGAGGGTGGCCATCTCGCCGTCGTCGAGGGTGACGACCTGGCGGGTGTGCGAGACGAGCGCGGCGACGTCGGAGGAGACGAACATCTCGTGCTCGCCGATGCCGAGGACGACCGGGGAGCCGTTGCGGGCGACCACGATGCGGTCGGGGAAGTCGGCGTGCAGCACGGCGATGCCGTACGTGCCCTCGATGTGCCGCAGCGCCTCGCGGACCCGCTCCTCCAGCTTCTCGGCGGTGGAGCGGCCGATCAGGTGCGCCAGCACCTCGGTGTCGGTCTCGGAGGCGAAGACGACGCCCTCGGCGGTCAGGCGGGTGCGCAGGTCGGCGGCGTTGTCGATGATGCCGTTGTGGACGACCGCGACCTTGCCCTCGGTGTCGTGGTGCGGGTGGGCGTTCTCGTCGGTGGGCGCGCCGTGGGTGGCCCAGCGGGTGTGCGCGATGCCCGTGGAGCCCGCGAAGCGCTTCGGCAGCCGTGACTCCAGCTCACGGACCCGGCCCTTGGCCTTGGCCGTCTTCAGGCCGCCCGCGGCCTTGCCGGTGCCCTTGGCGTGGATGGCGATGCCCGCCGAGTCGTAGCCGCGGTACTCCAGGCGCTGCAGGCCTTCGAGAAGCAGCGGAGCAACATCGCGTTTGCCGATATAGCCGACGATCCCGCACATAAAGTGACCCTCCGAGAAGAACGTTGTGGCAAATGGTCCGTGCCGCCCGGCGCCCCGGGCGTGGCCGTCAGCCGTAGACGAGGCGGCGCAGCTGGCGGGCCGAGAGATCGGGCGGGGCCACGGCGCGGTGCGGCATCTCGTGGCGGATCCGTTCGAAGATCTCGTCGTTGCGCAGTCCGTGGGACTGCAGCTCCCGATGGCGCCGGCGGACGAATTCCTCCGTCGTCTCGTCGAAGTACGACAGCACATCGAGCACCACCCTGGCGGCCTCACCGCGCTGCAGCGGCGTGCTGCGCACCAGGTGGTCCACCAGGTCTTCGTGCGGCGCCTCAGCGCTGCGGTTACGGCGTTCGAGCACTCGTCGATATTGCGGGGCGCCGCGCGGATACGCAAGAAATCTGCCCGCTATCGGGCACGTCCCCGATTTGGCGGCCGGAAAGTGGTCCGAACCTTGACCGGAATCGAGGCTCACGGTACGCATGGTCACCGTTCGGTCGCTCCATGCCATGCACGACGTCATGCACGAGGTTCGCCGAAGGGAGCGTCGATGAGACGCCGCAGACTGCTCTTCTCGCTGCTGCTGGTCGCGGCGGCGGGGCTGGGAACCGCCGCCGTACCGCCACCGGGCGCCGCACGCGCCGCCACCCCCGCCGCCACTCCACTGGACCAGGTGGTCCCCGCACCCGCCTCCGTGCACGAAGGAGGGGACGCGTACACCCTCGGCGACCGCACCCGCATCCGCGTGCCGGGCGGCTCCGGCGAGGCCGAGCGGATCGCCTCCTCTCTGGCCGGGCTGCTGCGGCCCGCCACCGGCTTCGACCTCCCGGTGACCACCGAGGACGGCCGGGACGGCATCGTCCTGCGCCTCGGCGGCAGCGGCACCCGGGGCCTGGGCGGCGAGGGCTACCGGCTGACCTCCGGCGCCCGCGGGGTCACGATCAGCGCCGCCCGCCCGGCCGGCCTCTTCCACGGTGTCCAGACCCTGCGCCAGCTGCTGCCGGCCGACGCGGAGCGGCAGCGTGCCCGCCGCGCGCCCTGGCGGGTCGCCGGGGGCACCATCGCCGACTCCCCGCGCTACGCCTACCGCGGCGCGATGCTGGACGTCTCCCGGCACTTCTTCACCGTCGGGCAGGTCAAGCGGTACATCGACCAGCTCGCCATGTACAAGATCAACAAGCTGCACCTGCACCTCTCCGACGACCAGGGCTGGCGGATCGCCATCGCGTCCTGGCCGCGGCTGGCGTCCTACGGCGGCTCCACCCAGGTCGGCGGTGGCCCCGGCGGCTCCTACTCCAAGGACGACTACCGCGAGATCATCCGCTACGCCGCCGCGCGCTATCTGACCGTCGTCCCCGAGATCGACATGCCGGGCCACACCAATGCCGCGCTGGCCTCCTACGCCCCGCTCAACTGCAACGGCCAGGCACCGCCGCTCTACACCGGCACCAGCGTCGGCTTCAGCTCGCTGTGCGTCCCCAAGAAGGAGACGTACGACTTCGTGGACGACGTCCTGCGCGAGCTGGCGGCCATGACGCCGGGCCGCGCCCTGCACATCGGCGGCGACGAGGCGCACTCCACCAGCCATGACGACTACGTGACCTTCATGGACAAGGTGCAGCCGCTGGTCGCCAAGTACGGCAAGAGCGTGATCGGCTGGCACCAGCTGACCGGGGCGCACCCGGCCAAGGGCGCCGTCGCCCAGTACTGGGGCTACGACAAGACCGGCACGGCGGAGCGCACCCAGGTCGTCGACGCCGCCCGGAGGGGCACCCGGCTGATCCTCTCGCCCGCCGACCGTGCCTACCTCGACATGAAGTACGACAAGAACACGCCGCTGGGCCTGTCCTGGGCGGGCTACGTCGGGGTTCAGCGGTCCTACGACTGGGACCCGGGCAGTTACCTCGACGGCGCGCCCGCGGGCTCCGTCCTGGGCGTCGAGGCGCCCCTGTGGTCGGAGACCCTCTCGACCTCCTCGCACATCGAGTACATGGCCTTCCCGCGGCTGCCCGGCATCGCGGAGCTGGGCTGGTCCCCGGCCCGCACCCACGACTGGGACGACTACAAGGTGCGGCTGGCCGCCCAGGGGCCGCGCTGGGACGCCCTGGGCATCGACTACTTCCGTTCGCCGGAGGTGCCGTGGCCCGCGAGGTGAGGAGGTGAGCCGGCCGGGCGCCCGAGGGCGCCCGGCCGGCTCCACGGCACGCAGCAGGCCGTAGGGCCGGTCTTCAACGTCCCGCCTGGCTTGCGGGCGAACGTTGAGGTCGGGCGCTGGTCAGGCGCCCACGCCCAGTTCCCGGGCGATCAGCATGCGCTGGACCTCGCTGGTGCCCTCGCCGATCTCCAGGATCTTGGCGTCGCGCCACATCCGGGCGACCGGGTACTCGTTCATGAAGCCGTACCCGCCGTGGATCTGGGTGGCCTCACGGGCGTTGTCCACCGCGATCTCGGAGGAGTAGAGCTTGGCGAGCGCGGCCTCCTTCTTGAAGGGCTCGCCGTGCACCAGCCGGGACGCGGCATGGCGCCAGGACAGCCGGGAGGTGTGGGCGCGCATCTCCATGTCGGCGAGCTTGAACTGGATCGCCTGGTTGGTGCCGATCGCGCGGCCGAAGGCCTGCCGCTCCTTGGCGTAGCGCACCGACTCGTCCACACAGCCCTGGGCGAGGCCGGTGGCGAGCGCCGCGATGGCGATCCGGCCCTCGTCGAGGATCCGCAGGAACTGGGCGTAACCCCGGCCCTCCTCGCCCAGCAGGTTGGCCGCCGGGACCCGGACATCGGAGAAGGACAGCTCGCGGGTGTCGGAGGCGTTCCAGCCGACCTTGGAGTACGGGGCGCCGACGGTGAAGCCCGGGGTGCCGGACGGGACGATGATCGAGGAGATCAGCGGGGATCCGTCGTCCTTGCGGCCGGTGACGGCGGTGACCGTGACCAGACCGGTGATGTCCGTACCGGAGTTGGTGATGAAGCACTTGCTGCCGTTGATCACCCAGTCGTCGCCGTCGCGCACGGCGGTGGTGCGGGTGGCGCCGGCGTCCGAGCCGCCGTCCGGCTCGGTGAGGCCGAAGGCGCCCAGCACCTCACCGCTGCACAGCTTGGGCAGCCACTCGCGCTTCTGCTCCTCCGTGCCGAAGTGGTAGACGGGCATGGCGCCCAGCGAGACGCCCGCCTCCAGGGTGATGGCCACCGAGGAGTCGACCCGGGCCAGCTCCTCCAGGGCGATGCCGAGCGCGAGGTAGTCGCCGCCCATCCCGCCGTACTCCTCGGGGAACGGCAGGCCGAACAGGCCCATCCGGCCCATCTCCTGCACGATCTCGTACGGGAACGCATGCTGCTCGTAGTACTCGCCGATCTTCGGGGCGACGACGTCGTGCGCGAACGCCTCGACCGTACGCCGGAGTTCTTCCAGCTCGGCGGGGAGACGGTGGTCCAGGGACATGAGGGTCACTCCTTGTGGGAGAGGGCGCGAAGGGTGCGGGAAGGACTCGGTCGGCCCAGGACGTCCGCCATCCACACGCTGGTGGCGGTCAGCCGGTCCAGGTCGACCCCGGTCTCGATGCCGAGGCCGTGCAGCATCCACACCAGGTCTTCGGTGGCGAGGTTGCCGGTGGCGCTCTTGGCGTAGGGGCAGCCGCCGAGGCCGCCCGCCGAGGCGTCGATGGTGGTGATGCCGTGCTGCAGCGCGGCGAAGGTGTTGGCGAGGGCCTGCCCGTAGGTGTCGTGGAAGTGCACGCCGATACGGGACGTGGCCACGCCTGCCTCGTCGAGGGAGGCCAGCAGGGTCCGCACATGGCCGGGGGTGGCCACGCCGATGGTGTCGCCCAGGCTCAGTTCGTCGCAGCCCAGGTCGAGCAGCGCCCGGCAGACCCGGACGGTCTGCGCGACCGGCACCGGGCCCTCCCAGGGGTCGCCGAAGCACATCGAGAGGTAGCCGCGGACCTGCACCCCGGCGTCCTTGGCGCGAGCGACGACCGGCGCGAACATCGCCAGCGCCTCGTCGACCGTGCGGTTGAGGTTGGCCTTGGCGAACGACTCGGTGGCGCTGCCGAACACCGCGATCCGGCGGGCGCCCAGGGCGAGCGCACGGTCCAGCCCGCGTTCGTTGGGCACCAGCACGGGCAGCCGCTCCGGATCGATGCCGTCCAGCTGCGGGAACAGCTGCTCCGCGTCGGCGAGCTGGGGCACCCACTTGGGGTGGACGAAGCTGGTGGCCTCGACGGTCGGCAGGCCGGCGTCGGCGAGCCGGCGGATGAACTCGGCCTTGATCTCCGTGGGCACGACGGTCTGCTCGTTCTGCAGGCCGTCGCGCGCGCCGACCTCATGGATGCGCACGCGGGTGGGCAGGCCCTCCGCGGTGACCTCCATCGGCAGTCCGGCTGCGGTCATCGGGCGCTCCCCTGCTCGTCCTCGGGGGCCGTCGCGGGCGCTGCGGCCTCGTCGGGGTTCTCGTGCGGGGTGATCACGGCCAGGATCTGGTCCATGGCGACGGTGCTGCCCGCGGTGACGTCCAGCTCGGTGACGGTGCCGGCGTGCGGTGCGGAGATGACGTGCTCCATCTTCATCGCCTCGACCACCAACAGGCCCTGGCCCGCGGCCACCTCCTCGCCGACGGCCACCTTGACGACGGTGACGGTGCCCGGCATCGGGGCGGCCAGGGTGTCCGCGCCGTGGGCCCCGGCGGCCCCGCGCAGCGCCGCGGCCACCGGGTCGTACGAGGTCACCTGCCAGGAATCGCCGTCCCGGCCGAGCCAGTCGCCGCTGCGGTGGAAGGTGTGCAGCACCCCGTCGACGGTGACCCGTACGCGGTCCGGCGCGACCTGCCCGGCCGCTTTGCCGGGCCGTACGTCGTGGGCGACCGGGTCATGGCCCGGGACGCGCAGCCAGTGGCGGACCGGCGCGGGCTCGCCGCCGAGGCGGAAGCCGTTCGGCGCGGCGAACGGGTCGCGCCAGGCTCCCTCGGCCACCGCCGGCTCCAGGGCGGCCTGCCGCACCGCGGCCGCCGCCGCGTACACCTCGTCCGGCACCGCGCCGTCGACCAGTCCGGCCGCCTCGCGCTCCACCAGCCCGGTGTCCAGCTCGCCGGAGACCACGTCGGGATGGGCCAGCAGCCGCCGCAGGAAACCGGCGTTGGTGGTCACCCCGAGGGTGACCGTCTCCGCCAGTGCGGCCCGCAGCCGGCGCAGCGCACTCGCCCGGTCCGGGCCGTGGGCGATGACCTTGGACAGCATCGGGTCGTAGCGGCTGCCGACCTCCACGCCCTGGGACAGGCCGGAGTCCGTGCGCAGCCCGCCGCCCTGCACCTCGTGCAGCGCCAGCACCGTGCCGCCGGTCGGCAGGAAGTCGCGGGCCGGGTCCTCGGCGCAGATCCGGGCCTCGATGGCGTGCCCGGTGAGGGTGATGTCCTCCTGGGCGAACGGGAGATGCTCGCCGGCCGCGACCCGCAGCTGCCATTCGACCAGGTCGAGGCCGGTGATGAGCTCGGTGACCGGGTGCTCGACCTGGAGGCGGGTGTTCATCTCCATGAAGTAGTACGAGGCCGGGCCCTTGCCCGGGACGATGAACTCGACCGTGCCGGCGCCGCGGTAGCCGCAGGAGCGGGCCGCCTGCACCGCCGCCTCGCCCATCGCGGCGCGGGTCGCCTCGTCCAGCAGGACCGAGGGGGCCTCCTCGATGACCTTCTGGTGGCGGCGCTGGAGGGAGCACTCGCGCTCGCCGAGGTGGATGACGTTGCCGTGGCCGTCCGCCAGCACCTGGATCTCGATGTGCCGCGGCCGGTCGATCCAGCGCTCGACGAGGAGGGTGTCGTCGCCGAAGGAGGAGCGGGCCTCCCGGCGCGCGGAAGCGATCTCGTCGGCCAGCCGCGCCTCCTCGCGGACCAGCCGCATGCCCTTGCCGCCGCCGCCCGCGGACGGCTTGAGCAGCACCGGCATGCCGATCTCCCGGGCCGCGGCGGCCAGTTGGCCGTCGTCCAGCCCGCTGCCCGAGGAGCCGGGGACGACCGGGACGCCGGCCTCCCGCACCGTCTCCTTGGCCCGGATCTTGTCGCCCATCAGCTCGATGGCGTCGGCGGACGGGCCGATGAAGACCAGCCCGGCGTCCGCGCAGGCACGGGCGAAGGCGGCGTTCTCGGCGAGGAAGCCGTAGCCCGGGTGGACGGCCTGGGCACCGGTCCGGGCGGCCGCGTCCAGCAGCCGCTCGACGGACAGGTAGCTCTCGGCGGCCGGGGCCGGACCGATCCGTACGGCGGTGTCGGCCTCGCGGACATGGCGGGCGTCGGCGTCAGCGTCGCTGAAGACCGCGACCGAGCGGATGCCGAGGGCGCGCAGCGTACGGATGACACGGACCGCGATCTCGCCTCGGTTGGCGATCAGCACGGTGTCGAAATTGGTGGCCATTGCTGGGGACATCCCTCTCACATCCGGAAGACGCCGTAGCCGGGCGCTGTGCTGTCCTTCTGGGGAAGCGGCGCATTGGCGCAGGCGGTCAGCGCCAGCCCCAGCACCTGCCGGGTCTCCAGCGGGTCGATCACGCCGTCGTCCCACAGCCGCGCGGTCGCGTAGTAGGCGTTGCCCTGGGTCTCGTACTGCTCGCGGACCGGCGCCTTGAAGGCGGCCTCGTCCTCGGCGCTCCACTCCTCGCCGTGCGCCTCCAGCTGGTCGCGCTTGACGGTGGCGAGGACGGAGGCGGCCTGTTCACCGCCCATCACCGAGATCTTGGCGTTCGGCCACATCCACAGGAAGCGGGGGGAGTAGGCCCGGCCGCACATGGAGTAGTTGCCCGCCCCGTAGGAGCCGCCGATGACGACCGTCAGCTTGGGCACGCGGGTGCAGGCCACCGCCGTCACCATCTTCGCGCCGTGCTTGGCGATGCCGCCGGCCTCGTACGAACGCCCCACCATGAAGCCGGAGATGTTCTGCAGGAACAGCAGCGGGATGCCGCGCTGGTCGCACAGCTCGATGAAGTGGGCGCCCTTCTGGGCGGATTCGGAGAACAGGATGCCGTTGTTGGCGACGATGCCGACCGGGTGGCCGTGGACATGGGCGAAGCCGGTGACCAGCGTCGTGCCGTACTCCGCCTTGAACTCGGCGAAGCGCGAGCCGTCCACGAGCCGGGCGATCACCTCGCGGACGTCGTACGGGGTACGGGAGTCGGCGGGCACCACGCCGTACAGCCCGGCCGGGTCGGCCTTGGGCTCCTCGACGGTCCGCACGGTCCACGGGAGCGGTTCGCGCTCGCCGAGCGTGCCGACGATGGTGCGCACCAGGCGCAGCGCATGGGCGTCGTCCTCGGCGAGGTGGTCGGTGACGCCGGAGGTCTTGGCGTGCACCTCGCCGCCGCCCAGCTCCTCGGCGGTGACCACCTCGCCGGTGGCGGCCTTCACCAGCGGCGGCCCGCCCAGGAAGATCGTCCCCTGGTTGCGGACGATCACGGCCTCGTCGCTCATCGCGGGCACGTACGCGCCGCCCGCCGTGCAGGAACCGAGGACGGCGGCGATCTGCGGGATACCGGCGCCGGACATCCGCGCCTGGTTGTAGAAGATCCGCCCGAAGTGCTCCCGGTCGGGGAAGACCTCGTCCTGCATCGGCAGGAAGGCGCCGCCGGAGTCCACGAGGTAGAGGCAGGGCAGCCGGTTCTCCAGGGCGATCTCCTGCGCCCGCAGGTGCTTCTTGACCGTCATCGGGTAGTAGGTGCCGCCCTTGACCGTGGCGTCATTGGCGACGATCACCGTCTCGCGGCCGGAGACCCGGCCGATGCCGGCGATCACGCCCGCGGCCGGCGCGGCCCCGCCGTACATCCCCTCCGCGGCCAGCGGCGCCAGCTCCAGGAACGGCGAGCCGGGGTCCAGCAGGGCGTCCACCCGGTCGCGGGGCAGCAGTTTGCCGCGCGCGGTGTGCCGCGCCCTGGCCTTCTCGCCGCCGCCGAGCCGGGCCGCCGCGAGCTTCTCGCGCAGCTGTGCGGCCAGCTCGCGGTGCGCGGCCTCATTGGCCCGCCAGGAGTCGGACGCCGGATCGGCGGTACTCCCCAGCACCGGTGCCTGCTCCATCAGTACGAGCCCCCTTGCTCGATCGCCTGTCCCGGTGCCGCGGTCCGCGGCCGCCGGGCCATCCGGGTTAATGGGCGTTAACCACATTGCCTTCAGGTTAACGAGCACTAACCCGGCTGTCTACAATCGACGGCATGAGTAATGCGCAGTCCGCCGCCCCGACCAGCCGCCGCGAGCAGATCCTCAAGGAGGCGGCCCGGCTGTTCGCGGAGCGCGGCTTCCACGGCGTCGGCGTGGACGAGATAGGGGCGGCCGTGGGCATCTCCGGCCCCGGCCTCTACCGGCACTTCGCCGGCAAGGACGCGATGCTCGCCGAGCTGCTGGTCGGGATCAGCGAACGGCTGCTGGAGGGCGGCCGGATGCGGGTGGCGGAGGGCGGTGAGAGCCCCGGGGCGGTGCTGGACGCGCTGATCGAGGGCCATATCGACTTCGCGCTGGACGACCGGCCGCTGATCACCCTGCACGACCGCGAGCTGGACCGGCTGCGGGAGGCCGACCGCAAGCGGGTCCGCCAGCTCCAGCGGCAGTACGTGGAGCTGTGGGTGGAGGTCGTCCGCCGGGTCCACCCGCTCCCCTCCGAGGACCGGGCCCGCGCCGCGGTGCACGCCGTCTTCGGCCTGCTCAACTCCACCCCGCACCTCGGCCGTCCCGGCGCCCTCCCGGGCCGGACGGAGATGGCCGAACTGCTGCACCGGCTGGCGCTGGGGGCCTTCGGCGCGGTGGCCGGGGAGCCCGCGGGCGGGGAGCCGGCGGCGGGGGAGTCGATCGCGGTGGGTGTGCCGGGGGCGTAGTGCGTACGGGGCGGGGTGTGGCGCGTACCGCACGGGCACGGGGCGGGTGTGTGGCGTCGCCCACCGGTTCCGTTCACCTCTGGACAGCCTTAGTGACTGGCCGGTAGCTTTCGCTTCAGAGAAGCTGAGCAAGCGCTTAGCCAGACGCGGCGGTCTAAGGAGGCCATGGCATGCGCCGTACGGTGTTCAACGAGGATCACGAGGCGTTCCGGGAGACCCTGCGGGCCTTCATCGAGGCCGAGGTCGTGCCGGTGTACGACGAGTGGTTCGCCGCGGGCCAGGCGCCGCGCGACTTCTACTACAAGCTTGCCGAGCTGGGCATATTCGGCATCCGCGTGGACGAGGAGTACGGCGGCGCGGGCATCGACTCGTACAAGTTCGAGGCCGTGATGTACGAGGAGACCTCGCGTGCGGGTGTCAACTTCGGCGGCTCCGGCGTGCATGTGCTGCTCGGCCTGCCGTACATCAAGATGCTCGCCACCGACGAGCAGAAGAAGCGCTTCCTGCCGAAGTTCGTCACCGGCGAGGAGATGTGGGCCCTCGCGATGACCGAGCCGGGCACCGGCTCCGACCTCGCGGGCATGAAGACCACCGCGAAGCTCTCCGAGGACGGCACGCACTACGTCCTCAACGGCGCCAAGACCTTCATCACCGGCGGCGTGCACGCCGACCGCGTGATCGTCTGCGCCCGTACCGCCGCTCCCCGCGAGGACGACCGCCGCTTCGGCATCTCGCTCTTCGCCGTGGACACCAAGAGCGAGGGCTACTCCGTCGGCCGCAAGCTGGACAAGCTCGGCCTGAAGACCTCCGACACCGCGGAGCTCGCCTTCGTCGACGTCAAGGTCCCGGTCGAGGACCTGCTGGGCGAGGAGAACAAGGGCTTCTCCTACCTGGGCCTGAACCTCGCCTCGGAGCGCTGGGGCATCGCCTTCGGCGCCTACGCGCAGGCCGCGGCGGCCGTCCGGTTCGCCAAGGAGTACGTGCAGGAGCGCACGATCTTCGGCAAGACCGTCGCCTCCTTCCAGAACACCAAGTTCGAGCTGGCCGCCTGCCAGGCCGAGGTGGACGCCGCGCAGGCCGTCGCCGACCGCACGCTGGAGGCGCTGGACGCGGGCGAGCTGTCCCCGGCCGAGGCCGCGAGCGCCAAGCTGTTCTGCACCGAGGTCGCGCACCGTGTGATCGACAAGTGCCTCCAGCTGCACGGCGGCTACGGCTACATGAACGAGTACCCGATCGCCCGCCTCTACGCCGACAACCGCGTCAACCGCATCTACGGCGGCACCAGCGAGGTCATGAAGTCCATCATCGCCAAGTCCATGGGCCTCTAGGCCGTAAGGGCACCGTGCACGTGAACGACGCACTGAGGTCGCTGCTCGATCTGCTCGCCCTGGAGCGGATCGAGCAGGACATCTTCCGCGGCGAGAGCCGCGCCTCGGTCGTGCCCCGGGTCTTCGGCGGCCAGGTCGCCGCCCAGGCCCTGGTCGCGGCCGGCCGCACGGTCCCCGCCGACCGGCCGCCGCACTCCCTGCACGCGTACTTCCTGCGCGCGGGAGACCCCGGTGCCCCCATCGTCTACACCGTCGACCGCATCCGCGACGGCCGGTCCTTCACCACCCGGCGGGTCGTCGCCGTCCAGCACGGCCAGCCGATCTTCCACCTCTCGGCCTCCTTCCAGGTCCACGAGGAGGGCCTGGAACACCAGGAGCCGATGCCGCCGGCACCGGACCCGCTGACCCTGCCCACCCCGGCCGAGATCCTGCCGCGGCACGCCGGCCGGTACCTCACCCCGGCCGTCGCCGACCGGCTGCTGGAGGCCCGGGCCGCGATCGACCTGCGGTACGTCGACGAGCCGCCCTACGCCACCGTCGGCGAGGTGCGCGAGCCCCGCTCGCAGGTCTGGTTCCGTACCAACGGCGACCTGGACAAGGCGCTCGCCGACGGCGCCGACTGCGGCGACACCGTCACCCGTCCCCTGCTGGACATCTGCCTGGTCACCTACGTCTCCGACATGACCCTGCTGGACTCGATCCTGCTCGCGCACGGCCGCGGCGGCTGGGCGGTCGGCGACGTGGTCGGCGCCAGCCTGGACCACGCGATGTGGTTCCACCGCCCGCTGCGCGCCGACGACTGGCTCCTCTACGACCAGGAGTCGCCTACGGCCCAGGCCGGCCGGGGGCTGGGCAAGGGGCGGATCTTCACCTCCGACGGCCGGCTGGCGGTTTCGGTGATCCAGGAGGGGGTCATCCGGGTGCCGCGGGGTTAGGGTCCCTCACTCCGGCGTGAACTCGTACTGGAGTTCATGGAGATGGCCCGCTTTGACCATGATGGTGGCCTCGATGGGCCGCTCGCCGTCGCTGTAGACGACTCGCAGGGTCCGGAGGACGGGCAGGTTGCCGGGAAGGCGGAGGGCCTCGTACTGCTCCTGAGTGGGCACCCGGGCGGAGACCCGGTCGACGCTGAGGCGGGGCGGGTAACCCAGCTCGGCCAGGAGAGTCGGCGTACCGCCCTTGATCCTGCGGCGTTCCGTCATCGCGGTACCACGGGCGAGGTCCAGCGGGTAGTAGGACTTGACCAGTTCGACCGGCTCGTCGTCGATGAAGAGGATCTGGCGGCGGAGCAGCGCTGTGCCACCGTCCGGGAGGCCCAGGGCCTCTGCGGCGTCACTGGGCGGCGTGACCTCGGTGACCTCCAGCAGCTCGCTGTGCGCCCGACCGCCGCGCTTCGTCGCCTCGGCAAGCCAGCGGTACTGCTCGCCGGCGCCGGCCGGTGCCACGAACGAAGCGGGGCGCATGGTCTGCTGCCGGTGTTCCCGTACGGTCACCGCCGCTCCGGCGCGACCCACGACCAGGCGTTCGTCCTTGAGCAGCTGGAGCGCTTTCTGCACGGTGGCGCCGGAGGCGTCGAACCGTTCCTTGAGATGCGTCGTGGAGGGCAGCTTCGCGCCCGGTTCAAGGTCGCCGCTCATGATCTCGTCGCGCAGGTCGGCGGCGATCCGTTCGTGCAGGGAACGGCGGTCGTACGCGTCGTCGTCGGTTCTCGGCACAGTCATCCGATCTTGATCTCGTAGCGCAGCCGCTGAAGGCGTCCGGGCATCGCCATCCTGTCGACCTGGATCGGCTGGTCGTGCGCGTCGAGCGTGACCCGCGTCAACTGGAGCACAGGTTCGTCGTCACCGGTCCGCAGCGCCTCGCGTTCCTCGCGGCTGGGCATCCGGGCGACGACGTCCTCCTGGACCCGGGCGCCGACGTACCCGAGGCCGGCGAGGAGCGAGATCGCGCCGCCGGGAATCCTGGCGGTCCCGGCCAGACGGGTCCCTTGTGCGATGTGGACGGGGTAGTAGGTGTCGGTCAGCTCGCAGGGCGCGTCGTCGACGTACATCACGCGACGGCGTACGACGACGTTCTCGCCCTCTGCGATTCCCAGAAGTTCCGCGATCTCGGGCAGTGCCGCGATCTCCCCTGCGTGAACGATGCGTTGGCTACCGCGGCGGCCACGGGCGGCGGTCTCCGCGCCCCAGGCGTCGGACTGCCCTTTCTCGCGGGGCGTCAGATACGGCATCGAGGTGCTGACCCACTCGCTGGTACCCACGCGTCCTCCTGGCGACAGGTGATCCCAACCCTTTGCCTACACGGTAAGCGACCCTTGTCGGCGGCCACCTCGCGGGCCCACCTTGCTGCTTTTCGTGAATAGCGATACGATTTTCCGTGTCGGTGCAGCCAAGGAGCAAGGCGGTGGTTCCCCGTGTCTGTGTGCCTTTCACGGCAACGTCGATGTCCTCGTATTCGCGTCCTGGGGGCGGAGGTGGCGGCGCGATGAACGAGTCACGGACCACGCGCCTGCTGCCGTGGGTGAGTCCTGACGGAAAGGCCTGCTTCCTCGTGAGCGATGGCGGAGGTGAGAGCGGCTTCTCCCGTGTCGCGGACCGTATCGAGGATGTGCAACTCGATATGGCGGACGGGCTGCTCGATCACGCGGCCGACCTCCTCGGGGACGGTAGCGCGACGGATCGGCAACTCCGCTTCCTCGGAGAGCAGTTGAGTGCCGCCTTGCGGGACGTGCGTCGGGTCGCGGAGAGCAGAGGCGGGATGCGCAGGCAGAACATCACCGCCGCCGAAGGCGGGCAGCAAGGCGGAGAAGGCGGCGGGGACGGGCACCCTGGCCAGCCCTGGACGCCGCCTCCGCCGCCGCCCCCGGACGGCGACATGCCGCCCGGGGGCGGGACGCACCGCAAGTGAGCCTCAAGTCTGAACAGGGGCGCCGCGCCAGTGACGAACTGGCGCGGGCCCTCCTTGAAACGGGAGCCCTGACCCCGGGCTGGGCGGGGACGTCCAGAGCCGTTCCACGAGCGCTGTTCCTGCCGGATCTCGTCTGGGCGCACGACATGGCGACCGGCCGGAGTGTGCCCATTTCCCGGAGCGACGACCCCGCAGGGTGGGAACGGGCCGCGTACGCGAACGTTCCGCTCGTCACCCAATGGGACGACGGACAGCACACGGCTAGCGCGCCCGGGTCCGTGCCGACCAGTTCGGCGAGCATGCCGTCAGTCGTGGCCGCGATGCTGCGCGACCTGGGCGTGAGCGACGGAATGCGGGTGCTCGAAATCGGCACGGGCACGGGGTGGAACGCCGGACTCCTCGCTCACCGGCTGGGGAGCGGGAACCTGGTCACTGTCGAGATCGACGAGGCGGTTGCCGATCAGGCCCGGCAAGCGTTGCTGCGCGCCGGCCTCCACCCCGGGACAGTCCACGGGGACGGAGGGGGCGGGTGGCCGGAAGGGGCGCCGTATGACCGGGTGATGGTCACGGCAGGGGTGCGAGCGGTTTCGCCGCGCTGGCTGGAGCAGTCACGGCCGGGCGGGGTCATCCTTGCCCCCTGGGGCACCCACTACAGCGACCAGGACGCACTTGTCCGGTTGACCGTGGGGGAGGACGGCTCCGCGTCGGGCCCGTTCCTGCGCATGGTCGAGTTCATGAAGCTGCGGGACCAGCGCTTGGACTGGAACCGGTTCAGGGGGCACGTCCCGGATTTCCCCGGCGATGCAGACCTCTCCACTACGACGGTGGCTCTGGCGGACTTGGGGGGCCGCTACGAGCCGGCACGATTCGTCATAGGGCTTCGTGTGCCGGACTGTGCCCAGGTCGTCAACAGGCTGGACGAAGGCACTGCGAGGGCGTGGTTCTTCGACCTGACGAGCCGGTCATGGGCCGCCACTGTTTTCCGCAGCGGCGAACCGGAGGCCACGGTCTACCAGTCGGGGCCGCGTCGCCTGTGGGACGAAGTGGAGGCGGCCCACCGATGGTGGGTCGGCCAGGGCGAGCCGGGCCACACCCGGTTCGGTCTCACCGTCACTGCGGAGGGGCAGCGGGCGTGGCTGGATGCCCCGGCTGGCCCCTGGGCCATCTGAGGAACGGAATCGGCCCCGTCCGTGCGCGGTGGCGCAGTGGACGGGGTTTTCGCATGCTCTGACCACACCACCTGGAAGGAATCGGTATGACGCCCAGCATCGATCTGCGCACTTTCCACTCGCTCCAACCGGCTCGGCAACACCTCCTGGACGTGTACACCGATGTCCGCGCAGATCTCTTGCACCTTCCGAACTATGCGGTCACCGCCTTCGCCGAGCGCCTCGACCGTCATTTCAAGGAACCAGGGTGGGTGGCGGTCCTTGCCTACGAGCAGGACGAGCCCATCGGCTATACGTACGCCAATACTGTTGATTCCGAGGACCGTTGGTGGAAACGCATCACACCCGCTCCGCCCGCTGAATACACCGACCGACACGTCGTGGCCCTCAAGGAAATCGGCGTTCGCATTCCCTGGCGGGGCACCGGCATCGCCCGGCAGATCCACGACACCCTCCTGGCCGCCCGCAACGAGCCGTTCGTCACGCTCATGGTCAACCCACTCGCCGGAGACGGAAAGGTGCACCGCCTCTACGAATCCTGGGGATACGAAGACCTTGGCCAGAGCCAGCCGTCGCCCGCCTCACCGGTTCTGACGGCGATGGTCAGGTCCGTTCGCTGAGCCCGCTCCTGGCGCTTCGGTCTCAATTCGCGCCTTGTCGGTGTAGCGCCACAGTCGGCGAGCGGCCTGCTGGCACGTATATCGCGCTGTGGGTGCAGGAATGCGGCCCATAAGGTCACCGGCATGTCCTTACGTCTTCGTATGCGTCAAGCACTGCCCGAAGCCATGCGCGCCGGTGACAAGGCTGCGGTGAGCGCCCTGCGCGCCACGCTTGGCGCGCTGGACAACGCGGAGGCGGTTCCGGTGGACGGAGCCGGGCTTCGGGGGGTGGCTCTTGAGTATGCGCCGGTGGGCGCCGGTGCCACCGAAGCGGCGCGACGTGAGCTGAGCGAGCGCGGTGTGGTGGATGTCGTACGTGCTGAGGCCGCCGAACGGCTGGAGGCTGCGGCGCGGTTGACTACACCCCGCATGCTGACCGCGCCGCGCGGCTTCGCGCGGAGGCCGGCATGCTGCTTCGGTTCCTTGAGAGGCCTGGTGCTTCCCAGGAACCGCCCGGGGACTCTCAGGGGACTGCCCAGGAGCCGCCTGAGGGCTCTCCGGGGGCCGTTTGGGACCCGCCAAGGGCCGTTCAGGGCACGGCGCGGTCCCGGCCCCGCTCCCTCAGCGCAGCCCCGCCGCGTCCAGCAGATAGGCGGTCAGCGGGTCGTAGTGGCGCGGGCTCAGGACGTGGTCGTCCAGGGGGATGGTGACCTGGAGGGTGCCCTCGGATTCGGCGAGGAAGAGGGCCGGGTCGTTGCAGTCGGCGAAGCCCACCGCGTCGATGCCGCGCTGGCCGGCGCAGCCCGCCCAGCCGTGGTCGGCCATCACCAGGTCCGGCAGCGGGCGGCCCTCGCGCTCCAGGCCGTCCAGGACGGCAGCCATCGGCTCGGGGGAGTGGGTGTGCCACAGCGTGGCGCCGCGCTCCAGCATCGCCACGTCGGCGAACTGGAAGACCATGCCGTCGTCCGCCCGGAGCCCGTCCGGGATGACGACGATCTCGCAGCCCGCCGCGCGCAGCGCCTCGGCCGTCGCCCGGTGCACATCGAGCAGCCCGCCCGGGTGGCCGGTCGCGAACAGCACCCGCTGTCCGTCGGCCGCCGCCTTGCGCAGCACCGCGGCCGTCCGGTCCAGCGCGTCCACCGTCAGCTCGGGGTCGATGGTGTCCTGCCCCTGCCGGTGGTGCGGGTCGTCGTAGACCCCGCAGCGCTCCGCCATCACGGCCAGCACATCCTGCTCGTCCGTCCAGCGGTCGCCGAACTCCAGGCCGAACCAGTAGTGGCGCTCGCCGTTGGCGAGCCTGCGGTAGTGGGAGAGGTTGTTCTCGCGGGGAGTGGCGACCTCACCGGCGATCCGGGTGCGTACGAGATGGTCGACGAGTTCGGCGCGCGAGGGGGCGGCGGCTGTGGAGGCTATCGGCATAGCGCCCATTGTGCCCGTACGCCTGTTCCGGGGCGGCGGAGTTCCGCAGCGCGGACACGGGGGGCGGAGACGGCGGCCCGGGGAAGAGGGGTGCGGATGTGGCGGCCGGGTGACCGGGCGCGGAGGCTGCGGGCCGGGGGCGAAGGTGCGGATGCCGTGGCCTGGGCACGGAACCGACGTGGCTCGGCTGGCCAAAACGTCCAATGCCCCCGGCCGCATCTCCGCAAATGTCCATGGGCCCCGCGCCCGGTCCTCCCTACTCTCGCCTCATGACCACCGCAGCCAGCGCCTCCAACGGCCCCGTGGGCCCCGTCGATTCCTCCCGTATCCCGCGTTACGCCGGGCCCGCGACCTTCGCCCGCCTGCCCCGCCTCGACGAGGTCGGCGGCCGGGCCGATGTGGCCGTCGTCGGTGTCCCCTTCGACACCGGTGTCTCCTACCGCCCCGGAGCCCGCTTCGGCGGCAACGCCATCCGTGAGGCGTCCCGCCTCCTGCGCCCGTACAACCCGGCCCAGGACGCGTCCCCGTTCGCGCTCGCGCAGGTCGCCGACGCCGGTGACATCGCCGCCAACCCCTTCAACATCAACGAGGCCGTGGAGACGGTCGAGGCCGCGGCCGACGACCTGCTGGCCTCCGGCGCCCGCATGATGACGCTCGGCGGCGACCACACCATCGCCCTCCCCCTCCTCCGCTCGGTCGCCAAGAAGCACGGTCCGGTCGCGCTGCTGCACTTCGACGCCCACCTGGACACCTGGGACACCTACTTCGGTGCCGAGTACACGCACGGCACCCCGTTCCGCCGCGCCGTCGAGGAGGGCATCCTCGACACCTCCGCGCTGTCCCACGTCGGCACCCGCGGTCCGCTCTACGGCAAGAAGGACCTCGACGAGGACGAGAAGATGGGCTTCGGCATCGTCACCTCCGCGGACGTCATGCGCCGCGGAGTGGACGAGGTCGCCGACCAGCTGCGCCAGCGCATCGGTGACCGTCCGCTGTACATCTCCATCGACATCGACGTGCTGGACCCGGCGCACGCCCCCGGCACCGGCACCCCGGAGGCGGGCGGCATGACCTCCCGCGAGCTGCTGGAGATCCTGCGCGGGCTCGCGTCCTGCAACCTGGTGTCGGCGGACGTCGTCGAGGTCGCGCCCGCGTACGACCACGCGGAGATCACCGCCGTCGCCGCCTCCCACACCGCGTACGAGCTGACGACGATCATGTCCCGGCAGATCGCGGCGGCCCGCCAGGGGGAGTAGGCCGCAGGAGGTGCCGCGGGGGCCTGGACCCTGCCGTTGCGGCATCGGTCGCCGCTGCGCGGGCCCGCCACGGTATCCGTGGCGGGCCCGCGCGCTGCCGCTCCCGATCTTGAGGCGGGCCGGGCGGTGCCCGCTCACGCGCTGGAGCGCTTCGGCGCCGTGCACGCCCACAGCACGAGCCCGAGGCAGCTGAACGCGGCACCCAGTGCGCATACGGCGCCCCAGCCGGCCACCGCGTAGAGGGAGGTCGCGGCGAGGGCGCCGGTGGCGCTGCCGGTCGAGTAGAAGACCATGTACCCGCCGATCAGCCGGCTGCCCGCTTCCGGGTGCAGCGCGTAGATCAGGGTCTGGTTGGTGACGTGGACCGCCTGCACGGCCAGGTCGAGCATGATCACCCCGGCGGCCAGGGCCCAGAGCGAGCTGCGGGTGAAGGCCAGGGGCAGCCACGAGGCGGCGAGCAGGGTCAGGGCGATGCCGGTGGTGCGCCGGGAGAGCCCGCGGTCGTTCAGGCGGCCCGCCACGGTTGCGGCCAGGGCACCGGCGACACCGATCAGCCCCAGTGCCCCGATCGCGCCGTGCGGCAGGAAGTACGGGGCCTCGCTGAGCGGCAGCGCGACGCTGCTCCACAGGGTGCTGAAGGCGGCGAAGACCAGCAGACCGAACAGCGCCCGGAGCCGCAGCAGTCGTTCCCGTGCGAACAGGGTGATCGTGGAGCGAAGGAGCTGTCCGTAGCGCAGGGTTGCCGGCGGAGCGGCGCGGTGGCGCGGCAGCACCCGGTACAGGACCAGGGCGAGCAGGGCGGTGAGCGACGCCGAGGCGAGGTAGACGGAGCGCCAGCCCGCGAGATCGGCCATGAGGCCGGACGCGGTGCGGGCGAGCAGGATTCCGATGACCACGCCGCTGGTTACCAGGCCGACGACCCGCCCGCGCCCGGCGGGAGGGGCCAGTGAGGCCGCGAAGGCCACCAGCGTCTGTGTGACGACCGCGAGAAGCCCCGTCGCGGCCATGCCCGCGAGCAGGATCGCCGCCGTGCGGGCGGCGGCCACCACGGCCAGCGCCGCCACCAGGAGCAGTAACTGGGCCACGATGAGTCGTCTGCGGTCGGTCACGTCGCCCAGCGGCACGAGGAAGAAGAGCCCCAGCCCGTATCCGATATGCGTGAGGGTGACCACGCTGCCGACGAGTGCCGGGCTCATGGCGAGGTCGTGACCGATGGTCACCAGGAGCGGCTGGGAGAAGTACACGTTGGCCACCGCCGCCCCGCAGGCGACGGCGAACAGGATGAAGACGCCACGGGACAGGCCGGAGACGGAACCTTCCCCGCTTCGGGCCCCGGGGCGGGGCGGGCGGCGCCGGTGTCGTGTCACCGCCTCACCGTGGTCGGGACCGTTGCCGAGTCGGTTGCCGGGCATCCGCACCTCTCCCCAATCTGGTTTCATCTTGCTACCAACAAAGACGGGGAGACGGTAGGCCCTTTGGTAGCATGTTGCAACCGTTTTCGGGCGAGGGTGAGGGTGCCATGGTGGCCAGGACGCGTTTCGATGACAGTGAATGTCCGGTCGCCCGGTCGGTGGACGCGATCGGCGACTGGTGGTCCCTGCTGATCGTGCGGGACGCCTTCGACGGAAGCCGGCGCTTCGGGGAGTTCCAGCGCAGCCTCGGCGTGGCGAAGAACATCCTCGTCGCCCGCCTGCGCACCCTGGTAGCCGGCGGTGTCCTCGAATCCGTCCCCGCTTCGGACGGCAGTGCCTACCGCGAGTACGTACTGACACCCAAAGGTGAGGCGCTCTTTCCCGTCATCGTGGCACTGCGGCAATGGGGCGAACAGAACTTCTTCGCCCCCGGCGAACCGCACTCACAGTTGGTCGACCGCCGGCAGGGACATCACCTCCGCGCACTGGAAGTGCTGTCCGCGGACGGGCGACGGCTGACCCCGGACGACACCACCGTCCACAAGGTCTCCACCCGGTGAGGTGAGGCCGGCCGTCAGTCCGCTGCCGCGCCCCGGTCGAGGGAGCGGAGGGCGAACCAGAGCTCCATGCGGACGTCGGGGTCGTCCAGGTCGGTGTCGAGGAGGCCGGCGATACGGGTGATGCGCTGGCGGACGGTGTTGCGGTGGATGCCGAGGGCGGTGGCGGTGCGGTCCCAACTGCCGTGCAGGGAGAGCCAGTTGTGGAGGGTGGAGAGGAGGGGTGGGGAGTCGGCCAGTGGGGCGAGCAGGGCTTGGGCGTGTTGCCGGGCGTCGGTGGGGGCGACGAGCGAGGTGATGCTGTGGGGGCCGGGGGTGCGATGGCGTACCAGGGCGGCGTGGCCCGCGAGGGCACGGCGCAGGGCGGAGGCGGCATGGCGGTCGGCGGCCGGCAGCTCCGCGACCGGGACGGGCTCGCTGACGCCTAGCGTCCAGCCGGGGCGCGCGGTGATCTGCTGGTCGGCGGGGACCAGGGCGCGCAGGGCGGGGACGGCGCCGGGGGCGGCTTCGGCTTCGGGGCTCGGGGTCGTCCCGGCGGCCGGTGACGTCCCGGCGGCCGTCGCCCGCCCGGCTCCGGCGTCCGGTGCGACCAGCGGGGTGCCCAGAGCGGCGGCGAGGGAGGCCGCCGACTCCGTGGTGTCACGGCGGCGTTCGGCGTGTACGACGGTCCACAGGGGAGCGCCGAGGAGCGGGGCGACCTCGGCGGGGCGGGCGCCGAGGAGCAGCCGGACCAGGGCCGCGGCGTGCCCGGCGGCGGCCGGTCCCTGGTCGGTGGCCGCCGGGCCGGTGATCAGCGAGAGGAGGACGGCGGCGACGCCCGCGATGGCGTGCGCGGGCGGGTCGTGCGGGTCCGCGGCGACCACCAGGGCGCGCGCCCGGCCGCCGCGGGCGCGTCCCGTCAGGGCGTAGGCGGACAGCGAGCTGCCGGGGAGGGTGTCGGTCGCCGAGGACGGCCCGGACGCGCCGACGACCTGCGCGAGACGGTCGGCCGCGGCACGCACAGCGGGGGTGGGCCGGGATCCGGCGCTGCCGTGTTCCGCGCCGTCCGGGGCGAGCAGGGCGGTCCAGCCGTGCACATGGCGGGCCAGCGCGCGCAGCACGGCGGCGGCCGGGTCGGGGCGGGCGGCGGCCGCGGCCAGCGCCCGCTGCGCCTCGCTGAGCCGGGTCAGCTCGCGGTGCCGGGCCTCCGTCACCGCCTGCCATACGGCGCTCTCGACGGCGGTGAACGGGGTGCCCGCCGGGACCTCGACGAGCGGCAGGCCGTGCCGGTCGCAGGCCGCCACCAGGGCGCGGGGGACGGTGTCGTGCACCGGCGCGATCCCGAAGCCGAGGGCGGCGGCACCGGCCGCGACGGTACGGGCGGCGTAACCGTCGAGGTACGCGTCGAGGGCGGCGGCGGCCTCCTGGCCCGCGTCCCTCCGCACCTCGGCCAGATGCACCCCGGCCGTCAGCAGCATCTCGCCGCCCAGGAGGTAGGGCACCGGGTCGGCCATCTCGGAGGTGTGCACCCAGTGGATCGCGACGCCCTCGCGGGGGCCGGCGATCTGGCGCAGGCCCAGGTCCGTACGGGCAAGGAGGTCCGCGAGCGGCACCGGTGGGGTGGACGGGGGCGGCAGAGGGGGCGGCATGTGCGAACCATCCACATCGGAGAGTGGTGAATGGAGGAAACGTACACTTCAGCGTCGCCGTCCCGCCTCCTAGGGTCAACCCCCGAGGCGAGGCGCTCGGACGGGACCCCCGCTCGCTGAGCGCCCGCCGCCTCGCCCCCTTGCACCCACACCCCGCACCCCCCACATCCCCTCGCTTTTCCCCCTCGGCGCAGTTGGAAGGGATGGCCCATGGCTGTCGACTATGCGGTGATCGTGCTCTATTTGGCCGGAATGCTCGCCATGGGCTGGTGGGGGATGCGGCGCGCCAAATCCAAGAGCGACTTCCTGGTCGCGGGCCGCCGCCTCGGCCCCGCGATGTACTCGGGAACCATGGCCGCGATCGTCCTCGGCGGCGCCTCCACCATCGGCGGTGTGGGCCTCGGCTACCAGTACGGCCTGTCCGGCGCCTGGATGGTCTTCACCATCGGCCTGGGGCTGCTGGCGCTGAGCCTCTTCTTCTCGGCCCGGATCGCCCGGCTGAAGGTCTACACGGTCTCCGAGATGCTGGACCTGCGCTACGGCGGCTCCGCCGGGATCATCTCCGGCGTCGTCATGTGGGCGTACACGCTGATGCTGGCGGTCACCTCGACGATCGCCTACGCGACCATCTTCGATGTGCTCTTCGGCATGGACCGGACGCTCTCGATCGTCCTCGGCGGAGCCATCGTCGTCGCGTACTCCACGCTCGGCGGCATGTGGTCGATCACCCTCACCGACATGGTCCAGTTCGTCGTCAAGACGATCGGTGTGCTGCTGCTCCTGCTGCCCATCGCCGTCATCAAGGCGGGCGGCTTCGCCGAGATGAAGGCGCACCTGCCGGACGACTACTTCGCACCGCTCGGTATCGGCGGGCAGACGGTCTTCACCTACGTCCTGATCTACTCCTTCGGCATGCTGATCGGGCAGGACATCTGGCAGCGGGTCTTCACCGCGCGCGGCGACAAGGTGGCGCGCCTCGGCGGCACCGCGGCCGGTACGTACTGCCTGGTCTACGCGCTGGCCGGCGCGGTCATCGGCACCGCGGCCAAGGTGCTCTACCCGCATCTGGGAAGCCCGGACGACGCCTTCGCGACGATCGTCAAGGACGCGCTGCCGGTGGGCGTGCGCGGGCTGGTGCTGGCGGCGGCGCTGTCCGCGGTGATGTCCACGTCCTCGGGCGCGCTGATCGCCTGCGCCACGGTCGCCAACAACGACATCTGGTCCCGGGTGAAGGGCGTCGCCGCACTGCGGCGGCGACCGGCCGCGGAGCCCCGGACCGAGCACGCCGGGGACGGGGGCGGGGCCGAGGCACGCGCCGAGGCGCACGACGAAGTGCGCGGCAACCGGGTCTTCATCCTCCTCATGGGCCTCGCGGTGATCGTCATCGCGATCGCGCTCAACAACGTCGTCGAGGCGCTCACCCTCGCCTACAACGTCCTCGTCGGCGGCCTGTTGGTGCCGATCCTCGGCGGGCTGCTGTGGAAGCGCGGCACCGCCGCCGGCGCGCTCGCCTCGGTCGCGGTCGGCGGACTGACCGTCATCGGGCTGATGGTCTCGCTCGGCGTCCTCGCCAACGAGCCGATCTACTACGGGCTGATCACCTCGCTCGTGGCGTATGTGGTGGTCAGCCTGTTCACCAGGCCCACGGACGCGGCGGTGCTGGACGCCTGGCGGGCGCGGCTGGCCGGCCGCGCGGACGGCGACCCGGAAGCCGGGGCGTCCGCCGACGCGGAGGCCGATGCGGACGACGAGCCGGAGGGGGACACGGCCGGGGCCGTGGCGCTGGCGCTGAAGCTCCCGTTCGCCGTCCGGCAGGCCTGACCCTCCGCGGTCCGACGGGCCGGCCCGGCCCGCCGGACGGACCGCAACTCCCCAGCCCCGCACGCCCTCGCCCGCCCGCGGGCCCACGCCCCCGTCCGTCCCGCGGTCCCGTACCTCCCGCACGCCCCCGTCCGTCCGGCAAGGAAGGCAGCACGCATCCATGAGCACCACCATCCCCACGCCCACGCAGCACCGGCGCAACGGCGGTGACCTGGTCGTCGAGTCGCTGGCCGCACTCGGTGCCGGGACCGTCTTCGGACTCCCGGGGCAGCATGCGCTGGGGGTGTTCGACGCGCTGCGCCGCTCGACGCTGCGCTACGTAGGGCTGCGGGTGGAGAACAACGCGGGCTTCGCCGCCGATGCGTACGCCAGGACCACGCACGGGGTCGCGCCGCTGCTGGTCTCCACCGGGCCGGGCGCGCTGATGACGCTGGCCGCGCTGCAGGAGGCGGCGGCCGGCTCGGCGGCCGTCCTGGCGATCGGCAGCCAGGTGCCGCTGGCCGGGATGGGCGGCGGACGCCATGGCTATCTCCACGAACTCACCGATCAGAGCGCCTCGTTCCGGGGCGTGGTCAAGTCCGTCCACACCGCGCGGACGGCCTCGCAGATCCCCTCGGCGGTGGCCGCCGCCTGGGAGTCGGCACTGAGCGCCCCGCACGGGCCGGTGTGGCTGGAGATCCCGCAGGATGTGCTGCTGGCGGAGGCCGACGTACCGCCGGTGTCCGAACTGGCCGTCCGGCCGAAGGCGTTGCTGCCGCGGCCCGAGCTGATCGCGGCGGCGGCGACCCGGCTGACCGAGGCCCGTCGGCCGGTGATCCTGGCGGGCGGCGGTGTCGTACGGGCCGGGGCCGAGGCGGAGCTGCTGGCGCTCGCCGAGCAGCTGCGGGCCCCGGTGGCCACCACCTTCGGCGGCAAGGGCGCCTTCCCGTGGGAGCACCCGCTGTCCCTGCAGTCCTGGCTGGAGGACCGCTACACCACGACCTTCCTGGAGGACGCGGACACCCTCCTGGTCGTCGGCTCGGGGCTGGGCGAACTCTCCTCGAACTACCACACGTTCCGGCCGCTCGGCCGGGTCGTCCAGATCGAGGCGGACCTCGGCAAGCTGGAGTCGAACCACGCCGCGCTGGGCATCCACGCGGACGCGCGGGCGGCGCTGGCCGCGCTGGTCAAGGAGGTGGGGGAGCGGGAGCCCCGGGACGCCGGCCGTGCCGAGGACGCGGGAGCCCCCGGGCCCCGCGCCGGGGCCGTGGGGCCGCCCACGCCCGAGGCCGCCGTGTCCGACCTCCTGGCCCGCGTCCGCGACCGGATCGCCGGTCAGCATCTCGACCTGGAACAGCAGGTACTGGCCTCGGTGCGGGACGCGCTTCCCGACGGCGCGGTCAGCTGCTGGGACATGACGATCCTCGCCTACTGGGCCTGGTCCGCCTTCGACCCCCGGCGCACCAACGCACTGCATTCCGCCCAGGGTGCGGGCGGACTGGGCTACGGCTTCCCGGCGGCGCTGGGCGCGGCCGTCGCCGACCCGGCGCGGCCGGTGCTGGCGGTGTCCGGCGACGGCGGCGCGATGTACTCGATCGCCGAGCTGGCGACCGCCCGGCAGTACGACCTGCCGGTGACCTGGCTCATCGTGGACGACGGCGGATACGGCATCCTGCGCGAATACATGACCGACGCCTTCGGCGCGCCCACCGCCACCGAACTCACCCGGCCGGACTTCGTGGCGCTGGCCGAGTCATTCGGCGTCCCCGCGGTCCGTACGGCCCCGGACCGGCTCCGTACGGACCTGGCGGCGGCGCTCGCCGCCCCCGGCCCCTCGGTCGTCGTCCTCCCGGCCCACCTGCGGATGTTCGCGCCGACGCATCTGGACTCCTGAAGCCTCCACCGGACCCTGAAGCCTCCACCGGACCCTGACGACTCCACTGGGCCCCTGGAGGTTTCGCCGCCTTCCCTGCTGGGCATGGAGCCCGTACCGAACCAAACGGGCTGCCCATCCCTCCTCGGGGTGCGCAGCCCGCCGTGTTGTGGTGAACCCGCGGTCTGTCGTGGTGGTTTGTGGTGCCCCGGACAGGGACCGACGGATGTGCGCTGCTCCCCGCCCGGGGTTGCCAGGTCCAGGGTGGCCCCCATCGAAGGGGACCACATGAATACCCCCGTTCAGTCACCGCTGCAGGAACTGCTCGCGACAGCTCTCCTCCCCGGCCAGGTGCCGCCAGCCGCCGGGGCGGGAGAGGTGAGCCGGGCGGCAGTCCCGGCGCACCTCTTCCTGGCCGTCACGTCGATCCCCGTCGGCAACAACCCGGTCGGGGTGGCCATCGCCCCCAACAGCAACCTCTACGTCGCCAACTCCGGGTCGGCCAACGTGTCGGCGATCAACACCACCACGGACACCGTCATCGGCGGCCCGATCGGCGTCGGCGGTACGCCGGTCTGGCTGACGGTCGCCCCCAACGGCAACGCCTACGTCCCCAACAGCGGGTCGAACACCGTGTCGGTGATCAACACCGCCACCAACACCGTCGTCGGCGCCCCGATCGCCGTCGGCAACCAGCCGGCCGTGGTGGCGGCCGTCCCCGGCGGACGCGTTTACGTCACCAACTTCGCCGCGAACACCGTGACGGTGATCGACACCACCACCAACACCGTCGTCGGCGCCCCGATCGCCGTCGGCGCCCAGCCGGTCGGGGTCGCGGTCGCCCCCAACGGCAACGCCTACGTCACCAACCGGGGATCGAACACCGTGACGGTGATCGACACCGCCACCAACACCGTGATCGGCGCCCCGATCCCCGTCGGCGCCCAGCCGAACTTCGTGGCGGTCGCCCCCAACGGCAACGCCTACGTCGCCAACATCGGGTCGAACACCGTGACGGTGATCAACACCATCAGCAACACCGTCGTCGGCGCCCCGATCGCCGTCGGTAACCAGCCGTGGGGAATCGCGGTCGGCGCCGACGGGATCGCCTACACCGCCAACCGGGCGGCGAACAGCGTGACGGTGTTCGACACCGCCACCAACACCGTCGTCGGAGCCCCGATCCCCGTCGGCGCCGGACCGATCGCCGTGACGGTCGCCCCCAACAACAAGGTCTACGTCAGCAACATCAACGGGAACAACGTCAGCGTCATCCAATTCGACCCGACGCTGACCAGCATCGTCCCCAACCAAGGGCCCATCGCGGGCGGCACGGTCGTGACGATCACCGGCACCAACCTGACCGGGGCGAGTGTCGCCTTCGGCGGCATCCCCGCCACCGGGGTGAGCGTCAACGCCACCGGCACGCAGATCACCGCCACCACTCCGCCCGGGGCGGCCGGTCCCGTGACCGTCACCGTCACCACCCCTGGTGGCAGTGCCAGTCTGGTGAACGGCTTCACCTACGTCCAGCCCACCCACGCCACCACGCTGACCGCGACCCCGGCGCTGTCGGAGCTGTTCCCGCCGCACGTGTACTACCCGTTCCTGACCGCCACGCTGACCGACCAGGTCACCGGTCTGCCCGTGCCCGGCCAGACCATCGTGTTCAGCGTCGGCGGCAACCTCATGGGCACCGCCGTCACCGACGCCCAGGGCGTCGCCCGGTTCAACGAGACGTTCATCCTGGTGTACATCCTCGCCAACGGTGGCTACGACGCCTCCTTCGCCGGAGCGACCACCCCGACAGTCATCCTGTCGCCGTCCAGCGCGCACGCGGGAGTCGTCGAACCCTGACCCCCCGTCCGGTCACCGGCCGGCTGAGCCGGTATGCGGGAGAGCGGTATGCGTGAGGCCGGCCCGGTCGTGGACAACTGTCCACGACCGGGCCGGCCTTCGTGCGGCAGCCGTGCCGGGGCCCCCTAACGCGCGGCCGCCCCCACCCGCCCCTGCAGCAGCCGCGACAGCGCGGCGTGCACGTCCTCGACCGAGCGGTCCGGCTGGAAGGACTGCCAGTCCAGGGCGGCCACCAGGACCATGCCGAGGAGCGCGGAGGCGGTGAGGGGGATGTCGAGCTCGTCGGAGAGTTCGCCGGTCTCCACGGCGTCGCGCAGGACGGACTCGACGACGGACTGGGCGCGGCCCCGTACGGAGGTGAGGGTGGCGCGCCAGGTGCGGTTGGTGCGCCACAGTTCGGCGACGTAGAGCTGGATGAGGGCGGGGGAGCAGGCGATGAAGTCCAGGCCCGCGCGGATCATGGCGTCCAGGGCGTCGACCCGGGTGCCGCCGCGGGCCGCGGTGGTGTCGGCGGCCCTGCGCAGCGAGTCGGCGAGCAGGTCGATGCCGTCCCGCAGCAGCTCCTCGTAGAGGACGTTCTTGCTGGCGAAGTTGTAGTAGACGGTGCCCTTGGCGACGCCGGCCCGGTCGGCGATCTCGTCGACGGTGGTGGCGGAGAAGCCCTGTTCCGCGATGAGGGTCACCGCCGCGTCGAAGAGCCGGCGGCGCGTCGAGGTGCGCCGGGTGACGGGGGAAGCCCCCGGGGCGGTGCCGTCGACGGCACCGCCCCGGGGCCCCGGGAGCACGCTCACAGGCTGAGTTCCGGGTGCAGGTCCTTCATCCGTACGACCTGCCGGCTGCGCGCCGCGAGGGCGGTCAGGGCCAGCGCGCCGAGGGTGAAGGCCACCAGGACCCCGCAGCCCTGCCAGACGATGCCCAGGTCACCGCCGGTGATCAGCCGGCGCAGGCCGTCGACCACGTAACTCATCGGCAGGAACGGGTGGATGGCGGCGAAGAACCCGGGGCTGGTCTGCACCGGGTAGGTGCCGCCCGCCGACGTCAGCTGGAGCATCAGGACGACGAGGGTGAGCACCCGGCCGGCCGGGCCGAAGAACGCGCCCAGCAGCTGGATGATGGCGGTGAAGCAGGCCGTGGCCAGCAGCAGGAAGCCGACGGTGCCCGCCGAACGGGCCATCTCCAGGCCGAGGCCCCAGTGGAGGACGGCCATCAGGGCCAGCACCTGGACGACGCCGACGGCGTAGGCGGGCAGCCAGGAGCCGAGGGTGATCCGCCAGCCCGGGGCGCCCGCTGCCAGGGCCCGCTTGCTCAGCGCCGGGAGCAGCATGAACGCGACCATCGCGCCGACCCAGAGGGAGAGCGGGATGAAGTACGGCGCCAGGCCGGTGCCGTAGTTGGGCGCCTTGTGCATCGACTTGGCGGCCAGCCCGACGGGGTCGGCCATCACTTCGGTGCGGGCGTCGCGGTCCTTCTTGTTGTAGTCCGGGATCTTGTCGACGCCGCTGTGCAGGCCGTCCGCCAGCTGGTTGCTGCCGTCCTTGAGCTTGAAGAGGCCACCGGTGAGCTTGACGGCGCCGTCCTCGGCGCTGCCCACGCCGCTGTGGACCTTGCCGGCCCCGTCGGCGACCTTGCCCGCGCCGTCGGCGAGGCTGCCGAGGCCGTTCGCGAACAGGCCCGCGCCCTGGGAGACCTTCTGGGCCCCCGCGTTGAGCGCGTTGATCTGACGGATCGCGGTGTCCGCGCGCTGCCCGATGCCCGGTGCCTGCTCGGCGACCATCTCCGCGCCCTGGTGGATCTCGCGCAGCTTGCCGCGCAGCGGCCCGAAGTCCGCCCCGGCGATGGCGTCGTCGACCTTCTCCGCCGCGTCGGCGGCCACCTTGCTGCCGTCCGCGAGCGCCTTCAGCTTGGTGCAGTCGGGGTCGGTGTCGAGCAGCGCGCCGCAGCGGTCCTGGTAGATCTCCGCGGCGTTGTCGGCGTTCTTGCGGGCCTGGGCGGCGGCCTTGGCGGAGTCGTTCGGCAGGGTGTCGAGGACGTCGCCGATGGTCTCGGTGGCGTGGGCGACGAACTGCGCGCCCGCCCCGATCTCCTTGCCGTGCTTGCGCAGGAAGGGCAGGTCCTGCTTGGCGAGGCCGTGGACCTTGTCGGCGAGCTGCTGGGTGCCGTCGGCGACCCGGCCCGCGCCCGCGCTGAGTTCATGGGCCTTGGCGACGGCCGTCGCGGCGCCCTTGCTCAGGTCGCCGGCGCCCTGACTGACCTTGCCGGCGCCCTGGTGGAGCTTGCCGAGGCCGTCGGCGAGGTCGCCGGAGCCCTTCTTGGCCTTGCCGACGCCCTTGTCGACCTTCCCGGCCCCGTCAGCGGCCTTGGCGGTCTCGTCGTGCAGGTCCGAGAACGACACGAAGATCTTGTCGAGCATGGCGCGCGACGAACTCGCGGACGTCTTGGCCCGGATCTCGGAGAAGACCGACTTCGAGATCGAACCGACGACGTAGTTGTTGGCGTCGTTCGTCCGGACCTTGAGCGCGCCGGTCTGCGGGTCGTCACCGGAGCTGGAGGCGATCCGCTTGCTGAAGTCCCCGGGGACGGTCAGCGAGAGGTAGTACGTGCCGTTCTCGACGCCCTTGGCGGCGTCCGCGGCGCTGACCTCCTCCCAGTGGAAGGTCTTGCTGTCCTTGACCTTGTCGGCCAGGTCGTCGCCCGCGGTGATCTTCTTGCCGTCGGCGGTGGCACCCCGGTCGTCGTTGACGAGGGCCACCGGGATCTTGTCCAGGCGGCTGTACGGGTCCCAGAAGGAGCACAGGTACAGGGCCCCGTAGAGCAGCGGGATCAGCATCAGGGCGACCAGGCCCAGCCGGGGCAGCTTCCCCCTGCCGAACCGCCTGAGCTCAAGCGCGGCCAGTTTCGGCGAACGCATGCGCCGCTTCCTCCTCGGTGGTGGGGGACCCGTCCTGGACGGGCGTGGGTGCGGCGGCTCCGGTCTCCGCCGGCGTGGTGCGCACGGCGGTGTCCGTCGGCGAGGTGCGGACGATCAGCGCGTCCGCCGGGGCGCCGCTGCCGGCCGCCACGACGGTGATGCCTTCGTGCGCGAGGTCCCGCAGCATCTGCCAGGCCTCGGCGCGCTCGGCCTCGGAGAGCTTGAGGTCCACATCGTCGACGGCCAGCAGCCGCGGGCCGTGCATGACCCCGAGCGCGACCGAGAGCCGCAGCGCCTCGATCCGCTCAAGGTCGCGGACGGCCGTCCGCAGGCCCTTGGGCAGGGCGTCGGGGTCGAGCCGGACGGCCGCGAGGGCGGCGTCGACCCGGGCCCGGGTCGCTTCCTTCTGGCGCTTGCCCCACGGCAGCGAGGAGCTGAGCCCCTGGAAGCGGTGGCCCAGCAGGGCCTGTTCCTTGAGGTGTTCGCCGACCGTGAGGGCCGGTTCGAGGTCGACGACGCCCGGCACGTGGGCGATGGCGGTACGGCTGCGCACCGTCCCCATCCGCTGGGGCAGCGGGAGTCCGGCGACCGTCGCCGTGCCCGCGGTGATCCGCATCCGGCCGGTGAGGGCCAGCAGCAGACAGGTACGGCCGGAGCCGGAGGATCCCTGCACCGCGATCAGGGTGCCCGGTTCGGCGGAGATGTCGATGCCCTGGAAGGCCCACCCTCTCGGGCCCTCCACTCCGATCCCCCTGGCGTCGACCGCCGCCCCCTGGCGGGTGGTGTTCACAAACACCCCTCCCCTTTTGATCTGACTGGTCAGTCTAAAAGTGTGCCGCATCCGGGCCTTCTTGACCAATCGGGGGGCCCGGTGAGCGCGTTCGGGCACATTGGTGCCCATCGACCCGTGACCCGAACGGGGTAATCGTCCTAGGGTGCCGTGCAGGCGGGGGCCTGATGATGTTCAAGGTGATGCCCGTGTCGCGGTCATGCGGCACGGGTGCGCACATACGACGGAGAACCATGGAACATTCGGCACAGCACCCCGTGGACCCGCCCCCGCCCCCGCGGCAGCCGGCGGAGCACTCTCCCGAGGCCGGGCAACGCCCCGGCCCCGTGGCGCGCCGCTCCCGCAAGCTGGCCGCCCCCCTCCTCGCCACGGCCCTGATCGCGGTCCTCGCGCCCGTATCGGCCTCGGCCTCCGCACCGGCGCCCGCGCCGCGGCCGGCCGGCGGCGTACAGGGCCCGTGCATGAAGGGCGACGGCAGCGACGGCTGGACCGCCACCAGCACCCGGATCGACCCCAAGGACAGCCATCACGCCTTCGTCGGCAACGGCTACCTCGGCCAGCGGGTGCCGCCCAACGGCACCGGCTACGCCGCGCCCGGCGGCACGACCGGCTGGCCGCTGAAGACGCCCGAGTACGACGGCTCCTTCGTCTCCGGCCTGTACGCCAAGGGACCCAAGAACGTGCAGGGCCGGCAGGCCATCGCCGCCCTCCCCACCTGGACCACCCTCGATGTCGCCACCGGCGGCGCGCACCCCGACACCTTCTCCTCCGCCACCGCGCCCGGCCGGATCTCGCACTACCGTCAGACGCTCTCGCTGCGCTGCGGCTTCGTCCGCACCTCGCTGACCTGGACGGCCGCCGACGGCCGCGCCACCGACCTGGTCTACGACGTGCTCGCCGACCGCAACGACGCCCACACCGGCGCCGTACGCCTGCGGATGACGCCCCACTGGAGCGGCGCGGCCACGGTCACCGACCGCCTCGACGGCCGCGGCGCCCGCCGGATGACACCGTCCACGACCGGGACCGCCACCGGCGGCAAGGACACCGGCGGCAAGGAATCCGGCGGCAAGGAGCCCGGTGCCGGGGACTCCGGCCGCACCATGGACGTCGGGTTCCGCACCGACGGGACGAAGACCGAGGGCGCGGTGGCCTCGACCCTGCGCCCCGGGCCCGGAGTGCGCGCGGACCGTCCCGGACCGGCGCCGCGGGCGGACAGGCTCAGCAACCGGCAGCGGGTGTCCTTCCCGGTCCGCAGCGGCCGCTCGTACGAGCTGACCAAGTACGTCGGCGTGGACACCGCGCTCACCTCGCGCACTCCCCGCGCCGCCGCCGACGCGGCCTCGCGCCGGGCCGCCGACCGCGGCTGGGACGCCCTCTTCGCCCGGCACGCCGCCGCCTGGCAGCGGCTGTGGCGCAGCGACATCGAGGTGAAGGGCAAGCGCGATCTGCAGTCCTGGGTGCGCTCGGCGCAGTACGGACTGCTGTCCTCCACCCGCGCCGGCAGCGACAACAGCATCGGCCCCACCGGCCTGACCAGCGACAACTACGCCGGTGAGGTCTTCTGGGACGCCGAGACCTGGATGTACCCGGGCCTGCTGGCAAGCCACCCCGAACTCGCCAGGTCGATCGTCGACTACCGCTACAAGACCCGGGCCGGGGCCCGCGCCAACGCGAAGAAGCTGGGCTACAAGGGGCTGTTCTACCCCTGGACCAGCGGCAGCAAGGGCGACCTGTGGAACGAGTGCCACAGCTGGGACCCGCCGCACTGCAAGACCCAGAACCACCTCATGGGCGACATCTCCCTCGCCACCTGGCAGTACTACCTCGCCACCAAGGACACCGCCTGGCTGAAGTCCCGCGGCTGGCCGGTCCTCAAGGGCATCGCCGAATTCTGGGCCTCGCGGGCCACCCACAACGCCGACGGCAGCTACTCCGTGAAGAACGTCGCAGGGCCCGACGAGTACAGCAACGGCGTCGACGACGGTGTGTTCACCAACGCCGGCGCCGCCACCGCGCTGCGGCACGCCACCCGCATCGCCGCGATCCTCGGCGAGAAGGCGCCGTCCTCCTGGACGACCATCGCCGACAAGCTGCGCATCCCCTACGACAGCAAGAAGAAGATCTTCGAGCAGTACGCCGGGTACAAGGGCACGACCATCAAGCAGGCCGACACCGTGCTGCTGATGTACCCGCTGGAATGGCCGATGTCGCAGACCAAGGCCGCCCGCACGCTGGACTTCTACGCCGGGCACACCGACCCGGACGGCCCGGCCATGACGGACTCGGTGCACGCCATCGACGCGGCCGGGATCGGTGAGGCCGGCTGCTCGACGTACACCTACCTGATGCGGTCCATCCAGCCGTTCGTCCGCGGCCCGTTCCACCAGTTCTCCGAGGCGCGCGGCGACAAGGCCGGTGCCTCCGACCCGCACGCCGGCAAGCCCGCCCAGGACTTCCTGACCGGCAAGGGCGGCTTCCTGCAGACCTTCACCCACGGGCTGACCGGGCTGCGGCTGCGGGAGAACGCGGTGCGCCTCGACCCGATGCTGCCGCCGCAGCTGTCCCAGGGCGTCACCCTGCGCGGTCTGCACTGGCAGGGCCGGACCTACGACATCGCGATCGGCGCGCACCAGACCACCGTGCGGCTGACCGCCGGTGCGCCGATGCGGATCGAGACGCCGGAGGGCGACAAGATCGTCAGCCGGGGGGTGCCGGCCGTCCTGAAGACCCGCCGCCCGGACCTGGCGGCGACCTCGAACGCGGCCCGCTGCACGTCCGCCGGGGCGAGCTCCGAGGAGCCCGGCCTCTACGCGGCCGCCGCGGTGGACGGCAACACCACCACCGCCTGGGTGCCCGACGCCGCCGACGGCACCCTCACCGTCGACCTCGGCCGGACCACCCGCGTCGGGCAGATCACCCCGCACTGGAACGCGACCCGGCCCAAGTCCTACAACGTCCAGGTCTCCCGGGACGGAAAGCACTGGTCGGGGACCGGATACGCGGGCAGGACGCCGGCCCGGTACGTACGGGTCGTGGTGCACGGCGACCCGGCCAAGGCGGCGGACGGGAAGCCGAAGCCGCATCCGGGGATCTCGGAGCTGACGGTGGAGCGGGTGAAGTAGCCCGCCGGAGCCCACCGCAGACGGCCCCCTCCCCGGCCGGCCGGGGAGGGGGCCGTCTCGCGTCCGGGCACCGGGTCCGTCCGCGGGCCGGTCCCCGCTCGCTCCGCGTGCGGGCGCCCGGTCACCGGCCGGAGAATTGTTGCGGCGGGATGAAATCCGCCCCCTGCGGTGTTGGTGCCAGGCGTCAAGGGGTCGAGGGCACAGGAGGCACCGGGTGGCGGGGACGGATACGGAACGAGTGGGCTGGGCGCGGCGGCTGATCCGCGACTGCTGGCAGTACAAGAAGGACGTGCTGCTCGCCCTCGGCTCCTCGCTCGCCGGAATGGCAGTGCTGGCCCTGGTCCCGCTCGTACCGAAGCTGATCATCGACGATGTCATCGTCAAGCACGAGCGCGCCCTCGGGCCCTGGGCCGGTCTGCTGGTCGTCGCCGCGATCGCGGTCTACGTCCTCACCTACATCCGGCGCTTCTACGGCGGCCGGCTCGCCCTGGATGCCCAGCACGACCTGCGGACCCGGATGTTCGGCACGATCTCCCGGCTCGACGGCCGGCGGCAGGACGAGCTGAGCACCGGCCAGGTCGTCGGCCGCGCCACCAGCGACCTCCAGCTGATCCAGGGCCTGCTGTTCATGCTCCCGATGATGATCGGGAACGTCCTGCTGTTCGTGATCTCGCTGATCGTCATGGCGGTGCTCTCGCCGCTGCTCACCGTCATCGCGCTGGCCGTCGCCCCCGCCCTGTGGTTCATTGCCCAGCGCAGCCGCGTCCGGCTCTTCCCCGCCACCTGGTACGCCCAGGGACAGGCGGCCGCCGTCGCCGGTGTCGTGGACGGCGCGGTCTCCGGCGTGCGGGTCGTCAAGGGCTTCGGGCAGGAGGAGCAGGAGACCGGCAAGCTGCGCGAGGTCGGCCGTCGGCTGTTCGCCGGACGGCTGCGCACGGTCCGGCTCAACGCCCGCTACACCCCCGCCCTGCAGGCCGTACCGGCCCTCGGCCAGGTCGCGATGCTGGCCCTCGGCGGCTGGATGGCCACCCAGGGACAGGTCACCCTCGGCACCTTCGTCGCCTTCTCCACCTACCTCGCGCAGCTGGTCGGACCGGTCCGGATGCTGGCGATGATGCTGACCGTCGGCCAGCAGGCGCGGGCCGGTGTGGAGCGGGTCTACGAGCTGATCGACACCGAGCCGTCGATCACGGAGCGGGCGGACGCGCACGAGCTGCCCGCCGACGCCCCGGCCACGGTCGTCTTCGACAAGGTGACCTTCGGCTACGCACCGCTGCCCGACGGCAACGGCGGCGCGCCCGCGGAGGACGCCCCGGCCGCCGCCCGTCCCCTGCGCCCCGTGCTGGAGGACTTCTCGCTGCGCATCGAGGCCGGTGAGACGGTCGCCGTGGTCGGCACGTCCGGCAGCGGCAAATCCACCGTCTCGCTGCTGCTGCCCCGCTTCTACGACGTCGTCGACGGCCGGGTCCTGGTCGGCGGCCACGACGTGCGCGAGCTGACCCTGCCGTCGCTGCGGGCCGCCATCGGCCTGGTCCCCGAGACCAGCTTCCTGTTCTCCGACTCCGTCCGCGACAACATCGCCTACGGCAACCCGGACGCCACCGACGAGCAGGTGCGCACCGCGGCCCGCGCCGCCCAGGCCGACGGCTTCATATCCGAGCTGCCGCAGGGCTACGACACCAAGGTCGGCGAGCAGGGGCTGACCCTCTCCGGCGGCCAGCGGCAGCGCGTCGCCCTGGCCCGCGCCATCCTCACCGACCCCCGGCTGCTGGTCCTGGACGACGCCACCTCGGCGGTCGACGCCCGGGTCGAGCACGAGATCCACGAGGCGCTGCGCGGCGTCATGGCGGGCCGTACGACCCTGCTCATCGCCCACCGCGCCTCCACCCTGGCGCTCGCCGACCGGGTCGCCGTCCTCGACGGCGGGCGGCTGGTCGACATCGGCACCCAGGAGGAGCTGGAGGACCGCTGTCCGCTCTACCGCAGGCTGCTGACCGACCCGGAGGAGCTGGGCGGCGTCGAGCGGGACCCGGCGGGCGAACTGGCCGGGGTCTTCGACGGCGAGCCGGCCGCCGTCGGACTGCTGGACAAGGACGCGGCGGTGGACGCCGACGGGCCCGAGGGCGACGGGGACGGCGCGGCGCGGCGGCCCACCGCGGACGGCACGATCACCCCCGAGCTGTGGGTCCGCCGCGAGCAGGAGGCCGAGGCGGGCGGGGCCGGGATGGCGGCCCGTGCGGCCGTCGCGGCCGGGCCCGGCATCGGCGCCGCGATGGCCGGACTGCCCGCCACCCCCGAACTCCTCGCCCAGGTCGCCGCGCTGCCGCCCGCGACGGACACCCCGGACGTCGACGAGGACCTGGCCGTGCGCCCGGAGCGCTCCTACGGCCTGCGCCGGCTGCTGCACGGCTTCGGCGGGCCGCTGGCCTTCGCCCTGACGCTGGTCGCCCTGGACGCCCTGGCCGGGCTGCTGCTGCCGGTGCTGATCCGGCAGGGCATCGACGAGGGCGTCCGGCGCGGCGCCCTGATCGGTGTCTGGACCGCGGCCGGGATCGCGCTGGTCGTCGTCCTGGTGCAGTGGGCCGCGCAGGTCGGCGGCAACCGCATGACCGGACGCATCGGCGAGCGGGTCCTCTACTCGCTCCGCCTCAAGATCTTCGCGCAGCTCCAGCGCCTCGGGCTCGACTACTACGAGCGCGAGCTGACCGGCAAGATCATGACCCGGATGACCACCGACGTGGACGCGCTGTCGACGTTCCTGCAGACCGGCCTGGTCACCGCCCTGGTCTCGATGCTCACCTTCTTCGGCATACTCGTCGCGCTGCTGGCCATCGACCTCCAGCTGGCCCTGGTCGTCTTCGCCACCCTCCCGCCGCTGATCATCGGCACGTACTTCTTCCGCAAGCAGAGCGTGAAGGCGTACGAGCTGGCCCGTGAGCGGATCAGTGTGGTCAACGGCGACCTCCAGGAGAGCGTGGCCGGACTGCGGATCGTCCAGGCGTTCCGGCGCGAGGGGCGCGGCGCGGAGCGGTTCGCCGCCCGCAGCGACGCCTACCGCGCGGCGCGGGTCCGCGGCCAGTTCCTGATATCCGTCTACTTCCCGTTCGTCCAGCTGCTGTCGTCCGTGGCCGCGGCGCTGGTGCTGATCGTCGGCGCCGACCGGGTCGGCTCCCACACCCTCACCGCCGGCGCGCTCGTCGCCTACCTGCTCTACATCGACCTGTTCTTCGCCCCCGTCCAGCAGCTCTCCCAGGTCTTCGACGGCTACCAGCAGGCGTCCGTCTCCCTGGGCCGCATCCAGGAGCTGCTGTGCGAGCCGACCGCCACCCCGGCCGCCGACCGGCCCCGCGACGTGCCCGCGCTGCGGGGCGACATCACCTTCGACGGGGTGCACTTCCACTACGGCGAGGGCGACGAGCCGGCGCTGGCCGGCGTCGATCTGACCATCCCGGCGGGCCAGACCGTGGCCTTCGTCGGCGAGACCGGGGCCGGTAAGTCCACCCTGGTCAAGCTGGTCGCGCGGTTCTACGACCCGTCAGCGGGCGCCGTCCGCATCGACGGCACCGATCTGCGGGAGCTGGACCTGACCGGCTACCGCCGCCGCCTCGGTGTGGTCCCCCAGGAGTCCTACCTCTTCGCCGGCACCGTCCGCGACGCCATCGCCTACGGCCGCCCGGACGCCACCGATGCCGAGGTGGAGGCCGCCGCACGGGCCGTCGGCGCCCACGCGATGATCGCCACCCTCGACGGCGGCTACCTCCACGAGATCGCCGAGCGCGGCCGCAACCTCTCGGCCGGCCAGCGCCAGTTGCTGGCGCTCGCCCGCGCCGAACTCGTCGACCCGGACGTGCTGTTGCTGGACGAGGCCACCGCCGCCCTGGACCTGGCCACCGAAGCGGTCGTCAACCAGGCCACCGACCGCCTCGTCGGACGCCGCACCACCCTCGTCGTCGCCCACCGTCTGACCACCGCGGCCCGCGCGGACCGCGTGGTGGTGCTCGACCGCGGCCGGATCACCGAGGACGGCAGCCATGCCCAGCTGCTGGCCCGCGACGGCCGCTATGCGGAGTTGTGGCGCACGTTCACGGGCGAGGAAGAGGAGCTCGTGGCCTGAGGCGCCGGCCCGTGCCGTGAGGGGCCGGGGCCCGTCCGGCGCACCCGGCGGGCCGCCGGCCGGTGGCGCCCGGCCGACCCGCCGAAGCGCGCCGGGGTCTGGTGGCACCCCCCTCGCGCCGATAGGTTCAGCCCGACCTTTGCTATCCCAAGGGGAGGGTGCATGCGCAAGGCCACCAGATGGCTGCTGTCGCTCGCGGTGCTCATAGGCACGGCGGGAGCCGGCAGCGCGCCGGCCGGGGCGGCCACCGCCGCCGAGCCGAAGACCGGGGACATCAAGGACCGGATCCTGTCGATCCGGGGTATGAGCCTCATCGAGGAGAAGCCGGTCGACGGCTACCGCTACTTCGTCCTGAACTACACCCAGCCGATAGACCACCGGCACCCGTCGAAGGGAACCTTCCAGCAGCGGCTGACCCTGCTGCACAAGTCGGTCGACCGCCCGACGGTGTTCTTCACCTCCGGCTACAACGTCAGCACCACGCCGTCCCGCAGCGAGCCCACCAAGATCATCGACGGCAACCAGGTCTCCCTGGAGTACCGCTACTTCACCCCGTCGCGGCCCGCGCCCACCGACTGGAAGAAGCTGGACATCCGGCAGGCCGCCGACGACCAGCACCGCCTCTTCAAGGCCCTGCACCGGATCTACGACCAGAACTGGATCGACACCGGCGGCAGCAAGGGCGGCATGACGGCGACGTACTACCGCCGCTTCCACCCGCACGACATGAACGGCACCGTCGCCTATGTCGCGCCCAACGACGTACGCAACGACGAGGACTCGGCGTACGACCGGTTCTTCAAGACCGTCGGTACCGCGCAGTGCCGCACCGACCTCGCCGCCATCGAGCGCGAGGCCCTGGTGCGCCGCAAGGAGATGGTCGCCCGCTTCCAGGCCTGGGCCGAAAGGGAGAAGCAGACCTTCAAGACCGTCGGCAGCGCCGACCGGGCCTACGAAGTCATGGTCACGGACCTGGTGTTCGGGTTCTGGCAGTACCAGCCGGCCGAGACCGCCTGCGCCGAGGTGCCCAAGCCGACCGTCTCCACGGACGGCCTGTGGAAGTGGATGGACGAGGTCGGCGGCTTCAGCAGCTACACCGACCAGGGCATGGAGCCCTACACGCCGTACTACTACCAGGCCGGCACCCAGCTCGGTGAGCCCGGCTACGGCTATCCGCAGCTTTCCGGCCTGCTGAAGTACCCCGGGATCAACAACTCCCGGTCGTTCGTGCCGAAGGGCATCCCGATGCGCTTCGACAAGCGCGCGATGCCCGACGTCGATCACTGGGTGCGCCACCACGCGAACCGGATGATGTTCGTCAACGGCCAGTACGACCCGTGGAGTTCGGAGCACTTCGAGGTCGGCAGGGGCGCCCGGGACTCGTACGTCTTCACCGTGCCCGGCGGCAACCACGGCTCGAACATCGCGAAGCTGACGGAGGCCGACCGCACCAAGGCCACCGCCGAGCTCCTGGACTGGGCCGGTGTGCAGGCTCCCGGCGGCAAGGCCACGGCGCTGGCGCCGTACGACAAGCAGCTGGACAAGCAGGAGGTCCGGCGGATGCCGATGCTGAGGCCTTGAGCGCCTGAGGCCTTGGCTTCCTGAGGCCTTGAGTGCTTGAGGCCATGAAGCCATGACGCCTTGAGTGCTTGAGGCCGTGAGGCCGTGGGTCACGCGGCCTCGGGCCGTGAGTGCCCCCGGCCGTGGGCCCCGAGGTCTTGCGGCCCTGGAGCGGTGACGGTTGCGGCGCGTTCCCCGGGAGTGGGGAGCGCGCCGTTTCCGTTTGCTTATCCCTCCCGCGCCTGCCTCCCCGCGCTCAGTACGTCAGGCCGTGACCGATCTGGTAGAGCGCCTGAGTCGGGGCATCGGCGCGCATTATCGCGACGGGCAGCCGGCCCGCCGGGTCCCGCCGCCCGGCGATCACCCGGGCCGCCGCCCGGAGCTCGACATCCGTCCAGGAGTAGCTCGCCAGGGCCGCCTCGACACCGTCCAACTGGGCGATGTCGTAAGGGTTGCGGACCGCCAGCTGCACCACCGGCTTGCCCGTGGCCAGCAGCGCGGTCACCAGTTTCCGCTGGCGCGAGTCCGCGGTCACGTTGTACGTCGCCACCACCACCGCGTCCCGCTCGCCGAGCGCCGCCACCGCCTCGTCGATCTGCTGCTGGGTCGGCGCCAGGCCCGTGGAGAGCGCGGTGGCCGCAAAGCCCAGTTCGGTGAGGGTCCTGGCCAGGACCGTGGTGGGCGGTCCGCCGGTGCCGGACGGTGCGGCCGCGTCGACGCCCGCCACCAGCACCCGGCGCTCCCGCCGCCGGGACAGCGGCAGGATCCCGGCGTCGTTGCGCAGCAGCGTGGTGGTGCGGTCCGCGATCCGGTCCGCGGCGGTGAGATGACTGCGGATGCCGACCACCCGGTCCACCGCGCGGTGGGTGGTGTACGGGTCCTTGAAGAGCCCGCGCCGCTCCTTGAGCAGCAGGATGCGCAGCAGCTTGGCGTCCAGCTCCCGCTCGGTCAGCTCGCCGTCCCGGAGCGCCTTGAGGACGGCGGCATGCGCGACGGCCAGGTCCGGCGGGTTCAGCAGCTGGTCGACACCGGCCTTGAGGGCGAGCACCGGCACCCGGGCATCGCCGTACTTCTTGCGGACGCCCTCCATGCCGAGGGAGTCCGTCACCACCACACCGTCGTAGCCGAGGCGTTCGCGCAGGATGCCGGTGAGGATCGGACGGGAGAGGGTGGCCGGGTCCTCGCTCGGGTCGAAGGCGGGCACGACGATATGCGCCGTCATGATCGAATCGATGCCGGCGGCGATCGCGGCCTTGAAGGGCGGCGCGTCCAGCCGCTCCCACTCCTCGGCGGTGTGGTGGATGTACGGCAGCCCGACATGGCTGTCGGTGTCGGTGTCGCCGTGCCCGGGGAAGTGCTTGGCGCAGGAGGCGATCCCGGCGCCCTGATAGCCCTTCACCTCGGCGGCGACCATACGGGCCACGGCCTGCGGGTCCGCGCCGAAGGACCGGACGCCGATGACCGGGTTGGCGGGGTTGACGTTGACATCGGCGTCCGGCGCGTAGTCCTGCCGGATGCCCATGGCGTACAGCTCCTGGCCGGCGATCCCGGCCGCCGTACGGGCGTCGTCGCGGGAGCCGCCCGCGCCCAGCGCCATCGCCCCGGGGAAGAGCGTCGCGGGCGCGCCGACCCGGGCCACTATGCCGTGCTCCTGGTCCGTGGAGATCAGCAGCGGGACGGGGACGCGCTGGGCGGCGGCGGCCTTCTGGATGCCGTTGGACAGGTCGGCGATCTGGTGCGGGTCACGGGTGTTGTGCGCCCAGCCGAAGTAGATGATGCCGCCGACGTGGTACCTGGCGATCAGCTCGGCCGCGTTCGCGACCCCGATCTCCTTCTGGTTGGCGGCGGCATCGGCCGGGTCGGGGTCGGTGGCGGAGTGCCCGTAGACCCGCATGACGAACAGCTGGCCGGCCTTTTCCTCCGGTGACATACGGGAGATGAGACGGCGCAGCCGGGCCCGGGTGGCGGGGGTGACGGAGGGGGAGGGGGGCTGGGGTCCGATGGAGGGCGCGGCGGCGGTGCCCGCGGCAGCGGCGGCAGCGGCGGCCGCGGTGGTCAGGACGGTACGTCGGGAGTGCATGTGCGCTCCTTCCGGAGGGCTTCCTCGGCTCATTGAAGGAAACTTCCAAGGAGACACGGATAGCCGGAAAACTATTGTCGGTCAATGACTCGATTCGTGGTGGCGCTCAGGTATTGCGCGGCGGACGGGGATATGTGATGGGGCGTCGGGCAGGGCGCGGGCGGCCTGGCACAGGGCCCGGGGCCAGGGGCGTACACCCGGGCCCCGGACCCCGAGCCGGGATCAGGAGGCGGCGGGCCCCTCCAGGAGCCGCTGGAGGTACGCGCGGCCCGGGGCCAGGAGGGCGGGGAGGTCGGCCGCCTCCGGGTACCAGCGCTTCTCGTACTCCCAGCAGAGCCAGCCCCCCGCGCCCTGGTCGTAGGTGCCCTCCGGGGCCGGCACCGGGCCGTGGGCGTCCGCGGGCTCCCGGCCGAGGGTGCCCAGGGCGGTCGCCAGCGGGAGCGCGCCGGCGCCGAGCGGGAGGGGGGTGCGGTCCTCGGCCGAGGCGACATCCTTGACCTGCACATAGCCCAGATGCGGGGCGAGCGCGGCGTGGGTGTCGACGGGCTCCTCGCCACCGAGCCAGCTGTGCAGCACGTCCCACAGCGCCCCGACCCGGCGATGGCCCACGAGGCCCAGCACCCGGGCCGCGGCCGCACCGGTCCCGTGCGAATCGTGGGTCTCCATCAGGACCCGCACGCCCCGCTCGGCCGCGAGCGGCGCCACCGCCGCGAGCCGGCGGGCGGCATCCGCGTCCGCCTCGGCCGCCGGACGGTCCCCGCCGCCGGGGAATACCCGGACGTACGGCGCGCCCAGATCGGCGGCGAGGCGCACCAGCTCGGCCAGCTCCTGCGCCAGCTCCTCCTCGCCCGCCGCATCCCGGGCGGCGGCGACCTGCGCGTATCCCGCAACGGCCAGGATCTCCACACCGGCGTCCGCGAACTGCCCCCGTACCGCGGCCCGTTCCCGCGCCCCGAGCAGCGGATGCACGGGCTCCTCCGGATGCGCCCGTAGTTCGACCCCCTGATACCCGGCCCCGGTCGCCAGCCGCAGCACCTCGGGCACCGGCATCCCCGGCACCCCGAGGGTCGAGAACGCATAGCGCATCGCAGGGGTCCTGCCGTTCGCGCGGTCCGTGGTGGCCATGCCTGCGCTCCTTCGTGTCGCCCACATCAGCTAGGGGGAGTCGTCGCTGTTCTCTCCGTCCTTCCCGGCCCGCCCGTTTTCATCGCCCCTTCGCCCGCACCGTCACCCGCGCACCCACAGCGTCCGCCGCGCCCTCACAGCGTCAGCCGCCAGTCCTGGCCGACCAGCTCCTGCCCGAAGCTGTGGTGCGCCGACTCGGCGACCAGCTCGAAACCGGCCCGCTGGTAGATGCGGCGGGCCGCACCGAGGACGGAGTTGGTCCACAGCACCATCTCGCCGTACCCGGCCTCCCGCGCGAACTCCACGCAGGCATCGACGAGTCGACGGCCCGCCCCGTGTCCGCGGGCGGCCGGATCCACGAGCAGCAGCCGCAGCCGGGCGACCCCCGGCCTGCCGTCCCGTACGCACATCACCGCGCCCACCCGCTCGCCGCCCAGCTCCGCTATCCAGGTGCGGTCCCACCGCGGGTCGAAGTCCTCGGCGTACTCCGCGACGATCCGGGCCACCAGCGCCTCGTAGCTCAGATCGAAGCCGTACTCGGCGGCGTAGAGCGTGGCGTTGCGCTCCACCATCCAGCCGAGGTCCCCGGGGCCGGAGGTGCGCAGCGTGAGCTCGGGCGCGCGGTCCCCGGGCGGCTGCGGTGCGTCCTCGTCGAGCAGGGTGCGAATCGTGCGCATCGCGGCGACCAGGCGGGCACGGTCGGCGGCCGGCAGCTTCTGCAGCAGCGACCCCGCAGCGTCCTGGGAGCGCTCCTCCAGCAGGCCGGCCGCCTCCCGGCCGCCCTCGGTCAGCGTGATGCGCTGCCGCCGCGGGTCCGGCTCGGACCTGCCGCGGGTGATCAGCTCGCGGTCCTCGAACTTGCCGAGCAGCCGGCTGAGGTAGCCGGCGTCCAGCGACAGCGAGACGCGCAGATCCGCGGCGTCCACCGGCGGATGGTTGGCGACCTCGTAGAGCACCCGGGCCTCGGTGAGGGTGAACGGGGTGTACAGATGCCGCCCGTAGTCGAGCGCACCGATCAGGTTCGTATAGAAGCGGTTGAATCTGCGCAGCTCGCGGACGTCCGCCGCGGCGTCGGGCAGGGCCTCGCGCGGTGTGCCGGACGGCACGGCGGATGGCGCGTCGGATGGCGTCCTGGTGGTCATGGCCGACCCCTCACCTTTGACTGAGTCAAGAGTAAGCTGCCGGGGCCGATCCGCACATCCCTCTTTCGTGTCATCCGCCCCTTCATGCGTCCGCCCCTTCATGCGTCCGTGCCGTCATGCGTCCGTGCCTTCTGCGCCGGCACCCGCCCCTTTGTTCGTGTCCCGCCACGCGGTCTGGCGCCCGCCGCCCGGAAGGCGCTTACTGGAGCGGGACTGCCACCTGCTGTGCGCGAGAGGGGCCGGGCCGTGACACACACGACCGTACGCATCGCCATGAACGGCGTGACCGGGCGCATGGGCCGGCGCCAGCACCTGGTCCGCTCCCTCCTCGCCCTGCGGGAACAGGGCGGCCTCGCACTGGCCGACGGCACGGTGATCTGGCCCGAACCGGTCCTCGTCGGCCGCAGCGCGCCCAAGCTGCGGGCCCTGGCCGAACGGCACGGCCTGGAGCACTGGAGCTGCGACCTCGACGCCGTACTGGGCGACGACACCATCGGCATCTACTTCGACGCCCAGGTCACCGCCGCCCGCGAGGAGGCCGTGAAGAAGGCGATCGCCGCCGGAAAGCATCTCTACGTCGAAAAACCCACCGCGGGCAGCCTCGCGGGCGCGCTGGAGCTGGCCCGGCTCGCCCAGGAGGCGGGCGTCAAGAACGGCGTCGTCCAGGACAAGCTCTTCCTGCCGGGCCTGCGCAAGCTCCGCCGCCTCGTCGAGGGCGGCTTCTTCGGCCGCATCCTGTCCGTGCGGGGCGAGTTCGGCTACTGGGTCTTCGAAGGCGACTGGCAGGAGGCGCAGCGCCCCTCCTGGAACTACCGCGCCGAGGACGGCGGCGGCATCGCGGCCGATATGTTCCCGCACTGGGAGTACGTCCTGCACGAGCTGTTCGGGCCGGTCCGCACCGTCCAGGCGCAGCTGGCCACCCACCTCCCGCGCCGCTGGGACGAGTCGGGCGCCCCGTACGAGGCCACCGCCGACGACGCCGCCTACGGCATCTTCGAACTGGCCGGCGGCATCGTCGCCCAGATCAACTCCTCCTGGGCGGTGCGGGTGCACCGCGACGAACTGGTCGAGTTCCAGGTCGACGGCACCGAAGGGTCGGCCGTCGCGGGCCTCCGCCACTGCCGGGTCCAGCACCGTGCCCACACCCCCAAACCGGTCTGGAACCCCGACCTTCCGGTAACCGAGCCGTTCCGCGCGCAGTGGCACGAGGTTCCCGACAACGCCGTCTTCGACAACGCGTTCAAGGTGCAGTGGGAGCTGTTCCTGCGGCACGTCGTCCGCGACGAGCCCTGGCGCTGGGACCTGGCGGCGGGCGCCCGCGGGGTCCGGGTCGCCGAACTGGGGCGGCGGTCCTCGGCGGAGGGCCGCCGCCTGGACGTACCGGAGCCGGGCCGGTGAACGCGCCGACGGACCCTTCGGCACCCCAGGGGGCGGAACCCCCGGTGCCCCACGGGGCGGGCCCCTCCGCACACAACGGGGCGAACCGGCCCGTCCCCGGGGCCGGCCCCGGTGCCCGCCCGGTGCCCCCGCGGCCCCCGCTGCGCTCCCGTACGGTCTTCGCCGCCGCCCATGTGGTCGCCGATCCACGCGCCGACACCACCCCGGACGGCCCGGCCGCCGTCGACTGGGACGCCACCCTCGCCTTCCGGCACCACCTGTGGGCGCACGGCCTGGGCGTGGCCGAGGCGATGGACACCGCACAGCGCGGCGCGGGCCTGGACTGGGACGCCGCCGCCGAGCTGATCCGCCGCTCCGCCGCCGAGGCCAGGACGGTCGGCGGCCTGCTCGCCTGCGGCGCCGGAACCGACCAACTGCCGCCGCACGAAACCTCCCTGGACCGCGTCCGCGGCGCCTACGAGGAACAGCTCGGGCTCGTCGAGGACGCCGGCGGCCGCCCGGTCCTGATGGCGTCCCGTCAGCTGGCCGCGGCCGCCACCGGCCCGGAGGACTACCGCACGCTCTACGGCCACCTCCTGCGCCAGACCGCCCGGCCGGTGATCCTCCACTGGCTGGGCCCGATGTTCGACCCGGCGCTGGCGGGCTACTGGGGCAGCGAGGAACTCGACGCCGCCACCGAGACGTTCCTCGCGATCATCGCCGACCACCCCGGCAAGGTCGACGGCATCAAGGTCTCCCTCCTGGACCCCGCCCGGGAGGTGGCGCTGCGCCGCCGACTGCCGGGGACGGTGCGCTGCTACACCGGCGACGACTTCCACTACCCCGAGCTGATCGCGGGCGACGACCACGGCTTCAGCGATGCGCTGCTGGGCGTCTTCGACCCGCTCGCCCCGGCCGCCGCCGACGCCGTACGCCTCCTGGACGGCGGGGACACCGCGGCGTTCCGGGCCGCCCTGGACCCCACCGTCGCCCTCGCCCGGCACCTCTTCCAGGCGCCCACCCGCCACTACAAGACCGGCATCGTCCTGCTGGCCTGGCTGGCGGGCCACCAGGCCCACTTCACCATGGTCGGCGGTCTGCAGTCGGCCCGTTCACTGCCCCACCTGCGGCGCGCCCACGAACTCGCCGACGGGCTCGGCCTGTTCCCCGACCCGGAACTCGCCGCCCACCGGATGCGGCAACTGCTCGCGGTGTACGGGGCGGAGGACGCATGAGCGACGGCACCGCTGGTCTCCTCGACCGTCTCAGCCTCAACCAGGAGACCGTCCGGCAGTGGTCGCTGCCCGAACTGGCCGACGGCTGTGCGCGGGCCGGTGTACGGGGCGTGGGCCTGTGGCGGGCGCCGGTGCAGGAGTACGGGGTGGCCGCGGCCGCCCGGCTCGTACGGGACGCCGGGCTGCGCGTCACCAGCCTGTGCCGGGGCGGGTTCTTCACCGCCACGGACCCGGCCCGGCGGGCGGCCGCCCTGGACGACAACCGGGCGGCCGTCGACGAGGCGGCCGCCCTCGGGACCACCACCCTGGTCCTGGTCTCCGGCGGACTGCCGCCCGGCAGCCGGGACCTGCCCGGCGCCCGGGAACGGGTCGCCGACGCGCTGGCCGAGCTGGGCCCGTACGCCGCGGAGCGGGGCGTCCGGCTGGCCCTCGAACCCCTGCACCCGATGTACGCGGCGGACCGCTGTGTGGTCTCCACCCTCGCCCAGGCGCTGGACCTCGCCGAGCGGTTCCCCGCCGGGCAGGTGGGCGTGGTCGTCGACACCTACCACCTGTGGTGGGACGACACCGTCGGCACCCAGATCGGCCGCGCGGGCGGCACCGGCGAGGAGGCCGCCTCGCGGATCGCCGCCTTCCAGCTCGCCGACTGGGTCACCCCGCTCCCCGAGGGCGCGTTGCTGGGACGCGGGCAGCTCGGGGACGGCGCCGTGGACCTGCGGTGGTTCCGCGAGCGGGTCGAGACGGCCGGCTACCGGGGGCCGATCGAGGTCGAGATCTTCAACCCGGCGCTGTGGGCACGGGACGGCACGGACGTGCTGGCGGAGGTCGTGGACCGCTTCCTCGCGCACGTCGGCTGACGAGGCACAGCGCACAGCGGGTGCCGGAGAAATAACTCAGCGGATCTGCGCAACCGTTGGCCGTCCACGAAGGTCATAGCTGACGCTGGTCCCGAAAGGGGAGGGGCCCGGGGGGGACCCGGGACCGGCGTGGAGGGGGAATCGAGGGGCCCGACCATCGGACGGGCCCCTCGATAGGAACCGGATGTGCCGCCTCCGAGGGGCCCGCGGGTCCCGCCGCCCGCGCGGTGTCAGACCCCGGCGGTACGGTCGGTCCATGGTCAACGCAGCCGTGATCGAAGGGGTCCTGGAGCGGATCACCTACGCCAACGAGGAGAACGGCTATACGGTCGCGCGGGTCGACACCGGCCGCGGCGCGGGCGATCTGCTGACCGTCGTCGGCGCGCTGCTCGGGGCGCAGCCGGGCGAATCGCTGCGCATGGAGGGCCGCTGGGGCTCCCACCCCCAGTACGGCAAGCAGTTCACCGTCGAGAACTACACCACCGTCCTGCCCGCCACGATCCAGGGCATCCGCCGCTATCTGGGCTCCGGCCTGATCAAGGGCATCGGCCCGCGGATCGCCGACCGCATCGTCGAACACTTCGGCACGGACACCCTTGACGTCATCGAGACCACCCCCGCGCGCCTGGTGGAGGTGCCGGGCCTCGGCCCCAAGCGGACGAAGATGATCGGCGCCGCCTGGGAGGAGCAGAAGGCCATCAAGGAAGTCATGGTCTTCCTCCAGGGCGTCGGCGTGTCCACCTCCATCGCGGTGCGGATCTACAAGAAGTACGGGGACGCCTCCATCTCCGTCGTCCGCAACCAGCCCTACCGCCTGGCCGCCGACGTCTGGGGCATCGGCTTCCTGACCGCCGACCGCATCGCGCAGTCCGTGGGCATTCCGCACGACAGCCCCGACCGCGTCAAGGCGGGCCTGCAGTATGCGCTGTCGCAGTCCACGGACCAGGGCCACTGCTTCCTGCCCGAGGAGCAACTGATCGCCGACGCGGTGAAGTTGCTCCAGGTGGACACGGGCCTGGTCATCGACTGTCTGGGCGAGCTGGCCGCGGACCCGGAGGGCGTGGTGCGCGAACAGGTGCCGGGCGACGCGGACGGTGCGCCGCCGGTCACCGCCGTCTACCTGGTGCCCTTCCACCGCGCCGAGATCTCCCTGGCCGGCCGGCTGACCCGGCTGCTGCGCACCGACGAGGACCGGATGCCGGCGTTCCGCGACGTCGACTGGGACAAGGCGCTGGCCTGGCTGGCGCGCCGGACGGGCGCCGAGCTGGCCCCCGAGCAGCAGCAGGCCGTGCGGCTGGCGCTGACGCAGAAGGTCGCGGTGCTCACCGGCGGGCCCGGCTGCGGCAAGTCCTTCACCGTCCGGTCCGTCGTCGAGCTGGCCTGCGCCAAGAAGGCCACGGTCGTGCTGGCGGCGCCCACGGGCCGGGCGGCCAAGCGGCTCTCGGAGCTGACCGGCGCGGAGGCCTCCACGGTCCACCGCCTCCTGGAGCTCAAGCCCGGAGGCGACGCCGCCTATGACGCGGACCGGCCGCTGGACGCCGATCTGGTGGTCGTCGACGAGGCCTCGATGCTGGATCTGCTGCTCGCCAACAAGCTGGTCAAGGCGGTGCCGCCGGGCGCCCATCTGCTGCTGGTGGGGGACGTCGACCAGCTGCCGTCGGTGGGCGCGGGCGAGGTGCTGCGCGATCTGCTCGCCGGGGGAGGGGCCGCGCGTAGTGCGTCGGAAAGGGGCGGTGGTCGGGTGGCGGGAGGGACCGTGCCGGCCGTCCGGCTGACCCGGATCTTCCGGCAGGCCCAGCAGTCCGGGGTGGTCACCAACGCCCACCGCATCAACTCCGGCGTCCCGCCCCTGACGACCGGGCTGACGGACTTCTTCCTGTTCGCCGAGGAGGACGCCGAGGAGGCCGGCCGGCTGACGGTGGATGTCGCGGCCCGCCGGATCCCGGCGAAGTTCGGCCTCGACCCGCGCCGGGACGTCCAGGTGCTCACCCCGATGCACCGCGGCCCGGCCGGTGCGGGCGCCCTGAACGGCCTGCTCCAGCAGGCCGTCACCCCCGCCCGCCCCGACCTGCCCGAGCGCCGCTTCGGCGGCCGGGTCTTCCGCGTCGGCGACAAGGTCACCCAGATCAGGAACAACTACGAAAAAGGCCTGAACGGCGTCTTCAACGGCACGGTCGGCGTGGTCACCGCCCTGGACTCCGACGAGCAGCGGCTGACCGTGCGCACCGACGAGGACGAGGAGGTCCCCTACGACTTCGACGAACTCGACGAACTCGCGCACGCCTATGCCGTGACGATCCACCGCTCGCAGGGTAGTGAGTACCCAGCGGTGGTGATTCCGGTCACCACCAGTGCCTGGATGATGCTGCAGCGCAATCTGCTGTATACCGCAGTGACCCGGGCAAAGCGCTTGGTGGTGCTGGTCGGCTCCCGTAAGGCCTTGGGACAGGCCGTCCGCACGGTATCCGCCGGTCGGCGGTGTACGGCGCTCGATCACCGGCTCGCCGGTGCGATGTGAGAGGTCACCCCTCTTTCCCATTCGGGGCGAAGGGGGGCAGGATGGGCACTCAGACGGCACTGAGTGCCGCAGACAGGCCCTATGGCCGACCCCGAGTGCACAACCAAGGCCCAAATGGGGGAAGGTATAGGCAGTCAGGGCACCTCGAAGAAGAGGCACAACGTCGGTGAGGGATGACGTGAGCGACAACTCTGTAGTACTGCGTTACGGGGACGGCGAATACAGCTACCCGGTCGTCGACAGCACTGTTGGCGACAAGGGCTTCGATATCTCGAAGCTGCGCGCCCAGACCGGTCTGGTGACCCTGGATTCCGGTTACGGCAACACCGCGGCGTATAAATCCGCGATCACCTATCTCGACGGTGAGAACGGGATTCTTCGTTACCGCGGGTACCCGATCGAGCAGCTCGCAGAGCGCAGCACGTTCGTCGAGACCGCGTACCTCCTCATCAACGGTGAGCTGCCCACCGTCGATGAGCTGGCGAACTTCAAGCAGGACATCACCTACCACACCCTGCTCCACGAGGACGTCAAGCGCTTCTACGACGGCTTCCCCCGGGACGCCCACCCGATGGCGATGCTGTCCTCGGTCGTCAGCGCGCTGTCGACCTTCTACCAGGACAGCCACAACCCGTTCGACGAGCAGCAGCGCCACATCTCCACGATCCGGCTGCTGGCCAAGCTCCCGACGATCGCGGCCTACGCGTACAAGAAGTCGGTCGGCCACCCGGTCGTCTACCCGAGCAACGACCTCGGGTACGTCGAGAACTTCCTGCGCATGACCTTCTCGGTGCCCGCCGCGGACTACGACCTCGACCCGGTGGTGGTCAGCGCCCTCGACAAGCTGCTGATCCTGCACGCCGACCACGAGCAGAACTGCTCCACCTCCACGGTCCGGCTGGTCGGCTCCTCGCAGGCGAACCTCTTCGCCTCGATCTCGGCCGGCATCAACGCCCTGTGGGGCCCCCTGCACGGCGGCGCCAACCAGTCCGTGCTGGAGATGCTGGAAGGCATCCAGCGCGACGGCGGCGACGTCGACACCTTCATCCGCAAGGTGAAGAACAAGGAAGACGGCGTGAAGCTCATGGGCTTCGGGCACCGCGTCTACAAGAACTTCGACCCCCGCGCGAAGATCATCAAGGCGGCGGCGCACGACGTCCTCTCCGCTCTCGGCAAGTCCGACGAGCTGCTGGACATCGCCCTCAAGCTGGAGGAGCACGCGCTCTCCGACGACTACTTCGTCGAGCGCAAGCTCTACCCGAACGTCGACTTCTACACCGGCCTGATCTACCGGGCCATGGGCTTCCCGACCGAGATGTTCACCGTGCTCTTCGCGCTCGGCCGGCTGCCCGGCTGGATCGCCCAGTGGCACGAGATGATCAAGGAGCCCGGCTCCCGCATCGGCCGCCCGCGGCAGATCTACACCGGTGTCGTCGAGCGCGACTTCGTGCCGGTCGAGGAGCGCTGACGGCCGCCCTTCGAGGGCAGCCCGCGTGCATAAAGAAAGCGCCCCGCCTCCGGATCCCCCCACGGGTCCAGAGTGCGGGGCGCTTCCCGTGTCCCGGTTGGATTCCCCCCACGGGATCCGTCCGGGCGTTCCGGGTTGCACCGCGATCTGCCGGGACGCGCACGTTCGGGAGGGCCGCTCAAAGCTCCCCGGGCACGTCGCCCCGGCCACGCGTAGCCGGGCACGATCCCCCAAGATCGGCACGGCTGTTGCTGTGCAAGCCCCGCCGGGGTGCCTGCACTGCCCGGTTAGACTCACGACCCCCCTCAATGGTTACGTTCCCATGAGTGTGATCTGGGTCTCTTGCCATATGGGGGCGAATGCGGTCAAGGGCCCCGATCTGGAGATCGGGGGCCTTGGGTATGGGTGTTGTGTCAGTTGTAAGGGCTGTGTGAAATTTCCTGGGCCCGGGTCGTCGGCAACCGTGAACCGCATCCGGGCGGCCGCGGTCAGGCCGCCTGACCCACCAGCTCGTAGCCGGCCTCGTCGACGGCCGCACGGACGGTCTCCTCGTCCAGTGGGGCCTTGGAGGTGACGGTCACCAGGCCGGTGGCCGCGACCGCCTGTACCGAGCTCACCCCGGCGAGCTCGCCGATCTCGGACCTCACCGCCCCCTCGCAGTGGCCGCAGGTCATGCCGGTGACCCGGTACGTGGTGGTCACCTCGCCGATCTGGACGTCGGCGCCGCCGCCGGACCGGCAGGAGCTTTCGGGGGTGCAGCAGGAGCTGTTCTCGGCCATGGGGGATTCTCCTTGTGGTGCCGATGTGTTCCGTGTGGTGCCACGAGTCGGCGAGCCGCGGCCCACCGCGAGTGGCTCCGATAACGCCGGCGGCTCCCGACCTTAGGCACTGTATACCCCTAGGGGGTATCAATCCAGCTTCCGGCGCGCCCACCACGTTGCCGCCCGCCCCGCCACGCGTCAGCCTTGGGACATACGGGCTCGGGGCGGATCCGAGGAGGCGGCCGGATGGACGTACTCGCCCTCTACGGCCTGCTGGTGCTCACCACGCTGCCACCTCTGATCCCCAACTCCGCCCTGCTTGTCACGACTGGAGTACTCGCCTCCCGGGGCGAGGTGTTCCTCCCCCTCGTCCTGCTGATCGTCGGGGGCAGCGCACTGCTCGGGGACCTCCTCATGTACCTCGGCGCACGGCACTTCGGCGAGCCCGTACGGGCCTGGCTGCGCCGCAACCCCCGCCGCAGGTCGCTGCTGGACTGGACCTCCCACCGCATCCAGCGCTACGGCCTGCCCTTCGTGATCGCCGTACGGTTCCTCCCCAGCGGCCGGATCGTCGGCGCCCTGGCGTCCGGGGTCCTGCGCTACCCGCTGCGCAAATACGCGCTCGGCGCCGCCGTCGCCGAGGCGACCTGGGCCACGTACTCGGTCGGCCTCGGCTACCTGGGCGCCGCCACCACCGGCCGCCCGCTCTACGCGGCCGGCATCGGCTTCGGCGTCTCCTGCGCGGTCGCCGCCGTCGGCGCCGCGATCCAGTGGGCCGCCCGCCGCCGCGCCCTGCGCGACCCGCCGGAGGGGGGCGGCGAGGGCGGGAACGGCGAAAGCCCCGAAGGGGGCGACGGCGGCCGGGGCGAGGGGTGGGGCGGCCGGGCCTCGTCCGTCGCGTCGGCGCGATTGTCAGTGGCTGCCCCTACAGTGCAGACATGACGCTGATTACGGAGAGTGATGGTCTGGAATCGCTGCGGCGGCGGCCCGCGAGGTCATCGCGGCGGCCAGAGCCGAGGGCCGCTACCCCTCGCTGCAGGCCTTCCCCTCGGTCGAGCACCCCGCCTCCAACGCCGTCTGCCGCAAGGCCGGGTTCACCCTCGCGGGAGAGAGCGCCTTCGAGTACCCGAAGGGACACATGATGCGCTCCAACGAATGGCGGCTGGATCTGACCGCGGAGGGCTGAGCGGGGGTGGCGGCCGGTCGTGGGGAGGGAGTTGAGGGGGAGTGCTTCTGTGGTGACGGGGGAGGATGGTCGGTGCCGGGCGCTGGGTGCCGGGTGCTCACCCACGCGGAGTCGCGCCGCCGGAGGGGGTCCGGACATCCGCCACGGCGACCGGCTCGCCGGTGCGTCGCGAGCGCTCGCACGCCTCGGCGACATAGAGCGCCTCCAGCGCCTCGGCGGGCGAGCACGGGCTCGGTGCGCGTCCTGCCGCGACCTCGGTGAAGGCGGCCAGCTCGGTGACGTACGCGGCGTGGAAGCGTTCCATGAACGTGGCGTACGGGTCGGCCGCCCGCTGCCACGACAGCTTCGCCTCGGCGGACGGCAGCGGGGCCCGGTCGTCGAGACCGACGAAGCGGGCACCCTCGGAGCCGCACACCTCCAGCCGGACATCGTGGCCCGCGCCGTTGTAGCGGGTCGCCGTGACGGTGGCCAAGGTGTCGTCGTCGAAGCGCAGCAGCGCCGCGCAGGTGTCCACGTCGTCGCCGTCGGCGAAGAAGGACGCGCCGCGGTTGGCGCCCTGGGCGTAGACCGAGACGACCTCGCGGCCGGTGAGCCAGCGCAGGATGTCGAAGTCGTGGATGCTGCAGTCCCGGAACAGGCCGCCGGAGGTGGGGATGTAGCCGGCGGGCGGCGGCGTCCGGTCGCTGGTGCAGGCGCGCAGGGTGTGCAGCCAGCCCAGCTCGCCGGAGCGCAGCGCCGCACGGGCGGCGCGGTAGCCCGCGTCGAAACGGCGCTGGAAACCGATCTGTACGGGCACCGAGCCGGCCTGTGCCCGCTCCACCACGCCGATGGTGCCCGGCACGTCCGGCGCGACCGGCTTCTCGCAGAACACCGGCACCCCGGCGTCCAGGGCCTGGTGGATCAGCGTGGCGTGCGCGCTGGTCGCGGCGGTGATCACCACGCCGTCGAGGCCGTCCGCGTACATCTCCTCGATGCTCGCGGCGGACCGTGCGCCCAGGGTTTCCGCCAGCGACGCGGCGCGCGCGGTGTCCACATCCGCGACGACGAGGCCGGTGACGCCCGGGACGCTCAGCAGGGTGCGGGCATGGAACGCGCCGATGCGCCCGGTGCCGATCAGGCCGATCTTCATGCCTCGGTTCCTTTCCGGGGAAGGACGGGCGAGCGCACCCGCGCCAGGTGGTTGGAACGGTCCAACGCTCCTCATCACCGGGAACCCTGCATGTCCTGATGTCCGCATGTCAACCGTTCGGCAAGGTCGGGCGGTGGTGCATGAAGGTGCATTGACGCCGACCTGCCGCGTTGGAAGGATTGCCGCCTATGGAACGGTCCAACAGGCGAGGCGACGGCAGTACCGGCGGACGAAGCGACGGACGCACCGGTGAGCGGTCCTCCGCCGCGCGGCCGGGAGCTCGGTCCGCGGAGTCCGGTGAGCGGCCCGCAGAACGTTCCGGTGCGCGGCCGGGGACGGACCGGCACCCGACGATCCGCGGTGTCGCCGAGCGTGCGGGCGTCTCCAAGTCCCTGGTCTCGCTCGTGCTGCAGGGCTCACCACGGGTCGGCGAGGCCAGGCGGCAAGCCGTACTGGCGGCCATCGAGGAGCTGGGCTACCGCCCGAACGCCGCGGCCCGCAGCCTCGTCGCGCGCCGTACCCACACCGTCGGCGTGCTGCTGCACGATATGCGCAACCCCTGGTTCGTCGACGTCCTCGACGGCCTGAACTCCCTGCTGCAGGCGCACGGTCTGCGGATGCTGATGATCGACGCCCGCCTGGACCGGCGGGCCGGCCAGGACTTCGCCCGCACCTTCCAGGAGCTGCGGGTCGACGGCATCGTCATCGTCGGCACCCTCCCGGACACCGACGGCCTCGCCGAGGTCGCCGCGCGGCTGCCGACCGTCATCGCGGGCAACCACGAACCCCGGCTGCCGCGCGTCGACCTCGTCGCCAACGACGACGAGCGCGGCGCCCGGCTCGCCACCGAGCACCTCATCGCTCTCGGCCACCGTCGGATCGCCCATATCGCGGGACAGGGAGTGGTCGGCGAGCTGCGCCGCCGCGGCTTCGAGGCCGCCGTGCGCTCCCACGGCCCGGCGACGACCGCCGTCGTGGAGAGCGGCGACGGGACCGAGGAGGGCGGCTACCGTGCGGCCGTCCGGCTGCTCACCCCCTCGCACGGCACCGGGCACCCCGCCGCCGAACGTCCCACCGCGCTCTTCGCGTTCAACGACATCTCCGGCGTCGGCGCGCTGTCCGCCGCCCAGGAGCTGGGCCTGAAGGTCCCCGCCGACCTCTCCCTCGTCGGCTACGACAACACCTACCTCGCCCGCATCCGCCACCTCTGGCTGAACTCGGTGAACAACGCCAGCCACGAGGTCGGCCGACGGGCCGCACGCTGCCTCCTGGACCGCATGGAGCACCCGGACGCCCCGGCCGGGCAGCAACTCGTCGCCCCGGAACTGGAGATCAGAGGCTCCACGGCACCACCCCGGCCCGCTGCCTGACCGGCGCGCGGGAATCCTCGCCCCGGCCCGTCCGGCCGGCCCGCCGCCCTGCGCCCCTACGCCCGCCCGCCCCGCAGCTCGCGGTCCACGGCACGCAGCAGGGTCAGCAGCATGCTGTTCAACGGGGTGGCGATGCCGTGCCGTCCACCGGCCCCGACCACCGCGCCGGTGAGGAACTCATGCTCCAGCGGGCGGCCCGCCAGGCGGTCGTAGAGCATCGAGGAGCCACCGTCCCGGGGTGCGGTGGCGTAGAGCCGCAGCGTCCTGGAGATGTCCGCCTCACCGATGTCCGCGCCCTCGGCACGCGCGACGACGGCCGCCTCGCGCAGCAGATCGCGGGTGAGCGCGGCCATCTCCGGATCGGCGAAGATCCCTATCCGCTGCTGGAGCAGCGCCGTGATCGGGTTGGCCGCGAGGTTGGTGAACAGCTTGCGCCAGGCGGCCGTCGTGAAGTCGGGCACGCGGTGCACCCGCAGCCCGCTGCCGTCCAGCAGGGCGGCGAACCGGTCGGCCAACGGGCCCTCGGGCACATGCAGTTCGCTGGCGACATGATGCAGGATCCGGCCCGGCGCGGTGCGCTCCGCCGAGATGTAGACCACGGTGGGCAGGATGCGGGTGCCCCGCGGAACGAGCGGAGCGACGCGCTCCTCCTGGCCGATGCCGTTCTGCAGCACCGCGACGGCGGTGTCCCGGCCGCACAGCCGCCGCAGCCAGCCCTCGGCACCCGCCGTGTCCTGCGCCTTGGTGGTCAGCAGCACCCAGTCGACCGGTGTGACCTGCGCCGGATCGGTGACGATACGCACCGCCGCGGGGCGGACCGTGCCACTGCTCTCGACGCTCAGGGAGTCCAGCGGGCTGCGGACGCACAGCGTGACGTCGAGACCGGCCCACTGCGCGAGGGCGGCGGTGTAGCCGCCGATCGCACCGCCGCCGATCACCGCGATCCGGGCGGGCGCCGCTGTTGGGGACGTCCGGGGCATACCTCGATCGTAGGGCCGGGGAAGCCTGGCGGGTGGGTGCTGCCCGGGCCCCGGCGTCGCCCGGGTGCCGGGCCCGGGCCGGTTCCGGTGGCTCTCAGCGCCGGCCGCGTTGGCCCGGTCGCTGCGCCACCCACGCTCTGACCGTGTCGGCGAACCAGTACGGTTTTCCGCGCTCCACCAGATCCGGTTCGGGCAGCAGCCCGTGCTTGCGGTAGGAGCGCACGGTGTCCGGCTGCACCTGGATGTGCGCGGCGATCTCCTTGTACGACCAGAGCTTGCGGTCGGTCATCTCTGCCACCTCCTGAGCGCCGTACGCAGGGTCGGCCCGGGGAGCCGGCAGGGGGATGCGTACGGCCTGGTGATCACTCACCCTGTGCCTGGACAACGACACCGAGTAACCATCGGGGAGGGGCTGTTGATCGGCTGTGACGGAAGCCCCGCGTAACGGTGACAGCCGTGACGCGGGCCGGATGGCTGTGACGGGCGCGGGACGGTCCGCGGCAGGGCCCGGCCGCGCGACGGAAGCCCTGCCCGGTCCGGGGAGCACCGTGCGAACAGCCGTGTGGCGGGCGGTTCCCCTGCTGGGAAACCGCCCGCCACACGTACACCGCTGACCTGCCGGACGGTCGGCCCGCCGTCGGCGGATCGCCCCGCCCGTGACGCAGCGGATCGCCCGCCTCAGTGGGTCAACCGCCCGCCTGCCCCACCGGCTCAGGCGTAGAGCGCCCGCCAGGTCTTCTTGTCGACCTTGCCGTTGGCGGTCAGATGGTGCCGGGACTGGAACTTCTTCACCGCGGCCCGGGTCTTGGGACCGAAGTACCCGGTCACGTCCCTCCACGGGAGATAGCGGCGGTTCGCCAGCAGGCACTGCACCTGCGAGACGCGGTCGCCGCGCTGCCCGTAGACGGTGAGGGCGCTTCCGCTGTAGTAGGCGCAGGCGGCCAGTGTGCCGGGCCGGCCGGCGGCCGGACTGTCGGCGGACGCCGGACCGGTGAGCAGTCCGGCGGTCAGCAGCCCCGCGGTCGCGGTCAGGACGGCCGTGCGCTTGACGGCATGGCTGAGAGCAATGGCATTCACGAATTCCACCGTTTCCCCCGTTGGATGTGATTCCACCCGTTTCGACGCCGGGGGAGCGGTCCGCGGTTCCGGCGCGTCCTCACCACTTCGCCCGTTGGCCGCCGTGAGTTCCCGCTCCCGGCCCCCTACCCTCAGCTGCCGCTCGTCGCCGCCTTGCGCAGCTCGTGCTCCAGGTCCTCCAGGGCCAGCCCCTTCGTCTCCGGTGCGAACCGCTTGCAGAACACCAGGGACAGCACGCACATCACGCCGAAGAACCAGAACGTGGTGCCGGCGCCGATCGCGTCGAGCAGCAGCGGGAAGGCGAGCGCGACACCGAAGTTGACCAGCCACATCACGAACACCGCGGCGCCCATGGCCAGTCCGCGCACCTTGAGCGGGAACATCTCGGCGAGCAGCAGCCAGACCCCGGTGTTGAGAGTGGCCTGCATGAACGCCATGTAGAGGACCATCAGACCGAGGACGAGGGCGCTGACGGCCGTGGAGTGCGGCAGGCGGAAGGCGGCGCCGAGCAGGGCGAGCGAGACGGCCATACCGGCCAGACCCGTAAGGAGCATGGGCCGCCGGCCGACCCGGTCGATCAGGGACATCCCGATCGCGGTGGCCAGGACGGAGATCGCACCGACCGCGATGGTGGCGGTGATCGACGCGCCGGTGCCCAGGCCGGTCGACGCCAGGATCTTCGGCGCGAAATAGATGACGGCGTTGACCCCGGTGATCTGCTGGACCGCCGCCAGACCGATGCCGACCAGCAGGAGCCGCCGCACCCACGGGGTGCGCAACTGCTGCCAGGCGCCACGCCGGGCGTCGGCCTCCAGGGTGCGCGCGTGATCGATACGGGCCAGCTCGGCGGGGACGTCCTCGGCGGGCAGCGTACGGTGCAGCACCCGGGCCGCCTCGTCCGTCCGCCCCTTGCTGATGTACCAGCGCGGCGTATCGGGCAGGAAGAACAGCCCGACGAACAGCGCCACGGCGGGCAGCGCCGCAAGACCCAGCATCCAGCGCCAGGCGGCCCAGTGCGCCAGAACGGCATTGATGAGGTAGGCGAGCAGCTGACCGCTGACGATCATCAGCGAATTGAAGGAGACCAGCCGGCCCCGGATGTGCGGAGGCGCGATCTCGGACAGGTACAGCGGGGTGATGACGGAGGCGCTGCCGACGGCGAGCCCGAGGACGAAGCGTGCCACGGTCATGAAGGGAACGCTCGGTGAGAGCGCGACGGCCAGCGCACCGCCGATGAACACCAGGCCCGCCCACAGCAGCGCCTTGCGCCGGCCCAGCGCATCGGACATCCGGCCGCCGATCAGCGAACCGAAGGCCGCGCCGATCAGCAGCGCGCTGGTGATGATGCCCTCGCCGAGAGAGGTGAGGCCGAAGCGTTCCTCCATGAAGGGGAGGGCGCCGGAGATCACTCCGGTGTCGTAGCCGAACAGGGCGCCGCCGAGGGCGGCAATGGCAGCGATGCCGACGATGAAGCGCTTGGCGCCGCCGGCCCGCACGCTCTCGCGCGGGCCGGTGGACGCCACCTGGCTGGCCGGAGCGACCATCGTCAGCTCCGGTACGCCGGGCCGGTCGAACCCGCGGCAGTGACCGGGGCCTGGACCGGCACGGCCGGGGAGGGGCAGGGGCGCAGGGGTATGGGGCCGGCGGGAAGGGTGCCGGCGTCAGGAACGACGTACATGGTGCGGGGGCCTTTCGGTGGTGCGTGCCTCTTGACGGGGGCGAGGCCTTCCGGTGGGACGGGGGCGGCCGCGCCTCAGCGGTACAGCGCGGGCCGCTCGATCAGCTCGACGGTCACCCGCTCGCCGGTGGTCTGGGCCCGTACGCCCGCCTCGCACACCGCGGCCGCGGCGTAACCGTCCCAGCAGCTGGGGCCCTCGGTCTCGCCGCGCCGGGTGGCGTTCACCCAGCGCTGCACCTGCCGGTCGTAGGCCTCCTCGAAGCGCTCCACGAAACCGGGGGGAACCACGCCGCCCCAGCGGCCCGCGGCGTTGCTGAACACCCCGTGGTCGTCGCCGATCCGGGCGGTGCCGCCCTCGCAGACCGCCTCGCAACTGACCTGGTAGCCGAACCCGCAGTTGACGAAGAGTTCGGTGTCCACGACCTGGCCGCCCGCGGTCTCGAAGAGGATCAGCTGCGGGTCGCTGAGACCCTCCGGCGCGTTGCCGGTGGGGGCCGGGCGCAGCACCCGGACCGCGGTGATCTCCTCCTCCAGCAGCCAGCGCGTCACATCGATCTCGTGCACCACCGAGTCGTTGATCATCATCGCGTTGGTGAAGCCGGGCGGGGTGTCGGCGTTGCGGTGCTTGTTGTGCAGCATCAGCGGACGACCGTAGGTGCCCTGCTCCAGAAGGGACTTGAGGGAGCGGTAGTCGGCGTCGTAACGGCGCATGAAACCGACCTGGACGCGACGGTGCCCCAGAGCCTGCTCGGCCTCCAGGACGCGCAGCGCGGAGGCGGCGTCCGGCGTCAGCGGCTTCTCGCACAGCACGGGCAGATCCCGCGCGAAGGCATCCAGCAGCGCCGCCTCGTGCGCGGGGCCCGGCGAAGCGATCAGTACGGCATCCACCGCGGGGTCGTCCATGGCGGCGGCCGGGTCGGTGTACGGGGTGCACCCTGCGATGCCGTCGGCGAGGCGTTTGATGCGGTCCGCGTCGATGTCGACCACGGCCGCCACCCGGGCGCCGCTGATCACCTCGTCGATCCGGCGTACGTGGTCGGCGCCCATCCGGCCGGTGCCGATGACCGCCACCCCGAGCGTTTCGTGCGAAGTCATGTCGTCCTCGAGTCCTTACGTGCTACGGAGTGTGATGTGCCCTGGGAACTGATTACTCTCCGTAATCGTTGCCGGGGTGTGAGGAGGCGTCGTGAGGCATACGCATGCGAGACATACCTGCCTGGGCCGCATGCATCAAGGCGCGCGGCCGGAAGCCGCCCAGCCTCCTGGGGTGCGGCCGGCGGGCGCGCGACCCTGAGGCGCTCGGCCCTGAGGTGCTTGGCCTCCGGGCGCGCGGCCTGCCGGTGCGCGGCCTCCAGGTGCACGGCCTTGAGGTGCGGGCGCGCGAGGTCTCGTCGCCGCGCGCGTGACGCCCGGGGGTCCGGTGCGTGCACCGGGCGCGGACGGCTCAGGCGCCGCAGGAGCGCAGGAAGCGGCGGGTGCGCTCGGCGATGGGGAACGGCTGGTCGGGCGGGCAGGGGTACATGTCCTGCTCGACGATGGCGAAGAGGTCGACATTCAGTTCCTGGGCGGCCTGCAGGACGGGCGGCAGTGCGGGCACACCGAGCGGCGGCTCGCACATCACGCCCTGCTTGACGGCCGGACCGAACGGCGTGCCCTTCGCGACGACGTCGCCGAGGATGTCCGGGTCGACCTGCTTGAGGTGGAGGTAGCCGATCCGCTCGCCGTAGGTGCGGATGAGCTTGACGCTGTCGCCGCCGCAGTACGCGTAATGGCCGGTGTCCAGGCAGAGGTTGACCAGGTCGGAGTCGGTGACGTGCAGGAACCGCTCGACGTGTTCCTCGGTGTCGATATGGGTGTCGGCGTGCGGGTGGACGACGATGTCCAGCCCGAACTCGTCCCGCACCTGCTTGCCCAGCCGCTCCATGCCGGTGGTCAGGTGCTTCCACTGCTCCGTGGTCAGCTCGCGCGGCTCGATCTCCTCGGCGGTCTTGTCGTCCCGCCAGAAGGAGGGGATGACGACGAGGTGCCCGGCGCCCATCGCCTGGGTGAGGGTGGCGACCTCGGAGACGTGCGCCCAGGTCTTGTCCCATACGGACGGGCCGTGGTGCAGGGAGGTGAAGATCGTGCCGGCCGAGACCTTCAGGCTGCGGCGGGCGATCTCGTCGTGCAGGACGGCGGGGTCGGTGGGCAGGTAGCCGTACGGGCCGAGCTCGATCCACTCGTAGCCGGCCTCGGCCACCTCGTCCAGGAAGCGCTGCCAGGGGACCTGCTGGTCGTCGTCGGGGAACCAGACTCCCCATGAGTCGGGTGCGGAACCGACGCGAAGGCGGTCCAGGACGGGCGGGGCGGCATGGGGAACGGACATGCTGCGGCTCTCCTCTCGCCGGTCGGCGGTGACCGGGAGGCGCTGGGGCGGGTCGTGGGGCACAGCCTCTCTGTCGCCCCGGGGAGTGTCAAGACTTCGTCCTGACATAAGGACTTAAGGACTTTGTCGCCTTGGGGAGGGTGGCGGGAACCCGGAGGTGCCCGGGGTCCGGGGGGCTTGGGGGCTTGGGGGTGCCGGGGGTGAACGGTCGCCCCCTCTCCGCGCGCCATCCGCCTCACCTTCCCCTTCCCGACGTCAGTATGTAAGGACAAAGTATTGACAGGGTCTGACTGTCCCCGTTAGACCTTTCCTCAGAGCCGAACCCGCCGAACCCGCCGCGCCGGCCGACCCGAAGGGGCGCACATGACCGAGCCGTACGACCTGATCACCATGGGGCGCATCGGAGTCGACATCTATCCGCTGCAGACCGGTGTGTCGCTGGCGCAGGTGGAGACGTTCGGGAAGTTCCTCGGTGGTTCGGCCACCAATGTGGCGGTCGCCGCGGCCCGGCTCGGCCGGCGGAGCGCCGTCATCAGCCGTACCGGAAGGGACCCGTTCGGCGACTACGTCCACCAGGCGCTGCGCGACTTCGGGGTGGACGACCGCTGGGTGACCCCCGTCGACGCCTATCCGACGCCGGTCACCTTCTGCGAGATCTTTCCGCCGGACGACTTCCCGCTCTACTTCTACCGCCGTCCCAAGGCGCCCGACCTGGTCATCCACCCCGAGGAGCTGGACCGGGACGCGATCGCGGCCGCCCGGATCTTCTGGATCACCGGCACGGGGCTGTGCGAGGAGCCCAGCCGCGGTGCCACGCTCGCCGCGCTGGAGGCCCGCGCCAAGGTGGGCACGACCGTCTTCGACCTCGACTGGCGGCCGATGTTCTGGGGCGGTGAGGGCGGTGCCTCCGGGGACGGCGGTGCGAGCGGGGCCGCAGCGATGGCGGCCGCCCGGCCGTACTACGAAGCCGCCCTCCGGTACGCCACCGTGGCCGTCGGCAATGTCGACGAGGCCGAGGTCGCCACCGGGCTGCGCGATCCCAAGGCCTGCGCCCAGGCGCTGCTGGACATGGGCGTGGAGCTCGCCGTCATCAAGCAGGGCCCCAAGGGTGTGCTCGCCGTGCATCGCGACGGCCGCACCGCCGAGGTCCCGCCCACCCCCGTCGAGGTCGTCAACGGCCTGGGCGCCGGCGACTCGTTCGGCGGCTCGCTCTGCCACGGTCTGCTGGCCGGCTGGGACCTGGAGCCGATGATGCGCTATGCCAACGCCGCCGGCGCGCTGGTCGCCTCGCGCCTCGCCTGCTCCTCCGCGATGCCCACGGCCGACGAGGTCGAGGCGTTCCTCGCGGACCGGTGACTCCCGGACCGGTGACTCCCATGGCCGTGACTCCCCACCCGTACCCACGGCCCGCCCGTACCCACGGCGACATCAGCCCCACTCCATCCCGACAGTCACGCCCGCCCCTCCCCAACCGCGGCCCACACCCACCCCACCCCCGCCGCCCCACCTGTGCACTCAAGAAGGTGAGTTGAGCCTTGAACCCTCGGATCAGTGACCTCGCGACGCTCCGGGCCCGGCACCCCGAAGCCGTCGCGGAGGCCGCCGCCCGCCGCACCCGTCGCCCGCTCATCGGCGACAGCGGCCGGCTGATGATCGTCGCGGCCGACCACCCGGCCCGCGGCGCGCTCGCCGTCGGAGACCGCCAGCTCGCCATGGCCAACCGCCTCGATCTGCTCGAACGGCTGGTCCTCGCGCTGTCCCGGCCCGGCGTGGACGGGGTGCTCGCCACCGCCGACATCCTGGAGGACCTGCTGTTGCTCGGAGCCCTCGAGGGCAAGGTCGTCATGGGCTCCATGAACCGCGGCGGTATCGCCGGCGCCGCCTTCGAGATGGACGACCGGTTCACCGGCCACCGCCCCCAGGACCTCGCCCGGCTCCGTTTCGACGCCGGCAAGCTGCTGCTGCGCATCGACTACAGCGACCCCGGCTCGCTCACCACCCTGGAGACCACCGCCCGCGCCATCGATGCGATGGCCGAGCGGCAACTGCCCGTCTTCGTCGAGCCGTTCCTCTCCTCCCGGATAGACGGCGCGGTCCGCAACGACCTCGGCGCCGAGGCCGTCACCCGCTCGGTGGCCATCGCCTCCGGCCTCGGCGGCACCTCCGCCTACACCTGGCTGAAGCTGCCGGTCACCGACGACCCCGACGCCATGGCCCGGGTCTGCGAGACCACCACCCTGCCGACCGTGCTGCTCGGCGGCGACATCGGCAGCAGCGTCCGCGAGCAGGAGGCCGTGTACGAGAAGTGGCGCAAGGCGCTGCGGCTGCCGACGGTGCAGGGCCTGGTCGTCGGGCGTTCCCTGCTCTACCCGGCCGACGGTGATGTCGCGGCCGCCGTGGACACCGCCGTAGGCCTGCTGTGAAGACCGCGATTTCCGCAGGAGACTCGATATATGAGCACTGAATTCCACCTGAAGGCCACCGCGGCGGCGGACGGCCCGTACGCGCTGGACATCGACCCGAAGCGCGCGGGCTGGGGCTACTCCTCGCTGCGCGTCCTCGACCTGCCGCCCGGTGGCCGTCACTCGTTCGCCACCGGCGACAGCGAGTGGATCGTGCTGCCGCTGTCCGGCGGCTGCACGGTGCTGACCGACGGCGGTGACGCGTTCGAACTGACCGGCCGGGAGAGCGTGTTCAGCGGGGTCACCGATTTCGCGTACGTGCCGCGGGACGCCCAGGTGCAGCTCGCGAGCGGCGCCGGCGGCCGCTTCGCGCTCACCGGCGCCCGCTGCGAGAACCGTCTCCCCGCCCGCTACGGCGCCGCGTCCGACGTCCCCGTGGAGCTGCGCGGCACCGGCAACTGCTCCCGCCAGGTCAACAACTTCGGCGCCGCCGGCACCTTCGAGTGCGACCGGCTCATCGCGGTGGAGGTGCTCACCCCGGGCGGCAACTGGTCCTCCTACCCGCCGCACAAGCACGACGAGTGCCGCCCCGGCGAGGAGTCCGAGCTGGAGGAGATCTACTACTTCGAGGTCGAGGCCGCGCGCGGCACGGAAGGCGTCGGCTACCAGCGCGTCACCCCCTCGGGGCGGGGCCGTGGCACCGATGTCCTGGCCGAGGTCCGCAGCGGTGACGCGGTCCTGATCCCGGACGGCTGGCACGGCCCGTCGATCGCCGCGCCCGGCCACGCCCTGTACTACCTCAATGTGATGGCCGGGCCCGGCGAGACGCGGGAGTGGCTGATCTGCGATCACCCGGACCACGGCTGGATCCGCGGCACCTGGCCCGACCAGCCCGTCGACCCCCGCCTCCCCCTCTACGAAGCGCCCGCAGGAGACGCCCGATGAACGCTCCGACGACCCGCCGGCTCACGGTCGCCCAGGCCCTGGTCGAGTTCCTCGCCCACCAGTACACCGAGCGCGACGGCACCCGGCACCGCCTGATCAACGCCTGCTGGGGCATCTTCGGCCACGGCAATGTCGCCGGCATCGGCCAGGCCCTCCTGGAGTCCGGCGATGCGCTCCCCTATCTCCAGGGCCGCAACGAACAGGCCATGGTGCATGCCGCGGTCGGCTACGCCCGGCAGCGCGACCGGCTCGGCGCGCAGGCCGTCACCACCTCCATCGGCCCCGGCGCCACCAACCTCGTCACCGGCGCCGCCCTCGCCACCGTCAACCGCCTGCCCGTTCTGCTGCTGCCGGGTGACGTCTTCGCCACCCGGCCCGCCGACCCGGTCCTCCAACAGCTCGAAGTCCCCTTCGCCGGCGATGTGTCGGTCAATGACACGCTGCGCCCGGTCTCCCGCTACTTCGACCGGGTCACCCGGCCCGAGGCGCTGATCCCCGCTGCTCTGCAGGCCATGAGGGTGCTCGCCGATCCCGTCGACACCGGTGCCGTCACCCTCGCGCTGCCGCAGGACGTCCAGGCCGAGGCGTACGACTGGCCGGAGGAGTTCTTCGCCGACCGGGTCTGGCGCATTCCCCGGCCCGCCCCCGACGCCGATGCCCTCGCCGAGGCCGTACGGGTCCTGCGCGGCGCCCGCCGGCCCCTGGTCGTGGCGGGCGGCGGGGTCCACCACAGCGAGGCCGAGGACGCGCTGTGCGCCTTCGCCGATGCCACCGGCATCCCCGTCGCCTCCACCCAGGCCGGCAAGGGTTCGCTGCGCCACGACCACCCCGCCGACGTCGGCGGCATCGGCCACACCGGCACCGCCACGGCCGACGCCCTCGCCCGCGAGGCGGACCTGGTCATCGGTGTCGGCACCCGCTTCACCGACTTCACCACCGCCTCCTCGACCCTCTTCGCGGCGCCCGGCGTCCGCTTCCTCCACCTCAACATCGCGTCCTTCGACGCCCATAAGCTCGGCGCGCTCTCCCTGGTCGCCGACGCCCGCGCCGGGCTGGAGGCGCTCACCAAGGAGTTGTCGGGCGTCCGCGTCGACGCGGAGTACGAGGCCTCCTACCGGGCGGCGAAGGCCGGCTGGGAGCGCCGGGTGGACGCCGCGTACGGCGCCGGGGACCCGTCGGTCCGGCCCTCGCAGACCCAGGTCCTCGGCGCCCTGGACGCCGTCGTGGACGACACCGACGTGATCATCAACGCGGCCGGTTCCCTCCCCGGTGACCTGCACAAACTCTGGCGCGCCCGGTCCCGCAGGCAGTACCACCTCGAATACGGTTACTCCTGCATGGGCTATGAGATCCCCGCCGCGATCGGCGTGCGGCTCGCCGCCCCCGACCGGCCGGTGTGGGCGCTGGTCGGCGATGGTACGTATCTGATGAATCCCACCGAACTGGTCACCGCGGTCCAGGAGGGCATCAACATCAACGTCGTCCTCTTCCAGAACCACGGCTATGCCTCGATCGGCGGGCTGTCCCAGGCCACGGGTGGTGAACGCTTCGGCACCGACTACCGCTTCCGCGCCGAGGACGGCACGTACACGGGTGCGCCGCTGCCGGTCGATCTCGCGGCCAACGCCGCCTCGCTGGGCATGCAGGTGCTCCGCGCGGCCACCGTCGGGGAGCTGCGTGCCGCGCTCGCCGAGGCGCGGGGCGCGAACCGGCCCACATGTGTCTATGTCGAGACCGAAACGGCCGACACTGTGCCGGGCGCGCCGGAGGCCCAGGCCTGGTGGGATGTTCCTGTTGCCGAGACCGCGACACGTCCGGCGGCGGTGGCTGCCCGTGAGGCGTACGACCGGCACACCGCCGGGCGCCGTCGCCACCTCTGACTCCGCTCGAAGTCGTCACCCAGAAAGGCCCTCCGCATGAAGACCATCAGCCACTGGATCGGCGGGAAGCCCGTCGAGGGCGTCTCCGGCAACTTCGGCCCGGTCTACAACCCGGCCACCGGCGCCCAGGAGAAGCAGGTCGCCTTCGCCTCGGTCGACGAGGTCGACGCCGCCGTCGGCGCGGCCAGGGAAGCCTTCCGGACCTGGGGCACCAGCTCGCTGGCCAAGCGCACCTCGGTGCTGTTCAAGTACCGCGAGCTGCTCGATGCGCACCGCGAGGAGATCGCCCGGCTGATCACCGCCGAGCACGGCAAGGTGCACTCCGACGCGCTGGGCGAGGTCGCCCGCGGCCTGGAGATCGTCGAGCTGGCCTGCGGCATCCCCGAGAAGCTCAAGGGCGAGCTGTCCACCCAGGTCTCCACCCGTGTGGACGTGGCGTCGATCCGCCAGTCCCTCGGTGTGGTCGCCGGCATCACGCCGTTCAACTTCCCGGCGATGGTGCCGATGTGGATGTTCCCCATCGCCATCGCCTGCGGCAATACCTTCGTCCTGAAGCCGAGCGAGAAGGTGCCCAGCGCCGCGTTCAAGCTGGCGGAGCTGGCCGCCGAGGCGGGTCTGCCCGACGGTGTGCTGAATGTCGTCAACGGCGACAAGGTGGCCGTCGACGCCATCCTGGAGCACCCGGACATCGCCGCGGTGTCCTTCGTCGGTTCCACCCCCATCGCCCGCTACATCCACACCACCGGCACCGCCAACGGCAAGCGCGTCCAGGCGCTGGGCGGCGCCAAGAACCACATGCTGGTCCTGCCGGACGCCGACCTCGACCTGGCCGCGGACTCCGCGATCAACGCCGCGTACGGCTCGGCCGGCGAGCGCTGCATGGCGATCTCCGTGGTCGTGGCCGTCGGCGAGACCGCCGACCCGCTGATCGGCAAGATCAAGGAGCGCGCCGACCAGCTGCGGATCGGCCCCGGCGACGACCCGGCCTCCGAGATGGGTCCGCTGATCACCAAGGTCCACCGCGACAAGGTCGCCTCGTACGTCTCGGGCGCCGCGGCCCAGGGTGCCGATGTCGTCATCGACGGCACGGGCTTCACCGTCGAGGGCTACGAGGACGGTCACTGGCTCGGCATCTCCCTCCTGGACAACGTCACGCCGGAGATGGACGCCTACCGCGACGAGATCTTCGGCCCGGTGCTGGCCGTGGTCCGCGTCGAGACCTACGACGAGGCCATCGCCCTGATGAACAACTCGCCGTGGGGCAACGGCACCGCGATCTTCACCCGGGACGGCGGCGCGGCCCGCCGCTTCCAGCTGGAGGTCGAGGCCGGCATGGTCGGCGTGAACGTGCCGATCCCGGTGCCGGTGGGCTACCACTCCTTCGGCGGCTGGAAGGACTCGCTCTTCGGCGACCACCACATCTACGGCAACGACGGTGTGCACTTCTACACCCGCGGCAAGGTCGTCACCACCCGCTGGCCCGACCCGTCCGACGGCGGTATCAACCTGGGCTTCCCCAGCAACCACTGACGGCGGCGACCCCTGACGGCGTCATCGACCCGGGCCGTCTCGGCGGCCCCCGATGACAGCCTCCGACGAACCCCCTGCCGGCCCTCACCGGCAGGGGGTCCGGCATGTCCGGGCCGCGGCGGTGCCTGCGCGCACGGGAGCCGCCGGGCGTCGTGGCGGACGAGGACCGGGGCTCAGGCCCCGGCCGGGACTCCGGCCCGCTGTTCGGGGTCGGTCCGCTTCTCCAGGCGGCTGCCGTGCGGCAGGGTGACGGACATGATGTCGCTGGGGCCGTCCAGCGCGATCCGGTGCCCTCGCCCGCGCGGCACGATCACCGCGGTTCCGGCCGCCACCGCGATCTCCTCCTCCGCTTCTCCCGGCCGCTCCGGGCGGAGGCACAGGCGTATCCCGCCGGTGAGGCAGGAGACGACCTCGTCCGCTTCGGGGTGGACTTCCCAGTGGCCGGCGTGGACGTCGGCGTCGGTCTCCGCACGGAAGGTCATGAGCTGCCAGCCGTCCCGCCCGGGCGCGAACACGGGCCGCTCGGCGTGCACCCGGCCGTCGGGGCGGAGGTGGAGAAAGGAAGCGAAGAGGTCGATCGGGGTCGGCGTCATGCCGGGGTGTCCTTCCTGGGTCGGTGGTGCATCGGGTGGGGTGTGGCCCGGGGCGGCAGGCCCGGTGGGCCGCGGCCGGCTCACTCGGCCAGGGCGCGGCGCAGGGCCGCGGCGAGTTCGGCGATCTGCCGCTGCGACACCTCGGCGGAGAGGATCGCCTGCGATCCGTGGAAGGTGCCGGGCCACTGGTGCAGTTCGACCGGGACGCCCGCCCGGAGCAGGCGCAGTGCGTAGTCGATGTCCTCGTCGCGGTTCGGGCAGAGCTCCGCGGTGGCGACGTAGGCGGGCGGCAGGCCGGACAGGTCGGTGGCCCGGGCCGGGGCGGCGTACGGCGAGGCGGGTGCGGAGCCCAGGTAGTGGCGCCATATGGCGGTGACCTTGTCGCGATTCATCCAGGGCGTCGCGGTGAAGTGCCGTGCCGACCAGGTCTCCTGACGGTCGTCGAGCCCGGGTTGGTTGAGCAGCTGGAAATGGAGGGGCGGCCCCTGTTGGTCGCGCGCCCGCAGGGCCACCGCGGCGGCGAGCCCGCCGCCGGCGCTGTGACCGCCGACCGCGATCCGCTGCGGATCGATGCCGAGTGCGGCCGCGTGCTCGGCCGTCCAGGTCAGTACGGCGTAGGCGTCGTCCAGGGCGGCCGGGAACCGGTTCTCGGGGGCCAGGCGGTAGTCCACCGAGATCACCACCGCTCCGGAGAGGTCGGCGATGCGGGCGGCCCACGGGTGTTCGGTCTCCAGGCTGCCCATGACGAATCCGCCGCCGTGCAGCCAGACGAGGGCGCCCCGCGCCCGGTGCGGGCGGTAGATGCGCACCGCCACGTCCGGGGAACGGGGTCTTTCCCCCTCGAACGCAGTGGGGTGATCGAGGGAGGGCACCGTGCGGTCCTCGATCTCCATGGCCGAGGTGTCCGGTGCCGGCACCGCGGCGGCCAGGTCGGCGAAGTTCTTCCGCTCGGCGACCGGGTCGGTCAGGTCGGCCGGGGGGAACAGCGCGATGAATGCTTCCAGTTCGGGATCCATGCCGCTCATCCTCACGGCCGTCGCCCCCGAGAACATCCGCCGTCCGTCGGGCATCCCGCCCGGATCACGCACCGATCGGCGCCCCTCCGCCCCGGCCCGGGGTCCTATCCTCCTGTCATGGAGGCACTGGCCCTGCGGCTGTCGCATTTGGATTCCCACGTCGAGGGCGCGATCCGGGTCCTCATGTTCTACGACACGCTGATGCGCCGACGGGTGGACCTCCCGGCGCTCGCGCGGGCGTCGGCGGGCCTGGCCGAGTGTGTGACCGGGATCCGGCTCCACGGCACGGGGCGGGTGCTCCGCGTCTCGCCCGACGGCAGGGAGGCGCCCGCCCCGCCGCCGGCCCCCTCCAGCACGACACCGATCACACTCGACGACGAGGAGATCGGCACGGTGTGGCTGGAGCGCCCGGCCGCGCCCGGCCCGCTCGACCTCGACGAGCTGTTGCTGGACCGGCTGGCCCTCGCCGCCGCGGCGGTCGTCGAGCGGTACGGTCCGGCCCGCACCACCATGGCCGACCCCGCCCTCGTCGAACTGGCCATCAGCTCCGACAGTGACGAGGCGGCCAGGGCCCGGGCGTTGCGGCTCCTGGGGTTCGCCGCCGACCTGCCGGTCCGGGTCGTCGCCGTACGGTCGGAGCTCCCGCTCGACCGGGTCGGCGGCCTGCTCTGCCCGGCCCGCCCGGTGAAGGCGGCGCTGCTCGGCGACGTGGGCGTCGTCCTGGCCACCACCGTGGACCCGGCCCGGCTGCCGGCGGGCGTACGCGCGGGCATCGGCGCCGCCGAGAGCCCCGACCGCTCCTGGCGGCAGGCCCGCACCGCCCTCCGCTTCGCCGGCCCGCGCGAACCCGTCGTCCGCTACGACGACCTGGGCGCGCTGGCGCTCCTGGCCGAGATCCCCCGGGATGCCGTACGCGACAACGCCGACGTGGCCGCGCTCGCCCGGCTCGCGGGCAGCCCGGACGAGCTGGCGACCCTGGACGCCTACTGCGCCACCGGCTCCCTGCGCCGCGCCGCCGACCTTCTCCACCTGCACCACAGCAGCGTCGCCCGCCGGCTGGAACAGATCGGGAGGACCCTGGGCATCGCACTCACCGAGCCCACCGGGCTGGTGCGGGCCAGGGTCGCCCTCGCCGTGCGGCGGCTGCTCGACGACTGAGACGCACCCCGTCCGGCGGCGGCGGCCGGGGCCACGGAAACCCGCAGCTCCGGGTGGAGACCGCGGCGCGGCGCGTTGCTACCGTGCTCCCTCGCGAAGCACCGACAAACGGGGGACGAAATGCCGCAATCCATGGCGCTCGCCAAGGGCGCCCGTATCACCGGCGGGGTTTTCTGCCTGCTGTTCTTCCTGTTCACGGCCTATTGGCTGGCCGTGGATCTCGGCGAATTCGGCCTCGACGGGCTCTGGGAGTCCTGGACCTTCCAGCACCGCGCCGGCACCGACCAGGTCACCGCCCCCTTCCATCTCGGCCTCGCCGCGCTCCAGTTGGCGGCGGTGTTCGCGGCCTTCGCCGGGCAGCGGGTGGCGGGCGGGCTGCTGGCGGTCGCCACCACCCTCACCTTCGCCACCGCCCTGCAGGCCGTCATCAGCACCGGCACCCACACCAGCGACAACCGCTGGTTCCTGCACGCCGAGAACGCCACCCCCACCTTCGACGGCGTCTTCGTCAGCAGCATGGGGCTGCTCCTGATGGCGCTGCCCGCCGGCCTCGTGCTGCTCGCCGGGATGCGCTCCTGGCCGCGCCGCACCCCCAGCGACCCGCCGATGCGCCCGGTCCGTACGGCCGGAGTCGTCGCCGGACTGGTGCTCGGGGCGATGGTGCTGTGCAACCTGGCCTGGCAGGTCTACATGCTGGTGCAGGGCGGCACCGGCTCCTTCACCATGTTCTACCTCGGCAAGGGCATCCTCAGCTCGCTGCTGAGCATGGCCCCCGGCTGGTCGGCGGTGTTCTTCCTCGTGCTGACCGCGGTGGCCGCGCTGAGCAGCCTGATGCGCGGGCCCGCGGCCCGTGGTCTGGCCTTCGGGCTGGCGATCGTGGCGCTGCCCGGGGCCGTGGTGACGGTGATCGGGCTCGCGGGCAACGGCTCCCTCTTCACGCTGGCCGGCGCCACGCCGGGCCTGACCCTCATCGGCGACGTGGGGCTGCTGCTCGACCTGGTCGGCTCGGCGGCGCTGCTCGCCCTGATGGGCCGCGGTGAGCCGGTGGCCCCCGCCTGGTTCCCGCCGGCGCCGTCCCCGCAGTTCGCCGCGCCCGGATTCGTCCCGCAGGCACCGCAGCCCGGTCCGCACGTCCCGCCGGCCGGCCCGCAGGCCCCGCCGTCCTGGCAGCCGCCCGTCGGCCCGGTGCCCCCGGTCAGCGGTCCGCCGATGCCGCCGGCCGGTGCCCCGCCGATGCCGCCCGGCACCCCGCCGGCCCCGCAGGGCGGGTTCGGACCGCCGCGGTACTGAGGGCGGGCAGCGCCCCCCCGTTCCCGGGGGCAGCGGCCCGCTCGCCTACCGCGGCCGCGGTAGGCGAGCGGCGAACCCTACTCCCCGGGGAGTCCGCGGGACTCCGCCCGGGGTACCGGCCGCCCGCCGCGGCCCGTACCTAGGATTCACGTATGGATCTCCGAGGACTCAGAGTGCGCGGACGCCGCCTGTACGCCGCGGCGGGTGCGCTGGCCGTCCTCATAGGAGGCGGCACCTGGGCGGCCGCCTCATCGGACGCCGCACCCGCCGTACACCGTGCGGACCGCATGATGACGATCCCCGACCGGCCCGGCAGCAAGAAGCAGGTGCGGATCGACACCTCCTTCTTCACCGCGGGGAGCTCCGCGCGGCGGCGGCCCGCGGTGCTGCTCGCCCACGGCTTCGGTGCCACCAAGGCCACCCTCCGTCCGCAGGCCGAGAAGCTGGCCCGGGACGGATACGCGGTCCTGACCTGGTCGGCACGCGGCTTCGGCAGGTCCACCGGGAAGATCGGGCTGAACGACCCGCACGGCGAGGTCGCCGACGTCCGCCGGCTGATCGACTGGCTGGCCGAGCGCCCCGAGGTGCGGCTCGACAAGGCCGGCGACCCCCGGGTGGGCGTCGCCGGCGGTTCCTACGGCGGCGCCATCTCGCTGCTGGCGGCCGGCTACGACCGGCGCGTCGACGCCATCGCCCCGCAGATCACCTACTGGAACCTCGCCGACGCCCTCTTCCCGCACGGGGTGTTCAAGAAGCTGTGGGCGGGGATCTTCTTCACCACCGGTCCGGCGGGCACGCCCACCGGCACGGCGGGCGTCACACCCGCGGCGCCCGGCGGCTGTGTGCGGTTCGAGCCGGAGCTGTGCCGGACGTACGAGCGGGTCGCCGTCCGCGGCAGACCGGACGAGGCGGCCCGGCGGCTCCTGGAGTCCCGCAGCCCGTCCGCCGTCGGCGACCGCATCAAGGTGCCGACCCTGATCATGCAGGGCCAGAACGATTCGCTGTTCCCCCTCGACCAGGCCGACGCCATGCAGCGGGCGATCCGCAAGAACGGCGCGCCGGTCGACGTCGACTGGATCGCCGGCGGGCACGACGGCGGGGACCGGGAGCTCGCCCGTCTCGAATCCCGGACGAAGGACTGGTTCGACCGCTACCTGAAGGGCGACGAGCACGCCGCCACCGGGCCCGGGTTCCGCATCAGCCGCACCGGGGGAGTGGACTCCACCGACGGCGCGGTGCGGCTGCGCGGCGCGAGCGCGGACCGCTACACGGGCCTGGACAACGATCCCCGGCGCATCCGGCTCGCGGGCCGCACCCAGACCTTCAGCAACCCGGCCGGCGCCGGACCGCCCAACATCTCCGCGGTGCCCGGCGTCGGCGCGCTCGGCAACCTCTCCTCGCTCGGCACCGGCGGCCTGTCCCTGGACTTCCCCGGCCAGTACGCCGCCTTCGCCTCGGCGCCGCTGCGCACCCCCGTCCACCTCACCGGCAGCCCCACCGCCACCGTCCACCTGCGGTCCAGTTCCCGGGACGCGGTGTTCTTCGCCAAGGTCTACGACGTCGCCCCGGACGGCCGCCGCCAGGTCCTGCCCCACCAGCTCGTCACGCCCTACCGCGTCAAGGACGCCCACGACGGCCGGACCGTGCGGCTGCGGCTGCCCGCCGTCGACCACGACCTCGCGGCCGGCCACCGGCTGCGGCTGGTGCTCTCCGCCACCGACCTCGGCTATGCCTCACCCGCCGAACCCGCCACCTACACCGTCTCCCTGCGGGGCGGCGCCCTCGACGTGCCCACCGCACCCCAGGTGCGCAGCGCCCCGGCCGCGCTGCCGGCCTGGACCTGGCAGCTGCCCGCCGCGGCCGCCGTGGTCGCCGCGCTGCTGCTGCTCACCGCCCGCCGCCGGACCGCGGCGCCCGCCCCCGACCCGGCGCTCGCCGGGGTCCCGCTGCAGATCACCGGCCTGACCAAGCGGTACGCCAAGTCCGCGACCCTTCCCCGAGCCCTCGACTCCGTTCGGGCAGGGGAGACCCCGACTGCCGTCCAGGACCTCACCTTCCGCGTCGAGAAGGGGCAGGTGCTCGGACTGCTGGGGCCCAACGGCGCCGGCAAGACCACCACCCTGCGCATGCTGATGGGGCTGATCACGCCCGACGAGGGCGAGATCAGGATCTTCGGGCAGGCCGTCCGGCCGGGCGCTCCGGTGCTGTCGAGGGTCGGGGCGTTCGTCGAGGGCGCCGGCTTCCTGCCGCACCTGTCCGGCCGCGCCAACCTGGAGCTGTACTGGCAGGCCACCGGCCGGCCCGCCGCCGATGCGCACCTCGACGAGGCACTGGAGATCGCCGGTCTCGGCGACGCCCTGCAGCGCGCCGTACGCACCTACTCCCAGGGCATGCGGCAGCGGCTCGCGATCGCCCAGGCCATGCTCGGCCTGCCGGATCTGCTGATCCTCGACGAGCCGACCAACGGGCTCGACCCGCCGCAGATCCGGGAGATGCGCGAGGTGATGATCCGCTACGCCGCCGCCGGGCGCACCGTCATCGTCTCCAGCCATCTGCTGTCCGAGGTCGAACAGAGCGCCACGCACCTGGTCGTGATGGACCGTGGCCGGCTGGTGCAGGCCGGTCCGGTCGCCGAGATCGTCGGCTCCGGGGACACCGTCCTGGTCGGCGTCGCGGAAGCGGTCGGCGACGCCGTGGTGGAGAAGGTGGCCGCGCTGCCGGGCGTCGTCTCGGCCGTACGGGCCGAGGGCGGCCTCCTCGTACGGCTGGACGGCGCCACCACCACCCACCTGCTCACCGAACTGCTCCGGCTGGAGGTCGCGGTGGACCGCATCGGCCCGCACCGCCGCCTGGAGGACGCCTTCCTCACCCTGATCGGAGGTGACCGATGACCGCGCACGCCACGGCGCGGGCGCCGGGCTACCACCCGCGCCGCACCCTCCCGCTGCGCGTCGAGGCACGCCGCCAGCTGCGCCGCCGCCGCACCCTGGTGATCGCCGCGGTTCTGGCGCTGCTGCCGTGCGTGCTGGTGGCGGCGTTCGCCCTCGGCGGCGACCCGCAGGGGCGCGGCAACGGCCGGATCACCCTGCTGGACGCCGCCACCGCCTCCGGCGGGAACTTCGCGGCCACCGCCCTGTTCGTCTCCGCCGGCTTCGTACTGGTGGTCCCGGTGGCCCTGTTCTGCGGGGACACGGTGGCCTCCGAGGCGAGCTGGTCCTCGCTGCGCTATCTGCTCGCCGCGCCGGTTCCCCGGGCCCGGCTGCTGCTGAGCAAGCTCACCGTGGGGCTGCTGTTCAGCGCCGCCGCGATGCTGCTGCTGCCGCTGGTGGCGCTGGGCGTGGGCACCGCGGCGTACGGCTGGGGACCGCTGCAACTGCCCACCGGCGGCGCGCTGTCGCCACAGGAGGCACTGCCGCGGCTGGCGGTCGTGGTCGGCTACCTCTTCGTGAGCCAGCTGGTCACCGCGGCCCTGGCGTTCTGGCTGTCGACGGTGACCGACGCCCCGCTGGGCGCGGTCGGCGGCGCCGTCGGGCTGACCATCGTCGGCAACGTCCTCGACCAGGTCACCGCCCTCGGCGACTGGCGTGATGTGCTGCCCGCCCACTGGCAGTACTCCTGGGCGGACGCACTGCAGCCCACCATGGAGTGGGCCGGGATGATCCAGGGCTCGGCGGTCTCGGTGGCGTATGCGCTGGTGCTGTGCGCGCTGGCGTTCCGGGGGTTCGCGCGCAAGGACGTGGTGTCGTGACGACGGCCTGACGGGGGCCTGACGGGGGCCTGACGGGGGGCCGCGGCCACGGGCGGAGCGGGCCGCGCGGGAGGCGGGCGCCGGCCGGGGAAGCCGGGTGCCCGCGCCGCAACCATTCGGGCCGGCCGGTGGTCCAAGGAGCACAGAGTTCACCAGCCCGAAGTCGGGGGACCTCACATGCTCCGTACCACTTCACGTCGGACCGCCGCCGCCGCCGCTGCCGCGGCCGGTGCCGCCGCGCTCGGCCTGACCCTCACCCTCGCCGCCTCCGGCCCGGCCTCCGCGGCCGCGCACCCACAGAGCGCGCCGGCCGCCGCCGGCGTCCGCTCCGACCCCAACGGCCGGCACACCGCCGCCGAGATCCACCGCTTCCTGACCTCCTTCTACGGCCAGCACGGTCCCGATGCCGGGGCGCGCGAGCACCAGGTCTCGGACCACCTCAAGGACCGGGCCGCCCACACCGAGGGCTACGACCTGCTGCTGTGCGCCCAGAACACCCCGCGGCGGATCACCGTCGGCAAGGTGACCACCGCCCAGTCCGCCGGGGTCGGCTGGGCGACGGTCACCACCTTCTGGGACGGCGGGACCCGCGGCTCCTTCACCGCCTATGTGGGCCTGGAATCCCGTCCGATCGTCCTGCAGGACGTCGACTGCGGGTGGTGAGCCGCCGGGTGGGGCCGGGGCCGGCCGGCCGTGTCAGGCGGTCGGCCCCTGCATGCGGGCGCTGACCCAGCGCATCGTGCCCTCGCCCAGGCCCCGCACATACGTCGCCGCGCTGTGCGTGCCGTCCGGCACGATCTGCAGCCGGGTGTGCACCGGCCCGTGCCCGTACCGCGCGATGAACTTCCGTACCTTCGGCAGCACCGTGTGCTCCCGGGAGCCGTCCTGGAAGGCGAGGTGGACCGCCGGTCCGCCGCGCGCGATCAGCCGGCGGGCCAGCACCTCGGGGTTGTTCTCCCGCTCCGCCTCGGCGTGGCCGTTCCACAGCGGCGAGTCGGGCACGATGTCCGGCCCGTTCGGTATCGCCACCTTGAAGGTGTCCGGGTGCTGGAGCACGTTCTTCAGGGCCGCGAAACCGCCCGAGGAGGAGCCCATGATGGCCCAGGCGTCGCGGGTCCTGAGGGTGCGGAAGTTCTGCCGTACGAGGTCGGGCACGTCCTGGCTGAGCCAGGTGCCCATCTTCGGCCGGCCCGGTATGTCGCTGCCGTCGTAGTACTGCTGGTCATCGGGGTTGAGCACCGGCATGACGACGATGAACGGCAGGCTGCTGCCGTTGCGGGACCACTGGGCGAGGCTCTCCTCCAGTTTGAGGTCGGAACCCGTCCAGTAGTTGGCGGGGAAGCCGTACGAGCCGGGCAGCGCCTCCATCACCGGGAAGCCCTTGTTCGCGTTCCGCTTCTCGTAGTACTCCGGCGGCGCCCACACCCAGACCTTGCCGGTGAAGCCCGACTTGGGGCCGTGCAGGGTGGTCACGCCTATCGGGGTGTTCCGGCCGGCCCCGCCGACCCGGCTCTCCACGTCGAAGCTGATGGGGTGCGTGGGCCACTGCACCAGCGACCGCTTTCCCGGGGGCATGGCGTGCAGGGCGGCGCCCGCCTGGGTGCCGCCGAACCGTATGGGGGAGGCCTGGGTGGCGCCGGTGCCGCAGCCGGCCGTACAGACGAGGACGGTCAGGGTGATCAGCGCGATCACCGGATGGAACAGGGCTTTGCGCACGGGGCCTTCTCCTTGCCACACACCCGGGAGCTGTCCCGGCTGACCAGCTAGAGGGCGCCGGTGCGGGCACCGGTTTCCGTTCCGGGGTGTCGCCTTGCTCGCACCGCCGTGCGGAATCCGGGCATCCCCTTTGTGACCTGGGACGTTTTACGTGCGAGGGAAGGGCGGTTTACCGGGATTTTCCCGGTGGACGGGTGACGGGACGCGTCAGGACCGCCGCCCACGACAGCCCGGAACGTCCACCTTCGGACCGTATCCTCTCGCTATGACCTGGTCGCGTGCGCTCAAGGAAGCCGCTCGCTCGGGGCTGACCATCGAGCGGACCAAGCTCACCCCGCTGATCGCCCTCCGCGGCACGGCCGGCGTCGCCCTGGTCATCGGCCTGTGCCTGTGGCGCGGCGACCCGTCCCTCGCGGTCTCCTCCGCCTTCGGCGCGTTCTCCTCCGGCATCGTCACCTTCCAGCGCAGCATGCGGCCGCGCCCGGTGCTCGCGCTCGCCGTCGCCGGGGCGCTGGCGGTCTCCACCTTCCTCGGCTATCTGGCCGCCGCCCACCTCGTCGCCTTCGTCCTGCTCCTGGCCGGCTGGACCTTCCTGGCCGGGATGGCCTGGGCGATCGGCCCGGTCGCCGGGCTGGTCGGCACCCAGACCGTGGCGATCATGCTGGTCACCGTCACCCTGCCGACCTCCGTCCTCGGCGCGCTGGAACACGCCGCCCTGATCTTCTTCGGCGGGCTCGTCCAGGCCACCCTCATCGTGGTCCTCCCGGTCCGCCCCTGGGGCACCCAGCGCGATGCGCTCGCCGACGCGTTGGCCGACGAGGCGGACTACGCCCGGCGGCTGCGGCACGACCCGGTCGCCCCGTTCGACCCGGCCCCCCTGATGGACGCCCGGCTGGCCTCCGCCGTGACCCCCCGTCAGGCCAGGCGCCGCCCCGTACAGCTGCACGGCCCCCGGGGACTCGCCGAACGCGTCCGGCCGGTCCTCGCCTCCCTCGCCGACCCGGTCGTCGGCGCCCCGCTGGAAGGGCCCGAACGCGACCGGGCCCGCGACCTGCTGGGCGCCGCGGCCACCGTCCTGGACGCCGTCGCCCACGCGGTACGGCACGCCCGGCCGGTCCGGCTGCCCCCCGAGGCGATGGCCACCCTCGAAGTCCCCGCCACCGGCCCGATGCTCCACGGGGCCGCCCGGCGCTCCGCGTACCGGCTGATCTCGCTGCTCGCCGACGCCGTCGAGCTCACCGACGAGCCGGTCCAGGCCACCCGCCCCACCACCGAGGCGGAGCGCGGCCATCTGCTGCGCCCCAGCGTCCCGCGGCTGGTGCCGGGCGCGCTGCGCTCGCTGCACCGCGAGGCGCGCTGGTCCTCGCACATCCTCCGGCACGCCCTCAGGGTCGCCGCGGTCGCCGACGCCGGCTATCTGCTGGGCACCGTGCTCCCGTTCGGCCACGGCTACTGGGCGCCGCTGGCCTCCGTCGTGGTGATGCGCCCCGACTTCGCCCAGACCTACTCCCGCGGCATCGCCCGCTTCATCGGCACCCTCGTCGGCGTCACCGTCGCGGGCGCGTTGATGGCCCTGGCGCATCCGGACAGGTACGTCAGCGCCGGGCTCGCCGTGGTCTGCGTGGGACTGATGTATCTGCTGATGCGCACCGGCTTCTCGGTGACCTCGGCGTGCGTGGCGGCCTATGTGGTCTTCCTGCTCGGCATCGCCGGGGCGGGCTGGGAGCAGACCGTGCAGGAACGCCTCGTGCTCACCCTCCTCGGCGGACTGCTCGCGATGCTGTCGTACGCGCTGTTCCCGGCCTGGGAGACCCCCAAGCTCCGCGACGGCCTCGCCGCGTGGCTGGCGGCCAACGGGCAGTACGCGCTGGCCGTGTTCGACCTCTACGCACAGCCCGCCGAACGCCGCCCCCGGCAGGTCCGCGACGCCCTGCTGGACTCCCGCGCGGCCCGCGCCGCCTGGGAGGAGAGCGAGGCCCGCGCCGAGAAGGAGCCCGTACGCCACCGCGGCCTGTCGCTCGCCTCGGCGAACGCGGCCAGCGCCGCGCTCGCCACCATGGGCCGGGTCACGATGATCCTTGAGGTCCACCTTCCGGAACGCGATGCCGCGGCCTCGCCCGGTGCCACCGCGTTCGCCTTCGAACTGCGCGCCTCCCTGGAGGAGGCCACCCGCGCCGTACGGGAGCGGGGGGAATTGAACTGGAGCGACCTGCGGGCCGTATGGGAGAGGTGGGACGCGGAGGACGAGAGCCGCGGTGTCGCCCTGCGCGTGGCGGACCTGCAGCTCGACGCCCTCGACGACCTGGCGGAGGCGCTGTCCCGGGAGCCGCGCACCGACCTCGGGGAGGATGAGGGGGCGGAGGCGGAGGGGGACGGCGGCAGGTGAGGGGAGCGAGGAGAGGGGGCGTGGCAGGGGCCGGTGGGAGGGAACCATTCCGGTCCCGCAGTAGTCTTATCAATTGCCCGCAATGAACGCCATTGATCGCCCATGGGGTTGTCTGCGGTGCAATGCCCCAGGATCCCACTTTGTCGCGAGAGAGCACACAAAACCCCCATGGCGTCCAGCACTTCGTCCGGTACGTACGACATAGGCATCGACCTCGGCACGGCCAACACCCTGGTGTACGCCCGCGGCAAGGGCGTGGTGCTGAACGAACCGTCCGTCGTCGCGGTCAACGCCGCCGGTGAGGTGATCGCCGTGGGCGCGGACGCCAAGCGGACCATCGGCCGGACGCCGTCCGGGATCACCGCGATGCGCCCCCTGCGGGAGGGCGTCATCGCCGATTTCGACGCCGCCGAGCGGATGCTGCGCGCCCTGATGAAGAAGGCCCTGCCCGGCCGCCGGTTCTCCCGGCCGCGGGTGGTCATCTGCGTCCCCTCCGGCGTCACGGGCGTCGAACGGCGCGCGGTCATCGACTCCGCCCGGAGCGCCGGCGCCCGCGAAGTGCACCTCATCGAGGAGCCGATGGCCGCCGCGATCGGCGCCGGCCTCCCCGTGGACGAGCCGGTCGGCTGCATGGTGGTGGACATCGGCGGCGGTACGACCGAGGTCGCCGTCGTCTCCATGGGCGGCCTGGTCACCGCCCAGTCCCTACGCGTCGCCGGCGACGCCCTGGATGCCGCCGTCACCGCACACCTCAAGAAGAAGCACTCGCTGGCCATCGGCGAGCGCACCGCCGAGGACATCAAGATCGCGATCGGCTCGGCGGTCTGGACCCCGGTCGACGTCGACGAGGAAGGCGAACCGGACCGCCCCACCTCCTACACGGTCCGCGGCCGCGACCACGTCAGCGGCCTGCCCCGGATCCAGGAGATCAGCGAGGAGGAGATCCGCGACGCGCTGGCCGAGCCGGTCGACGCGATCGTCCGCGCCGTCCACCGCACCCTCGACGAATGCCCCCCGGAGCTGTCCGGCGACATCATCGAGCGCGGCATCGCCCTCACCGGCGGCGGCGCCCTGCTCCGCGGCCTGGACCGCAGGCTGCAGCAGGAGATGGGCGTCCCGGTGGTGGTCGCCGACCAGCCCCTGGACTGCGTGGTCAACGGCACCGCCAAGTGCGTCGACGAATTCTCCTCCCTGCATGGCCTGCTGACGGGGGCGAAGGAACAACCGAGGCGCACGGTGCGGTTGTAGGGAGAGGTCAACGGCGCGGGCCTGCGTCCGGCCGGTTTGCCGTCCCGGCAAGATTCCTCGCGCATGCGGCGGGGGCAGGACCATGATCGTGGGGAGTGGTCGCGGGGGCCGCGGGCCGCGTCGGCCGACGGCCCGCGCACCCTGTGCCGCCGTCCGCAGGCAGCGCCACCACCGGCGCCGCCGACTCCACGAGGAGGATGCATGCCGCAGTCCGCCAAGACGCCGCCCACGCCGCCCACTTCCCCGGCCGCCCCGGCCCCGCAGCCGCCGGCCGGCCCGCTGCCGGAGGCGACCCACCGCACGGTCGAGGTCCCCGGCGGCCGCATCCACCTGGTGGAGCAGGGCAGCGGGCCCCTCGTCCTGATGGTCCACGGCTTCCCCGAGTCCTGGTACTCCTGGCGCCACCAGCTCCCCGCGCTCGCCGCGGCGGGCTACCGGGCGGTCGCGATCGACGTACGGGGCTACGGGCGTTCCGCGAAGCCCCGTGACGTGGCGGCCTACCGGATGCTGGCCCATGTCGCCGACAACGCCGCGGTGGTGCGCGCCCTCGGCGAGGAGAGCGCGGTCATCGTGGGTCACGACTGGGGCTCGCCCATCGCCGCCAACACGGCGCTGCTGCGGCCCGACGTCTTCACCGCCGTGGCGCTGCTGAGCGTTCCGTACGCCCCCCGTGGCGGCATCCGGCCCACCGAGGCCTTCGCGCGGCTCGGCGGTCCGGGCGAGTTCTACATCAACTACTTCCAGGAGCCGGGCCGGGCGGAGGCGGAGATCGACCCCGATGTCCGCGGCTGGATCGCGGGGTTCTACGCCGCGGCCTCGGGCGAGGCCAAGTCCGCGTCCGACGGGGACCACGTCGGAGGCTTCTCGGTGCTCCCGGGCGGAAAGCTCTCCGACCGCTTCCCCGAGCTCCCCTTGCCGCTGCCCTGGCTCACCGAGGCCGATCTCGACTTCTACGCGGGCGAGTTCGAGCGCACCGGCCTGACCGGCGGGCTCAACCGCTACCGCAACGTCGACCGGGACTGGGACGACCTCGCGGCCTGGGACGGGGCCGTCCTCCGCCAGCCGTCGCTCTTCATCGGCGGGGAACACGACGCCCCCACCAACTGGATGGCCGACGCCATCAAGGCGTTCCCGCACACCCTCCCCGGCCTGACCGGCTCCCACATCCTCGACGGCTGCGGCCACTGGGTCCAGCAGGAACGCCCCGAGGAGGTCAACCACCTCCTCCTCGACTGGCTGGGCTCGCTGCCCGCGTCCGCCGCGCGGACAGCCTCCTAGGTCCGGCCCCGCGCCCTGCCCATATAGGCCTCCAGACCGTCCAGGATCCGCTCCAGGCCGAACTCCCAGGCCTGGTCGCGGGAGGCACCGCCGGTGTCGGCGACGGCCGCGGCGACCGCGGGAAAGCGGTCGGCGCGGCCGGCGAGCAGCTCGTTCAGCGCCGCGCTCATGACCCCTTCCGGCCCCTTGGCCCGCGCGCTGCCCAGCCCCATCGACGCCGACACCTGGGCGAGGGTGCGGATATGGCCGTGCACCACGACCACGGCGTCGAGCTGCTCGCCGCCGGTCAGGCCGGTATGCGCGAGCGCGGCGAGGGCGCGCTCGGTCCAGCCGAGTTCGTGCGGGCCCATGACGCGGGGGCCGACGGCCGCCTCCAGCAGCCAGGGGTGGCGGGCGTAGACCGCCGCGAGCGCCTCGGCCCACGCCCACAGCGCCGCCCGCCAGCCGTCGCGGCCGTCGCGGCCGTCCTGGCCGGAGCCGTCGGGTGCGGCCGCGCCCGGCGGCTCGCCCATCGCCGTGTCGATCATCAGCGCGACCAGCTCGCTCTTCCCCGGCACATAGCGGTACAAGGACATCTTGGTGAAGTCCAGTTCGGCCGCGACCCGTTGCATGGAGACCGCCGCGAGCCCGCCGGCGTCGGCGAGGGAAACGGCCGTACGCGTGATCCGCTCCAGGCTCAGTGCCGGCTTGGGGCCCCGGCTGGGCCGTTCCCGCCCGCCCCACAGCAGCTCGACGCTGCCCGCCTGGTCCCCGAACACGCTGCGCTTGTCCTCGTCTCCCGCCATCCCCGCATCCTAAAATTGCGTCCGGGGTACACAGAACGGTGTCCGCCGGATACAGTTTCTCTTGTCAGTACGACGGACCGACGGGGGAGCGTGTGGTGACGTACGAAACGACAGCGGGGTGCGAGGGTGCGGGCCGGACCGGCCGGGAGCCGGGGCGGGGGCCGCGAACGGCACTGCCGCAGCGCTCGGTTCTGATCTCCGGCGCCAGCGTGGCCGGCCCGGCCCTGGCCCACTGGCTCGGCCGCTACGGCTTCCGGCCCACCGTGATCGAGGTGGCGCCCGCCCTGCGGCGCGGTGGCTTCGCGGTCGACTTCCGCGGGGCGACGCAGCTGACGGTCCTGGAACGCATGGGCGTCCTGGAGGAGATCCGCGACCACAGCACGGGCGGCGGCGACCCTCTCACCTTCATCGACGGCCGGGGCCGCCCGCTGGCCGCGATGCCACCCGAATTCGCCGGTGGCGAGGTCGAGATACTCCGCTCGGACCTGTCCCGCATCCTCTACCGGCACAGCCTGGCCCCGCTCGGCGCCGACCACACTCCCGGTCCTCCGCCCGCGGACGCCTGCCCGCCCGAGTACCTCTTCGGCGACTCCATCGCCTCCCTGGCCGAGACCGCCGACGGCGTCCAGGTCACCTTCGAACGGGGCGCGCCGCGCACCTTCGACCTCGTCGTCGGCGCCGACGGTCTGCACTCCACCGTTCGCCGGCTCGCCTTCGGCCCCGAGAGGGACTTCGTCCGCCATCTCGGCTACTACATCGCCGCCTGGGACCTGCCCGAAGCCGCCGGAGACCTCGCCGCCCGCCCGGTCGGCTACGGCGAACCCGGCCGCCTGGCCACCGTCGGCCGCACCTCCCGCCGCGCCGCGGAACCGGGTTACGCGGGCGAGGCGTTCTGCGTCTTCGCCTCCGAGGAGGAGAGGGGCCACGACCGGCGCGACCTCCGTGCGCGGAAGCAGGCGATAGCGCGGGCCTACGACGGCGCCGGCTGGCGGATACCGGAACTCATGGCCACGCTCGGGCAGGCCGGGGACGTCTACTTCGACTCCATCAGCCGTGCCGATGTGCCGAGTTGGTCCACGGGCCGTATCGCGCTCCTCGGCGACGCCGCCCACGGCGCCACGGTCGGCGGCATGGGCACCGGCTCGGCGATCATCGGCGCCTATGTCCTCGCCGGGGAACTCGCCCTCGCCGAGGGCGACCACCGCACGGCCTTCGCCCGCTACGAACGTAAACTGCGCCCCTATGTGACCCGGTGCCAGCAAGGCGGCCGCGGTGCCGGTGAATTCCTGGCCCCGGCGACCCAGGAAGCCATCGACGCCCGCAACGCCGCCCTGAACTCCCCGGCCGCCGTCGCCGCGATGCTGCGACAGGGCCACGACATCTCCGCCGCCCTCGCGCTGGAGGACTACCCGGCACAGGTCCGCGCCGCGGTCTGCGCCCGGTGGTGAATCCGCCGGTCCGCGCGCTGAGCCGAACGGGTGCTTCGGCGTCAACGCGATTGTCCGGCGTCCCCTCTTCTGGGTTACTGGTGGAGCCTGGTCGGTGGGCCGTCCATCCCCCTCGGGCTTCAGCAGCCGGCCCACCCTCCAGCCCTCTTCGCTGTGGGGCCCGAAGGACGGCCGACGGCACCGACGGCCCTGCGCACCGCACGGATGCGACCGGCCGCCGTGCACCGTCTGCACCGTCCTCCTGTACGGCCGGCTGCCGCCAGTGCTCGGGCCCTGGCTTGTGAGCCACCTCTGTCGCGAGTGGGCCCGGCAGCAGCGAGCGCACACCGCAGGAGGACCTCCATGTCCACACCCACCATCCACCCGGCCCTTCCGGCACTGCCCTTCGGGCCCGTGCTGCTCGGCGTCGTACCGAGCTCGGGGCCGACCGCGGGCGGCAACACCGTCCAGCTGATCGGGCTCGGCCTCGGCGGCGCCACCAACGTCCTCTTCGGGACGTCGACGGCGACCGTCGTCGGCCAGGACCCGCTGGGGCTGACCGTCACGGTCCTCGCCCCGGCACACGCCGCGGGCGCCGTGCAGGTCACCGTCACCACCAGCAGCGGTACCAGCAACCCGGCGACGTACGTGTACGTGGAGTCCGGCCCGCCGACGGCCGCGGTCATCACCCCCAATTCGGGGCCGGTTGCGGGCGGCACGTCCTTCGTCATCGTCGGCTCCGGCCTGCAGGGGGCCAGTGTCACCATCGGGGGCAACGCCGCGACGGTCGTGGGCACGGACCTCTCCGGCAGCGTCCTGTTCGGTGTCACTCCCGCGGGACCCCCCGCAGGAGGCAACGTCCCGGTCGTGGTGACCACCCCGGGCGGCACCACCAACGTCCCCGGTGGGTACACCTACCTGGCGGCGCCTCCGACGGTCACCGGAACGGTGTCGCCGTCCTCGGCGGCGGCCGGCGCCACGTTCACCATCGTCGGGACCGGTCTCCTGGGAGCCACCGTGCTCTTCGGGGCCGCACCGGCCACCGGCGTGGTGGTCAACGCGGGCGGCACGTCCCTGACCGGGACCGTCCCGCCGGGCACGGTCGGCTCGACGGTGCAGGTGACCGTCCAGACCGCGGCCGGCAGCGCCAACGCCGGGTCGTTCACCTACCTGTGACGACCCGCCCCGCGGGATGACGGCCCGGGGCCGCCCGGCCGGGGTCCGCGGGCCGCACCCGGCGGCCCGCCCGGACCCGTCCGGGCAACCCGGCGCCGTCACCCCGCGGGGGGACGCCGGAAAGCGGTTCGGCCCCCGCCCGTCGTACGGGCGGGGGCCGAACTCGCCGGTGGCTCCCCAGGGCGCTCCGCGGACCGCACCGGCCCGTCAGGGGGCAGGTACCGCCGGGCGTCCTGCGGAGGGCGCCCGGCGGCGCCGCACAGCAACGGCAACGGAAGCCCGGCGTCCGCCATCCACGTCAGGCCGGTGTGGCGCAGATCCTGGCGTCGGAGGTACTCATGACCGAGTTCGGCCACCACATCGTCCCAGCGGGTCGTGTCCCGCAGCGCCGCGGCGGTGAACCGGCTCCGGTGCGGACCGGTGAACAGCCGGGCCACGGGAGTGTGCCGCGCCGCCTCCAGCCGGCCGGCCGCCAGTTCCCGCGCGGCGGGACGCAGCGGCACCACCCGCTGGTGCCGGCCCCGGCAGGCACGGTCGTCCAGGCCCGCCGGCGCGGACACGGTGAAGCGCTGGACCTGCCAGGTCCAGGTGCCCATGTCGATGTCCTGGGCCTGCAGGGCGGACACCTCGCTGAAGCGGGTACCGGTCCAGGCGGCGAACCGGACGATGTCGCCCCACCCCGCATAGCCGTCCGAGGACCGCTGGACGAGGGTGGCCGCCAGCCGCTCCAGCGCCTGCACGTCCGGCAGGGCCAGCGCCCGCGGAGTCGTGCGTTCGCTCTGCGCACGCTGGTACTCCTGCTGCCAGCCGGCCACCCGGGCCGGATTGGCGTCGAGCACCCCGTCCCGTACCGCCTGTTCCAGGACCCGGACGAGGACGGCGAGGCTGTTCTTCACCGTCGACAGACCGCATTCGTCGGCGATCCAGCAGTGCAGCGCCCGGTTGACCACGCGGCGGGTGACCTTCCGGACGAGGACGTGCCCGATGCTGGGAACGACCCGCAGCCGCCACCCGGCCTGGTAGGGGGACATGGTCAGGGTCTCCAGGCCGTGCATCGCGGCCGGCCACCTCCGTTCCCCGTAGTCGGCGAGCGACATCGTGAGGATCTCGGCCTCCCCCGGAAACCGGGACCCGGCGTCCTTGTTCATTATCGAATCACCCTTGTCTGCTGAGGAGTTATTCGGCCGCCCGGTACTGCTGGCGTGATTCGCTCTGGAGCGTGGAACCGGCGTCGGGGAATCGTGCTGACTTCATGCCTGTGGGCGGTGCGGTGAACTGCGGGCTCCGGCGGAGAGGGCTTTGGCGTGCCGTTCGCCGAGGGAGGGGACAACAGCTGTCCAAGGTCGGCGAAAAGGACCGGACTCGCCGGTGCGGACGGTGCCGTACCGGAGGCCTCCCGTGACTCCGTCACCCGCACGGGAGAATATGAAAATCCTCTCCAACTCGGTTATGAGGGACAGGAGTTGCGCATGCGGCGGGGGCGTTGCCGATGCTGTGGTGACTTCCGGTGTCCCGTCATCGCCGTAGGTGACCGGCGCCTATTGACAGTACGTCGGCTGTCGCCGCGTTCCACGCACAAGAATGACAAGCGACGCGCTCGCTGCTGCGCACGGTTCTTCTGCGCCACCGAGCGGGAGCAGTGAGCAATCAAACGCTTCATCAGTCATGGATGGAATAAAGGCATCTCCTCAGGCCATTGCGCAAGTTGGTACGAGTTCCTTCTTTTCGCGCTGCTCCGAACGGGTGGCCTTATCGGTTGACTGTTGTAGCCCGACGAGCCGCATGGATAACTAGTCGCATCCAACCGGTGGGCCGCCCATCCTCTCCGGGGAGCGGCACCTGGCCTACCCGTTGGCCCGGCCCAGCGCCTGGTTGCGGTCAGACCGAGATGCCGTATGGGCGTCCCCGGTAGAGGGTTTTGGATCCGTCAGCCGGTGCCGATTCGTCGGCACCGGCTGATCGGCCCCCACATTCGGTCAGGGGGCTTCATGCGAACCATTTCCATCCTTCGCTGGGTCAACGGTCTACGCGCCTTGACCCCGGGCCTCACCACGACAGCGCCGGTCTCTTCCCGGTCCGGCGGTGCCACGCCCCTCACGCCCCCGGCGCCACGCCGGTGCTCGCCGCCCCGGGCGGCGCGACATCCCCGGCCTGCCGCTCCGCGTGGCCGCCGGTACCGTTCCGCAGCCGCCCGCCCCACGGTCCGTACGGCGACGAGAGCGCCGGTTCCGCAGGGCTCCCGCACGAACCCACGCCGGTTCCGACGTCAGGGCCGCATGTCGCACCCGCCGTCCAGGACCGCACGATGACCCCCCACTCGGCCTTTCCCAAGGGGAATTCCCCGGTCCACGGCCGAGGCCTGGCCATCGGGGACGGGAACGCGCCGACGAGTTCCGACGGCGCCACCGGCCATCCGGACGGTCCCACGGAGGACGTCCGGGGCAGCTCCCGTCCGGCCGTCCCCGCGACCGCAGTGGTCCCGGACGGCACCCGGCACCCGGCCCCCCGCCCCGCCGGCACCCCCCTGCCGGCCTCCCTCCACGGAGCCCGGCCGGCCCTCTGAGGCCGGCCGGCCACTGTTCCACCGCGCCCCCGGGGACACCCGGTCCTTTTCCGCAGCCGCCCGGGCCCCGCCCGGTCCGCCGCCCCGCAGTGATCTGCACCCGGGTTCCCCCGACCGCACATCCGAAGCCTCCCCAGAAAACCCACTGCGACAGAACACCGGAGGACAGCATGGCGCAACGAAGAATGGTGATCCTCGTCGACGGGCCGGAGGGAAATGGCCTGCCGCAGCACGCGCGCGACAATGCGGGCGATCCGATAAGGATCCTGCGGGGCAACGGCTACGAGCGTTTCGAATTCTACGGCGAGTACGCGGACTTGGGCGGAGAACCGGTCCCTGTGTATCGCTGGTGTTACCGCACACGAATCGCCGAATAGGTGCTGTGCGTCTCCAGGAAGAAAGCGATGTGCAGAGGAGAACGACCATGTTGAACCTCATGAGGGACGGAGTCCAGTCGTGAACCGAGAAGCTGGTAAAGACAAAAGCTGGAGCGACGGCCGGGATGTGGTGGTGACCGGGGTCGGATTCTGCCTGCCCGGTCGTACGGAGCCGGTCTTCACCGCCGACGACATGTGGGACGTCGTTTCCAACGGCCGGTCCTGCCTCAAGCGTGACGAGGTCTACTACGGCTCGGTCGAGCTCACCCGGGAGATGTTCGACGAACGCCTCCCGGACGTCCCGCCGTTCTTCTCCCAGCATTACACCTCGGCGCACCGATTCGGGCTGGTGTCGATGGCGGAGGCCACCACGGATGCCGGGCTGACATTCTGCGGCGGCGCCCTGGGAGAAGCCGCGATTCTGGTCGGCCGCGGGGGAGTGGACTCGAATGTCGAAAGCTATCTTTCGGTGCTGAGTGCCGATCCCGGGAAAACCTCCGCACCGGAGGCCATGGAGTTGTTCGTCGCGGCGCAACAAGCCGTGACGCCGTCCGATGTCGCCCTGGTGCAGGCGGCGCTGACGCAGTCCAACGGCCCCTGCTACACCGTCTCGTGCGGCTGTGCCTCGTCCGCCGTCCAGATCGGCAACGCCCGGCGGATGATCGCCCACGGCGAGGTCGACATCGCGGTCGTGACCGGGGTCGACGTCTTCAACGTCCACCTCATCCAGAACATCCAACGGCTGCTGAGCGGGGCCCAGCAGACCTACGACGCGCTCCGCACCACCGACATGCCGGAACTGCTGCCGTCCTTCACCTCCCTCATGCGGCCCTACGACCGCCGGGCGGACTGCATCAACCACGGCGAGGGCGCGGCCACCGTGATCATGGAGAGCCGGGAACACGCCGCCCGGCGCGGGGCGCACGTCTACGGCCAGGTGCTGGCCACCGCCATGACCCGCGACGGGCTGGCCAACCCCCTCGCGTGCGACGACACCGGCGCGGAACTCGTCAGCGCCGTCCGCCGCTGCCTCGGCGACCGCTGGCGGATCGACGACGTGCCGTACGTGCACGGCGGCAGTGACGGCAATGTCGTCGTCACCGCCTTCGAGGCGAACGCCATCAAGGAGCTCTACGGGCCCGACGGCGACGTGCTGATGACGTCCCAGGAAGGCTGCTTCGGCCACAACGGCGCACCGGCCGGCTGCCTGGGCGTCGCCATGACGCTGATGATGATGGAGCGCGGGCAGGTCTGCCCCACCGCCAACTGCGAGCAGCCGGCCGACGGGCTGCCCTTCGACCCCGTCCCCGGCGTGCGGCCGCGGCCGCTCGACTTCGACTACGCGCTGAGCTTCAACTACCAGGTCGGCGGCGTGAAGAACGCCATTCTCCTCGGCAGTCCGGAAGCCGTGTGACCACGGGCAGATCACCTCCCACGTACGGAGACCCGATGAGCAACGACATGCACGGCTCGACAGCCGAGATGCGACCCCCCCACGAGACGGAACAGATCGCCGTGATCGGCATGGGATGCCGGCTGCCCGGCGACACCGACTCGCCCGCCGCCCTGTGGCGGCTGCTGGTCGAGGAGCGGGACGCGGTGGGCGAACTGCCCGCCGAGCGCCGGCGCCTCGTCCCGGAGGACTCCCTCGACTCCCCGGGACCGGGGAGCCGGGCACCGACCCCCCGTCAGGGCGGCTTCCTGCGCGATGTGACGGGCTTCGACGCCGCCTTCTTCGGCGTCGCGGGCCGGGAGGCCGACGTCCTGGACCCCCAGCACCGCCTGCTGCTGGAAGTCACCTGGGAGGCCCTGGAACACGCCGGCCTGCCACCGGACCGGATGAACGGCACCCCGACGGCCGTCTTCGCCGGCATCAGCTACAGCGACTACATGGACCGTCTGGCCGGGCATCCCCAGGAACTGGAGGGGTCGATCCTGACCAACGGCCACTGTGTGGCGGCCGGCCGGATCTCCTACCTGCTCGGTCTGCAGGGCCCGTGCGTGGCGCTGGACACCGCCTGTTCCTCCTCGCTGGTGGCCGTGCACATGGCACGCCGGGCGCTGGCCGACGGCGAGTGCGACCTCGCGCTCGCCGGCGGCGTCACCCTGAGCTTCCAGCCGCGCATCACCCGGTCCTTCGCCAGGATGGGCATGCTGTCGGCCGGCGGGCGCTGCCGGACCTTCGACGCCGGCGCCGACGGGTTCGTACGGGGCGAGGGCTGCGGCGTCGTGGTGCTGAAACGTCTCTCCGACGCCGTACGGGACGGTGACCGGGTCCTGGCGGTGCTGCGCGGCTCGGCCACCAACCAGGACGGCTCGTCCGAAGGGCTGGCCGCCCCGTCGGTGACCGCCCAGACGGCCCTCTACCAGGAGGCCCTCCGGCAGGCCGGCGTCGACCCGCGGGACGTGGGCATGGTCGAGGCCCACGGCACGGGCACCCCGGTGGGCGACCCGATCGAGTTCGCCAGCCTCGCCGAGGTCTACGGCAACGGACCGGGCCGCTGCGCCCTGACGTCGGTGAAGACCAACGTCGGGCACCTCGAACCGGCCGCCGGCATCACCGGACTGATCAAAAGCGTGCTGTGCCTGCAGCGCGGCACCATCCCCGCGAACCTGCACTTCCGGCGCTGGAACCCGGCCATCTCCGCGGCGGGCACCCGCTTCTTCGTCCCCACGGAGCTGTCCGCCTGGCCCCTGAGGACGGTCACCCGGCTGGCCGCCGTCTCCTCCTTCGGCTTCTCGGGAACCAACGCCCACGTCCTGCTGGAACAGGCCCCGGACCGCCCGGCCGTCCGTCACCAGGGCCCCGGCCGGCCGGCCCAGGGGGCGTCCGAGGTCTTCCTCGTGTCGGCAGGCTCGCCCGACGTACTGCCGGCCGCGGCCACCCGGCTCGCGGACTGGATGGAGGGCGACGGCGCGAACGTGCCGCTGCGCGACCTCGCGCACACTCTCGCCCTCCGGCGCTGCGCCGGTCACGGGCGGCTGGGCGTGGTGGCCTCCGCACGCCGCGAACTCCTGGCTTCCCTGCGGTCCTTCGCGTCCGGGCAGCGGAACCCCGGGGTCGTGACCGGCGCCGTGGGCGCCGCCGTGGAGCGGCAACCGGTGTGGGTCTTTTCCGGCCAGGGCTCCCAGTGGCCCGGCATGGGGCGCGGACTGCTGAGGACCGAACCGGCCTTCCTCGACGCGCTGACCGAGGTCGACGAGCTGATCAAGGCGCAGAGCGAGGTCTCCGTCCTCGACGTGGTGCGGCGCGGACAGCCGGTCCACGGGTGCGGCACGGTGCAGCCGGTCCTGTTCGCCCTGCAGATCGCCCTCGCCGCCACCTGGCGCTCGTACGGCGTCGAACCCGCCGCGGTCATCGGGCACTCGATGGGCGAGGTCGCGGCGGCGGTGGTGGCCGGTGCGCTGACACTGGCCGACGGGGTCCGGGTGATCTGCCGGCGCTCCGGACTGCTGAGCGACATCGCCGGCTCCGGCAGCATGCTGAGCGTCGGCCTGGACGCCGCCACGGTGCGGGCGGAACTCGCGGACAGCGCGGCCGACACCGTGTCCGTCGCCGTCCTCTCCGCGCCCGACTCCACCGTCGTGGCCGGCCGGACCACGGAGGTGAGCCGGCTGGCCGCCGCCTGGGAGGCCCGGAAGATCCCGGTCTTCCCGATCGCCGTGGACGTCGCCTCGCACTGTCCGCTGGTGGACCCGGTGCTGCCGGCCCTGCGGTCGGCCCTGGCCGGTCTGGATCCGCGGTCGCCCAAGGTGCCGTTCTACTCGACGGTCGTCGAGGCCGGGGAGACGCCGGCCTTCGACGCCGACTACTGGTGCGACAACCTGCGCCGCCCGGTGCGCTTCGCCGAGGCGGTGGCGGCCGCCGCGGCCGACCGCCACGTGGTCTACACCGAGATCTCGCCCCACCCCGTGGTCACCCACTCCGTCGAGCGGAGCCTGGCCGGGCTCGTCGCGGAGCCCGTCGTCCTGCCCACGCTGCGCCGCGAGGAGGACGAGCAGGCCACGTTCCGTACCCAGCTCGCCGCGCTGCACTGCGCCGCCGTGCCGGTGAACTGGCGGCGCCTCTACGGCGAGGGCAGCCTCGTGGACGCCCCCACCGTCACCTTCGACCGCCGCCACCACTGGGCCGACGCCGCCCCGCCCGCGCAGGCCGCCGACGCCCCCAGGGCCCAGCTGCCCGGCCACCACACCGAGTTCCCCGGCGAACCCGCGCGGCACAGCTGGCGTGCCGACGCCGGCACCGGGGCACTGCCCTGGCTGGGCGACCACCGGGTGCACGGCAACGCCGTCCTCCCCGGGGCGGCGCACTGCGGACTGGCGCTCTCGGCCGCCTGCGAGGTCTTCGGCGCGGCACCGCACGAAGTGGAGGTCACCGACGTCCACTTCACCCAGCTGCTGCGGCTCGGCCCGGACACCGAGGTCTCGACCGCCGTCACGATGACCGCACCGGACCGGGCGCACTGCGAGATCCTCGCCCGGAACGAGAGCGGCGACTGGGAGGTGCAGGCCGACGCGGTGCTGCACCGGCTGACCGTACGGCCCGAGCTGCGGCCGAGATCCGTCGACGCGATGAGCCTGCGCCATCCGCTGCGCCTGGAGCCGGACGCGCTCTACGAGAGCCTGCGCCGCCGCGGCCTGGAGCACGGCCCGGCGTTCACCGGTGTCCTCGAACTGCACGCCGGCCGCCACAACGACAGCTTCTGGGCCAAGGTCGCGGTACCGCCCCAGGCCTGCACCCCGCCGCCGGGCCTGCCGGTCCACCCCGTCCTCCTCGACGTCTGTGCCCAGCTCGCCGTGGCACCCCTGATCAGCGAGGACGACCCGGCGCTGGTGCTGCCGGTGAGCATGCAGGCGGTACGCATCCTCGGCGATCCCACGACCGCCGTGTACTGCCACGCGCACGTCAGCGAGATCACCGCGCAGGCCATCGTGGCCAATGTGCGCCTCCTGGACGACAGCGGCGCCGTGGTCCTCCTCGTCAACGGTCTGCGCTTCGCCCGGCGGGCCGTGCGCGAGACCCCGGAGGTCGACGACTGGCTCCTCGACATCGCCTGGAAGTCCGCACCCCGTGCGGCGCCGGACGGCGGCCGGGCGCCGGGGAGCTGGGTCGTCGTGGGCGAAGCGGACGGCTCGGCCCAGGCGCTGGCCGCCGCGCTGCGCTCCCACTGCGCCCGCACGGTGGTCTGGGACCGCCCGCTGGACGACACCTCGCTCGGCGCGTTCCGCGAAGCCCTCAGCGGCCGCCTGGCCGCCACCCTCGAAACCCCGCGCGGGGTGGTCCTGGTGTGCGGACGCGCCCAGGGCGGAGAGCCGACGGTGCAGTCCCTGTGGCGCACCCGCCGGCTGCTCGGCGCCGTCCAGGCGATCACCGCCACCTCCTCGTCGCCGCGCCTGTACGTCGTCACGCGGGGCGCCCGCAGCGTGCTGCCGGCCGACGAGGTCGATCTCGGGCAGAGCGCGGTGCGCGGCCTGCTGCGGGTCGCCGCGCTGGAACACCCCGAGGTCCGGCCTGTGCTGGTGGACGCCGACCCGCACGACGCCGACCCCGAGGACGTGGCCCTGGAGCTGCTGGCGGACGCGGACGACGACGAGGTCGCCCTGCGTGCGGGCGGCCGGCACGTCGCCCGGCTGCAACACGCCGTGCCGGACGACGGACAGGACCGGACCGCCACCCCCTGCACCGTGCGGTACGGCGCGGACGGCTTCCGGCTGCGCGCGAGCCGGCTGGGCGATCTGTCGAGCCTGGAGTACGCCGTCACCGGCCGCCGCGCGCCGGCGCCCGGCGAGGTCGAGGTGCGGGTCACCGCCGCCGGCCTCAACTTCCGTGATGTCCTCACGGCGATGGGCCTGCTCCCCGGCGACCTGGACGTCCGCTACCGGATCGGTTTCGAATGCTCCGGTGTGGTCAGCGCGGTCGGCGCCGGGGTGGAGCGTCCCCAGGTCGGGGACGAGGTGATCGCCGTCGATCTGCGCGGCGGAGCGTTCGGGTCGTTCCTGACGCTCCCCGCCGACGCGGTCGCCCCCGTCCCCTTCGGCATCGAACCGGTCGCCGCGGCCGGGCTCCCGATCGCCTTCCTGACCGCCTGGTACGCGCTGCGTTCGGTCGCCCGGCTCGCCGCCGGGGAACGGGTGCTGATCCACTCCGCCACCGGCGGCACCGGTCTGGCGGCCATCGCGGTGGCCCGGCTGCTGGGCGCCGAGGTGCTGGCCACGGCCGGCAGCGAGGACAAGCGCCGCTATCTGCGGGGCATGGGCATCCGCCATGTCATGGACTCCCGCACGCTGGAGTTCGGCGAACGCACCCGCGAGGCGACGAACGGCGAGGGCGTCGACGTCGTCCTCAACTCGCTGTCCGGAGCGGCCATCCGCACCGGCCTGGAGACGCTGCGCCCCTTCGGCCGGTTCGTGGAGCTGGGGGTGCGCGACATCATGGCGGACGCTCCGCTCGGCATGCTGCCGCTGCGGCACAACGTCACCCTGAGCACCGTCGACCTGATCGAGCTGCACCGCAACCGCCCCGACACCTTCGCCACGGTGTGGAAGGAGGTGCTCGGCGCGTTCGAGGAGGGGCGGCTCAAGCCCCTGCACTGCACGGAGTATCCGCTCGCCGAGGCCACCACGGCCTTCCGCACCATGGCGGCCGCCGACCACATCGGCAAGCTGGTGCTGACCGTGCCCGACGACGGGGAAGCGCCCGCGGTGCTGCCCGAGATGGACATGCCCGTGGAGGAGGGCGGCGCCTACATCGTCACCGGCGGACTGCGCGGTCTGGGCCTGGCCACGGCGAAATGGCTCGCGGCCCACGGCGCCGGCCATGTGGTGCTCAACGGCCGCAGTGCCCCGGAGCCCGACGTCGCGCAGACTCTCGCCACGGTGATCGGCAGAACCGCGAAGGTGTCGGTCGTCCTGGGCGACATCGCCGATCCGGACGTCGCCCGGCGGCTGGTGTCCACCGCGGTGACCGACGGGTACCGGCTGCGCGGGGTGGTGCACTGCGCCATGGTGCTGGACGACGCGGTGATCACCAACGTCGACGACGGCCAGCTGGAACGGGTCTGGATGCCGAAGGTCGTCGGCGCCTGGCACCTCCACCACGCCACCCAGGACCATCCGCTGGACTGGTTCGCGGCGTTCTCCTCGATGGCCTCGCTGCTGGGCAACCCCGGCCAGGGCGCCTACGCGGCGGCGAACTCCTGGCTCGACGGGTTCGCGGCCTGGCGCTCCGCACAGGGGCTGCCCACGGTCGCGGTCAACTGGGGGCCGTGGGGCGAGATCGGTGTCGCCACCGACTTCAGCCGCCGTGGCTACCGCACCATCCCCACGGACCACGGCCTGGCGGCCCTGCGGACGCTGCTGGCCCACCGGCGGGTGCAGACCGGGGTGATCCCCGGCCCGCCGGACACCTGGGTCCCGCCCGCCGGCCGTCATCTCCCGTTCTTCGGCGAGGTGTCGGAACAGGCGCCGCCGGACCGGACCGCACCGCCCGAGGCCGAGGAGACCGAGGACATGCGGGCCCGGCTCGCGGCACTGCCGCCCGGCCTGGCCAGAAGGGCGGCGCTGGAGGAGCATCTGGCCGGACACGTCCGCGACGTGCTGCGGCTGGGGGAGAGCTCCCTCGACCCGCAGACGCCCCTGAAGTCACTGGGATTCGACTCCCTCCTGGCCATGGAGCTGCGCGTCCGCATCGACCGCTCCTTCGCCATCTCCCTGCCGAGGAACTTCGTCTGGGAGCACCCGACCCTCGCCGCGCTCGCCGCCGGCATCGCCGAGCATCTGGGCCTGGAACTGACGGCGAACTAGCCCTGTAGGCCATCGGGAACCGCATCCGCCCGGCGGGCTGTCCACCAGCCCGCCGGGCGTCCGTCTGCCCGCCCCGCGCTCCGCCCTCGCCCACCCCGGGCCGTACAGGAACACCGGCGAAATCACCCCGTTCCCCTTTCCTCACCCCTCTCCTCTTTTCACGCAAACGGATGCCGCAATTCCGAACCGCCGCGATTTCTGATACATTCTTGCCGCCGAAACCCTGGCGCCCCGTTGCGCATTACCGTCAATTCTTCCGACGGTAATGCGCAACCGTTTTCTTATGGTGATAGTATTTCGCGTCGCAATATGCCCCGCCCGCTCCCGACGCCGCACTGTGCGCCTTCCCGGGCAGACTCTCGAACTGCTTGAATTATCGGGAAAGCAGAGGTCAGAAAGCGGCCCGGTACGCACCGGAGGCGACGCGGCGCACTGCGAAGGCCGCCGCCAGGACAGATCGAGCGATGGCGCCGGCCGTGCTTCATGAGGCGAGAGCGGCATCGAGGTCCATGAGGCACGTATGAAAGGGGTAGTCAAATGTTACCCACCACTACGCATTCGGCCGAAGTCATGGTGACCGCCCGGCATATCGCGAGCTGGCCCCGGGAAAGGAACGCCTTGATTCCCGCCGACTGCTGGCGCTCCGCACAGCGTGTGGCATTTCGTCTGCCGGCCGTGAAGCGGGCGGTGCCCGTCTGCCGGAACCTGGTCCGCGCCTGGCTCGACGGACAAGGCATCGATGACGACGACACACGCTATCCGGTGTTGCTCGTCCTGTCGGAACTCTTCACCAATGCCATTCAGTATTCCGCCGGCAGACGCGTCACGTGCCGGATATGGAGGTCGGAGGGCTTGCTGCACCTCGAGGTGCACGACCGCGGGGGCACCGCGTCGGTTCCCCTGATGCGCCGCCCGGCCCAGACCCAGGAGCACGGCCGCGGCCTGGAACTGGTCGCCCACTGCTCCTCGCGGTGGGGCCGCAGGACCGAGGCCGACAGCAGCTGCACCGTATGGGCGGCGATACCGCTGACCGCCGGCGTGCGGAACGGCATGGCGCCGTAACGCACACCCCGAGAACCGGCCCCGAGGGCGGCCGACCGCACCACCTCGCGCCGCCCCCCCACGCCGCACCCCCGCACCGGACCTCACCCCAAGCGGCCGGCCGGATCGCCACCCGGCGACCGGTGCTCACCCGCCGCTGCACCGCCCCCTTCCGGGGCGGCTCCCTACCGCCGACGGCCGGGCAGGCGCCGGCTCCGCACCTCCCCGCGGACCGGACGAGCCGGCCGGCCGTCGGCACCATGCGACGGGCCTCCCGCCCGCGACCCGTCCTCTCGCCGGACGCGCGTCACCGGGGCACCCGCACGCCGCTCTCCTGGACCAGGGCATCGAAGTCGCGCACCGACTGCGCGTCCCCGTACGGCCGCAACTCGTCCCTGAAGCTCTGCAAGTACCGCTCGCCGAGCGCCGACCTCAGCCGGCTGAGCAACGCCACCGCCTGCACGCCCGCCCGGCACGCCTCCTCCACATCGCCGGCCTGAGCTAACACGGTGGCGAGGAGCAGCAGATCGATGGCGCGGCGCCGCACCCGGGTCCGCGGATGCCGGGCGAGCGCTTCCTCGGCCCGGCGGACGGCCGGACGCGGCTGCTTCAGATCCCGGTAGCAGTGCGCCAGTTCGTCCGCCAGATAGGCCCGGTCGAAATGCGCGATCCACTCGGGACCGTCCCCCGGAACGGCATGCGCCATGGCGTCCGTGGCCTTGTCCGCCAGTATTTTGCACATCCGCGCGTCCCCGAGCATGGCGTAGCCGCGGGCCTCGGCCGCGTAGAACAGGGCCTGGGCGGCCAGCGGGGCCCGCCCCCGGGTGCCCTCCTGCGCAGCCCGTGCGAGCTGCACCGCCTCCCTGGAACAGCCGGCGCCGACGGCGAGCCGGCTCAGACCGGCCGCCAGCACATAACCGCCGTAGCAGCGGTCGTCCGCGGCCTGCGCGAGCCGCAACGCCTGGATGTAGTACCGCTGCGCCAGGCCCGCTTGCCCGGTGTCCAGGGCCGTGTACCCGGCGAACTCCGTCAACCGGGCCGCCGCGGCGAACAGTTGCCGCCCCGTGGTCTCGCCGTAGCTCCCGTCCATCAGCCCGGACAGCACGCTGCTGAGGCACGAGACCACCACCGGCCGCACATAACCGCTGCCGACCCGGTGGTCGAGCTCGGCCAGCGCCTGGGTGGTCGCCCGGACCAGCTCCACATCGGTCATGCCCACCCGCGGCCCCAGCCGCCCGTTGCGCGCCACCTGCGGGTCCGGGGAGCTGATCAGCCAGTCCCTGCTCGGCTCCACCAACGCCGAGGCGGTCATGGCGGAACGGGACAAAAGCCCCCGGGATTCGGCGTCCATATGCCATAGTTCACGGACCTGCTCCAGCGCGTCCTCCACGGTCGCCGCGAAGTGGAGCCCGACCCCGCAGGTCACGCTGTTGCCGTTGGCCATGCCGATCTCTTCCGTCGAGACCGTGCGGCCCAGCTTGCCGCTCAGCGCCTCGGCGATGATGGCGGGAACCCGGCCGCGCGGCCGCTGACCGCCCAGCCACCGGCTCACGGACGTCTTGTCGTACCGCAGGTCCAGGCCCTGTGCCTCCCCCAGGACGTTCACCTGGCGAGCCAGAGCGGAGTTGGACAGCGAGGCTTCCTGGATGAGGGACCGCAGTCGCTGGTTGGTCTGACGCGCGACGAGTGGTCGGGCGGCCATGGTTCGCCTCCAAGCACATGCCGCCAACGCTTCACGTTGGCATATCCAGAGAGAACGGGATGGAACAGTCAATACCCAACAAGCGGGACTGAATCGCGATGACCAAAGTCAAGTAGCTGCCTGGGCGTTGCGCGCAGTAGCGCAGGCGCACCAGGGGGCTTCAGGCATCCCCCACTTGCGCCCGGCTCTCATCCGCGCCCCACGCCCCCCTCCAGCGCCCGCCGCTCCGCACGGCGCACAACCCCTCACCCCCAGCGCCCACCAGCCCGCTTACGGCCGGCACGGCGGACGATGCACGCGCCGCGGGAGAGAACCGGCCGACGGGGCGGACGGTGCACGCTCCGCGGGAGGGCGCCAGACTGAGGCGCATGGCGCTCTTGAACGGACACCCGGCAGACCCCGACGCGCTCCGCACCCTCGCGCTCACCAACTACGGCCACTTCACCTCGATGCGCGTCGACGACCAGCGGGTGCGGGGCCTGTCCCGGCACCTGGACCGGCTGGTACGCGACTGCCGCACGGTGTTCGGCGCGGACCTCGCCCCCGCCCTCGTACGCCGGTACGTGCGCGAGGCGGTGGGCGACGAGCCGGGCGCCTTCGTCGTGCGGGTCACCGTCCTGGACCCCGGCCTGGACATCGGGCACCCGGCCGACGCACAGGACCCCCATGTGCTCGTGACCCACCGCCCGGCCGGTGCGCTGCCCCTGCCCCCGCTGCGCGTGAAGACCGTCCGCTACCAGCGCGATGTGGCACAGGTGAAGCACACCGGCCTCTTCGGAGCCCTCCACCAACGGCGCGCCGCCCAGCTGGCCGGATTCGACGACGCCCTGTTCGTGGGCCCGGACCGGCTGGTCTCCGAGGGCCCCACCTGGAACATCGGCTTCATCGACGCCCACGGCCACGTGCTGCGGCCCGAGGCCGACGTCCTGCCCGGCGTCACCATGGCCCTGCTCCGGGAACGTCACGCCCACACCGTCGCACCGGTCCCCGTCGGCCACCTCCCCGGCATCCAGGCGGCATTCGCCACCAACACCACCATCGGCGTACGGGCCATCGGCGCCCTCGACGACCTCCACCTGCCCACCGATCACCCCGCCCTCGTCGGCCTCCGCGCATCGTTCCTGGCCCTGCCCGGCGAGCGGCTGTAGGACGAGGCGGCCGGCCGGCTCGCCGCAGGCCACCGGGAGGAGACGGCGGGGCGGGTGAGCGCGGAGGGACCGGAGGGAGCAGCCGGGAAAGACACCGGCCGGAACGGGGCCGTCGGCCAGGGGGACCACCCCCGGGGCCGCACCGCCGTAGCCGGTGCGGCCCCGCGCATGCGGCTGCTCAGGCGCGGTGCTGGGCGAGGAAGTCGGTGCCGCGTCGGCCGTCAGCGGCACGGGGCCGGGCCGGGCTGCCATGGGTCTCGCGGGCCTGCGTCCTTGGTGAGGGGGCGTCCGGTGGGTGGGTGGGCCGCAGCCGGCCGGGGGTGTCGACTGCGGCCCGGCCGCCTCGCCCGCTCCGGCGGTGCGAGGCGGCGGCAGGGGGTCAGGGAAGGAGCACGACCTTGCCCCGGTTGCGGCGGGCCTCGATGTCGCCGTGTGCGGCGGCGGCCTGACCGAGCGGATAGGCGCGCCATACGGGGACGTCGAGCTCGCCGGTGGCGGCCAGGCGCACCAGCTGCGCAAGCGAGTCGTCGGCCGGGTCGGCGCCGCCGGCGCTGAAGCGGACGCCGTGCTGCGCGGCGGCCATGTCGGCGATGGTGATGACACGTGCGCTGTCACCGGTCAGGGCAACGGAGTCGGCGAGTACGCCGGCACCGGAGGCGTCGAAGACGACGTCGACTCCCTGGGGAGCCGCGGCCTTCACCCGCTCCACCCAGCCGTCGCCGTAGCGGACCGCGGTGGCTCCGAGCGCGGTGACGCGCTCGATGTCGTGCTCACCGGCCGTGCCGACGACGGTGATCCCGCGGGCGGCGGCCAGCTGCACCGCGACGGTGCCCACGCTGCCCCCGGCGCCGTGGACGAGCAGGGTCTGCCCCTCCTTCGCGCCCAGCTGCCGCAGGACACGGGACGCGGTCTCGCCGACCGTGACGAGCGAGGCGGCGACCTCCCACGACAAGGCCTGCGGCTTGGCCACCGGCCGGTCGAGCAGGGCGTATTCGCCGTAGCTGCCGCCGACCGCGGCACCGAGCACCTCGTCGCCCACGGCCGCGTCGGCCCCCTCGCCGACGGCGTCGACGACACCGGCCGCGTCCAGGCCGGGGACCACGGGGAAGCGGGCCGGGGCGGCCTCGGCCATCAGACCGGACCGGATCTTGATGTCGAGAGGGTTCACGGAGGCGGCCCGCACACGGATCCGGACCTGGCCCGGGCCCGGCTCCGGCGTGCTGACCTCCGACAGTCGCAGCACCTCGGGTGCGCCGTACTCGGAGAAGGTGATTGCTTGGGACATCGCAGACTCCCAGGTAGGGGCGGGTGGAGAAGGGAACCGCACGCGCTGTCGCTCAGCGTGCGGCCGCCTCGGCGGGGTCGCCGCTCAGGCGGAGAGGGTGGGGTAGTCGGTGTAGCCGCGGTGGTCGCCGCCGTAGAAGGTGGCCTTGTCGGCGGTGTTGAACGGACCGCCGGAGGCCAGCCGCCGCGGCAGGTCGGGGTTGGCCAGGAACAGCGAGCCGTAGGCGATCATGTCCGCGCTGCCGTCCTCGATCAGCCCCAGCGCGTCGGGACCGGTGACGTCGGGGTAGGTGAACGGGTTGAGGACGAACGTGCCCGGCCACACCTTGCGCAGCCGCGGGGTCAGGTCGCGGTGCGGCCCCTCCATCAGGTGCAGATAGGCCAGGTCCAGGCCGGCGAGCCGCTCCAGCAGGGCGAGGTAGACCTCGTCCGGGTGGTCCTCGGAGATGTCGTTGTACTGGTTCCCGGGGGAGATCCGCAGGCCGACCCGGTCGCTGCCGATCGCCTCGGTCACGGCCTCGGTGACCTCGACGGCGAAGCGGATGCGGCCCTCGGTGCCGCCGCCCCAGGCGTCGGTGCGGTGGTTGGTGTTGGGCGCGAGGAACTGGTGGATCAGATAGCCGTTGGCGCCGTGGAGCTCCACGCCGTCGAACCCGGCCGCGACCGCGTTGCGGGCCGCGTCCGCGAAGTCGGCGATGGTCTGCCGGATCTCCGCCTCGGTCAGCTCCTTCGGCGCCACGAACTCCTTCGGCCCCTCATGGGTGAAGACCTGGCCCTTGGCGGTCACCGCCGACGGCCCCACCGGGACCAGTCCGTCGGGCAGCAGGCTGGGGTGGCCGATCCGGCCGGTGTGCATCAGCTGCGCGTAGATCGCACCGCCCGCACGGTGCACGGCGTCGGTCACCGTCCGCCACGCCCGCACCTGCCCGGCCGTGTGCAGGCCCGGGGTGTCGGGGTAACCCTGGCCGAGCAGCGAAGGCTGGATGCCCTCCGTGACGATCAGCCCCGCACCGGCGCGCTGCGCGTAGTACGTCGCCATCAGCTCGGTCGGCTCGGCGCCCGGCCCGTGGGCGCGGCTACGGGTCATCGGCGCCATCACGAGGCGGTTCGCCAGGCGCTTGCCGCCCAGGTCGATCGGATCGAAAGCAGTGGTCATGGTCCTCTTCCTCGGGAGATGTGAGGTGCCGCGGCACGGGCGCTCGGGGAGCCCGGGCCAGCGATTGCCTGTCTGAACAAGTAAATCACCTGTCCGAACAAGTAATGGCCAGAAAACCCTTCCCGCTCTCCCGTGCGAAGCACGCAACACCTTGCTGCCTGCCCGTATGCGCCTTGGGATCGGCGTGGCCGCCGTGGGGTCTGGGGTCGGAAGGTAGGCTTACGCTGACCGAACAGGAAAGTGAGATGCAGATGACGCAGTCCACGCCGGACGCAGGGAAGGGGCCCGTGGGGACGGGGCAGGAAGCCGCTGTCCCGGTGCCGGCCGCGGCCAGTGGCGGGCCGGTCAGTCACGCGATCTTCCGCCTGGCCCGCCTGCACCGCATGTTCGCCGGACAGCTCCTGCGCCGGATCGGCCTGCATCCGGGACAGGAGCTGGTCATGATGCACCTGTGGGAGCTCGGCCCCCGGCGGCAGACCGACCTGGTGCGCCTGATGGACTCCGACGCCGCCACCATGACCCGCACCGTCCGGCGCCTGGAGCAGGCCGGCTTCGTCCGCCGCCGCCCCTCTCCTACCGACAAACGCGCCTCGCTCATCGAGCCGACAGCGGCCAGTCACGCCCTGCGCCGCCAGGTCGAGCAGGTCTGGAGCCAGCTCGAGGGCATCTCGACAGCGGGCCTCTCCGACGACGAGCGCACCGCGGCCCTGCACGCCCTGGAACGCCTGGAACAGAACCTCGTCCGGGCGGCCGCCGAGGCAGCCGAGGAAGCCGATGCCGTGGGTGCCGCGGGCGCGAGCGGAGACGAATAGCGTCGCGACGGCTGGGCAGCGGGAGTAGTGGGATGGCCGCCTTCGGGGCGCAACGGGACGGCGGGTCTTCGCCGACGGCCCTCAGGAAGCGGGCGTACTGCCGATATCTACTGTTGTCGGTGTAGTTTTTCCTCGACTGCGGCAACAGAAGAAGGTTGCCCCTGTGGCCGAGCGCCGCATGCCGGGCCGGCTGCGCTGCCCGTGGGTCGGCCTGTGGGAAGCGTTTTCCGTCCTGTCGCCCGGTCGGCCGAGGGGGCCGACGTATTTCCGGCCGAATGCGGGCGAGCACCGATGTCGAATATCTCACGCCGCGACTACAGAAATGGCCACTGGTGCGGTAGGGGTTTTTTACGCTCCCGAAAGCGTCGGGATCATGCGCCGGGTGTGGACGCCAGTACCGTGCTACCGTCGATCTCAGTTGCAGTTGTGGTTCCCAAGACTTCAAGCGTGCTCGCCGTCGTACACGGCGGAGCGCTTTCGTATTTCCGGTGTTTATTTCCGGACGGGCAATCAACGCAGCGATACGGAGCTCGCACGGTGTGGGCTCCGGCACTGCCCCGAAGGAGATATGACATGGCTACTGGCACCGTGAAGTGGTTCAACGCGGAAAAGGGTTTCGGCTTCATCGAGCAGGATGGTGGCGGCGCCGACGTCTTCGCCCACTACTCGAACATCGCCGCCCAGGGCTTCCGCGAGCTGCAGGAAGGCCAGAAGGTGAACTTCGACGTCACGCAGGGCCAGAAGGGCCCGCAGGCCGAGAACATCGTTCCCGCCTGACGCGTTGCACCGTAGCTGGGGCCCGCACCTTGGGTGCGGGCCCCAGCTCGTTGCTTTTCGGGGTTCCCGCGTTCCCCGCAATGGCCGCACACGCGGCAAGCGGGCGGCCAGTTCGACTCCCCGACCGCTGTCATGCGGCGGCAAGCCGTCCGAAATGCGATCCGGCAGCTGTTTCACTCTTCTTTGCGGGATTGCCGGTCCCGCTTCGGCGTGCAGGGTCGACACACTTCCTCCCCGCTTCGTTTCATCCCATTTCATCGGTTCGTTCTTGCGATTCTTTGTGTGCGGCTCATTGCCGCCGGGAATTCCTCGACGTACCGCATCGAGGAAGGTTCTCCATGAACCGCACAGCTCGCACGAATGACCGCTACTCCCGCTCCGCCGGCTCGTCCGGCTCAAGCCGCGGCGGCTACCGCTCCGGTGGGCCGAACCGCTCGGGCACGGGTCGTTCCGGGGGCTCCGGACGGCGTCCCGCGGCACTGCAGGGAGAGTTCGCCCTGCCCGTCACCCACACTCCCGCCCTGCCCCCCGCCGAGACCTTCGCCGAGCTGGACATGCCGTCGGCGCTGCTGGCGGCCCTCAGCGCGGAAGGCATGTCCGCCCCGTTCCCCATCCAGGCCGCCACGCTGCCGAACTCGCTGGACGGACGCGACGTTCTCGGCCGCGGACGCACGGGATCGGGCAAGACGCTCGCCTTCGGTCTGGCCCTGCTGGCCCGTACCGCCGGACAGCGCGCCGAGCCCCGCCAGCCGCTGGCACTGGTCCTGGTCCCCACCCGGGAACTGGCGCAGCAGGTCACCGATGCCCTCACCCCCTACGCCCGGTCGCTCAAGCTGCGGCTGGCCACCGTCGTCGGCGGAATGTCGATCGGCCGCCAGTCCAGCGCACTGCGCGGCGGGGTCGAGGTGGTCGTCGCCACGCCGGGACGGCTCAAGGACCTCATCGAGCGCGGTGACTGCCGGCTGAACCAGGTCGGCATCACCGTGCTGGACGAGGCCGACCAGATGGCCGACATGGGCTTCATGCCCCAGGTCACCGCGCTGCTCGACCAGGTCCGTCCCGAGGGGCAGCGGATGCTGTTCTCGGCCACCCTGGACCGCAACGTGGACCTGCTGGTCCGGCGCTACCTGACCGACCCCGTGGTCCACTCCGTCGACCCTTCGGCGGGCGCGGTCACGACGATGGAGCACCACGTGCTGCACGTCCACGGCGCCGACAAGCACGCCGCCACCACGGAGATCGCCGCCCGCGAAGGCCGGTCGATCATGTTCCTGGACACCAAGCACGCCGTGGACAACCTCACCAAGCACCTGCTGAACAGCGGTGTCCGCGCCGCGGCCCTGCACGGCGGCAAGTCCCAGCCCCAGCGCACCCGCACCCTGGCCCAGTTCAAGACCGGCCAGGTCACCGTCCTGGTGGCCACCAACGTCGCCGCCCGCGGCATCCACGTCGACAACCTCGACCTCGTCGTCAACGTCGACCCGCCCAGCGACCACAAGGACTACCTGCACCGCGGCGGACGTACCGCGCGCGCCGGCGAGTCCGGCAGCGTCGTCACCCTCGTCCTGCCCAACCAGCGCCGCACCATGAACCGCCTGATGGCCGACGCGGGCATCACCCCGCAGACCACCCAGGTCCGCTCGGGCGAGGCCGAGCTGAGCCGCATCACCGGCGCGCAGGCGCCCTCCGGCATCCCGGTCACGATCGCCGCACCCGTCGTCGAGCGCCCCAAGCGCAGTGGCTCCTCCAACCGCGGCCTCCGCAGCCGCCCCGCCCAGGCCCGCCGTGCCGCAGGATCAGCCCGCACCGCGACACCGACTGCGCGGCAGACCTCCTCGGCCCCGGCCGCCTAGGCCGGTCCCGGACGATCACGCTCGGCTCGTCGGACCATCGTCACGGAGGCTTTCGTTGATGCTGCAGAGCTACCCCCAGGCGGACCGCTCCGGCAAGGCAGCCGGCGACGTCATGTCGTCGCCGGGACCACAGGTCGGCGACGACATGATCGTCGACGTGGCCCTGTCCGTCCTCATCGGGGCCCGTGCCGACCATCTCCTCGTCCGTGACGAGGACGGGCGGTGTACGGGCCTGATCACCCGCTCCCAGATGACAGCCCACCACCAGGGCTCCTGGTACACCGAGGAGACCCGGTTGCGGGACCTCGTCTACGACCGTGGGCCCTTCACTTCGCCCGTGATGTCCGCACACGACGCGGAACGCGCCATGCGTCAACGCGCGCTGCGGGCCTCACCCGTGATCGGTGAGGGCGGGCACGCCCTGGGCGTCGTCGTCCTCACCCGTTGATCCCTCTCCGTCCAGGCCGGCGATCCGTTTCCGGCTTCTCTTCGACCTTGTAGAGGCACTATGCGCGTCGTCATCGCCCGCTTCCCTTTCGACCTGCTCAAGACCGAGGTGCAGGATGCGATGAAGGGCATCAAAGCCGAACCCATCACGGGTGAGTCCGTGCTCATCGGTCGCCGCCATTACCCCGTCAAGCAGGTCGGGGAGATCATCACCCGGCAGGATCGCCGTGACTTCTCCGCCGGTGAAGTGACCCGAGCCCTGAGCCGCCTCGGCTTCGTGTGCCGCCCGGCTGCCGCGCTCGTGCCACCGACCGGTCTCACACCACTGGAGACGGCGTCGGCCTTGCTGGGGCACCCGGCTCGAGCCTGACCGGACCGCTGTGGGCAAAGAATCCGCCCGGCAGCGGCCAACTCGGCGGCCGGAAGAGCGAGAGCGGAAAACGGTCCCAGCCGTTTTGACCCCCTCGAGTACCTCGACGTCCGCCACCGCCTCGAGTCCAGCCGTCCGGTGATGACTGGGCCCTGGACGACCACGGTGAGAGACGTCTGATTGCTCGGCTCCGACTCCACCCTGCCGGCGACGTGGTGGCAGTCCATGCCCGGCGGTCCGAGGCTGACCTCCCCCAACGCCGTGGGGAGAGACCCCTGGCGTGGCTACCTGGTTGTCAGCGAGGCCCAACAGTCCGGGGGAGGAAGGAAGCTGTGTCCCGGCCGCGCTGACGGCAGGCGTCGACCTCATCCGCCTGGCCAGGACCCCGCAGGCTGCCCTGGCCTGCACCGTGTACACCGTCACCGCCTTGCTGCTGTTCGGGACGAGCGCCATCCACCACCGCGGCACCTGGGGGTCGCGCGGCGAGGCTGTTCAGAGGACGCCTCGACCGCGGTGCTCAGTCCGGTTCGCGTCTGGCTGATGGCGAAGAGCTCCGGCGACGATGTCGGCGGAGCTCGTCCGCATGGCTGCTGCCGGGTCAGGCTGTCCGACGCCGGCTGAACGTCCCCGGGGCACGGCGGCCGTGCTCGGGCGCGGAAACGGAGTTCGGACGGGAATGCATCGCGGGGCCCTGGTGCCGAACACGCACCAGGGCCCCGAGGGGTTTGAACACCATCTGCCGGCTTACTGCGCTGCCGGCCTTCTGTTTCCGCACCGTCGCCCGGGAGAGGGCGGGAAGTGCGGGGATCGCGGATGTGTGACCGGGGACCACCTTCCAATCCGGGGCCTGCGGTACCCGAGCGGACTCACTTCCTCGCCCGGGCGATCCTGATGGCGTCTGCCTCCTTCTCGTCCTCCTGCTGACCTGCTTGTTACTGCGGATCCGCTGTTCCGCTCGCGGCCCCGGGGGCCGCCCGGCCCGGCAGTCAGTCGCGGGGCCCCTGTGCATATCTTTCGGCCCCGCGACTCCACTGCCGTGCCTCTTCTGGCACTGCACGCGCGGCAGTTCGACCTCTGCCGCGCCTTCGATCTCTTGGCTACGACGAAAACCCTAACCCCCGCGAGGCCGCATGTCTATCGCCTACACGGCAGATTTTCTGTGAAGACGGTGGCCGAGCTTCTGTCGGCCACGCCTAGTGAAAACTGCACCAGGAAGCGCGTCGCCGGGGTGTGGGAACCGAAGGGGCGGGCACACTGCCTGTCACGGCAAAAGGCGCAATGGATCACAGGTGGGGTGTACGCGCATGAACGGCACGAAGATCGGCAGCGCCCCTCATCCCGTACCGACCGTGGTGCGGGGCGAAAGCCCGGACAGTGTCCACCGGGCCCGCGAGGCGACCCGCGCATTCACCGACAACCTCACCCCAGCGCCGGATCCCGAGCGTGCGGACGCCTTCCTCCTGGTGGTCTCGGAACTCGCCACCAATGCCCTGCGCCACGGCGGCGGCCGGTACACCCTCCGACTTTCCGTCGGCCCGGACACGATGACCGCCGCGGTCAGTGACCTCAGTTCAGCGGCCCCCCGCGAACGCACACCTGATCTCCACGGCGGCAGCGGTGGCTTCGGCTGGCACATGATCCGCCACCTCACCAGCCACCTGACCATCACCCCAGCCCCCGGAACCGGCAAAACCATCCATGCCCAACTCTCCCGGTAGCTGGGCGCTGTGGTTCCGCTACCGGGACCTCAGCCGGACCCGGACACGCGCCGCGCCGAGGCAAAGGACCTCAAGGGGGCGGTGCGTCTGCGGCGAGGGCCTGCCGTTCGTGGCACGCACCGGTGGTGGCCGGTCCCTCTGTCAGGGCGGTGGCCCAGGAGGGTGCGGTCGCGAGCGGCCAACCGGCCGGCCAACCCGAATGGCGCTCTTCCGGGTGCGCATGAGGCAGAAGTCCACTCACCGGCTGTTGAGAAAATCTGTCACGACGAGCGTAGACATGGGTGCGTGTGGAGGTTAGTGTTTTCCCGTACTCAAGAAGTCGAAGAGGGCACGGCAGAGATGAACTGCTGTGCAAGCAGGTCAGACAGGACGCGGAACGGCAGTGGAGCGACGGGGCCGGAAATGGTGGTTCCTTCGCTGACTGCCGGGCCGAGCGGCCCCAGGGGTCGCATGCAGTACCCGCGATATCCAGCAGTACAACCGAGTAGCCGAATGAGGTAAGGAGCAGACGCCATCAGGATCGCCCGGGCGAGGAAGAACACCGCTCGGGTACCGCAGGCCCCGGATTGGAAGGTGGTCCCCGGTCACGCATCCGCGATCCCCGCAGCCCCGCCCTCCCAGGCGGGCCGGCGGAACAAGAAAGCCGGCGCAGTCAGTCGGTAGATGGTGTTGAAAGCTCGGGGCCCGGGTGCCAGAACGGCACTCGGGCCCCTCGATGCGTCCCCGAAAGAAGAGGTCTATGCCCCCTCGCACTCCCCGCCCCGTCGACAAGTTCGACGACGACGACTACCCCGCCTACACCATGGGCCGGGCCGCCGAAATGATCGGCACCGCCCCTGCCTTCCTCCGCGCCCTCGGCGAGCACCGCCTGATCACCCCGCTGCGTTCCGAAGGCGGCCACCGCCGCTACTCCCGCTACCAGCTACGCATCGCCGCCCGAGCCCGTGAACTCGTCGACGCCGGCACCCCCATCGAAGCCGCCTGCCGCATCATCATCCTCGAAGACCAACTCGAAGAAGCCCAGCGCATCAACGAAGACCTGCGCACCCGCGACGCCACCTCGTAACAGCGTTCGAGACCGACCTGCCCGAGCTGAGCACCGCTGCGGCCGCGACAACGTTGCCCCGGCGGACGGGCCAGCATCCGGAACCAGGCCCGTCCGCCGCACCGAGGTCCAGGAGGGCCTTGCACCGAGGCCGAGATCCGGTCCCAGAAGGTCCGCGAGCTCACGCGTGACCGTTCGGGCAGGTCGCCTCCGAACAGCGGCGCCGAGGCGAAGACCTGCCCTCGCGCTCGACCTTCCGGGGGAAGGCGGTCTGCTCGCCGGATCGGTCTTCCACCGGGTCTGGCGCAAGGCTCGCAAGGCTGTCCTCGGCGAGCACGACTACAGCTCGCCCGTCGGGAAGCGTGTCTACGACCTGCGCCACACCTGCCTGAAGACCTGGCTCAACAACGGCATTCCGCCGGCTCGGGTCGCCGCCTGGGCGGGCAGCAGCGCCCCCGTCCTCCTGGCCACCTGCACACGCTGCATCACCGGACAGCTGACCGAACTCCAGGGGCGGATCGAAGAGCCTCAGCGGCTGCTCGCTGTGCCCACAGCCGTGAAAGTGTCGCCGAAAAACGCCGGGAAGTTTTCGGGAAACCAGCCGTCGAGAGCCGTACCGGACCGGCTTCGGCCGGACTCCCACCTTCGCCTCCAGGAGTCGTTCCGGCCCTGCCGAAGCCGCCGCGCCGGACCGCCAAACCGCCCCTGACCAGCGAAAAGCCCTCCACAAGGGAGGGCTGGACACCGTACGGGCGGTGGCGCCCCCGGCAGGACTCGAACCTGCGGCCAAGTGCTTAGAAGGCACCTGCTCTATCCACTGAGCTACGGGGGCCGGGTGTGGACGTGGATCACGGACCGCGGACAAGGATAGAGGTCCGGGTGCCTCGTCCCGGTTGCTTCACCTCCGTGGCACGTTGTGGAGGTTCGGTGAAGCGGTCCCGATAATCGCAGGCAGGTACGAATCCTGCACCGCTTTTGACGTCTCGTGCGGCGGGTGTTGTGCACTCGTTATGCCTGCGCCCCACTCGTCGCGAACGTCTCATGCGCCACTCATCCCGTTCTGTGGGGGTTCTTGCGGCGCGCACAAGGGGTTATACGCTTCAAAAACCCAACTAAATTGGGCATTCTGCACATGTGGCGACCTTGGACGTACGACCCCGGCTGATCGACGCACTGTCCGTTCTGCGCGACCGCGTTGACGCCGCACGCTTTCCACTGCCACTCCGGGGTGCTGCCCGGGCCCGGCGCAACCGGGCCGAGCTGCTCGCCCAGCTCGACGACTATGTGATTCCCCGCCTGCGCTCCCCGCAGGCCCCGCTGCTCGCGGTGATCGGCGGATCGACCGGGGCGGGCAAGTCCACGCTGGTGAATTCGCTGGTGGGGCGGCGGGTCTCGGAGGCGGGGGTGCTGCGTCCGACGACGCGCACACCGGTGCTGGTCTGTCATCCCGATGATCTCCACTGGTTCGCCGGGCCACGGGTCCTGCCGCAGCTCGCCCGGGTGTGGGTCCCTGAGCAGGACGACGGTGGCGAGGACGGATACGCGGCGGGCGACGGCCTGGGCCGGGGCGATTACGGCGGGCACGGTGCGGGCGGGGTGGCGCCCGGCGGTGCGCGCGGGGCGGCAGGCGGGCACGGGGTGCGGATGCCTCATGGGGCCCGTATGGCGCATGGGCTCGGTGGGGGGCAGGGGCAGCGGCAGCGGCAGGAGACAGAGGGGGCGGGTGGTGAGCAGGGCATCGGCTTCGGCTCCGACTACGGCTATGGCTATGCGGCAGGGGGGCCGGGGGCCGGTGGCGGCGGGGCGTATGACGGTGCGGGCGGTGGTGGCGTAGGCCTGGGCGGGGAACCGGGTGGGTCACGGGCGGCCGGCGGGGGTGAGGCGGGGCTGCTCACGGTGCGGATCGAGACGGATCGGGCATTGCCCAGCGGGCTGGCGCTGCTGGACGCCCCGGACATCGATTCGCTGGTGGCGCGCAACCGGGAGCTGGCCGCGGAGCTGATCTGCGCGGCGGACGTCTGGGTGCTGGTCACCACGGCGGCCCGGTACGCGGATGCGGTGCCCTGGCATCTGCTGCGTACCGCAAAGGAGTACGACGTCACCTTGGTGACCGTGCTGGACCGGGTGCCGCATCAGATCGCCACGGACATTTCCGGGCGGTACGCGGAACTTCTCCAGCGGGCCGGTCTCGGCCACGTCCCGCGGTTCACCATTCCCGAGCTGCCCGAGTCGGCCGGCGGCGGGAGCGGTCTGCTGCCCGCCACGGCCGTGGCGGCGCTGCGGGACTGGCTGGAGCGACACGCCCAGGACCCCGTCGCCCGCACCGCCGCCGCGGACCGTACGGCCGCCGGAGTGATCGCGTCGCTGCGCAGCCGGCTGCCCGCGCTCGCGGGGGCAGCCGCTGCCCAGCACGCCGCGGCGCTGCGGCTGGCCGGCCGGGTCGAGGAGGCGTACGAGCAGGCCGCGGAGCGGGTACGGCAGGAGGTCGCGGCCGGTGAGGTGCTGTCCGGGGACGCGCGGGCGCACTGGCGCGACCATGGGCTCGACGGCCGCTCCGACGAGCTGCTCGACGCGCTGACCCACGGGCTGACCTCGCTGCTGACCTGTGCCGTGGAGGAGGCCGACGAGCGGGCCGCGGACGGCTGGCGGCGCGACCCCGCGGCGGCCGACGTCTCGCTGGCGACCGCCGAAGGCGCGGGCGGACGGCTCGGTGTGATCGTCCGGCGCTGGCGGCGCTGCCTGGAGGAGCTGGCCGAGGAGGAGACCCGTGAGGCGCGTGCCGGGCAGGCCGGTGAACGGGTGGGGTCGGTGGAGCCGGAGGAGTCGGCGGCGCTGTTGGCCACGGCTCTGCTCGGTGGCCGGCGGGCCCGTACGGCGGGCGAGAACCTCGCCGACCTCTTGGGGGCCCAGACCGCGCTGCGGCTCTGCGACCGGGGCGCCCGGCTGCTGGCCACGTATGTGGCGCGTGCCCTGGACGGTGAGCGGGAGCGGCGGCTGGCACCGCTGGACCAGCTGACCGTGCCACTGGACCAGCAGGCGGAGCTGATCGCCGCGCTGTCCGTCGTGCAGCGGGAGAAGCAGAAGGAGAGGCCGGAGGAGACGGAGAAGCGCAAGCAGCGGCGGGACGAGGACGAGCGGGCGAGGGCGATGGAGAAGGAGGAGGTGTCGGGGTGAGCGATTCCCAGGCAGCGGTTGGTTTCGAGGCGGCGGATGGCGCCGAAGCGACGGATGGTTCCGGGGAGTGCTTGGGGAAGGGGCGGGAGACGGGGGTGGGTGTGGTCTCGATGCCGGCGTCGGTGGGCGGAGTGACGTCGGTGGAGGGCGTGGCGGCGGTGGACGGCATGGCATCCGTGGGGTGCGAGGTATCGGAGGCGTCCGTACGGCCTGCGGAGGTCGGAGAGGGCAGAGAGGCCGGGGAGTTCGGGAAGGCCGTGGGGGAGCGGGAGAGGGGCGTGGGGGCGGAGCCCGCTGTGCGGGCGGCGGTGGTGGGCGGGGCGTGGGATGACGGGTTGATTGCGCGGCGGGCGCGGGACGTGGGAGTGCCCCGGTCGGTGGTGCGGCAGGCGGTGAGCGAGGAGCGGGAAGAGGCGCCTGTGGCGGCGGGTATGGCGCTCTCGCGTGGGAGGTCGTCGGGTGGCGCCCCCATGGCGTCAGGAGTGCGGGCGTATGGCGGGTCACGGTTCGCGTCGCGGGGTGAGGCGATGGTGCAGCCGCGTTCGCCGGTGGGTGGGGAGGGCGGGGGCGGGTACCGATGGGTCGCGGACGGCGGCCGGCGGGCCGTGGCGGGCGGACTGCGCGGCCGGTTGGATGCCTTGCGGGAGTTGATCGCGCTGTCCCGGTCCCGGCTGGACGGGCGGGCGCTGGAGGGCGCGGGGCGGGTGTTGGAGACGGCGGACGAGCGCTACCGGCTGTCCGGTGAGCACACCGTCGTCGCGATCGCGGGGGCGACCGGCAGCGGTAAATCGTCGCTGTTCAACGCGCTGGCCGGGGCGAACCGTTCGCAGGTCGGCCCGCGGCGGCCGACGACCGCGGAGCCCGTGGCCTGTGTCTGGCCGGGCAGCCGGGCGGGCGCGGAGGGGCTGCTGTACCGGCTGGGCGTGCCCGCGCACCGGCGTCATGCCCCGGCGGACGGCAGCTCCGAGCTGCACGGACTCATCCTCATCGACCTGCCCGATCACGACTCCTCGGCCACCGAGCACCGCGCTCAGGTGGACCGGATGCTGGAGCTGGTGGACGCGGTGATCTGGGTGGTGGATCCGGAGAAGTACGCGGATGCGGTGCTGCACGAGCGGTATCTGCGGCCGCTGGCGGGCTACGCCGAGGTCATGTTCGTCGTGCTCAACCAGGTGGACCGGCTGCCCGGCGACGCCGCCGACCAGGTGGTGGACGATCTGCGCCGGCTCCTGGACGAGGACGGGCTGGCGCTCGGCGAGCACGGGGAGCCCGGGGCGGCGGTGCTCGCGCTGTCCGCCGCCACGGGCAAGGGCGTGGGCGAACTGCGGGAGGCGCTCGGTCAGTTCGTCACGGAGCGGGGCGCGGCGGACCGGCGGCTGGCGGCGGATGTGGATGCGGCGGCCGAGCGGTTGCGGTCCGTATATGTGGCGCAGAGCCGGGTCGGGCTGACCGAACAGGCACGGGCGGAGTTCGACGACCGGCTGGCGGAGGCGGTCGGGGCGGTGGCCACCGGGCGCGCGGCGGAACGCGACTGGCTGCGGTACGCGGAGCGCGCGTGCGGGTCGCCGTGGGCGCGGATGCGGGGATGGCGGGGGAGCGGGTGGCGGACCCGTGGCTCCGGGGCGGGGGCCGGGGCGATGGGCACGGGGGCCTTCGGGGGAGGGGCGACGGGCGCCGGGCGGATGGACGACGCCGGGCGGGCGGACGGTGGGCGCGCCGGTGCGCGGCAGGTCCGTAGGGGGCGGACGGGAGCGGGGCGGGGTGACGTCGGGCGGGGGACGGGGACGGGGAGAGCCGAGGTGAGCAGGACCGGTGCCGGCCGGGGCGGTGCCGGTCGGGCCGCTCTGTGGCGCAACGGGACGCGGCTGGGCTCGGTGGGGCGGCAGGAGGGCCCGGGGCATCTGCTGGCGGGCGGTGGCGCGGCCGGGGAGGGGGGCGAACCGGCGGTGGACGGCCGGGCGGCGGCGCGGCCCGTGGTGGAGCAGGCCGTACGCACCGTGGCGGGTGAGGCGGCGCACGGCTTGCCGGCGCCGTGGGCCCAGGCGGTGCGGGAGGCGGCGGACCGGGGCGCGTACGGGTTGCCGGAGGCATTGGACAAGGTGGCGGCGGAGGCCGAGGAGGCGCTCCGGGGCGGACCGGCCGTGAAACCACGCTGGTGGACGGTCGCCGCGTCGCTGCAGGGAATGCTGTCCGTACTCCAAGTCGTCGGTGTGCTCTGGTTGCTGGGCGCGGTCACGGGCGCGGTCACGGGCGCGGGCGGGGCGGCGGACTGGGTCTCGGGGCTGCTTCCCGCGCTGATCGGCTCGGTGGGCGGGCCGGCGCTGACGTGGATGTGCCGGGTGGTGGCACGCGGCCCGGCCCGGCGTTACGGGCAGGACGCCGAGCGGCGACTGCGGAGTGCGGCGGCCGGGTGCGGACGGGCGCGAGTCCTGGAGCCGGTCGCCGCCGAGCTGTTGCGCTATCGGGAGGTACGGGAGCAGTACGCGGTGGCGTCGGGCACCTGACGGGTGGGCGTGTGAGGGCCGTTGCTTGACGACGGGTGCGTGGCCGGACGGTTGCCCGACGGCGGGTGTGTGCCGGGCCGTTCCCTGACGGCCGGTGCGTGAGGGCGGATTCCCTCTCCCGGGTGGCCGAGTTGTCCACAGGCGGCCACCCGTCCACATGCCGCCGCGGCGCCCGCCGCATACGTGCAGCATGAGGTCGACGCAGCGCGAGCGGCACATGACGGAAGCGAGCGCATGACGCGGGGGAGGCGTGTTCCGTGAACGACACGATGGTGACGCTGGTGGGGAACGCCGCGACAGCGGTGGAGCACCGGCAGACGACAGCGGGTGTGACGGTGGCCAGGTTCCGGCTGGCGGCGAGCTCCCGTCGGTGGGACAGAGCGCAGGAGCGCTGGACCGACGGGGGGACGAGTTTCTACACGGTCCGGTCGTGGCGCGCGCTCGCCGACAATGTCGCGGCGTCGGTGGCGGTGGGGGAACCACTGGTCGTCCAGGGGCGCTTGCGGCTGAGGGAAGGGGAACAGCCCCCGGAACGGGGCGGGCAGCGCTGGTTCTCGGCGGAGGTCGACGCCGTGGCGATCGGCCACGATCTCGCGCGCGGCACCTCCGCGTTCCGGAGAGTCGCCCGGCCGGCCCGCAGGGAAGCGGACCAAGCGGGCCACGGGCCCTCCCCGTTGCCGCCGCCTCCCGGACCTCGCTCCTCGCCGGTGCCCCGGCCGGCGGCTGCGGAACAACAGCCGGCGGTTCTGGAACGACCGGGGACTCTGGAACGACCGGTGGCTCTGGAAGAACAGCCGGACGCTTCGGGCCCACCATCGGGGACGTGGGAACAACAAGGGGCCGGGGAGGGGCTGGTGCCTGTGGGCAAGCCAGCGCGGAGCAGTGTCGAGCCCCCGGCACCCGGAGAGACGCCGACACCTCCGAACGCACCGGCACCGACAACCCTGAACGCACCGGTACAGGCGGATGTACAGCCTCCGCCCAAGGGACCGCCTCCCGCCAAGGAAGCGGCCCAGGCCCAGAGACAGGCCCCCGCCAAGGAGCCGGCCCCCGCCAAGGAGCCGGCCCCCGCCAAGAGACCAGCCCCCGCCAAGGAGCCGGCCCCCGCCAAGAGACCAGCACCCGCCGGGAAACAGCCTCCTGCCGGCAGGCCCGCGCCCGTCAAGAAGCGGTCCACCGCCGCGATTTCGCCATCTGCTGAGGTGCCGGACGCTGCCGTTCCGGCGGCTCCAGTCGGGCCCCAATCACCCCAAAAGGCCGCTGTGCCCTGAAAAGTTCTGGGGATTTGTCGATAATGCCAGGTCAGGGTGCCTGTTGTCGGTAACGATTGCGATTCGGATCGCTTATGGGATGCCATTACTGGGGACCCTGATGCACCTGCTCCATAAGATCCGACAAGTACTCACGGGGGCTGACGTGTTCGGCTGTTGAGTTCTTTGGGATCTTTCCGGCGAGGCAACCTCTCCCACTCGACCGCCTCGCCCAGAGGGGAAATTCATGCTTTCGATGAAGAGGCGGGGCGCAGCTCGCCTTGCCGCCGCGGTCGTGGCCTCGGGCCTGGTCGCGGCGGGTGCGATAGCCACCGCGGGGACTGCCGCGGCGGATGACGCGACCTCCACGCACGGGGGTGCCACTGCCACGCTCGGCGGTCTGAAGACCTTCGACCAGGCGGTTGTGCACAACGACGGAGGGGACCAGCGCGTAGGCGCCGGCCTCTTCGAGATGGCGGTCGACAACGGCGGCACGCTCCAGACGTACTGCATCGACATCCACAACCCGACGCAGCAGCAGGCCAAGTACCAGGAAGTGCCCTGGAGCGCCTCGTCGCTGCACAACAACGGGGACGCGGGCAAGATCCGCTGGATTCTGCAGAACTCGTACCCGCAGGTGAACGACCTGGCCGCGCTTGCCTCCAAGGCCGGCGCCGGGAGCCTCACCGAGAAGACCGCCGCGGCCGGCACCCAGGTCGCGATCTGGCGCTTCTCCGACCACGTCAAGGTGGACGCGGTCGACCCGGCGGCCGAGAAGCTCGCCGACTACCTCGAGAAGAGCGCGCAGAACCTCGGCGAGCCGAAGGCGTCGCTGACGCTGGACCCGCCGGCCGTCTCCGGCAAGTCCGGCAGCAAGCTCGGCCCGGTCACCGTGCACACCAACGCCGACAGCGTCACGATCGCCCCCGCCGCCGGTGCGCCGGCCGGTGTGAAGATCGTCGGCAAGGACGGCAAGCCGGTCACCAGCGCCGCCGAGGGCACCCAGCTGTTCTTCGACGTGCCGAAGGGCGCCGCCGACGGCAGCACCTCGCTGACCGCGCAGGCCGCCACCAAGGTCCCGGTCGGCCGTGCCTTCACCGGCATCGGTGAGCACGCCAAGAGCCAGACCCAGATCCTGGCCGGCTCCAGCGAGTCCACGGTCTCCGCGGCCGCCACGGTCTCCTGGAAGAAGCAGGGCGCCATCCCGGCGATCACCGCCGAGAAGAACTGCGCCAAGGGCGGCGTGGACGTCACGGCGGCCAACAAGGGCGATGAGGCCTTCCGCTTCCAGCTCTCCGGCAAGGACTACGAGATCGCCCCGGGCAAGTCGCAGACCGTGACCGTCCCGGTGGCCGAGGACCAGCCGTACAACATCACGATCAAGGGTGAGGGCGGCTTCAAGAAGTCCTTCTCCGGGGTCCTGGACTGCAAGACCGCCGGCAGCGGCGGCGGCAAGCCCTCCTCCAAGCCCAGCCCGGCCTCGGTCGGCGGCAGCACGGGCGGCGACAAGGGCGGCGACCTGGCCGAGACCGGTTCCAGCAACGCCACCCCGATGATCGCGGGCATCGCGGTCGTCCTCGTCGTGGTCGGCGGCGGCGCGGTGTTCTTCCTCCGCAAGAAGAAGACCGGCACCGCGTAAGGACACCCGGCGCCCGGTGCGAACCGGGGTCCGGCGACACCCGGCCGGACCGGTGAGAACCGGCGCACAGTGATCCTCGGCGGCCGCTCGGTGACCTCATGGTGAGCGAGCGGCAGTCGAACGAGTAACCCACGGCCCCGGAGCGCAGCGACGCTCCGGGGCCGCTGGCGTCCGGCGCCCCGGCGCCGCTCCTTCCCGCAAGGGGGGCGCGGCCCGGAGGGCGGATGCCACGTGGACATGGAGAAGAGAAAGGCCCGCTGCGCAGCGACCAACGCTGACAGAGGGCAACCAAGCGGACACCGTGTCGCAGGAGCTCGGCGCTGAACAGGGGCGCTCTGACCTACTCGTTTCCGCCAGAGCACAGGCGTACGGCAAGATGGGGTGTATCTGCCCTCCCTCGGACGCGTCGCACGATGGCCCTGGGGCGGTGCCGCACAGACCCTGATCGATCCAATCTGCCGGACGGTTTCTCTTGGCTGAGTACATCTACACGATGCGCAAGGCGCGCAAGGCGCACGGCGACAAGGTCATCCTCGATGACGTGACGCTGAGCTTCCTGCCCGGCGCAAAGATCGGTGTCGTGGGTCCCAACGGCGCCGGTAAGTCCACGGTGCTGAAGATCATGGCCGGTCTGGAGCAGCCGTCGAACGGTGACGCGTTCCTCTCCCCGGGCTACACCGTCGGCATGCTCCTCCAGGAGCCGCCGCTGGACGAGTCCAAGACCGTGCTGCAGAACGTGCAGGACGGCGCCGCCGAGACCATGGGCAAGCTCCACCGCTTCAACGAGGTCGCCGAGCTCATGGCGACCGACTACTCCGACGCGCTGATGGAGGAGATGGGCAAGCTCCAGGAGGACCTCGACCACGCCAACGCGTGGGACCTGGACACCCAGCTGGAGCAGGCCATGGACGCGCTGGGCTGCCCGCCCGGCGACTGGCCGGTCACCAACCTCTCCGGTGGTGAGCGCCGCCGCGTCGCGCTGTGCAAGCTGCTGCTGGAGGCCCCCGACCTGCTGCTCCTCGACGAGCCCACCAACCACCTGGACGCCGAGTCCGTGCAGTGGCTGGAGCAGCACCTCGCGAAGTACCCCGGCACCGTCGTCGCCGTCACCCACGACCGGTACTTCCTCGACCACGTCGCCCAGTGGATCTGCGAGGTCGACCGCGGCCGCCTGCACGGTTACGAGGGCAACTACTCCAAGTACCTGGAGACCAAGCAGACCCGTCTCAAGGTCGAGGGGCAGAAGGACGCCAAGCGTGCCAAGCGCCTCAAGGAAGAGCTGGAGTGGGTGCGCTCCAACGCCAAGGGGCGGCAGGCCAAGTCCAAGTCGCGACTGGCCCGTTACGAGGAAATGGCCGCCGAGGCCGACAAGATGCGGAAGCTGGACTTCGAGGAGATCCAGATCCCGCCGGGCCCGCGTCTGGGCAATGTCGTCGTCGAGGTCGACAAGCTCAACAAGGCCTTCGGCGAGAAGGTCCTGATCGACAACCTGAGCTTCACGCTGCCGCGCAACGGCATCGTCGGCGTCATCGGCCCGAACGGCGCCGGCAAGACCACGCTGTTCAAGATGCTGCAGGGCCTGGAGACCCCGGACTCCGGCGACATCAAGGTCGGCGAGACCGTCAAGATCTCCTACGTCGACCAGAGCCGCGAGAACATCGACCCCAAGAAGACCCTGTGGGCCGTGGTCTCCGACGAGCTCGACTACATCAACGTCGGCCAGGTCGAGATGCCCTCGCGCGCCTACGTCTCCGCGTTCGGCTTCAAGGGCCCGGACCAGCAGAAGCCCGCCGGGGTGCTCTCCGGCGGTGAGCGCAACCGCCTCAACCTGGCGCTCACCCTCAAGCAGGGCGGCAACCTGCTGCTCCTCGACGAGCCGACCAACGACCTCGACGTGGAGACCCTCTCCTCGCTGGAGAACGCGCTCCTGGAGTTCCCGGGCTGCGCCGTGGTCGTCTCCCACGACCGCTGGTTCCTCGACCGCGTCGCCACGCACATCCTGGCGTACGAGGGCGAGTCCAAGTGGTTCTGGTTCGAGGGCAACTTCGAGTCGTACGAGAAGAACAAGATCGAGCGTCTCGGTGCGGACGCCGCCCGTCCGCACCGCGCCACGTACAAGAAGCTCACCCGGGGCTGACCGCGTGCGACACCTCTACTCCTGCCCCCTGCGCTGGTCGGACATGGACGCGTTCGGCCATGTCAACAACGCGGTGTTCGTCCGCTACCTCGAAGAGGCGCGGATCGACTTCATGCGCCGGCTGGCGCCGGGGGACGGCAGCCCGTCGTTCACGGGCGGCTCGGTCGTCGCCCGGCACGAGATCGACTATGTGCGGCCGCTGGTCCACCGGCCCACCCCGGTGACCGTCGAGTTGTGGGTGACGAAGGTCAGCGCCGCGTCGATGACGGTCGGCTACGAGGTCAAGGACGAGGACACCCTCTACCTGCGGGCCTCGACCGTCGTCGTGCCGTACAACTTCACCGAGGAGCGCCCCCGCCGCCTCACCGCGGAGGAGAAGGCGATCCTCAAGGAGTACCTGGACGACGCGTCGCATCAGGAGAGGGCCGTCGCGGTATGACGACGGCGCTGCACCTTGCCGACGCGGGGGAGGCGGCGGATCTCGCCGCCTTCCTCGCCCGGCTGATCCACTACGACAAGGCCGCCGCGGTACGCCTCCAGGCCGGCGGCGGGGTGCTCGCCGTCTTCGGCCGCCCGCCGTCCTTCGAGGTACTGGCGATCCGTACCGCCCGGCTCGCCGGGGACAGCGTCCTGGACACCACCGTCTCGGCCGGTGAACTCCTCGAAGGCATCGAGGAGTCGGCGGACGCGGTGACCGTGCCCGCCGCGGTCACCGGCCCGCCGTGGACCGGGCTGCTGCCGCCGCGCGGCGGCTGGCAGCGGGTGCCCGGACTGCCCGCACCCGAGGCACTGGTACGGGCGGTGGCCGCCGCGGTGGCCGAATTCCGCGCCCGTGACGAGGCGTTGCCGCCGCAGCACCGCACCCGCAGCGAACGGGACCGCATCGGCCGGGAGATCTGGTCGCGCACCCTCGGTGACACCCATCTTCCGCTGCGCGCCGCCCATGCCGCGCAGTCGCTGGGCTTTCTGCGCCCGGCGCGGGCCGCCGCGCTCGTGGGGGGCGCTACGTCCCCCGGAACCGCCGGACCCGCGCCCCTGCCCCAGCCGCTGAGCCTGCTGTCGGCGGGCGGCTGGCTGCGGTTGAGCACCCCGTACGGGTCGGTCGCGGTACGGACCGGAGGCCCGGCCGGGCTGTCGGGACTCACGGTGACGCCCGCCTGACGAGGCCGTCCGACCGGGCCCGCCCGAGGGCGCTCGCCTGGTCGGGCCTCTCCGATGCGGCGCTTGCCGTGTGCGGACCGGGGGCCCGAGGTGTCTCCGGAAGCGGGCCGATGATGTCCGGAGACCGGGCCGATGATGTCCGGAGACCGGGCCGGTTGTGTCCGGATCCGGCCGGCCCGGTGTGCGGCGTTCCTCAGTCGGCGGCGTTGATCATCGAGGCGGCCGCGTACGTCAGGTAGTTCCACAGCTGCGTCGCGTGCGCCTCGGACAGGTCGAGGGAGTCCACCGCGTCCCGCATGTGGCGCAGCCAGGCGTCATGGGCGGCCCGGTCGACGGTGAAGGGGGCGTGCCGCATCCGCAGCCGGGGGTGACCGCGCCCGTCGCTGTACGTACGGGGGCCGCCCCAGTACTGCATGAGGAAGAGCGCCAGCCGCTCCTCGGCCGGGCCGAGGTCCTCCTCCGGATACATCGGCCGCAGCAGCGGGTCCTCGGCGACTCCCTGGTAGAAGTGGTGCACCAGGCGCCGGAAGGTCTCCTCGCCACCGACCTGTTCGTAGAAGGTCTGCTCCTCGAGCGTGCCGCGTGGAATCTTGTTCACCCGTCCATGGTGGCAGACGTACCGGCCGAGGACTTCGGTCGTAGGACGGAAGGGACGGCGAGGGCCGGAAATGCGGCCGGGGCGTGATCGGCCGATCACGCCCCGGGGTCGCTGTGCGGTCGTCGGACGGTCAGCCGCGGCGGACGGTCAGCGTCGTCCAGGCACCGACATGCACCCGGTCGCCCTCATGGAGCGGCACCGGCACATAGGGCTGGATGGGGTCCTCGGCGAGGTTGACCGTCGTGCCGTTGGTGGAGTTCTGGTCCACCACGGCCCAACTGCCGTCCTGCTGCTGCACCAGCAGCGCGTGCTGGTGCGAGACGCCCGGGTCCTCCGGGGAACTGCCCAGATCGATGTCCGGGGCCTCGCCGGTGCTGTTCCGGCGGCGGCCGACGGCGATCTGGCCGTTGGCGAGCGGGAGCACCTGCTCGGGGGAGTACGAGGGCAGGTTGAGCCCCGCCGCCTCCGGGCCGCTGCGGCCCATCATCGCCATGAAGTACTCGCGGTCCGGCGCGATCGCCACCACCCAGCCGTCGCCGACGACCGGCGGCGGACCCTGCGGCGGCGCAGCGGGGCCCTGGCCGGGACCGCCGTTCCACTGCTGGTCCGGTCCGGGCTGCTGCGGCGGCATCTGCTGCTGCCCGTACGGGCCGGGCTGCTGCTGCTCGAACGGGGCCTGGGGCGGCTGCTGCTGCTCGAACGGCGCCGGCTGCTGCGGCGGGAACGGCGCGGGCTGCTGCTGCTCGTACGGGGCCTGCGGGCCCGGTCCGGGCGGCGCGGGCGCCATCGGCGGGGGGCCGGCCTGGGCGCTCGGCGGATTCAGCGTCCAGTCGTCGCCGCCCTGCTGCGGCGGCGGGCCGGGCTGACCGGACGGGCCGGGGCCGGGCATGCCGGGGGGCGGGCCGGGGTGGCCCGGGAAGCCGCCGGGTGCGGACTGGTCGGGGAAGCCGCCGAGGCCGGGCTGGCCGGGGGGCATGCCGTGCTGCTGCGGGGGCTGGGGCTGCTGCGGCGGCGGGAAGCCGTAGCCGTCCTGGCCGCCCTGCGGGCCGGGTGCGGGCGGCGGGAAGCCGTAACCGCCCTGACCGCCCTGCGGGCCCGGCTGCTGGGCGGGCGGCGGGGCGTAGGACGTCGGGGAGTTGGTCAGGAAGTTGTAGCGGCACCCCTCACAGAAGGGGGCCATCGCCTCACGCGGCGTACCGCACTGCGGGCACGTCTCGGGCTGCCCGGACGGAGCGGGACCGCCCTGGGGGCCCGGTGCGGGCGGCGGGAAGCCGTAGCCGTCCTGGGGGCCGGGGCCGCCCTGCGGGCCGGGTGCGGGCGGGGGGAAGCCGTAGCCGTCCTGGCCACCCTGGGGGCCGGGGCCGCCCTGTGGGCCGGGTGCGGGCGGGGGGAAGCCGTAGCCGTCCTGGCCACCCTGGGGGCCGGGGCCGCCCTGTGGGCCGGGTGCGGGCGGGGGGAAGCCGTAACCGCCCTGACCGCCCTGACCGCCCTGGCTGTCCGGGGCCGCGGGGCCGGGGCCGCCGAAGCCGGGGCCGCCGGGCGGCGGGCCGGGCTGTCCGGGCGGCGGACCGGGCTGACCGGTCGGCTGGCTGGGCGGTGTGTTCAGGAAACCTGCAGGCAGGGAGGGCGGCGGGGGGACAGCGCCCGCCATCCGCTGGCCGCACACCTCGCACCAGTCTTCGGCCACCGACTGGTGGCCGCTCGGGCAGGTCGGCATGTCGGTTCTTCCCCCTCCGTACCGATTTGCTTCGGTGGTACTGCTCGGTACTGATCGTGGCTATTTCTTCACGCGAACGGTTTTCGTCGAGCGCGTCTCGAGAGTCATCTCGTCCGCTTCGGCGACCTTCGCCTTCAGTCGCACAGTACCGGTCGCCGCATCGACGACGTCCACCACCTTCGCAAGCAGTTTCGCAGTCCCGTCGTTCCCCGAGGCGCCGGCCAGCTGTACCGCGCGGCCCAGTTTTGCGAGGGCGCAGTCGATATCGCCGGACTTACGGGCATCAAGTCCCTGTTGGATGACATGGGACAGTTCCGCCTGTCCTGTGTAGTGCGCGACCTGCGGATCGATCGATGTGGAAGCGGCCACATCGTCCGTCCACACGGCCCGTACGAGCCCCTGTGACAGGGGGCGCGGCGGGCCGACGGACGAGGGGAGGGCGTCCGGCGCGGAGGTGATCAACGAGACCCGGCCGGCGAGCATTTCCTGGCCGACGGCGGCGGCCGGGACCCGCAGGCAGAGGTGGTAGTCGCGGGACTCGTCGCCCCAGGAGCCGGTCGGATAGTCGCCCGACCGCGGACCGGAGTCCCTGCGCCGGCCGGTCAAGTCCTCCACGGTGGGCGCCACTTGCCTGACGAAGACGGTCTCGGCGCCCAGCGGGGTCCACAGCCGCAGGGCGACATCGGCGATCTCCTTGCCCATCGCCTTCTCCGTCAGCCGGGTGAAATCGGCGGCGAGGCCGGCCGGATCGGCGACGATATCGGCCGTGCCGAGCAGCGCCGAGGCGATGCCGGTGACCTCCTTGACCTCCCAGTCCGTGCCGACACCGCGGGCGTCGCAGGTGAACACGCCGCAGCAGGCGTCCAGGGCGGCACGCAGATCCTCGGGCGACTCGTGCTCGTTGCGGCCGTCGGTGAGCAGGAGGGCATGCCGGAAGCCGGCCTCGGCGGACGAGAGCAGCCGGCCGGTCAGCCGCAGCCAGGTCCCGATGGCGGTGCCGCCGCCCGCGCTCAGCCTCCGCAGCGCCTCCTTGGCCCGCGCGCGGGTGGCCGCACCGGCCACGGCCAGCCGGCCGCCGCCGGGGAAGATCTCGGCGGCCCGATGGGTTCCGGCCACCACCGCGAAGCCGACACCGTCACGCAGGGTGTCGATGGCGGCGGCCGTCGCCTCGCGGGCGCCCCGCATCTTCGCCGCCGGACGGTCCATCGACCCGGAGCAGTCCACCATGATCACCACGCCGGCGTCCGGCCCTCCGGTGCCCGCCGAGAAGACCGGACGGCCCCCGGTCGTGCCGCCCCCGGTCGCGGTGACCGTGACGATGGCGTGCACCTCGCGCCCGCCCTCGGGCAGGTAGGGGTTCTGGTACACCTCGGCGGAGAAACGCGGCACACGGGACTTGGTGAAGTTGGCCATCCGTTCCGCTCCTTGGGACGCCGTAACCGGTCGATCGGGCCGTGTTGCGTCGTACGTGGTGCGTGGTGCGGGACACGTGGTGCGGGGTGCGTTTCGTCCCTCGGGCCGGAGGTGTCGTACGGGGCGTGGCGCGCGCCGTCCCCCGGACGGGGCGCGCCGTACCTCGCAGGGGGCGCCCCGTGCGAGGTACGGCGCGCCCACCGGCGTCCGACGCGTTCGGTCGTGGGGTGGTCAGGCCGATTCTGCCCGCACCGCGGGTGCGGGGAACGGCACCAGTGCCACCGTTACGTTGTCGTGCCCGCCACCGTCGAGGGCGTGGGTGACCAGGGTGCGGGCGCTGTTCAGGGGGCTGCTGGGCGCGTCGTACGGCAGCGCCGCGGCCATCTGCTCCGCGGACTCCGCGTAGTTCCACAGCCCGTCGGTGCACACCACCACGACCCCGGGCCCGTCCGGCTTGAACGTGGTGGTGTGCGGCTCGACCTCGTAGGCATCCGCACCGAGCCAGCCCGTGATGGCGTGCGCACGCTCGTCGGCGTTCGCCTCGGCCTCGGACATCAGGTTGTTGGCGACCATCTGGGCGGCCCAGGAGTCGTCCTCGGTGAGCCGGGCGGGCGGCGCCGAGCGGTCGTCGGGGATCCAGTAGGCGCGGCTGTCGCCGACCCAGCCGACGGTCAGCAGTCCGCCGCCGACCACCGCACCGACGAAGGTGCAGGCCGGGGCGTTCTGCCGAGGGTGCTCGTCCGGTGCCGGGGAGGGGGCGTCGGCCAGTGCGTCGACCGCCGACGAGGCCGCCAGGATGGCCTCGTGCATGGCCTGTTGCGGATGCGTGCCGCGCGGCAGCGACGCCTGCAGTGCCTCGCCGGCGGCCTCGGACGCCGCCGTGGAGGCCTCGTCCGGGCGGGTCGCCGAGGAGACGCCGTCGCAGACCACCGCGACCACGGCGGGCGAGCCGTCCGGCAGCGCGACGGCGCGCAGCGCGAAGAAGTCCTCGTTGCGGTGGTGCCGGTGGCCCCGGTCGCTGACCGCCGCGACGCCCGCCAACTCGCGCTCCATGTGATCGCGTTCGCGGGGCCGGGCGTGGCCGCAGTGCTCGCAGTAGCCGTCCGGCCCCACCGGGCCGGACCGGCAGACCGCACAGCGGGCGGTGCCGTCGGCGGGGGTGGCGGACGGGGCATCGGAGGCGACGGGTGTGCCGGACGGCGCGACGGGCGTACCGGGTTCCGTCTCCGGGGCGGCGGCCGAGCCGGGCGCGCCCCGTTCCGCGGCCGGGGCGCCGGACGTCGCGGCGGCCGCGTCGGCGACCACCTCGTATCCGGCGACGCGCGGGTCGGGGGACGGGGGCGTGGCGGCCGCCGGTGCCGGGGCGGGCACCGTGGGCGCATGGCCGGGCATCGGCGGGACGTGGCCGGACACCGGCGGCGCGCCCGCGTCCCCGTACGGGAGACGGGCCTGCGGGTTCGGAGGCGGCGGCCCGGCCGGAGCGGGCGGCCCGGGGGGCGCCGGCGGCACGGGCGGCGGGGGCGGTACGGCGGCGCCGTACGCCGGCGGCGCGGCGGGCGCCGGCAGATCGACGCCGCACCGCCCGCAGAAGTTGTCTCCCGCATCCAGCGGTTCGTCACAGCCCGGACACCGGGACGGCCCAGTCACACCCATGTCACACCCACGTCCTGGGGCGGAAGCGGTTGGCCCGTTCCACCAGTTCGATCCTTTTCTCACCACGCTGTGCCAGCCGTGCCAGCAGCCGGTACGACCGCTCCAGGCCGAACCGCAGACCGCGCTCGTCCAGCGGGCTGCCGAGCAGCGACGGCCGCTCGTCCACGCCCGCCGTGCCGTCCGGCCCGGCACCGTGGCTACCGGAGAGTACCCAGTCCAGGGCGCTGCCCAGTACTTCGGTGGTGAGTTGTTCCCTTCGTTCGGCGTCCAGACCGAAGTCCTCGAGCGCCTCGACCTGTTCGGCGGCCGCCCGCAGATCCGCCGACAGCGGATCGTGCGGCGGCCGTTCCCGCAGCCGGGCGCGGACCGCCGCGATCCGCGCCGCGATGTAGTGGATGGACGACTCCGGGACGGACTCCAGTGCCTCGACCGCGCCCCGGCGGTCGCCCGCCGCCAGCCGCACCCGCGCCAGCCCGAACGCCGCGCTGACATAGCTGCGGTCGGTCGCCCACACCAGGCGGTAGTACTCCACGGCGTTGTCCAACTGCCCCAGCAGCTCGGCGCAGATCCCCAGCGCCAGCTTCGGCGCCGGCTCGCCGGGGAAGGCGTCGTAGACCGCGTCGAACGCCAGCGCGGCGCTCTCGCGGTCGCCGGTCCACAGCGAGACCAGGCCGCGATGCCACACCACCCGCCAGTCCGCGCCCCAGGTGCCGGGCTCGTCGCCGCCCCGCCGCGCGGCGGCCCACGGCTCCGCGGGCTCCGCCGCGATCTCCTCCAGCGCCTGCCGCGCCGCCGCGCCGTCACCCGTCTCCAGGAGGGCGCGCAGTGCCCGCAGCCGGACCTCCAGGGAGTCGGCCGGCGCCGAACGCAGGGCGCCCAGCAGCTCGGCGGGCGGGGCGGCCAGCAGCCCGGCCAGCAGTCCGGCGTGGGGATCACCGGGATCGACCCGCGGCACCGGGAGCGCCAGGGCGGCGCCGGCGACGTCCAGGGGGCGCAGCGCGGGGCCACCGGACACCGGCTCCTCCCGGCGCGCCGCTCCCCGTGCGCCCAGCCGCGAACTGTCGCCCTCCGCCGGGGCCGTCAGCTCCGTGTCGACCACCCGGAGTTCGGGCCCGAACAGCGGGGACAGCGCGGGCCGCGGCTCGCCCGACTGGAGCGCCACCACCTCCCGCAGGACGCCCGTCAGCTGCTCGGCCATCTCCTCCGCCGAGGCGAATCGGCGCACCCGGTCCGGGTCCGTGGCGCGCACCAGCAGCCGGTAGAACGACTCGTAGGCGCGGAACACCTCGATGTGGTCCGGATCGGGCAGCGAGTCGGCGAAGACGTTCGTATAGCCCTGGAAGTCGAAGGTGAGGACCGCGAGGGTGCGCGCGACGGTGTAGAGGTCGGAGGAGACGGACGGGCCCAGCGCGGCGATCTCGGGTGCCTGGTAGCCGATCGTGCCGTATATCGGGCTCTCGTGGTCGTCCATCCTGCGCACCGCGCCCATGTCGATCAGCTTGAGCCGGTCGTGCTGCTGGATGGCGTTGTCGACCTTGAAGTCGCAGTAGAGGTAGCCGCGGCGGTGCAGATGGCCGAGCGCCTCCAGCGCCTCGATGCCGTACGCACAGGCCTGTTCGACCGGCAGCGGATCGCGCCTGCCCTGGGGCGTGCGCCGGTCGTTGGCGAGTTCCTTGAGCGATTTGCCGCCGACGTACTCCATGACGATGTAGCCGTCGAGGCTGCCCGTCGCCCGGTCGAGGTGCTCCACGAAGTTGTAGATCCGCACGATGTTGGCGTGCTCGATCTCGGCGAGGAAGCGCCGCTCGGACATCGCCACCGCCAGCGCCTCCTCGTCGCCGGTGTCCAGCAGCCCCTTGAGCACCACCCACCGGTCGGAGACCGCATGGTCCGTCGCCAGATAGATCCAGCCGAGCCCGCCGTGCGCCAGGCAGCCCACGACCTCGTACTGGCCGTGCACCATGTCGCCGGGCCGCAGCTTGGGCACGAAGCTGTACGGGTGACCGCACTTGGTGCAGAAGCCTTCCGTACGGCCCGGCTCCTCGCCCCGCGCCCGGCCCACCGGAGCGCCGCAGTCCGCGCGGCTGCAGAACCGCTTCCGCTCCGGGACCTCCGGATGCTCCAGCACCGCCGTACGAGGATCGGGCCGCGGCACCTCCGGCACCGCCACCAGCCCCGCGCCCAGCCGTCCCCGTGCCGCCCCGGACGACGAGCCGCTGCCCGCCCCGCGCACCGACACCGCCGAGATCCCGCGGGTCGCAGCCCCGCCGGACACCGCGCGCGACAACCGCCCGGACACCGAGCGCCGCGACGTCGACGAACGGGCGGAGGGCGCGCTGTTGCCGGAAGCGGGGGCCGGGGAGGGGACCGTCAGCAAGGCCCCCGCCGCCTCGCGGTCCGCCCGTGCCCTCTCCGCCGTGTCGTCCGCGAGCGCCCGGCCCGTCAGGCCCGTGGGCGGCGAGGAGACCAGACCGTCCGGCGAGACCACCGGTGCCAGTCCGCACAGGTCGCAGTACAGCTCACCGCCGCCGACATCCTCGTAGCTGCCCGCGCACTCCCGCCGCTGGCAGCGCTCGTCGGCCCGCTCCGTCACGAATCCCCCCTGCCCTCCAGCTGCTGCGGGACCAACGCCTCCGCGGCCGCCCGCTGATAGCGCCACACCGCCTGCTCGGCTGCCCGCAGATCGCACGGCGCACTCCACAGCATCCGCCGCGCCACGTCGTACCGCTCCGTCAGCAGCGAATCCTCCGCCAAACCGTGACGCGAGACCTTCGCCCGGTACGCGTCCAGCCGGCTGCGCAGCTCGGCCCGCACCGCCAGCGGCGCGGTCACCGCCGTCAACGACTCGCGGGCCCGCAGGAGTTCGTCCTCCGCCCGCTCCTCCAGGCTGTCCAGCAGCGGCGAGAGCCGGTGCCACTGCGCCCGTCTGCGGTAGTCGGCGGCCGCCGCCAACTGCTCGTGCAGCGCCGTCGACGGGCCGCTGACCGCCGGCACCTCCGACGCGGCGATCTTCGCGAGCACCTCGCCACGGGCCTGCCGCGCCTCGGTCAGTGTGCGGTCCGCCCGCGACAGCACGTCACGCAGCTGCATCAGCCGCCGCTCCGCGTCCTGCCGCACATCCAGCACCGCCGCCACCTCGCGCCGGATGTCCTCCAGCGCACGGGCCGCCCGGTCGTAGCGGGCGGTGTCCGGGCGGCCCCCGCCCGGCGCCGAACTCCCGGTCGACGACGACACCCAGAACGCCAGCGGATCCGCGATCACCCGGGCCCGCAGCCGCACCAGCTCGTCCGTGATCCGCTCCAGGTCGTCGCCCGCCGGATGCTCACCGGGGCGCACGCCCACCGGGTGCGCCAGCGAACGCGTCCGCTGCAACTCGGCCGACAGCAGGTCTATCCGGGCCGGCAGCGTCGACCAGACGGCATCGGCGGCCACGATGACATCCAGCGACCGCGCGTAGAGCCCGTTCATCCGCTCGACGAGCCCCTCCAGACTGAACCGCTCGCCCAGCGGGGCCGGACCGTCCTCCGCGCCGTCGGCGGCGGCACCCGGCACCGTCACCCCGTCGCCGTGCAGCAGCTCCGTCAGCTCCGCCAGATCCTCCGGCGACGGCCAGCGCCGCCGCTCGCGCAGCTCGCGCACCGACTCCAACGCCGCCGTATACGCGTCGAACAGCGTCCACAGGACCGTGATGGAGCGCTCCGCCTCGGCCCAGCGCTCCTTGGTGATGCCGGACAGACCGGCGCCCTCCAGCAGCCGGCGCCCCGCGTGGTCCTGCAACGCGAGCAGCGACGTCTCGATCGCCTCGTACTCGGCACCGAGCCGCGCCAGGGCGCGGTCCACCTCCTCCCGGCCCAGCACCGGGGCATCGGGCCTCCCCGGAGAACCGGGGAAGGGTCCAGGGACCCCCATCGATCACCTCTCCAATACGCGTACGGTGCACGGCGTTTGCTGCGGCCACCCGGCCGCCGAGGTCGGCTCCTCCCACGTCCTCTTCCATAGTGACGGCATCCGGCCCTCCCGGGGCGTTCGGCGGCGGTAGTCCGCTCCTTGGAGCGATCAGTCGCTGTACTGCGGCGAAGGCGGCCCCGATATGCCCGGCAGATCGGCCTTCAGCCACGTGCGGTAGGCACGCATCCAGGGGCTGTCCGCCCCGCCGCCCCGGTAGTCGTCCAGGACCTTGTTCACCCGCCGCACCAGATCCGGGTCGTCCTTGTTCATCGCCACGCCGTACGACTCGTCCGTGAACGGCTCGCCCTTGAGCTCCACCGTCGGATCCTGGGCCGCCTGCGCCGCCGCCAGCGCACTGTCCGTGACCACCGCGTCCGCCCGGCCCAGCTGCAGCCGCACCAGACAGTCGAGTTGATTGGGCACCGTCAGCACCTTCGCGCCGTGCGCCCGTGCCATCAGCTCGGACTCGCCCGTCGAACCCGCCGCCGTGCACACCCGCTTGCCCCGCAGTGAATCGTCGAACGCCGTGATCTTCGAGGCGACCGGGGCCAGCACCTGCTGCCCCGCCTGGAAATACGAGGTCGAGAACGCCACCTGCTGCTTGCGCGCACAGTTGATCGTCATCGTCCGCACCACCATGTCGACCGCGCGCTTGCGCAGCGCCGGAATCCGCTGGTTGGTCGGCACCGCCTTGAAGACCACATGCGGATGCGGCCCCAGGATGTCCACGGCTATCGCCCGCGCCAGATCGATGTCGAAACCCTCCAGGGAGCCGGTGGCCGGATCGCGATACCCCCACCGGTAGGTGTTCTGGTCCACCCCGACGACCAGCTGGCCCTTCTCCTTGATCCGGGTCACCGCCGCCCCGTCCTCCGACGAGGGGCGCAGGCTCTCCGCGGCGTTCCGCGCCGTGCACGGCGCGACGGCCGGAGCGGCCGGCGCCGCCCCCGGGCCGTACGCCCGGTGCGTCGCCGCGGGCGAGGAGACACGGCCGCCGCCGTGCCCGCCCCGCTCGGCGTCGCCGCCCAGCGCCGGCACCAGTACGGCGGCCGCCGCGGCCATCACGCACATTCCGGACGCGACCGGCGCCAGGACGGCACGCAGATTCACCAGGCCTCGCGCCCGCACCCTCATACCCCTCCCACCAGGCCTCCTCACCGGTACTCCGCCAGCCTGCGGCCGATCCCCAGCACCGCGCCCACCGCCCCCGCCGCCGCCAGCACCCCGGCCCCCACCGCGAGCCCGCCCAGCGCCCTGCGCCCGGCGTCCGCCGCCGACCGGAACTCCGCCTGTTCGTGCACCAGCGCCCGCTGCAGCCCGGCGGCCACCCGGTCGAAGGACTCCCCGGTGGACCCCTCCGCGCCGATCACCTTGGCCAGCGCCCGCTCGTAATCGCCCGTCTCGTCCGCCGCCCGCGCCTCGCCGTGCCGCACCTGCCACTGCCGCACCTGCGTCAGCGCCTCGCGCACCGGACGCCGTCCCGCCTCGTCGTCCGCCAGCGCCAGCGCCGCGCCCAGCCTGCTCCTCGCCGACGCATCCCCGTGCCCGCTCCCGCCCACCAGATCCGCCATCCCGGAGCGGAAACCGGCCTCGTAGAAATCCTGCTGGCCGCCGGTCAGCACCGCACCGCGCGCCACCAGCGTCAGATTCTCGTCCCCGCGCGCCTGCAGCGCGTCGATCCGCGCCTCGTTGAGCACCCGCAGCGACCGGGCGCCGTGCTCGTACGAACCGGTCAGCCCGGTACGCGCCACCGTATGCCCCGCCACCAGCCACACCAACACCACGGCGGACGCCGCCGTCGCCGCCAGCAGGCCCCTGTTGAACACCCGGTTGGTGCGCCGGTGGTGCCGCCGCTGCGCCCACCCCAGCGCACCGATCGCCACCACCCCCGCCGCCATCGCGGACCACGGCCATGCCTCGGCCGCGCCGTAGTCCGCCGCCAGCCGGTCCGTCTCCGCGTCGTACAACGCCCGTGCGGCGGGGAGGAGTTCCGTCCGCATCCGCTCATTGGCGTACCGCAGATACGCGCCGCCCAGCGGCAGCCCCTGCCGGTTGTTCGCCCGCGCCGTCTCCACCAGCCCCGTATAGCGCGGCAGCCCGCTGTTGAGCTTCGCTATCTGCGCGCCCGCCCCGTCCGAACCGCTGCTGTTGGCCGCCGCCTTGACCAGCAACGCGGACGCCGTGGAGATATCGGCGGCGTACCGGTCGCGGATCGCCCCGCTCTCCTTCTCGCCGGCCAGGAAGCCTGCCGCGGCCGTCGTATCGGCGTCCGCCAGCGAGCGGTAGATGCTCGCCGCGTCCGCGGTCAGCGGCTGGCTGTGCTCCACCACGTCGTCCGCGGCCGCCGCCCGGTCCGTGACCTGCCAGGCCGTGACGGCGCCGAACAGCACCATCAGCAGGGCGAGTACGGCACCGATCACCCGCAGCCGGCCCGGCTCGGTCCGCGCCGCGGCACGCAGCTCGTCCAGCCCCTCGGCCCAGGCCGTCCTGCGCCCCGGGGCGGGCGGTGACACGCTGGTGATCGACACGGAACCTCCCCTGGGGCGCTGACTTCGGGACCGGCCCCGCACGGCGCCCGGGAGCGCTCACGCGAAGGACTGGTGCATGGGCAGCAGTATGTCCGTAGCCGCTGACACACACACCACAATTGCCCCGATCTTGTTCGGATCGCGATCCGGCGGGGCCCGCCGCGCGACCGGGGCCCGCACCAGGGGGTGTCGTTCGGATCGTGCCAGGCCCCGCGAGCCCGCCATGATCCGAACGACACCCCCTAGAGTTGGCGGCAAGTCGTCAGACATCAGGTGAGGCCGGAGCCCGGTCACCGCGCCCGAGGGGGAGTGAGCTCGTGCAGTCGGTCCGCAAGGGCAGGGTGTCGCTCGTGGAGACCGCGACCGACGAGATCCGCGCGCAGATCGTGAGCGGCGCCTGGCCGGTGGGCAGCCGCATCCCGCCCGAGAGCGCGCTCTCCGAAACCCTCGGCGTCAGCCGCGCCTCGGTCCGCGAGGCCGTCCGGTCCCTGGTGCACTCCGGCCTCCTGGAGCCCCGGCAGGGCGACGGCACCTTCGTGATCTCCGACGACGACAGTGCGGTCGCCCTGCGCCGCCGCCTCGAACGCGCCGAGCTCAGCCATGTCACCCAGGTCCGCCAGGGCCTCGACGTGGTCGCCGCCCGCCAGGCCGCCAAACACCGGACCGACGCCCAGCTCGCCGGGATCGAGGCCGCGCTGGCCCGCCGGAGGGCGGCCCTCGCCGCGCAGGACGACGAGGCGTTCACCGCCGCCGACGCGGAGTTCCACGTCCTGGTCGCCGAGGCGAGCGACAACCCCGTCCTCGCCGACATCTACCGCTCCCTGAGCGCCGCCCTCCGCGAGGAACTCCGCCGCGCCGCCTGCCTGGACACCGCCACCGCCGCTCCCGACGACCCCCACTCCCGCCTCACCGACGCCATCCGCGCCCGCAACCCCCAGGCCGCCGTGGACGCCGCGGTCCTCCTCCTCGCCGGGCACGTACGGGATCTGGCGCTTCCGGGGGAGGACTGAGGGCCGGGGGCCGGCCGGGGGCTCCCGGGAGGCCCGGCCGGCGCGCCCGCGCCCGCCCTCCCGGTCCCGCCCCCTACCCCCAAGCCCCCCTCAAGCGCGCATAGGCCCCCGCCTCCGCCCCCGCCCGGTCCAAGGTGTCCAGGGCCGCGCCCAATACGGGCGGGGCGGTCACCACCTGGGGGACCGCCTTGGGCGCGCGCTCCGCGAGGAGGCGGGTGATCCGGTCGTGGAGGAGCGGGTGCCGGGCGGCCAGGACCCCGCCGCCCAGGACCACGGGGGCCGTTTCGCCGAGGAGGCCGAGACGCTCCAGGGCGACGGTCGCCAGGAGGGCGATCTCCTCCGCCTGGCGGGCCACGATGGCGCGGGCGACCGGGTCGCCGGACTCCGCGACGGTGAAGAGGAGCGGCGTCAGTTCATGGCGGCGGTGGCCGGGCAGGGACCGCAGGTGCAGTGCCTCGATCAGTTCCCGCATGGTGGTCAGGCCGAAGTGCGCGGGCAGGGCCGTGGCCAGCCGGGTCGGTGCGCCGCGGCCGTCCTCGGCGCGGGCCGCGCACCACAGCGCCTCGTCGGCGAGGAACGCCCCGCCGCCCCAGTCCCCGGAGAGCCGGCCGAGGGCGGGGAAGCGCGCGGTGGCCCCCGCACGGCCGGTCCCCGCGCAGTTGATGCCCGCCCCGCACACCACGGCGACGCCCACCCGCTCCCCGTCGTCCGGCAGCCCGGCCCGCAGCAGCGCGAAGGTGTCGTTGCGGACGCTCACCGTCCGCGCCCACCCCCGGCCCGCCGTCTCGGCGGTGAGACCGGCCTCCTCCACGGGGAGATCGGCGTTGGCGAGGAAGGCGGAGAGGTGGTCGACGGGGCCGGTGTGCCCGGCCCGGGCCAGGGCCGAGTGCACCAGCGGCGCCAGGGCGTCGACCGCCCGGCCGACGCCCACCACCGGCGGCTGGAAACCGCCGCCGCGCGCCGTGCCGAGGAGCCTGCCGTCCGCGGCCACCAGCGCCACGTCGGTCTTGCTGTTGCCCGCGTCGATGGCGAGCGCCGTGCCGGTCAGGCCCACGTGAGGTGCTCCCGGTTGTGCGCGAGCAGCTCGTCGGTGAGCCGGTCCGCGTGGTCGGTCTGGCCGATGAGCGGGTGGGCGAGGAGGGCGGAGAAGACGGCATCGCGCCCGCCGGACCGGTCGGCGTTCCGGCCGTCCCTGCCCCACAGCGCGGCCTCCAGGGCGAGGTGTTCGTAGGCGGTGACGTGCGCGACCAGCCCGGCGTACAGCGGTTCGAGGGGGCGTACGGGGAGGGGCGTGGCGCCCGTCGAGTCCACGGTCGCGGGCACCTCGATCACCGCGTCGTCGGGCAGGAACGGCAGGGTGCCGCGGTTGAGCGTGTTGACGACCTGGGTGTCCCCGACGTCCCGCAGGAGGGACGAGGTGAGCGCCACCGCGGCCTCGGAGTAGAAGGCGCCGCCGCGCCGGGACAGCAGCTCCGGCTTCTCGTCGAGCGCCGGATCGCCGTACATCTCCAGGAGCTGTCGCTCGATGGCGGCGACCTCCGCCGCGCGGGAGGGTGTGCCGCGCAGCTCCCGTACGACCGCGTCGTGTTGGTAGTAGTAGCGCAGATAGTAGGAGGGGACGACGCCGAGGCGGTCGAGGAGCGGGCGGGGCATGCGCAGGTGGCCGGCGAGGGTGTCACCGTGTTCCGCCAGCAGCCGGGGGAGGACGTCCTCGCCCCCGACGCGTACCGCCCGCTCCCAGGTGAGGTGGTTGAGGCCGATGTGCTCCAGCTCGACCTCGCCGGGGGAGACCCCCAGCAGCGCGGCGAACTTGCGCTGGAAGCCGATGGCGACGTTGCACAGCCCGACGGCCCGGTGGCCGTGGGCGAGCAGCGCCCGGGTGACGATGCCGACGGGGTTGGTGAAGTCGACGATCCAGCCTCCGGGGTTGCGGCGGCGCACCCGCTCGGCGATGTCCAGGACGACGGGGACCGTGCGCAGCGCCTTGGCGAGGCCGCCGGCGCCGGTGGTCTCCTGGCCGACGCAGCCGCACTCCAGGGGCCAGGTCTCGTCCTGTTGGCGGGCGGCCTGGCCGCCGATGCGCAGTTGCAGCAGTACGGCGTCCGCGCCGTCGACGCCCGCGTCCAGGTCGGAGGTCCAGGAGATCCGGCCCGGGTGCCCCTGCTTGGCGAAGATCCGCCGGGCCAGACCGCCCACCAGCTCCAGCCGGTCCGCCGCCGGGTCGACGAGGACGAGTTCCGCCAGCGGCAGGACGTCCCGCAGGCGCGCGAAGCCGTCGACGAGTTCGGGGGTGTAGGTCGAGCCGCCGCCGACCACGGCGAGCTTGACGCGGGGGTGCGGGGTGGCTCCCTGGGGAGACGGCATGCAGGATCAGCCCTTCACTCCGGTGAGCGTGACGCCTTCGACGAAGGCCTTCTGTGCGAAGAAGAAAACGACCATGACCGGCGCCATGACCAGCAGCGTCGCGGCCATGGTGAGGTTCCAGTTGACGCTGTGCGCGCTCTTGAAGGACTCCAGCCCCAAGGAGAGCGTCCAGGACGCCGGGTTCTGTGCGGCGTAGATCTGCGGGCCGAAGTAGTCGTTCCAGCAGAAGAAGAACTGGAAGAGGGCGACGGCGGCGATACCGGGCCGGGCCATCGGGACGATGATCTTCAGCAGGGTGCGCAGCTCCCCGCAGCCGTCGACCTTCGCCGCTTCGAGGTACTCCCGCGGGATGGTCAGCAGGAACTGCCGCAGCAGGAAGATCGAGTACGCGTCGCCGAACGCCATCGGGAGGATCAGCGGCCACAGCGAGCCGGCCAGATGCAGCTGCTGCGCCCAGACCAGGTACATCGGGATCACGATGACCTGCGGCGGCAGCATCATCGTGGAGATGACCAGGAGCAGCGCGGTGCGCCGGCCGCGGAAGCGGAACGTGGCGAGCGCATGGGCGACCGGGACGGCCGAGCAGACCGTGAAGAGGGTGCCCAGGCCCGCGTAGAGCAGGGAGTTCTTCCACCAGTCCAGGAACCCGGGGGTCTCGAAGACGGTGAGGTAGTTCGACCAGTGCCACTCGTGCGGCCACAACGCGCCGCTCATCGCCTGGGCGTCGCTCATGACGGAGGTGAGCCAGACGAACACGAACGGCAGGACGAAGAAGAGCGCGGCGGCGAGGGCGACGGCGTGCACGGCGATCCAGTGCAGCAGCCGGGTGCGGTGGGCGCGGCGGGCCGGGCCGGTGGTGGTGCCGCGGGCCGGGGCGCGGCGTGTGGTGAGGGCCGTGGTGACCATGCCGGATCAGTCCTCCGCCCGGAGCAGGCCGGCGCGCTTGCGCAGCAGCAGGGTGGTGACGGCCATGGCGAGGACGAACAGCACGAGGGAGAGCACGCACGCCGCGCCGGTGTTGAAGTTCTGGAAGCCCAGGGAGTAGACGAGCTGCGGGACGGTGAGGGTGGCGTGGTCCGGGTAGCCGGGCTGGATGACCGTGCCGGGGCCGATGGAGACGCCGGAGGCGAGCTTTCCGGCGACCAGTGCCTGGGTGTAGTACTGCATGGTCTGGACGACGCCGGTGACCACCGCGAACAGCACGATCGGGGTGAGCGACGGCCAGGTGACGTAGCGGAACTTCCCCCAGGAGCCGGCCCCGTCGAGCTCGGCGGCCTCGTACTGCTCCCTGGGGACGTCCAGCAGCGCCGCCACGAAGATCACCATCAGGTCGCCGATGCCCCACAGGGACAGCACGACCAGCGACGGCTTGGCCCAGGCGGGGTCGTTGAACCAGGCCGGGGCGGGGATGCCGAGCGCCCCGAGGAGGCCGTTGACGGGCCCGGTGCCGGGGTTGAGCAGGAAGACGAAGGCCACGGTGGCCGCCACCGGGGGCGCCAGATACGGCAGATAGAAGGCCGTACGGAAGAGGCCGGCGCCCGTCTTGATCTTTGTGACGAGAAGGCCGATGCCCAGGCCGAACACCACCCGCAGCGCGACCATCACCACGACCAGCCACAGGGTGTTCCACAGCGCGGGCCCGAGCAGCGGCATCTGCGTCAGCACATAGGTCCAGTTCCGCAGCCCCACGAATTCCGGGGCTTCGATCTGGTTGTAGTGCATGAACGAGAAGTACACGGTGGCGATCAGCGGATAGCCGAAGAAGACCGGGAATCCGACGAGCCAGGGGGAGAGGAAACCGAGGGTGCGCAGCCGCTCGCGCCTGCGCTTTCGGCGGAGTGCGGGTGGCGCGAGAGCGGTGGATGCCATAGCGGTTCTCCGTCAGTTCTCGGACTGAAGGGTGTCGGCGTCGATCCGGGCGTCCAGTCCGCGCAGCCCCGCGTCGAGATCGGGGACCTTTCCGGCCTCGACGCGATAGGCGAAGTCCTGCAGCGCGGTGACGTACTGTCCGCCGTTGGTGGACGGCGGCAGGGCCACACTGCGCGGATTCCGTGCGATGTCGAGAAAGGTGCGGAACGTCGGATCGGCGTCCAGGCCGGGTGAATGGAGCGCGGCATACGTCGACGGCACGTTATGGATGGCATTGGCGAAACGGACCACTTGGTCGGTGTCCACGGTCAGGAACTTCACCAGCTCCCACGCCGCGTTCTGGTGCCGGCTGCTGTGCGCGATGCCGGCGACGGTCCCCGTCAGGTACCCCCGGCCGTAGGTGTCCGCCTGGTCGTCGGGCACCGGCATCGGCGCCGTGCCCCAGGCGAAGGGGGCCTTCGCCCGGCGGAGCATCAGCCCGCGCCACTCACCGTCCATGTGCATGGCCAGCTTCTGGGTCAGAAAGGCGTTCTGTGACGACATCTCGTCGCCGAAGGTGGTACGGAATTTCTCCAGCGGCCCGTAGCCGCCCTGGGCGTCCAGCAACGCGCGTGCGGTGGCGAAGAATTTCCGGCTCGCCGGTTCCTCGGCGAGCCGTGCGCCGCCCTTCCGGTCGAAATACTCCGGCCCCCATTGGGCGAACAGGCGGTCCGGACTGTTCTGATAGAGCCGGAAGTTGGGCATGAAGCCGACCTGCCGGTAGGAGCCGTTCCCGTCCCGCCGGGTGAGTTTGACGGCGTCGCGTCGCAGCTCGGACATGGTGCGCGGGGGCCGTGTGATCCCGGCCTTCCGAAACGCGTCCTTGTTGTAGTACAGCCCGTAGGAATCGGCGAGCAGCGGCAGGGCGCACTGCTCCCCCGCATAACTCGTGTAATCCAGGAGGGGCTTGGGGAAGACCTTCTCCTTGTCCACCCCGGTCTTCTTCAGGAACGGATCGAGATCCACCCACATGCCCGACGAGCAGTACTGCCCCACATTGTTGGTGGTGAACGACGACACCGAAGTGACGCGGGTGGTGATCCGCTCGGCCGCTCCGGCACGGGCGCGTCCGGCGGCGACCGGGGCACGGCGACCGCCTGTCCGGGCCGCGGCGCCGTCACCGGGCCCGGCGCCGAGCCGATAGCCCCGTTTCAGCCGATGCAGCCGGTTCAGCCGGTCCGGAACACCGCGTCGCGCACCTCCGCGAGCGCCGTCCGCAGCGCGCCGAGGAGGATCGGAGGGCCGTCGACATCGCTCAGGCGCAGGACGGGCCGGGGCAGCGCGAGCCCGGTGAACTCCGCCTCGACCAGGGCACGCAGCGCCTCCCCGCCGGCCTGTGCGACCTCGCCGGAGAGCACCACCAGCCGCGGGTCGACGACCGCGACCACGGCCGCGATCCCGGTCGCCAGCCGCCGCGCGACCTCGGCCCGGACCTCGTCGTGCGCCAGCGCCTCGGCGACCGTACGGACCTGTGGGTCCCCGTACTCCCGGGCCAGTTCGACCACGCTCGGCGAACCGACGAGCCGCTGGAAGCCACCCCCGGCGTCCGCCTGCGCGGCGCTGCGGTCGCCGCCCCGGGACAACGGGGCGCCGGGCAGCGGCATATAGCCGATCTCGCCCGCACCGCCGGTGGCCCCGCGCAGCAGCCGGCCCTCCAGCACGATGGCGGCGCCGACCCCCTCGTCGGCCCACACCAGCACGAAGTCGTCGGCGTCCTGTGCGGCGCCGTCGTGCTGCTCGGCGACCGCCGCCAGATTCACATCGTTCTCGATGGTGATCGGTGTGCCCAGCACCTCGGCCAGCTCTTCCTTCAGCGCCCGCGAGTGCCAGCCCGGCAGATGCGGCGCATAGCGCAGCCGCCCGGTCCCCGGGTCCAGCGCACCGGGTGTGCCGATCACCGCCCCGTGCAGCTCCTCGCGCCCCAGCCCGGCCTTGGCCAGCGCCCCGTCGACCGCCCGCGCGACCAGTTGCGCCGTCCGGTTCGGCGCGTCCTCGGCCACGGCGTCGGTGTCGACCCGTTCCTCCCCGAGCACCTGCCCGGTGATGTCGGCGACGGCGGCGGTGATCCCCAGCTGATCGACGGCCAGCGCGGCGATATGCGCCACCGCCGGATCGATCTCGTACAACTGCGCGCTGGGCCCCGGCCGCCCGGTCACGTTCCCGGTCGTCCGCACCAGCCCCGCCGCCTCCAGCCGCGCCAGCAACTGCGAGGCGGTGGGCTTCGACAGCCCGGTCAGCTCCCCGATCTGCGTACGGGTCAACGGGCCCTGCGACACCAGCAGATCGAGCGCGGCCCGGTCGTTCATGGCCCGCAACACCCGCGGCGTCCCCGGCGTCCCCTGCGCCCTGTGCCCACCGGACATGACCGTCCCCCGTCCACCGGCGGCCGCAACGGCCACCGAGCATCTGTTAAGAAACCTTCCAATCGCTGAAAAGGAAGGTAGGGCGCGGGTCCGGGCCCCGTCAATGGGAGGGGCGGGCCCAGTTTCCCCGGCGCACTCGCGGCGAAGCGCCGCCGCGGGGGCATAGGGGGCGATAGCGTGCCGGGGAAGGTGGACTACACCACCAACACACCGATCGGACAAGGGAGTTGGACCGGCATGAAACCGCCCAGACGCAGCGGCTTACGCAGTGCGCTCGCCGTCCTCATCGCAGCGCTCACCCTCACCCTCGGCCTGACCGCCCAGGCCGGCACGGCCCGGGCCGACGACGGACCGGACCTGAGCGGCCTCACGTTCACGTCCGTCAACAATGGCCGGAACCTTGACGTGCAGAACGGCAACACCGGGGACGGTGTCTTCATCGTCACCAACTCCGCGCCCGGGTACCACCAGAAGTGGAACGCCGCCGCCCAGGCCGACGGAACGTTCACCCTCGTCAACGACGCCACGGGCAAGTGCATCGAAGCCGGCTACCCGCTCAAGCAGCGGTCCTGTTCCGGATCGTCCGGCCTGCGCTGGTACTTCCAGCCCGTGAGCGGCACCAGCGACACCTTCATGATCCGTAATGCCGGCGACGACAAGTGCATCGACGTCGTCCTGGCCGCCCAGTACGACGACGCGTGGACCCAGAGCTACGGCTGCAACGGCAGCAGGGCACAGCAGTGGAAGATCCCCTCGTCGGCGACCGGCGCCGTGCTCAAGGCCGCGGTGACCCATGCGTCGCAGCGCTGCCAGAAGGACGCCACCACCTGCTCGTGGACGAAGGGGTCGCAGGCTCCGGCCGCGCCGCTGCCCAAGCAGTGCATCTCTCCCGTCTGGTACAACGGCACCGAGGCGCCGGTGCCGTGGACGTTCTCGCTGAGCACCTCCACCGGCTGGTCGAGCCAGCTCGGCGTGTCCTTCACCTCGACGCTCGGCACGGGAGCCGCGAGCCCTGTCCAGACCAGCGTCAGCCTCACCCTCTCCGGCCAGGTCACCTACGACCTGCGTACGGATCTCGGCAACAGCCTGGTCATCACCGTGCCGTCGCGTCAGTACGGCTGGGTGGCGCTGTCGGAGCTGGCGACGAAGGTGACCGGTGCGTGGACCTTCGACGCGAACGGCTTCCCGTGGAAGGCGAACGACACGGTCACCGTTCCGCTGCGGAGCGATGACCAGGGCCGCTCCAGCATCTACCTGGCGCAGACCAGCCCGGACTTCACCACCTGCAACAACTGAACCAGGGCGTGGGCCCGCACGCGTCGTGCGGGCCCACGCCCTGGTCGAAGGCCCGTCGGGCCCGGACGTCCGGTCTACTTCCCCATCTTGGACGGCGACGCGATCGGGGAGGTCGCCAGGGACTGGGGGGACAGGGGGTTGTTGAGGGCGGAGGGGGCGGCGACACCGGCGGTGGGGTCGGCGGCTTCCTCCTCCTCCTCTTCCTCGGGGGCCGGGCGCGGGGCGAGGTGGACGCCGGCGGCGTCCAGGGCGCGCTTGATGCGCCAGCGCAGTTCGCGCTCGACGCCGGGGGCCTTGCCGGGCATGGTCTTGGCCGAGACGCTGATGGTGACCGTGTCCAGGTGGACCTCGCTCAGGCCGAGGACCTCCACGCCCTCCCACAGCTGCTCGTTCCAGGGCTCGGCCTTGGACATCTCCTCGCCGGCGGCGGTGATGGTCCCGCGGGCGCGCTCCAGGTCCTGGTCGGCGGCGATCACCACATCGACGGCGGCGGTGGACCAGCCCTGGCTGAGGTTGCCGATCCGCTTGACCTCGCCGTTGCGGATGTACCAGATCGCGCCGTTGGGGCCGCGCAGCTTGGTGACGCGCAGGCCGACCTCGATGACCGTACCGGTGGCCACCCCCGCGTCGATCTCGTCGCCGACGCCGTACTGGTCCTCCAGGATCATGAAGACGCCGGAGAGGAAGTCGGTGACGAGGTTGCGGGCGCCGAAACCGATGGCGACACCGGCCACACCGGCACTGGCCAGCAGCGGCGCCAGGTTGATCTTCAGTACGGAGAGCACGGTCAGGGCGGCGGTGCCCATGATCACGAAGGAGGCGACGCTGCGCAGCACCGAGCCGATGGCCTCGGAGCGCTGTCTGCGTCTCTCGGCGTTGACGAGCAGCCCGCCCAGCGCGGTGCCCTGGGCGGCGGCCACCGTGCGGTTCATCCGCTCGATGAGCTTGGTGATGGTGCGGCGGATCACATGCCGCAGTACCACCGCGATCACGATGATCAGCAAGATCTGCAGGCCGGACGTGAGCCACGTCCCCCAGTTCTCCTGCACCCAGCCGGCGGCGTTGGTGGCCTTGTCCGTGGCGTCGTCGAGCGACGTCGGGCCGGATGAGCCGGGCGTGGCGGCGCTGAGGTGCGCGGCAGCGGCCGGCGAAGCGGACCAGAACACAGTCGAACCTTCCGTGTGGGACAGCAGACCCGGGCCCCGGTGGGACACCGTGAACCGGGCAGACCAACCACACTAACGGGGCAACAGGAGCGGTCCGCGCCCTTGTTCGAGTCGGATAGTTGTGCGCAGGCCGGAATGCGCCCGGTTGCGGAATGGTCGTACCGGTGTGTGGTGGAAAACACCTCCGACCCGTTACTCGGTCATGGTGGCGCTCCCACCAGGCACCGGGGGACACTGTGGGGAGATCGTCCCGGCGCGAGCCACGCGCCGCCGGCGTACAAGGAGGCACCCGTGCCGCATGTCCTGGTCCTCAACGCGTCGTACGAGCCGCTCGGCGTCGTACCGCTCCGCCGCGCGCTCATCCTCGTCCTCAATGAGAAGGCTGTGAGCCTCGAGGAGTCCGGCGCCCTGATGCACAGTGCGACCCATGTCATACCTGCTCCGAGCGTGGTCCGCTTGAAGCGGTTCGTGCGGGTGCCCTTTCGCGGCCCCGTGCCACTGACCCGCCGGGCGCTGTTCGCCCGTGACGGCGGGCGCTGTATGTACTGCGGTGGCGTCGCAACCAGCGTCGACCACGTCATCCCGCGCAGCCGCGGAGGTCAGCACACCTGGGAGAACGTCGTCGCCGCGTGCCGGCGCTGCAATCACGTCAAGGCCGACCGCCATGTCGCCGAGATCGGCTGGCGGCTGCGGCATCAGCCCGCTCCGCCGTCGGGACTGGCGTGGCGGATCATCGGCACTGGCCATCGTGACCCGCGCTGGCTGCCCTACTTGCAGCCGTACGGCGCGGACGACGCCCTGGCCCGGATCGACGCCGTATCGGCTTAGATCCGGGTTTCTGCGTCTCCGGCGGTGGTACCGCACCTCTCGCTCCGGCCGGGGCGGACGCCGCCGGACCCTCGCCCCCGTGGCCGACCGCCGCGGCGACGAGGGTCCCGCGGCGCCCACGACGGCAGCCTCACACCCCAGCGGCAGGGCTCGCCCGCGTCGGCACCAGGGGCCGGGCCCCGCCGCGGTGCACGGCGTTCGCCGAGCCGTACGGCTCTTCGTGGCACCCGCACGTCCTCCGGTCCGGAGACGGCGCACCAGGGCGGTCGCCGCGGACGCCGTACCGCTCAGCCGTTCCCCTTGCCCGCCGATCCACGGTCCTCGCGGCCGGCCGGCCCGCGGTCCCTGCCCGCAGGCCCCTGGCCCTTGCCCGCTGATCCGCGGTCGTTGCCCGCCGGCCCCTGGTCCGTGCCCGGCTTTCCGGTGTCCGGGCCCGCCGATCCCTCGTCCGCGACCGCGTACGCCTCCACCGACCACAGCGAGTAGCCGAAGCGGGTGGCGCGCTTGTCGCCCTGGATGCGGACGAACCGGGCGCCCTCGGCGTCCATCCGCACGGATTCGCGGCCGCCCTTGCCGTCCCGGACCGTGGCCGCCGTGCGCCAGCTGCGGCCGTCCGGCGAGACCTGGATGCGGTAGCGGGCGGCGTAGGCGTCCTGCCAGTTCAGGACGAGCCGGCCGAGGCGGGTCGGATGGGCCAGCGCGAACTGCAGCCAGGCGCCGTCCTCGGCGGGGGAGGACCAGCGGGTACCGGGGTTCCCGTCGGTGGCCGCCGAGGCCGGGAAGCCGGCGGTCTCGTCGCCGGAGGAGGTGGCGACGGTGCCGCGCGCCAGGTCCTTGCCGTCGGTGCGCGGGTAGGTGCGCACCGTCAGCGTCTGCTCCGCGCCGCCGAACTCCACCGGGATCTCGTACGTCCCGGACGGCGCGCCCTCGGGGACGTCGACCCTGATGCGGACCGTGGCCGTGCCGCCCCGTGGTGCGACGACCTTGTCGGGGGCGTGCACCCGGAAGCCCTTGGGTGCCTTGACCGACAGCTTGCCGCGGACGTCGCCGGGGCGGCGGGAGTAGATCAGGGCGTCCACCGCGGCGCTGTCGCCGGTCTGCGCGTCCGACTCCTTGCGGGACAGTTCGAGCCCGGCGGCCGGGGTGTCGTCGAACCAGGGGGTGAACGCGCGCACGGTCGGGGCGTCCACACCCTTCGCCCAGGTCAGCCGTACCGCGTCGGCACGCAGCCGGGGCGTCCTCGACTCGGTCCAGCCGGTCGGGGAGAGCCGGTCGAGGCGACGCCAGCCCTCGCCCGGGACGTGCGCTTCCACGGAGACGGCGCTCGCGGACGGGCCCGGATCGGTCAGCGCGGTCACCGCGGCCAGCGGCCGGGTCCGCTCGAAGGGGACGGTCAGGGACGTCGGATCGGCGCCGTCGTCGGGCCGGGGGGCCTCGTGGCGGGCGCCGGTCCAGGCGTCGGCCTCGGTCATCGCCCGGTCCAGGAACGGGGCCAGCACCCCCTTGCCGACCGTCACCGGGCTCTGCCGGCACTTCTTGCGCAGCCGCTGCACGGTGCGCTGGGCCGACCAGGCGGCGTCCCCGTCGTCGTGGGCCTGTGCCATGAGCGTGTCGACGGCCTGCTCGCCGGCGCTGCCGTAGCGGGCCAGCTGCTCGGCCCACGGACGGATCTCCGCGGCCAGGTCCGAGCGCAGGTCCCGGGGCGCGGTGCTCATGGTGTGGAACGCGGCCCGCAGGGCCTTGGCCGCCTTGGCGAGGTCCGGGTCCCGGCCGGGCCGGCCGTGGTTGACCGCCACCTCACGGGCCTTCCAGAAGCGGTCGATCAGGGGCTGCAGGTACCCCGACTCGGTCCGGTTCAGCAGCGAGGAGGAGGCGTTGCCGGCCAGCGCGTGCAGCGCGGCACGGCCCCGGGCGTCGCCGCCCGCCAGATCGTCGACGGCCGCGTCCCAGGACTCCTCAGGGCGGTAGTCGCGCGGGTTCCACGCGTAGTCGGCGGCCGTGAACAGCGGGATGCGCGAGGCGAGCGGCTGCGCCATGGCGTTGGCGAGCAGTGCCTTGGAGCCGGTGGCGACGGCCGGCTCCCGGCCCCGGTAGGGCCCGAGGAAGATCCGGTCCTGGGCGTAGTCGTTGACCGGGTAGTTGTCCATGGTGACCAGGGAGTGGTCGAACGCCTGGCGGGCGGCGGACAGCTCGCCGCCGGTGATGGTCCGCGGGACCACGCCCACCCCGGTCCAGGCCACCTCGACCCGGTCGCCGAGCGCGTCGGCGAGCGCCCGGCGGTACGTCGTCGCGCCGTCCTGGTAGTACTCCGTCGGCATCAGCGAGAGCGCCGCGGACCGCGGGTGGCGCTGTGCCAGGTGCGCGGCGAGCGCGTTGGCGACCCGGGCCTGGGCCTCGGCGGCGGCCCGGGGGCCGGTGCCGAAGGTGTCCGCGTCGGCGTCGCAGTGCCATTCGCTGTAGCTGACGTCCTGGAACTGCAGCTGGAAGGAGCGCACGCCCAGCGCCCACATCGCGTCCACCTTGCGCCGCAGTGCCCGCATGTCCTCCTCGGAGGACAGGCACATCGCCTGCCCGGGGGCGAGGGCCCAGCCGAGCGTGACGTGGTTGGCGCGGGCGCGCTCCGCCAGCGCCCGGAAACCGGCGCGCCGGTCGGCCGGGTAGGGGTCGCGCCATTGTGCCTGGCGGTACGGATCGTCGCCCGGCGCGTACAGGTAGTGGTTCTGCTTGGTGCGCCCCATGAAGTCCAGCTGGGCGAGCCGCTGCGCCTGGCTCCAGGGCTGCCCGAAGAACCCCTCGGTGGTGCCGCGCACCGCCGTGCCGGGCCAGTCGCGCACGGCCACCGAGGCGAGCTGCCTTCCCGCCCGTCGCCCGCCACGGCTGGAATCGCTGCGCGATGCTGCCTCTGCAGAGCCGTCGGTGACCAGTTGCCGCAGCGTCTGCGCGGCGTGGAAGAGGCCGTCGGGGCCGACGCCGTCCAGGGCGACGGTGTCCCGGCCCGCGACCTGGCCCACGGCCAGGCGGTAGCCGCCGGCGGGCAGGTCCCCGCGGCCAGGGGCCCGCAGCGCCCGCAGGGCGTCCGCGGCCTGCTCGCCACCGACCCGGATCACCGGCCCGGCCGCGGGCAGCCGGTCGCCGGGCGACGGTTCGCGGACGGTGTGCACCCCGGCGTCCCGCAGCAGGCCGCGCAGCACGTCCAGCGCGTAGGGGTCGGTGTCCGGTGCGGCCACCAGGACCGCCTCGCGGCCCAGCGGTACGGCGGCGCCGAGCTCCCGCATCGACTGCGGGCGCGGCCAGACCGAGGGCGTCCGCCCGGCGTCGGCCGGGCGGTCCGGCCGGTCGGGGGCGCCGACGGCGCGGTCCGCGGGCGCCGCCTGGGCGCTGGGTACCCCGCCGATCAGGCCTCCGATGACCGCGGCGGCCAGCGCGGTGGTCCCGGCCACCCGCGCGCGGGCGCCCGCGCCGTTCCCCCTGCCGCCCCTACCGATATTTCCGACGCTCCATACGCCCCGGCCTCGCACGGCTGCTCCTCGTCCCCGTCACTCACCCACCGGTCCGCACCGGCGCCCCGTTTACCCCGCCGATGCCCGTTCGGACAGACCTTCGGCCGTGAGCCCACCATTGTGGCGGTTCGGGTGTCAACCAGGCGATGCCGGGGGTGCGGACCGCAGGCCGTGCCCCCCCGTTCCGGGCCGGTGCCGCGGGCGGGATCCGGGGGTGCGCCGGTCCGCAGAACTTCCGTCCCGAGGCCCGCTTCCTCGGCGTTCTGTACGCCTGCCGGGCTTCCCCGCAGTGAAATCGCCTGCGTGGGGCATAATGTGACCTGGGTCACGTTTCGTGAACAGATACGTCTGCGATCGTGTCGAGTGGGTAGGGCCCACGTGTCCCATTACCGATGAACGGGAGGCCCTCGTGGCCGCATCCGCTCAGCTGCTCCTCGACGCCCTGTCCTCCAAACCGGGAGGTGCGACGATGGAGCCCGACATCTTCGACGGGGTGTCCGACCCCGATTCCGGGCTCGACGGCTCCGGATCCTTCAGCTTCGTCGAGCCGCCGCTGACCAGCGAGCCCCCGCTCGCCGACGCCGCGCCGCTGACCAGTGAGGTCCCGATCGCTGCCGAGCTGCCGCTGACCAGCGAGCCGACAGCCGCCGGCCTGGGTACGGAGTCCATGGAGGTCTGAGGACCCATGGGCCGCGCGCGGCTCGCCCGGCTGCACGGCATCGCCACGTCCTACGAAGCCTCGCCGGGCAGGAGCGTCCAGATCACCGACGACACCGTCGTCGCCGTGCTCGCCGCACTCGGGGTCGATGCCTCCACCCCGCACTCCGTACGCAGCGCCCTGGCCGCGTACGAGGACGGCGCGGGCCGTGCACTGCTCCCCCGTACCGTCGTCGCCCGCCCGGGCCGCCCGCCCGACCTCGCCGGTCTCCCCGAAGGCACCGCCCTGCGGGTCGAGACCGAGAGCGGGGCGGCGGCACAGGACTTAGCGGCGTTTGATCCGGGTGCCCTGGCCGGGCTGCCCCTCGGCGTCCATGTGCTGCACGCCCGGACCCCCGACGGCCGCGGCGCCCGCGCCCGGCTGATCGTGGCGCCCGACCGGGTGCCCGCACCGCCCGGCCGCAGCCACGGCTTCCTCGTGCAGCTCTACTCGCTCCTGTCCCGGCAGTCCTGGGGCATGGGTGACCTGGGGGATCTCGCCGACCTCGCCGCCTGGTCCGGGCGCGCCCTGGGCACCGGCTTTCTCCAGCTCAACCCGCTGCATGCGGCCGTCCCCGGCCCGCCCACCGACCCCTCGCCCTACCGGCCCTCCTCGCGCCGCTTCCCCGACCCGGTCCATCTGCGCATCGAGCACATCCCGGAATACGCCCGGCTCACCGGCGCCGCGCGCGCACGGGCCGACGAGCTGGCCGCGCGGGCCCATGCGCTGCGCGCGGGGGTGCTCGACGGGGGCGCGCTGATCGACCGGGACGCGGTCTGGGCGCTCAAACGCGAGGCCCTGGAGCTGGTGCGGACGGTCCCGCTCACCCCGGGACGGCGGGCCGCGTACTGCGACTTCCTCGCCGAGCAGGGTGAGGCCCTGGAGGACCACGCCACCTGGTGCGCGATCGCCGAACGGCACGGCCCGGACTGGCGCGCCTGGCCCGCCGGGCTGCGCGATCCGCGCTCCCCGGACACGGCCCGGCTGCGGCCGCAGCTGCTGGACCGGATCGACTTCCACTGCCGGCTGGTCTGGCTCACCGACCAGCAGCTGGCCGCCGCGCAACGGAGCGCGCGGGAGGCCGGGATGGGCGTCGGGCTGGTGCACGACCTCGCCGTCGGCGTCCACCCCTCCGGCGCCGACACCTGGGCCCAGCAGGACGCCTTCGCCGCCGGGATGTCCATCGGGGCGCCGCCGGACGCCTTCAACGCCCGCGGCCAGGACTGGGGGCTGCCGCCCTGGCGTCCGGACGCGCTGGCCGCCGCGGGGTACGCCCCCTACCGGGAACTCCTGCGCGGACTGCTGCGGCACGCCGGGGCGTTGCGCATCGACCATGTGATGGGGCTGTTCCGGCTGTGGTGGGTCCCGGAGGGACGGCCGCCGACGGAGGGCGCCTATGTCCGCTACGACGGTGAGGCGATGCTCTCGGTGCTCGCGCTGGAGGCGCACCGGGCCGGCGCCGCGGTGATCGGCGAGGATCTGGGCACCGTCGAGCCGGGCGTCCGCGGCGCGCTCGCCGAACGGGGCGTCCTGGGGACGTCGGTGCTGTGGTTCGAGCGGGATTACCAGGGGGGCGGGCGGAAGGACGCGGCCGGGGAGCGGGAGCAGGCGGACGAAGCGCGGGAGGGCGCGGACGAGGCAGGGGAGGGCGCGCCCGGGCCCGGCCGGAAGTCCGTCTCGGAACCCGCCCTCAAGCCCGCCCCGGACCCCGTCCCCGTGGCCCGCATCCTGGCGCCCGAGGAGTGGCGCAGCGCGTGTCTGGCCACGGTCACCACCCACGATCTGCCGCCCACCGCGGCCCGTTTGACCGGCGAGGACGTGGCGCTGCGCGAACGGCTCGGGCTGCTGGCCGGGCCGCCGGAGCGGGAGCGGTCCCGCGCCCGGTACGAACGCACCGAGTGGCTGCGGGAGCTGGTGCGGCGCGGTCTGCTGCCCGAAGGGGCGGGCGACGAGGAAGCGGCCGTCAGGGCCGTGCACCGCTTTCTGCTGCGGACCCCGGCGCGGATGGTGGGCGTCTGGCTGCCCGACGCGGTGGGCGACCGGCGCCCGCAGAATCTCCCGGGGACATGGGATGAATACCCGAACTGGCGCCTGCCGATCGCCGGCCCCGACGGCCGTCCGTGCACCCTGGAAGAGCTGGCCGCCTCCCCCCGCCTGCATGCGCTGATGCGCGAATTGTCCGACGGCACGCGGTAGTCGGGCCCCACCGCTCCGGCCGTCCGCCCGGAATCCGGTTCCTGCAGGCGCCCTTCCGGTACGCCCTGCCGTCCGGCACGACACCCGTCGGACGTTGTGCGCCGAGGCCCCCTGGACCGTGCCGGCCGGCGGACTCCCCCACCGGATCCTGGCGCTCCCGGCACCGGTGACCGCGGACGCCGTGCGCGTCAGCGTGGAGCAGTCCCGCGGGCCGAGCCGTCTCGCGCCGGTGACGCTGCACCGCAGCCGGGCGGTGGGCGGCTGGACGGTGCCGGCCCGGCCGGGGCCGCCGGTTGTGGCACCCCGGGCGCGCGGGGCGCCGGGGCGTCCGATACGTTGACTTCGTGAGCAACAAGGTCAATAAGAATGTCCTGCGCGCCGGAACCATCACCGCCGGCACCGCGCTGATGCTGCTGATGTCGTCCCCCGCGTTTGCGCTCACCCGCGACGATGGTGACGACCCGGGTCCGGGTCTGAGCGTGATCGAGACGCTCGGCCTCTATGTCGCTGCACCCATCGTGCTCTTCCTGATCATCGCCGGGCTGGTCGTCGCGGGCGACAAGACCCGCAAGCAGGCCAAGTCCGAGGGCTGACGCCGGGCACCAGTGACGCTCGAGGGCGCCCCACGGTCACACGACCGTGGGGCGCCCTTCGTCATGCCCGGACCGGGCGCCGGACGGTGACAAGAACCGTGCGGCGCCCTTTGTCGTACCCGGATATTTCCGCAGGTGAAAAAGGCGTTGCGAGGCGGCTATCGAGCGCTTTTCGGCTGGTTTGAACGGGGGCCGGTGTTTAACCGGTCCTAACCTACGATGACGTAACCTACGGGTCCGTAGGTCATACCTACGGACCCGTAGGTCATCGTCCCCAGGAGTTCCCCCGTGACCATCGCCCCCGCCCGCCATAACGGAGAGCTCGGCCAGGCCGCCTGGAGCGACGCCCAGCTGCTCTACGCGCTCGAAGAGGTCGTCGAGAAGGAACTCAACCGCCATCTGAAGATCGCCAAGGACTGGATGCCCCACGAGTACGTGCCGTGGAGCGACGGGCGCAACTTCCCCGGGCCGCTGGACGGCGAGGCCTGGGACCCCGAGCAGTCCAAGGTCAGCGACATCGGCCGGATCGCCCTCGTGGTCAACCTCCTCACCGAGGACAACCTCCCCAGCTACCACCACGAGATCGCCACCCTCTTCGGGCGCGACGGCGCCTGGGGCACCTGGGTGCACCGCTGGACCGCCGAGGAGGGCCGCCACGGCATCGTGATGCGCGACTACCTGCTCACCAGCCGGGCCGTCGACCCGGACGAGCTGGAGCGGTTCCGCATGGCCCACATGTCGGAGGGCTTCGAGTCCGACAACTCGCACAGCATGCTGCACTCGGTGGCGTACGTCGCCTTCCAGGAGCTGGCCACCCGCATCTCGCACCGCAACACCGGCCACCACTCCGGTGACCCGGTCTGCGACCGGATGCTGGCCCGGATCGCCACCGACGAGAACCTCCACATGGTCTTCTACCGCAACCTCCTCGGTGCGGCCTTCGAGATGGCCCCCGACCAGACCATGTGCGCGGTGCGCGATGTCGTCACCGGCTTCCGGATGCCCGGCCACGGCATGCCCGGCTTCGAGCGGTCCGCCGCCCGGATGGCCATAGGCGGGATCTACAACATGCGGATCCACCACGACGATGTGCTGCAGCCGGTGCTGCGCTACCTGAAGGTGCTGGAGATCGGCGGGCTGGGCCCGGCCGGGCTCGCCGCGCAGGAGGAGCTGGGGCTGTTCATGGACGGCCTGGACGGCCAGGCGCGGAAGTTCGACGAGCGCCAGGCCGCCATCCTCGCCCGGCGCGAGGCCAACCGCCGCGCCTGACCCGGTCGATCCGGCCCGCCCCGCGGCCACCGTCCGCTCACGGTGGCCGTGCCGGCGGGTGCGTACGCTGCCCGCATGGCCGACTGGGATCTCAAGAAGCTGCGTATCCTGCGCACCCTCCACGAGCTGGGCACGGTCACCGCGACCGCCGAGGCGCTGCACATGACGCCCTCGGCGGTCTCCCAGCAGCTGACCGGGCTGGCCAGGTCGCTCGGCGTCACGCTGCTGGAGGCGCACGGCCGGCGGGTACGGCTGACCGACGCCGCACAGCTGGTGCTGCGGCACGCCGAGGCGGTCTTCGCCCAGCTGGAGCGCGCGGACGCGGACCTGCTCGGCTACCTCCAGGGCGAGGCCGGCCGGGTACGGGTCGGCGCCTTCTCCACGGCCATCCCCGCCCTGGTGGTCCCGGCCGCCTTGGAGCTGCGCCGCAGCCACCCGGGCCTGTCGGTCGTCGTACGGGAGGCGGAGGCGGAGGCCGCCTACGAGCTGCTGGCCGAGGGCAGCGTCGATCTGGCGCTGTCGCTGGCCGCGCACGCGCCCACCCCGCGCGACCCCAAGTTCAGCCGGGTCTCGCTGCTCGCCGACCCGCTGGACGTGGCGCTGCCGGCCGGTCATCCGCTGGCCGGCGAGCCGGGGCTGCGGCTGGCCGACCTGGCGGGCGAGCCCTGGATCTTCGGCAGCAGCGGACCCTGGTCGCAGATCACCACCACCGCCTGCGAGAGCGCCGGCTTCGTGCCCGAGCAGGCCCACGCCGCCGCCGACTGGAGCGCGATCTGGGCGATGGTCGCGGCGGGGATGGGCGTGGCGCTGGTGCCCCGGATGGCGATGGCGGGCGGTCTCGGCGCCGCCGGGCGCGGTGCGGAGGAACACGGCGCGCAGGGTCCGCGCGGCGGCGGGGGAGTGGCGGTGCGGGTCCTGCACGCCGACCAGCCGCGCCGCCATGTGGTCGCCGCCGCCCGGCGCGGCTCCGAGGGGGCGCCGGGGCTCGCCCGGGTACTGGCCGCGCTGCGGCAGGCGGCCGCCGAGCAGACGCCGGGAGAGCCAACCGTTCAGTCCAGCTGAACGTATTCCTCAAAAACTTTCGATGGACCTGAGGGGTGGCCCGCTGCGACCGTGGAGCGGTCCGCACCTCTCACCTCGTCGAAAGGCCACGATGACCGCCGACCCGGCCGCCCACACCACTGATCCGCACGCCAACGACGCGAACCCGTACGGCGGCGGCGACCCCTACGCCGACTACCGCGGCGGGGAGTTCGCCTTCACCTCGCTCGTCGACCTCGCCGACCGCCGCCTCGGCGCCGGCGTGATCGCCGCGAACGACGAGTTCTTCGCCGAGCGCGAGAACCTGCTGAAGCCGGCTCCGGCGGTCTTCGACCCCGAGCACTTCGGCCACAAGGGCAAGATCATGGACGGCTGGGAGACCCGCCGCCGCCGCGGCACCGACGGCGACCACCCCTTCCCCACCGACGACGACCACGACTGGGCGCTGATCCGGCTCGCCGCCCCCGGCGTGATCCGCGGCGTCATCGTCGACACCGCCCACTTCCGCGGCAACTACCCCCAGCAGGTCACCGTCGAGGCCACCGCGCTCCCCGGCAACCCCGGCCCCGAGGACCTGCTCGCCGACGAGGTGAAGTGGGAGGAGCTGGTCGGGCGCACCCCCGTCCGCGGCCACGCCGCCAACGGCTTCGAGGTCACCGTGGAGCGCCGCTTCACCCACCTGCGGCTCAAGCAGCACCCCGACGGCGGCATAGCCCGCCTCCGGGTCCACGGCGAGGTCGTGCCGGACCCGGAGTGGCTCGATGTGCTCGGCACCCTCGACCTGGCGTCCGTGCTGCACGGCGGCACCGTCGAGGACGCCTCCGACCGCTTCTACTCCTCGCCCACCCAGATCATCCGGCCCGACCTGTCCCGCAAGATGGACGACGGCTGGGAGAACCGCCGCCGCCGGGTCAAGGGCACGAACGACTGGGTGCGCTTCCGTCTCGCCGCGCAGGGCGAGATCCGCGCCGTGGAGATCGACACGGCGTACCTCAAGGGCAACTCCGCGGGCTGGGCCGCCCTGTCCGGCTGCGACGGCGACCCGTCCGACGAGGCCTCCTGGTTCGAGATCCTGCCGAAGACGAAGCTCCAGCCCGACACCCCGCACCGCTTCCGGCTGCCGAAGGCCGTGACGGCCACGCACGTACGGCTGGACGTCTTCCCCGACGGCGGCCTCGCACGGCTGCGCCTCCACGGCGGCCTCACCGCGGCGGGCCGCGCCGCCCTCGGCGGCCGTTTCGACGCACTGAGCGGCTGAGCCGAACCCCTCTTCCACCGGGCCCCGCGGGAGGGGGCGGGGCCCGGCGGACGGGCGCGCCCGGCGGACGGACGCCTCGGACCCCGTCCGCCGGGCGCATGCACCGGCCGCGGCGGCCGAAGGGGATCTTGCCGCCACGGCCGGCCGCAACCCCCGGAGGTGCCGGGGGACCGGCGGGATCCGCGAGAGCGGACCCGGCCCCAGGGGGCCGTCAGGCCGCCGCGTCCGCCGCCTGCGCCTTCAGCGCCCGCTCGATACCCGCGCGCGACTCGGTCATCAGCCGGCGCAGCGCCGCGCTCGGCTCGGCCGACGCCAGCCAGGCGTCCGTGGCGTCCAGCGTCTCCTGCGATACCTGCAGCGCCGGGTAGAGGCCCACCGCGATCTGCTGCGCCATCTCATGGCTGCGGGAGTTCCAGATGTCCTTCACCGCGTCGAAGTACTTCGCGGTGTACGACGCCAGCAGCTCGCGCTGGTCGGTCTGCACGAAGCCGCCGATGACGGACTCCTGCAGGGAGTTGGGGAGCCGGTCCGACTCCACCACCGAGGCCCAGGCCTCGGCCTTCGCCTCGGCCGCCGGACGCGCGGCGCGGCAGGTCGCGGCGTACCGCTCGCCCGCCGAGGTCTTGTCCCGGTCCAGCTCCGCCGCGATGGCCTTCTCGTCCGCCCGGCCGGTGGCGGCCAGCCGGTGCAGCAGCGACCAGCGCAGCTCGGTGTCCACGGCGAGCCCGGAGATCTCCTCCGTACCGTCCAGCAGACCCTGCAGCAGCTTCAGCTGGTCGTCCGTACGGGCCGAGGCGGCGAACGCGCGCGCCCACGCCAGCTGGTGGTCGCTGCCCGGCTCGGCAGCGCGCAGCTGCTCCAGGGCCGCCGCCGTCCAGGTCGCGAGCCCCGTCTCGCGCCAGTCCGGCGCCGCGTACAGGTCCAGCGCCAGCTTCACCTGGCGGTGCAGCGACTGGACGACACCGATGTCCGACTCCTTGCCGATGCCGGACAGCACCAGCGCCAGGTAGTCGCGGGTGGCCAGTTCGCCGTCCCGGGTCATGTCCCAGGCCGACGCCCACGACAGGGCGCGCGGCAGCGACTCGGTGAAGTCGCCGAGGTGCTCGGTGACCGTCTTCAGCGACTCCTCGTCCAGCCGGACCTTGGCGTACGACAGATCGTCCTCGTTGAGGAGGATGACGGCCGGCCGCGCCGTGCCCACCAGCTGCGGCACGGCGGTCAGTTCGCCGTCCACGTCCAGCTCGATCCGCTCGGTGCGGACCAGCTTGCCGCCCTGGAGGTCATAGGCGCCGATCGCGATCCGGTGCGGCCGCAGCACGGGCTCGCCCTTGGCGCCGGCCGGCAGCGCCGGGGCCTCCTGCCGGACCGCGAAGGAGGTGATGACACCGTCGGCGTCCACCTCGATCTCCGGCCGCAGGATGTTGATCCCCGCCGTCTCCAGCCACTTCTTCGACCAGGTCTTCAGGTCCCGCCCGCTGGTCTCCTCCAGCGCGCCGAGCAGGTCCGACAGCCGGGTGTTCCCGTACGCGTGCGCCTTGAAGTAGGCCTGGACGCCCTGGAAGAACTCGTCCATGCCGACGTAGGCGACCAGCTGCTTGAGGACGCTGGCGCCCTTGGCGTAGGTGATGCCGTCGAAGTTGACCAGGACGTCGTCGAGGTCGTTGATCTCGGCCATGATCGGGTGGGTGGACGGCAGCTGGTCCTGCCGGTAGGCCCAGGTCTTCATGGAGTTGGCGAACGTCGTCCAGGAGTGCGGCCACTTCGAGCCCGGGGCGTACGCCTGGCAGGCGATCGAGGTGTAGGTGGCGAACGACTCGTTCAGCCACAGGTCGTTCCACCACTCCATGGTGACCAGGTCGCCGAACCACATGTGCGCCAGCTCGTGCAGGATGGTCTCCGCACGCACCTCGTACGCCGCGTCCGTCACCTTCGACCGGAAGACGTACTGGTCGCGGATGGTCACCGCGCCCGCGTTCTCCATCGCGCCGGCGTTGAACTCCGGCACGAAGAGCTGGTCGTACTTCTCGAACGGGTAGGCGTAGTCGAACTTCTCCTGGAACCACTCGAAGCCCTGCCGGGTGACCGCGAAGATCTCCTCGGCGTCGAGGTGCTCGGCCAGCGACGGCCGGCAGTAGATGCCCAGCGGCACCGTCCGCCCGTCCTTCTCGTACGAGCTGTGCACGCTGTGGTAAGGACCGGCGATCAGCGCCGTGATGTAGGTCGAGATGCGCGGCGTCGGCGCGAAACGCCAGACGTTGTCGCTCGGCTCGGGCGTCGGCGAATTGGAGATCACGGTCCAGCCCTCCGGGGCCTTCACGGTGAACTGGAACGTCGCCTTCAGGTCCGGCTGCTCGAAGGAGGCGTACACCCGCCGCGCATCCGGCACCTCGAACTGCGTGTAAAGGTAGGCCTGTTGGTCCACCGGGTCGACAAAACGGTGCAGTCCCTCACCGGTGTTGGTGTAGGCGCAGTCCGCCACCACCGTCAGCTCGTTGCGGCCGGCCCGCAGCCCCGGCAGCGCGATCCGCGAGTCCTTGAACACCTCGCCCGGATCCAGCGCCTCGCCGTTGAGCCGCACCTCGTGCACGGCCGGCGCGACCAGGTCGATGAAGGAGTCCGCGCCCGCCTCGGCGACGTCGAACCGCACCGTCGTCACCGACCGGTACGTGCCGCCCCCGTTCTCGCCGTCGCCCGGGGTTCCCCCTTCCTGCGCGCCGGAGAGGTCGAGCTCGATCTCATACGCATCCACGGTCAGCAGGCGCGCCCGCTGCTGCGCCTCGTCGCGGGTCAGATTCGTGCCAGGCACCAGGTCATCTCCTCGTAAGCGGCCTCGTATGCGGCGTTTCCGTCATCCTTCCACGGCACGGGCCCCTTGATCGTGGGCAGCCGGGGATCGGGCGGCGTCCGGCCCGCGCCCGCCGGACCGCGACCGGGAACGCGGCGTCCGGTTCCCGCCAGCGCGGCGCGGCCGCGGCGCCGACGCTGGAGTCATGACCACCCACACCGCAGACCGGACCCGCCCGCCCACGACCGGCCACACCGCTCGCGCCATCCCGGAGACCGCCCTCGAGGAGCTGCGGGTCACCGACGACGCCGGACGGCCCACCGAGCCGTTCACCGCCCGTGCGGACGGGGTGCCGCAGGACTGCGTCGGGGCGCTGCTGCGCTGCTGCCTGCGCGACGCCCGGGCCGGCGAGCGGGTGGCGCTGGTCTCGTACGCGCCGCTGCGCCGCTGGGCGGCCGGGACCGGGGCGGAGCCGGGCGCCTACGACGAGCAGGGGCCGGTGTTCGTCCACGCCGGGGCGTGCGGCGGGCCGGACGGCGCGGCCGGCCGGTATCCGGACCTGCGGGCCGGTGCGCTGCGCGTACTGCGCCGCTACAACGCCCAGGGGCAGATCATCGGCGGCCGGTACCTGGAGGTTCCCGAGGACGTCGAGGCCGCGTTCGACGCCGCCCTCGGGGAGGCGTTCGCGGATCCGCGGACCGCGCTGGTGCACGTACGGGCCGTGGAGTACGGATGCTTCCAGTTCGAGGTCCGGCCGGAACGCTAGCCCGAAGCGGCAAAGGAAACGGCGGGTGCCCGTACGGAGACTCCGTACGGGCACCCGCCGCTGTTGCGTGCGCGCGGTGCGGTCAGCCGCGCAGCTCCGCCGCGACCAGCTCCGCGATCTGGACGGCGTTCAGCGCCGCGCCCTTGCGGAGGTTGTCGTTGGAGACGAACAGCGCCAGGCCGTTCTCGGCGGTCTCGTCCTCGCGGATGCGGCCCACGAAGGACGCGTCCTGGCCGGCGGCCTGGAGCGGGGTGGGGACGTCCGAGAGGGTGACGCCGGGGGCGCCGGCCAGCAGCTCCTGGGCGCGGGCCGGGCTGATCGGACGCGCGAAGCGGGCGTTGACCTGCAGCGAGTGGCCGGTGAAGACCGGGACGCGGACGCAGGTGCCGGACACCTTCAGGTCCGGGATCTCCAGGATCTTGCGGCTCTCGTGGCGGAGCTTCTGCTCCTCGTCGGTCTCGTTCAGACCGTCGTCGACGATCGAGCCGGCCATCGGCAGCACATTGAAGGCGATCGGGCGGACGTAGTTGTCCGGCTCGGGGAACTCCACGGCCGCACCGTCGTGCGTGAGCTTGGTGGCGTCCTGCTCGACGGCCTTGCGGACCTGGCCGTCCAGCTCCGCCACACCGGCCAGACCGCTGCCGGACACCGCCTGGTAGGTGGCGACGACCACCGAGACCAGACCGGCCTCCTCGTGCAGCGGGCGCAGCACGGGCATCGCGGCCATGGTCGTGCAGTTCGGGTTGGCGATGATGCCCTTGGGCCGGTCGGTGATCGCCGACGGGTTGACCTCGGAGACGACCAGCGGGACCTGGGGGTCACGGCGCCAGGCCGAGGAGTTGTCGATCACGACCGGGCCGGCGGCGGCGACCTTCTCCGCCAGCGCCTTGGACGTGGCGCCGCCCGCCGAGAAGATCACGATGTCCAGCGCCGAGTAGTCGGCGGTGGCCGCGTCCTCGACCGTGATCTCGGTGTCCTGCCAGGGCAGCGTGCGTCCGGCGGACCGGGCCGAAGCGAACAGCCGCAGCTGCTCGACCGGGAAGTTCCGCTCGGCGAGGATGCCCCGCACCACGCCGCCGACCTGTCCGGTGGCTCCGACGATTCCGATCCTCATGGGACTCCTTCTTTCTGGCCTGACATGGGTGTCTGCTCGGAACACCTGCTCAGTAGTGCCTCCATCATGTGTGTGATACCCGTCGCCTTGTCCAATCCGTTCCATTCCGTGGCGGGTCAGGACAGGTGCGGCGACGGAGCGTGCCGGTGCCCTCGCGGTGCGTGGCTACCGGCCTGGGGGTGGAGTGTCCGGGCCCGGGACGGAGCGTCCGGGTACCCCGGGGAGTGAACAGCCGGTGACCGCCGGCCGCACCTCCGGGCAGGGCTCCATGGCCGGCGGGTGACCGGCAGATCCCTGTGCGGTGATGGGTTCTCCGCGTTGCCGTGGCGTTCACGCACAGGTCATCCCCGATGCCAACCATCCCAGGTGACAGGGCAGTTGTGCTGCCCGGCCGCCTTCGCGTTCGCACCCGGGGAGCCCGCGTATGTCCCGTATACGGTCCGCCGCCACCTTCGACCGCCGCACGTTCCTGACCGCCACCGGAGCGGTGGGCGCCGCCACGGGGCTCGGGCTCGCCTTCGGCGTCGGCCCGGACCGGCAGGCCCAGGCCGCCACCGTCACCTCCGGCCCGGCCCCGGCCGCGCCCGTCCCGGTCGACGCCCCGGCCGTCCCGCGCACCCCGTACACCCGGGGCACCACCCTCGCCGGGGTGTCCGCCCCGCGCGGCAGCGGAGGCTACCGCCGGCTCGCCGACGGCCCCGCCTGGAACCGGGTCGTCCGCGCCGACCTCGCCGCGGCACACGGCGGGCGCGCGGGGCGGCGCACCGCGCTGGCGTCGTTCGTGCAGTTCACCGACCTGCACCTGGTCGATGTGCAGAGCCCGCTGCGCTACGAGTACCTGCGCGCCGAGACCGCCAGCGCCTGGCGGCCGCAGGAGGCGCTGTCGGTGGCCGGCGTGGTCTCGCTGATCGAGCGGGTCAACGCGCTGCCCGGCGGACCCGCCACCGGCGCCCCGCTCTCCTTCGTGATGACCACCGGCGACAACACCGACAACAACTCCAAGCTGGAGCTGGAGTGGTTCCTGACCGCGATGAGCGGCGGCCGGATCACCCCGAATTCCGGCGACCCGCGCCGCTACGAAGGCGTCCAGGACAGCGGGCTGAAGCTGTACTGGCAGCCGGAGCGCGCGCTGCGCGACGCCGACAAGCAGCGGGGCTTCCCGCACCTGGACGGGTTCCTGGAGGCCGCGATCCGCACCGTCCACAGCCCGGGTCTGCGGCTGCCCTGGTACTCCACGGTCGGCAACCACGACTCGCTGCCCGGCGGGTGCTACGCCCCCGGCGACCCCTTCTGGACCGAGACCGCCACCGGCGGCCACAAGCTGGAGAGTCTGCCCGCCGCCGAGGCCGCAAAGGTCTGGAAGGCGGTCAAGGACGGCCTCGACCCCCAGGGAGCCGACTTCAAGCGGCTGCTGAAGGCCCACGCCAAGCAGGCCAGGAGGGTCACCCCGGACGAGCGGCGCGCCCCCTTCACCCGGGCCGAGTATCTGCGCGCCCACCTCGATCCGGCGCACACGGGTCCCGGTCCGCACGGCCACGGCTACACCTCCGCCCATCTCGACGGGAACCGCCTCTACTACACCTTCCGGGTCTCCGACGACGTCCTGGGGATCAGCCTGGACACCACCGACCCCGGCGGCCACTACACCGGCTCGGTCGGCGACGCCCAGCTGCGCTGGCTGGAGCGGACGCTGAAGGAGAACGAGAAGGGGGAGAAGGCGCATGTGCTGGTCTTCAGCCACCACACCAGCAAGTCGATGAACAACACCCGGCCCGACCCGGCCCGCCCGCACGAGCGGCGGCACAGCGGCGCCGAGCTGGTGGAGGTGCTGGCCGCCCACCCCAGTGTCGTCGGCTGGATCAACGGCCACAGCCACAAGAACGAGATCCTCGCGCACGGCGGCTTCTGGGAGATCTCCACCGCCTCGCACATCGACTTCCCGCAGCTGGCCCGGGTCATCGAGCTGGTGGACAACCACGACGGCACGCTGTCGCTGTTCACCACCCTGGTCGAGTCGGCCGCTCCGCACCGCACGGACTTCACCGACCTCTCGCAGACCGGTCTGGCGGCCCTCTACCGCGAGCTGTCCTTCAACGCCCCCGAGGCCCGTACGGACCTGGCGGGCACGGCCCGGGACCGCAACGTCGAGCTGCTGCTCAAGCGGCGCTGACGGCCTCGGGGCGGCGCCCGCCCTAGCGCGGCAGCACCACCACATACGCGCTCGGCTCCCGGTCCCCGGCCGCCATCAGGGCCGTACGGATCACCGCGGCCTGCTGTTCGGGGGCCGTGCGCAGGGTGCGCGGCAGGCAGCGGACGACGGTGATGCCCAGCCGCTCCAGATGCTCGCGCTTGTGGAAGAATGGCGACTGCAGCGGGTCCTCCTCGGGGCGCGGTGCCCGGGTGTCGATCTCCAGGGCCACCGCGTGCTCCGGCCAGAAGGCGTCCACGCCGCCCAGGTGCGGCCCGCCCGGCAGCCGCAGCTCGACGTTCCACAGCGGGTCGGGCAGCCCGTGGGCGCGCACCATCGCATAGAGCCGCTGCTCGGCCAGCGCCCGGCCCTCGGCCAGCAGGGTGTCCACCGCGTCGACCACGTGCGGCCGGGTCAGCAGCCGGGCCCGGCTCAGCTCCCGCACCACCGAGGTCGCCTCGCAGTGGCCGCCGCGCACCGCCTCGGTCAGCAGCCGGCGCACCGTCGCGGCGTCGGTGAGCGCGCCGACCGCGTCCGCCACCGCGCGCGGCACCGGCGCGGCCGGCACCCCGGTGATCTCCTGCGCCACGGGCAGCTCCACGGTCCGCACGATGCGCGCGAAACCGGTCGAGCGCAGCCGGCGGGTACGGGCCACCAGCACCTCGATGCGGTCCAGGGCGAGCAGCGGGGGCGCCTCGGTGAAGCCGTGCAGGGCGAGCGCCGCCAGGCCCGTGATCATCGCCTCGGGGGCGTCCGCGGACTCGGAGCCCTGCTGGGGCACCGCGGGGCCCCGGTGGCTGGCGTACAGCAGGGCCGCATGCAGCCGTTCCTCACTGGTGGGAGGCCCCGCATGCAGCAGATAGATGCCGGGGAGCAGTTGTTGCCAGGGACCGCCGGCGCGGCAGCGTTCGGTGGTCTCGGCCGCCGGGATGCCGTGCTCGCGCAGCTGCCGGGTGGTCATCACCCGGCACTGCGCCTCGGAGAGGTGGCGGAGGGGGAGGGGGGAGAGCGGGGTGTCGTGGTTCATGACACCTCGATTCCCGCGCCCGCTCCACCCCCTAACCGCTGTTACACGCCCGTACCACAAACCGGACAACCCTGTACTAAAGTACGGGCGTTCGACTGCCGAAAGGAGCTGGTCGTCCCGGGGGTTACGGCCTCGGCCCGGCCGCCTCGTCACAAGCCTGTGCACGCCGTGCCCGCGCCAGATCGTCCCGCTTCTCCAGGACCAGCCGGCGCAGTGCGGGCGCCGCCTGCGCCTGCCCGTCCAGCCAGCCGTCCGCGGCGTCCAGCGTGGCCTGCTCCACCAGCCAGGCCGGGAACAGCCCGCGCACGACCTCCATCCCGATCTCGATGGAGCGCTCCCGCCACACCCGCTCGATCGCCGCGAAGTAGCGCGGCAGGTACGGGGCCAGCAGCTCCCGCTGCCCGAACTGCGCGAACCCGGCGATCGTCGCCTCCACCAGGGCGTTGGAGAGCACATCCGACTCCACGACCCGGGCCCACGCCTGCTCCTTGACCTCGGCCGAGGGCCGGGCGGCCAGGCAGCGCACCTGGTGGCGCCTGCCGGAGGCGGTGTTGTCGCGGGCCAGCTCGGCGGCGATCACGCTCTCGTCCGCGATGCCGTGCGCGGCCAGCGGCTCCAGGACCGTCCAGCGCAGCTCCTGGTCCACGTCCAGGCCGTCGATCTTCGCCGTACCGTCCAGCAGGCCCGTCAGCAGCTGGAGATCGGCGGGGGTGCCGGCGAGGGCGATGAAGTGCCGCGCCCAGGCGAGCTGATGGCCGCTGCCGGGGTCGGCCAGCCGCAGCTCGCGCAGCGCGCCCTCGGCCAGCTCCCGGGCGGCCTGCTCCCGGCGGTCCGGTGCGGAGTACTGCTCCAGCGCCGTCTGCGCCTGTGCGTGCAGCGACTGCAGCACACCGATGTCGGTCTCCCGGCCGGCGAACCGCCGCACCAGGTCGAGGTAGTCGCGGGCCGGCATCAGCCCGTCGCGGGTCATGCCCCACAGTGCCGCCCAGCACACCGCCCGTGCCATCGGGTCGGTCAGCTCGCCGAGCCGGGCCCGCAGGGTGGCCAGCGACCCCTCGTCGAAACGGACCTTGGCGTACGTCAGGTCCTCGTCGTTGACCAGCACCAGCTCGGGCCGTTCGAGGCCGGCCAGCTCGGGCACGGCCGTCCGCGGACCGGAGACGTCCACCTCGGCGCGGGCGTAGCGCACCAGCGCCGGGTCCCCGCCCTCCGAGAACACGGTCTGCCGCCGGTAGAGGCCGACCGCGACCCGGTGCGGCCGCAGCTGCGGATACGAGGGGGCCGCCTCCTGGAGGATGCTCAGCTCGGTGATCCGGTCCTGGGCGTCGTACGTGACCTGCGGGGTCAGGGAGTTGACGCCCGCGGTCTCCAGCCAGGCCCGCGACCAGGCCGCCAGGTCCCGGCCGGAGGTCTCCTCCAGCACCGCCAGCAGGTCCTTCAGCCGGGTGTTGCCGTAGGCGTGCCGCTTGAAGTAGCGCCGGGCGCCCTCCAGGAAGGCGTCCTGCCCGACATACGCGACCAGTTGCTTGAGGACGGCCGCGCCCTTGGCGTAGGTGATGCCGTCGAAGTTGAGCTTGGCGTCCTCCAGGTCCCGGATGTCGGCGGTGACCGGGTGGGTGGAGGGCAGCTGGTCGGCGCGGTAGGCCCACGACTTGCGGCGGTTGGCGAAGGTGATCCAGCCGTCGGTGAAGCGCGTCGCCCCCACCAGCGCGAAGGCGCCCATGAAGTCCGCGTAGGACTCCTTGAGCCACAGGTCGTCCCACCACTGCATGGTGACCAGGTCGCCGAACCACATGTGCGCCATCTCGTGCAGGATGACGTTGGCCCGGTTCTCGTAGGACGCCTCGGTCACCTTGCCGCGGAAGATGAACTCCTCGCGGAAGGTGACACAGCCCGGGTTCTCCATGGCCCCGAGGTTGTACTCCGGGACGAAGGCCTGGTCGTACTTCCCGAACGGGTAGGGGAAGTCGAAGTGGTCGTGGAAGAAGTCCAGGCCCTGCTTGGTGACGGTGAAGATGTCGTCGGCGTCGAAGTGCCTGGCCAGGCCCTTGCGGCAGAGCGCGCCCAGCGGGATCTCCAGCTCGGTGCCGTCCTCGAAGGTGCGCCGGTAGCTGTCGGAGACGTAGTGGTACGGGCCGGCGACCACGGCCGTGATGTACGTCGAGATCGGCTGCGTCGTGGCGAAGCGGTGCCGCCCGCCCTCGGCCTCGCCCTCCTGCGCGCCGTTGCTGAGCACCCGCCAGCCCTCGGGCGCGGTGACCTCGAAGGTGAACGGGGCCTTCAGGTCGGGCTGTTCGAAGTTCGCGAAGACCCGGCGGGAGTCGGCCGGCTCGTACTGGGTGTAGAGGTAGACCTCGCCGTCCTCGGGGTCCACGAAGCGGTGCAGGCCCTCACCGGTCCGGCTGTAGGCGCACCGGGCGTCGACGACGAGGGTGTTCTCGGCGGCCAGCCCGTCCAGCGTGATCCGGGTGCCGTCGAAGACCGCCGCGGGGTCCAGCTCGTGGCCGTTGAGGGTGACGGAGGTGACCGACGGCGCCAGCAGGTCGGCGAAGGTCGAGGCGCCGGGCTCGGCACAGGAGAAGCGCAGCGTCGTCCGGGAGCGGAAGGTCTCCGCGTCCGCGCCGGACGCGACCGCTGAGCGGACGTCCAGCTGCACGTCGTAGGCGTCGACGCTCAGCAGCCGGCCCCGCTCACGTGCCTCGTCCCGGGACAGATTCTCACCTGGCACGACGTGACTCCCTCGTCCTCGTATCGAATATCGAACAACGGGAATCATGGCACGCCCCCCGTCGGTTGAACCTTCCACGGAACAGCACCGTTGACCGACGCAGCACAGCTCTCATAAGGAGACCCCGTGTCCGACACCGCGAAGACCCCGGCAGACTTCTGGTTCGACCCGCTGTGCCCCTGGGCGTGGATGACCTCGCGCTGGATGCTGGAGGTGGAGAAGGTCCGCCCGGTCGAGGTGCGCTGGCACGTGATGAGCCTGGCGGTGCTGAACGAGGACAGGCTCGACGAGCTGCCCGAGGAGTACGCCGAGAACATGCGCCCCGGCGGCAAGGCGTGGGGTCCGGTCCGTGTGGTGATCGCCGCACAGCAGCTGCACGGCGACGAGGCCGTGGGCAGGCTCTACACGGCGCTGGGCACCCGCTTCCACAACGAGGGCCTCGGGGTGACCCCGGAGAGCATCGCCGCCGCCCTGGAGGACGCGGGCCTGCCCGCCGACCTGATCGCCTACGCCGAGAAGGACACCTACGACGTCCAGTTGCGCGCCTCCCACAAGGAAGGCATCGACCTGGTCGGCCAGGAGGTCGGCACCCCCGTGATCGCCGTCCCCGGACCGGATTCCCAGGGCGCGAGCGCAGCGAGCTCCAACGGGGGTGGTGGCCGGGCGACGGGTGGGCAGATCGCCTTCTTCGGCCCGGTCGTCACCCCGGCCCCCAAGGGCGAGGAGGCCGCCAGGCTGTGGGACGGCACGCTGATGGTCGCGTCCATCCCCGGCTTCTACGAGATCAAGCGGACCCGGACCCAGGGGCCGATCTTCGACTGACGCCCGCGCCGCGGCACCCATGGGAGCGCCCCCGTACGTATCGGACGTACGGGGGCGCTCCGTCATTCCGCCTGCCGGGTGAAGGGTGAGAAGACGATCACGAGGCAGGACGACTGGGCCGCGGCCGGGCCGTTACGGGGCCAGCAGCAGGCTGTGCGCGCGCTCCTTGGCGGACGCGTACCGCTTGGCGACGTCCTGCCAGTTCACGACCTGCCACATGGCCTCGATGAAGTCCACCTTCTGGTTCTTGTACTGCAGGTAGAAGGCGTGCTCCCAGGCGTCGAAGACCAGGATCGGGACCGAGCCCTGCCCGACGTTGCCCTGGTGGTCGTAGACCTGCTCGACGATGAGGCGGCCGCTGACCGGCTCGTAGGCCAGGACGCCCCAGCCGGAGCCCTGGGTGGTGGCCGCGGCCTTGGTCAGCTGGGCCTTGAAGCCGGCGTACGAGCCGAAGCTCTCGGCGATGGCGTCGGCCAGCTCGCCCACGCCGTCCTTCTCGTGCGGCTCGCCGCCGCCGTCACCGGTCATGTTGTGCCAGTAGATGCTGTGCAGGATGTGGCCGGAGAGGTGGAACGCGAGGTTCTTCTCCAGGCCGTTGATGTTGCCCCACGCTTCCTTGTCGCGGGCCTCGGCGAGCTGCTCCAGGGTGTCGTTCGCACCCTTCACATATGCCGCGTGGTGCTTGTCGTGGTGCAGCTCGATGATCTCGGGGCTGATGACCGGGGCCAGCGCCGAGTAGTCGTACGGAAGTTCAGGAAGTGTGTAGGTGGCCATGCCGAGCCTCTCCAACTGCTTACGACTTCTTATTGCAATCGATGTGCAAGAGCACGCTACCAGCAGGAGTGATCATCGGCCGGTTCCGGACACCGGCCTGGTCCCAAAGACGGAGGCGGGGCGGGACCTCGGTAGGAGGTTCCGCCCCGCCTCGGGGGAGTGGAGGAGGGCTACTGCCCGGCCGGGCCCGTGCCCCTGCCCAGCGACCGCTGCCGGACGAGTCCGATGACGGCCAGCACCAACCCGAAGCCGCCGGTGAACAGCAGCTGGATCCGCTGGTTCTCATCGCGCAGCATCAGCAGCAGCACGGCGATGATGCCCGCCAGTGCCACCCAGGTCAGGACCGGGAAGGCCCACATCTTCACCACGAGCTTCTCGGGCGCCTCGCGCTCCAGCGTCCGGCGCATCCGCAGCTGGGCGGTGGCGATGAAGCCCCACACCACCAGGACGGCCGCGCCGACCATGTTCAGCAGCCACTGGAAGACCGTGGTGGGCCACCAGAAGCTGAAGAGGACCGCGAGGAAGCCGAAGGCGGAGCACGTCAGGACGGCACGGCGGGGGACGCCGCTGCTGACCTTGCCGAGGAAGGCCGGGCCCTGGCCGCGGGAGATGAGGGAGTACGCCATCCGCGAGGAGCCGTAGAGGTTGGCGTTCACCGCGGAGAGCAGCGCGACGAGGATGACCACGTTCATGATCTGGCCGGCCGCCGGGATCTTCAGGTAGTCCAGGACCGCCACGTACGGGCCGCTCTTGGCGATGGAGGGGGCGCTCCAGGGGATGACGGTGACGATGACCGCCATCGAGCCGACGTAGAAGAGGGCGATGCGCCACATCGCGGTGCGCACCGCGCGGGCCACACCGCGCACCGGGTCCTTGGACTCGGCGGCCGCGATGGTCACCGTCTCCAGGCCGCCGTAGGCGAACACCGAGGCCAGCAGGCCGACCATCAGGCCGTCGACGCCCTTGGGGAGGAAGCCGCCGTCACCGGTGAGGTGCGAGGTGCCCGGGGCGTGGGTGCCGGGGAGCACGCCGAAGATGGCGAGCACGCCCAGGACCAGGAAGATGCCGATCGCCGCGACCTTCAGGGCGGCGAACCAGAACTCGAACTCACCGAAGTTGGAGACCGCGGTCAGGTTCGTGCCGGTGAAGATCACCATGAACAGCAGGACCCACATCCAGGGCTGGCTGTCCGGGAACCACTGCACCATCACGTCCGCGGCGCCGAGTGCCTCGGCGGCCACCGCCACACACAGCAGCGCGGTGAACATCCAGCCCGCCGTGAACCCGGCCCAGGAGCCTATGGAGCGCTCGGCGTGCACGGAGAAGGAGCCGGAGGCCGGGTTCGCCGCGGCCATCTCGCCGAGCATCCGCATGATCAGCATGACCAGCGCGCCGGAGACGGCGTAGGCGAGCACGATCGACGGTCCGGCCGCCGCGATGCCGGCGCGGGAGCCGACGAACAGTCCCGCGCCGATCACCCCGCCCAGGGCGATCATCGAGAGGTGGCGCTGCTTGAGGCCGTTGGACAGCGTGGAATCGCTGCCGGGGCCGGCGCCCTGGACCGCGTCGCCGTGCTCGCGCGCGGGTGCGGCGGACGAGGGTGTCCGATTCATGTCGTACCTGTCCCAGTAGGTGAGAGCGGAGCAAGGCGATACTGCGTTCTCCCCGGGCCGCGACCGGTGCGACGGTGCTGGCGAGCCCCCTGGACCCCCACCGGGGCGGGCAGGTCGCGCAGGGCCTGCCGACGGCTGAATCCGGGGTCCTCGGCAAAGCGGGCTCAGTTTGAGCGCCGGTGTCCGCTCAGGGCAACAGTCGTGCAGTGAATGTTCGGTATTCAGACGTGATCGCGACTGTATGTGTTCATTTCGTCGTCGATTGTGACGTGGGGTGAACTCTGGGGCAGGGGTCTCAACGGCGCGCGCGGCGCTCCCGGAGCGCGCGTACGCCCGCGACGAGCAGCACCGCACCGGTCGCCCCGGCGGACCACAGAAGCTGCGGCCGGGCCGCGTCATCGGTCAGCATCAGCACCAGCACACCGCCCATCGCCACCAGCGCCGCCCAGGTCAGGTAGGGGAACCCCCACATCCGCAGGGTCAGCTTCTCGGGCGCCTCGCGGGCGATCCGCGGCCGCAGCCGCAGCTGGGAGACGGCGATCAGGCCCCAGACGAAGAGCAGCACCGCGCCGACCGCGTTGAGCATGTAGAGGAAGACCGAATCCGGCCATTTCAGATTCAGCAGCACGGAGACGAAGCCGAAGGCCACCGAGGCGAGCACGGCGCGGCGCGGCACCCCGCCGCCCGACACCTTCAGCAGGGACCGCGGCGCCTCGCCCCGCTCGGCCAGCGAGAAGACCATCCGCGACGAGCCGTAGAGGTTGGCGTTCAGCGCGGACAGCAGGGCCACGAACACCACGATGTTCATGATCTGGCCGGCGCCCGGCACCCCGATGCCGTCCAGCACCGCGACGTACGGGCTCTTGCCCGGCTGCATCGACAACCAGGGCAGCAGGGTCACGATGACCAGCATCGAGCCGACGTAGAAGAACAGGATGCGCCACACCGCGCTGCGCACCGCCCGGCCCACCGCGCGCGCCGGATCGTCCGACTCGGCCGCGGCGATGGTGACGACCTCCAGGCCGCCGAAGGCGAACACCACCGCCAGGACCCCGGAGACCACCCCGGACCAGCCGTGCGGCAGGAAACCGCCGTGCCCGGTGAGGTTCGCCAGCCCGACGGGCTCGGTGTCCGGCAGCACCCCGAAGACGGCCAGCAGGCTCAGCGCGAGGAAGAGCACGATCGCGGTGACCTTCAGCGTCGCGAACCAGAACTCGAACTCGCCGAAGTTCTTCACCGCGGCCAGGTTGGCGGCGGTGAAGACGACCATGAAGATCAGCACCCAGCCCCACTGCGGCACCCCCGGCACCCAGCCGTTGGCTATCTGGGCCGCGCCGGTGGCCTCCACGGCGAGCACCACGACCAGCAGGAACCAGTAGAGCCAGCCGACGCTGAAACCGGCCCAGCGCCCCAGCGCCCGCTCCGCGTGCACCGAGAACGCGCCGGAGGCCGGGATCGCCGACGACATCTCGCCGAGCATCCGCATCACCAGCGTGGCCAGCGCGCCCGCGATCAGATACGACAGCACGATCCCGGGGCCGGCCACGGCTATGCCCGCGCCGGAGCCGACGAACAGGCCCGCGCCGATCACTCCGCCCAGGCCCAGCATCGTCAGATGGCGCTGCTTGAGCCCCCCGGACAGCGGCTGTTTCCCTTCGGTGACCGTCCCCGAAGAGGGCTCGACGGCTTGGGTCGGTGCGTCGTGCATGGGCTCGTACTCTCGCAAGGGCCGGGGCGGCGGGGGCCGCCGGCGGGTTGGGGGAACTCCACAGGTCACCGCGGGGCGCGCCCAGTGTCGCCGCACGTCGCGCGCTACCACAAAACCGGCGTCCGGAAGCGGCCCCGGCCGTGATGAGCATCACTTGACCTGCAATGACGTCCCGCGTCCCGCCGGGGCCGGGCATTCTGGCGGTTGTTCGGAAGTCTCCAAGCGGGCCGCTGCGGCTTTGTCGCTGCCACACGATGATCGCCGTCGGCCCGCTGGACTAACGTCATCGCGTCCCGTCCTGTCCCTCTCACACCCCGCGGAGCCCCGATGAGCACTGCCGCTCTCTCCCGTCCTGGCACGGTCCTCGCCGATCTGCTGCCGGCCGCCACCGCCTCCCGCGCCCGCGTCCGTGACGCCGCGCTGGTCCTCGGCGGCGCCGCGCTCACCGGCATCGCGGCCCAGATCGCCGTCCCGGTCCCCGGCTCCCCGGTCCCGGTCACGGGCCAGACCTTCGCCGCCCTCCTGGTCGGCGCCTCGCTCGGCGCGGGCCGCGGTCTGCTGTCGATGGTGCTGTACGCCCTGGCCGGCATGGCGGGCATGCCGTGGTTCGCCGGCGGTGCCTCGGGCGCGGGCGGCGCCACCTTCGGCTACATCGTGGGCATGATGCTCGCCGCCACCGCCGTGGGCGCCCTGGCCCGTCGCGGCGGCGACCGCGGGATGCTGCGCACCGCCGCCACCATGGCCGCCGGTACGGCCCTGATCTACGCCGTCGGCGTCCCCTACCTGGCGCTGAGCACCGGCATGTCCCTCGGCCAGGCCGTCGCCGTCGGCCTCGTCCCGTTCCTGATCGGCGACGCCCTCAAGGCCGCCCTGGCCATGGGCGCGCTGCCCACGGCCTGGAAGCTGGCCGGGCGCCGCGGCTGACCGGAACGTACGCCGCATACGCGAAGGGGCCGGGCCCCGTACACACCGCAGGGTGTGTACGGGGCCCGGCCCCTTCACGTGCTCGCCGTACTAGGCCCGGTCCGTCACCCCGGCGCCGGCGCCGGGGGCGCCCGCTCCGTCCGCCACGGCCGTCCGCGGCCGCCGCCGGTCCAGGATCAGCCCGACCGCCAGCACCACCACGGCCGCGACCACCGACAGCACCATCTGCTTGCGCCCGTCGGGGTTGTAGAACATGTAGCCGATCACGAAGACGATCAGCGCGATCGTCGCGTAGGTCAGCCACGGGTAGAGCCACATCCGCACGGTCAGCCGCTCCGGCGTCTCCCGCTCCAGGGTCCGGCGCATCCGCAGCTGCGAGAGGCAGATGACCAGCCACACGAAGAGCGCCACCGCGCCCGACGAGTTCAGCAGGAACTGGAAGATCGTGTCCTTCGACGTGTAGCTGAAGATCGTCGCGACGAAGCCGAAGGCGACCGACGCCCAGATCGCGACCGCCGGCACCCCGCCCTTGTTGACGGTGGCGAACGACTTCGGCGCATCCCCGCGCTGGCCGAGCGAGAACGCCATCCGGGAGGCGGTGTAGAGCCCGGAGTTCAGACAGGACAGCACCGCGGTCAGCACCACGACGTCCATCACGGTGCCCGCGTACGGGATGTCCAGCGACTCCAGCACGGCCACGTACGGGCTCTTCTCCACCGCCTTGGCGTTCCACGGCAGCAGCGTCACGATCACCGCGATCGAGCCGATGTAGAAGAGCGCGATCCGCCAGATCACGCTGTTGACGGCCTTGCGGACGGCCTGCACCGGGTTCGGCGACTCGCTCGCCGCCAGCGTGACGATCTCGCTGCCCATGAAGGAGAAGACCACCAGCAGCATGCCGGAGAGGATCGCGCCGGGTCCGTGCGGCAGGAAGCCGCCGTGCCCGGTCAGGTTCTCCGTGCCGACCGGGGCGCCGCCGGGCGGCAGCCCGAATATCGCCAGCGCGCCGACCACGATGAAGACGACGATCGCGACGACCTTGATCCCGGCGAACCAGAACTCGAACTCGCCGAACGAGCCGACCGAGACCAGGTTCGTGCCGGTCAGCACGATCATCACCAGCAGCGCCCAGGCCCACTGCGGGACGGCCGGGACCCAGCCGGTGAGGATCGCGGCGGCCGCGGTCGCCTCGACGGCCAGCACGACCGACCAGAAGAACCAGTACAGCCAGCCGATCGTGAATCCGGCCCAGCGGCCCAGCGCCCGGTCCGCGTAGGCGGAGAAGGAACCGGAGGTGGGAGAGGCCGCGGCCATCTCGCCCAGCATGCGCATCACGAGCACGACCAGCAGGCCGGTCAGCGCGTAGGAGAGCAGGATGCCGGGACCGGCGGCCGCGATGCCGGCTCCGGAGCCGACGAACAGGCCGGCGCCGATGACACCGCCGATGGCGATCATCGACAGATGGCGGTTCTTGAGTCCTGCCTGCAGCCCTTCCTGCGACTGCCCCCCGGTCCCTCCGCCGCCGAGATCACCGGCAGTGGGGACAGCTGTGGTGGTGGGGGTGTCCCCTGCTGCTCCGTGAGAGCTCGGGGGAAGGTGCGCGCCCATGTGCACCGTCCTTCGTGGTTCGCGGATGGATCCCCCGCATTAGATCTTCGTTAACCGTGGATTGGAAGGCCTGAAGCCGGATTGTTGTGTGAAACCCTGGAGGGTTACGGATTGCGCTTGCGTACGGAAGGTGGGGGGTGGCTTTCTGTACACGCATCCCTGGGACGACCCGGCGGCGCCTACCCGGCCCGGCTCGTGTCACACTCATCGCATGCGCGTGTACCTCGGTTCCGACCATGCAGGTTTCGACCTCAAGAACCACCTCGTCGAGTGGCTCACGGCCCATGGCCACGAGCCCGTCGACTGCGGTCCCCACATCTACGACGCCCAGGACGACTACCCGCCGTTCTGCCTGCGCGCCGCGGAGCGGACCGCCGCCGACCCGGACAGCCTCGGCATCGTGATCGGCGGCTCCGGCAACGGCGAGCAGATCGCCGCGAACAAGGTCAAGGGCGTACGGGCCGCACTCGCCTGGAGCGAGGAGACCGCCAAGCTCGGCCGCGAGCACAACAACGCCAACGTGATCTCCGTGGGCGGCCGGATGCACACCGAGGAGGAGGCGACCAAGTTCATCGAGATCTTCCTCGCCACCCCCTACTCGGGTGAGGAACGGCACACCCGCCGCATCGACATGCTCTCGGCCTACGAGACCACCGGCGAACTGCCGCCCGTCCCGGCCCACCACCCCCAGGGCTGACACCCCCCACTGACTCTGCCGCCCGCCCGCCCCGGCCGACGGGGCGGGCGGGCGCGCCCACTGGAGGACACCCGTGCCCGAGGGGCATACGATCCACCGCCTCGCCCTGGACCACCGCTCCCGCTTCGAGGGCGGACCGGTACGGGCGAGCAGCCCCCAGGGCAAGTTCGCGGGCGGTGCGGCGCTCGTCGACGGCCAGGTCATGACGACCGCCGAGGCGCACGGCAAACACCTCTTCCTCGGCTTCGGCCTTCCCCCAGCGACCTCCGACGATCCCCCTCAGTCCACGGGGGACGCCCATCGCTGGGTCCACATCCACCTCGGCCTGTTCGGCAAGCTCGGCTTCGGCACGGCCCCCGCCCCGCCGCCCACCGACACCGTGCGCCTCCGGCTCGCGAACGCGTCCGCCTACGCGGACCTCCGCGGCCCCACCACCTGCGCGCTGATCACCGAGGACGAGAAGGACGCGATACACGACCGGCTGGGCCCCGACCCGCTGCGCCCCGGCGACGACGGCACCCGCGCCTGGCAGCGGATCTCCCGCAGCCGTACGACGATCGCGGCGCTGCTGCTCGACCAGAAGATCATCGCCGGGGTCGGCAACGTCTACCGCGCCGAGGTCCTCTTCCGCCACCGCATCGACCCCTACCGCCCCGGCCGCGACCTCACCCGCACCGAATGGGACGCGATCTGGGCCGACCTGGTGTTCCTGATGGCCGAGGGCGTCCGGCACAACCGGATCGACACCGTCCGCCCGGAACACCTGCCGGAGGCCATGGGCCGCCCGCCGCGGGTCGACGACCACGGCGGCGAGGTGTACGTCTACCGCCGCGCCCACCTGGGCTGCCACATCTGCGGCGGCGAGATCCGCACCGCCGGTCTCGCCGCCCGCAACCTCTTCTGGTGCCCGGGCTGTCAGCCCTCCGCCGGCGGCTGACCGCCGCCGCGGGCCGGCCGGGCCCTCAGAACCCGTGCGGCAGCCAGGGCGCCACCTCCGAGCCGAACGCCCGCGCGGCCTCCGCCAGCGCACCGGGCCGCAGCTCGCGCACCCGCCCCGCCGCCGCCAGCGCGCGCAGCGAGAACCCGCCCAGATAGGCCGACCCCAGCTCCCGTACGGACAGCGCCAGTTCGGCCGGGGCCGTGGTCCGCGCGCAGGCGGCGCCCGCCGCGTCGCCGGACAGCCGCCAACGCCCCTCGTTCCACGGGCAGAACGGGTCCGACACCTCCAGCACCACCTCCACCGGCGTCCGGTACGCCCGCGCCGCCAGCGCCGCGCCCACCTCCACCGGACGGACGAACAACGACTCGTCCAGCCGGATGTCGCACCGCCGCATGTCCGGGACGAGGTGCAGCAGCGCATCGTCCACCGGCCGGGTGCGCACCGACACCGACGTCGTCAGATCGATCCCGAACAGAAAGCGCCACAGCGCCGCGTACCCCACCGGGTCCAGCGCCTCGACGTCCCGCAGCAGCACCTTCCCGGTCGGCCCGGTGTGGTCGTGGCTGGGCTGCACCGCGAAGCGCGCGTACCCCCGCACCTCGCCGTCCACCTCGGCCACCACGCACTGCAGCACCCCGGCCCCGTCCCGCCCGTTCGGATCGTCCCGTACGGGGAGCCGTTCCCACCCGGGGCGCCGGGCCAGCATCCCGGGCCGGGTGGGTACCAGCCGGGCGTAGACCCGCTCGCAGTCGGCCACCGCGACCACCGGATCGACCAGCCGCAGCCGTACGCCGTCCACGCCGGGCAGTTCCGGGGCGGGCAGCCGCACGGTGTCCACCGCCAGCCGCATGTCCTGGGCCGCCGGCCCGTAGCCGAACCGGCCGTAGATCGCCGGCTCGGAGGAGGTCAGCACCGCCAGCGGCTCACCGCGCTCCCGGACGTCCGCCAACTGGTGCCGCATCATCGACCGCAGCAGCCCGCGGCGGCGGTGCGTGGACCGCACGCTCACCGCCGTGACACCGGCCGCCGGCACCTCGGCCCCGCCCGGCACCGTCAGCCCGAAGGAGAACGCCCCCGCCGTGGCGACACAGTCGCCGTCGTCCCAGATGCCGAACGACCGCTCCGGCTCGGTGACGGCGCGCTGGAGCGCACGGTTCTCCTCGGGCAGCGGCAGCCCGCCGAACGCCCGGTTCAGGGCGTTCGACCAGTTGTCCCATTCGGTGTCCCGCAACGTCCGCAATTCGCTTGCCATGCGCCATCCCTAGCAGGGCGCCCTCCGGCCGCGCGACCGTATTTCGAACGGTGTTTCCCGGCTATTCTCCGGGGCTACGTGCGGCGAATCGACGCGCCGCCGAACGGGTGGATAAGGTCCCAGAACAATGACAAGCGGCCAGGGCACGGAAACCCTGACGGCTCGGATGCACAAAGGTCTGCACCGGGCCCGTATCGGCGTGCGCAAGGCCGGAGTCGACTACTTCCGTGGTGAGGGCTCCGACCGCTTCGCACTGGCCGTCCTCCTCCTCGCCATACCCGCCATCGCCGCGGGCACGCTCCGGTGGCCCGAATGGATCGCCCCGGCGGCACTGGTCCTCCCGGTCATCGCCGGGGGACTGCTGCTGCGGCCGGCCAACCTCCTGGTTCTGTACGGCGCGTCCGCGGCCGCCCTGGTCGTCGAGGCCGCCCTGTTCGGCCCGTACGACGCCGGACCGGACCGGATCACCCCGGGCACGGTCCTGGTCGTCGCCGCGGTCGGGCTCTTCGGCCTGCTGATCGCGCAGTTCCGCAGCCGGGTCGGCGTGCCCTGGCGGCGCGGCGGCACGATGCTCTTCGACCTGCGCGAACGCATCCGCGTCCAGAGCGAACTGCCCCGGCTGCCCGAGGGCTGGCACCACGAGATGGCGCTGCGTCCGGCCGGCGGGCAGTCCTTCTCCGGCGACTTCGTGGTGGCCTCCCGCACCCACGGCGGCGACATCCTCGAAGTGGTGCTGACGGACGTCTCCGGCAAGGGCATGGACGCGGCCTCCCGCGCGCTGCTGCTGTCCGGCGCCTTCGGCGGCCTGCTCGGCTCGCTGCCGCCGCACGGCTTCCTGCCCGCCGCCAACGGCTATCTGCTGCGCCAGGACTGGGACGAGGGGTTCGCGACCTCCATCCACCTCGTCCTCGACCTGGAGTCCGGCGACTACGAACTGCTCTCCGCCGGCCATCTGCCGGCCCTCCAGCTCAGCGCCGGCAGCGGCCGCTGGGAGGAGAAGCCGGGGGAGGGGCCGCTGCTCGGCGTCTACGACGGCGCCCAGTTCGACCCGGTCAAGGGGACGCTGCGGCCGGGCGACGTCCTGATGCTGTTCACCGACGGCCTGGTGGAGGCCGCCGACCGCGATATCGCCGAGGGCATCGACCGGCTGACCGGCGAGGCCGACCGCTATGTGGCCGGCGGGTTCGCCGGGGCCGCCTGGCATCTGATCGAGGCCGTCGCCAAGGACGTCAACGACGACCGTGCGCTGCTGCTGATCTGCCGGGACGCGTAACCAGGACGCCGGCCGGTCCGGAAGCGGTCCGTCCGCTCTCCCCGCCGCCGGGTCCGTCCTCCGCCACCGGGCTCCTGCTCCGCCACCGGGGTCCCGTACCGGCGGGGCCGGGAAGGGCGCGCGCTCAGGCGCCGACGCGGGCCCGCGCGGAGTCGGCCGGGTCCTTCCGGAACGCCCAGGCCATCGTCGGCTCCATCGCGAAGCGGAACATCCTGCGGACCGGCGGGGTGCACAGGGCCGTCACGATGCCCGCCGCGAGCAGGGTGACCGCGATCTCCCCGAGCGGCGAGTGCAGCCACTCGTAGTCGTCGAACCAGCCCCAGAACCGCGAGCCCTTGGCCAGGAAGCCGTGCAGCAGATAGCCGTACAGCGTCCCGGCGCCGAGCACCGTGAACCACGTCCGCCGGGTCGGCACCCAGGAGAAGAAGCAGGCCACCATCACGATCGAGCACCCGAAGAGCGCCAGCGTCATCACCGCGCCGATCCACCAGGTGGTGCCCAATTCCTGGGCGCTGTCCCGGTGGTAGAACCACGCCGAGCTCATCCGGGGCGCCGCCCAGTAGGCCATCACCAGCGCACTGGCGAAGACCGGCAGGGAGGCGATCCGCACGGCCCGCCGCTGCACCATCTTGAAGTGCTCCGGCCGCAGCGCCAGTCCCAGGACGAAGAAGGGGAGGAACTGCAGCACCCGCTGGAGATCCAGATCATCGCCGATGTCCGGGGACACGGACGCGAGGACGGCGATGGCCACCGAAAGCGGAATCGGCCAGCGCACGACCTTCCACAGCGGGGTGGTCAGCCGCCAGATGAACAGGGCCACCAGGAACCACGTCAGGAACCACGGGTCGAGGAGGCTGATGGGGTGCCCGGGATCGTCGTCCGCCCAGCGCTTGAAGAACGCATAGGCGGTCTCGAAGAGGACGTAGGGGACCGCGACCCCGGTGACCAGCCGCTGCAGCCTGTCCTTGCGCATGTCGAAACTGCGCGAGAAGTAGCCGGAGATGATGATGAAGGCCGGCATGTGGAAGGTGTAGACGGTCATGTAGAGCGCCTCGGCGGCACGGCTGCCGTCGGTCAGCGGTTCCCATGCGTGCCCCATCGCCACCAGCACGATGGCCAGGTACTTCGCGTTGTCGAAGAACGCGTTGCGGCCACCGCTCTTCGGCGCGGGTGCGGCCGCGCCCGCGGCGCCCTCCGTGTCGGACGGCCGCTCCGTGGGTTCCGGCCGGTCGGTGCCCTCCGCCGCCCGGGCAGGGGGAAGTTCGCGTCGGGGTGTCGGGGCAGCGGGAAACATTTGACGCACGATAGCGGCGGTCGGCGAATGCGTAAAACCGCGTGACAGTCATTCCTCTTTTTCTCCGGTTCCGCTGTGGACGGGCCCCGGATAAAATCCGCTATCGCCGACGAGGACCCGCCCCCTCGCTGTCCGTTTCGTGCCCTATCGTCCCCTCAAATCGCCCCGTATCCCCCGCAAACGACTCAGGGGGAATGTCCGATTCCTTAGTCTTATGTCCGAATGCTAATAAGCCTTGATGGCGCCCATCACGGCAGTGACGGATACCACGGATGAGAAATTCCCCGGGGCCGGAAAATGATCAGAATGCCGTCGGGGGAATGATCGGAGCGAATTGCCGGCGCCGTGTCAGGATTCCTGACGTCGCACCGGACGGGGAAACCGGCTCGGCGCAGGACGGGGAATTCGCCGGCCCGGCCCCCGCCGCGTCGGCCGCCGCACGAGGTCACCCCGCCGCCGGCCGTCCCCGCCTCATCCCCGTGCCACCCACGCGTCACCCTGGCGCCGCTCCACGGCCACCATCGGCTGGAATCGGGCAAAGCGTTGGCCGATGATTCGTCACCGGCCTGCAGTGGGCATGGAGTTGGTGGCACGATGGGTGCAGGGGGGTGTGCGCGGCATGCCCCCGGGCCGGCGAGGCGTTCCGACCAAGGGTGTGATCAGTGTGGCTCTTTCGCTGTCAGTGGTGCTGCTGTTGGGGATCATTCTGATCGTCCTCATCAGAGGGAAGTCGATCAAGGCAGGTCCGGCGTTCGTCGCCATACTGTTCGGCTTCTTCCTCGCCTCCACGGGCATGGCGCCGTCCATCAACCGGTTCCTCAACTCGATCGCGGACACCATCAACCACATCACCTTCTAGGCGATCGGCCTCCTGGTGCCCGCCGTCCCCCCGTGTCGGGCGCCCAAACGGGGTTCAGCCGTCCGAGGTCTCGCCGCTCCCGGCCCGCGCCACTGCCTCGCGTACGGCTTCCTCGCTCCGGCCCACCAGCGCCGACCCGTCGTCCGCGGTGATGATCGGCCGCTGGATCAGCCGGGGGTGTGCCGCCAGCGCCGCGATCCACCGCTCACGCGCGGCGTCGGTGCGCTCCCACTCCGCGAGGCCCAGCTCCTGGGCCTCGGCCTCCTGGGTCCGGGTGATGTCCCAGGGCTCCAGTCCCAGCCGCGCCAGCACGCCGCGCAGGTCGTCGGCGCTCGGCGGATCCTCCAGATATTTGCGCACGGTGTAGCGGGCGCCCTCTTCGTCGAGGATCTCCACGGCCGAACGGCACTTGGAGCACGCGGGATTGAGCCAGATCTCCATGCGGGTCACCCTATGGGGCCCGGGGCCGCGCGGCGAAGGGGTGCGCGGCCACCCGGCAGCCCGTTCCGGAAAGCGGAAAACCCCAGGCCATCGGCCCGGGGTTTCCTCGTGAGAGCGGGCGACGGGAATCGAACCCGCGTAGCTAGTTTGGAAGACTAGGGCTCTACCATTGAGCTACGCCCGCGAGCGCCGCAGGTCGCAGGACCTCGGCACGCAGTGCATCCTAGCGGGTCGCGGCGGTGCGCCGCACATCCCTTCCCGCGGACGGTGTCCACGACCCGTCCTCGCCCGCGCGAGCGCTCCAGGGGTATCCCGATAACTGGCAGCCGAGCCGCTTGCGGCCATGTACCCTACGTGTCGCACCGACGGGGTGTGGCGCAGCTTGGTAGCGCGTCCGCTTTGGGAGCGGAAGGTCGTCGGTTCGAATCCGGCCACCCCGACCAGCAGGTCAGCCCGACGGTACGGCGTCGGGCGGCACCTCGGCCCACCTTGGCAGCGCCGCAGGATCGGCGGCAGTTCAAGATCGCGTTGTGGGCGTCATCCTCCTTGCGGTTACTATGCAAGCTGCGTGCCCGTGTGTCTGTGTACCGGGCGTGATCGGTCGGGCCCGGATCAGCCGGGTACTGGCAGATCTCAAGCAGAACCCCAGAAGTCAGCCCCAAGGAGACCGAACCGTGAAGAGCGCCGTGGAGACCCTGAACCCGACTCGGGTTCGGCTCACTGTCGAGGTGCCCTTCGAGGAGCTCAAGCCCAGCCTCGACGCGGCGTACAAGAAGATCAACCAGCAGGTCACGGTGAAGGGCTTCCGCCAGGGCAAGATCCCGGCCCGCGTCATCGACCAGCGGTTCGGTCGCGGCGCCGTGCTCGAAGAGGCCGTCAACGACGCGCTCCCGAAGTTCTACACCGAAGCGGTCAACGAGGGTGAGCTGAACGTCCTCGGCCAGCCCGAGGTCGACATCACCGAGCTGAAGGACGGCGAGCTGCTGGCCTTCACCGCCGAGGTCGACATCCGCCCCGCCCTCGAGATCCCGGACTACTCCGGCATCGAGGTCGAGGTCGACGCCGTGGAGGTGTCGGAGGAGGACATCGACAAGTCCGTCGAGCAGCTGCGTGAGCGCTTCGCGACGACCAGCCCGGTCGAGCGTGCGGCCCAGGACGGCGACGTCCTGACGCTGAACCTCGAGGCCAAGGTGGACGGCGAGGTCCTGGAGGACGGTGTCGCCCAGGGCGTCACCTACACCGTCGGCTCCGGCGAGCTCCTCGACGGCATCGACGAGGCCGTCACCGGCGTGGAGGCCGGCAACAGCGCGACCTTCACCTCCGAGCTCAAGGGCGGTTCCGCCGAGGGCAAGGAGGCCGAGGTCACCGTCGAGGTCACCGAGGTCAAGTCCCGCGAACTGCCCGAGCTGGACGACGACTTCGCCCAGCTGGCGAGCGAGTTCGACACCTTCGAGGAGCTGCGCGCCGACAGCCGCAAGCGCCTCGAGCAGATGAAGAAGTACGACCAGGCCACCCAGGCTCAGGAGAAGGTCCTGGACGAGCTGCTCAAGCTCGTCGAGGTGCCGATGCCCGAGAAGCTGCTCGAGGACGAGATCCAGACTCGCAAGCACAACCTGGTCAACCACCAGCTCGGCCAGATGGGCCTCGACCTCGCGAAGTACCTGGAGATCCAGGGCAAGAGCGAGGAGGAGTTCGACGCCGAGACCAAGGAGCAGGCCGAGAAGGGCATCAAGACCCAGTTCATCCTCGACGAGCTGGTCAACAAGGAGAAGCTGAACGTCAGCCAGGAGGAGCTCACCGAGCACCTCATGCGCCGCGCGCAGTCCTCCGGCATGTCCCCCGACCAGTTCGCCCAGGCCGTCGTCGAGGGCGGCCAGGTGCCGATGCTCGTCGGTGAGGTCGCCCGCGGCAAGGCCCTCGCGGTCGTCGTCGAGGCCGCCACGGTCAAGGACAGCAACGGCGAGGTCATCGACCTCGACGACGAGGACGAGACCGCCGAGACCGTCGAGGCCACCGAGGCCGAGGCGGGCGCGGAGGAGCAGCCCGAGGCCTGAGCCCCGGCTGCCCCGCCCGGCTGGCAGTACCTCGACCACGGGCCCGAACACGCACGTCCGCGTGTTCGGGCCCGTGGTCGTACCGCCCCGTGAGCCTGCGCTCACAGCGAACAGTTATCGATGCGGGATGGCGTTGTCCGACCTGCGCGTTAGGGTCCGTAGATACGAGGGCAGGGGAGTCCCTGGAACCGCGCCGGGCCCACACACGGCGCCGCCTCCCCACGCCCCAGCAGACGACGCTGAGACGGCCTGGAGCCGTCCGACAACGAGCAGGTGGACACGTGACGATCCCGATGCCTTCCGCCGCCGCTGAGCCGACCTTCGGTGGCCTCGGCGACCAGGTCTACAACCGGCTGCTCGGCGAGCGGATCATCTTCCTCGGCCAGCCGGTCGACGACGACATCGCCAACAAGATCACCGCGCAGCTGCTTCTCCTCGCCGCGGACCCGGACAAGGACATCTTCCTCTACATCAACTCCCCGGGCGGCTCGATCTCGGCCGGGTTGGCGATCTACGACACCATGCAGTACATCAAGAACGACGTGGTGACGATCGCGATGGGCCTCGCCGCCTCCATGGGACAGTTCCTGCTGAGCGCCGGCACCCCGGGCAAGCGCTTCGCGCTGCCCAACGCCGAGATCCTCATCCACCAGCCCTCCGCGGGCCTGGCCGGCTCCGCGTCGGACATCAAGATCCACGCCGAGCGGCTGCTGCACACCAAGAAGCGGATGGCGGAGCTGACGGCCTTCCACACCGGTCAGACCGTCGAGCGGATCACCCAGGACTCGGACCGCGACCGCTGGTTCTCCGCCGATGAGGCCAAGGAGTACGGCCTGATCGACGATGTGATGACCTCCGCCGCCGGCGTTCCGGGCGGGGGCGGCACGGGGGCCTGAGCCCCGTACCACTCGCCCTACAGCCCCCACCCACTTGATCGCCACCAGGACGGTGAACACCACGATGAACAACTACCCCGGCAGCGGCCTCTCCCAGGGCGCGGAGTCCGAGTTTTCCGGCCCGCGCGCCGAGTCCCGCTACATCGTCCCGCGCTTCGTCGAGCGCACCTCGCAGGGCGTGCGCGAGTACGACCCGTACGCGAAGCTGTTCGAGGAGCGCGTGATCTTCCTCGGCGTGCAGATCGACGACGCGTCGGCCAACGACGTCATGGCGCAGCTGCTGTGCCTGGAGTCGATGGACCCGGACCGGGACATCTCGATCTACATCAACAGCCCGGGCGGCTCCTTCACGGCGCTCACGGCCATCTACGACACGATGCAGTTCGTGAAGCCGGACATCCAGACGGTCTGCATGGGCCAGGCGGCCTCCGCCGCGGCCGTGCTGCTCGCCGCCGGCACCCCCGGCAAGCGGATGGCGCTGCCGAACGCCCGTGTGCTGATCCACCAGCCCTACAGCGAGACCGGCCGCGGCCAGGTGTCCGACCTGGAGATCGCCGCCAACGAGATCCTGCGGATGCGTTCGCAGCTGGAGGACCTGCTGGCCAAGCACTCCTCCACGCCGGTCGAGAAGATCCGTGACGATATCGAGCGTGACAAGATCCTGACCGCCGAGGAGTCGCTGGCGTACGGTCTGGTCGACCAGATCGTCTCGACGCGCAAGTCGTCCGTCTCGATCGGCTGACGACCGTCGCGAAGTGAGCCGGAGCGTTGCCCCCTTGGACCGGATTCGGATCGAGTGAACCGAGTCGGTCCAAGGGGGGCCCGTACGGGGGGCCCGGCAAGGTACCGTCGATAGGCAAGCACCCGGGTCCGCGGAGCAATGCGGATCCCAGGCGAAGGGGAAGCACCTCGTGGCACGCATCGGTGACGGCGGCGACCTGCTCAAGTGCTCATTCTGCGGAAAGAGTCAGAAGCAGGTGAAGAAGCTCATCGCGGGACCTGGTGTGTACATCTGCGACGAGTGCATCGACCTCTGCAACGAAATCATCGAGGAGGAGCTCGCCGAGACCTCCGAGGTGCGGTGGGAGGAGCTCCCCAAACCGCGGGAGATCTACGAGTTCCTGAACGGCTATGTCGTCGGCCAGGACCCCGCCAAGAAGGCGCTCTCGGTGGCCGTCTACAACCACTACAAGCGGGTGCAGGCGGGCGAGAACGGCCCCGGCCGCGGCGAGGAGGGCATCGAGCTCGCCAAGTCCAACATCCTGCTGCTCGGCCCGACCGGCTCCGGCAAGACCCTGCTCGCGCAGACCCTCGCCCGGATGCTGAACGTGCCCTTCGCCTTCGCCGACGCCACGGCGCTGACGGAGGCCGGCTATGTCGGCGAGGACGTCGAGAACATCCTCCTCAAGCTGATCCAGGCCGCGGACTTCGACATCAAGAAGGCCGAGACCGGCATCATCTACATCGACGAGATCGACAAGGTCGCCCGGAAGAGCGAAAACCCGTCGATCACGCGCGATGTCTCCGGCGAGGGCGTCCAGCAGGCGCTGCTGAAGATCCTGGAGGGCACCACCGCCTCCGTCCCGCCGCAGGGCGGGCGCAAGCACCCCCACCAGGAATTCATCCAGATCGACACCACCAACGTCCTCTTCATCGTCGGCGGTGCCTTCGCCGGCCTGGAGAAGATCATCGAGGCCCGGTCCGGTGCCAAGGGCATCGGCTTCGGCGCCACGATCCGCTCCAAGCGGGAGATCGAGTCCAAGGACCAGCTCCAGGACGTCATGCCGGAGGACCTGGTGAAGTTCGGGATGATCCCGGAGTTCATCGGCCGCCTCCCCGTCCTCACCTCGGTCCACAACCTCGACCGCGAGGCCCTGCTGCAGATCCTGGTCGAGCCGCGCAACGCGCTCGTCAAGCAGTACAAGCGCCTCTTCGAACTCGACGGTGTCGAGCTGGACTTCGACCGCCCGGCCCTGGAGGCCATCGCCGACCAGGCCATCCTGCGCGGCACCGGCGCCCGCGGTCTGCGCGCCATCATGGAGGAGGTCCTCCAGGCGGTGATGTACGAGATCCCGTCCCGCAAGGACGTGGCCCGCGTCGTCATCACCGAGGACGTCGTCCACTCGAACGTGAACCCGACCCTGGTCCCGCGCAACCGCGGCGAGTCGGGCGAACCGCAGGAGAAGAGCGCGTAGGCGCCCGAGACGCGACACGAGAGCCGCCCGGCAGCCATGGCTGCCGGGCGGCTCTGTGTTGTTACAGGTGACCTGATGGCCCGGCGGTACCGAGCTGGCATGCCCTCTCGGCGATCACCGGCTTGACCTTGAGCGTGAGCAGGGAAGCCTGGCAGAAGGGGACGTTGTTGTTCGCATGATGAAGCCGCCCTCCCCTGTCATCTTGCATGCGGCACGGACCTTCGGCCCCACCTTGTAGCCGCCTTCGGCAATGAACGACGTGCACTGCTTGGTGGTGGCCTGGGCCGGCGCGGTCGCCACGATCGGAAGCGCACCTGCCGCCACCAGTACCCCAGTCGCTGCGGAAAGGCGACGTATCGCGTTGTGCATGAACAACCCCCCTCGTTGTAGATCTTTCGGTCGAGGTGAGGCTACGAACCGGTACGTCCTCTTCTCCGGCCTGCGCAAGGTTTTGGCCAAGGCTCTGCGGGGTGTGCGGTTCCGTCTCCGCAAGCAAAGGGCGCCCGACGAGACCACCTCATCGAACGCCTTGAAGCTTCACGACCGGACGGGACCGCTACTTCTCCTTGCGGACCTCGTTGCGGATCTTTGCGGTCTTCTCGGAGAGCTGCTCGGCGGTGGCGGCCTGGGCCGAGGGGGCGCTCGGTGAGGGGATCGCCTGGTTCAGCACCACGCCCACCGCGCTGGAATCACCCCAGATGCACACGCTCATCCCGCCGGATGCGGTGATGGTCCCGGCGGTGAAGGAGACCTTGTAGGCCTTGCACTTCATGACCTCGCCGTCGAAGCCGTCCGGCGAGTACGAGGTGACCGGTGTGACCGTCTCCACCTTGGCCTTGGACCCGCTCTCCTTCTGGCCTTCGTCGATCTTGGCGAACATCTTGTCCACCGCACCGCTGGGGTCCGCGATGTCGCCGTAGACGCCGCCGACCGTGAGCTGGTCCGTCTTGCTCTTCTGGTACTTCGCGTTGACGGAGGTGCCGTTGGTGATGCCCATCGCCTTGGCTTCCTTGTCGTCGGCGAGAGGCTTGGTGCCTCCGCCTCCGGGCTCGGCCGTCTTGGTGTACTCACCGTTGAGCAGGCTGTTCGGCATGACCATGGTGTAGGGCTTCACATCCCCGCCCGAGCCGAAGGCGAAGTACGCCCCCACGCCGATCGCCGCGACGACCGCGACCGCGCCGATGATGAGGCCGATCTTCTTGCCGTTGCCGCCGCTCTCCGGGGCGCCCTGGGGGATCGTGCCGTAGGGGGTCTGCTGTCCGCCGTAGGGAGCCTGCTGGCCGTAGCCGGGCTGGCCGCCCTGCTGCGGGTAGCCGTAGCCCTGCGCGGGAGCCTGCTGGGGGTAGCCGTAGCCCGGCTGCTGCCCCGGCACCTGGCCGCCCTGCTGCGGGTAGCCGTAGCCCGGCTGCGGGGCCGGCGGCTGCTGCGGCTGGCCGTACGGGCCGGGCTGCTGGGGCTGCTGGCCGTACGGGCCGGGAGGCGGCTGGTTGAAGCTCATGGAGCGGTTCCCCTCGTGACAACTGAAGCCAGTTGAGTTCTGCGTGATGTTTATACGCTCCCGACATCCTGTACGACGGCGCCGGCAGCCGTTGCCCCGGGGGCGAAACCGGTTCGAAGCTGCTACATCCGCGCCCGTACACTGTGCGTCGTGACCGAGAACACTCAGCAGAGCAACCACAGCGCCCCCGAACTGCCGACTCAGTACACGCCGGCCGATGTAGAGGGGCCGCTGTACGAGCGCTGGGTAGAGCGGGGTTACTTCGAGGCGGACGAGAAGAGCGACAAGCCCCCGTACACCGTCGTCATTCCGCCGCCGAACGTCACCGGCTCCCTGCACCTGGGGCACGCCTTCGAGCACACGCTCATCGACGCCCTCACCCGCCGCAAGCGCATGCAGGGCTACGAGACGCTCTGGCAGCCCGGCATGGACCACGCCGGTATCGCCACCCAGAACGTCGTCGAGCGGGAGCTCGCCAAGGAGGGCGTCTCCCGGCACGACCTGGGCCGTGAGGCGTTCGTCGAGCGGGTCTGGCAGTGGAAGAACGAGTCCGGCGGACAGATCTCCGGCCAGATGCGGCGCCTGGGCGACGGCGTCGCCTGGTCGCGTGAGCGCTTCACGATGGACGAGGGCCTGACCAAGGCCGTCCAGACGATCTTCAAGCGGCTCTACGACGACGAGTTGATCTACCGCGCCGAGCGCATCATCAACTGGTGCCCGCGCTGTCTGACCGCGATCTCGGACATCGAGGTCGAGTACCAGGACGACGACGGCGAGCTGGTCTCCATCCGGTACGGCGAGGGCGACACCTCCATCGTCGTGGCGACGACGCGGGCCGAGACGATGCTCGGCGACACCGCGGTCGCCGTCCACCCGGAGGACGAGCGCTACGCCCATCTCGTCGGCACCGAGATCGAGTTGCCGCTGACCGGCCGCCGGATCCCGGTCGTCGCCGACGAGCACGTCGACCCGGAGTTCGGCACCGGCGCGGTCAAGGTCACCCCGGCGCACGACCCCAACGACTTCGAGATCGGCCGTCGGCACGACCTGCCGAACCTCGCGGTGCTCGACGAGCGCGGCGTCATCACGGCGCACGGCCCCTTCCAGGGCCTGGACCGCTTCGAGGCCCGTTCCGCGATCGTCGGCGCGCTGCGCGCCGAGGGCCGGATCGTCGCCGAGAAGCGCCCGTACACGCACTCCGTCGGGCACTGCTCGCGCTGCAAGACCACCATCGAGCCGCGGCTGTCGATGCAGTGGTGGGTCAAGGTCGGCCCGCTGGCGAAGGCCGCGGGCGACGCGGTCCGTGACGGCAAGGTCGCGATCCACCCCAAGGAGATGGAGTCCCGCTACTTCGGCTGGGTCGACAACCTCCACGACTGGTGCATCTCGCGGCAGCTGTGGTGGGGCCACCGGATCCCCGTCTGGTACGGCCCGAACGGCGAGGTCGTCTGCGTCGGACCGGACGACGAGGCGCCCACCGGCGAGGGCTGGACCCAGGACACCGACGTCCTGGACACCTGGTTCTCCTCCGGGCTGTGGCCGTTCTCCACGCTCGGCTGGCCCGAGCAGACCCCGAGCGTCGAGAAGTTCTACCCGAACTCCGTCCTGGTCACCGGCTACGACATCCTCTTCTTCTGGGTCGCCCGGATGATGATGTTCGGGCTGTACGCGATGGACGGCACCCCGCCGTTCCACACCATCGCGCTGCACGGCATGGTCCGCGACCAGTTCGGCAAGAAGATGTCGAAGTCCTTCGGCAACGCGGTCAACCCGCTGGACTGGATGGACTCCTACGGTTCCGACGCCGTCCGGTTCACGCTGGCGCGGGGGGCCAACCCCGGCGTCGACGTCCCGATCGGCGAGGACTGGGTCCAGGGGTCCCGCAACTTCGCCAACAAGATCTGGAACGCCACCCGCTTCGCGCTGATGAACGGTGCGACGGTGGAGGGCGAACTCCCGCCCGCCGAGGAGCTGTCGGCGACCGACCGGTGGATCCTGTCCCGGCTGAACTCGGTCGTCGCCGAGGTCGACGCGTACTACGACGACTACCAGTTCGCGAAGCTGTCGGACACCCTCTTCCACTTCGCCTGGGACGAGGTCTTCGACTGGTACGTCGAGCTGTCCAAGACGACGTTCATGGCGGGCGGCCCGGCCGCCGAGGCCTCGCGCCGGGTGCTGGGCGAGGTCCTGGACGTCACGCTGCGGCTGCTGCACCCGATCGTCCCGTTCGTCACCGAGACCCTGTGGACGACGCTGACCGGCGGTGAGTCGGTCGTGATCGCCGACTGGCCGAAGGCCGTGGCCGTCGCAGGGGCCGACGCCCCGGGCGGCTTCCGGGACGCGGCGGCGGAGCGGGAGATCGAGACCGTCCAGCAGGTCGTGACCGAGGTCCGCCGCTTCCGCTCCGACCAGGGGCTGCAGCCGGGCCAGAAGGTCCCGGCGCGACTGGAGCTGTCCGGTACGGCGCTGGCCGCGCACGAGGCCGCGATGCGCTCGCTGCTGCGGCTGCAGCCGGCCGGTGACGATTTCAGCGCCACCGCCTCGCTGCCGGTCGCGGGCGCGACCGTCGCACTGGACCTGTCCGGTGCCATCGACGTCGAGGCCGAGCGCAAGCGGCTGACGAAGGACCTGGGCGCCGCCGAGAAGGAGAAGGCGCAGGCCACCGCCAAGCTCGGCAACGAGGCGTTCCTCGCCAAGGCGCCGGAGAAGGTCGTGGACAAGATCCGCGGCCGGCTGGAGGCCGCGGAGGCGGACATCGTCCGGATCACCGCGCAGCTGGCGGCCCTGCCCAAGGGGTAGGCGCCGGGCCCGGCCCGGGAGCCGGGCCGGGCCCGGGACCGTCATGTGCAGGCCCCTCGTCCGTACGGGCGGGGGGCCTGCGCCGTCCCGGCCCCCGCCGCCCCCGCTCGCGCACCGGCCAGAGCAGGACGTACGCCGTCGAGACGGCCACGAACGCCAGGCGGATCAGGCCCCGGGCGGCGTCGTCGGGGACGGCGAAGACACTGCCGTAGAGGGTGAGCAGCGCCAGCCAGCTCCACCAGGGGACCAGGCGGCGCTGGCCGATGACGTCCCACAGCAGGGTGCCGAGCAGCACCGACGCGGTGTAGTACGTGTAGACGCTGGGGTCGAGGACGATGCGGGCGTTGGCGCCGAGCAGCACCACCGCCGCCCAGCGGCCCCGCAGGACGGCGATCGATCCCAGTGCCAGGCCGAGGGCGGCCTGGGCGGGGCGGTCCCAGGCGGGCGTCTCGGGGTCGCCGACACCCAGCCAGCGCAGTGCGGACGCCGGATGGTTGGGGATGGCGAACTTCGCCGCGGCGAAGGACTGCGGGTCGCCGAGGAAGAACGGCAGCCAGGCGACCGCGACCAGACCCGCGCACCACGCTCCGGCCCGCAGCCACTCCCTTCGCGGCAGCGCGAGCAGCAGGGGGAGGAAGGCCAGCGCGGTGGGCTTGGAGTCCATCGCCAGGGCCAGGCAGGCGCCGGTGAGGGCGGCGTTGCCGCGGGTGAGGGCGCGTACCGCGAGGGCGGTGAAGAACAGCGCGAGGACATCGTCGAGATGCCCGAAGCGGACCCCCACCTCGATCCACATGGGGATGAAGGCGAGCCCGGCGACCAGGACGCGCTGCCGCAGCCGCTGGTGGTTGGTGCCGGTGCCCAGGAAGTAGTGGGCGGCGCTGCGGCCCGCCAGCACCACGATGACCAGGCCGAGCAGCGACATCAGGGCCGCCGCCAGGAACTGCCCGGTGGCCTCGGGGAACGGGTTGAACAGGCCGGCGGTCAGAAAGCTGAGCGGGCCCATCTGGAGCTCGGGGTGGTGCGCGTAGAGGTTCAGTCCGCCGGAGCCGTCGCCGGCCTCGCCCTGGTAGATCAGTTCGCCGCCGGTGCGCAGGTAGTGCCAGGAGAAGCCGCCGTGGGGTTCGACGACGACGAACCACAGCACCGTCCAGGCGGTGAGCAGTATCAAATGCATCCGCTGACTGATTGCCGGCACCCGTCCTCAGCTCCTGCCTTCCCGTGCGCTGCCGCGTGGTGATCACCGGAGGGCGTCGACAGCCCGCCGTCGAAGAGGGCGAAAGACGGCAGAAAGTTGTCCCGGACGGGGATCCGGGCGTTCTCATGGGCCTCTCATGAAGCCGAGGCACCGTGGACCGGAATGCCGTAGTTGCGGCACCACCGCACGCCCCCCACCGAGGAGCCGCGCCCCATGAACAAGCCCCTGCGCCGGGCCTCGATCTTCTGCCTGTCCCTCATCGTCGCGCTGATGGGCTGGGCCACCTGGATCCAGGGCGCGAAGGCGGGCGACTACAGGGAGGACCCGCACAATCCGCGGGTGGCGATCGGCAAGTACGCGGCCCCGATGGGCAACATCCTGGTCGGCGGGGAGCCCGTGACCGGCTCCGCCGCCACCTCCTCCACGCTCAAGTACAAGCGGACCTACAAGGACGGCCCGCTCTACGCCCCGGTCACCGGCTTCACCTCGCAGATCTACGGCAGCAACCAGCTGGAGAGCCTCTACGGCGACCTCCTCGACGGCTCCGACAGCCGGCTGCAGACCCCTGCCGACGCGCTGACCCGCACCCGGGCCAAGGGCGGCGACGTGGCCACCACCATCGACCCCGCGGTGCAGAAGGCCGGCTACCGGGCGCTGGCGGGCAAGAAGGGCGCCGCCGTCGCCATGGACCCGGCCACGGGGCGGATCCTGGGCATGGTCAGCACCCCGTCGGTCGACCCGGGGAAGTTCGCGGGGTCCGCCGGGTCCGACCAGCGGGCCTGGAAGAAGCTGTCCGGCGACGCGGAGCACCCGGAGGTCAACCGGGCGCTGCGGCAGCCGCTGCCGCCCGGCTCCACGTTCAAGCTGGTGGTCGCCGCGGCCGCGCTGGAGAACGGCCTGTACTCCTCGGTGGACGAGCCCACCGACAGTCCCGACCCGTACACGCTTCCGCACACCCGCACCAAACTCACCAACGAGAACGCCTCCGCACCCTGCAAGAACGCCGACATCCGCACCGCGCTCCAGTACTCCTGCAACACCGTCTTCGCGAAGATGGCCGTCGACCTGGGCAAGGACAAGGTGAAGGCGCAGGCCGAGAAGTTCGGCTTCGACGACGACAAGGTGGACACCCCGGTGCGGGCCGGCAAGAGCGTCTACCCCTCCGACATGGACGAGGCGCAGACCGCGCTCTCCGGGATCGGCCAGTTCGACGACCAGGCCACCCCGCTGCAGATGACGATGATCTCCTCGGCCATCGCGAACGGCGGCGAGCTCAAGAAGCCGCAGCTGGTCGACAAGCTGACCGACGGCGGCGGCAACACCGTCCAGGACTTCGGACCGGCTGCCTACGGCGACGGCAGGACCATGTCGGCGCGTACGGCGGACCAGCTGCAGTCGGCGATGCAGACGGTCGTGGACAAGGGCACCGGATCCGGCGCGAAGATCGGCGGACTGACCGTCGGCGGCAAGACGGGCACCGCCCAGCACGGCGTCGACAACAGCGGCACGCCCTACGCCTGGTTCGTCTCGTACGCCCAGGACGGCAAGGGACACCAGGTGGCGGTGGCCGTGATGGTCGAGGACGGGCACGCTGCCCGCAACGAGGTCTCCGGCAACGGCCTGGCGGCGCCGACCGCGCGGGCCATGATGAAGGCGGCCCTGACGTAGGCGAGGGGCGGCTCCGGCGTACGGCGCGGTCCCGGAGCCGGTCACGCCGTCCGGGCCCCGGGAGAGGGCGCAGCTTCCGGGAGGGGGCAGCGCAGCGCACCGCTGTCACACGTGCCTCGTAGACTGGTCGGCGTGAGCGAGCGCCCCCAGAACGACGACCCCGACCCGAACGAAGCCTTCGACGAACTGGTCGAGGCGGAGACCGACCGTGACCCGGATCTTGCGGTGATCGAGGCCGGCAGCCGGACCCTGCGCGCCCAGGCCGGGCCGCCGCAGGGGGACGGGATTCCCGCCCGCCCGGCCGACCCCGAGGTCGACCGCGCGTTGCGCGCCGTCGAGGACGAGCTGGCCGGCCGCTGGGGCGAGACCAAGCTCGACCCGTCGGTACAGCGCATCGCGGCGCTGCTGGACATCCTCGGTCAGCCGCAGCGCGCCTACCCGTCCATCCACATCACGGGCACCAACGGCAAGACCAGCACCGCCCGCATGATCGAGTCCCTGCTGTCCGCCTTCGACCTGCGCACGGGCCGCTACACCAGCCCGCACGTCCAGTCGATCACCGAGCGGATCAGCCTGGACGCCGCCCCGATCTCCGCCGAGCAGTTCATCGAGACGTACCGGGACATCGCCCCGTACGTGGAGATGGTCGACTCCCAGCAGGAGTACCGCCTGTCGTTCTTCGAGGTGCTCACGGCCATGGCGTACGCCGCCTTCGCCGACAGCCCCGTGGACGTCGCGGTCGTCGAGGTCGGCATGGGCGGCACCTGGGACGCGACGAACGTCATCGACGGCGATGTCGCCGTGGTCACCCCGATCTCGCTGGACCACACCGACCGGCTGGGGGAGACGCCCGAGCAGATCGCCGGCGAGAAGTCCGGGATCATCAAGAAGGACGCCACGGTCGTGCTGGCCCAGCAGCCGGTGGACGCGGCCTCGGTGATGCTCAAGCGCGCGGTCGAGGTGGATGCCACGGTCGCCCGAGAGGGCATGGAGTTCGGGGTCATCTCCCGTGAGGTCGCGGTCGGCGGGCAGATGCTGACGCTGCGCGGACTGGGCGGCGAGTACCCCGAGGTCTTCCTGCCGCTGTACGGCGCCCATCAGGCGCACAACGCCGCGGTGGCGCTCGCCGCGGTCGAGGCGTTCTTCGGCGTCGGCTCGGACCACGCCCGCACGCTGGACATCGACACCATCCGCTCCGCGTTCGCCGCCGTCAGTTCGCCCGGCCGGATGGAGGTCGTGCGGCGCAGCCCGACGGTCGTGCTGGACGCGGCGCACAACCCCGCGGGTGCGCGGGCGGCGGCCGAGGCGGTCACCGAGGCGTTCGGCTTCAGCCGGCTGGTGGGTGTCGTCGGGGCCAGCGGGGACAAGGACGTACGCGGCTTCCTGGAGGCGTTCGAGCCGATCTTCGCCGAGGTCGTGGTGACGCGTAATTCAAGCCATCGTGCGATGGATCCCGATGAGCTGGCGGCCATCGCCGTCGAGGTCTTCGGCGCCGAGCGGGTCCAGGTCGAGCCGCGGCTCGACGACGCCCTGGAGGCGGCGATCACCCTCGCCGAGGAAGAGGGCGAGTTCTCCGGAGCGGGTGTCCTGGTGACCGGCTCGGTGATCACGGTCGGCGAGGCCCGGCTGCTGATGGGGAGGAGCTGACCGTGCGCACGCTGTGTGCCAGCACCCTGATAGGCGAATTCTTCGTGATCGGCTTCGCCGGTCTGGTCGCGATGCAGATGACCGAGCTGTCGGCGGCCACGGTCTGGACGGTCAGCGGGATCGCGATGCTGCTGAGCCTCCTGCTGTGCGGGATGCTCAGCCGTCCGGGTGGTGTCCAGCTCGGCTGGGTGCTGCAGATCGCCCTGATCGCCAGCGGTTTCGTGGTCCCGACGATGTTCTTCCTGGGTGTGGTCTTCGCGGCCCTGTGGTGGGCGTCGGTCCACTACGGCCGCAAGATCGATGAGGCGAAGGCCCGTTGGGCGGCACAGTCCGAGGCGCCGGGGGAACCTGCCTAGGGCGTGTCCCGGCGGGTGCCCTCGGCAAGCCCTCGGGGCTCGTGCCACAGGCCGGGGGCGGGGCCGTCCCGGGCCTGGTCACCCATGTAGCCTCAGTTCACCCGCTGACCGTTGTTCATATCCAGGGAGTTTCTCCGTGAGCCAGCGCACCCTCGTCCTTCTCAAGCCTGACGCCGTCACGCGCGGTCTGATCGGCGAGATCATCGGCCGGATCGAGAGGAAGGCCGGCTGGACGATCAGCGCGCTGGAGCTGCGCAGCCTGGACCGCGCCCTTCTCGAGCAGCACTACGCCGAGCACGTCGGCAAGCCGTTCTACGAGCCCCTGGTCGCCTTCATGTCCTCCGGTCCGGTGGTCTCGATGGTCGTCGAGGGCGAGCGGGTGATCGAGGGCGTACGGATGCTCGCCGGTCCGACTGACCCGATTGCCGCGCCGGGTGGGTCCATTCGTGGGGACTTCGGAACGATCACCCGAGAGAATCTGATCCATGCGTCGGATTCCGAAGAGTCCGCCGAGCGCGAGATCAAGATTTTCTTCCCCGGCATTTCCTGACGAGTCATCAGCTGTACACCCCTCGTGACCAGGGGCGACCGACAAAATCATCGGTCGCCCTTTGGTGTATACGACACGATCGGGGGAACGCATCACCGCGACACGACGTCACCATTAAGGGGGGCGGGTGCGTGTACGGCTGACAATGGCGGAACAGCCTCCCGACGTGTTCGAGTGGGCGCACTACGAACTACGATGGAGACTTCCGCGCCGCACAGCGCATCACCTCCTGCCGACCTCCAGTAAGCATTCGCTCCAGTTGGGAAGGCCAGACGTATCCTCATGGGGAACAACATGTCGTTCATCGGCCGTGACATGGCTGTCGACCTCGGGACCGCCAACACGCTGGTGTACGTCAGGGGCCGCGGCATCGTCCTCAACGAGCCGTCGGTCGTGGCCATCAACACCAACACCGGCGGCATTCTCGCGGTAGGTGCTGAGGCGAAGAAGATGATCGGGCGCACGCCCGGCAACATCGTCGCCGTACGGCCCCTGAAAGACGGCGTGATCGCCGATTTCGAGATCACCGAGCGGATGCTCCGCTACTTCATCCTCAAGATCCACAAGCGGCGCTACCTCGCCCGCCCGCGGGTCGTCGTGTGTGTCCCCTCCGGCATCACCGGAGTGGAGCGCCGCGCGGTCATCGAGGCCTCCACCCAGGCCGGCGCGCGCCAGGTCCACATCATCGAGGAGCCGATGGCCGCCGCTATCGGCTCCGGCCTGCCGGTCCACGAGGCCACCGGCAACATGGTCGTGGACATCGGCGGCGGTACGACCGAGGTCGCGGTCATCTCGCTCGGCGGCATCGTCACCGCGCAGTCGATCCGGGTGGCCGGCGATGAGCTCGACAACGCGATCATCCAGCACATCAAGAAGGAGTACAGCCTTCTGCTGGGCGAGCGCACCGCCGAGAGCATCAAGATCACCATCGGTTCGGCGTACGACCTCGAACAGGACGAGCACACCGAGATCCGCGGCCGTGACCTGGTCTCCGGCCTGCCGAAGACCGTGGTGATCTCAGCCGCCGAGGTCCGCAAGGCCATCGAGGAACCGGTCAACTCCATCGTCGACGCGGTCAAGACGACGCTCGACAAGTGCCCGCCGGAGCTCTCCGGCGACGTCATGGACCGCGGCATCGTGCTCACCGGAGGCGGCGCCCTGCTCCGCGGCCTCGACGAGCGGCTGCGCCGCGAGACCGGTATGCCCATCCACATCGCCGAGGACCCGCTCGACTCCGTCGCGCTCGGTTCCGGCAAGTGCGTCGAGGAGTTCGAGGCCCTCCAGCAGGTCCTCGACTCCCAGCCGCGCAGGTAGCGGGGTCCGGGTCCCGATCCGCGCCGCGGCCGTCGAACGGGCGTCCGCGGCGGTCGGGAAACCCGGCATCGGCGGCCGGCCCGTCCGGCCGCTGATATACAGGCACAACATCCCGACAGACACGGTGCACTGACGCTCCGCCATCCGGCACCGTCACATCAGGCACAACGCTCAACTCCCGAACGAGACCGGCGGGGCCCGCAGCCGGCCGGTCCTACGAGGAAGGACACGGCCGCCGCACGTGAGGGACACACGAGAGAGCCGGTTGCTGCTGGTGCTGCTGGTCGCGATCGCGTTCGCGCTGATCACGGTCGATATCCGCGGCGGCGAACAGTCCCCGCTCGATGGTGCCCGGCAAGCCGCCGCCTCCGCCTTCGGCCCGGTCGAGAGCGGCGTCGCCCGCGTCGTCAATCCGGTCGGCAACGCCATCGGCGCCGTGCGGGACTCCGGCAGCCGGCACAACCGGATCAGCAGGCTGGAGCACGAGAACGAGGCGCTGAAGGCCCGGCTCGGCTCCTCCGACCGCAACCGCAGCCGTGCCGCCGAGCTCGACAAGATCCTCAAGACCGCGGGCACCGGCCAGTACGGCATCAAGGGCGCGCAGGTCATCGCCATCGGCTCGGCCCAGGGCTTCTCCTGGACCGTCACCATCGACGCCGGGCGCCGTGACGGCATCGCCCGCGACATGACCGTGCTCAACGGCGACGGGCTGGTCGGCCGGGTCACCACCGTCGGCGCCGACACCTCCACCGTCCTGCTGGCCGCCGACCCCGACTTCACCGTCGGCACCCGCATGGAGAAGACCAACGAGATCGGCTTCGCCAACGGGCAGGGCGTCCGCTCGCTGCGCGTCCAGCTCCTCAACGGCAAGGCCAACATCAAGCGGGGCGACCGCCTGGTCACCTTCGGCTCCAGCAAGGACAAGCCGTTCGTGCCCGGTGTGCCCGTCGGCAAGGTCGTCAGGGTCGAGCCGTCCAACGGCGATCTGACCCGCAACCTCCAGGTCCGGCCCTACGTCTCCTTCTCCCAGCTCGACATCGTCGGCGTAGTCGTCGCACCGCCCCGCCAGGACCCGCGCGACACCGTCCTGCCGCCCGCGCCCGCGAAACCCAAACCGACGCCGACGGTCACCGTCACGGCCACCCCCTCCGCGAGCGCCTCTCCCAGGAGCTGACCGATGCGCATCAACCGGATCCTGCTCTCGGCCCCGCTGGTGGTCGTTGCCCTCGTCATCCAGGTCACCCTTCTCGCCAGACTCCAGCTTCCCGGCGCGGTACCGGATCTGCTGCTGCTCGTCGTGCTCGGTCTGGCGCTGGTCTACGGCCATGTCGGCGGCGCCCTGGTCGGCTTCTTCGCCGGTCTGCTGGCCGACCTCGCCCCGCCCTCCGACCACGCCATCGGCCGCTATGCGCTGGTGCTCTGCGTCATCGGCTACGCCGCGGGCCTGACCAAGCCGGAATCGGGCCGGCACCGCTCGGCGACGCTGCCGCTGCTCGTCGTCCTCGGTGCCGCCGTCGGCTCGACGCTGATGTACGCCGGCGTCGGCGCGCTGGTCGGTGACACCGCCGCCCGCCACGTCGGCATCGTCGGACTGCTGCTCAGCGCCACCCTCTACGACCTGCTGCTGGCCCCCTTCACCGTGCCGCTGGTGATGGCGCTGGCGCGCAGAACCGAGGGCGATCTGCTGGCCGGCGACAGTTCCGGCAGTCAGGGCGGCGCGGCCGGCAGCCGGGACGCGGGCTACGGCTGGCTGACCACCGGTACCGGCCTCAAGGCCAGCCGCGGTGCCATGAAATCCCTGCGCACGGGGACGGGCATCGGCAGCCAGCGCGGCAGTCTGCTCGGCAAGTCGGCCCGCGACAAGGTGGGCCGCATCAAGGGGGTCAAGCGACTGTGACGCCCTCCCCTCTCCCGACCACCACCCCTCGTGGAGGCGCTGCGCGCCATGAGTAATCTCCCGGAAACCCGTACCTCCCGGGTCGGCGTCCGGCTCATCGCCATCCAGATCCTGGTCTTCTCCCTGCTGCTGACCCTCGGCGGGCGGCTCTGGTACCTGCAGATCCGCAACGGCCAGGAGTACGCCACCGAGGCGAAGAACAACCACGTCCAGCAGGTCATCGAGCCCGCCACCCGCGGCTCGATCCTCGACGCGCGCGGGGTGCCGCTGGCCGACAACCAGACCCGTCTGGTCGTCTCCGCGAGCCGTACCGAGCTGCTGAAGATGAAGGACGACGGCAAGGCCGTGCTCGGCCGGCTGGCCAAGGTGCTCGGCCTCTCCGAGAAGGAGATCCGCAACAAGGTCCGGCTGTGCGACGCCAAGACGCCGCAGCCGTGCTGGAACGGCTCGCCGTACCAGCCGATCCCGATCACCGACGAGGCCACCACCCAGCAGGCCCTCCAGATCCGTGAGCGCTCCGAGGACTTCCCCGGCATCAGCGCCGAGCCCACCGCCGTGCGCCGCTACGCCGAGCCCGGCAACGCCAACACCGCCCAGGTGCTCGGCTACCTCTCGCCGGTGACCGACGAGGAGATCAACAAGGCCAAGAACACCAGCTCGCCGTTCCTGCGCTCCGACCAGATCGGCCGGTCCGGTCTGGAGCGCACGTACGACCGCTATCTGCGCGGCAAGGCCGCCGTCACCCGCTACGAGGTCGACAACCTCGGCCGGGTCATCGGCCAGGCCAACAGCGAGAAGGGCCAGGGCGGCGCGAGCGTCGTCACCAGCATCGACGCGAGGGTGCAGGCCATAGCGGAGAAGCAGCTCGAGCAGGCCATGAAGGACGCCCGCAAGGTGCACGACAAGAACACCGGCACCAACTACAAGGCCGACTCGGGCGCCGTGGTCGTGATGGAGGCCAAGACCGGCCGGGTGGTGGCCATGGCCTCCAACCCCAGCTACGACCCCAACGCCTGGGTCGGCGGCATCTCCGGCAAGGACTACGCGCACCTCACCGGCAAGGACTCCAACTACCCGCTGCTGAACCGCGCCATCCAGGGGCAGGCCGCCCCCGGCTCGATCTTCAAGGTCATCTCGACCACGGCGGCGATCAACGCGGGCTACGACTTCAACGGCCACTACCCCTGCACCAGCTCGTACAGCATCGGCGGCCAGGTCTTCAAGAACTTCGAGGGCGAGGGCCACGGCGACATCAGCCTGGGCCGGGCGCTGGAGGTCTCCTGCGACACCGTCTTCTACCGGCTCTCGCACGACGAGTGGAAGAAGGACGGCGGGGACAAGCCCAAGAAGAACCCCAAGGACTGGTTCTACCGGACCGCCCACCAGTTCGGTCTCGGCAAGGAGACCGGCATCGACCTCCCCAACGAGGTCACCGGCCGGGTCCCCGACCGCAAGTGGAAGACCGACTTCTGGAAGGCCAACAAGGCCGGCTGGTGCGAGCAGGCCAAGGCCTGGCCCAAGAAGAAGGACTTCGGCACCAAGCTCGCCCGTGAGGGCTGCCTCGAAGGCATGAAGCTGCACGCCTACGACTCCATCAACTACGCGATCGGGCAGGGCGACACCCTCGTCACCCCGATCCAGATGGCGACCATCTACGGCGCGATCGCCAACGGCGGCACCCTCTACAACCCGACCGTCGGCAAGGCGATCGTCAGCCCCGACGGCAAGCGGGTGCAGCCGGTCAAGCCCACCTCGCACGGCAAGCTGCCCGACAGCCCCAAGACGCTCCGGCAGATCGACTCCGCGCTGGCCGGTGTGGCCACCCGCGGTACCGCCGCCTGGCGCTTCCAGGGCTGGCCGCAGGACAAGATTCCGATGCACGCCAAGACCGGTACCGCCGAGGTCTACGGGAAGCAGACCACCTCGTGGTTCGCGACGTACACCAAGGACTACACGATCGTCATGACGATCGCCCAGGGCGGCACCGGCTCCGGCGCCTCCGGTCCGGCCGTGCGCAACATCTACAACGCGCTGTACGGAGTCGACGAGAAGGGGGGAATCAACCCGAAGGCGGCCCTGCTGCCGAAGCCCCAGGGCTCGCTCCCCAAGATCGAGGGTGACGGGAGCATCGAGGCTCAGCCCATCAAGCCGTATGTCCTGCCGTCGCCGTCCGCATCGGAGAGCCCACAGTGACGACCAGCCATACCTCCCGGGCGTTCTCGATCCGGCGCTACACCCCCGAGCTCGGCACCTGGGGCAAGCTGACGGCGCGCGATTCGGTGCTGCGCAAGCTGGACTGGATACTGCTGCTGTCCTGCCTGGTGCTGTCCCTGATGGGGTCGCTGCTGGTCTTCTCGGCCACCCGCAACCGCACCGAGCTCAACCACGGTGACGAGTACTACTACTTCCTGCACCATCTGCTGAATCTCGGCATCGGCCTGGCGCTGGCCGCCGGCACGATCTGGCTGGGGCACCGCACGCTGCGCGGCGCGGTCCCGATCCTCTACGCGCTGTCGGTCGTGCTGGCGCTGCTGGTGCTCACGCCCCTGGGCGCCACCATCAACGGCTCGCGTTCCTGGCTGGCGATCCCGGGCGGCTTCTCGCTCCAGCCCGCCGAGTTCGCGAAGATCACCATCACGCTCGGCATGGCGATGATCCTGGCGTCCCGGGTCGACGCGGGCGACCGCCCGTACCCGGGCCACCGCACCGTCGTCCAGGCCCTCGGTCTGGCCGCCGTCCCGGTCGGCGTGATCATGCTGATGCCGGACCTCGGCTCGGTCATGGTGCTCGGAGCCGTCATCCTGGGCGTACTGCTCTCCTCCGGCGCCTCCAACCGCTGGATCCTCGGGCTGGCCGGCACCGGCGTCGTGGGCTGTGTCGCGATCTGGCAGCTCGGCCTGCTGGACGCCTATCAGATCGCCCGCTTCGCCGCGTTCGCCAACCCGAGCCTCGACCCGGCCGGCGTCGGCTACAACACCAACCAGGCCCGGATCGCGATCGGCGGCGGCGGACTGACCGGCTCCGGTCTCTTCCACGGCAGCCAGACCACCGGCCAGTTCGTCCCCGAACAGCAGACGGACTTCATCTTCACCGTCGCCGGTGAGGAGCTCGGCTTCCTGGGCGCGGGCCTGATCATCGTGCTGCTCGGTGTGGTGCTGTGGCGCGCCTGCCGGATCGCGCGGGAGTCCACCGAGCTCTACGGCACGATCGTCGCCTCCGGCATCATCGCGTGGTTCGCCTTCCAGGCCTTCGAGAACGTCGGTATGACCCTCGGCATCATGCCCGTCACCGGCCTGCCCCTGCCGTTCGTCTCCTACGGCGGCACCTCCATGTTCGCGGTGTGGATCGCGATCGGGCTGCTCCAGTCGATCCGCGTGCAGCGCCCACTGTCGGCCTCGCGCTGACGCCGTGCCCCTGTCCGGGACGACCTGCCCGGGTTCGCGGCTGGGGGTCCCTGCTCGGGCTCACCGATCGGGATCACCGATCGAGGTGCAGCTCGAACCACAGTGAGGTGGACCGTGGCACTTCCTCGGACGGGGCCGTGCCCCAGTCGTCGGCGAGCCGGTCGGCCAGCAGCAGCCCGTAGTCGTCCGGCTGCCCGCCGGCCGCCGGTGCGGGCCACGGGATCCGGGCCGGCGTGACGTCGTGGACGCTGATCCGCAGGCCGTGCCCGGCGGTCAGCATCCGCAGCAGGATGTCCGCGGTCCGCGGGGTGTGCAGATGGGCGCGGGTCACCGCCTCCGAGGTGAGCAGCACGGCGGTGTCGAGGAGCGGGGAGAGCGCGGTGCGACGGAGGACGGCGTGGACGAAATCGCGCGCGGCCTTCGGGGCGGTGGGAGTGTTCGGTGCGGTCAGTACGTACGGGCGGGCGCCTGCCGCGACGCGGATGGGTGTCCGGGTGACGGGTGCGGTTGAGGGGTGCACGGGTGTCTCCCTCCCCGAGGGGTCGAGTGAGCGCCGAGTTGCACTCTGTGTATCCATTCCGTCACTCAGCGTAAGTCATGCCGCGTGGTGAGTGCTACCCGCTCTCCGTTTCCCGTCGTGAGGAGCTTCCCGGGTCGGGTGGGTGGCCCCGGTGGAGGCGGGTGGCTAGCCTCGATGCATGGCGGACACCGTGCGGGAAATCGAACGGAAGTACGAGGTCGACGACGACGCGCAGCTCCCGGATCTGGCAGGCGCCGGCCGGGTCGCCACCGTGGGACAGGCGGTCACCGAGGACCTGGACGCCCTCTACTACGACACCCCTGACCAACGGCTCGCCGCCGACCACATCACGCTGCGCAGGCGCACCGGCGGCAAGGACGCGGGCTGGCACCTCAAGCTGCCGGTCGCGCCGGGTGTACGCGACGAGGTGCGGGCACCGCTGTCCGACGCGCCGCCCCCGGAGCTGACCGCCCTCGTCCGGTCGCGGGTGCTGGACCGGGAGCCGGTCCCCCTCGTACGGCTGCGGACGCGCCGCATGGTCCGGGTGCTGCGGGACGCCGCGGGCACCCCGCTCGCGGAGCTGGCGGTGGACGAGGTGCGTGCGCAACGGGCGGGGGAGTCCGCAACGGCGGGCGCGGGGCCGGCCGGGGCCCGGTGGCGCGAGATCGAGGTGGAGCTGCTCGGGGACGGCGACCCGGCAGTGCTGGACGAGGTCGGCAGGGCGCTGGTCGCGGCGGGCGCGCGCCCCGCAGCGGCGGAGTCGAAGCTGGCGCGGGCGCTGGCCGAGACGGGCCTGGACCGCGACCGGCCCGCACCCCCCGGCGCGGGGCCGGACGCGCCGCGCCCCCGGAGCTCCGGCCGGCGTGGCGGCAGGGGGAACGGCAAGGCCAAGGCCAAGAGCAAGGCCAAGAGCAAGAGCAAGGCCAAGGGCGCGGGGAAGAAGCAGGCGCCCACCGCCGGGGACGTGGTGCTCCGGTACGTCCATGAGCAGGTGCGGGTGATCATCGAGCTGGATCCGGCGGTGCGCCGCGACCTGCCCGACTCGGTGCACCGGATGCGGGTCGCCACCCGTCGGCTGCGCAGCGTCTTCCGTTCGTACACGAAGGTGCTCGACCGCGCCGTCACCCTGCCCATCGGCCTGGAACTCAAGTGGCTGGCGGCGGAATTGGGGGTGGACCGGGACCGCGAGGTGCTGGCCGCGCGGCTCCAGAGCGCGCTGGCCGAGGTGCCCCGGACGCTGCGGCTCGGCCCGGTGGCTGCCCGGCTGCGCATCTGGTCCGAGCGGCGCCGGGCCGGCTCGCGCAGGGAGGTGCTCTCCGTATTGGACGGGCCCCGCTATCTGTCGCTGCTGAAGAGCCTGGACGCCCTCCTGGAGGCGCCGCCGCTGCGCCCGGGAGCCGACCGGCCGGCGCCGGAGATCGTGGGCGCGGCCGTGCTCAAGGACTACCGGCGGCTGGCCCGCCGGGTGGAGGCCGCGCTGGCGGCACCGGCCGGGCGGAAGCGGGACGAGGCGCTGCACGGCGCCCGCAAGGCCGCCAAGCGGACGCGGTACGCGGCGGAGGCCGCCCGTCCGGCGCTCGGCCGGCCGGCGAAGAAGTTCGCCCGACGGATCAAGAGGGTGCAGCAGCTGCTGGGCGACCACCAGGACAGCGTGGTGGCGCGCGGCGCGCTGCGCGAGCTCGCCACCCAGGCGCACAAGGCCGGTGAGGGCGGTTTCACCTTCGGTCTGCTCCACGGCCGCGAGGAGGCCCGCGCGGCGGACCGGGAGCGGGAGCTGCCGCGCCTGTGGAAGAAGGTCTCGCGGCGCAAGCACCGGGCCGCGCTCCGGCCGTGACGGCCGGCCGTCGGGCCGCCGGCCCCGGCCCCGACGACGCGGCGGCGACCCGCCCCGGCCGGGAGCGCAGTGCGCGGGCCCCGGTCCGCCGTCGTCGCGGGCCGTCCGGCCGCCGTACGAGGGGCCCGCTCCGAGCGGTTACGCTTGAGAGTCGCCCCCCGCCAGCTCACGAAGGTTCGAGATGTCTGCCGAGTCGGTCTTCCCGCAGCTCGAGGCCCTGCTCCCGCATGTGCAGAAGCCCATTCAGTACGTCGGCGGTGAGCTGAACTCCACCGTCAAGGACTGGGACTCCTGTGACGTGCGGTGGTCGCTCATGTATCCGGACGCCTACGAGGTCGGTCTGCCCAACCAGGGCGTCATGATCCTCTACGAGGTCCTCAACGAACGCGAGGGCGTGCTCGCCGAGCGTACGTACAGCGTGTGGCCGGACCTCGAAGCGCTGATGCGCGAGCACCACGTCCCGCAGTTCACGGTCGACGGGCACCGTCCCGTCGGCGCGTTCGACGTGCTCGGCGTCTCCTTCTCGACCGAGCTGGGGTACACCAACCTCCTCACGGCCCTGGACCTCTCGGGTATCCCGATGGAGTCCAAGGACCGCACGGAGGACCACCCAATCGTCCTCGCGGGCGGCCACGCGGCCTTCAACCCCGAGCCGATCGCGGACTTCCTGGACTGCGCGGTCGTGGGCGACGGCGAGCAGGCGGTGCTGGAGATCACCGAGATCATCCGCGCCTGGAAGGCCGAGGACCGGCCCGGCGGCCGCGACGAGCTGCTGTTCCGCCTCGCGAAGACCGGCAGCGTGTACGTCCCCAAGTTCTACGACGTCGAGTACCTGGCCGACGGGCGGATCTCCCGCGTCGTGCCGAACCGCTCCGGCGTCCCGTGGCGGGTGTCCAAGCACACCGTCATGGACCTGGACGAGTGGCCCTACCCCAAGCAGCCGCTCGTCCCCCTGGCCGAGACCGTCCACGAGCGGATGTCGGTCGAGATCTTCCGTGGCTGCACCCGCGGCTGCCGTTTCTGCCAGGCCGGCATGATCACGCGCCCTGTACGGGAGCGAAGCATCACCGGCATCGGCGACATGGTGGACAAGGGGCTGAAGGCCACGGGATTCGAGGAGGTCGGCCTGTTGTCGCTGTCCTCCGCGGACCACACCGAGATCGGCGACATCGCCAAGGGGCTCGCCGACCGGTACGAGGAAGACAAGATCGGTCTGTCGCTCCCGTCGACCCGCGTCGACGCCTTCAACGTCGATCTTGCCAACGAGCTGACGCGCAACGGCCGTCGCTCCGGTCTGACCTTCGCGCCCGAGGGCGGCTCGGAGCGGATGCGCAAGGTCATCAACAAGATGGTCTCCGAAGAGGACCTGATCAGGACCGTCTCGACGGCCTACGGCAACGGCTGGCGGCAGGTGAAGCTCTACTTCATGTGCGGTCTGCCGACCGAGACCGACGAGGACGTGCTCCAGATCGGTGACATGGCGGTCAAGGTCATCGCCGAGGGCCGCAAGGCCTCCGGGCAGAACGACATCCGCTGCACGGTCTCCATCGGCGGCTTCGTCCCCAAGCCGCACACCCCCTTCCAGTGGGCGCCGCAGCTGTCGGCGGAGGAGACGGACGCCCGTCTCGAAAAGCTCCGGGACAAGATCCGCGGCGACAAGAAGTACGGCCGCTCCATCGGCTTCCGCTACCACGACGGCAAGCCCGGCATCGTCGAGGGCCTGCTCTCGCGCGGCGACCGCCGCGTCGGCTCGGTCATCCGCGCCGTCTACGAGGGCGGCGGCCGCTTCGACGGCTGGCGCGAGCACTTCTCCTACGACCGCTGGATGAAGGCCGCCGAGGAGACGCTGCCCGCGTTCGGCGTGGACGTCGCCTGGTACACCACCCGCGAGCGGGAGTACGAGGAGGTCCTGCCCTGGGACCACCTGGACTCCGGTCTCGACAAGGACTGGCTCTGGGAGGACTGGCAGGACTCGCTCGACGAGACCGAGGTCGAGGACTGCCGCTGGACCCCGTGCTTCGACTGCGGCGTCTGCCCGCAGATGGACACCGAGATCCAGATCGGCCCCACCGGCAAGAAGCTGCTGCCCCTGACCGTCGTCAAGTAGCGCTCCCGGTAAGCCTCTTCGGCCCGGCCCCGCACCCCGCGGTGGCCGGGCCGTGGCGTACTCCCGCACAATGAGCCGATGTCGCCGCAGCTCATCGCCCCCACCGTTGCCGTCCATGACTCGTTCCTCGCCGCGATGGAGGAGTTCCGTGCCGATGGCGCGGAGCAGGTTCCTTACTCCAACCTCGCCCGCGAGCTGAGCACTTGGGCCACCCGTTGGCCGACCGCGGCGGGATTCGCCGAGTACGTCGACATGGTCGGCGGCACACCGGACGAGGAACGCCCCGACGGCGTGGTCCCCAGGACCACCCGGTGGTGGGTGGCGGACGGCAGCTACCTGGGGCGGGTCACGTTCCGGCACCGCCTCACCGACGAACTCCTCCACTACGGCGGCCATATCGGCTACGCCGTGCGCCCCGGCGCCCGCCGCCGCGGCCATGCCACCGCCATGCTGCGCGCCGCACTGCCGATCGCCCGTCACGAACTGGGCATCGACCCGGTGCTGGTCACCTGCGACCACACCAACACCGGCTCGCGTAGGGTCATCGAGGCCTGCGGCGGGATCTTCGAGGACCAGCGGGGCGAGCGGCTGCGCTACTGGATCCACGCCCCCGCGACCGCCACCGGACAGTAGCCGCACCGGCACGTCAGCCGCACCGGCACGTCCGGGGCGCCACGGGGCACGCCCCGGACCGCCACGGGACGCGCGGGCACCGGGCCGGCAGGACGAACCGGCCGCACGAGCCGGCCGGACAAGAACACCAAGGGGGAGGGCCCGATGGAGCCCATGGAGACGGACCGGCGGGCGCCCGCCCGCTACGAGCCGGGTGAGGGCTGTGTGACCCAAGTGGTCCGCATCCCGGTGCGGATCGTGGTGCTGGTGCTCGTGATACCCGTGCGCCTGGTGTGGGACGCGCTGACCGCCGCCGGCCGGGCCGTCGACCGGAGCGTGCTGCGCCCCCTCGGCCGCGGCCTCGCCCGGCTCTGGCACACCGTCGTGGTCCGCCCCGTGGCCTGGGCCTGGCGCACCCTCGTGGTGGTCCCCGTCGCCTGGACCTGGCGCACCCTGGTCGTGCTCCCGCTCGGGTGGATCTGGCGCACGCTGGTCGTCGCCCCGCTGGTGTGGCTGTGGCGCGCCGTCCTCGCCCCGGCAGGCCGGGGGGCCGGCAGGGCGGTGGCCTGGCTGGTGCGGTATCTGCTCGTGCTCCCCGCGCAGTGGCTGTACGCCCAGGTGCTGACGCCGGTGGGGCGCGGCATCGCCTGGCTGCTGCGCGGACTGGGCGCGGCCCTGCTGTGGCTGGGTCGCGCGGTGTTCGTGTGGCCGTGGGTGACCCTGTGGCGGTATGTGCTGGCACCCGCGGGCCGGGCGATCGGCGCGGCCCTGGTGTGGCTGGTCCGCCATCTCGTCGTGGCCCCCGCCCAGTGGCTGTACGCCTATGTGCTGACGCCCGTCGGACGGGGCATCGCCTGGCTGGTGCGCGGCATCGGCACCGTTCTCGCCACCCTGGTCCGGTGGCTCGTGGTCGTCCCGCTGGTCACCCTGTGGCGGTATGTGCTGGTGCCCGTCGGACGGCTGCTGGCCGCGGTGGTGACGGTGGTGGTGCGCGAGGCCGGGTCGGCGCTCGGGCACTGCTGGCGGGCCGCCGGGATCGTCTCGCGGGCCCTCGGCCGGTTCCTCGCCACGGTCCTGCGGTGGCTCCTGGTCGAACCGCTGCGCTGGGCCTACCGCAGCGTGCTCACCCCCCTCGGGCACGGCCTCCGGGACGGCATCTGGCGGCCGGTCCGGCAGGCGCTGCGCACCGCCCGCGAGACCGTGCGGCAGACCCGCAGGGAGATCCGGCGGGCGCTGTTCGGCGCCCCCGCGAAGTCCCGGCGGGCGGTCGCTGCGCAGCCCCGGCGGGAACCGGGCGCTCCCGGGACACGTACTCTAGGTAGCAGTACGACCGCACTCACGAAGGACTGAACGACACTGGGCAAGCGACAGCCCGAAGGCCCGCCGCCCGCACCGGCGGTGCAGCGCATCCGACTGCGCTACACCAAGCGCGGCCGCCTCCGGTTCACCAGCCACCGCGACTTCCAGCGCGCTTTCGAGCGGGCGCTGCGCCGCGCCGAGGTCCCCATGGCCTATTCCGCGGGCTTCACCCCGCACCCCAAGGTGTCGTACGCCAACGCCGCCCCGACCGGTACGGGCAGCGAGGCCGAGTATCTGGAGATCCAGCTCGCCGCGCACCGCGATCCGGAAACCCTGCGCGCCCTCCTCGACGAGTCGCTGCCGGACGGACTCGATGTGACCGACGCGGTCGAGGCCCGCACCAGCGGCCTGGCCGACCGGCTCCAGGCCTCGGTCTGGGAGATCCGGCTCGACGGGGTCGAGGCGCAGACGGCCGAGCGCGCCGTCGAGGCGTTCCTCGCCGCGGACGAGGTGCAGGTCGAGCGGCGTACGAAAAACGGCATCCGGACCTTCGACGCGCGAGCCGCTGTGGCGCGTCTGGAGGCCGCCGGCCACGACAGCGATAGGCCCGACGGCAAAGCCTGTGCGATACTGCGGCTGGTTGTTCGGCATCTGACACCTGCCGTTCGACCCGACGACGTCCTGTCCGGCCTCCGAGCTACGGCCGACCTGGCGCCGCCGGTCCCCGCAGCGGTGACCAGGCTGGCGCAGGGGCTGCTCGATGAGGAGACCGGCGCGGTGACTGACCCGCTAGCGCCCGACCGCGACGCTGCCACGGCCGCCCCACCCACGGCCGCCGGGCTGAGTGCCGCGAAGGCGACGAGTGGGGCCTCCCCGGCAGCCGGGGAAGGTACTGCGTAGGACCGCCGTCGTCGCGTCGCCGATCAGCCAGGGAGCCACCCCGGTCCGGCAGACGCACTGACCAGGAGACTTTCGCCGGTCCCTGCCCTACGGGGACCGGCGAGCGAGACGACAGCTCCCGTGCGGCGCCCACGCCCCGGACAGCGGGCCCGCGCTCATCACGCGGACCGCCGCCGGAATCAGGCGCGGCGCCCGGGAGCGTGACGGGAGAACCGCCCGCATGCTCGAGCCCATTGAGCCCACGCAGTCCCAGGACCGTGGCGCCGACGACAATCACTCACCCAGCGACACACTGCCGCCGCGCCGCAGGCGCCGTGCGGCTTCCCGGCCGGCCGGTCCTCCGGTGGCCGAGGGCGCCGTCGAGGCCGAGGTGGTGAGCACCGAGGCCACCGCGCCCGTGGCCGATCCGGCCCTCGACGAGGAGACCACCGCCTCCGCGGTCACCACCGGGGACGAGGCCAAGCCCGCCCGCTCTCGCCGCCGCGCGACCCGCAAGGTCACCTCCCCGGCCGGGGCCCCGCAGCCGGCCGACGGCGAGCCGGCCGAGGCACCCGCCGAACCCGCCGCCGAAACCCCCGCGGCCGCCACCGAGACGCCGCAGGCCGAGGACGCCGCGCCGCGCCGCGGCCGCCGCCGGGCCACCCGCAAGGTCACTGCCCCCGCCGGCTCCCCGCAGGCCGAGGCCCCCGCCGAGGCGGTTCAGGAACCGGCCGCCGTCGAGGAGACCGCGCCCGCCGCGCAGCCCGCTGCCGCCCCGGCCGCCGCCGAGGAGACCGAGGACGCCGCACCGCGCCGTACCCGCCGCCGGGCGACCCGCAAGGTCACCGCTCCGGCCGGCACCCCGCAGGCGAGCGACGCCGACGCGGCCGCCGCCGAGAGCGTCGAGCCCGCCGCACCCGTCGCCGAGGAGGCCCCGGCCCCCGTCGCCGAGGAGGCCCCGGCCCCCGTCGCCGAGGAGGCCCCGGCCCCCGCCGAGGACGCCAAGCCGGCCCGGGCGCGCCGCCGTGCCACCCGTAAGGCCACCGCGCCCTCGGGCGCCCCGGAGGCCGCCGAGGAGGTCACGGAGGCGGAGCCCGAGCAGGCCCCGGCCGCCGAGACCGAGACCGCCGAGGCCCCCCGCCGCCGGGCGCGCCGCCGTGGTGAGCGTGCCGCCGAGCCCGTCGCCGAGGCGCCCCGCGCCGAGGAGGAGCCCGCCAAGGAGGCGCCGCAGCGCGGCCGCCGCCGGGCGCAGCGGCCCCCGACCGCCGTCTTCCAGGCGCCGGTCTTCACCGAGCCGATGTTCCAGACGCCGGAGACCGCGGCCGCCGCCCACGCCGCGGCCCGCCAGGAGGAGACCGCGGCCGAGCCGGCCGTGGAGGAGCAGCCCGCCGCCGGTGCACGCCGCCGTCGCCGCCGTGGCGCCCCGGCCGAGCCCGAGCAGGTGTCCGCCGCCCCCGTGGAGGAGCCGGAGGCAGAAGAAGCCGAAGCAGTGGCCGAGCCGGAGACCGAGCAGGCCGAGAGCGGCCAGGGCGAGGACGAGTCCGGCGACCGCCCCTCGCGCCGCCGCCGCCGTGGTGGCCGTCGCCGCCGTCGTGGTGAGTCCGCCGAGGGTGCCGACGAGCAGCCCGCCGAGGGCCACGGTGCCGAGGAGCGGGAGAGCGCGCAGGCCGAGCCCGAGGACGCCGACGAGCAGCCCGAGGCGGAGGAGGAAGCCGAGGACCAGTCGGGCGGCGGCTCCAGCAGCAGCCGCCGGCGCCGTCGCCGCCGCCGTCGCACCGGTGACGCCGGCGAGCCCGAGGCCAACGGCACCGACGACCCGGAGCGCACGGTCGTCAAGGTCCGCGAGCCCCGTAAGAAGGACGAGAGCACCAGCGCCGACGAGGTGCAGTCGATCAAGGGGTCGACGCGCCTGGAGGCCAAGAAGCAGCGCCGCCGCGAAGGTCGCGAGCAGGGCCGCCGCCGGGTGCCGATCATCACCGAGGCGGAGTTCCTCGCCCGCCGCGAGGCCGTCGAGCGGGTGATGGTCGTCCGCCAGAGCGGCGAGCGCACGCAGATCGGCGTCCTCGAGGACAACGTGCTCGTCGAGCACTTCGTCAACAAGGAGCAGGCGACCTCGTACGTCGGCAATGTCTACCTCGGCAAGGTGCAGAACGTCCTGCCGTCGATGGAGGCCGCCTTCGTCGACATCGGCAAGGGCCGCAACGCCGTGCTGTACGCCGGCGAGGTCAACTTCGAGGCGCTGGGCATGTCCAACGGTCCGCGCCGCATCGAGACCGCGCTGAAGTCCGGCCAGTCCGTGCTGGTGCAGGTCACCAAGGACCCGATCGGCCACAAGGGCGCCCGGCTCACCAGCCAGGTCTCGCTCCCCGGCCGCTACCTGGTCTACGTGCCCGAGGGCTCGATGACCGGTATCAGCCGCAAGCTCCCCGACACCGAGCGGGCGCGGCTGAAGCAGATCCTCAAGAAGATCGTTCCCGAGGACGCGGGCGTCATCGTGCGTACCGCCGCCGAGGGCGCGAGCGAGGACGAGCTGGCGCGCGACGTCCAGCGGCTGCAGGCGCAGTGGGAGGAGATCCAGAAGAAGGCCAAGGCCGCTTCGACCAGCTCCCCGTCGCTGCTCTACGGCGAGCCGGACATGACCGTCCGGGTCGTCCGCGACATCTTCAACGAGGACTTCTCCAAGGTCATCGTCAGCGGTGACGAGGCGTGGCAGACCATCCACGGCTATGTCGCGCACGTCGCGCCGGACCTCACCGACCGGCTGCAGAAGTGGACTTCGGACGTCGACGTCTTCGCCACGTACCGCATCGACGAGCAGCTGATGAAGGCGCTGGACCGCAAGGTCTGGCTGCCCAGCGGCGGTTCGCTGGTGATCGACAAGACCGAAGCGATGATCGTGATCGACGTCAACACCGGGAAGTTCACCGGTCAGGGCGGCAATCTCGAGGAGACCGTCACCAGGAACAACCTGGAGGCGGCCGAGGAGATCGTGCGTCAGCTGCGGCTGCGCGACCTCGGCGGCATCGTCGTCATCGACTTCATCGACATGGTGCTGGAGTCCAACCGGGACCTGGTGCTGCGGCGGATGCTGGAGTGCCTGGGCCGGGACCGGACGAAGCACCAGGTCGCCGAGGTCACCTCGCTCGGCCTGGTCCAGATGACCCGTAAGCGGGTCGGCCAGGGGCTGCTGGAGTCCTTCTCCGAGTCGTGTGTGCACTGCAACGGCCGCGGCGTCATCGTCCACATGGACCAGCCGACGACGGCCGGCGGCGGTGGCAAGCGCAAGAAGAAGGGCAAGGGCGCCCAGGCCGAGCCGCACGTCCACGAGGTCGAGGCCGCCGAGCCGACGCCGGACGGTGGCGCCCCCGAGCTGGAGCCCGCCGCCGTGACGGAGGCCGAGCTGCAGCCCGCGGTGGACGGGACCGACGAATGGTTCAGCAGCCCGGCCGAGGCCGAGGCGGCTGCCGGGCGCGGCCGTGGCCGCCGTCGGGCGAGCCGGAAGGTGTCCGCTCCGGCGGGCGCTCCCAAGGCCGCCGAGGAGGCCGCCGAGATCGTGGTGCCGGCCGAGCCGGCCCCGGCAGCCGAGCCGGAGACGGCCCCGGAGCCGGTCGCCGAGGCGCCGGCCGCGGAGCCCGCACCGGCCCGTCCGCGCCGCCGGGCGACCCGTAAGGCGACCGCTCCGGCGGGTGCCCCCAAGGCCGCCGAGGAGGCCGCCGAGATCGTGGTGGCCGCCGAGCCGGCGCCTGCGGCCGAGCCGGTCACCGAGCCGGAGCCGGCCGAGGTCACGGAGCCCGTCGAGGGTGCCGAGGCGGAGGCGGAGCCCGCGGCGAAGAAGACCGCGAAGAAGGCGACGGCCAAGAAGGCCGCCACCAAGAAGACCGCGGCGAAGAAGACCACGGCCAAGAAGACGGCGGCGAAGAAGACCACCACCGCCAAGAAGGCCACGGCGAAGAAGACCACCACCAAGAAGGCGACGACCAAGAAGGCGGCGGCCAAGAAGACCGCTGCTGCCGAGGAGTCGTCGGTGGCACAGGCGGAGGGCGCGGCGTAAGCCGTCCTCGGGAGCCGGTCCTCGCACCGGCTCCCGGGGAGTCCCGAGCAGCAGAACCGTGTCCCGGGCCGTCGGTCCGGGGCCGGTTTGACCCCCTGGTCAAGGCCCCGTAACCTTGACCGTCGGTGTCTGTGACACCAAACCCCTGAGCACACACCTCTCGGTCCGCCGAGGGAGGCCGCTCGTCCACTCGGATTTCACGGGCCCTATCCCGAGCCCGTGTGAGCGGCTGGCATCAGAGGATCCGTTTCTAGCGAAAGAGAGTTCCGCGTGTACGCGATCGTGCGCACCGGCGGACGCCAGCAGAAGGTTGCTGTTGGCGACGTCATCGAGGTAGACCGCATTTCCACCAGCAAGGTCGGCGACACCGTCGAGCTCTCCACGCTGCTGGTCGTCGATGGTGACGCGGTCACCAGCGACCCGTGGGTCCTGGCCGGCGTGAAGGTCCAGGGCGAGGTCGTCGACCACCACAAGGGCGACAAGATCCGGATCCAGAAGTACAAGAACAAGACCGGTTACAAGAAGCGGATCGGCCACCGCCAGCTCCACACGGCGCTGAAGATCACCGGCATCGACGCTCCGGCGAAGTAAGGGACTGAGGAGACATGGCACATAAGAAGGGCGCATCGTCCACTCGGAACGGTCGCGATTCCAATGCTCAGCGGCTCGGCGTGAAGCGCTTCGGCGGTCAGGCCGTCCTCGCCGGTGAGATCCTGGTCCGCCAGCGTGGCACCCACTTCCACCCCGGCACGGGCGTCGGCCGTGGCGGCGACGACACCCTGTTCGCCCTTGCGTCCGGCGCGGTGCAGTTCGGCACCCACCGTGGCCGCAAGGTCGTGAACATCGTTCCGGTCGCCGAGTAATTCCGGCCTGACCGAGCGATAGCTCAGCATCAGCACCACTCAGGGGCGGACCGCCTTCTCCCGCGACAGCGGGAAGGCCGGTCCGCCCTTGCGTGTTAGTACAGAGACATGCGCGCAAGTACAGCGTCATACCCGTAGTTACCTGGAGGCACCCCCACCATGACCACCTTCGTGGACCGCGTCGAGCTGCACGTCGCCGCGGGTAACGGAGGCCACGGCGTGGCCTCCGTGATGCGGGAGAAGTTCAAGCCGCTGGGCGGCCCGGACGGCGGCAACGGCGGCCGCGGCGGCGATGTGACCCTGGTCGTCGACCAGGACGTCACGACACTTCTCGAATACCACCACCACCCGCACCGCAAGGCCACCAACGGCCAGCCGGGCGCGGGCGACAACCGTTCCGGCAAGAACGGCCAGGATCTGGTCCTGCCGGTCCCCGACGGCACGGTCGTCCTGGACCGCGCGGGCAATGTGCTCGCCGACCTCGTCGGCCAGGGCACCACCTTCGTCGCCGGCCAGGGCGGCCGCGGCGGTCTCGGCAACGCCGCGCTGGCCTCCGCCCGCCGCAAGGCCCCCGGTTTCGCGCTGCTCGGCGAGCCCGGCGAGGCCCGCGACATCGTGCTGGAGCTCAAGACCGTCGCGGATGTCGCGCTGGTCGGCTACCCGAGCGCCGGCAAGTCCTCGTTGATCTCGGTGCTCTCCGCCGCGAAGCCCAAGATCGCCGACTACCCCTTCACCACCCTGGTGCCCAACCTCGGCGTGGTGACGGCCGGTTCGACCGTCTACACGATCGCGGACGTCCCCGGTCTGATCCCCGGCGCGAGCCAGGGCAAGGGCCTGGGCCTGGAGTTCCTGCGGCACGTCGAGCGCTGCGAGGTGCTCGTGCACGTCCTCGACACCGCGACCCTGGAGGCCGACCGTGACCCGGTCTCCGACCTCGACGTCATCGAGGAGGAGCTCCAGCAGTACGGCGGCCTGGAGAACCGGCCCCGGATCGTCGTCCTCAACAAGATCGACGTCCCGGACGGCAAGGACCTCGCCGACATGATCCGCCCCGACCTGGAGGCGCGCGGCTACCGCGTGTTCGAGGTCTCCGCGGTCGCCCACATGGGCCTGAAGGAGCTGTCCTTCGCGCTCGCCGACGTCGTCGCCAAGGCCCGCGCCGCCAAGCCCGTGCAGGAAGCCACCCGTATCGTCATCCGGCCCAAGGCCGTCGACGACGCCGGCTTCACGGTCACGGAAGAGGGCGAGAACTTCTTCCGCGTGCGCGGCGAGAAGCCCGAGCGCTGGGTCCGCCAGACCGACTTCAACAACGACGAGGCCGTCGGCTACCTCGCCGACCGCCTCAACCGCCTCGGTGTCGAGGACCAGTTGCGCAAGGCGGGCGCGCACGCGGGCGACGGCATCGCCATCGGCCCCGAGGACAACGCGGTCGTCTTCGACTGGGAGCCGATGATGGCGGCCGGCGCGGAGATGCTGGGACGGCGTGGCGAGGACCACCGCATGGAGGCGCCCCGGCCGGCCGCGCAGCGCCGCAAGGACCGGGACGTGGCACGGGACGAGGCCGACCAGGAGTACGACGGCTTCCGGCCCTTCTGACGGTCCGCCCGCCGCGGCCGCCCGGCGGTCCAGGGCACACACGGCAACGGGGAAGGCCCCCGGGAGGAGAACTCCCGGGGGCCTTCCCCGTTGCCGTACCGCTCCGTGGTCCCGGAGCGGAGCCGTGAGCGGCCCGCTGCGGCCTAGACGGCGGCCGTGGTGTCCGAGGCGCCGTTGGCCTCGTGCCCGGCCGTCTCGGAGGCGTCCACGTCCTCCTGGGAGCGCTGACCGGGGATACCGGACAGCCGGTTCTCCATCCGGACGCGCCGCTCGTCGGCCTTCGCGGCCAGATCCAGCGCGGCCTGGTTGAAGCGGACCGACGACGGCGGGTCCGACGGGCCCAGCAGGTGCTCCTTGAGCTCGGCCCGCTCGGCGGCCAGGGTGTCCTTCTCCGGGTTGCGGACCGCGTCCAGCAGACCGGCCACCTCGTCCGCCTCGGGCGAGAGGATCGTCGCCGCCCGCACCGTCGGGAAGTTCGCCCGGAAGTCGTCCTCGCTCATCCCGGAGGTGTTGGCGACCGCGTACGGCTTCTCGCTGCTCAGGTAGTCGGAGACGACGCTGGAGACGTCGCTGATCAGCACGTCGGCCTGGTTGAAGCAGCTGAAGATGCCGGGGCGGGCGGTGGTGATGATGCGGTGCTCCCACCGGGGGAAGGAGTTCCAGTACGCCGCCTCCCAGGCGGTGACGGCCGCGTCCACGGCGGCCGCGCGGCCCTCGTCCGGGGTGCCCTGCAGCCGCATCCGCTCCAGCTCGTCCGCGCTCTTGCGGAACGCGGAGGTGGTCAGCGCGTTCAGCTCCTCGGTGCGGCGGGTCAGCTCGGCGGCGGCCTCCGGGCCGGGCTGCGCCCCGCTGCGCCGGGTGTTCGCCTCCGTGATCATCGCCTGGATGCGGGTGTTGGCGGCGCCCGCGCGCGGGTCCACGGAACCGGTCATCGGGTGCGGCTTGTAGAGCAGCTGCACGTTCTCGTCGGCGAGCAGCTCGCGGACGATGTTCTCGCCCGCCAGGATCACCGAGGTGTTGCCCGGGTTGCCGTCCCAGCCCTCCCAGGTGGGGGCGTACAGCACGGTCGTCATCCGGTCGGCCGGGGCGCCCGCGTACGGCTGGATCGGGGCCAGCTGGGGGCGGCCGACCTCGACGACGTCCTTGTCCTCGACGCCGATGTCGGCGAGCTGGTAGCGGTCGCGGGCCGCCGGGCCCGCCACCCATACCTCGTCGTACGCCTTCGCGTACGGGTTGCAGGAGGACAGCTTGTCGCTCTCGCCGTGGTTGGTGAAGGCGTGCTTGATGGAGGGGATGCGCAGGATCTGCGAGGTCTTGCCGGAGTTCGCCGGGTGCAGCAGGACCTTGAGCGTGGAGTGCTCCAGCCGCATCAGGTTGGCGACCTTGGGGATGCAGACGATCGGCACGTCCGTGGCCTCGATCTTCTGCACCATGAAGCGCTCGCGGAGCACGATGATCGGGTTGCCGTCCAGGGCGGCCAGGGTGCTCAGCCACATGTTGGCCTGGTAGGCGGAGGAGGAGCCGCCGGAGAAGTACATGCCGACCGTGGGCCGGTACTCGGCCAGCCAGTTGTCCAGCCACTCCAGAGCCTGCTTCTCGCCGGCCACCCGCTTCTTGGGCAGCAGCCAGGTGCCCAGGTAGAGGGTGCCGCCGGCGGACAGGGTCAGGGAGACGGCCAGGCCGATGCCGCCCCAGTACGCGTCCGTGGTGATCGAGGTGAGCATCATGCCGACCGTGGTGGGCACGGAGAAACGCAGCAGGCGGCGCCCGGTCTGGCGGGAGAGGATGCGCGGCGGCGCGTCGCACAGCCGCAGCTCGCTCGCGTCGATGTTGCGGGTGACGAACGGCATGCTGCGGGTCCTGCGGACCAGCACGGCGACCGCCTGGCACACGAAGTGGGTGCCGTAGAAGAGGAGCAGCGTGATGGTGAGCGGCGCCTGCTCCTCGAGCGGGTTGATGCCGTCGATGTGCAGCAGGCCGACCAGTATCAGCATGTCGCGCAGCAACTGGCGCACCGTGACGTCGAACCGGATCCGGCCGAGCACCGCGAGCAGGCCGGGCTGCTTGTGCTGGAGGACCAGATCGAGGCCGAGGTTGACCACGGATGCGGCGATGAACAGTGGGATGACGGGCAGCAGTGCACCGACCAACTGGGCGGTGAACGCGACCATCATCGCAAGGAGTGCCGCGAGCTGGACGGCTCGGCGGGGGGCGATTCCGGCGGAAGGCACGGGGGAGGGCTCCTGGCAGCACGAAAGGTCAAAGGGGAGGCCGAGGGGGGCGGCCGGGTCCCGCGCTGCGACACCGCCGGAGCGGCGAAACGGGACCGATGGACACCCGACCGTATGACCTTGTTGGCCTTGGTGACAATCTGCTGTGGCTCTCATCACCGCGAAAGCGGACCAATCGAACGCAACCGCTTGGCCTCGGCTTCCGTCTTAAGGAAAACCGCAGAGGTCCGAAAAAGCCAGGAACTCCGGCCCCTATTCTGCGCACTGTTCCGCGCGCCGGATCATGGGGGTCCTGGTCCCCTTCAGGTCCTTGCAGGGCGTCCGCCAGGCGATATCGCGAAGCGCCCGCGGGCCGCCCTGCCGTAGATTGCGCCCGTAGGGCCGTAGTGCGGGTCGGGCAGCAATCCCCCGTACGGCGGTGGGATCGGCGAGCACAGGGGTATGCAGGTGGCAGGCGCAAGGCAGGACGTGAAGGACGCTCGCCGGATCGTGGTGAAGGTCGGCTCGTCCTCGCTGACCACGGCCGCCGGGGGACTGGACGCGGACCGCGTGGACGCGTTGGTGAACGTGCTGGCCAAGCACCAGGACAAGGAGATCGTGCTGGTCTCCTCCGGGGCCATCGCGGCCGGGCTGGCACCCCTGGGACTCGACAAGCGGCCCCGTGACCTGGCCCGTCAGCAGGCCGCCGCCAGTGTCGGCCAGGGCCTGCTGGTCGCCCGCTACACCGCGTCCTTCGCCCGCTACGGCCGCCGGGTCGGCCAGGTCCTGCTGACCTCCGACGACACCAGCCGCCGGGCCCACTACCGCAACGCCTACCGGACCCTCGACCAGCTGCTGGCCATGGGCGCCGTGCCGATCGTCAACGAGAACGACACCGTCGCCACCGACGAGATCCGCTTCGGCGACAACGACCGGCTGGCGGCCCTGGTCGCCCATCTCGTCCGCGCCGACCTGCTGATCCTGCTCTCGGACGTCGACGGCCTCTACGACGGCGATCCGGCCACCCCCGGCACCTCCCGGATAGCGGAGGTGCGCGGGCCCGGGGACCTGGAGGGCGTCTCCATCGGCAGCGCGGGCAAGGCCGGTGTCGGCACCGGCGGCATGGTCACCAAGGTCGAGGCGGCCCGGATCGCGGCCGCGGCCGGCATCCCCGTCGTCCTGACCTCCGCCGTGCACGCCGCCGAGGCGCTCGCCGGCGGCTCGACCGGCACCCACTTCCTGCGCACCGGCCGCCGCTCCGCCGACCGGCTGCTGTGGCTCGCGCACGCCTCCACGCCGCGCGGCGCCCTGGTCCTGGACGACGGAGCCGTACGGGCGGTCGTCGAACGCCGCTCCTCCCTGCTGCCGGCCGGCATCGCCTCCGTGGACGGCGAGTTCTCCGCCGGGGACCCGGTCGAGCTGCGGGACGGGGACGGCCGCGCGGTCGCCCGCGGACTCGTCAATTTCGACGCCAGGGAAATCCCCCGATTGATGGGCCGTTCGACCCGCGATCTCGCCCGCGAGCTGGGCCCCGCCTACGAGCGGGAGGTCGTGCACCGCGACGATCTCGTGCTGCTGCACCCCTGAGGCCGCCCGCCGGCCAGCCGTCGTCACGGTCCGTGAACACCCCCCACCGCGCGGTGCGGAGACCAGCCTTTCCGTACAGACCTTGGTGAAAACGCCCCCGCGACGGGCCGCGGGCTGGTCAACTTTGTTGCGGGGGCGCCGTGGGGAGCGGTGCCCGCAGCGCGCGAGCGCACCCGCCGACGTACGACGGCTCCGCACCCCCGAGGGCGGAGCGATTCGCATCACAGGAGGCCGCCGGTGAGACGAGGGCTCCCAGGGGCGCCGCCCCGAGGGACGGCGGAGCGCGCACTGACCAGCGTCGGCACCGGCGAGGACTCCGGCCGGCCGGACGACCGGGGTGCCCAGCGGGACGGGGCGACGCGGCACGGCCCGGAGGGCGGCCGCCGCGAGACCTCCCGGCTGTGGCACATCACCCTCAGCGTCTCCGGCGCCGAGGCCCCGCTGAAGGAGGTCCGGCGGGCGCTGGAACAGCTCGCCCACGACCATCCCTTCCTGCTGACCAGCCGCTACGCCAACGACCACGCCGAGATCCGCTACTGGGAGGAGGCGCGGGACCTGCACGACGCCGCGGCGGTCGCGCTGCGGCTGTGGGGCGAGCACCGCTCGACGGCCAAGCTGCCGCCGTGGGAGATCGTCGGCCTGGAGGTCATCGACCGCGAGACCTATCACCAACGCGTCGCGGAGGGTTACGGCCCGCCCCCGGCCTCCCCGGTCGGCGTCCACCCCTTCTGACCCGCGGTCGTCCGCGTCCCGCGCTGTGAGATACGGCGTGGCCGCGGCCTGCCGCCCCGCTAGGCTGCAGGTCATGACCAGCAGCGCATCGCACACCTCGCCCGTCCTCGAGACCGCCCGCCGCGCGCGGGAGGCCGCCGCCGTCCTGGCGCCGCTGCCGCGTACGGCCCGTGACGCAGCGCTGCTCGCCATCGCCGACGCCCTGGTGGAGCGGACCGAGGCGATCGTCGCCGCCAACGCCGAGGACATCGCCAAGGCGCGGGCCGCGGGCACCGCCGAGTCGATCGTGGACCGGCTCACCCTCACCCCCGAGCGGATCGCGGCCATCGCCGCGGACGTCCGCCAGGTCGTGGCGCTGCCCGACCCGGTGGGCGAGGTCGTGCGCGGCTCGACCCTGCCCAACGGCCTCGATCTGCGGCAGGTCAGGGTCCCGCTCGGTGTGATCGGCATCATCTACGAGGCCCGGCCCAATGTGACGGTGGACGCCGCGGCGCTGTGCCTGAAGTCCGGCAACGCGGTGCTGCTGCGCGGTTCGTCCTCCGCCTACGCCTCCAACAGCGCCCTCGTGGACGTGCTGCGGGACGCCGTCCAGAGCGCCGGGCTGCCCGCCGACGCGGTGCAGCTGGTGCCCGGCGAGAGCCGCGACTCGGTGCGCGAGCTGATGCGCGCCCGCGGCCTGGTCGACGTGCTGATCCCGCGCGGCGGCGCGTCCCTCATCCGTACGGTCGTCGAGGAGTCCACGGTCCCGGTGATCGAGACCGGCACCGGCAACTGCCACGTCTACGTCGACGAGGCCGCCGACCTCGACATGGCCGTCGACATTCTGGTCAATTCCAAGGCCCAGCGGCCCAGCGTCTGCAACGCCGCCGAGACGGTGCTGGTGCACGCCGGCATCGCCGAGAAGTTCCTGCCGCGCGCCCTGGAGGCGCTGACCCAGGCCGGCGTGATCGTGCACGGCGACGCCGCCTGGCAGCAGGCCGGCCCCGGGCTGGTCGCCCCCGCCACCGACGAGGACTGGGCGACGGAGTACCTCTCGTACGACATCGCGGCCGCCGTGGTGCCCGACATGGACGCGGCGGTGGCGCACATCCGGCGCTGGACCTCCGGCCACACCGAGGCGATCGTCACCACGTCGCAGGCCGCCGCCCGGCGCTTCACCCAGTTGGTGGATTCCACCACCGTCGCGGTCAATGCCTCGACCCGTTTCACCGACGGCGGCGAATTCGGCTTCGGCGCGGAGATCGGCATCTCGACGCAGAAGCTGCACGCCCGTGGCCCGATGGGATTGCCCGAGCTGACGTCCACCAAGTACATCCTCACGGGCGACGGCCACACCCGCTGAAGCGTCCCCCGGATTCCCCGTTCTCCCTGCCCAAAACGACCGCCCGGGGCTAACCTGGACGGGTGCCGGACGACGTGGGGGGCAAGCCGTTCCCGGACGGTGAAGAGCCCGACGAGCACCACCACGGGAGCCACGGAAAAGCGGACGAAGAATTCGCCTCCGTGGTCTTCGACGAGGAATTCGTCCGGTCCGCGCGGATTCACGAACCCTCGGCGGTCGAGCGCATGCTGGCCGCCGCGGAGGCACGCGCCGAGGCCGAGGCGGCCCGCTCCGGAGCCGGCTTCGGAGCCGAGGGCGACGACCCGGACGAGCCCGGCCCCCGCGGGCCCCGCCGCGTCCGGGGGGACGACTACGACGGGTACACCGACTACGCCGAGTACGGGGACGACGGCGAGTACGACGACTACCCGCCCTACGGCCCGTACGGCCCCTATGGCGGCGCTCTGCGCCCTTACCGCAGCAGCACCCGCTGGCACCGGCCGGTCGCCTGGGTGCTGGCCGTGGTGATGGGCATCGGGCTGGTCGCGCTGGCCTTCAGCGCCGTCTACCGGGGCTCCTCGGGGCGGAACCAGTCCCCGGCGCCGGCGCCCACGTCCAGCGGGGTGGACGCCTCCACCACGAGCGGGGCGGACAGCGTCCGTACCGCGCGCCCCGGTCTCCCGTCGCTGCCGTCGGCCGAGCGCCTGAGCCCGTCGTTCTCGGCGGTGCCCAGACCGCACTGACGGCGTGGCGCCGTGCCCGCAAAACGCGTTTTCGAAACGGAATCATCCGGCAAAGTTGCCCGGCGCCCCGGCGTTTACGTTCGCCCCGGCCGACCTACTCTTGTTGTATGACCGGGCCTGGTGACCCTCCCGAAGGGACGCCCAACGGCGCCCCGGGAGGCGGTGAGGACGAATACCGATCCGTCGTCTTCGACGAATCGTTTGTTCGGGCTGCGCGACTGCAGGAATTCTCCGCGGACGAGCGGTTGGGCGAGCACCATTCGCCGGCCGTCAAGACCCGGCACGCCTGGATGCGGCTGGGCGGCTCCCGGCAGGCCGTCCTGCTGGTGCTGCTGATCGTTCTCGCCTTCGGCACCGCCGTCTACATGGGCATCCGCCACCCGTACAAGACCCCGGAGACCGTCCGGGCGCAGCCGTTGCGGTCCGCGGTGGTGCCGCTCGCGCCGTCCGGGGAGGTGCCCGGCGCGACGCCGGCGGACCTCTTCGCGCACAGCCCCGCGGCCCACTACCGAATCGGCGCCGCGGGCGTCAATCTGCCCGCCGTCCTGCGCACCGAGCACTTCTCCGACGGCCAGATCGTCTCCGCCCTGACCGTCGCGAAGGACTACGTCGTGCGGTCCTCGCTGGACCCGAGGACCCTCACCGGCGGGTCCGTACGGCCGGTCCGGCTGCTGCTCGACACCGGCCAACTCGACCAGTTCGACCGCAGCCTGGCCCGCCCCGACGACAACGGCCACGACGCGGCGACCGGGTGGCTGGTCCGCTTCGACCCGCGGCAGACCCGGCTCGCCGACCGCAACGTGCGGGTCAACGGCACGCTCGCCGCTTCCGAGTTGAGCCCGGACGCGCTCGAGGTCACCGCCGACTACACCTTCGTCTACGCGGTCCGGCCGGCCCCCGGCGCGCCCCACACCGGCCCGGGCCAGGGCATCGGCAAGCCCACCCCGGGCGCCGCGTCGCTGGTCACCGTCCGGCGCGAGGTGCACTTCCGGCTGAGCCGGGAGAACCTCAACGACCACCGCCTGGAGGTCGTGCAGAGCAGCCTGCAGGCCGGGCCGCTGGCCTGCTCCTCGCGGCCTGCCGACGCGCTGCGCCCGCTGTTCGCGGGACAGCACGCCGGCCAGGACCGGCCCACCGGCACCGACCCCTACGCCAGGGACCGCGCCAACCCCTCGCTCTGCGGTGAGCTGGCGCCCGCCGCCCAGCCGAAGCCGAGCCGCCCGCTGCGTTAGGAGCCCTCCGGACGGTCGGCGCCGCCCGTGCCGTTGCTGCCGTTGGCGCCGCCCGAGCCGTCGGGGCGCCCGCCGCCACGGAAGACCGTGTCGCGCAGCTTGCCGCCCAGATCGCCCGCACCGCCCGCGATGTCGCGCACCAGGCCCATCAGCGGGTCCTTGCTGTTGCGCACCGAGTCGGCGTAGTGCGCCGCGGAGTCCCGGAACGAGTCGGAGACCGAGGTGTCCTTGTCCTCGTCCCGGCGCGGGTAGTGGCCGTCCATGATCCGCTGGTAGTCGCGGCTGGCCGCCCACTTCTTCAGCTCGGCCGCCCGCACGGTCGTGAACGGGTGGCTGCGCGGCAGCAGGTTGAGGATCTTCAGCACGGAGTCGCGCAGATCGCCGCCCGACTCGTACTCGTCCGCCTGCGCGAGGAAGGCGTCGACATTCATCTCGTGCAGGTGATTGCCGCCGGCCAGCTTCATCAGTCCGCGCATCGAGGCCTGCAGATCCTGCCCGACCAGCAGCCCGGCGCGGTCCGCGGACAGCTCCGACTTGCGGAACCACTCGCGCAGTGCCGTCACGATCGCCATGATCGCGACATTGCCCAGCGGGATCCAGGCGACCTTCATCGCCAGGTTCGTCAGGAACAGCAGGATCGTGCGGTAAACGGCGTGCCCGGACAGTGCGTGCCCGACCTCGTGGCCGACGACCGCGCGCATCTCCTCCTCGTCGAGCAGCTCGACCAGACCGGTCGTCACCACGATGATCGGCTCGTCCAGACCGATGCACATGGCATTGGGCTGCGGGTCCTGATTGACGTACATCGGCGGGACCTTCTCCAGGTCCAGGATGTAGCAGGCGTCGCGCAGCATGTCGTTGAGGTGCGCGAACTGCTGCTCGCCCACCCGCACCGAGTCCGACAGGAACAGCAGCCGCAGGCTGCGCTCCGGCAACAAGCCGCTGAGCGTCTTGAAGACGGTGTCGAACCCGCTCAGCTTGCGCAACGCCACCAGCGCCGAGCGGTCCGCCGGGTGTTCGTACGACCGCGACGAGATTCCGGGGAATCGCCGCCGGTCCCGGCTCGGAACGTTCGCGCTGCCGCCTGGGCTCTCCGTCATTGGGGCCTCCCCCTGTTCGACTGCGTGTGATTCAGACTAGAGGACGCCACCGACAGGAGATTGGATGCTCGGGCGTACGCTGGCGATCGCACCAAAAGACCGCACAGGCCCGCACATCACCGCGCGGCCGGACCCGAGGGAGCGCACCGTCATGCCGTATCCGAGCGTGCTGCTCGCCGCAGCCCAGGAGACCGCCAGGGACGGCGGACCCGGATGGATCCTGCGCGCCGTGATCATCGTCGGCTTCGTGGGCGCCGGCCTGCTCGCCTGGTTCCTGCTGCGCGGCTACGGCCAGGACTGACCCCGCGGGGCCCGCCGGAGTCCTCGGGACGGAGTCGGCGTGAGCCCGCGGTGAGGTGGCGCTTACGATGTGGTGGAAGTCTCTGCCCGCCCCAGCCCGGATTGGTCCTGCTGACGATGAGCCTGCACACCACCGCACACTCCCTGGTTTCCCTCGCCGCCGAGCCCGGACACGAGGGCGGTCACGCCAGCCTCAGCCCCTTCGTGACCGGCGGCGGCGCCCTGATTGTCCTGCTCCTCCTGCTCTGGATCACGACCCGTTTCAACCGGGACCGCTGAGCCGCGGCACCCGGACCCCGGCATCGCGCGGCGCCCAGTAGGGTCTGCACGCATGGGAGAGCACACAGGGCCCGTGAAGCGGCGGCTCGGAGTGATGGGCGGGACGTTCGACCCGATCCATCACGGACACCTGGTCGCCGCCAGCGAGGTGGCCAGCCAGTTCCACCTCGACGAGGTCGTCTTCGTACCGACGGGACAGCCGTGGCAGAAGAGCCACAAGAAGGTGTCCCCGGCCGAGGACCGGTATCTGATGACGGTCATCGCGACCGCGTCGAATCCGCAGTTCTCCGTCAGCCGGATCGACATCGACCGCGGCGGCAAGACCTACACGATAGACACGCTGCGTGACCTGCGCGCGGAGCACCGTGACGCGGATCTGTTCTTCATCACCGGCGCCGATGCGCTCAGCCAGATCCTGACCTGGCACGATGCCGCGGAGCTGGTTTCGCTCGCCCACTTCATCGGGGTGACCCGGCCCGGCCATGTCCTCGCGGACCCCGGGCTGCCCGCGGGGGCGGTGTCCCTGGTCGAGGTGCCGGCGCTGTCCATCTCCTCGACCGACTGCCGGGCGCGCGTCGCCCAGGGGGATCCGGTCTGGTACCTGGTGCCGGACGGTGTGGTGCGCTACATCGACAAAAAACAGCTGTACCGCAACGACCGCTGACGGGGCTGACGGAAAGGGGCACCGGTGAGCGACCGACACGATCCGTACGGGCCGCAGGACCCGTATGCCCACGACCCCTATGCCCAGGAGCAGCAGGGGCAGACGAGCTACACCTACGACGCCTACGGGCAGCCGGTGTACCGCGACGCCGCACAGCCGTCGTACGAGCAGCACTACGACGCCTACGGGCAGCAGACCGCCCCGTCCGCGTACGAGGGCTACGACCCCTACGGCGGCCAGCAGGGCGGCGGCCAGGCCGCGCAGGGACAGCACGGGCACGGGACCTACCAGGGGCAGACGGAGTACGGCTACGACGCGTACGGCCGTCCGCAGGTGCAGGACCGCCATGGCTACCCCCAGCAGTACGACCCGTACGCCCAGCCCCAGCAGCAACAGCCCCCTCAGCAGCAGCCGCACCAGCAGGAGTGGATCCCGCAGCAGGCCCAGCAGTCGCCGTACGAGCAGGTCGCCTACGCGGACCAGCCCCGCTACGACGAGCCCGCTCCGCAGCGCCAGGACCAGCAGCCCCGGCCGCCGGCCCAGCGCCGCGCCCCGGCGGAGGAGAGCGCGGAGCCGGCCGCCGCGGGCGGCCCGCCCGGTTCCGCCGGTTCTGCCGACGAGGACCCGGAGTACCGCACCGAGCAGTTCTCCTTCATCGAGGAGCCGGACGAGGACTCCGAAGACGTCATCGACTGGCTGAAGTTCACCGAGAGCCGCACCGAACGGCGCGAGGAGGCCAAGCGCCGCGGGCGCAGCCGGATCGTCGCGCTGTCCGTCGTGCTGGCCCTGCTGGTCGCCGGCGGCGCCGGCTATCTGTGGTGGGCGGGCAAACTGCCCGGCCTGGCGGGCTCCGGCTCCGGACCGGCGGCCGCGGCAGGCGGGCAGAAGCGCGACGTCCTCGTCGTCCATCTGCGGGACACCAAGACGGGGAGCAGTTCGACGGCGCTGCTGGTGGACAACGAGACCACCCACAAGGGCACCACCGTCCTCCTGCCCAACAGCCTCGTCGTCTCGAAGGACGACGGCAGTTCCACGACGCTCGGCAAGTCGGTCAAGGACGACGGCACCGAGCCGACCCGGGACTCCCTCAACAGCCTCCTCGGCGCCGACCTCAAGGCCAGCTGGCGGCTGGACACCCCGTATCTGGAGAACCTCGTCGAGACGGTCGGCGGGATCACGCTCGACACCGACGCCACCGTGCCCGGCGCCAAGAAGGGCGCCTCCCCGGTCGTCAAGCAGGGCAGGGCCCAGGACCTGGGCGGCCAGGCCGCCGTCGCCTACGCCACCTACCAGGCGCCGGGCGAGCCCCAGACCCGGCAGCTGCAGCGGTTCGGCCAGGTCATGCAGGCGACCCTGAAGAAGGTCTCCAGCGACGCCGACGGCGCCACGGCCACCGTGAAGTCGCTGCTGCAGGTGCTCGACCCGCCGCTCACCGAGGGCCAGCTGGGCAGCTCGCTGGCGCAGCGGGCGGAGCTGGCGAAGACCGGTGCGTACCGCACGGCCCTGCTGCCCGTACAGGCGAACGGCACGCTCAGCCAGGCCGCCGCGACCGGTGTGGTCAAGGACGTGCTCGGCGGCACGGTCAAGAAGACCGCCCCCGACGCGACCGCCCGGGTCGCCGTCCGCAATGCCACGGGCAACAGGGGCGCCACCAACAAGGCGCAGGTCTCGCTGCTCAACGGCGGCTACAGCTTCGTCGACGCGGGCACGACCGCCGCGGCCGCCACGTCCCGGATCACCTACGAGGACGCCGCCCAGAAGGCCAGGGCCGCGGAGGTCGCCAAGACCCTGGGCCTGTCGGCGGGCGTGGTCAGGCAGGGCAAGGGCGCCTCGAACGCCGACATCACCGTGGTCCTGGGACAGGACTACAAGGGCTGACGGGTAGGACGCGCCCGGTGCCCGTCGGTCTCCACCGGCGGGCACCGAGGGCCCCGACCACCGCGCTGACCAGCCCGGAGACCGAAACCGACCCACTGGTTCGAAAACCCAGTCGGGAGTGTCGGTGGTCCGTGAGACCCTTGAGGGGTACTTGACCGCCGATCCGGTCGCCCACGGGGACTGCGGCGCGCGCCGCGGCTCAGCGGTGCGCTCAGCTGCCCCTGCCCGGCCGGAGAGGCTGCCCCTCGACCCGGAAAGCCGCTTGTGACCGCCACGGACCGTTCCCTCGAGCTCATCAACGCCGCCGCCCAGGCCGCGGCCGACAAGCTCGCGCACGACATCATCGCGTACGACGTCAGCGACGTCCTCTCGATCACCGACGCCTTCCTGCTGGCCTCGGCCCCCAGCGACCGCCAGGTCAAGTCGATCGTCGACGAGATCGAGGAGCGCCTCAACAAGGAACTCGGCGCCAAGCCGGTCCGCCGTGAGGGCGACCGCGAGGCCCGCTGGGTCCTGCTCGACTACGTCGACATCGTGGTGCACGTCCAGCACAGCGAGGAGCGGGTCTTCTACGCGCTCGAGCGCCTGTGGAAGGACTGCCCCGAGATCGACCTCCCCGAGGAGGCCAAGGCCACCCGCGGCAAGGCCGCGGAGCACGCCGAGGCCACGGCGGGCGAGCAGGACGGAGAGCTGCTCTGAACGGCACCAAGGGCGGCCGGGGCCGCCGCATCGTCCTCTGGCGCCACGGCCAGACGGCCTGGAATCTGGAACGCCGCTTCCAGGGGTCGACGGACATCGAGCTGACCGAGGAGGGCCTCGGCCAGGCGCGCCGCGCCGCCCGGCTGCTCGCCGCCCTGCGACCGGACGCCATCATCGCCTCCGACCTGCAACGGGCCGCGACGACCGCGAGCGAGCTGGCCGCCCTCACCCGGCTCGAGATCACGCATGACGCGGCCCTGAGGGAGACCTACGCGGGCTCCTGGCAGGGACTGACGCACGACGAGATCCTCGCGCAGTACGGCGAGCAGTACACCGCCTGGAAGCGCGGTGAGCCGGTGCGGCGCGGCGGCGGCGAACTGGAGACCGAGGTCGCCGACCGGGCCGCCCCCGTCGTGCTCGGCCACGCCGACAAGCTGCCCGACGACGGCACCCTGGTCGTCGTCAGCCACGGCGGCACGATCCGCACCACCATCGGGCGGCTGCTCGGCCTGGAAGCCCACCACTGGGAGGGCCTGGGCGGTCTGTCGAACTGCTGCTGGTCCGTACTGGGCGAGGGCGCGCGGGGCTGGCGCCTGCTGGAGCACAACGCCGGCACCCTCCCGGAGCCGGTGCTCGGCGACGACGACTGACCCCGCCGGGCGGCCCCGGCCGACCGGATTTCACATCTGGGCAGGTCGCAGGCTAAAGTTCTTCTTGTTCGCGGCGCCGCCGGGGGAAACCCGGGGGAGCGGAACAAGACCCGGGGCTATAGCTCAGTTGGTAGAGCGCCTGCATGGCATGCAGGAGGTCAGGAGTTCAATTCTCCTTAGCTCCACAGCCCGGAAGATCCCGCCTCCAGACGGAGGCGGGATCTCTGCGTTGTGCGCTTCTTCGTGCCGTGTGCGCTCCCCGCGTCCTTTGGGGTCTCTCTTCTCCGAGCGGTGCGTGACCTCCGGGCGGCCGGTGCCGCGCCGCACGCTCACGGCTCCGCGTGCGCGCTGCCGCAGTGCTCCCGCTCCTCTTTCCGCTCCCGTGCGCGCGGGCCCGGGGCCGCGGACGCACACGCTCACGGCAGCCGGCCGGCCGGGCCGCGTGCCAACACCACGGAGGAGAAGGCCCGTTGGCGGCCGCAAGTGGCCTGCGCAGGCCGGGCCGGCGCGGCGGAGCGGGCAGTATGGGGCAGTGGCCCCGCTCCGGACGGCGCGGCGACGAGGGCGGGTTCGCCTGGATGGCGAGAAGGCGGGCCTGACCCGGTCCGTGGTCCGTGGCAGAATCGGACGGCGCCGGCAGGGGAGGAGAGATCGCGATGCCCACGAGCATCCTCGAGGAGGTCAACGACCTGCTCGAAGTGGCCGAGGCGCAAGGTTATGACTGGCTGCCGGAATATGTGCTCCGCTTCACCTGCCCCGTTGATGCTCCCCTTCCCGCAGCCGATGCCGACGATGGTCCCGCGCTGCAGTGCCCGTCCTGCGGCTCCTCCCATGTGGCCCAGGTGCTGGGTGACAACGGGGGCATTTCCTTCGTTTGTACGGCCTGCGGCCACAGTTGGAGCTGATGGATGGGCGCCCACAGCAGGAAATGTGACTGGTGCGGCAGCGGTACGCCGATTGTCCGCGACATGGAACCGGTCAACACCGACTACCAGTACTGGTGCGAGGAATGCGCCCGCGCCCTCGTCATCAAGGGCGACCCCATCGAGACCTACCGGGAACTCGACGGGGAGCCGATCTACGGGCGGCTGCTGGAAGAGCACTGCACACTGAAGCGGTTCTACTCGTTCGCGACGGCCTGAGCGGGCGCCACCCCGGCGACGGCGGCGGCAGGCGGAACTGTCGATCCCGCGGGTGCCGTTGGGCCGGCGGCGCGACGGTCCCCACGTCAGTCCGCGGCGCGGGCGGGCGGTTCACCCACCACTGCCGGCATCGGCCGTCCGGGCGCGCTGTCCCGGCCCGGCCGTCCGCCGGACCGCCGCAGCCGGGCGCCGGTCAGTGCCAGCAGCGCCAGACCGGCGATCGGATAGACGTCGGAGAGCAGCATCTGGACGCCGTTCTGCTGCAGTTCCTCGTGCTGGTGCCAGCGGTGCGGCACCCACCACAGCGCGAAGGAGCCGAACAGCAGGCCCAGGGCGAGGGTCGCGGCCCACCAGCGGCGGGCGGCGGTGCCGGTCCGGCGCAGCGCCTCGGAGCCCAGCAGGATCACCATCGGTACGCACCAGACCCAGTGGTGGGACCAGGAGACCGGGCTGACCAGGAGAGCGGTGGCCGCGCAGGCCATGGCCGCCCAGGCGCGCCGCCCGCGCAGCAGCGACCGCACCGCCAGCGTCAGACCGAGGGCCGCGGTCAGGCCGGCGACCACGATCCAGGTGATGTCCGGATCGTGGGTGTGCAGCAGCCGGGCGAGGGCGCCGCGCAGCGACTGGTTCGCGGTGATCTCCACCTCGCCGACCCGGTCGGCGGCGAACACGATCTCGGTCCAGAAGCGGTGCGAGTCGCGCGGCAGCACGAGCGCGGAGAGCAGGGCGCTGCCCAGGAAGGCGGCGGTGGCGACGGAGGCCTGCCGCAGCCAGACGTTCCAGGCGCCGCGCCCGCCCGCGCCGGAGCGGAGCAGCTGCCCGGCACGGACGGCGCCGGCCAGCGCGAGAAACACGGCGAACAGCGCCGGGGTGAGCTTGAGGCCGGCCGCGACACCGATGCCGATGCCCGCGAGCCGCTGGGTGTCCTTGCGGGTCAGGTCCCACAGCACCAGCGCGGCGAGCAACAGGTTGATCTGGCCGTACCGCAGCGTGGTCCACACCGGCTCGCACCACACCAGCAGTGCCGAGACCGCCAGCGTCGCGGCCGGTCCGGGGAGGTGCCGGGGCCGGCCGACCAGGCGCAGCGAGAGGTGGACGACGGCGAGCAGCAGCAGGAGGTTGCCGGCGGTGGCGAGGGCGCGCATCGCCGGCACGTCGAGGAGGGTGAGCGGGGTGAACAGCAGCGCGGCGAAGGGCGGGTAGGTGTTGGGCAGGTGCGCCGAGGTCGCCACCATGTCGTAGAGGGCGCCGCCGTTGCGGACGGTGAGGCCCTCGGCGCGGTAGACCATGAGGTCGAGCATGGTCACGTGCGCGAGGCGCTGCACGATCCAGAAGGCCGTGAACGAGACCAGACAGGCGAGCGCCGCCGCGCGGGTCGGGTGCCGCCGGATGATGCCCCTGCCGGGGTGGGGGCCGCGGGGGTCGGTGGGCGCGTCCAGCTCCAGCGCGGTCACGGCGTAGGGCTCCCCAGGACGAATCGGGCACGGCTTGCCGACAGTACCGTGCGTCACGCCGAGGGGCCCGGGCAGAACGATTTGGCAGAAGCCGGGGAGGTCCGTGTAATGTAGGCGATGCCGCAGCGGGGAACCGGGCGGGCAACAGAATACGGGGCTATAGCTCAGTTGGTAGAGCGCCTGCATGGCATGCAGGAGGTCAGGAGTTCAATTCTCCTTAGCTCCACAGAGAACAGAGCGGGTCGTCCGATACGGACGGCCCGCTCTGTCGTGTGGGTCCGGCACGGCGCGCGTGCGGGTCCGGGACCGGGTGTCCCGGCGCTCCGGACCCGGCGGGCGCTTCCTCCCGGATTGCTCTGATATCCGGTCAGTGGGCCGTCCGTTATGGCGAGTTGAGTGTTCGCTCCCTGTCCATTCCTGGTCAGTCCTTGCCATTCCTTGGGCTCTTCTTGGTGATCGCATGCCCCTGACATGAACGGTTCACCGAAAGAGTGGCGCATCGCGTGAACGTCACATCCCGCGCATTCACCGCTTGTGCGGTGCCGTGCACGTGCGCACCGGCGCAGCGCGGCACCCCGCATCGCCACAGCAGGGGGTTACATGAGATCAAGCCGCACCAGATCACTGCGCGCCCGCGCCGGTCTGGCCTGGGCAGCGACGCTGCCGCTGGTCGCCGGTGCGCTCGCGCTCGGCGCACCCGCCGCCGACGCCGCGGGCCACGACGGCGGACGGCACGCGCTGCAGGGCACCAAGCCCCTGTGGGCCACCCGGCAGGCCGACCAGGGCGACACCTCCGCTTCTGCGGCCGTCAATGCCCGCGTCTACCTGGCCGGCCGTGACGCCAAGGGGCTCGCGGACTACGCCAGGGCCGTGTCCGACCCGCACTCCGCGGCGTACGGGAAGTACCTGAGCCCCGCCCAGGTGCGGGCCCGTTACGGCGCCACGCACGACCAGATAGCCAAGGTGACCGACTGGCTGAAGAAGTCCGGCCTGACGGTCACCGGCACCACCAACCGGTATGTGACGGTCAAGGGCGACGTGGCCGCCGCCGAGCGCGCCTTCGCCACCGACCTGCACAACTACCGCAAGAGCGGTCACGTTTACCACGCCCCGTCGACCACCGCCTCCGCGCCCGCCACGCTGGCCGACGCGGTGCTGACGGTCACCGGCCTGAACAACGCGCCGCGGTTCGCCAAGCACCACTCCAGCGAACTGCCGCCGCCGGAGGGCGTCTTCCGCAACTCCGGACCGTTCTCGTCGTACTACGGCTCCAGGACCGACAAGAAGCTGCCGTCCGCCTACGGAGCCAAGGCGCCGTACGCGATCAAGGGCTACACCGGCAAGCAGCTGCGTGCCGCCTACGGGGCGAAGAAGTGGACCGGCAAGCACGTCACCGTCGCGATCACCGACGCGTACGCCTCGCCGACCATCGCCAAGGACGCGGACACCTACGCGGCCCGTAACGGGGACCCCCGCTACCGCCGCGGTCAGCTCTCCCAGGTGCTGCCCAAGGACTACACGCACATCGAGGACTGCGGCGCGGCCGGCTGGTACGGCGAGGAGACCCTCGACGTCGAGGCCGTCCACGCGGTCGCCCCCGACTCCGACATCGTCTACGTCGGCGGCGCCTCCTGCATGGACGACGACCTGCTCGACTCGCTGGGCAAGGTCGTCGACGGGCACCTCGCCGACATCGTCTCCAACTCCTGGGGCGACATCGAGGCCAACGAGACCCCGGACGTGGCCGCCGCCTACGACCAGCTCTTCCAGCAGGGCGCGGTGCAGGGCATCGGCTTCTACTTCTCCTCGGGCGACAACGGCGACGAGGTCGCCAACACCGGCACCAAGCAGGTCGACACCCCGGCGAACTCCGCCTGGGTGACCGCGGTCGGCGGGACCTCCCTGGCCGTCGGCAAGCACGACTCCTACCAGTGGGAGACCGGCTGGGGCACCCTGAAGGCGGGGCTCTCCAAGGACGGCAACGACTGGACCGGATTCCCCGGTGCCTTCAACGGCGGCGCCGGCGGCGGCACCAGCAAGACCGTCGCGCAGCCCTTCTACCAGCGCGGCATCGTGCCGGACGGGCTCGCGAAGGCGAACGGCGGCGGCGTGATGCGCACCGTCCCGGACATCGCCGCGGTCGCCGACCCCAACACCGGCTTCCTCGTCGGCCAGACCCAGACCCTGCCGGACGGCAAGCTGGGCTATGACGAGTACCGCATCGGCGGCACCTCGCTGGCCGCGCCGGTGATCGCGGGCGTCCAGGCGCTCGCCCAGCAGGCCCGGCACGGCGTCGCCATCGGCTTCGCCAACCCCGGCATCTACCAGCGCTACGGCACCGCCGCGTACCACGACGTCACCGACCACCCGCTGGGTGCCGGCCGTGACCTGGCCGTCGTCCGCGTCGACTACGTCAACGGCGCCGACGCCGGCAAGGGCACCACGACCTCGCTGCGCAGCCTGGGCAAGGACAGCTCGCTGCACGCGGGCGTCGGCTACGACGACGTCACGGGCGTGGGCTCGCCGGGCGCCGGATATGTGAGCTCCTACCGTCCCTGACGCGGGGCGCGGCACCGCCTTGCCGCCCCGCCCGTGACCCGGTGGGGCGGCGGCAGGAGCCAAGGGGCAACGGGGGGCGGGGCCCGCGTCGGGGGAATCCTCGGCGCGGGCCTCGTACGCCCTGCGGTACCCTGACGCCATGCGTGCCGTACGCCTTCTGCTTAGCGGGCCGCGCTGATCAGTACCGACGGATCACAGATCCGGTCGGAATCGGCGCGGCGTCCCCTCCTGTGCGAGGGGTCTTTTTGTTTCCGGCGTGCCGGGGATTCTTGGCGCGTTTCCGCAGGCAGAGACGATCGATGGAGCTTTGAGGATGAGCGAGACGACCCCCTCCCCCGCTGCCGAAAGCGCGGGAGGTGCCCCCGCCGAGACGGCAGCGCCGCACCGCTACACGGCAGCGCTGGCCGCCGACATCGAGGCCCGCTGGCAGGACTTCTGGGAGACCGACGGGACCTATGAGGCCCCGAACCCCAGCGGGGAGCTGGCCGGCGACGCCGCGCTGGTGGCCCGCCCCAAGAAGTTCATCATGGACATGTTCCCCTACCCGTCGGGTGCCGGCCTGCACGTCGGCCATCCGCTGGGCTTCATCGCCACCGACGTCTACGCCCGCCACCAGCGCATGACGGGCCACAACGTCCTGCACACCCTGGGCTTCGACGCCTTCGGCCTGCCCGCCGAGCAGTACGCGGTGCAGACCGGCACGCACCCGCGGGTCTCCACCGAGGCCAACATCGTGAACATGCGGCGTCAGCTGCGCCGCCTGGGCCTGGGCCACGACCAGCGCCGCTCGGTCGAGACGATCGACCCGGCGTACTACAAGTGGACCCAGTGGATCTTCCTGCAGATCTTCAACTCCTGGTACGACCCGGAGGCGGACGCGGCCCGCCCGGTCGACACCCTGGTCGCCCAGTTCGAGGCCGGCACCCGGCAGACCCCCGACGGCCGCCCCTGGGCCGCGCTGAGCCCCATCGAGCGGGCCAACATCCTGGGCGAGTACCGCCTGGCGTACGCCTCCGACTCGCCGGTCAACTGGTGCCCCGGGCTGGGCACGGTGCTGGCCAACGAGGAGGTCACCGCCGACGGCCGCTCCGAGCGCGGCAACTACCCGGTCTTCAAGGCCAAGCTGCGCCAGTGGAACATGCGCATCACCGCCTACGCCGACCGGCTGCTGAACGACCTGGACGCGCTGGACTGGCCGGAGGCCATCAAGCTGCAGCAGCGCAACTGGATCGGCCGCTCCGAGGGCGCCCGGGTCGACTTCCCGGTGGGCGACGAGAAGATCACCGTCTTCACCACCCGTCAGGACACCCTGTTCGGCGCCACGTACATGGTGCTGGCGCCCGAGCACCCGCTGGTCGCCGGCGCCGAGAACGGCACCGGACCGATCGTCCCCGACGCCTGGCCCGAGGGCACCCACGACGTCTGGACCGGCGGGCACGCCACCCCGGCCGACGCCGTCGCCGCCTACCGCAAGCAGGCCGCCTCCAAGTCGGACGTCGAGCGGCAGGCCGAGGCCAAGGACAAGACGGGCGTGTTCACCGGCGCCTTCGCGACCAACCCGGTCAGCGGCGAGCCGGTCCCGGTCTTCATCGCCGACTACGTCCTGATGGGCTACGGCACCGGCGCGATCATGGCCGTGCCCGCGCACGACAGCCGTGACTTCGCCTTCGCCCGCGCCTTCGAGCTGCCGATGCGCTGCGTCGTCGAGCCGTCGGACGACCGCGGCACCGACCCGTCGACCTGGGACGACGCCTTCGCCTCGTACGACGCGAAGATCGTGAACTCGTCGAGCGCCGCCATCTCGCTGGACGGCCTGGGGGTGACCGAGGGCAAGGCGAAGATCACCGACTGGCTGGCCGCCGAGGGCATCGGCGAGGGCACCGTCAACTTCCGGCTGCGCGACTGGCTGTTCAGCCGGCAGCGCTACTGGGGCGAGCCGTTCCCGATCGTCTACGACGAGGACGGCGTGGCGCACGCGCTGCCCGAGTCGATGCTGCCGCTGGAGCTGCCCGAGGTCGAGGACTACTCCCCGCGCACCTTCGACCCGGACGACGCCGACACCCAGCCGGAGACCCCGCTGTCCCGCAACGAGGACTGGGTCCATGTCGACCTGGACCTGGGCGACGGCAACGGCATCAAGCGCTACCGCCGCGAGACCAACACCATGCCCAACTGGGCGGGTTCGTGCTGGTACGAGATGCGCTACCTGGACCCCGGCAACGCCGACGCGCTGGTCGCCCCGGACATCGAGCAGTACTGGATGGGGCCGCGCGACGGTCAGCCGGCCGGCGGCGTCGACCTGTACGTGGGCGGCGCGGAGCACGCCGTGCTGCACCTGCTGTACGCGCGCTTCTGGTCCAAGGTGCTGCACGACCTGGGACACGTCGCGTCCTCCGAGCCGTTCCACAAGCTGTACAACCAGGGCATGATCCAGGCCTTCGTCTACCGGGACAGCCGCGGCATCGCCGTCCCGGCCGCCGAGGTCGAGGAGCGCGACGGCGGCTACTACTACCAGGGCGAGAAGGTCAGCCGTGTCCTGGGCAAGATGGGCAAGTCCCTGAAGAACGCCGTCACCCCCGACGAGATCTGCGTGGAGTACGGCGCGGACACCCTGCGCCTGTACGAGATGGCGATGGGGCCGCTGGACGTCTCGCGGCCGTGGGACACCCGGGCCGTCGTCGGCCAGTACCGCCTGCTGCAGCGCCTGTGGCGCAATGTCGTCGACGAGGCGACCGGCGAGGTCACCGTCGTCGACACCGAGCCCGACGAGGCCACCCTGCGGGCCCTGCACAAGGCGATCGACGGCGTCACCCAGGACATGGCGAACCTGCGCTTCAACACCGCCATCGCCAAGGTGACCGAGCTGAACAACCACCTGACCAAGGCGGGCGGCGCCGTCCCGCGCACGGTCGCCGAGCGGCTGGTGCTGCTGATCGCCCCGCTGGCGCCGCACATCGCCGAGGAGCTGTGGCGCAAGCTGGGCCACACGGACACCGTGGTGCACGCGGACTTCCCGGTGGCCGACCCGGCGTATGTCGTCGACGAGACCGTGACCTGCGTCGTGCAGATCAAGGGCAAGGTCAAGGCCCGCCTGGAGGTCGCCCCGTCGATCTCCGACGCGGACCTGGAGGCGACGGCCCTGGCGGAGCCGGCCGTGGTCGCGGCGCTGAACGGCGCGGGCATCCGGAAGGTCATCGTCCGGGCGCCGAAGCTGGTGAACATCGTTCCGGCGTAGGGAGCCCGCGGCGGCGCTCGGGACTGTTCCCGGGCGCCGCGCGGAGCCCGGGCGGCGGGGGCGTTTCCGGGCTGGGGCTCCTCGGCATCGGCGGCGGGCTCGCTGCGGGGGCGCCGGGCCGTTCCTGGGCGCCTGGCCACGGGCTTCGGGCCCGGGTGACGCCTGACGCGCGGTGCGGGATGCCGGTGTCGGGCGGCGGGCCGGAGCCTCGTCGGTGGCGTGGGCCGTTTGCCTGGGTGAGGGCCATGGGTGGTTTCCCTTAAGGGCAGGTTGGGGGTTCGTCAGGAACCCGTGACCTGCCCGAGCCGTTTACCGTGGAGGTACAGGGCGCGGGCGGACAACCGGCGCCGCCGACACGTTGGGGAGAGCCCATGGAAGCTGCTGTCGCCATCCTCGGGCTGCTGTTTGTGCTGTTCGTCCTGGCAGGGGTGTTCGTCACGGTCAAGGCGGTGAAGGCGGCCAAGCGCGGCGTCGACCGTACGGTCGCCCAGGCCCGCCGAACCGTCGAGGACACCAGCCTCCGCGCCCGGCAGTTCGCCCAGCCCGGCGTGGTCGGCGAACTCGCACAGCTGCGGCTCTCGCTGCGTACGTCCATGCGCGCCACCCAGGAAGCGCTCTACGGCGCTTCCTCCGACGACGCGTCCCTCAGCGAGGCGATCGGGCTCTTCGAGCGGCTGAGCGCCCACGGCCATGAGCTCGACGACGAGCTCAGGCGGCTCGAACGGGAGCCCGACCGGGCCACCATCGCCACCCGCCTCCCCGAGCTCCGGGAGCGCTTGGAACAGATCACGCACTCCGCGGAGTCGCTGCGCTGGGCCGCCCGCGACCGCGCCCGCAAGTTCGCGGACGTCGATCTGGCGTCGCTGAGCGACCAGATCGACGTCGAGGCCGGGGCGCTGCGCCACTGGACCCGGGTCGACGACGCCACGGACCCGCTGCGGGAGCCCGTACAGCCGCCCGCGGACGCGCCGTCACGGGCGCGCGCCGCCGGTGGCGCCCAGGACGCCGCCGGCGCCCCGGCGGGCCGTTCTACGGCCGAGGGCGGCCGCTCCGGAGCCCCGGCTCCGGAGGACCCGCCGGCGATCACCGCCCGTGACCCGCACACCCAGCCGTCCTACCCGTGGCAGAAGGCACCCCGCCGGACGGAGGGCACACCTACGTGAGGCCGTAGAGCGTCGGCCGAAGAACCTCGCCCGTAGAACCTCGAAGGAGGTTCGAGGGGGAGGGGGAGGGGTGGTGGGGGGCGGGGCGGGGCCCCCGGGAGAAGCAGGAACGCCGAGCCGGGCGCGTGGTGATGCCGCGCGTGTCCAGGAGCAGGGGCGGCGCCCTCCGATGCCCTCTTGGCAGAGGCTTGGGGAAACCTGGAAGATCTTGGGGAGGGGCCCGCACTGTGCGGCATCCGGATCCCCGGATAACCTCCCAGTCATGTCCCGCCATGTCGCGATCGTCACCGATTCCACGGCCTACTTGCCGCGGTCGGCCGTCGAGCGTCACCGCATCACGGCCGTTCCGCTGACCGTCGTCCTGGGGGACCAGGCCCTGGAAGAGGGCACCGAGATCTCCGCGAGATCCGTCGCCCAGGCGCTTCAGAAGCGCCGGCCCGTGACGACCTCCCGGCCCAGCCCCACGATGTTCGCGGACACGTACCGCAAGGTCGCGGCGGCCGGTGCGACCGGCATCGTCTCGCTCCACCTGTCCTCGGAGATCTCCGGTACGTACGACGCGGCAGTGCTGGCGGCCCGGGAGGCGCCGGTACCCGTACACGTCGTGGACACCGGGATGGTCGCCATGGCCCTCGGCTTCTGCGCCCTCGCCGCCGCGGAGACGGCGGAGGCGGGCGGGACCATCGACGAAGCCGTGGCCGCCGCGGAGAAGCGTGCCGCGGCCACCTCCGCCTACTTCTACGTCGACACCCTCGACTATCTGCGCCGGGGCGGACGGATCGGCGCGGCCCAGGCGCTGCTCGGCTCCGCGCTCGCCGTCAAACCGCTCCTCCAACTGGCCGACGGGCGGATCGAACTGCTGGAGAAGGTCCGTACGGCGTCCAAAGCCATCGCACGGCTCGAGGAGATCGCCGCGGAGCGGGCGGGCGAGAGCCAGGTCGATATCGCGGTCCACCATCTCGACGCGGCGGAGCGCGCGGATGCCCTGGCCCAGCGGCTCCGGGAGCGGGTGCCGGGGCTCCACGAGCTACTGGTGAGCGAGGTGGGCGCGGTGATCGGGGCGCATACGGGTCCGGGGCTGTTGGGGGTCGTGATTTCGTCGCGGTGAGAGGGGCGGTGGGGTGCCCTGTGGGTGACGGAGTTATCCACAACTGGGGATCCATCCACCGGAATTGCGGCCGATCGGCGGGATCTGCGCGAGGTGCCTAGCGTCGATCGGTATGAACTCTTCTCGATCTGCGTGGGTGTCTTCTTCGGCTTATCCGGGCTCTTGGGCTTCTTCGGCCCCTCCGGCTGTGTCGGCTCCTTCCGTCCCGTTGGCTTCATCGGGGCTGCCGGCGCTGACGTCTCCGGGGGGCTCCTTTGGCTTGGCGGCTTCTGAGGCCTCTGGGGACTCGGGGTCGGGGGTGGCTTCTGGGGCGTCGGGCTCGGGGGTGGGGTCGGCGCTGTCCGGTCGCTCTGGCCATGCCGGTTCCGCTGCTCACTCCGATCTGTCCGGTCCTTCTGCTTCGCCGGGTCTCTTGGGCCGCACTGGGCCCTCTGGTTCCCCTGGTTTCTCTCGGCCCTCGGATTCCTCTGGGGCCGTGGCTCCAGCCGGTGGGGCGGAGCGGCGGGAGTGGGAGCGCGAGCGGGTGCGGGATCGGGTGGCGGCGATCTTCGGTGACGCGGGTGCGGGTGCGGGTGCGGGTGCGGGTGCGGGTGCGGTGGCCGCGGCCGGGGGCGGTCCGCTGCCCCCGGGACACGATCCGCCGGGGCCGCGTCGACGGGAGCGGATGTGGTTCGCGGTGCGCGAACGGCTGCCGCTCTGGGTGCAGTTACGGTGCGGCACCGACCCGAAGGCGCTCGCCGCCCTGGTCCTGGTGCTCGTGCTGGCTGTGGGATTCGCCGTGCAGCACTTCTGGTCCGGTCGGCCCGAGCCGGTACGGGCACCGGCGGCCGAACGGTCCGCGGCGGCGGCCGACCGTGCGCCACGCTCACCGTCACTGCCCTCGTCCTCCGCCGCCGCAACGGCGCACGGTCCACCGGGCGGTGCGGGGCGGCAGCTGGTCGTCGACGTCACCGGCAAGGTCCGGGACCCGGGAATTCACCGGATGCCGCCAGGGTCGCGGGTGATCGATGCCCTGCAGGCCGCGGGCGGGGTGCTGCGCGGAGCGAGCACCAGTGGGCTGAACCGGGCACGCCTGCTGACCGACGGCGAACAGATCGTGGTCGGCGGGGCAGGAGCCGGGGCCGGGGCCGGGGGCGCGTCCGGCAGCGGGGGAGCTGCCGGTCCTGCTGGCGCGGGGGCCGGCGGGTCGGGAAGCGGGCCACCGGGTGCCGGAGGCGGCCCGGCCGGTCCGGTCAGTCTCAGCACGGCGACCGAGCAGCAGCTCGACTCCCTCCCCGGGGTGGGGCCCGTCCTGGCCCGTCACATCATCGAATTCCGCACCCAGCACGGCGGGTTCACCTCGGTGGACCAGCTCCGCCAGGTGACCGGCATCGGTGACCGCCGCTTCGCCGACCTGCGCCCCCTGGTGCAGCCATGACCGAGGCCCGCTCCACCGTGCACGCCACGGCGGCGTCGCCCCACGGTGCCTCGGACCCGCACCAAGAGGGCCCGGCCGACCTGCGGCTGGTCGCGCCCGCGCTGGCCGCCTGGGCGGGCGCGGTGATCAGCCTGGGCGCCCCCGGCGGAAGAGTGGCGGTGGTCTGCGGCGTGGCCGTAGCGCTCGCGCTGGCCGCGTGGCGGACGGCTGTGGTCCGACGTCGGGCGGAGCAGCGTGCTCCGGAAGGGGAGGAGCGGACCGGCGCCGCCCGACGGGAGCCGCCCCGCCCCCGCGCTCCCCGCCGCTGGTCCGCAGGCGCCTTCCTGGCCTTGGCCGCGGTGCTGCTGTGTGCCGTGGCGGGAGCCGCGTCGGCGGCGCTGCATGCGTCGGACGTACGGCGCGGACCGCTGCCGGCCCTGGCGGAGCACTATGCGGCGGGGGTCACGGCGGAGCTGGTGGTGAGCGGCGATCCACGACTGACCCGGCCCAAGGTGCGGGGGTCGCAACGGACGCCCCCAGTACTGGTGTTCACGGCTGATGCCGTCCGGGTCGCGGAGCCGGACGGAGTGGTCACCGCCGTACGCACCCCGGTGCTGGTGATCGTGCAGCAGCGCGGAGGGGGAGGCGAAGAGCGTGGCCCCAAGGGAAGCGGCCCCGAGGGGCGTGGCTCCAAAGCTCGTGGCACCGAAGCTCGTGAGAACCTCTCGCGGGCCTGGCGCGCGCTGCTGCCGTCGACGCGTATCCGGGTGGTGGCGCGCGCCGCACCGCCACTGTCGTCGGCGGATCAGATTGCCGCCGTGCTCCGGGTCACCGCCGACGCGCCGCCGGCCGAGGTCGGCGCTCCGTCCCCCCTCCAGCGGCTGGCGGGACACCTGCGTGCCGGGTTGCGGGAGGCCACCGACGGGCTGCGTCCCGATGCCCGTGCGCTGTTGCCCGGACTCGTGGTGGGGGACACCTCACGCGTGCCGCCGGATCTCGACGACGCCTTTCGGGCCACCGATCTGACGCATCTGCTGGCCGTTTCCGGCAGCAATCTGACAATTGTGCTCGCCCTGCTGATCGGACCGCCCTATCTCGCGACGCGTGCCGAGCGCCGGGGGCTGGCGCCGCGCCTGGGCCTGTCCTTGCGCGGCACGGCCCTCATCGGCGGCGCGCTTGCCCTCGCCTTCATCGTGGTGTGCCGCCCGGACCCGAGCGTGCTGCGGGCCGCCGCCTGCGGCCTGATCACACTGCTGGCGATCGGGACCGGCCGCCGTCGCTCGCTGCTCCCCGCGCTCGCCGCCGCGGTCCTGCTGCTGGTGCTCTACGACCCTTGGCTCGCCCGTAGCTATGGCTTCCTGCTGTCCGTCCTGGCGACCGGCGCCCTGCTGCTCCTCGCGCCACGCTGGAGCGCCGCACTCCAACGGCGCCGGGTGCCGCCCCGGATCGCCGAGGTGATCGCCGCCGCGGCCGCCGCCCAGGCGGTCTGTGCGCCGGTGGTCGCCGTGCTGGCGGCCCGGGTGGGCCTGGTCGCGGTGCCCTGCAACCTGCTGGCCGAGGTGGCCGTGGCCCCCGCGACGGTGCTGGGCTTCGCGGCCCTCGCCGCCGCCCCGGTCGCGTTGCCGGTCGCCCAGGTGCTGGCGTGGTGCGCGGGCTGGCCGGCCGAGTGGATCGCCGGCGTCGCCCGTACGGGGGCGGCGCTGCCGGGGGCGGAGTTCGAGTGGCCGGACGGCTGGACCGGAGGGCTGATGCTGGCGGCCGCCATGGCGGCCTTGGTACCGGTCGTCCGCAGGGTGATCCGCCGCCCCTGGCTGTGCGTGCTGTGTGTGCTGGCCGTGATCCTGGCGGTATGGCGCCCCGCCCCGTTCACACGGGTCCTCACCGGCTGGCCGCCGCCGGGGTGGCGGGCCGTGGTCTGCGACGTGGGGCAGGGCGACGGTCTGGTGCTGGCAGCCGGGGACGGTACGGCGCTGGTGGTGGACACCGGGCCCGAGCCCCACGCCATCGACCGCTGCCTCACCGACCTGGGGATCCGCCGTATCCCGCTCCTGGTCCTGACGCACTTCCACGCGGACCATGTGGACGGGCTCCCGGGGGCGCTCCGCGGCCGTGCGATCGGTGCGATCGAGACCACGACCCTGCAAGATCCCCCGGGCCAGGCCCAGTTCGTACGCAGTACGGCTGCGGCTGCGCGCGTGCCGGTCGTCCGCGCCGTACCGGGGGAGCGGCGCCACCTGGGCCCCCTCACCTGGGAGGTCCTCTGGCCGCCGGCTCCGCCCACCCTCCCCGGCCCCGACATCCCCGCCGACTCCGACATCCCCGCCGTCCCCGGCAGCCCACCGATCACTGCCGATGCCCTGGACGGCCCCAACGACGCCAGCGTGACCTTGCTCGTCCACACGGGCGGGTTGACCCTCCTGCTGCTGGGGGACCTCGAACCACCCGCACAGCGCGCACTGTTGGCGGCGCACCCGGAGCTGGGCGGCGTCGATGTCCTGAAAGTGGCGCACCACGGCTCCGCCTACCAGGACCCGCCCCTCCTGCATCGGCTGGCGCCGCGCCTCGCGTTGATCTCCTGCGGCACCGACAACCCGTACGGCCATCCGGCACCCCGCACCATCGCGGCGCTGCGTGCCCAGGGCGCCCGGGTACTGCGAACGGACACCGACGGAGCCATCGCGGTCCTGGGCACCACGGCCAGACTCTCGGCAACGGTCAACGGCCACCGGACCAAGACCCGCCCGTCCAACGACCGACGAACCCGGCCCCGCCCAGCAGGCCGCCGTCCAACCGGCCGCCGTCTCGCCGGCAGTCGTCGAGCTCCTGCCCGCCGACCTGCACTGCGCAGGCCCGGCCGCCGACGCGCACGGATCGATACCCGTGGCCTCCCTGCCGTCAACCACCGGATCGGACGTCGCCTCCGCCCCCAACGGCACCGTCCCGACTCTTGTAAAGGAATCTTTCTAAAGTTATCTTTACTTCATGTCCAAGAGGTCGGAACGGTCCCAGCAGTCCGAGCCGGAGCGGCCCGACGCGGTCGGCGAACTGCAGCCGCAGTCGAATCCGTTCGCCGACTGCACGCAGCTCTCCGATCCGCGTGCGCTGCGGGCCTATGCCCATCCCACCCGCATGGAGCTGGTCGGGCTGCTGCGCCGTGAAGGTCCGCTCACCGCTACCCGCGCGGCCGAGCTGACGGGGGAGTCGGTCGCCAGTTGCTCGTACCACCTGCGGATGCTCGCCAAGTACGACCTGGTGGAGGTGGCCGAGGGCGGGCGGGGGCGGGAGAAGCCGTGGCGGGCGACCGCGCAGTTCACGGGCTGGCCGGAGTACTCGGACGATCCCGAGGTCGCCGAGGCCTCCGCGGCCCTGAACATCGCGCTCGCCGAGAACTACTTCGCCAAGATGACGCACGCCTTGGAGCAACGGCCCTCCCTGCCCCGCGCATGGCAGCAGGCGGAGCAGTACGGCGACGTCTCGCTCTATCTCACCGCTGACGAACTCACCGAAATCAGCGAACAGCTGACGGAGTTGCTCAGTCCGTATACGGCGCGGCTGCAGGACCCGGGGTCCCGGCCTACCGATGCACGGCTGGTGAGCTTCCTGCGGGTCGCCTTCGTCCGTCACACCGAGGCGCGGAGCGGCAGCGGATCTGGCGCCGGGGGCAAAGGTACGGGGCGCGGCGCGGGCTCCATCGGAGGCAGACCTGCGGCGGGAGATGGTGCTGCGACCGCGGGCGGCTCCTCCGCCAACGACGTAGCTGTGACCGAGGCCCCCACCCCGGCCGACGGCGGGACCTCATGAGTCCGCCGACGGCCCGGATTCCCATCCTCTTACGGGCCCGGATTCCCGTCCTCTTACGGGAGAGCGCGTTCCGCCGCTACTGGTCGGCTCAGGTCGTCTCCCTCATCGGCGATCAGATCTCCCTGATCGCCATCCCGCTCGTCGCCGTGATCGTCCTGGGGGCCGACGCCGCAGAGATGGGCCTTCTCAAGACCGCGGAACTGCTCCCCGCCCTGCTGCTGAGTCTGCCCGCAGGCGCCTGGATCGACCGGCGGTCCCGACGACGCCGGATCATGATCGCTGCCGATCTGCTGCGCGCGTTGCTGATCGTTTCTCTGCCCGTCGCCTACGTCGTGGGTGTGCTCACCCTCGCCCAGCTCTACGCCGTCGCCTTCGCGGTCGGCGCGTGCGCCGTCGTCTTCGACATCTGCAATGCGACGCTCTTCGTCTCACTCGTCCCCAAGAGCCGCTTTGTCGCGGGGAATTCCCTGCTCAACGGCAGTCGAGCGATGGCCTTCGTCAGCGGGCCCGGCGCGGGTGGCCTGCTCGTCCAGGTGCTCGCCGTGCCCCTGGCGCTGCTCGCCGATGCGCTGACCTTTCTGTACTCCGCCGCGCTGCTGGCGCGCATCGCGCCGGTCGAACCACCGTCCGCGCCATCGGCCAAGGGCTATCTCACCGAGGGGGTGCGCTGGGCGCTACGGCATCCCACCGTGCGCGTCATGTGCGCCGCCTCCGGCACGGTGCAGTTCTTCAACCTCATGTTCCACACCCTCTTCGTGTTCTACGCCACCACCGAACTCGGCCTGCAGCCGGCATTGTTGGGTGTGGTTCTGGGAAGCGGCGCGATCGGCGGTCTCATTGGCGCGGCGACCGCGGGCCGTGTGGTGCGCGGTATCGGTATCGGCCCAGCCATCCTCCTCGGCTATGCCGGATTCACCGTGCCGCTCCTGCTCGTTCCGCTTGCCGGCGGCGCCACTCCGCTCGTCGTCGCGCTGCTCTTCCTCGCCGAATTCCTGTCCAGCGTCGGCGTGATGCTCGTCGACATCTCCTCCGGCTCGCTGCTCGCGGCGCTGATACCGGACGCCTTGCGCTCCCGCGTAGCCGGTGCGTCCCGCACCCTGAACTACGGCTTCCGCCCCCTGGGGGCCATGGCCGGTGGTGCGCTCGGCACGGTTCTGGGGCTGCGCCCTACCCTCTGGATCGCCACCGCCGGTGCGACCCTCTGCCTCCTCTGGCTGCTGCCCTCGCCCGTCCCTCGAATACGCACCCTTCCAGGCGCCGCAACGGGGCAGGAGCCGCAACCTGAGCCGGGCCTCGCCCCTTCCGCGAGCCTTCCGGAACGCGCCGGAGAAGCCACATAGGCGGTGAACGACGGACCGTGTGGACTCGTCGACGTCGAACGGCTCAGCGGACGGGAGGAGAGGGGCAGAGTGGTGCCGTGGAGGAGGGCTGATCGTTCGCGCAGGCAAGGCCGGTCAGGCTGGGCACCGTACGGAAGCTCGCTTAAACCGGGATCTGTAGACTCCAGATTATGAGGATGAGTGAAGGGGTCGAGTGGGGCTTGCACTGCTGTGTGACGCTGGCCTGGCTCGATGGGGAAGGGCCGGTGTCGACCGCTCGGCTGGCGGCTTCGTTCGAGTTGCCTGCGGCCTACTTGAACAAGCGGCTGCAGGCGCTGGTCCGGGCCGGGATCCTGAGCTCCACCCCTGGCGCGCGGGGCGGATTCCAGTTGGCGCGGCCGCCGGAACGGATCACCCTCATGGACGTCGTCGCCGCGATCGAGGGCACCGAGGACGCCTTTCGGTGTGCGGAGATCCGGCAGCGGGGAGCCGGCGCCGAGGCCTCCGGGAGGGAGTACGGACGTCCGTGCGGCATCTCCACGGCGATGCGCAGGGCCGAGCTGGCCTGGCGGCGTGAGCTGGCCGCCCAGACCATTGCCGACGTGATCGCCGCCACGCCCGCCTCAGCGGTGGAACGGACCCGCCGCTGGTTCTCCTCGGAAAGGACCTCCGCCTGATGGACGCCACTGCCGCTGACGCCTACCTCGCCCGGATCGGTGCCGCCCGCCCTGCGTCTCCCGACGCCGAGGCGCTGCGTGGGCTGCACCTCAGCCATCTGCACTCCGTCCCCTTCGAGAACCTCTCCATCCATCTCGGCGAAGAGATCGTGCTCGCGGAACAGCCGCTGCTGGACAAGATCGTGCGCGCCCGGCGGGGCGGCTTCTGTTACGAGCTCAACGGCGCTTTCGCCCTGCTCCTGAGGGCGCTTGGCTACGAGGTCGAGCTGCTCTCGGCCCGCGTGTTCGGCCCCGACGGGCTGGGGATTCCGTACGACCACCTCGCACTGCGCGTGCAGACGCCGAACGGACCATGGCTCGCGGACGTCGGCTTCGGCAGGAACAGCCACTATCCGCTGCGCTGGGACAGCCGTGAGGAGCAGGCCGACCCCAGCGGGGTGTTCCGGATCGAGCAGACGAGTGAGGGCGACCTCGACATCCTGAGGGACGGCGAACCGCAGTACCGGCTCGAACAACGTCCGCGTGCCCATGCGGACTTCGAGGTCGGGTGCTGGTGGCACCAGACGTCACCCAAGTCGCCCTTCACCCAGTCCCTGGTCTGCTCACGGCTGACCGGGAAAGGTCGGGTCACGCTCTCCGGACGTACGCTCGTGACCACCGGGGCGGATGGTGCACGGGATGAGCGTCAGGTGGGTGAGGACGAGGTTCTCGCCGTCTATCGGGAGCACTTCGGGATTGTTCTGCAGCGGGAGCCCGAGGTCGGCGAGGCGGGGCGGGGTACGGGCACCCGGTAGCGGCGTCGAGGACCGCGGCATCCGCGGTTCGTCGTCACTCGGCGCGGTCCGTTGTCGCTCGGCCCGGTCCGTTGTCACTAGGCCTCGCGCCAGCCCGGGGCCGGTCGCTACTCCGCCTCGCGCCAGCCCTCGTGCTCCGCCGCGAGGTCGTGCAGCCGCGCCGGGTCGTGGGCGGCGTCCGGGTCTTCGACCACCACGAGCCACTGGGCGTCCTCGGCGTCGTCCTCACCGGCCAGGGCGTCCCGTACGAGCTGGGGCTCCTCGGCGACACCGAAGCGTTCGGTCAGGGCCTCGGCCACCTCCTCCGCGGCGTCGCGGTCGGGCAGTACCAGTACATGCCGTACGTGTGGTGGGTGTGGGGCAGCGTCGTTCACCCGGCCATTGTCCGACAGAGGAGAGGGCTCCGGTCCGGCAGGGGGAGGGTGTTCCGGTCCGGCAGGGCCCGTGCGGGCCGGGCCGGGCTGTCAGTGGGGCGTGGGATGCTGGACGCGATGGCCAGGAAGACAGCTCAAGACGATCCGCTCGCCCCCGTCACGATCGCGGTGGGCCAGGAAGACCTGCTGCTGGACCGTGCGGTGCAGCAGGTGGTGGCGGCTGCCCGGGCGGCGGACGCGGACACCGATGTGCGCGACCTCACTCCCGAACAGCTCCAGCCCGGCACCTTGGCTGAGCTGACCAGCCCCTCGCTCTTCGCCGAGCGCAAGGTCGTCGTGGTGCGCGCCGCCCACGATCTCTCCGCGGACACCATCAAGGACGTCAAGGCGTATCTCGGCTCGCCCGCCGAGGAGATCACGCTGGTGCTGCTGCACGCCGGCGGCGCCAAGGGGAAGGGCCTGCTGGACGCCGCCCGTAAGGCCGGGGCGCGGGAAGTGGCCTGCCCCAAGATGACCAAGCCGGCCGACCGGCTGGCCTTTGTGCGGGGCGAATTCCGTGCGACCGGGCGTTCGGCGACGCCCGAGGCCTGTCAGTCGCTGGTCGATGCGATCGGCAGCGATCTGCGTGAGCTGGCCTCGGCCTGTTCGCAGCTCGCCGCCGATGTCGAAGGCACCATCGACGAGGCCGTCGTCGCGCGCTACTACACGGGCCGGGCCGAGGCGTCCAGCTTCACCGTCGCGGACCGTGCCGTCGAGGGCCGGGCCGCCGAGGCGCTGGAGGCTCTGCGCTGGGCGATCGCCACCGGTGTCGCCCCCGTCATGATCACGAGTGCACTCGCCCAAGGCGTCCGCGCCATCGGCAAACTGGCCTCCGCCCCGCGCGGCGCCCGCCCTGGCGACCTCGCCCGCGATCTGGGTATGCCGCCCTGGAAGATCGACCGGGTACGCCAGCAGATGCGCGGTTGGTCGGCGGACGGCGTGGCCACGGCGCTGCGCGCGGTCGCGGCGGCCGACGCGGGGGTGAAGGGCGGCGGGGACGATCCTGGGTATGCCCTGGAGAAGGCCGTCGTGGCGATTGCCCGGGCGGCTCGCTCCCGGTGAAGCGGTAGCTCGGCGGGCCGCCTGGGCTCGGACGGTGGGTTCAGCCGTCATCCAGCGCCGCTGTCGAAGCGAACAAGGGGCAGGACAGTCGGCCCGTGATGACGGCCAACGGGCAGGATGGCCGGCCGTCACGCCGGCCAACCGGCACGGGCGCCCCAGGCGGACGGGTGGGCGATCCGTGGCGGCGGCCCGACCGTCATGACAGACGGACGGCTGCCGTCACGAAGGCCAATCGCCTCCGGGCTCCCGCCTCCACGGCCGACCCGTACGGCAGTTACCGGGTCACGAAGGCCAACCGCCTCCGGGCCCCCGCCTCCACGGCCGACCCATACAGCAGTCACCGGGCACGAAGGCCAACCGCCTCCACCTCCAACCCCTTACGACGGACACCGGCCACGAAGGCCGACCGTCGGTGCGGCACACCTTTCCCTGAGGTCCGCCGCTACCCCGGGCCGGGCAGCCGGCCTCACCGGGACCGTGAGTTCTGCAGTCGTTTGAGTGTTTCGGTGGCGCTGGTCTTCAGCATCGTGGCCACCTCGGTGGCCGTGGGCTGCTTGCTGCTGCCGCTGCTCGACGCATAGCTCGACCACGTCGACTGGTAGGTCATCCAGCCGTCCCGGACGCCGAGGATCACATACGAGCCGCTGCTCGTGCCGCCCTCGTCCTTGCGGGTCACCAGATAGGCCTCGTCGCCGAGTCCCGGCACGGCCTCGACCCGGTAGCCGACGGAGGTGTCCTGCTTCTCGTACGAGCGGTAGCCGTCGGCGAACTCCGGAGCCGGGTCGGTCTTCCGGTGCAGCGTGGCGGTGTTGTAGAGCCAGGTCGAGGAGTAGGCGGAGCTGCTTGCGCCGTCCTGCTCGAACGAGACGTTGCACGTCATCGTGTCCAGGGAGGTGAGCTGGGCGCCGCTGTGCTGCGGGTTGGCGTCCTTCGAGGCGGTTCCGGTGTTCGCCTTGGCCTTGAAGTGGGCGTTCTCGAAGGGCGTCATCGAGGTGTCCGCGCACAGATCGCCGGTGTAGGCGTAGCCCGCGAGGTCGGGGCTGGGCTCGGAGGAGAAGCCCCCCGTGGCGAACAACACCGAGCCCCAGATCGCGGACGCGGCGACCACGCCGCCGAGGGCCCAGAGCCAGCCGGACATCCCACGGCTCGCGCCACCGGGTGCCGATAGGGGTGCCCCGGCGGGTGGCCCAGGGGGAGGGGCGGGTACGCCGGATGCCGGATAGCCGTATCCCCCGGCCTGCCCCTGCGGAATGGGCTGTTGTGCGTAGGGATTCTGCTGTGGGAGTGCCGGATTCTGCTGTGCGGGCACCGGGCCGTATGGGTTGGGCTGCGGCTGGGCGTACGGATTGTTTTGGTCCCCCGAATGTGACATGGCCGCAGCGTAGCGGACCGCGCGGAAAGCGAACCCGGCTCTGCGGACCGAATTTTCCGACGGCGAGCAGACCGTGGTACGGCCCCCACCTGCCCCATCCACAAGCCCACGCGACCTCTGCCCCATGGCTCCACGTGGCCTCTGCCCCATGCCAGAGCCCAGAAGTCGCTCAATCGAATGCGCGACAACGGAACGCCGTGGCAACGGAATCCCCCACGGGCCTTCTCCGCAACAGAGCCGCCCTGAATTCCCATAGGACTACACACGTCACCGCATCACAAAGGCCCCTGCAAAAGCCCTCGCCCCCAAAGCCCCACGCAAAGCCACCCACAACGAATCACGGCCACACACCACCGCAACGAGTCACCGCACCGAATCTCCGTAAGGAATCACCACACCGAATCACCACAGCGAATCGCGCACCGAATCACGCAGTGAAAACGCACGGTGAAAGCCCACAGCGAAGGCCCACGGCGGAAGGCCACGAAGCAACCCCCGCCACCCCCACCCGCAGCGCCCGCCACCCCCACCCGCAGCCTCCGCCCGCCCACGAAAGAAGGCCCCGCTTCGCCCCTGGGGAAGGGGGGAAGCGGGGCCTTCGTATCAAGCTGTTGTGGCTTGGTCGGCGGTGAACGCCGAGTGGGCCGGGTGCGCCGCACCCGCGTGGCGAACGCAGGCCGTGTGCGGCGCGGTGGTGCACCGATCAGGGAGCGGAGAGAGGGGCCGCTGGATCCCTGTCGACGGAGGTACTGCAGGTCTTGCGGTGGAGTGAGGATCAGGCCTGGTCAGGCGATGATCCGCTCCGGGAGGAAGGTCAGGCCTTGAGGGCCGAGACCTTCTTGGCCAGCGCCGACTTCTTGTTGGCGGCGGCGTTCTTGTGGATGACACCCTTGCTGACTGCCTTGTCGAGCTTCTTGGCAGCCTCGGCCTGGGCGGTGGTGGCCTTCTGCAGGTCACCGGCCTCCACGGCCTCGCGGGTGCGACGGATCGCGGTCTTCAGAGTGGACTTGACAGCCTTGTTGCGCTGACGAGCCTTCTCGTTGGTCTTGATCCGCTTCATCTGGGACTTGATGTTCGCCACGAAAGAGCCTTTTCAGGTTCGTTGGAGTTTCGAGTTGCGCCGCGCACTAGAGAGGGCACGAAGCGCAGTGGACCAGGCTACCAGCAGGGTCTACGGCCTCCCAAACCGGACCGGACCACCGCCCGGCCGCCCTTGCGGCCACTGCCCGGCCGCGCCCCGGCCCCCTGCCCGCTCACCGCCGGATCCACGGCCCGGCCGCGCCCGGGCCCTCGTCCGGACCAGCCCCCGCCCCCGGCCCCGCCCCCAGCCCGTCTCCGACCCCCGCAGCGCCCCGCCCGAAGCCCCCGAACCCCACCTCGCCCCGCCCAAACCGGACCGAGCCCCTCGCTCATGGGACGATGGGGGAGACGTCACATACCCGAGTCCCGCCTACCCGCGTTCACTGAATGGACCCTGCGTGCCCGCGACCCCTACGAACGTGCCGGAGCCGAGCCGTACCGATCCGGCCCTCCTCCGTAACTTCTGCATCATCGCGCACATCGACCACGGCAAGTCGACGCTCGCCGACCGGATGCTCCAGCTCACCGGTGTCGTCGACCAGCGGCAGATGCGCGCGCAGTACCTCGACCGCATGGACATCGAGCGCGAGCGCGGCATCACGATCAAGTCCCAGGCGGTCCGGCTGCCCTGGGACCCCACCGAGGGTGAAGAAGGAAGTGGCACGACCCACATCCTGAACATGATCGACACCCCGGGCCACGTCGACTTCACCTACGAGGTCTCGCGCTCGCTCGCCGCGTGCGAGGGCTGCATCCTCCTCGTCGACGCCGCTCAGGGCATCGAGGCCCAGACCCTCGCCAACCTGTACCTGGCGATGGAGCACGACCTCACGATCATCCCCGTCCTCAACAAGATCGACCTGCCGGCCGCCCAGCCCGAGAAGTTCGCCGCCGAGCTGGCCAATCTGGTCGGCTGCGAGCCCGAGGACGTGCTGCGGGTCTCCGCCAAGACCGGCGTCGGCGTGGCCGAGCTGCTGGACAAGGTCGTCCGTGAGGTGCCGGCCCCGGTCGGTGTCAAGGACGCCCCCGCCCGCGCGATGATCTTCGACTCGGTCTACGACGCCTACCGCGGTGTCGTGACCTACGTGAAGGTCGTCGACGGCACGCTCAGCAAGCGCGAGCGCATCAGGATGATGTCGACCGGCGCCGCTCACGAGCTCCTGGAGATCGGCACGAACTCCCCGGAGATGAAGGCGTCCGACGGACTGTCCGTCGGCGAGGTGGGCTACCTGATCACCGGCGTGAAGGATGTCCGCCAGTCCAAGGTGGGTGACACGATCACCCAGCTCACCAAGGGTGCCGATGTGCCGCTGGGCGGCTACAAGGACCCCAAGCCGATGGTGTTCTCGGGGCTGTATCCGCTGGACGGCTCCGACTACCCCGAGCTGCGCGAAGCCCTCGACAAGCTGCAGCTCAACGATGCCGCGCTCGTCTACGAGCCCGAGACCTCCGCGGCCCTGGGCTTCGGCTTCCGCGTCGGCTTCCTGGGCCTGCTCCACCTGGAGGTCATCCGCGAGCGCCTGGAGCGCGAGTTCGGCCTCGAACTGATCGCCACCGCGCCGAACGTGGTCTACCGCGTCGACATGGAGGACGGGGCCGAGCACGAGGTCACCAACCCGAGCGAGTTCCCGACGGGCAAGATCGACAGGGTGCACGAGCCGGTCGTCCGGGCCACGATCCTGGCGCCGAGCGAGTTCATCGGCGCGATCATGGAGCTGTGCCAGACCCGCCGCGGCAACCTCCTCGGCATGGACTACCTCTCCGAGGACCGCGTCGAGATCCGCTACACGCTGCCGCTCGCCGAGGTCGTCTTCGACTTCTTCGACCAGCTCAAGTCCAAGACCCGTGGCTACGCCTCGCTGGACTACGAGCCCACCGGCGAGCAGGTCGCCGACCTGGTGAAGGTCGACATCCTGCTGCACGGCGACAAGGTCGACGCGTTCTCCGCGATCTGCCACAAGGACAAGGCGTACGCGTACGGCGTGCGGCTGGTCGCCAAGCTGCGCGAGCTGATTCCGCGGCAGAGCTTCGAGGTGCCGATCCAGGCCGCCATCGGCAGCCGGGTCATCGCCCGAGAGACGGTCCGCGCCATCCGCAAGGACGTCCTCGCCAAGTGCTACGGCGGTGACATCTCCCGTAAGCGGAAGCTGCTGGAGAAGCAGAAGGAAGGCAAGAAGCGGATGAAGATGGTCGGCAGCGTGGAGGTCCCGCAGGAGGCCTTCATCGCGGTGCTGTCCTCGGACGACGGCGACGCGAAAAAGAAATAGGACGCAGCAGGGAGAAGGGGCGCGTCGCCCGCGGGAGCCGTCCGCGGAGGCCGCCCCCGGAAGCCGCCCGCAGCGCTCGGCAGCCGCCGGGCCGGAGCGGCCGCCCGACAGGCGCAGGGCGCCGGTCCCCGGACAGGGGGGGGGCGGCGCCCTGCCGGTTTGTCCCAGCTCAACCGGGGGGTGCGTGCGGAGCGCGACGCCCGGGGCGGCAGGTCGGCGGTGTGATCCCGCCCACTCGGGCCGGTCCGGTGCGAGCCGGCGCGATCCGGCCGCGGTCCGTACGGACGGGCCGCGGTCCCCTGTGGTCGGGCCCCGTGCGGCCAGGTGCGGTCCAGCGCGGGCGATCGGCGGCGGCCCCCTATCGGGCATAGCGTGTGCTACGTACACCTATCGCACTGGTCACATCCTTAACCAGTCGGCCGTAGCCCCTTACGTGTGGGCGCATCGCGCTCTAGTCTGATCACTGCTCAAAGGTTACTCGCGAGTCACCAGCATCGAAGCGGGCCCCGGAGGACGCCGTGACGGACACCCACACGCTGATCGAAAACCGGCCGCCTTCCGTGGCGCATCTCTTCCTGGAACGGGTCGCGGCCACGCCTGATATCGAGGCCTATCGCTATCCGGTCCGGCCGGCCTCCGGACAGGGGGCGGACGACTGGAAGGCGATCAGCTGGGCCCAGGCCGCGGAGCGCGTCTACGCCGTGGCCGCCGGGCTCATGGCGCTGGGCATACTGCCCGAAGAACGGGTGGCGCTGGCCGCCAACACCCGTGTCGAGTGGATTTTCGCCGACCTCGGCGTGCTCTGCTCCGGCGCCGCCACCACCACGGTCTACCCCAGCACCAACGCCGAGGAGACCGCCTACATCCTGGCCGACTCCGGCAGCCGGGTGCTGATCGCGGAGGACGCCGGCCAGCTCGCCAAGGCGCGTGAGCGGCGCGCCGAGCTGCCCGACCTGGCGCATGTCGTCGTCATCGACGAGGCGGGCGCGGAGCCCGTCGAGGGCGATCCGGAGGGCTGGGTGCTCACCCTGGCCGAGCTGGAGAAGCGCGGCACCGCCTATCTGGAGGACCATCCGGAGTGTGTCCAGGAGCGGGTCGCCGCGCTGCGCGCCGACCAGCTGGCGACGCTGATCTACACCTCCGGGACCACCGGCCGCCCCAAGGGCGTGCAGCTGCCGCACGACTGCTGGGCGTACATGGCGCGGGCGATTCCGGCGACCGGCATGGTCACCGAGGAGGACGTGCAGTACCTCTGGCTGCCGCTGGCGCACGTCTTCGGCAAGGTGCTCACCGCGGGCCAGATCGCGGCCGGCCATGTGATCGCGGTCGACGGCCGGGTCGACAAGATCATCGAGAATCTGCCGGTCGTCCGGCCCACGTACATGGCGGCCGTGCCGCGGATCTTCGAGAAGGTCTACAACGGGGTCGCGGCCAAGGCCCGGCAGGGCGGCGGCGCCAAGTACAAGATCTTCCAGTGGGCGGCCGAGGTGGCCCGCGAGTACGCCAAGGTCTCGCAGGACAACTTCCGCCGCACGGGCAACGCCTCGGTGCCGTTCGCGCTCGGCGCCAAGCACAAGATCGCCGATGCGCTCGTCTACGCCAAGCTGCGGGACGCGTTCGGCGGCCGGCTGCGCGCCGCGGTCTCCGGCTCGGCCGCGCTCTCACCGGAGATCGGCTACTTCTTCTCCGGCGCCGGCATCCACATCCTGGAGGGCTACGGCCTGACGGAGTCCAGCGCCGCCAGCTTCGTCAACCCCGGTGAGGCCTACCGCACCGGCACGGTCGGCAAGCCGCTGCCCGGCACCGAGGTGCGGATCGCCGAGGACGGCGAGATCCTGCTGCGCGGCCCCGGCATCATGCAGGGCTACCACGGCCTGCCGGACAAGACCGCCGAAGTCCTGGAGGCGGACGGCTGGTTCCACACCGGCGACATCGGCGAGCTCTCCCCGGACGGGTACCTGCGGATCACCGACCGCAAGAAGGACCTGATCAAGACCTCGGGCGGCAAGTACATCGCGCCCGCCGAGGTCGAGGGCCAGTTCAAGGCGGTCTGCCCGTTCGTCTCCAATGTGCTGGTGCACGGCGCCAACCGGAACTTCTGCACCGCGCTGATCGCCCTCGACGAGCCGACGATCCTGACCTGGGCCGCGGAGCACGGCCTGGCGGGCAAGACGTATGCCGAGGTCGTCGCGACCGACCAGGCCCGCGAGCTGATCGACGGCTATGTGGAGCGGGTCAACGAGGGGCTGCAGCGCTGGCAGCAGATCCGCAAGTTCCGGCTGCTGCCGCGTGACCTGGACATCGAGCACGGCGAGGTGACCCCCAGCCTCAAGGTCAAGCGGCCGGTGGTGGAGCGGGCGTTCAAGGACCTGCTCGACGAGATGTACGCGGGGACGCGCGAGGCGTAGCCGCACGAACGCGGCGGTACGGGGCGGGCCGGATCGGCGCGCCCCGTACCGCCGCGCCCGTACGGGTGGCGGCGGCCGCCGGACGGAACCGCGGCCGCACCGGAAAGTGTCCGTACGGGGCCCCTGGGCAGCGCTTGGCACGCATCGGCCAACTCCCGCGGCGCGTCAGCCGAATTGGCCGCTGTGACCACGCACTTCTGTGACTCAGTGCTTATGTCTGCGCTCGTTCTGTCACTCTGTCGTTGGCGCATCCGGCGCTGTAGCGGAGCTGCTCGGGAGTTGCTCAATGCGGACGACCACCTCGTCTCCACGGGACGACGACGTCATGGCGACGCGCATGCCGAGGCCGGGAGGGTCCCGTGGCGGACCCGCGGCCGGGCCTGCCGAGGGGGTCGCGGCCCGTTCCCGCCGGGCCAGCCTGCCCGGTGATCCGCAGGCCGCTGCCGCCGCCCGACGGTTCGTCCGGGCCGCTTTCGCCGACTGGGCCGACCAGGCGCTGCCCGGCGCGGAGAGCCTGGCCGGCCGGGTCGCGGACGAAGCGGTGCTGCTGGTCAGCGAGTTGGTGACGAACGCGGTGGTGCATGCGGGCACCACCGTCGAGCTGCGCTGCCGGCTGGAGCCGGAGCGCGAGCCGGGCGCGGAGTCCTGCGAGGGCCGGAGCGGGGAGTCGTACCCGGCGCCGTCCGCGCACGCCCCCGGCGCGGGCCTCGACGCCGCCCCCGGCCCCGGCCTGGTCGTCGAGGTCTCCGACCACCACCCCACCCAGCCGGTCCGCGCCCACGAGGACAGCGCCGCCTCCGAGAACGGCGGCCACGGGCTCCAGTTGATCAGCGCCGTCGCCGAATCCTGGGGCGTCACCTACCGCCGGGCCATGAAGACCGTCTGGTTCCGGCTGCCCCTGGGCGCCCGGGACGGCACCGGGCCCGATACGGAGCCTGCCTTCGACGGCCCGTTGCTGCAGCGCGGACTGCGGGCCGCCGAGCTCCTCGCCCCGGCGCCGCGCCGGTCCGGCCCGCCGGACCACGAGGCCGACCGGGCCGCCAATGGCGCCCTCTCCTTCCTCGCCGAGGCCTCCGACCTGCTCTCCGGCCAGCTCGACGCCGATCAGGTCGCCGCGCTCGCCGCCCAGTTGATCGTGCCGCGGCTCGCCGAATGGTGCGCGGTGTGGCTCTACGACGGCGACAGCGGCGCGCCCGGCCGGGGCATCGCGCCGGACGGCGAGGAACAGCGGCTCGCCCGCGTCTGGCACACCTCCGAGAGCCGGATCGACGCACTGCGCACGGCCCTGGAGAAGCAGCCGCCGGACACCCCGGCCGGCGGCTCGCCCAGCGGTGCGCCCGGCGCGGTCCCCTGGCCCTGGCCGTACGAGCCGGGCGGTTACGGGCCGGGGGGCGCCGCACTCGCCTGCCCCCTGGTTGCCGGCGGCCGCCGGCTCGGCACCCTGCTGCTCGGCCGGGGCGGACTGCTGCGCTTCCCCGACGAGGTGGTCGGCCTGATCGAGGACCTGGGCCGCCGGGTCGCCCGCGCCGTCGCCACCGCCCGCGCCTACAGCCGCCAGGAGCGCATCAGCCAGGTCCTGCAGCGCAGGCTGCTGCCGCGCGGGCGGGCGCAGGTGCCCGGCGTGGAGTCGGCGGTGGTCTACGAGCCGCGTGAGGGTGCCTGGGCGGGCGGCGACTTCTGGGACCTCTTCGACGCCGGGGACGGCCGCTGGTGCTTCGCCCTCGGCGATGTCTGCGGCAGCGGGCCCGAGGCGGCCGCGGTGACGGGGCTGGCCCGCCCGGTGCTGCGGCTGCTGGCCCGGGACGGCTTCGGGGTGGCCGCGGTGCTCGACCGGCTCAACAAGACCATGGCGCGGGAGGCGGCCGACTCGGTGGCCGCGGTCGCGGCGGCGGTCGCGGCGGCCGGTGCGGGGGCGGAGGCCCCGGTCGAGATCCGCGAGGAGGGCGAACAGGCCCGCTTCCTGTCCCTGCTCTACGGCGAGATCGTCCCGTACCCCGGCGGCTCCGGTGGCGCCCGCTGCACCCTCGCCAGCGCCGGCCACCCCCTGCCGCTGGTCCTGGGCGCCGATGGCACGGTCCGGGTCGTCGCGGCGCCGCAGATGCTGCTGGGAGTGGTGGAGGACGCGGCGTACGTCAGCGAATCGTTCGACCTCTGCCCCGGGGAAACGCTTCTGTGCGTCACCGACGGGGTGACCGAGCGGCGCTCGGGACGGCGGCTCTTCGACGACGAGGACGGCCTGGCCACCACCCTCGCCGCGGGCGTCGGCCTGTGCGCCACCGACCTCGCCGACCACATCCGCAACACCGTCCACGCCTTCGGCCCGATCCCGCCCGACGACGACCTGGCCCTGCTGGTCCTCCAGGCGGCCGGGCCCGGGGTGCCGTAGGGCACACCGCGGCCGGACCGGCACCGCCCCGCCATGACGGACAATGGTTCCCATGCCTTCCGCACTGCCCGATGGTGAGCCGATGCCCGAGGACGGGGCGCTGCCCGGTCATACACCGGCCGGTGCCGCCGGCCGGCCCCTCGGCTTCTATCTGCATGTGCCGTACTGCGCGACCCGCTGCGGCTACTGCGACTTCAACACCTACACCGCGAGCGAGCTGCGCGGTTCCGGTGGCGCCCTGGCCTCCCGCGACAACTACGCCGACACCGTCGTGGACGAGATCCGGCTGGCCCGCAAGGTGCTGGGCGACGACCCCCGCCCGGTCGAGACGGTCTTCGTCGGCGGCGGCACCCCGACCCTGCTGCCCGCCGCCGACCTCGCCCGGATGCTGGCGGCGATCCGCGAGGAGTTCGGCCTGGCGCCCGGCGCCGAGATCACCACCGAGGCGAACCCGGAGTCCGTCGACCCCCGCTACCTCGACGAGCTGCTGGCGGGCGGCTTCAACCGGGTCTCCTTCGGCATGCAGAGCGCCCGGCAGCACGTCCTGAAGATCCTCGACCGTACGCACACCCCCGGCCGCCCCGAGGCCTGTGTCGCCGAGGCCCGCGCGGCCGGCTTCGCGCACGTCAACCTCGATCTGATCTACGGCACCCCGGGCGAGACCGACGACGACTGGCGCGCCTCCCTGGACGCCGCGATCGGGGCCGGCCCCGACCACGTCTCCGCCTACGCCCTGATCGTCGAGGAGGGCACGCAGCTGGCCCGCCGGATCCGCCGCGGCGAGGTCCCGATGACCGACGACGATGTGCACGCCGACCGCTACCTCATCGCCGACGAACGCCTCGCCGCTGCCGGTTTCACCTGGTACGAGGTCTCCAACTGGGCCACCACCGACGCCGCCCGCTGCCGCCACAACGAGCTGTACTGGACCGGCGCCGACTGGTGGGGCGCGGGCCCCGGCGCCCACAGCCACGTCGGCGGCGTCCGCTGGTGGAACGTCAAACACCCCGGCGCCTACGCCCAGGCCCTCACCGAAGGCCGCTCCCCGGGCGCCGGCCGCGAACTCCTCTCGGACGAGGACCGCCGCGTCGAACGCATCCTGCTGGAACTGCGGCTCTCGGACGGCTGCCCGCTGGACATCCTCGCCCCGGCGGGGGCGCGGGCGGCCTCCCGAGCACTGGCCGACGGGCTGCTGGAGGCCGGGCCGTACGAGGCGGGGCGCGCCGTGCTGACGCTCCGGGGGCGGCTGCTGGCGGACGCGGTGGTGCGGGATCTGGTGGACTGATGCTCGAACGAGTGAACCGATGCGGGTCCGGTGCCCGCCTGCCTACGCTCTCCCTAGGCTGCTGCCAAATGCACGCGGCGTGATGTGGAGGACCACGGAGATGACCGCTGTGGATGACCGACCGACCACGGGCAACGTGGATATCGAGCCGACCACGAGCAACATGGTGAAGTTCTTCGAGAGCCTGGAGGTTCCCGAGGACTTCAAGGTGGAGCTTCTGCGGGGGGAAATCGTGATGATGGCGGGGCCAGATTTGGTCCACAACCGGATCGTGTTGAGGGTTCTGCGTCAGATCCCGGACCAGAACTGGGACTGTCTCCAGACCCAGGACATCGATCTGCTGTGCGAGACCAGTGAGCCCCAGCCTGACCTCGTCGTGTTGGAGCGCGATGCGGGGCCGGAATCGGGTCGGCTGCTGCCGGCTCAGTTGATCACGATGCTGGTCGAGGTCGTCTCCAAGAACAGCGTCGACCGTGATTACGGCGTAAAGCGCTCGATCTACGCGGCGGGAGGGATTCCCGCCTACCTCGTAGTCGACCCCATCATGGCTCAATGTGTCCTGTTCACCGAGCCTGTCGGCAGCGGTGAGGAGGCTGACTACCGGGCTCAGCGGATCGGTAAATTCGGCGAATCCGTGCCGTTGGCGCTGCTCGACGTCGACTTGGACACCAGCGAATTCGGCACCCTCCCCAACGTCAGGCCGCACCGCCGGCCGTGACGAAGTCGATCAGCTCCTCCACCCGCCCCAGCAGCGCCGGTTCCAGGTCCTTGTAGGAGCGCACACAGGACAGGATCCGCTGCCAGGCGGCGCCGGTGTTCTCCGGCCAGCCCAGCGCCCGGCACACCCCCGTCTTCCAGTCCTGGCCGTGCGGGACGGACGGCCAGGCCGCGATCCCGACCGAGGACGGCTTCACCGCCTCCCAGATGTCGATGTAGGGGTGGCCCACCACCAGCGCATGTTCCCCGGTCACCCCGGCCGCGATCCGCGACTCCTTCGAGCCGGGGACGAGATGGTCGACGAGGACGCCGAGACGGGCGTCCGGCCCCGGGGCGAAGCCGCGGACGATCGCGGGCAGGTCGTCGATGCCCTCCAGGTACTCCACGACCACGCCCTCGATGCGCAGGTCGTCGCCCCACACCCGCTCGACCAGCTCGGCGTCGTGCCGGCCCTCCACATAGATGCGCCCGGCGCGGGCGACCCGTGCGCGGGCGCCGGGCACGGCGAGTGATCCCGATGCCGTACGCGCCGGAACGGTGGCCGCCGGCCTGCCCTGGGGGCGTACGAGCGTGACCACCCGCCCCTCCAGGAGGAAGCCGCGCGGCTCCATGGGGAAGACCCGGTGCTTGCCGAAGCGGTCCTCCAGGGTGACCGTCGGGCCCTGCGCCGTCTTCTCGCAGCGGATCACGGCGCCGCAGAAGCCCGAGGTGACCTCCTCGACGACCAGATCGGGATCGGCGGGCACCTCGGGAGCGGGCCGCTGCTTCTTCCAGGAGGGGGTGAGGTCGGGGCTGTAGCGCTTGCTCTGCATGGGGCCTGTTCCGTCGGGGAGGGCGGGCGGTGGTCAGGAGGGGACGACGCCGAAGTGGGCGGTGATCAGGCGGGGGCGACGCCGAAACGGGCGGCCAGGGCCTCGCGTTGGGCCCGTACGAAGCCGGCGTCCACCACGGCGCCATGCCCGGGAACGTACCGCGCGTCCTCGCCGCCGAGGGCCAGCAGCCGGTCCAGCGCGCCGGGCCACTGCTGGGGGAGCGCGTCGTGGCCCGCCTGGGGCTCGCCGGACTCCTCGACCAGATCGCCGCAGAAGACGATCTCCGGTTCCCCGTGCCGGCCCGGCACCAGGACGGCCAGATCGTGGGCGGTGTGCCCCGGGCCGACGTTGGCGAGCAGCACCTGCCGGTCGCCGAGCTCGACGGTCAGCTGGCCGTGCACGTGGTGGTGCGGGGCGACGAGCAGATCGGCGGCCTCCGCCGCGGCGTCCGCGCCGACGCCGTGGCGCACCGCGGACCGCCGCAGCTCGTCCTTGTCGCGCCGGAGCAGCTCACCCAGGCCGGCCGCGCCGAACACCTCGACGCCGGAGAAGACGGCCGTGCCCAGGACATGATCGAAATGCGGATGGGTGAGCGCGACATGCGTCACTTCCCGGCCCAGCACACCGCGGATCGCGCGACGCAGATCCGCACCGTCGCGCAGGGTCGCACCGGTGTCGACGATCATGACCCCGGTGCTCCCCGCGATCACCCCGATCGTCTCGTCCCAGCCCGGCATCCGGCGCCTGGCGACACCGTCACCGAGTCGTTCCCAACCGGCCTCTTCCCAAGTAGTGCGCATACCGAGACGCTAGCGCCATCGCGATAGCGTTGCCCGACAGATCGACCGAACACGGTCATCGGGTGAGTACTCCGCGCGGCCGCCCTTGCCGCGCCCGTGCTACCCGGCCGTACACTGGCTCAAGGTCTGGCACTCGGCCCGGGTGAGTGCCAGGAGAGACGAGACGGCGGACGGCCGGACTGGAGGTGCGCGGGATGCTCAGTGAACGCAGGCTGGAGGTGCTGCGCGCCATCGTCCAGGACTACGTCGGGACGGAGGAGCCGGTCGGCTCCAAGGCGCTCACCGAACGCCACCGGCTCGGGGTCTCCCCGGCCACCGTCCGCAACGACATGGCGGCCCTGGAGGACGAGGGGTTCATCGCCCAGCCGCACACCAGCGCCGGGCGGATCCCGACCGACAAGGGCTACCGCCTGTTCGTCGACAAGCTGGCCGGCGTCAAGCCGCTCTCCAGCCCGGAACGGCGGGCGATCCAGAATTTCCTGGACGGCGCCGTCGACCTCGACGACGTGGTGGGCCGCACGGTCCGGCTGCTGGCGCAGCTGACCCGGCAGGTCGCCGTCGTGCAGTATCCGTCGCTGACCCGGTCCACGGTCCGGCACGTCGAGCTGCTGGCCCTGGCCCCGGCCCGGCTGATGCTCGTCCTGATCACGGACACCGGCCGGGTCGAACAGCGGCTCATCGACTGCCAGGCGCCGTTCGGCGAGACGTCCCTGGCGGATCTGCGGGCGCGGCTCAACAGCAGGGTCGTCGGCCGCCGGTTCGCGGATGTGCCGCAGTTGGTGCAGGATCTCCCGGAGTCCTTCGAGCAGGACGACCGCGGCACGGTCTCGACAGTGCTGTCGGTGTTGCTGGAAACTCTGGTGGAAGAGACCGAGGAACGGCTGATGATCGGCGGCACCGCCAATCTCACCCGCTTCGGGCACGATTTCCCCCTGACCATCCGGCCGGTGCTGGAGGCCCTCGAGGAGCATGTGGTGATGCTCAAGCTGCTCGGCGAGGCCAAGGACTCGGGCATGACCGTACGCATCGGGCATGAGAATGCCCATGAAGGCCTGGCGTCCACATCGGTCGTCACGGTCGGCTACGGTTCGGGCGACGAGGCAGTCGCCAAACTCGGCGTGGTCGGACCGACCCGCATGGACTACCCCGGAACGATGGGAGCGGTACGCGCAGTGGCACGTTACGTCGGACAAATCCTCGCGGAGTCGTAAGTGGCCACGGACTACTACTCGGTCCTCGGCGTCGGCCGCGACGCCTCGCAGGACCAGATCAAGAAAGCCTTCCGTCGCCTGGCGCGCGAGCTGCACCCGGATGTGAACCCGGATCCGAAGACCCAGGAGCGGTTCAAGGAGATCAACGCCGCTTACGAGGTGCTGTCGGACCCGCAGAAGAAGCAGGTCTACGACCTCGGCGGCGACCCGCTCTCGCAGGCCAACGGCGGCCAGGGCGCGGGCTTCGGCGCGGGCTTCGGCAACTTCTCCGACATCATGGACGCCTTCTTCGGCACCGCGTCGCAGCGCGGGCCGCGCTCGCGCACCCGCCGCGGGCAGGACGCCATGATCCGGCTCGACATCGAGCTGAACGAAGCGGCCTTCGGCACGACCAAGGACATCCAGGTCGACACCGCCGTCGTCTGTACGACCTGCACGGGCGAGGGCGCGGCGCCCGGCACCTCGGCGCAGACCTGTGACATGTGCCGCGGCCGCGGTGAGGTCTCGCAGGTCACCCGGTCCTTCCTGGGCCAGGTCATGACGTCCAGGCCGTGCCCGCAGTGCCAGGGCTTCGGCACGGTCGTGCCGACCCCGTGCCCCGAGTGCGCCGGCGACGGCCGGATCCGCTCCCGCCGCACGCTGACCGTCAAGATCCCGGCCGGTGTCGACAACGGCACCCGCATCCAGCTCGCGGGCGAGGGCGAGGTCGGCCCCGGCGGCGGCCCGGCCGGTGATCTCTATGTGGAGATCCACGAGGTCGCGCACCAGGTCTTCCAGCGGCGCGGCGACGATCTGCACTGCACGGTCACCATCCCGATGACGGCGGCGGCGCTGGGCACCAAGTGCCCGCTGGAGACGCTGGACGGGGTGGAGGAGATCGATGTCCGGCCCGGCACCCAGTCCGGCCAGTCGATCCCGCTGCACCAGCGCGGGGTGACCCATCTGCGCGGCGGCGGCCGGGGCGATCTGATCGTCCACGTCGAGGTGATGACGCCGTCCAAGCTCGACCCCGACCAGGAAGAGCTGCTGCGGCGGCTGGCCAAGCTCCGCGGCGAGGAGCGGCCCACGGGGCAGTTCCAGCCGGGGCAGCAGGGCTTGTTCTCGCGTCTGAAGGATGCGTTCAACGGGCGATAGCCCCAGGTGGGCCCGGGGGCGCTGCCGTTCTCCGGGCCGCTGCGGCGCCCGCGGCCCCGGTTCGGAACGGGGCGGTGGGCGTGACACGATGTGCTCATGCCCACCGCGCTGACCGATCTCTGCCGCTACCCGATCGTGCAGGCCCCGATGGCGGGAGGCGGCTCAGGACCCGAGCTGGCCGCCGCTGTCTGCGGCGCCGGCGGTCTCGGCTTCCTCGCCGCCGGCTACAAAACCGCCGACGGCATGTACCAGGAGATCAAACAGCTGCGGTCGCTGACCGACCGGCCCTTCGGCGTCAACCTCTTCATGCCGCAGCCGTCGCTGGCCGACGGCTCCGTCGTCGAGGTCTACCGCGAGCAGCTCGCGGGCGAGGCCACCTGGTACGAGACCGAGCTCGGTGACACCGACGGGCCCATCGACGACGGCTACGAGGCCAAGCTCGCGATCCTGCGGGACGACCCGGTGCCGGTGGTGTCCTTCACCTTCGGCTGCCCCTCGCGCGCCGTCCTCGACGCCTTCGCCAAGGTCGGTACGTACACCGTCGTCACGGTCACCACGGCCGCCGAGGCGCAGGCCGCGCAGTGGTCGGGCGCCGATGCGGTGTGTGTGCAGGGCGTGGAGGCCGGCGGTCACCAGGGCACCCACCGGGACGATCCGCATGCGGACGGGACCGGCTCCGGGCTGGGCCTGCTGGCGCTGCTCGGCCAGGTCCGCGAGGCCGTGCAGATCCCGGTGATCGCCGCGGGCGGGCTGATGCGCGGGGCGCAGATCGCCTCCGTGCTGGCTGCCGGGGCGAGCATGGCGCAGCTGGGCACCGCCTTCCTCGCCACCCCCGAATCGGGTGCGAACCCGCTGCACAAGCAGGCACTGACCAACCCGCTGTTCACGCATACGGAGTTGACCCGGGCGTTCTCCGGCCGGCCGGCCCGCGGACTGGTGAACCGCTTCATGCGCGAGCACGGCCCGTACGCCCCGGCCGCCTACCCCGCCGTCCACTACCTCACCTCCACCGTGCGCAAGGCCGCCGCCAAAGCGGGCGACGCGCAGGGCATGAACCTGTGGGCGGGGCAGGGGCACCGGCTGGCGCGGGAGCTGCCCGCCGGGCGGCTCGTGGAAGTACTCGCGGTCGAACTGGACGCGGCGCGCGCCGCGTTGAGTCTCCCGGGCGCCGGTGGCGCCGCATGACCGCGCCGGTCTTCCTCGTCGATTCGCTCGCGGACGTACGGGCCGGCGGCACCCTGACCCTGGACGGTCCCGAGGGCCGGCACGCGGTGTCGGTGCGCCGGCTGCGGGCCGGTGAGGAGGTCGTCCTGACGGACGGTCACGGCACGGGCGCGCACGGCACGGTCGCCGCCGTCGAGGGCAAGGACCGGCTCACCGTCGCGGTCACCGCACTGCGCAGCGAGGCGTCGCCGAACCCCACGATCACCGTCGTCCAGGCGCTCCCCAAGGGCGATCGCGGCGAACTCGCCGTCGAGACGATGACCGAGACCGGCGTGGACGCCATCGTCCCCTGGGCGGCGGCGCGTTGCGTGACCCAGTGGAAGGGTGAGCGGGCGGCCAAGTCGCTGGGCAAATGGCGCGCCACGGCCCGTGAGGCGGGCAAGCAGTCGCGCCGGCTGACCTTCCCCGAGGTCGCCGATCCGCTGACGACCAAGCAGGTCGCCGGCCTGCTCGCCGACGCCGACTTCGCGGCCGTCCTCCACGAGGAGGGCAGCTCCCCGCTCGCCACGGCCGCGCTCCCCGCCGAAGGCCGGATCGTGCTCGTCGTCGGTCCGGAGGGTGGTGTCTCCCCGGAGGAGCTCACCCTCTTCGCCGAGGCGGGAGCCGAGCCCTACCGTCTGGGGACGACCGTGCTGCGCACCTCCACGGCGGGCACCGCGGCCACGGCGCTGCTGCTGGGGCGTACGGGGCGCTGGAGCTGACCCCTGCCGTCACCCCCGCCGCCCGCCCCGGGCGGACGGCGGGAGGGTGACGCAGGAGCTGGGTCCCGGTGCGCCGGTCAGACCAGCTCCGCCGCCAGCGTGATGTTCTTGACGCCCGCGAGCGCCTGACTGACCGGGCAGTTGGCCTTGGCGTCCTGGGCCGCCGCCTGGAAGTCCTCCTCGGACAGGCCGGGGACGCGGGCCTTGACGGTCAGCGCGATGCCGGTGATGCCCTCACCGGGCTGGAAGGTGACGTCGGCCTGGGTGTCCAGGGACTCGACGGTGTACCCCTTGCCCGCCAGGCCGTGCGAGAAGGCCATGGAGTAGCAGGAGGAGTGGGCCGCCGCGATGAGCTCCTCGGGGCTGGTGACCCCGTTGGGCTGTTCCGCGCGGGCGGGCCAGTTCACGTCGTACGTACCGACCTTGGAGGACTCCAGGGCGACGGTGCCCTTGCCCTCCATGAGGTTGCCTTCCCAGTGGGTCTTGGCGGTGCGCGTGGTGGCCATGGTGCACAACTCCCGGTCGTGGGCGTAAGCGATCACCGGCCAGCTTAGGGGGCGCGGCGTGCCGATGCGGCGACGGCGGGCCGTGGCGGCGCCGGCCACGGGCGCTTCCGTGCGTGCGCGCGGGCGGGGCGGCCGCGCGGCATGGGGGTGGGGTGGGCCCTGGGCCACGGCCCGCCCGGTAGCATCCGAGGCCGTGCGCACCGTGCGTACGGCACACGACCCGGGAGGTGCCGCCGGTGGCGGGAGAACCGCAGGCCGACTGCCTGTTCTGCAAGATCGTGGCGGGGGAGGTTCCGGCGACCATCGTCCGGGAGACCGACACCACCGTCGCGTTCCGCGACATCAACCCCCAGGCGCCCACGCACGTCCTGGTGATCCCCAAGGTGCACTACCCGGACGCCGCGAGCCTGGCCGCCGCCGAACCGCAGATCATCGCCGACATACTGCGCGAGTCCCGCGAGGTCGCCGCCGAGGACAAGGTCGAGGACCGGGGCTACCGGGTCGTCTTCAACACCGGCGCCGGCGCGGGCCAGACCGTCTTCCACGCCCATCTGCACGTGCTCGGCGGCCGCGGCCTCCAGTGGCCCCCTGGATGAGTGACCGTGTCCGTACGTGAACTGGTGGTCCTCGGCACCGCGAGCCAGGTCCCCACGCGACACCGCAACCACAACGGCTATGTGCTGCGCTGGGACGGCCAGGGGCTGCTCTTCGACCCCGGCGAGGGGACCCAGCGCCAGATGCTGCGGGCCGGGGTCGCCGCTCACGACCTCCACCGGATCTGCGTCACGCACTTCCACGGCGACCACTCGCTCGGCCTGGCCGGGGTGATCCAGCGGATCAACCTCGACCGGGTGCCGCACCCGGTCACCGCCCACTACCCGGCCAGCGGCGAGCACTTCTTCGACCGGCTGCGCTATGCCACCGCGTACCGGGAGACGGTGCGCCTGGTCCAGCGGCCGGTGGCCGTCGACGGGGAGCTGGAGCGCTCGGAGTCGTACGTCCTGGAGGCGCGCAAGCTCTCGCACCCGGTCGAGTCGTACGGCTACCGCCTCGTCGAACCGGACGCGCGCCGGATGCTGCCGGAGAAGCTGGCGGCGCACGGCATCGCCGGACCGGACGTCGGGCGCCTGCGGCGGCTCGGCGAGCTGAACGGCGTCACCCTCGACGAGGTGAGCGAGCTGCGCCCCGGCCAGCGGTTCGCGTTCGTCATGGACACCCGGCTGTGCGAGGGCGTCCATGCGCTCGCGGAGGGGGCGGACATGTTGGTGATCGAGTCGACGTTCCTGGACGAGGACGTCCAACTGGCCACCGACCACGGGCATCTGACCGCCGGGCAGGCGGCAGGGGTGGCGGCGTCGGCGGGCGTGCGGCACCTCGTGCTGACGCATTTCTCGCAGCGCTACGACGACCCCGCCCAGTTCGAGCGGCAGGCCCGCGCGGCGGGCTTCACGGGCGAGCTGACCATCGCCAGGGACCTGATGCGGGTGCCGGTGCCCAAGCGGCGCTGAACGCCCGGCGGAGGACGGTCCGCCGGGCGGGCGCCGTGCCGCTACGGCAGGAAGTACATCGGGTTCGGCATCTTGAACGTCCGGTCGCCGGCGCCGCCGTTCAGATCGCTGTACTGGTCCCCGAAGTTGGCGACGACGTCGTAGCCGAGGGACTCGATGTGCTTGCGGGTGCCCGACTTGTACTCGACGGTCGTGCAGGTGGCACCGCAGGGCAGGTAGGCCGGCGGGTGCTCCTTGTCCTTCAGGAAGACGTGCCGGCGGTCCAGCGCCACGTCGTAGCCGACGTTTTCGAGGTTGCGGACGCTCCAGGCGCGCTGCGCCTCCTTGCGGCCGGTCAGGAAGAAGACCTCGGCGCCCTTGTCGTGCGCCCAGTTGACGAGCCGGTTCATGCCGAAGACCGGGTCCATGTCGGTGTGGGCCAGGTACTTGTCCTGGCTCTCCTCGGTGAAGTGGAAGCCCACCTGGAGCTCGTAGTTGTAGGTGAGCAGGGTGGTGTCGTCGATGTCGAGGACGATGGCCGGCTTGGCCTTCTTGCCCGTCCGGTCGTGCCGGGCGAGGGCCTTGGACAGGTAGGTGCGGGCCTTGGCCTCGATGCCGCGGACCTGCCGTGCGTAGTTGCTGTGCGGGGAGGCGTAGTGCTCGCCGTCCGCCGTCACCGTGTCGCCGTAGTACGCCTTGATCTTGTCCTGTACCTGCGTGAGGTTGGGGATCTCCTTGTCGGTGCGCGGCACGGAGTGTTCGGCGGTGGCCTGGCCGACGCCGAAGGCCGCGGTGCCGGCGACGAGGGCGGTGACCGTCGCCGCGCCGAGGCGGGCCCTGCGGGAGAGGGCGGGGCGGAAACGGGTGGGGCGGGGCATGCGCGGCTCCTTGGGAGATGTGAAGGGACCCCGTAGGTCTAACAGAGCCTCAATTCGGTATCTACGCGCGAAGATTCAACCCTTGGTAAAGGCTCGCGTCGCGCGGGCTCTTGACGGTCGCGAGGCGAGATCCCTAACCTCCAACTCCATCTGTAGACGCCATCTACATCCAGCCCTACACGCCCCGGCTGATCATCGAGCTGACCACCGAGGGCGGTGCCACCGGGCTCGGCGAGACCTACGGGGACACCGAGTACCTGGAGCTGGCCCGGCCGTTGGCCGGTGCGCTGATCGGCCGTTCGGTCACGGACCTGAACACCCTGCCCGCGCTCGCCGCCGAGGTGTGCGGTGATTCCCCGGCCGCGACCGGGTGGAGTTCAGCGCCTACCTCTTCTACCGCTGGGCCGAGCACCCCGGCCGCCGCGGGGAGCGCGACGACTGGGGCGCGGCGCTCGACCCCGCCGGCGTCGTCGCCCAGGCCCGCCGCTGCGCCGACACCTACGGCTTCACCTCCTTCAAGCTCAAGGGCGGCGTCTTCGCCCCCGCGCAGGAGATCGCCGCCGTCCGGGCGCTGGCCGCCGAGTTCCCCGGGCAGCCGCTGCGCATCGACCCCAACGGCGCCTGGAGCGTGCGCACCTCGCTGGAGGTCGCGGACGAGCTGCGGGACGTCCTGGAGTACCTGGAGGACCCGACGAGCGGCACCGCCCGGATGGCGGAGGTCGCGGCCGGCACGCCCCTCCCGCTCGCCACGAACATGTGCGTGACGACCGTCGAGGAGATCGCGGGGCGTTCACCCGCGGCGCCGTCCGGATCGTGCTCAGCGACCACCACTACTGGGGCGGGCTGCGCGCCACCCGCGAACTCGCCGCCGTCTGCCGGGCCTTCGGCGTCGGCCTGTCCATGCACTCCAACACCCACCTGGGCATCAGCCTCGCCGCGATGGCGCAGGTCGCGGCGACGGTGCCGCACCTCGACCACGCCTGCGACAGCCACTACCCCTGGCAGACCGAGGACGTCCTCACCGAGCGGCTCACCTTCCGCGACGGCCGGCCGGACGTCGGCGACGCCCCCGGCCTCGGCGTCACCCTCGACCGCGACCGGCTCGCCGTACTGCACCGCCGCTGGCTGGCCGACGACGGCGGCCTGCGCGACCGCGACGACGCCGCGGCGATGCGGCACGCCGATCCGGCCTGGGTGACCCCCGCGCTTCCCCGCTGGTGACCGCCGGGGGCCACGCCCCTGCTCCCCGGCCGCCCCCGGGCGGCCCGACGACAACGGAGTCGCATGTGAGCACCGCCCCCGACCACCCCGCCCCCGGCGCATCCGGCGACCCGCACCTGCACAGCGCCGTGCGGAAGATCTTCAAGCGGGTCGTCCCGCTGTTCTTCGTGATGTTCGTCGCCAACTACGTCGACCGCGTCAACATCGGCTTCGCCCAAAACCAGTTGCGCGCCGACGTCGGCATCTCCGCGGCCGCCTTCGGCTTCGGCACCGGCCTGTTCTTCCTCGCGTACGCTCCGGGTTCCAGGTGGGGCTGCTGGTCGCGGTGCCCTGGCTGTGCGCCCTCGGCGCGGTGTACGTCACCGGGCGGGCCTCGGACCGCACGGGCCGGCGGCGGCCGTTCCTGGCCGGCGCGCTGCTGGCCGGGGCCGCCGGCACCCTGCTGGCCACCCTGGTCTCCCCCTGGTTCGCCCTGGCCGCCCTGTGCCTCGCGGCGATGGGCTTCAAGACGTCCTCCCCGGTCTTCTGGACGATTCCGCAGAGCTACCTGGACGCGCGGATCGCGGCGCCCGCCATCGCGCTGGTCAACTCCCTGGGCAACCTCGGCGGTTTCGTCTCGCCGACCGCCTTCGGCATCCTCCAGGACGCCACCGGCTCGACCCGCGGCGGGCTCGTCGGGCTGTCGGTGGAGGGCGTCCTGGCCGCGCTGAGCATCGCGCTGGTCCGCGGCGGCGGGCACCACGAGCGGGCGCGCGGCCGGCGGCCCCGGGCCGGGGATCACGGACCCGGCCGTGGTCCTGTGCGCGGTGGCCCGGCACGCGTACGGTGAGGCACGGCTCAGTGGCGGTGCGCCACAGTGGTCCCGTACGTGATCTTTGAAAGGGGCTGTCCCGATGGCACAGGAAGTGCGCGGCGTCATTGCGCCGGGGAAGAACGAACCGGTCCGGCTGGAGACCATCCTGGTGCCGGACCCGGGTCCCGGCGAGGCCGTGGTGAAGATCCAGGCGTGCGGGGTGTGCCACACCGATCTGCACTACAAGCAGGGCGGCATCAACGACGACTTCCCGTTCCTGCTCGGACACGAGGCGGCCGGCGTGGTGGAGTCGGTCGGCGCCGGGGTCACCGACGTGGCGCCGGGGGACTTCGTCGTCCTCAACTGGCGCGCGGTGTGCGGCCAGTGCCGTGCGTGTCTGCGGGGGCGCCCCCAGTACTGCTTCGACACCCACAACGCCCGCCAGAAGATGACGCTGAAGGACGGCACGGAGCTGAGTCCGGCGCTGGGCATCGGTGCCTTCGCCGACAAGACACTGGTCGCCTCCGGGCAGTGCACCAAGGTCGACCCCCGGGTGGCGCCCGAGGTGGCCGGACTGCTGGGCTGCGGGGTGATGGCGGGCATCGGCGCCGCGCTGAACACCGGCGGTGTCGGGCGGGGCGATTCGGTCGCGGTCATCGGCTGCGGCGGCGTCGGCGACGCGGCCGTGGTGGGCGCGCGGCTGGCCGGTGCGGTCACGATCGTCGCGGTGGACATCGACGACCGCAAGCTGGAGACCGCGCGCTCCATGGGCGCCACCCACACGGTCAACTCCCGTTCCACCGACCCCGTCGAGGCGGTCCGCGAGCTGACCGGCGGTTTCGGCGCGGACGTCGTCATCGACGCGGTCGGCCGCCCCGAGACCTACCGGCAGGCGTTCTACGCCCGCGATCTGGCCGGAACCGTCGTCCTGGTCGGCGTCCCCACCCCGGACATGACCCTGGAACTCCCCCTCCTGGACGTCTTCGGCCGCGGCGGCGCCCTCAAATCCTCCTGGTACGGCGACTGTCTGCCCTCCCGCGACTTCCCCATGCTGATCGACCTGCATCTGCAGGGCCGGATCGACCTGGGGGCGTTCGTCACGGAGACCATCGGCATCGACGACGTGGAGCAGGCCTTCGGGCGGATGGAGTCGGGCGACGTCCTGCGATCGGTGGTGACCTTCTGATGGCGGCGCGCATCGACCACCTGGTCACCTCCGGAACCTTCTCCCTCGACGGCGGCACCTGGGACGTCGACAACAACGTATGGATCGTCGGCGACGACGAGGAGGCGATCGTCATCGACGCCGCCCATGACGCCGACGCCATCCTCGAAGCCCTCGGCGGCCGGACGCTGCGCGCGATCGTCTGCACCCATGGGCACAACGACCACATCGACGCGGCCCCGGCGCTGGCCTCCCGCACCGGCGCCCGGATCCATCTGCACCCCGCCGACCTGCCGCTGTGGAAGATGACCCACGCGGACACCGCACCGGACGCGGAGCTGGCGGACGGCCAGGTGCTGACCATCGCCGGTACGGACCTGACCGTGCTGCACACCCCGGGTCATGCGCCCGGCGCGGTCTGCCTCCACGCCCCCGAGCTGGGCACCGTCTTCACCGGAGACACCCTCTTCCAGGGCGGCCCCGGCGCCACCGGCCGGTCCTTCTCGGACTTCCCGACGATCGTGGCCTCGATCAGGGAGCGGCTGCTGACCCTCCCGCCGACGACGCAGGTGCGCACCGGACACGGCGACCCGACGACGATCGGCGCGGAGGCCCCGCACCTGGAGGAGTGGATCAAGCGGGGCCATTAGGCAAGCGGGGCCATTAGGTGGGGGGCGAACACATCCCGTAGGGGGTGCGGACGCCCCCTGCTGGGCCGCAACGTGGCGGGGGCGGAGGGTATTCCGGAGCGTGGCCACGGGGCGGGGCGGGGCGGGGCGGAAGGTGTTCCGTGGCGTGACCACGGGGCGGGCGGAAGGTGTTCCGTGGTGTGACGCCGCGGGGCTTCGCGCCCGGGTGGCTTCACGCCTCCGTGGCCGCCCGTTCCAGGATGCGGGCGGCCACCGCGGGGGAGTCCACCAGCGGATGCAGCGCCAGCGCCCGCAGTGCGGCGCTCCTGTCCTTGTAGGTCGCCGCCTCCACGGTCGCCCGCTCCACCGCCTTGACCTGCAGCATCAGCCCCAACTGGGCGTCCGGCAGCGGTGCGCAGGGCAGCGGCCTGGCGCCCTGGGCGCTCACCTCGCACACCGTCTCCACGATCGCGTCCGGTGCCAGCTGCGGCACCGTCGTCCCGTTGCGGACGTTGAGGATCAGCCGGGTCCTGCTGTCGCTCACGATCGCGTGCATCAACGCCAGCGCCACCCGGTCGTAGCCGCCGCCCTCCAGGTCGTGGCTGTCGCGCTGCCAGCCGCCGGAGGCCTCCCGGCTGTGCGCCATGTACGTCTCCTCGCGCTCCAGCCGGGTGCGCTCCCACAGCTCGTACGCCCGCTCCGGGCCGCCGGCCGCCGCGGCCCGCTCGAAGAAGCCGCCCTGCTGCTGGTCGAGGAACTCGCCGCGGGTCTCCCGGGTGTCCCGTACGGAGCCGAGGGTCTCGCGGCGGAAGTAGTAGTAGTGCAGATACTCGTTGGGGAGCACGCCCAGGGCCCGCAGCCAGTCGGCGCCGAAGAGCCGGCCCTCCTCGAAGGAGGCCAGCGCGGCGTCGTCGGCGAGCAGGCCCGGCAGCAGATCGGTGCCGTCCAGCGTCAACGACCGCAGCCAGCCGAGGTGGTTGAGCCCCACGTAGTCGTAGCTCGCCCGGGCCGGATCGGCGAGGGCCGCCGGGTCCGCGCCGGCCGCCCGCGCCGCGCGGCGCACCAGCCCCACCGGCGAATCGCAGATCCCGATGACGCGGTCGCCGAGCACCTGGGACATCGCCTCGGTGACCGTGCCCGCGGGGTTGGTGAAGTTGATGACCCACGCCCCCGGGGCGAGCGCCGCGACCCGCTCGGCGATGTGCAGGGCCACCGGGACCGTCCGCAGGCCGTAGAGGACGCCGCCCGCGCCGACCGTCTCCTGGCCGAGCACCCCCTCGGACAGCGGGATCCGCTCGTCGTGGATCCGGCCGGCCGTGCCGCCCACCCGGATCGCCGAGAAGACGAAGTCGGCGCCGGCGAGCGCGTCGTCCAGCCGGCTCTCGACCCGTATGGGCACCGGCGCCGGATGCCCCTGTGCCAGCCGCGTCAGCACCTCGGCGATCACCGCCATCCGGCGCGGATCGGTGTCGTGCAGCACCACTTCGGAGACGGAGGGTGCCGGGTCGTCCAGCAGTGCGCGGTAGACCAGCGGCACGCGGAAGCCGCCCCCGCCCAGAATCGTCAGCCTCATGGGGCGGAACGTACCGCAGCATCAGGCACACTGGCGGCACGTGCCGATACGAGAGGAGCGAGCACGGTGAGCAGCCGACGCGATGACCTTCCGCCCGCGGGCCCGGCCGCAGTGCCACCGGCCCTCGATCCGCTGGCAGGGGTGCGCGCCGCCGGTGATCCGCCCACCGACGTCTATCTCACCGGCACGGTCTTCCTGGACATCATCTTCACCGGCCTGGATTCCGCACCGGTCCGCGGCACCGAGTCCTGGGCCCGCGGCATGGGCTCCAGCCCCGGCGGAGTCGCCAACATGGCCACCGCGCTGGCCCGGCTCGGCCTGCGCACCTCGCTCGCCGCGGCCTTCGGCGACGACCACTACGGCGAGTACTGCTGGGAGGCGCTCGAACAGGGCGAGGGCATCGACCTGGCGCTGTCCCGCACCGTCCCCGGCTGGCACTCCCCGGTCACCGTTTCCATGGCGTACGAGGGCGAGCGCACGATGGTCTCGCACGGCCACGAGGCCCCGCCGCCCGACTTCGCCTTCGACGGCAAGCACGCCCCGGGCTGCCCGCCGCCGTCCCGCGCCTGCATCGCCTCGCTGGTGCCGGGCCGCCGGGAGGGGTGGCTGGGCTGCGCGGCCGGCCGCGGCAGCCGCATCTTCGCGGACGTGGGCTGGGACGACTCCGGCCGCTGGGACCCGGCCGACCTCGCCGACCTCGAACACTGCGAGGCGTTCCTGCCCAACGCCGAGGAGGCGATGCGCTACACCCGTACGGACCGCCCGCGCGACGCCGCCCACAAGCTCGCCGACCGGGTGCCGCTGGCGGTGGTCACGCTGGGTGCCGAGGGCGCCTACGCGGTGGACGCGCGCAGCGGAGAGAGCGCCGAGGTGCCCGCCATCGCCGTGGAGGCGCTGGACCCCACGGGCGCCGGGGACGTCTTCGTCGCCGGGTTCGTCACCGGCACGCTCGCCGACTGGCCGCTCGCCGACCGGCTCGCCTTCGCGGGGCTGAGCGCCGCGCTGTCCGTGCAGGAGTTCGGCGGCTCGCTGTCCGCGCCGGGGTGGGCCGAGATCGCCGGATGGTGGCAGCAGGTGCGGGCCTGCGAGGCCGGTGCGCCGGGCGCGCTGCGCCGCCAGTACGCCTTCCTGGACGAGGTGCTGCCCGCGGCCTACCGGCCCGCGCCGCTGGCCCGCGCGGTCCCCACGATCGGCTTCCGCCGTCCGGCCTGAGCGGCCCGGCCCGGCGCGGGGGCCCGCCCCAGGGGGAAAAGCCCTCGGGCTTGTCAGTGGCCCGTCGTACTCTTGTATCCCAAGGAGTCGAGTGCCGGCCGAGTGCAGGCGGGCACCTCTTACGAGCAAAGGATGGGGGTTGAGCAGGCCACCGAGCCGCCCCATGACGCAGACACCCACGCAACCGCAGGCGCGCGCCCAGTTCACCGTCCCGGCCAAACACCCGATGGTCACGGTTCTGGGATCCGGAGACTCCCTTCTGCGCGTGATCGAAAAAGCCTTCCCGGCGACCGACATCCATGTCCGGGGCAACGAAGTCAGCGCTGTCGGCGACGCCGCCGAGGTCGCCCTCGTCCAGCGCCTCTTCGACGAGATGATGCTGGTGCTCCGCACCGGACAACCGATGACGGAGGACGCAGTGGAACGCTCCATCGCCATGCTGCGCGCGGCGGAGGACGGCGAGGGAGCGGTGAGTGAGACGCCCGCCGAGGTGCTCACCCAGAACATCCTGTCCAACCGCGGGCGCACGATCCGGCCCAAGACGCTCAACCAGAAGCGCTATGTCGACGCCATCGACGAGCACACCGTGGTCTTCGGCATCGGTCCGGCCGGCACCGGCAAGACCTACCTGGCGATGGCCAAGGCCGTGCAGGCGCTGCAGGCCAAGCAGGTCAACCGCATCATCCTGACCCGCCCCGCGGTCGAGGCCGGTGAGCGGCTCGGCTTCCTGCCCGGCACGCTCTACGAGAAGATCGACCCGTATCTGCGCCCGCTCTACGACGCGCTGCACGACATGCTCGACCCCGACTCCATCCCGCGCCTGATGGCCGCGGGCACGATCGAGGTCGCCCCGCTGGCGTACATGCGCGGCCGGACGCTCAACGACGCGTTCATCATCCTCGACGAGGCGCAGAACACGAACCCCGAGCAGATGAAGATGTTCCTCACCCGCCTCGGCTTCGAATCGAAGATCGTCATCACCGGCGATGTCACCCAGGTCGACCTCCCCGGCGGCACGAAGAGCGGTCTGCGCCAGGTCCGGGACATCCTGGACGGTGTGGACGATGTGCATTTCTCCCTGCTCACCAGCCAGGACGTGGTCCGCCACAAGCTGGTCGGCCGTATCGTCGACGCCTACGAGAAGTACGACAGCCGCAACGGCAAGTGAGTCCCGGCCGGCCGGGACCACCGGCCGGCCCGTGCCGAGCAACCAGAAGCGAGACGCAACTCCCCCATGTCCATCGACGTCAACAACGAGTCCGGCACGGACATCGACGAGCAGGCCATCCTCGATGTCGCCCGCTACGCCGTCGCCCGGATGCGCATCCACCCGCTCTCCGAGCTGTCCGTGATCGTCGTGGACGCCGAGGCCATGGAGCAGCTCCACATCCAGTGGATGGACCTGCCGGGGCCGACCGATGTCATGTCCTTCCCGATGGACGAGCTGCGTCCGCCGGCCAAGGACGACGAGGAGCCCCCGCAGGGGCTCCTCGGTGACATCGTGCTGTGCCCCGAGGTCGCCAAGAAGCAGGGCGAGGATGCCCCGACCGGGCACAGCATGGACGAGGAGCTCCAGCTGCTCACCGTCCACGGCGTGCTCCACCTCCTCGGCTACGACCACGAGGAGCCGGACGAGAAGGCCGAGATGTTCGGCCTGCAGGCGGCGATCATCGACGGCTGGCGCGCCGAGCAGGGCCTGACCGGCCCCTCGCCGGCCCCCACCGTGACCTGACGGGACACCCGATGACCACCCAGCTGATCGCGGTCGCGGTCCTGCTCGTCGTGATCGCCTGGCTCGCCGCCTGTGCGGAGGCCGGCCTGGCCCGGACGACCAGCTTCCGGGCCGAGGAAGCCGTCCGCTCCGGCCGCCGCGGCAGCGCCAAGCTCGCCGCGGTCGCCGCCGACCCCACCCGCTACCTCAATGTCGCCCTGCTGGTGCGGGTCGGCTGCGAGATGGCTGCCGGCGTCCTGGTCACCTACACCTGCCTGCGCTCCTTCGACAGGACGTGGCAGGCGCTGACCGTCGCCATCGCCGTGATGGTGCTGGTCTCCTATGTCGCCGTCGGCGTCTCGCCGCGGACGATCGGCCGTCAGCACCCGCTGAACACCGCGACCGCCGCCGCCTACGTCCTGCTGCCGCTGGCCCGCATCATGGGGCCCGTCCCGCAGCTGCTGATCCTCCTCGGCAACGCCCTCACCCCCGGCAAGGGCTTCCGCAAGGGCCCGTTCGCCTCCGAGGCCGAACTGCGCTCGCTGGTCGACCTCGCGGAGAAGGAGTCGCTGATCGAGGACGAGGAGCGCCGGATGGTGCACTCCGTCTTCCAGCTCGGCGACACCCTCGTCCGCGAGGTGATGGTGCCGCGCACGGACCTGGTCGCCGTCGAGCGCTTCAAGACCATCCGCCAGGCGCTCACCCTCGCCCTGCGCTCCGGCTTCTCGCGCATCCCGGTGACCGGCGAGAACGAGGACGATGTCGTCGGCGTGGTCTACCTCAAGGACCTCGCCCGCAAGGTCCACATCAGCCGCGACGCCGAGAACGAGCTGGTCTCCACGGCCATGCGCCCCGCCGTTTTCGTCCCCGACACCAAGAACGCGGGCGATCTGCTGCGCGAAATGCAGCAGGACCGCAATCATGTCGCGGTGGTCATCGACGAATACGGCGGCACCGCCGGCATTGTCACCATCGAGGACATCCTGGAAGAGATCGTCGGCGAGATCACCGACGAATACGACCGGGAACTGCCGCCCGTCGAGGATCTCGGCGACGGCCGCTATCGCGTCACGGCCCGGCTCGACATCGGCGACCTCGGCGAGCTGTACGGTCTGGCCGAGCTGGACGACGAGGACGTCGAAACGGTCGGCGGACTGCTCGCCAAGCTCCTCGGCCGGGTGCCCATCGCCGGTGCCACCGCCGAGGTCGACCTCTCCGCCGACGCGTCCGACCCGGGCCTGGAGGCGCTGCGGCTGACCGCGGAGTCCCCGGCCGGCCGCCGCAACAAGATCATCACGGTGCTGTGCGAGCCGGTGCGTCCCCAGGGCGCGACCGCGTCCCGGGAGCCCTGGGCGGGCGGGCGCTCCGCCGGCTGAACGTTCCGGGAATTCCCCGCGTAATTCCTTTGACGGCGGAAATTCCCGCCGTCGCGCTCCATGGCGTTACTTATCTCCAGTGCACCGGAAATGTTCTGCAAGCCATTTCCGGGGAGCCTGGATTCTGTCGCGCACCTCATGGAAAGATCTTCAGGCGGTCGTCGGGAACGAGACGAGCGCCATGCGGGAGAGATATCGCGAGAGAAATCTCGCCGCGCAGGCTGCCCCGGAGCGGGGGACCGGGGCAGCCACCTTCTCCGTCAGCCGCGGCGCGTCGTACGCACCGTCCGCAGCCCGGCCGCCACGAGCAGCGCCACCACCGCGACCAGCGCCGCGTCCAGGCCGAGACCCAGCTTGATGCCGCCGAGCGTGGCGTCCGCGAAGCCGCTGCCGTCCGCCCGCAGTGCGGCGATATGAGCCGAGGCGACCGCGCTCAGCAGCGGAATGCCGAGGGTGATGCCCACCTGCTGCGAGCTGGTGACCAGCCCGGTCGCCAGGCCCTGCTCGGCGTCCGGGACGCCGGAGGTGGCGGTCACGCCGTAGGAGATGATCGCCCACAGGTGGCCCAGGCTGGCGAAGGACACCGAGGTCAGGGCCAGCCACACCCCGCTGCCGGTGCCCAGCCCCAGCAGCGTGGCCGTGAAGCCGGCTTGCAGCAGCAGCCCGGTCAGCAGGGTGCGGCGGGCGCCCAGCCGTCCGATGACCTTCGGGGCGACGAGACCGGCGACCGCCGAGACCACGCCCTGCACCCCGAAGACCAGACCGGTCAGGAAGGCGGACAGCCGCAGCACCTCCTGGAGGTAGAGCGTCATCAGGAAGACGGCGGTGCTCATCATCGCGAAGGTCGTCAGCCCCGCCAGATTGCCCCAGGCGACGGTCCGGCGGCGCAGCATCGGCAGGGACACCAGGGGCTGGTCGGCCCGTGACTCCACCCGCACGAACGCGGCCAGCAGCGCCAGGCCGGCGACCAGTGTCACCAGCACGTCCGGGTGGCCGAAGCCCTGTTCGGCGGCGGTCGACAGCGCGTAGATCAGCGACAGCAGGCCACCGGTGACGGTGACCGCCCCGGGCACATCGATCCGCGGCCGCCGGGGATGCCGGGACTCGGTCAGCAGCACCGGGGCGGCCGCCAGGACCGCCACCCCGGCCACGGCCAGCAGGCCCATGGTCGAGCGCCAGCCCAGGGAGTCCGTCATCACCCCGCCCAGCACCATGCCGATGGTGAAGCCCATCGAGAGCAGGGTGCCGCTGATGCCCAGGGCGCGTTCGCGCTGCGGGCCCTCGGCGAAGGTGGTGGTCAGCAGGGACATCCCGGTGGGCACGATGACCGCCGCGCCCAGTCCCTGCAGCGCGCGCCCGGTCAGGAACACCGCCGGGGACCAGGCGAGCGCGGCCAGCACCGAGGCCCCGGTGAACAGCGCGAGCCCGATGAGGAACAGCTTGCGCCGCCCGAAGAGATCGGCGATCCGGCCGGACAGCAGCAGAAAGCCGCCGGAGGGCAGCGCGAACGCGGTGACCGCCCACTGCAGGTCGGCCTGGCCCATGCCCAGGTCCCGGCCGAGCACGGGCAGCGCCACGTTCAGGATGGAGAAGTCCAGCGCGATGATGAATTGCGCCGCACACAGCAGGAGCAGGACGAGCTTGGTGCGCGGGGTCATCCGCGCGTCGGCCCGGGCGGAAGCCGGAGCGGGCGGGGCGGCCGCCGCCGGCGCCGGGTCCGCGGCCGGGGAGGCGTCCGCCCGGGGGCCCGCACCCGGCGGGGTGCCGGTGGGCGGGGAGGTCTCGGTTACTGGCATGCACCGAGCCTGTGGCCCCGGAATACGCCGTGGGGAGCGGGAACTTATCGTGGTGTCCGCACCACCAGCCACGCTGACAGGGGGAGAAACGTGGCCTCGAACACTGCCACTCAGGACACCGCGCGCCGCCGCCAGGAGCTGCGGGACTTTCTGATGAGCCGCCGTGCCCGGGTGACCCCGGCCGAGGCGGGCCTGCCCGACGGCGGCCGCCGTCGCACTCCCGGACTGCGCCGCGAGGAGGTCGCCGTCCTCGCCGGGGTCGGGGCGTCCTGGTACCAGTGGCTGGAGCAGGGCCGGGACATCACCGTCTCGCCGCAGGTACTGGACGCGGTCGCCAGGGTGCTGCGGCTCAACGGCGCCGAACGGCGGCATCTGTACGTCCTGGCCGGGCTGAACCCGCCCCAGCGGCAGGATGCCGAGGAGCTGGGCCTCACCGATGTGTGCGCGGGCCTGCAGCGGCTGATCGACGCCTGGATGCCGTTCCCCGCGCACATCATGGACCCGTACTGGAACACCGTCGCCTTCAACGAAGCGGCGCATCTGGTGCTCGGCCACGGCCGCCCCGGGGTCTCGCCCAACTGCCTGATCGCGTTCTTCACCGACCCCGTCTACCGCGGACGGTCCGCGAGCTGGGAGACCAACGCCCCCCTGGTCGTGGCCCAGTACCGGGCGGCATGCTCGGCGCGGCCCGGCGACGAGGGCTTCGACGCGGTCGTGCGGGAGGTCTCCGGGCTCAGCACGGAGTTCGCCGGGCTCTGGGGGCGCGGCGATGTCCAGGACGGCGGGACGCTCCACAAGGAGATGGACCACCCGGTCGTCGGCGACCTGCTCTTCGAGTCCACCCAGCTGCGCATCCCGGTCCGCCCCGACCTCACGATCGTGCTGCACAACCCGCGCCCCGGGACGCAGACCGCCCAGAAGCTGGAGTGGCTCACCTCGCCGGAGGGCCGGCGCGGCCAGATGTCCTCCGTGGCGGGGTGACGTCCCGCGGGACCGCGGCCGGTCCCGCTCCGGCCTGCCCGCCGCCCCTTTCCCGCCGCCCGATGCCGCCCCCTTTCCCGCCGCCCGCCCCGGCCCGGAATATGCTCGCCCGTATGAGCGAAGCCGCACCGCTGGACCCGGAAGACCGCAAGATCATCACGCTCGCCCGTTCGGCGCGGGCCCGCAACGGCGTGCCCGAGGGCGCCGCCGTCCGCGACGAGACCGGCCGCACCTATGTCGCCGGCACCGTCGCCCTGGACTCGCTGCAGCTCAGCGCGCTGCAGACGGCCGTCGCGATGGCCGTCGCCAGCGGGGCCACGTCCCTGGAGGCCGCGGCCGTGGTCACCGACGCCGAGCGCGCCGCCGACGCGGACCGCGCGGCCGTACGGGACCTGGGCGGGCCCGCGACGCCCGTCCTGCTCGCCGGGCTCGACGGGACCCTGCGCGCCACCGTCCCGGCGGGCGACGCACAGGCCTGAGCGCGCGGAGCCGTACGACGGCGAACGGGGCGGGCCGCCGGGCTCCGGCGGCCCGCCCCGCCCCGGGCACCGCGGGCCGCGTACGGGGCCCTGGTGGTCGGAGCCGCGCCCGGGATCGGGGAGAATGGGCGCCATGAGCGTTCGTACAGAGTCCTCCGCCGCGCACCGCGCGGGCTTCGCCTGCTTCGTCGGCCGCCCCAACGCGGGCAAGTCCACCCTCACGAACGCTCTCGTCGGCACGAAGGTGGCCATCACCTCCAACCGCCCGCAGACCACCCGCCACACGGTCCGCGGCATCGTGCACCGCCCCGAGGCGCAGCTGGTCCTCGTCGACACCCCGGGTCTGCACAAGCCGCGCACGCTGCTCGGCGAGCGGCTGAACGACGTCGTACGGACCACCTGGTCCGAGGTCGACGTGATCGGCTTCTGCCTGCCCGCCGACCAGAAGATCGGCCCCGGCGACCGCTACATCGCGGCGGAGCTGGCCGACATCAAGAAGACCCCCAAGGTCGCCATCGTCACCAAGACCGACCTGGTCGACTCCAAGGCACTGGCCGCCCAGCTGATCGCCATCGACCAGCTCGGCAAGGAGCTGGGCATCGAGTGGGCCGAGATCATCCCGGTCTCCGCGGTCGGGGACACCCAGGTGGCGCTCCTGGCCGATCTGCTCGTGCCGATGCTCCCCGAGAGCCCGCCGCTCTACCCCGAGGGCGATCTCACCGACGAGCCCGAGCAGGTCATGGTCGCCGAGCTGATCCGCGAGGCCGCGCTGGAGGGCGTCCGCGACGAGCTGCCGCACTCCATCGCGGTGGTCGTCGAGGAGATGATCCCGCGCGAGGACCGCCCCGCCGACAAGCCGCTCCTCGACATCCACGCGAATGTCTACATCGAGCGCCCCAGCCAGAAGGGGATCATCATCGGCCCCAAGGGCAAGCGCCTGAAGGAGGTCGGCACGAAGTCCCGCAAGCACATCGAGGCCCTGCTCGGCACGCCGGTCTTCCTGGACCTGCACGTCAAGGTCGCCAAGGACTGGCAGCGCGACCCGAAGCAGCTGCGCAAACTGGGCTTCTGAGCCCGGCCCGGCCCCCAGGGCCGCAGGTTCGGCGCGGCCCCTACGCCACGCTCCGGATCCGGCGCACCAGCAGCGCCCCCACCAGCCCGACCGCCGCCGCGACGGCGTACAGCATCCGGTAGCCGCCGAGGTGATGGACGAGCGGCGCGGCCAGCACGGGGGCGGCCACCTGCGGCAGCGCGTTGGCGACGTTGATGACGCCCATGTCCTTGCCGCGGTCCGCGGCGGCCGGCAGCACCTGCGTCATCAGCGCGAAGTCGACGGACGTGAAGACGCCGAACCCCACCCCGAGCAGCGCCGCGGCGCACAGCGCACCCGTCCACGTCTGCCACCCGGCCAGCAGCCCGGTCGCCACCGTCATGATCACCCCGGCCCAGAGCACGAACGGCTGCCGCCGCCCGACCCGGTCCGACCAGAAGCCGCCGACGACGACCGTGCCGAGCAGGGTGACGGCGTTGACCGCGGTCAGCACCAGCACCCCGCCGCCCGGGTCCGGCCGGTGCAGCACATCGCGCAGGTAGTACAGCAGGTACAGCAGGGCCAGCGCGTTGCCGAGGTTGATCAGGAACCGGGTCAGCCAGGCCCAGCCCAGATCGGGATGGCGGCGCGGACTGATCCAGAAGCCGGCGGCCAGCGCCCGTACGCTCAGCTCCGGGCGCCGCTCGGCCGGCAGCACCGGGTCCCGGTGCAGCAGCACGTACGGGAGGGCGCCCAGCACCACGAAACCGGCGCAGGCGAGATAGCCCGCGGCCACCGTGCCCGCGGCCGTCGCCAGGCCCGTACCGGCCACCACGCCCAGGATCTGCGCCGCACCCAGCCAGCCGCCCACCGCCCCGCGCTGCCGCCGCGGCACCCGGTCGGGCACCGCCGCGGTGATCGCCGCGAACGCCGCGTTGAGGGTGAGCTGCACCAGCGCCCACCCCAGCACCATCCCGGCCACCGTGCCCGCCCCGGCCAGCAGGACGAGCGCGCCGGTCCCGCCCGCGCTCCCCGCGACGATCCACGGCGTACGCCGCCCGAACCGCGAGGCCGTACGGTCCGACAGCGCCCCGAACAGCGGGTTGGACACCATCGAGACGACGGCCCCCACCCCGGTCACCCACGCCAGCACCGATTCCTTCGGCGTCCCCGGCGGCGCGAGCTGGGCGGCCTGCAGCGCGAGCAGGATCTGCAGCGGCCCGTACCACCCGACCCAGATCGCCCCGTTGGCCAGCGACAGCGCGGCGGTCCACGTCCGTCCGGCTTCCTCCGACGGCTCCGCGAGCGCCTCGGGAGCCGGGCCGCTCATCCCCGGGCCTGCTCCCGCAGCACGTCCCGCAGCCAGTGGTACGAGGCCTTGGGCGTCCGCTCCAGGGTCGCGTAGTCCACGTGCACCAGGCCGAACCGCCGGGCGTACCCCTCCGCCCACTCGAAGTTGTCCATCAGCGACCAGACGAAGTAGCCCCGGACGTCCACCCCGGCCGCGATGGCCCGGTGCAGCGCCCGTAGATGCCCGTCCAGGAACGCGATCCGCTCGCCGTCCTCGACGCCCTCGTAGGAGCATCCGTTCTCGGTGATCACGACGGGCGGCAGCCGGTCCCCGTACCGCTCCCGGAACGACACCAGCAGCTCGGTCAGCGCCTCCGGCACCACCGGCCAGCCGAAGTCGGTCCGCGGATACCCCGCGATCTCCCGGGGCGCGAAGGGCAGTTCGGGCGGCAGCCGGATGCCGCCGAAGTCGGCCGTCCCGGCCTCGTCCGCCCCCGGGGCGCCCACCAGCGTCGGCTGGTAGTAGTTGATCCCGTACCAGTCCACCGGCTCCGCGATGACCTTCAGATCCTCCGCGACCGGCCCCGGCAGCAGCGCCGCCAGTTCCTCGTCCGGATACCGCCCCAGGAGGACCGGCTCGGCGAACAGCCGGTTGAGCAGCAGGTCGTACAGACCGGCCGCCGCGGTGTCCGCCTCCGACGCGCTCGCCGTCCACGTCGGCCCGTGCGAGTTGGCGATCCCGATGCTCCGCGCCCCGCGGGCCCGCAGCGCCTGCATGGCCAGCCCGTGCCCCAGCAGTTGGTGATGCGCCGCCGGCAGTGCCTCGAACAGCAGCTGCCGCCCCGGTGCGTGCTGCCCCAGCCCGTACCCCAGCAAGGTCACCTCGGCGGGCTCGTTGAGCGTGATCCACCGCTCCACCCGGTCCCCGAGCCGGGCCGCCACCACGTCCGCGTACGCCGCGAACTTCTCGGCCGTGTCCCGCACGAGCCACCCGCCGCCCTCCTCCAGCGCCTGCGGAGTGTCCCAGTGGAACAGCGTCGGCACCGGTGCGACCCCCGCCGCCAGCAGCGCGTCCACCAGCCGGTCGTAGAAGTCCAGCCCGGCCCTGCTGACCGGCCCGCTGCCGTCCGGCACCACCCGCGGCCAGGCCACCGAGAACCGGTAGGCCCCGACCCCGAGCTCCGCCAGCAGCGCCACGTCCTCCCGGTAGCGGTGGTAGTGGCCGGTCGCCACCCGCGGATCGGACCCGTCCTTGATCCGCCCCGCCTCCGCCGCGAACACATCCCACACCGACCGCCCCCGCCCGCCGTCCGTCACCGCCCCCTCGATCTGCGGCGCGGAGGTGGACACCCCCCACACGAAGTCACGGGGGAAGCGGGGCAGGGCAGTGGGCACCGGTTCGCTCGTCATGCCCCCGGATCTTTGTAACCGGCGGTAACGGTGTCAAGGGGGCGGTGCGGCACGGGAGTTGAGGGGCGGCGGAGGCGGCGGTGCGCTACCCCGCCTCAGGGATGTGCGGCACCTCGGTCGGCAGGCCGTCCAACTGGGTTGAGAGGCAGCCGATCTGCCGGTCGCTGAGCGCGCCCCGGAACGCCCGTACGTCGTCGATCGCCCCGGACCAGTGGTCCCCGAAAGTGCCATGGCTCTTGGCCCGTCCGACCTGGAGGGACCGCTGTGCGGTGAAGGAGCGTGCATGGTCTGCCGCCGGCACCGCCGGGACGCACTGCGGATCGTCGGCCGCCCCGTCCCCGTTGTCGTCGAAGCACGTGGCGGTGCCGAACTGGCCGTTGACGTAGAGGCGGAGCTGCTGGGCCGGTGCGTCGTAGACCACCGCGAGGTGGTTCCAGTCCGCCCCGCTGTTCCAGGCCCCCGCGTTGACCGCCGTGACGGTCCTGCTGCCGGCCGTGTCGGTCCGCGCCATGGTCGCTTCCCATGCCGCTCCGCCGGCCCGGTGCGCGAGGGCGGGGACGAAGTCCACCCGGAAGCTGCTGGTGGCGTTCCCGGCGGCGCTGACCAGCGTCATCCGGCGGGTGGGTTCCTCGACGTCGGCCTTCACCCATGCGGTCATCGTGAAACTGTTGCCGGTGTCGACGGGCACCGCACTGGAGGAATACCCCCGCTTGCCGTCCAGGAGGAGACCTCCCTCTCCCATGAATCCGGCGCCGGGCACCAGCCTCGCGCCGCCACCCGGCGTCATGGCCGGGCCGCCCGGCACGGAGTTGACGCCCGCCTCGGACGCCCGGTCGAACTCCCAGCGGGCAGTGACCTCCCGCGGGACGGCGTTCCCGGCAGGGGGCTGCGCTGTAGTGGACGTCTGCCCGGCGCCGGAGGCCGTGACGGCCGTGGGGGTATGGGGCGCCGCCCAGGCGGACGGCCCGAGAGCCACGGAAAGCGCCCCCACCAGGAGCCCGCTCAGCCCCGCCACCCGTATCGGATGCAAGCGCCTTCGCTGTGCTGCCGCAGTTCTGTCTGCCAAGTCCCCCACCTCATCGACGAAAAGGCATGCGCGGGCATGCTGTGAACGTGCTGTGGGCGGGAACTTAAGCGCAGCCGGGGCGGGTTGCATAGCTCCATAAAGCACGACCAAAGGTGTGGAGCGGGTATTCCGGGCTGTTGGTGCAGGTGATACGGATCACCACGCGCTGAGGTTGTACGACTTCAGAACGTGATAGTGGCGAGAACGCGCCCGAAGCGCCGCCCAAAGCCCCGCCCAAAGCCCCGCCCGCGGCCCCGCCGGAAGGCCGGCGGCCGGGCCCTGCGAGGCCTGCCGGGAGCGGCTACGACCCTTCCTTCATCACCTTGGTGATCAGCTTGCGCTGTTCGTCCGTGAGCCGCGGATCGGAGCAGTACACCGTCCGGCCGTCGACCGTGATCTGGTAGCTGAAGCCGTCCGGTACCCCGACGGGGGGCTCGGTGCGGGCGGTGGCGACGGCGCGTTCGGCGAGGGACTGCCAGTCGCGGGCGTCAGGGCGGTCCGAGGTGTCGACCTCGGCGCGACGGTCGACGCCCGCAAAGCCGCCGGTGCGGTGAACATGGATGCGCATAACGGTCTCCTCCGACGTCCTCCGACGGACTTCTACCCCGTACGGCCACGCTAACCGTGCGTGGGGCGGGCGGGCCTGCCGGCGCCGCCCGCCCCACGGACCTCGTGGCGCCGTTACTTCGGGGTCACTCCGACCTGTGTCCAGGCCTTGACCATGGCTTCGTGCTCGTCGCCGGCGCCGAAGCGGGCCTTGGCCGCCTTGACGGTGAGGGCGGCGAAGTCGGCGAACTTCGCGTCCTTGCTGAGCTTGCCGCCGGTCAGGACGTCGTACCAGACCTGGCCCGCGCGCTCCCAGGCCTTGCCGCCGAGGGCGGTGGCGGCCAGGTAGAAGGCGTGGTTGGGGATGCCGGAGTTGATGTGGACGCCGCCGTTGTCGTCGGTGGTGCGGACGTAGCCCTTCATCGTGGCGGGCTGCGGGTCCTTGCCCAGGACGTCGTCGTCGTACGCGGTGCCCGGGGCCTTCATCGAGCGCAGCGCCGTGCCGGTGACGTTCGGGCCGAGGAGGTCGGCGCCGATCAGCCAGTCGGCCTGGTCGGCGGTCTGGCCGAGGGCGTACTGCTTGATCAGCACGCCGAAGACGTCGGAGACGGACTCGTTGAGGGCGCCGGGCTGGCCCTCGTAGGTGAGGTTGGCGGTGTACTGCGTGACGCCGTGGGTGAGTTCGTGGCCGATGACGTCGACAGGGATGGTGAAGTCCTTGAACAGGTCGTTGTCGCCGTCGCCGAAGACCATCCGCTCGCCGTCCCAGAAGGCGTTGTCGTACTTCCGGCCATAGTGGACGGTCGCGTCGAGCGGCAGGCCGGCGCCGTCGATGGACTTGCGGCCGTAGATCTTGAGGTAGAGCTCGAAGGTGGCGCCGAGGCCGGCGTGGGCGCGGTTGACGGAGGCGTCCTTGGACGGGCCGTCCGATTCCGCGTGCACCTTGTGGCCGGGCAGGTTCTCCTGGTGACGGGCGTCGTAGATGGTGCGGCGCGGCTTGTCGGCGGCGGCGTCGGGCTCTCCCGGGGTCAGCCCGCCGCGGGCGGCGAGCTCGCGGCGCTCGGCGCGCCGTGCGTGGTCGTGCTCCAGGGTGCGGCGGGCGGGCTCGTGCCGCTCCGGGTCGTCGGACTGTGCCAGGTTGTCGAGGATGTGCGGCGGGATGATCGTGCAGAAGACGGGCGTGTGGCGGGTGGCGGGATCTGATGGTGCGTCGTTGAGGTCCATGAACAAACGGTGGCACTGTGTAATGCAACTGTCACTGCCTGCGGCCGAAATTCCCGAAAAAGTGTGGTTGGTCGCATTTGGGGAACAACGGGCGTCCGGTCCCGCATACTGATACGCGACCGCCGGACAGGGCGCACCTCGGCTAAGGTGCTGTGCATCATGCGTTTCGGGCTGCTTCTCCTTAGCTGCCGCGGCGAGGGCCTGTAGTCGTAGGCCGACCCCCTCCCCGCGGAGTTCGGTGTTGCGATTTTCGCCCCGTCGGCCTCTCCCTGACTCCGAGGAGCAGGGGGACCCCAGCGGACATACGAGGAGCCCCACGCACCATGACGAATCCGTCGAGCCCCGCAGACCACGCCGTCGGCCGGCCCACCCCGGTCACCAATGCGACGCAGCTGCAGCGGCCCTCCGGTATGCCGGTCCACAAGTACCGCCCCTACGAAGCCGTCGACATCTCCGACCGCACCTGGCCGGACAACCGCATCACCGCCGCGCCCCGCTGGCTGTCGACCGACCTGCGTGACGGCAATCAGGCGCTGATCGACCCGATGTCGCCGGCCCGCAAGCGCGAGATGTTCGATCTGCTGGTGCGCATGGGCTACAAGGAGATCGAGGTCGGCTTCCCCTCCTCCGGTGAGACCGACTTCGCCTTCGTCCGCTCCATCATCGAAGAGGGTGCGATCCCCGAGGACGTGACGATCTCCGTCCTGACGCAGGCCCGCGAGGAGCTGATCGAGCGCACCGTCGAATCGCTGCGCGGCGCCCGCCGCGCCACGGTGCACCTGTACAACGCCACCGCGCCCACCTTCCGCCGGGTCGTCTTCCGCGGCTCGAAGGAGCAGGTCAAGCAGATCGCCGTGGACGGCACCCGGCTGGTCATGGAGTACGCCGACAAGATCCTGGGCGACGAGACGATCTTCGGCTACCAGTACAGCCCGGAGATCTTCACCGACACCGAGCTGGACTTCGCGCTGGAGGTCTGCGAGGCGGTCTGTGACGTCTGGCAGCCCGAAGAGGGCCGCGAGATCATCCTGAACCTGCCGGCCACCGTCGAGCGCTCCACGCCCTCCACGCACGCCGACCGCTTCGAGTGGATGGCGCGCCACCTGTCCCGGCGCGAGCACGTATGCCTGTCCGTGCACCCGCACAACGACCGCGGCACCGCCGTCGCCGCCGCCGAGCTGGCGATCATGGCGGGCGCCGACCGCATCGAGGGCTGCCTGTTCGGCCAGGGCGAGCGCACCGGCAACGTCGACCTGGTGACGCTGGGCATGAACCTGTTCTCCCAGGGCGTCGACCCGCAGATCGACTTCTCGCAGATCGACGAGATCCGTCGCACGAGCGAGTACTGCAACCAGATGGAGATCCACCCGCGCCACCCCTACGCGGGCGATCTGGTCTACACCGCCTTCTCCGGCTCCCACCAGGACGCCATCAAGAAGGGCTTCGACGCCATGGAGGCCGAGGCCACCGCCGCCGGCAAGACCGTGGACGACATCGAGTGGGCGGTCCCGTACCTGCCCATCGACCCCAAGGACGTCGGCCGCTCCTACGAGGCCGTCATCCGCGTCAACTCGCAGTCCGGCAAGGGCGGTATCGCCTACGTCCTGAACAACGACCACAAGCTGGACCTGCCGCGCCGGATGCAGATCGAGTTCTCCCGGATCATCCAGGGGAAGACCGACGCCGAGGGCGGCGAGGTCACGCCCGCCGCCATCTGGTCCGCCTTCCAGGACGAGTACCTGCCGAACCCCGAGAACCCGTGGGGCCGCATCCAGGTCAAGAACGGCCAGACCACCACCGACAAGGACGGCATCGACACCCTCACCGTCGAGGCCGAGGTGGACGGTGCGGAAACGGTGCTGGTCGGCAGCGGCAACGGCCCGATCTCCGCGTTCTTCGACGCGCTGCAGAGCATCGACATCGACGCCCGGCTGCTGGACTACCAGGAGCACACCATGAGCGAGGGCGCCTCCTCGCTGGCCGCCTCGTACATCGAGTGCGCGATCGGCGACAAGGTGCTGTGGGGCATCGGCATCGACGCGAACACCACGCGCGCCTCGCTGAAGGCGGTCGTCTCCGCCGTCAACCGCGCGGGCCGCTGACCCGGCAGCCGCACCGCCCTACGCGCCCCCGTCGCTCGCACCGAGCGGCGGGGGCGCCGTTGTGCGACCCCGCCACCTGAAGGTGGGGTTTGAACTCCCTTCAGGTCACAGTGAGTAAGCGTGTCAGTACTTTTGGTGACCGGCGCTCGTCGGACAGGCCACGGCGCCGGACACCAAGGACGTGCAGATGAGCAGACACGGCATGCCCGCACTCTCCCGGCTCCTCCTCGCGGCGGCGGCCTCGCTGGCCGTGGTGGCTTCCGCGCTCGCCCCGGCGGCCTCCGGCGCACCGGCGCGGGCGGCGGACCGCCCGGAGTATGTGGCGCTCGGCGACTCGTACAGCGCCGGGGTGTTCGTCCGCCCCTGGGAGGAGCACGACGGCTGCGGCCGCTCCACGCGCAACTACCCGCACCAGGTCGCCCATCAGCTGGGATTCCAGCTGAGGGACGTGACCTGCGGGGCCGCCGAGGTCGTCGACGGGATCCTGGGGCCCCAGCCGGCATCCAAGATCTACGGACCGCCGTCGATCCCGCCGGAGGGCGGCTGGTCCGATCTGCCCCCGCAGCTCGACGCGTTGAACCCCGGCACCGACTACGTCACCGTCGGCATCGGCGGCAACTCCCTCGGCTTCGGGTCCATCGTGACCAAATGCCTCGAACTGGGCATCAGTAAGCCCCTGCAGACCAAGCCCTGCACCAACTACTACACCGGCGCGGGCGAGGGGGCGGACTGGCTCGACGAGCGGTTCGCGCAGCTCGACGCGGACTTCGGGCACATGATGACGGCGATCCACCGCCGCGCACCGCACGCCAGGGTCGCCGTCGTCGGCTACCCCGCCATCGTTCCGGACGGCTCCGGCTGCTCGTTCCTGCACTGGAACCAGCTCGGCAGCGTCAAGAAGGGCGACATGCCCTGGCTGGACGGGCTCGAAAAGCATCTGAACGGGCTGCTCCACCGGCACGCCGACCAGCACGCCGCCCTCTACGTCGACACCTACGGGCCCAGCGTGAACCACGGCGTGTGCGAGAGCGGGGACGCGAAGTGGATGTACGGCGTCAGGGACAACCTCACCGGTGACGGCCACCAGACCGACGAGCCCTCGGAGCTGTGCAAGTCCATCCCCGGCTCCGGCGAGGCCTGCACCTTCGTCCACCCCAACGCCCGCGGCCTGGACAACCAGGCGCGGCAGGTGACCCGGGCGCTGATGACCTCGATGGGGTGACGGGCGGCCCGGGGCGATCCGGCCGTACCCCCACCGTTTTGGCCAAGCCCGCCCCGGGCCGACCGGGGCCCGCGGCCGCCCCGTCCGCGGCCCGCCTCCGCACAGCCACGCTGTTCACGGCGTCCACAGGCCTCTGCCCCTCTTCCCGGAGGGGCAGGGGCCTTCGTCATCCGGCCAGTTGTCCGGTACGAGGTGCTGACGTCGCATCACGTATGTGGCTAACATCACGTCCAATGCGACGAGGGGGCCATGGGGGCACTACTCCAGCTACCGCTGGGGGACCCCGCCCGTGCCGTGAGGCTACGGGGTAGTTACGGAGGGCTGACGTGATGCACAAGATGTGTGTGACGGGCGTGCGCACGTCCTGGCGCACCGTCGCCGACGGCGAGTTCTTCTGCCCGGACTGCGGCGGGGACCGCAACTACCTCCGCCGGACCGGCCGCCGCCGCTTCACCGTCCTCGGCGTCCCGCTGCTGCCCCGCGGCGCCACCGGCCCGGTCCTGGAGTGCTCGGCCTGCCACGGCCGCTTCGGACCGGACGTCCTCGACCACCCCACCACCGTCCGCTTCTCCGCGATGCTCAGGGACGCCGTCCACACCGTCACCCTCGCGCTGCTGGCCGCCGGCGGCACCTCCTCCCGTGCGGTCCGCGACGCCGCCGTCGACACGGTCCGCGCGGCCGGCTTCCCGGACTGTTCCGAGGACGAACTGCTGACCCTGCTCGCCGCCCTCGCCGCCGACACCGGCCGGCTGACCGGCACCTACGACGCCGTGACCGGCGGCAACTGCGGGCCCCAGGGCCTGGACCCGTGCGGCACCGCGCTGGCCATAGAGCTCCATGAGTCGCTGGAACCGCTCGCCCCGCACCTCGCCCCCGCGGGCCGGGAGGCGATCCTCCTCCAGGGCGCCCGCATCGCCCTCGCCGACGGCTCCTACACGCCCGCGGAACGCGAGGTGCTGAGCACGGTCGGCAGCGCCCTCATGCTCCGCCCCGCCGAGACGAACCGGCTGCTGGCGGCGGCGCGCACGCCCTCCTGAGGCGGCATGTACCCCCTCCTGAGGCTGCGGTCCGGCCGACGGAACACGCCGCCGCACACCTGACCGGGTCCGCGGCGCGACGGCCGCACGGAAGCCGGAAAGACCCCGCCGCCACAGCAGGGCGACGGGGTCGGACACCGGGAGCGGCCGGCCGGTTCAGGCCGGAGTCAGACGCACCGGCAGGCTGCGCAGACCGCCCGAGATGAAACCGCTCGTGGGCTCCAACTCACTCGCAGGCTCGGCCAGTTGGAGGCCGGGGAAGCGGGCGAAGAGGGCCGGGAGCGCGATCCGGGCCTCCATACGGGCCAGTGGGGCACCCAGGCAGTGGTGGACGCCGTGGCCGAACGCGAGGTGCTCCTTCTGGGAACGCTCGATGTCGAAGCCGTCGGCCGTCTCGCCGTGGAAGGCGGCGTCCCGCCCGGCCGCCGCGTACGCCGGGAGGATCGCCTCGCCCTTGCGGATGGTGGGGCCGTCCGGGATCTCGATGTCCGCCACGGCGAAACGGAGCGGGAGGGCGGCGATGCTGGGGGCCCAGCGCAGCGTCTCCTCGATCACGTCGTTCCAGGGGACCTCGCCCGACAGCACCAGCTCGAGCTGCTCGGGGTGGGTGAGCAGGGCGTGCACGGCGTTGCCGAGGAGGTCGACGGTGGTCTCATGGCCGGCGCCGATGACGAGGAGGAGGGTGTCGAGCAGCTCCTGCTCGGTCATCCGCCGGCCCTCGTCGTCCCGCGAGGAGACCAGGAGACTCGTCAGGTCGTCGCCCGGGTTCTCGCGCTTCTCGCCGACCAGGCCGGACAGCAGCGCATGGACGGCCGCGCCGGTGGCGCCGGCCTGCTCCGGGGTGGCCGTGGTGTCCATGATGGCCTCGACGAGGCGGGCGAGTTCGACGCGCCGCTCGCCCTCCGGGAAGCCGAACAGCTCGCAGATCACCTGCATGGGCAGCGGGTGGTTGAAGCGGGCGCGCAGGTCCACGGGCTCGCCCGCGGGCAGGGCGGCCAGGCCGTCCAGGAGGGCCGTGGTGATGGCCTCCACGCGCGGGAGCATGGCGTCGGTGCGCCGCGCGGTGAACGCCGGGGCGATCAGCTTGCGCAGCCGTCGGTGGTCGGGGCCGTACGCGGTGAACATGTTCGTGACGCCGATCCACGACTGCAGCCAGCTGCCGCGGATGTCGTCGCGCTGCCACAGGGGCCAGTGCTCCCGGGGGTTCTTGGAGACCCGGTCGTCGGTCAGCAGCTGCTTGAGGAGCGTGTGGCTGGTGACCGACCAGGCCTCGATGCCGCCGGGCAGCTCGGTCCGCGCGAGCGGGCCTAGTGCGCGGAGGCGGGCCGCCTCTCCGTGGATATCGCTTCCGACCGGGTCGATGACGTAGGGCTGCTGTCCCTGTTGTGCCATGGAGTGGCTCCTGCCTGGTCGGGGGTGATGGGGGTGAACCGGGCCGGGAGCGCGGCGAGGGCCCGGTGGAACGCACCGTTGCGCCACGTCAACTCGCTTGCGTCCACGGCGAGTTCGATGTCGGAGAGCCAGGCGGTGAGCCGCTCGATCGCGGTGGTGGCGATCAGCAGCGCATGCCGCTTCACGGGGCAGGCGTGCGGACCGGCCGCCCAGGACAGGTGCGAGCCGCCGCCCGAGCCGGGGCCCGCCTGTCCGGTGGTGTCGAACTGGCTGTTGGCGGCCGCGTAGGACACCATCACCAGCTGGCCCTTGCGCACCCAGGTGCCGTGGAAGAAGACGTCACGGACCGGGAAGTGGGCGGAGTAGTTGGTCAGCGGCGGGTCGTTCCACAGCACCTCGTTGATGGCGTCGTGCGCGGTCAGCGCGCCGCCGGAGAGGGTGTTGTAGTAGCGGTCGTCGGACAGCATCCGCGACAGCGCGTTGCCGATGAGGTTGGCGAGCGGTTCGTTGCCCGCGCCCATCGTGAGGATGATGTTGTGGATCAGTTCCTCGTCGTTGAGCGCGTTCGGGTGGTCCATGAACCAGGAGGTCAGGTCCGGCCCGCGCTCGGCCTTCTTCGAGCCGACCAGCTCCATGATGTAGCTGGTGTACGCCTCGTTGGCGGCGGCGGCCTCCTCGGGGGAGTTGCCGTCCAGCATGCCGCCGATGGCCGCGATCAGCCGGTCGCTGTACGAATCCGGCAGCCCGAAGAGGTTGTTGAACATCACCAGCGGGATCAGCCGCGCGTAATCGGCGATCAGATCGGCCTCGCCGTGCGCGCCGAACCGCCGGATCAGGGAGTCCGCGGCGTGGTGGACTCGGGCGCGCAGCTCATGCGGCTCGACGAGCTTGAAGCTGTCGACGACGACGTCCCGGTAGCGGACGTGCGCAGGACCGTCGGCGTAGAAGATGTTGGGGCGCCACATCAGCATCGGCATGACGGGGGAGTCCGGCGGGACGGTCGTCATCCACTCCCGGGAGTCCTTGGACCAGGTGGTGTCGTCGTGCAGCAGGTCGAGGGCGGCCCGGTAGTCGGTGACCAGCATCGCGGTCACGTCCGGTGCGATCTCGACCGGAGCCAGCGCGCCGTACTGCCGCAAATGCGCGTAGATGCGGTGCGGGTCGGCGGCGAAGTCCGGTCCGTAGAGCTTCACCGGCGTCTGTGCGTCGGGCTGCGCCGGCGGGTACTGCTGCGGAGGGGCGGCGTGCGCCGGGCAGCCCGGTGGCGGTGCGGCTCCCGGCTGGTGCGGGGAAGTCACGGGTTCGGGTTCTCCTCGGGGGTGTGGGCCAGGACGTGCCCGACGAGCGCGATGAGCGCATCGACGGACTGCTCCCGGTCGCGGGCATCGCACAGCACCAGCGGCGTCTCGGGGTGCAGATCGAGCGCCTCACGGAGCTTTTCGACGTCGTACTGGGGCGCGTCGGGGAAGGTGTTGACCGCCACCGCGTAGCGCAGCCCGGCCTCCTCGACGATGTCCATCACCTCGAAGGAGTCCGCCAGCCGACGGGTGTCGGCGAGGACCAGGGCGCCCAGCGCGCCACGGGCGATGTCCTGCCACAGCGGACGGAAGCGCTTCTGTCCGGGGGTGCCGAACAGATACAGCACCAGGTCCCCGGGCAGGGTCAGCCGCCCGAAGTCGATGGCGACGGTGGTGGTGGTCTTCTCCCGGACACCGGCGAGATCGTCGACGATCGCGCCGGTCTGGGTCATGACCTCTTCGGTGTGCAGCGGCGGGGTTTCGGACAGCGCACGGATGAGCGTGGTCTTGCCGACCCCGAACGGCCCCGCCACCAGGAGCTTGACCAGTGTCTGGTTCTCGCCGGAGAGGTACATGCTGCCGGTGCTCGCGCCGGCGTGGGCGCTAGGACTTGAGAGAGCGGAGTCCATCGAGAACCCTCTCCAGGATCTGTCGGTCGAATTGCTCGGCTTCGGGAATGGGGACCCGGGCGTGCAGCCGCCCGGCATCGACAAGGTCGGCCACCAGCACCTTCACCACGCTCACCGGCAGGTGAAGGTGGGCGGCGACCTCGGCCAGAGACAGCGCCCCGGGCTGCAGCAGCTCCAGGATGCGGTGCTCCTCCGGGCGTACCTCGCTGGTGATCGGCATGCCCACGCTGTGCAGCAGGCTGAGCCGGTCCAGGGTGTTGCGGCTGGGCTGGGCGCGTCCGCCGGTGGCCAGATAGGCCGGGACGAGGCGCCTGCCGCTGCTCTGGCGCGGGGTCATACGGGGTTGCCCAGATCCCGGGCCGGGCTGTTCATGACCTTGTTGCCCAGCGTCGTCACCTGGATCTGCATATGGTGCGCGACGACACCCATGTTCACCTCCGGACCGGCGAAGACCGCGAGGCAGGTGTTCTCGCCGGCGGGTATCGCGAAGACGAAGCCGTCGTCGGACTCGATGACCGTCTGCCGCAGCCGGGTGTCGTCCTTCCCGGCGAACGCCGCGGTCACGGCACGGCCCGCACCCTGGAGCGCGGACATCATCGCGGCGACACCCTCGCCGGAGTCACGCTGCAGACCCGGCGAGGCGCCCTCGATGAAACCGTCACCGGAGATCACGGCTGCGTGAATAACATGCGGCAACTCCATGAGGGGCGCCAGCACCCAGGACTTGTCCTCGGCAACACGGCGGCGGGTGGGGCTGTTCATGACTGTGCGTTCCCTTCGGGACTGCGAGGGGGTTCTGACTGGGCGGCTGCCCGGCCGGTTTCGGTACCGCGCTGGAGTGCGGCCCAACGGGATCCGGTCTCCTCCGGGGAGCGCGGGGGAAGCGATTCGGTGCGCTCGGCACTCTCATCGAGTTCGGAGACGGGCTGACGGCGGCGCCGGCGCGGCAGCTCGCCCTCGGCCTGCGGGGCGGGCGCCTCGTAGGAGGCCGCGGACGGCGCGGCGGGTGCGGACGGCGCGGCGGGCGCCGCGGCCGGCGGCGTGGCACCGGTCGGCAGCGCGGAGCCGGCCCGGTCCGGCACCCCGGAACGGTGCGGCAGAGGAGCCATCACGGACATCGGCTGGGCGCTCTCGTCGAGGACGGTGAGGAGGGGGTCACCGGGGATGTACACGACCGCACGCACACCGCCGTACGGCGACGGCTCGACATGCACCCCGAAGCCGTACTGGCGCACCAGCTGGCCGGCCGCCGCGAACCCGGACCGCGGCGGGTCGCCGAGCTGGGTGAGCAGCAGGTCGTCGTCACCCGCCAGCAGCTCCATCGCGGCCTTGATCTCGTCGTCGTGCATACCGACGCCGTAGTCGTCGACGATGACGGAGGCGCCGCGGTTGCCCTGCTGGAGGGTGATGGTGACGGGCAGTTCGCGGTGCGAGTGGTGCAGGGCGTTGGCCAGCAGCTCGGTCACCACGATCGCGACCGGCTCCACGGCCCGCGCCACGACGGCGATAGGGTCGCGCAGCTGGTTGCTGACCTGCACCCGCTCGTAGCCGCGCAGCCGGGAGGTGGCGCCGACGACCAGCTCGGCGAGGTAGGAGTCCTCGCGGGTCAGTCCCGGCCAGGCGCCGCAGACGACACCGGTGGCCTGGATGCGCCGCAGCGCCTGCTCGTTGAGGAAGTCCGCGTTCAGCAGGTCCTGGGCGACGTTCGGGTCGTCGTAGCGGTGCTGCATCTCCTGCAGCGACGTCTGGAGCCGGTAGAGCAGCGCCTGGATGGTGGTGGTCGCGCCGCGGAGGGTGGACTGGGCGGCGGCGTCGACGCGCGCCCGCTCCTTGGTGATCGCGTCGCTGACCTGCTCCAGTACGGCGCTCAGGGCCTGGTCGGTCTCCGTACCGGCGAACCGGGCGTCCATCAGCCCCGGGACGGGCACATGCGGGTGGGCCAGCGCCAGCGTCAGGTCGGGGAGCCGGGTACCGGCCAGGTGCCGGATCTCGGCCTCGGTGGCGCGCAGCCGGGCCGACAGCTCCGTATTGCTGTGCAGCGTGGCGCTGTTCTGTTCCTCAGCGGCGGAGAGGCGTGATCTCAGGTCCGCGCGCTGTCCGCGCGCCCGGATCGAGAGCGCCGCCAGGACCACGGCGGCGGCCGTACCTGCGCTGAGGCACCACAACAGCGCCTCCGGTATGGATGTCATCGAGATCCTCAATTGGGGTACTGACTGGGTCGGCCGGCCATCACGGCGTCGTGCTGCCGATCATCACGGGATGCTACCGGGGAGTTGACGTGCCGTGAGGGGCACTTCCCATGGGGGACTGAGAAGTACGGAAGGTCGCCTTCCGCCCGCGATGACCCGGACCATAACGTGATGTGGCCCCGTCATCCAGTGGGATGGCGGGGCCTTTGTGTGCCTGGTGTGTACGCCTCGTGAAAGGTGGTCAGGCGCCGGTGAAATGCGAGTTTTTGACGGCGTCGACGAACGAGGCCCATCCCGCCGCCGGGAAGGCGAGGGCGGGGCCGTGGGGGGTCTTGCTGTCGCGGACGGGGACGATGCCGGGGTGGCTGTCGGAGACCTCGAGGCAGTTGTCAGAGGCGCCACTGCTGTAGCTGCTCTTGCGCCACTGGGCAGTGGCCAGGTCGTATCGGCTCATGAACTCCTGTAGCTCTCCGCCGCCGACTCGATCAGAGGCAGGGACACCTTCGGCGACAGCGCGGCGGCCCTGAGGAGATCGTAAGTCGCCGTCGCGCGCTTCACCATCGCCGAGTCGTCGAGCAGTTGGCCCCAAAACAGGCCCTCTGTATAGACGGTGGGCGGTGTGTCTGCGAACTCCATGAGCTTCATGGAATGAGACATGGCCGAGTGTGCCCCTTGCGCGTACGGGATCACTTGGAGCACCACTCGACGGCTTCGCACGAGAGCGACGAGATGGTCCAGCTGCTCCGCCATCTGGGCCGCTCCACCGACCGGGACCCGCAGCGCTGCCTCGTGGATGATCGCCCAATACTCGGGCTTGGCCGGGCCCTTGAAGATCTGCGCTCGTTCCAGCCGGGCCGAGACCTTTTCGTCCAGCTCCTCCTCGGAGGTCAACGGGGTCGCCGACAGCATTACCTCGCGGGCATACCCTGGTGTCTGCAGCAGTCCCGGGATCAGGAGAGACTCGAACTCACAGATCTTGGTGGCGAGGGCTTCCAGCTCCGCTACTGCTGCGAAGTAGGACTCGAATGGAGACGCGCCGATCAGTCGCCGCCACATCCGCTCGAAAAAACCGTCGGTTTACAGGACCTCATCGATCCGCACCGCCACATCCAGCTGCGGCTTCCTGATCGCCTGCTCGAACTGGCCGATGTAGCCGCCGGACACGAAGGCCCTCCGGCCCAGCGCCTCCTGGGTCAAGCCCGCATCCTCCCGTCGCCGCTTGAGCTCCGTGCCCCAGAACTCCCAAGCAGCTTGCCGTGATGCGTTGGCCATGGCGTACGTCCTTTCTCTGCTCGCCCGTTGCAGGGGCCGCCCCCTTGCCCACCGTAGTTCCGCACCGTCACGCTCTGACTGCGAACAGTGAAACCCCTCACGGAAAGTGCGGATGCTCATGCAGCAGTTCAAGGAAGTGGAAGACGTGACGACGGAATTGCGGGAGGCGCTGGCCCGTGCGGGGGTCGTCCTGCCCTCGCTGCGTCCCGACCCGGTGTCGATCGCCCACTGCTACATCCCGCCGCTCGTGGAACTGGGGCGCTGCTCGATGGAGGTCGCCCGGCGGCTGACCGACGCGCTGACGGAGCGCTCCGGGGGTGAGCGGAGCTGAAGGGGGCCTGAGGGGCACCCGGCCCGGCCCGCTTCGCCCATGCGCGAGAATGGCGCCATGAGTCTGTTCCGCGACGACGGCATCGTGCTGCGCACCCAGAAGCTGGGTGAGGCGGACCGGATCATCACGCTGCTCACCCGGGGGCACGGACGGGTCCGTGCGGTGGCCCGGGGGGTGCGCCGGACGAAGTCGAAGTTCGGGGCGCGGCTGGAGCCGTTCTCGCACGTCGACGTGCAGTTCTATGCGCGCGGCAGCGAGCTGATCGGGCGCGGGCTGCCGCTGTGCACGCAGAGCGAGACGATCGCGGCGTACGGCAGCGGGATCGTCACGGACTACGCCCGCTACACGGCCGGGACGGCCATGCTGGAGACCGCCGAGCGGTTCACCGACCACGAGGGCGAGCCCGCCGTGCAGCAGTACCTGCTGCTGGTCGGCGGGCTGCGGACGCTGGCCCGTGGCGAGCACGAGCCGCATCTGGTGCTGGACGCCTTCCTGCTGCGCTCGCTCGCCGTCAACGGCTATGCGCCGAGCTTCGACAGCTGCGCGCGGTGCGGGATGCCCGGTCCGAACCGGTTCTTCTCGGTGGCGTCGGGCGGTGTGACCTGCGGTGACTGCCGGGTGCCGGGGAGCGTCGTACCCTCCTCTGAGGCCATCGGGCTCCTCAGCGCGCTGCTGACCGGCGACTGGGAGACCGCGGACGCCTGTGAGGCCCGTCATGCCCGGGAGGGCAGCGGGCTCGTCACGGCGTATCTGCACTGGCATGTGGAGCGGGGCCTGCGTTCCCTCCGGTACGTAGAGAAATAGCGACACCGCCCCTCAAGAAAAAACGCCCCTCAAGACACATAGGAGACGTGGGCCGCATGGCACGACGCGGGATTCTGGGCCGTAATCGACGTGAGTACGTGACGCCCGAGCCGCACCCTTCCGGTGCGCGGCCGCCGAAGATCCCCGGTGAGCTCGTCCCGAACCATGTGGCGGTCGTCATGGACGGCAACGGCCGGTGGGCCAAGGAGCGCGGGCTGCCGCGCACCGAGGGGCACAAGGTCGGCGAGGGTGTCGTCCTGGACGTCCTCAAGGGCTGCATCGAAATGGGCGTGAAGAACCTTTCGCTGTACGCCTTCTCGACGGAGAACTGGAAGCGGTCGCCCGACGAGGTCCGCTTCCTGATGAACTTCAACCGCGATGTGATCCGGCGGCGCCGTGACGAAATGGACGCGCTGGGTATTCGTATCCGGTGGGTCGGCCGGATGCCGAAGCTGTGGAAGTCCGTGGTGCAGGAGCTCCAGATCGCGCAGGAGCAGACCAAGGACAATGACGCCATGACGCTGTATTTCTGCGTGAATTACGGCGGGCGGGCCGAGATCGCCGATGCGGCGGCGGCCATCGCGGCGGATGTGCGGGCCGGAAGGCTGGACCCGTCGAAGGTGAACGAGAAGACCATCGCGAAGTACATGTACTACCCGGACATGCCGGATGTGGATCTCTTCGTGCGGCCGTCCGGTGAGCAGCGGACCTCGAACTACCTGATCTGGCAGAGCGCCTACGCCGAGATGGTCTTCCAGGACATCCTGTGGCCGGACTTCGACCGGCGGAATCTGTGGCAGGCCTGCCTGGAGTACGCGAAGCGGGACCGCAGGTTCGGGGCGGCACCGGAGGCGGAGGGCGAGTCCGCGACGTAAGGACGTCGGGCATCGGGCCGATGAGCCGCCTGGGGCTCATGGGTCTCAGCGGGCTCACGAGGAAGGGGCCGGCGGCGTTCGCCCGAACGCTGCCGGCCCCTTTCGCGCGCCCGGGACCCGTCAGGAGTGCCAGATCTCGCGGAGGTGCGAGACGGCGCCGGAGCCGTTCAGGGTGAGCTCGTAGATGTCTCCCGAGCAGGCGAGGGGCGCCTTGACCTGGTCGTGCTTCAGGCAGGCCGTGAGGTGCTCGGTGAGCGTGGCGAGGGGCACCGTGCGGTGGCCGGTGGCGCTGGTGGTCAGCTCGGCCGTGGCTCCCGCGGCCAGCCGGTACTGGCCGGCCTTGCCCGTTCCCGCGTAGCCGCCCCCGTTGGGGTCGCAGGCGAACTTCGCCTCCTTGACGGCCAGTTGTCCCCCGGCCGGTGCCCGGATGACCTGCACCATCCGGTGTCCCTCGGGCAGCTTGGCCGGGGTGCAGTCGGACGTGGGCTCCGGGTCGATCGGCAGGTCCTTCTGCCCGGAGGCGGAGGCCGAGGCCGCGGGGGACGCCGCGTCGGTCGGTCCGTCGGTCGCTGCGCCGGTCGGGGTGGACGCCGGTGACGCGGCGGCGGACGCGCTCCCCTCCGGGGAGGCGGCCGGGTCCTCGCCCTTGCAGGAGGTGAGCGTGGCCAGCGTCGCAGCGACAGCGGCTGCGGCGAGCAGGCGGCGGGTGAACATGTAGGCGTTCTCTCTCGTGTGCGGGCCCGGACGTGCCGGGGACCGGCCCGGGGCGGGCCCGGGGTGCCGGGCGGTCCCGGGCCGGTCCGTCGGACGCGTCCTAGAGGCCGTTGCGGCGGTAGGGCACGTACGGCTTGCCGATCGACCTTTCGTGCGCGGCGTCGCCGGAGTAGTACGGGTACGGGATGATGTGCGAGACGGTGCCCTGGGAGCCGTTGTCCTCCAGGGCGATGTACTTGGTGTGTTCCTTGTCGGCCCAGCCGCCGAAGAGGACGGTGTGGTCGCCGGCGATCAGCGCGTCGCCCGGCTGCAGATCGTCCTTGGTGATCACATGGGCGGTGTTGTTGCCCATCAGGCCGTAGGTGTTCAGACCCGGCGGCTCCAGGCCCCAGGCGGCGGAGACGAAGCCCGAGCAGTCGTCGCGGTAGCCGTTGGTGGTGGCCGACTGGCTGTAGCCGATGCGGTGGTTCACCCGCTCCAGGGCGCGGTCGATGATGTCCTTGCGCTCGCCGGGGAGGCCGGAGGTGTCGGGCGCGGTCTCGACGCCCGCACCGGTGGTCGTGTGGTGCTTGCCCGGCGACCAGGCGTCCCAGTCGCCCTTGGTGTCCCACTTGCCGTCGCCGTGCCCCTGCGAGGGGGCCGGGCCGGACCCGCCGCCGGTGGCGCCACCGCCACCGCCACCGCCGCCTCCACCGGAGGACCCGCCGTTGCCGCCGCCCGAACTGCCGCCGCCGGTGTGTCCGGGGGAGTGGGGGGCGTCGTGGTCCTTCTTCCGGTCCTTGATCTTCTTGAGTTCGTCTTCGATCTTCTTCTCGTTGGCCTCGTACTCGGCCTTGACCTTCTTGATCTTCCCGGCGTCGCCCGCCAGCTCTTCGAGCAGCTTCTTCTTGTTCTCTTCCAGGCGGCCGCTCACCTCGGCGATGTCCTTCACGTCCGCGAGCACCTGGTAGGCGATGCCGAAGCCGGGGAGCGCGGCGAGCGGTGCGGTCGCGAGGTCGATGCTCGCCGCGGTGACCAGCGTTTCCTTGATCTCCCCGAGCCGCTTGTTCAGCTCCGCCATCCGCCGGCTGACCGAGTGCCAGTCCTTCTCGATCTTGGCGAGTTCCGCCGTCTCCACGCCGAACGTGTCGCCTGCCATCCGTACAACCCCCGTGATGTGGTGGTGAACCGCGACATGCCCGGCGTACCGGGGGACATCGTGGTTCGAAGGCCTCGGGCTCCGCAGAGCGGGAGCCGGGTGAAGGTGGAGTCCGGCAGAGGGCGGACTCCCTGGGCGCAGTGCCCTGATATGGACTGACGTGGTGTCAGTGGAGACGTGGCGTCAGTAGACCTGTGACAGGCGGGTGACCGACGTGCTCAGGGTGGAGAGATCGTCGGAGATCGTGTTCATCTCCTTGACGCGGCCGTGCGCGACGCGGACGAAGGCGTCGGAGGCCGGGCCGTGCCAGGTGAGGTGGCCGAGGGTGGTGTTGATCTCCTTGGTCAGGCCGTCCAGCTCGGTGCTCAGGGCCTTCAACTCGGTCGCGATCTTCTGCAGATCGGCCTCGCCGCCGCCGAACATCTGGGTCAGGACCCAGTGCGCGATCTCGGCCGGCGCCATCATGACGTCCTTGCCGATCTCGACCACGTCGCCGACCAGCTTCGTGCCGTCGTCCCAGAGTTCCCCGAGAACGCCCATGTTCTACCCCCGTGTAAGCGCTTAACTCCACGCTGATGCCGCGTCAAGGCTAGCACCAGCGTGTACCTGACAGGCATCCCCCGGCACGGTTCCGCGGGAGCCGAGGGCAGGGGCCGGGACGGACAAAAGGGCCGCCTTCGTATGAAGGCGGCCCGTTCGCGTACGCGTTGCTACTTCTGCTCCGCGGCCGGTCGTGCCGCGCACTCCCCGCAGGTCCCGAAGATCTCGATGGTGTGCGCGACGTCCCGGAAGCCGTGCTCCGCGGCGATCTGGTCGGCCCACTTCTCCACCGCGGGGCCCTCGACCTCGACGGCCTTGCCGCAGGCCCGGCACACCAGATGGTGGTGGTGATCGTCGGTGCTGCACCGGCGGTAGACCGCCTCGCCCTCACTGGTGCGCAGCACATCGACCTCACCGGCATCGGCGAGGGACTGCAGCGTCCGGTAGACGGTGGTCAGCCCGACGGAGTCGCCCTTGTGCTTGAGCATGTCGTGCAGCTCCTGCGCACTGCGGAACTCGTCGACCTCGTCGAGTGCGGCCGACACCGCGGTCCGCTGCCGCGTCGACCGGCCGCGTACCGGAGATCCCGCGCTCGTCGCCACCGTTGCCTCCCTAGGACGTCAGGACTTCCCCCTGGACGTGCGTCCCGCCATTGTGCCAGGTGATGACCGGCCCACCATTGGGACGCTTACGTTCCTCCGCCGAAAGCTACCTGCCAAGACATCTCTACCCGGGTTCATCCGGCCACGCTCACGTCGTCCGCGGCGGTGCGGCCGCCGGGTACCTCCAGAGTGCACCCCTCGGGGCCCTCCGCGGCAGCCCTGGCGCGCTTTTTCGCGAGGGGCGCGGCGAGCGCCGTGAAGATCACGAAAAGTCCGATGGCGAACAGCACGATCGTGGCGCCGGACGGCACGTCCACGTAGTACGAGGTGGCGGTGCCCGTAAGAGTGACCGCGACACCGATCGCGACGGCCACCGCGAAGGTGACCGCGAAGCTGCGGCTGATCTGCTGGGCGGCCGCGACCGGGATCACCATCAGGGCGCTGACCAGCAGCAGCCCCACGACGCGCATGGCGACGGTGACGGTGACCGCGGCGGTGACGGCGACCAGCAGGTTCAGCAGCCGCACCGGCAGGCCCGTCACCCGGGCGAACTCCTCGTCCTGGCAGACCGCGAACAGCTGACGGCGCAGCCCGATCGTGATCGCCAGCACCAGGGCGGCCAGGACGTAGATCGTCGTCATGTCCTGCGGCGAGACGGTGGTGATCGAGCCGAAGAGGTAGGTGCCGAGGTTGGCGTTGGAGCCGGCGTCGGAGAGGTTCATCAGCATCACACCGCCCGCCATGCCGCCGTAGAACAGCATGGCCAGCGCGAGGTCCCCGCGGGTCTTGCCGTACCAGCGGATCAGCTCCATGACGACGGAGCCGGCGATGGCCACGGCGGTGGCGACCCACACCGGGCTGGTGTTGAGCAGGAAGCCGAGGCCGACGCCGGTGAGGGCGACATGGCCGATACCGTCGCCCATCAGGGCCTGGCGGCGCTGGACGAGGTAGATGCCGATGGCGGGGGCGGTGACGCCGACGATGAGGGCGGCGATCAGGGCCCGCTGCATGAAGGCGTAGTCGAGGATCTCCATCAGCTCAGCAGCCCCGTCCGGATCGGTTCCGCCGCCACATCGGCGTGCGGGTGGACATGGTCATGGCCGGGCAGCGCATGCTGGCCCACGGCCTCGGGCGGTGCGCCGTCGTGGACGACGCAGCCGTCCCGCAGCACCACCGCGCGGTCGATCAGCGGCTCCAGCGGGCCCAGCTCGTGCAGGACGAGCAGGACCGTGGTGCCGCGGCCGACCTGCTCGCGCAGCGCGGAGGCGAGCACCTCCTGGCTGGCGAGGTCGACGCCGGCCATCGGCTCGTCCATGATCAGCAGTTCCGGTTCGCCGGCCAGTGCGCGGGCGATCAGCACCCGCTGGTGCTGACCGCCGGAGAGCGCGTTGACGGAGTCCTTGGCGCGGTCCGCCATGCCGACCAGCTCCAGGGCGTGGTGCACCGCGGCCCGGTCGGCCTTGCGCAGGATGCCCAGCTTCGTACGGGCGAGCCGGCCGGCCGTGACGACCTCGCGGACGGTGGCGGGGACGCCGCCGGCCGCGGTGGTGCGCTGCGGTACGTAGCCGACCCGGGCCCAGTCCCGGAACCGCCGGAAGGGCGTGCCGAAGAGGGCCAGCTCGCCGCCGGTGAGCGGCACCTGGCCGATCACGGAGCGGACGGCGGTGGACTTGCCGGAGCCGTTGGCGCCGAGCAGCGCGACGACCTCGCCGGTGTGCACCGTCAGGTCGACGCCGCGCAGCACGGGGCGGGCGCCCAGCGAGGCGGTGGCGCCGCGCAGGTCGATGACCGGCTGGGCGGGCGACTGGTTCATGGTGACCTCCGTCACGTGCTGTGCGGTGTCCGTCACTTGCTGCCGAGCGCCTTCTGGAGCGCGGCGAGGTTGGCGCGCTGCACCCCGAAGTAGTCCTTGCCGCGGGATTTGGCGTTGATCCCTTCGAGCGGGTCGAGGACATCGGTCTTCAGGTGCAGGTCACCGGCGAGGGCCTTGGCGGTGGCCGGGTTGGCGATCGTCTCGAAGAAGACGGTCGAGACGTGGTGCCCGGTGGCGAGGGTGTGCAGGTCCTTGATGCGGTGGGCGCTGGGCTCGGACTCGGGGTCGAGGCCGCTGATGGCCTCCTCGGTCAGGCCGTAGCGCTCGGCGAGGTAGCCGAAGGCCGCGTGGGTGGTGAGGAAGGTGTCCGAGGACCGCTTCTCCAGTCCGTCCCGGAACTCCTTGTCCAGCCCGTCCAGCTTCTTCACCAGCGCATCGGTGTTCTTCTGGTAGTCGGCCCGGTGGTCCGGGTCGGCCTTGGCGAGGGTCTTGTTCACGCCCCGGGCGACCTCGGCGTACTTCACGGGGTCCAGCCAGATGTGCGGGTCGTTGCCGCCCTCGGCCTCGGAGTGCGAGTGGTTGTCGCCGGTGGTGTGGTGGTGGCCGTCGACCTCGGTGCCGTGCTTTTCGAGGGAGGTGAGCGCGGCGGCGTCGGCGACGTGCTTGTTGCCGGACTGGGCGACGGCGTCGTCCACGGCGGGCTGCAGGCCCTTGAGGTAGACGATCGCGCCGGACTCGCCGAGCTGAGCGGTCTGCTTCGGGGTGAGCTCCAGGTCGTGCGGCTCGACACCCGGCTTGGTGAGGTCGGTCACCTCGACGTGCTGCCCGCCGATCTGCCGGGCGAGGAATTCCATGGGGTAGAAGGACGCCGTCACGCGCAGCCTGCCGTCCTCGGTGCGGGCCCCGCCGGCGGGGGAGCAGGCGGAGAGGGCCAGCAACCCGAGCACCGAGACTCCGGCGAGGGTCGCGGTGGATATGCGACGGCGTATGTTCATGACACTCATTTTCAACAAAGTTGGAAACGATTGTCAACAACGGAGGGGTGGGTGTGAGCGGGGCGACAATGAGGCCGGAACCGATTTGATCCAGAGGGTACGGCCGCCGGTACCCTGAACTATTCGCCCACCCGTCTCCCGACCACCACCCCCCAGCGAGACGCTCGGGCGCCGCCCGTCCATCGTTCGTCGTCGTAATGAAGAGAGCACCGTGGCCGCCGACAAGATCGATACCATCGTCAGCCTGAGCAAGCGCCGTGGCTTCGTCTATCCCTGCAGTGAGATCTACGGTGGCTCCCGCGCTGCCTGGGACTACGGTCCGCTGGGCGTCGAGCTCAAGGAGAACATCAAGCGTCAGTGGTGGCGCGCCATGGTCACCTCGCGCGAAGACGTCGTCGGTATCGACTCCTCCGTGATCCTGGCTCCCGAGGTGTGGCAGGCGTCCGGCCACGTCGCCACCTTCACCGACCCGCTCACCGAGTGCACCTCCTGTCACAAGCGCTTCCGTGCCGACCACCTGGAAGAGGCGTACGAGGCCAAGCACGGCAGGCTGCCCGAGAACGGCATGGCCGACATCAACTGCCCGCACTGCGGCAACAAGGGCGGCTTCACCGAGCCCAAGCAGTTCTCCGGCCTGCTCTCCACCCACCTCGGCCCGTCCCAGGACACCGCCTCGGTCGCCTACCTGCGTCCCGAGACCGCCCAGGGCATCTTCACCAACTTCGCCCAGGTGCAGCAGACTTCCCGCAAGAAGCCGCCGTTCGGCATCGCGCAGATGGGCAAGTCCTTCCGCAACGAGATCACGCCCGGCAACTTCATCTTCCGGACCCGCGAGTTCGAGCAGATGGAGATGGAGTTCTTCGTCAAGCCGGGCGAGGACGAGAAGTGGCAGGAGTACTGGATGGCCGAGCGGTGGAACTGGTACCGCGACCTCGGCATCCGCGAGGAGAACATCCGCTGGTACGACCACCCGGCCGAGAAGCTCTCGCACTACTCCAAGCGCACCGCCGACATCGAGTACCGCTTCAACTTCGGCGGCACCGAGTTCTCCGAGCTGGAGGGTGTGGCCAACCGCACCGACTACGACCTGTCCGCGCACGCCAAGGCGTCCGGCCAGGACCTCTCGTACTTCGACCAGGAGGCCGGCGAGCGCTGGACTCCGTACGTCATCGAGCCGGCGGCCGGTGTGAACCGCGCGATGCTCGCCTTCATGCTCGACGCGTACATCGAGGACGAGGCGCCCAACGCCAAGGGCAAGATGGAGAAGCGCACCGTCATGCAGCTCGACCCGCGCCTGGCGCCGGTCAAGGTCGCGGTGCTGCCGCTGTCGCGTAACCCGCAGCTGTCGCCGAAGGCGAAGGGGCTGGCCACGGACCTGCGCAAGAACTGGAACATCGAGTTCGACGACGCGGGCGCCATCGGCCGCCGCTACCGCCGCCAGGACGAGATCGGCACGCCGTTCTGCGTCACGGTCGACTTCGACACCCTCGACGACAACGCGGTGACCGTGCGCGAGCGCGACACCATGAAGCAGGAGCGGGTCAGCCTGGACCAGATCCAGGCCTACCTGGGGGCGCGGCTGCTCGGCTGCTAGCCCTCCGCGGGGCGGCGCCGCATCGCGGAGGCCTCCCCGGTGAGCTCGAAGCGCCGGTCGGGTCCGGATTCTCTCCGGACCCGACCGGCGCTTTTGCGTGCCCGTCGTCGCGCGCGGCACCCCGGCGTCAGCGGCGCGGGGTCGGGCGGTGGGCCGGGCGGAGCGCGAGCACCACGCACAGGGCCGCCAGCGGGAGTTCGGCGCCGACGGCCATGACCATGGCGGTGGCCAGTTCCTGGCCGGGGGCGGCGGTGGCCAGGTCGATACCGGCGTCCGCGAGGAGGAGCACGGCCGCGGCGGCCGCGGGGGCGCGGTGGCGGGGGTCGGCACGCAGCAGGCGGGTGCCGGCCGTGAGGAGGGCGGCCGCCTCCAGGGCGTCGAGGGCGACCCAGGCGGTGGCCTCGGCCGGCGGGAGCGTGCCGGCCAGGTAGCCGAGCCAGGGGAGCAGGGCGAGCCCGGCGGCGGTCAGGATCCGGCCCTGCAGGCGGCGCGACGGGGTACGCCGCACGGCGCCGCGTGCCGCCCGGACGGACGGACAACTGCCCTTGTGGGGCGAGGAGTTGAAGGCAACGAGGGTCATGGATCGGGTCTCTTCCGGAGTCGTGAACCCGGCCGTCGGGCTCGTCGTCAACACTCCGGATTTCGTGGGCCCCGGTCAGTAACGCGACTGTCCGATGTGGGGTGGCACCAGCTGCACCCCCACCTCGGATACTGCTGTCATGGCCGCCCCGAGAAGGGCCTCATACGGTGGGGCCATGACCGTCCCGCCCCGGCTGCGCCGGGCTCTCGTACGCCTGCGACGCGATGTCGCCTTCATAGCCGCCGGGGTGACGCTGCATCTCGTCGCGCTGCTGCTGCAGGTCTGGGTGGTACTGCTGCTGCTCGGCACCGCGCTCGACCCGGACCCCGACACGCCGGCGGTGCTGGCGGTCTCGGCCCCCCTGCTGATCGTCGCGGGCTGGGGGCTGACCGAGCCGCAGCGCTGGCGGTTCCGGGCGCTGTGCGGCGTGGAGCTGCCGCGGCAGGGGTTCAAGGAGGTCAAGCGGCAGTTCGGCTACAACTTGCTGATCGGTCCGCTGCTCGGGGTGCTGGAATTCCTGTTGCTGGCCCTGCTGTTGGCGGCGCTGGCCGCATCGCTGGTCCTGGTGTGGATCTGGGCGGTGCCGTGGGAGTGGCGGGTCCAGCACCACGGCTACACCACCCCGGCCTCCTACCTCACCGTGCTGGGGCTGGTGGCGCTCGCCGCGGTGCCGGTGCTGGCCGGCGGACTCGTCCGGCTGGAGATCCTGGTCGGACGGGCCGTGCTGGGCGTGAGCCGGTCCGACGAGCTGGCGCGCCGGGTCGAGGACCTCACCGAGAGCCGGGCCGGCGCGGTGGACGCCGCCGATGCGGAGCGCCGGCGCATCGAGCGCGATCTGCATGACGGTGCGCAGCAGCGGCTGGTGTCGCTGGCGCTGAACCTGGGGCTGGCCAAGGCGACCCTGACGGATCTGCCGCCGGAGGCGCAGCAGGTCATCGATGCCGCGCACCGTGAGGCGAAGGACGCCATCGAGGAGCTGAACAACCTGGTGCGCGGGCTCCATCCGGCCGTTCTCGACGAACTGGGGCTGGACGCCGCGCTGTCGGGCCTCGCGGCCCGCGCCCCACTGCCCGTACGGCTACGGGTGGACCTGCCGGACGGCCTGCCGCGGCGGACGGCCCCGGCCGTCGAGGCGGTCGCGTACTTCGTCGTCTCCGAGGCGCTGACGAACATCGCCAAGCATGCGCGGGAGGCGACCCGGGCGGAGGTGACGGTCGCCCGGCTCGGCGAGATACTGCGGGTGGTGGTCGCCGACGACGGTCCGGGCGGCGCCGATCCGTCCCGGGGGACCGGTCTGAAGGGGCTTGCCCAACGCGTGCGGTCCGTGGACGGAACCTTCCGGATGAGCAGCCCCGTGGGGGGCCCGACCATGATGAGCGTGGAGCTGCCGTGCCCGATGTGAGGCGTGCCGTGATCGCCGAGGACTCCGTGCTGCTGCGGATCGGGCTGGTCAAGGTGGTGGAGATGGCCGGGTTCGCGGTGGCGGCCGAGGCGGGGGACGCGCAGGAGCTGCTGGCGGCGGTCGAGGAGCACCGGCCCGGCCTCGCGGTGGTGGACGTCCGGATGCCGCCCGGCTTCACCGACGAGGGGGTGCGCGCCGCACTCTCCATACGTCAGCGGTATCCCGGCACCGCGGTGTTGATCCTCTCCCAGTACGTCGAGGAGCGTTACGCGGCCGACCTGCTCGCGACGAACACCAGCGGCGTCGGATATCTGCTCAAACAGCGGGTCGCGGATGTCGAGGAGTTCATCGAGGCGCTGCGGCGGGTGGCGGCCGGCGGCACCGCGCTGGACCCGCAGGTCGTCGCCCAGTTGCTGGTGCGGCGCTCCAGCGACCCGCTGGAGCGCCTGACGGCCCGCGAACGCGACGTCCTCGCCCTGATGGCCGAGGGCCGCTCCAACGGGGGCATCGCCGCACAGCTCGTGGTGAGCGAGAGCGCGGTCGCCAAACACATCAACAACATCCTCGCCAAGCTGGACCTGCCGAAGGCGGACGCCGACCACCGCCGGGTCCTGGCGGTGCTGCACTTCGTCGGGGTGGGGTGCTGACCGGGCCCGTCGTCGGTACGGCCGGCGGGCGGGGGGACGGCCCGCCCGGTCGCCGGCCGGGGAAAGGCGTTGCCGTGGCCCGTGCCGATCATTAAAGTCGGTCGGGTGACTGCCGGGTCGGCCTTGAGCCATGCACGAGTGGGGTTCCCGGCCTCGGCGTGAGCGCGGGGCGGGCCAGAGCCCCGCCCTTCTTCCGAGTCTTCTGCGCAGCGCCCGTACGAGGCGCCCCTTCCAGCGGATACCGAGACCCGGAGACACCCACCACCCATGCCGTATGCACCGCAGCACCCGAAGGAAGCCGAACTACAGGCGGCCTCCGTCCAGTTGAACCACACCGCCGTCTACGCCAGGGACCGGCAGCTCTCGGCCGATTTCCTGGCCGCGATACTGGGACTGGAGGTCGGCGCCCCCTTCGGCCCGTTCCTCCCTGTCGACCTCGGCAACGGCGTGACCCTCGACTACTACGAGAAGCGCGACGAGCCGATCCAGCCGCAGCACTACGCCTTCCTCGTGCCCGAGGAGCAGTTCGACGGCATGATCGCCCGTCTGGAAGCGGTCGGGGTCACCTATTACGCCGACCCCCACCACACCGAACCGGGCCGGACCAACGGCCTGTTCGGCGGCCGTGGTGCGTACTTCGACGACCCGGACGGCCACAACATGGAGATCATCACACGCCCTTACGTCCGGCCGTAGCCGGTGGGGGCGGCGGTCGCCCCTGTCGTGAACGGCTCGCGTCGCCGGTCCCGGGCTCAGGCCGGGGCCGGCGAGGCCGCTTCTGCCGCCGGCCGTGCGCCGCCGTCGCCTGCGCCATGAAAATGCGTTGCCCGGGTGGGAGCCGGCACGGGAGGCTTCCGGCATGTCTGACCATGAGTCGAGCGGTTCACAGGGGGTGGCCTCCCTCTTCTCCCGGGGCCGGCTGACGGCGATCCCGCGGAAGGCGGCCCGCCGCGAGCAGTTGCTCGCCCACCTGACGGAGACGCTGTTCGAGCGGGACCGGGAGTACAGCGAACGCGAGGTCAACGAGGCGCTGTTGACGGTGCACGAAGACTGCTCGGCGCTGCGCCGCTACCTCGTCGTGGCGGGCCTGCTGGCCCGGCCCAAGGACGGCAGCAGCTACCGGAGGGTGGGCTAGCGGCCGTTCGAGGGTGGGCTGGCGGCCGCCGGAGGGTTCGTAGAGGATCGGAGGCGTCGGCCGCTCTCGGAAGGGCGGCCCGCGCACCGGACACGGAGGAGCCATGAGAGCCCTGCAGACCGCCACGCTCCTCGTCGCGACCCTCGGCGTGGGCCTGATGGCCGGCCTGTTCACCGCCTTCGCCTACGCGGTGATGCCCGGCCTCCGCCGTTCCGACGACCGCACTTTCGTGCAGGCCATGCGGAACATCAACAGGGCCATCGTCAACGGCTGGTTCCTGCTCCCCTTTCTGCTGCCGATCCCCCTGCTCGTCCTCGCCGCGATCCTGGCCCGGAACGGGCCCGGCCGGATCGCCCTGCCCTGGATCCTCGCCGCCCTGGTGCTGTACCTGGCGGGCTTCCTCGTCACCGGGGGCGTCAACGTCCCGCTCAACAACGCGCTCGACAAGGTCCCGACGAACGAGGGCCCGGCTGCCTCCGGTGGCTCCGGTGATCCGGCCGACCGGTCCGGCGACCTCCAGGCCGCACGCGACGGCTTCGAGGGCCGGTGGGTCACCTGGAACCTCGTCCGCGCGCTCGCCCACACCGCCGCCTTCGGCGTGCTCGCCTGGGCCCTCTTCCTGCACGGCACGGCGGGCACCGCGGGCACGGGCGGCTCGGTGTGAGGTGCCGTGCCGGGCGCTGCGGCGCCCCGCCGCGATCCATCGGGCCGGGGCACCTCAGGGCTTCCGTACGGTCCCGCGTCGGCGCGCGAGGACTCCGCACCGGCGCGGAGTCGTCGGTGGTGACATCGTGGGCTGCGGACTCAGGCCGTCACGGCCGGCTTGAGGACCTCCTCGCACCACTGCCGGAACGTCGTCGGAGTCGTCGACTCCGCGGTGCGCGGCTCGGCGTTGTCGAGGCCCTGGTTCTTGGCGTCGAACATGTCGACCATCGCCTGCGCCATCGCGTCGGTCATCCCGAAGCCGGTCATGCGCTCCTTGAGCGCCGCGCCCGGGATCTGCCGGTAGCCGATCTCGGTGCCGAGGACCTCGGAGATGATCCGTGCCATCTCGTTGGGCGACAGGTCTTCGGGGCCGAGGCAGGCGACCTGGCCGGACCCCTTCCACGAGTCGTCGAGCAGCAGCCGTGCGGCGGTGGCGGCGATGTCGCGGGTGGCCACGGTGGGGTTCTGGAGGTCCGGGTCGGCCATCAGGAAGAACATGCCCTGCTCCTTGATCGCGCCGACCTGGCGGAGCAGGTTGTGCATGAACGACGGGCAGCTCACCGCCCGGTAGGCGACACCCGAGGCGGCGATCAGGTCGTTCATCGCCAGCGACGCGGTCACCGTGCCGGCCCGGCCGGCCATCGGCGTTCCACGGCCCAGGGCGGAGATGCCCACGACGCGCTTGACGCCGTGGCGGGCGAACGCCTCGCATGCGGGACGGGTGAAGTCGACATAGACGGTTTCGGCGTTCGTTGCGGCCGGATTGTCCGGCGCGAGCCAGAAGACCGTCTCGGCGCCGTCACAGGCCCGGTCGATGACGGCGGCGTCGCCGTGCGAGCCCTCGATGACCTCGGCCCGCTCACGAACCTCCGGTGCGAGGCGCGAGGGGTCACGGGCGACGAGGCGCAGCGGCGCCCCGCGGTCGAGCAGGTCGTCGACGAGCAGGCGGCCGATGGTGCTGGTGGGTGCGGTGAGGACGATCACGTGGATCCCTTTTCCTGTCATGGGGGTGGTGGTGGGCGAGAGCCCTGAGATGAGGGGCGAAAGCCCTGAGACGGCGGGCGAAAGATGTGGGGTGGTGGGCGAAAGCCCTGAGGTGATGGGTCAAGGCTTCAGGGGGTGGGCGACGGACGCCGACGTGTGTAGGAGTGGCGCGGCCCGACGTGGGGTCCGGCGAGCGGCCGGACGCGGGGCGCTCGGCGTGTACGGAGGCGGGCGGCACGATGTTCGGCCGCACGGGGTCGGGCGGGGCGGGGTCAGGCGGCGCGGGGGACGTAGGCCAGGCCGTGGGCGCCGGGCTCGCCGAGCTTGGCGATGTCCAGCCGGGCCAGCCCCTCCAGCGTCTCCAGGTCGACGATGTCGACGGTGGACGAGGCGACGCAGGACACGTAGGCGATCCGGCCGTCGGGCGACGAGGTGATGGTCAGCGGGCAGTGCCCCACCTCGACCGCGCCCAGTTGCTTGCGGGTATCGGCGGAGAACACCGTGAGGCGGCCCGGCGCATGGCGACCGAGCCGGGACGCCGGGTCGGGTGCCGTGCGCACTTCGCCCGCGAGCAGCTTTCCCGTCGATGTCAGGTGCACCGGCAGGATGATGTCCTCCGTGGGCAGGGTGTCGACGACGGATGCCGTCCGGGCGTCGATGACCCGGATTCCGGTGGGCGGCCGCTCCTCGGCGGCGGAGAAGGAACCAGCGTAGGGCGAGGCGACGAAGACGTGCGTGCCGTCGGCGGAGACGGCGAGCCCCTCGCTGCCCGGCACTTCGGGCTTCGCGGTGAGGACGCCCCGTTCGAGGTCGACCACCGACACGAACGGAGCTTCCTTGTTGGTGGCGTACCCCGTCCTTCCCGCCGGGTCGATGGCGAACCAGTGGGGGCCGGGCGCGTCCGTGTCGATCCTGCCCAGGGGGCGGCGGGTCTCCGTGTCGATCACCACGACGCCGCCGGGCCGGTCCGCCGAGCCCTCCACGCTGACGTAGAGGCGGCGACGCGCGGTGTCCAGCGCCAGCCCGTGCGGGCCGTGTTCCGGGGCGAGGTCGACGACCTCGACGATGCGGCGGGTGTCGGGGTCGATGACGGTCAGCTCGGTGCGTCGGCCGCTGTTCGCGTGGTAGTAGCCGGAGTGATACGCCGTGGTGCACCACAGCAGTCGTTGTGTCGGGTCGAAGCACAACTCGTGTGGCTCGGCGGGGACTTCCACCGTGCCGAGCTGTCGGTCGGTGGCGGCGTCGAAGAACGAGACGGTCGGCCCGCTCTGGCTGACCACGGCCAGAACGTCGCCTTCCCGGCCGGCGCGGGGGGACTGCTGCACAGAGGGCTCCTTCAGCGGGGCGCATGGATGTCACACGGGTCTTCGTGGACACCTCCACTCTCGGCACCAGGGGATTGCGGAGCAATGCAAAGATTGGCACCCAGTAGTTGACTCAGGCGTAAAAATGCAGATCAGGAGCATCTATGGACCTCAATCTGCTGCGTGCCCTGGACGCTCTGCTCCAGGAGAACAGCGTCACCCGCGCCGCGGAACGACTCGGTACGTCCCCCGCGGCAGCCAGCCGTACCCTGGCCCGGCTCCGCCGTACCGTCGGTGACCCGCTGCTGGTCCGCGCGGGCCAGGGCATGGTCCCGACCCCTCGTGCCCTGGAACTCCGGGAGGAAGTGGGCGCGTTGCTGCGCGGTTGCGACAATGTCCTGCGGCCCGGGGCCGGTTTCGACCCCGTGCATCTGCAGCGCACCTTCACCGTGCAGGCCGCCGATCTGCTCCTGGTGGGGCTGGCCGGGACGCTGACCGACCGGATCCGCAAGGAGGCCCCGCAGGTGGACGTGGTCTTCCTGCCGGAGTCGGTGGAGGGCGGCCCCGCGCTGCGGCAGGGCTGGGTGGACGTCGAACTGGGCGTCCTGGGACACCTGGACCCGGAGATCCGGACCCGCCCGCTCACCCGGATGACCATGGTCGGCGTCGCCCGCAGCGATCACCCCCTCTTCGACGAACGGATCGACGCCCGCCGCTTCGCCGCGGCCGACCACATCGGCATCTCCCGGCTCGGCAAGCGCCTCGGACCCATCGACAGCGCGCTCGCGGAACACGGGCTGCGGCGCCGCACCGCGATCGTGGTACCCAGCCATACGAGCGCGATGATGCTCGCCCGGGACACCGATCTCGTGGCGCTCACCCTGGCCGACTGGCTCCCCGGCACCCTCTCCGCGCTGGGCTTGCGGACCTTCCCCATCCCTCTCGACCTGGCTCCCCTCGACATCGGGATGGCCTGGCACCCTCGCAACTCGACCGACCCGGGACACCGCTGGTTCCGAGATCACCTGGCCGCCGCGGCCCTGGATCCTTCGGGGACGGGGGAGGGCGACGGCTCTCGAGGAAGCGCAACGTCGTAGGGGCGAGGGGCGAGGGGCGAGGGGCGAGGGGCGAGGGGCGAGGGGCGAGGGGCGAGGGGTGGCACCGCCAGCCCACCAACAGCTATGAGGCAGGCCTGAGTTCGGGATCCCCGCTCAGGGCCGCCCAGCGAGGAGGCGCGGCTCGGTGACGCCGCAGGTTGCTCGGTTCACGGGGGTCCGCGCCCCGTCGGCTCCGTCAGCCGCGCAGGCCCCGCAGCACCAGGTCGCGGACGGCCTCGAAGTCGGCGGTGATCTCGGGGCGGGACCACTCGGGGGCGTAGCAGGGGTCGTGGAAGCGGCCGGTGGCGTCGAAGACCGCGCGGGCGGTGGTGGCGGGGGAGGGGGTGTGGAAGGCGCCCTGGCTGACGCCGGCTTCGATGAGGGTGGTGAGCTGGGCTTCCAGGTCGGTGACATGGCGGTCGACCACGCCGCCGCTCTCCCCGATCAACGTCATATAGGTGGCGAAGAGTTCGGGATCGTCGCCGGCCTTGTGCCGCTTGGCCTCGAAGAGGGCGGTCAGCCAGCGGTCCAGCCGTTCCGGGGCCGGTCCTTCCGCCGAGACGATGACCGAGAGCTCCTTGCTCGTACGGTTCAGCCAGCGCTCCGTGACCGCCTCCCGCAGCGCCGCCTTCGTACGGAAATGGCGGTAGACACTGCCATGGCTGACGCCCAGGGCGCGCGCCACATCCACGACGGTGGCCTTGGCCGGGCCGTAGCGGCGCAGCACCTCCTCGGTGGCTTCGAGGATGCGCTCAGGGGTCAACGTCTCGGGCGGCATGGGGCGGGTCGGCCTTTCGGGAGAGCGGGGCGGGGCCGGCGAGCGGTTCCGGGCGGTGCACCCGGAGAGGCCGGTCGCCGAGGCGTACGTACACCAGATCCGTACACCGGGTCCGTACACCGGATCCGTGTGCCGGGTACCTACGGGACGGTACCTGGCCGTGACCCGAACCCGCTCCGGTGGTCACGCCGCCCTCGTGGTCAGCGCTCGCTGTCCAGGTGGGCCATCTGTTCGGAGGGGTAACGGTCGCCGGCGGCGGCATCGGCCGGAACGGCGTGTTCGATGGCGGCCAGATCGTCGGCGCCGAGGGCGACGTCCAGGGCGCCGAGCGCCTCGGTCAGCCGGTCGCGGCGGCGGGCGCCGACCAGCGGGACGATGTCCTCGCCGCGGGAGAGCACCCAGGCGATGGCGGTCTGGGCGACCGAGACGCCCTTCTGCTCGGCGATCTTGCGCAGGGCGTCCACCAGGTCGAGGTTGCGGTCGAGGTTCTCGCCCTGGAAGCGCGGGCTCATGCCGCGGAAGTCGTTCGCGGCGAGCTTGCGGTCGCGGCTGAAGTGGCCGCTGATCAGGCCGCGGGACAGGACGCCGTAGGCGGTGATGCCGATGCCCAGCTCGCGGGCGGTCGGCAGGATCGACTCCTCGATGCCGCGGGAGATGAGGGAGTACTCGATCTGGAGGTCGGAGATCGGGGCGACGGCGGCGGCCCGGCGCAGGGTCTCCGCGCCGACCTCGGAGAGGCCGATGTGCCGGACGTGGCCGGCCTCGACCAGCTCGGCGATGGCTCCGACGGTCTCCTCGACCGGGACGTCCGGATCGATCCGGGCGATCCGGTAGATGTCGATGTGGTCCGTGCCGAGGCGCTGGAGGGAGTACGCGGCGAAGTTCTTCACCGCCTTCGGTCGGCCGTCATAGCCGGTGAAGCCCCCTTCGACCGTGCGCAGGGCGCCGAACTTCACGCTGATCCGCGCCTTTTCGCGAGCCGCCGCGGGGGCCGTGCGCAGCGCCTCGTTGATCAGCAGTTCGTTGTGGCCCATGCCGTAGAAGTCGCCGGTGTCGAGCAGGGTGATGCCCGCGTCGAGGGCGGCGTGAACGGTGGCGATGGACTCGCCGCGGTCGCTGTCGCCGTAGAGGGCGGACATGCCCATGCAGCCGAGGCCGAGGGCGGAGGTCTGTGGGCCGGTGGTGCCCAGGGTGCGGATCTGCACTGCGTGCTCCTGGAGAACGGGAGGGATGGGGGCAGGGGATGCGGAGGGCGGCGGGATCGGTGAGCGGATGCGAAGAGCGGCGGCCGCCGTGCCTTCACTATGGCATGACGGCTGACAGATTTCAATACCTGTCAGCCGTCATGCCGCGAGTCGATCCCCGTCCGCCCTCGCCCCGTCGCTCCCTCGCAGGTCAGCGCAGCGCAGCTCAGGTCAGGGGCGTGCCGGCGCAGCTCAGCGCAGGGTCCGGGGCAGACGCAGGGCGAGCGCCGTCGTGCCCGCGACGATCGCCAGTTGCGTCAGCAGGGCCGCGAGCATCGCGTCGCGGACGCCGAGGGACGGCAGCAGTCCGAGGAAGAGCGTGCCGAGGGTGGCCACGCCCAGGGCGAGACCGGACTGCTGGGTGGTGACCATGACGCCGCCGCCCACGCCCGCCTGTGCCACCGGCAGTTCGCTCAGCACGATGCGCATCAGTACCGGCAGCACCATGCCCTGCCCGAGTCCCAGGACCGCCATGCTCGATGCGAGTCCGGCCACCGATATCCCGGGCCAGCCCGTGTGCACGGTCAGCGCCAGGGCGATCAGGCCGATGCCCTGGATCGCCGAACCGGCGACCACCACCCGCCGCCCGAACCGCATCACCAGCCGCGGACCGGCGAGCGAGGCGAAGAAGAACGTGACGCACAGCGGCGCCAGGGACAGTCCGGCCGCGAACGGGCCGTAGTGCAGGCCGTTCTGGAGCGCGACGGCGACCACGAACATAAAGCCGCCGAAGCCCAGCGTGAACGGGATGATCATGGTGAGTCCGCTGTTCACGGAGGGGATGCGCAGCAGCGAGGGCGGGACGAGCGGGGTACGGCCCGCACGTTCGGCCCGGTGCTCGACGAGCACGAACGCGGCGGCGACGAACGGGAAGACGGCCAGCAGCACCCAGGACCACGCCGGCCAGCCGGCCGCCCGGCCCTCGGTCAGCGGCAGCAGCAGGGTGATCAGCGTGGCGGCGAGCAGCGCGGTCCCGATGCCGTCCACCCGGCTCGGGTGCGGGGAGCGGGTCTCGGGGACCGTACGGGCGGCCAGCAGCCAGGCGGCGGCGGAGATCGGGACGTTCACCAGGAAGACCGCGCGCCAGCCGGTGCCCGCCAGGTCGACGGAGACCAGCAGGCCGCCGAGTACCTGGCCGACGGCGCTGGCGACGCCTGCCGTGCCGCCGTACAGGCTGACCGCCTTGGCGCGCCGCTTGCCGGTGGTCGTGGCCTGGATGGTGGCGAGCACCTGCGGCAGCAGCAGCGCGGCCGCGGCGCCCTGGGCGACCCGGGCGGCCACCAGCGTCCCGGCGTCCGGGGCAAGACCGCAGGCCAGCGAGGTGAGGCCGAAGGCGGCCAGGCCCCACAGGAACAGCCGACGGCGGCCGATCATGTCGCCGAGCCGACCGCCGAGCACCAACAGCATGGCGTAGGCGACGCCGTAACCGGCCACCACCATCTCCAGCATCGCGGGCCCCGCGTGCAGGTCGTGGTCGATGGTCGGCAGCGCGACATTGACGATAAAGAAGTCGATCATCGGGAGGGCCGCGCCCAGCAGCACGGTCAGCAGGCCGAGCGGGGTCAGTACGGTCGTGGCCGGGTGCCGCTGCGGGGCGGGTCCGGGCGCGGCCGGGGCTGCCGGGGTCGCCGGCGCCTCCGGGGCCGCGGCGACCGGGAGGGCGGCCTGGGCTTCAAGGGTCGCGGCCGGGGGGTTTGCGGTGGTCATCTGTGCTCGGGTATTGCTCACGAACTCGACGATCGTCGACCGCGCAGGCTGGTACCAGAGTGTTTCTATCCTGGTACCGGTGCTACCTGGCAACCGGTTCCGGCCTGCGGCACCCTGGAGGCATGACCGTGGACCCGCCCCTGACGCAGACTGCCACAGGCCCCGGTGGCACCGCCGCCCCACGACACGGCACCGCCCCGGGCGACGACGCCGTCCGCCGGGCCGAGCTGGCCGCCTTCCTGCGCAGCCGGCGGGAGCGGATCACGCCGGAGCAGGTCGGGCTGCCCCGGGGTGCCCGCCGCCGTACCCCCGGTCTGCGCCGGGAGGAGGTCGCACACCTCGGCGCCGTCGGTGTCACCTGGTACACCTGGCTCGAACAGGCCCGGGACATCCACGTATCGCCGCAGGTCCTGGACGCGGTCGCCCGTGCGCTGCTGCTCGACCGCGCCGAGCGCAGCCATCTGTTCGCGCTGGCCGGGGCGATCGACCCGACGCCGGGCAAGGAGTGCACGGGTGTCACGCGCGAACTGCGGCAGGTGCTCCGCCAGTTGGAGCCGTTCCCAGCCGTCCTCCAGAACAGCCGGTTCGACATCCTCGCCTACAACGCCACATACGGCCGCCTGATGTGCGACCTCGACGCGCTGCCCGAAGAGGACCGCAACTGCATGTGGCTGGCGTTCACCCACCCCGAGTGGCGGGCGAGCGTGGTCGATCTGGACGCCACGATGCGGGTGATGGCCGCCAAGTTCCGGGCGTCGATGGCCGAGCACGTCGCGGAGCCGGCCTGGAAGGCGCTGGTCGCGCGGCTGACGGAGGCGTCGGCCGAGTTCCGGTCGATCTGGGCGCAGCACGAGGTCGTCCGCCCGATGAGCTCCGTCAAACTCTTCCGGCATCCGCGGGTGGGCGTGCTGCAACTGTCCTCCACGAGCCTGTGGACGGGCCCCAACCCCGGCCCCAAGCTGCTGTCCTACACGCCGGTGGACGAGTTGACCCGGGAGCGGCTGGAGCGGCTGGCGGCGGAGTCGGCGGAGCTCGTCACGGTGTGAGGGTGCGCGGCTCGTAGCGAAACCCGCTCGACCTGGTGACCTCCCGGAAGAGACCCTGGGGCATGGAGTTCCTCTGTTTCCACCGCGACCGGCCCGGCTCCCTGCCGCTGCGCGACGAGCTGCTGGAAGAGCACTGGTCCTACATGGACCGGTACGCGAAGGAGATGATCGCCCGGGGCCCGACCTTCGCCGACGACGGCGACACCCTCACCGGCAGCGTGCACATCGTCGACCTGCCCGATCCCGTCGCCGCCCGCGCCTTCGCCTTCGATGAGCCGAACTATCAGGCCGGTGCCTACCGGGACGTGCTGCTGCGACGGTGGCGCAACACGCTGGGGCGCACCATGTGGGACTTCCCCGGCGGCAGTGACGGCGGCAACCGGTATCTGGTGCTCGGCCTCGCCACGGGACCGGCCGCCGACCTCGCGGTGCCGCCCGGCCGGGACGAGTTGATCGCCTACGGGCCGCTGCTGTCCGACGACGGCGCCACCTGGCTCGGCACGGCAGCGTTGGTCCGGGCACCGGACCCGGACGCGGCGCGCGCCGTCCTGACCCCGGGCCGGTACGCCGACATCGAGGTGCACCACTGGCAGTTCGGCGGGCGGCCGTCATGACCCGGCGACATCCTGCCGACGTCACCGTCGAAGCGCTTCGGATCGCTCGGCAACCTCATGCCCCGCCCGCGCCCACGGACGCCTCGCCCTGACACCCACCGGGGACCCGTGTCGTCCTCACCACGGCTCGCGGAAGCTGAGGCCGAGGTGCCGGCCGAGTCCTTCGCGCTGCTCGGCCGTGGCCAGGACCATGATGTCGTCCATGGTCCCCAGGGAGTTCCCGGGGCCGTTGTCGACGCAGCGGAAGGACCGCGGGTCGTCGTCGGGGCTGAGCTCTTCGATGGCGGCCTGCGCCGCGCCCATGTCGAGGTAGTCGTTCGACTCCTGCTCGATGAGGAAGGAGAGCTCCTTGCCGTTGCGGTCGAAGTACAGCGTTCCCCGGCCGTTGTCCTCGTCGTCCTCGTCCGCCCTGGCGAAACGGAAGTTGTCGACGGTGACCTTCCCGCCGGTGAGGGCCGCCGCCTCTTCCAGGAGCCAGGGGTAGTGCGCGTCGGCGAAGTCGACGTCATCGGCGTGGATGCTGACGGCCACGCCGAAGTCCTCGAGGGCGGCGGCTATGTGATCATGCCGTGTCAGTGCGCCGTGCGCGAGGTCCCCGAAGTCGTCCAGGACGCGTTGCGCCGTCTCCCGGGTGATCATGCCGAGGTCGGTGAGAACGTCGGCCACTCGTACGTAGTCGATCGTCGGAGATGTCGCCATGGTGCGATCCTGCCAGCCGGAGATCACCCGCGGATGATCTCCGGCGAAACCGCCGTACGACGGGTGCCGAGCGGATCGTTCCCGACCGGAGGCGGGCTCCCGGTCGGCGCCCGCCCCTCCCGCCCCTATGACCGTGCGTCCGCCGCCCGGAGCCCCTGTGTCCCGTCGTCGAACAGCAGCGCCGTCCGGTCGGCCGTCGCCTTCGCCCACCGGCCCGTCGTCAGGGCGCCGAGCAGCAGGACGGCCGCACCGCAGCCGGCGATGATCCACCAAGCGGGGCGGCCGGCCGCGATGAAGGCGTCCGCGGTGGCGGCGGCGTGTGCCCCGCTCGCCAGTACGGCGCCGATCACCGCCACGCCGAGGGACTGCCCGACCTGCCGGCTGGTGGAGGCGACGGCGGCGGCCACTCCTGCCTGGGTGCGGGGCATACCGGACACCGCGGTGTTGGTGATCGGCGCATTGACCAGGCCGAACCCGATGCCGAACAGGACATAGCCGGTGAACAGCAGCGGGTTCGTCGACTGTGCGTCGAACGCCGCGAAGAGCAGCCCGCTCGCCCCCATCGCCGCCCCGGCGAGGAGCAACGGCAGCCGCGGCCCCCGGTTGCCGACCAGCCGCCCCGAAACCGGCGCGAAGACCAGCGTCATCCCGGCCATGGGGAGCATGTAGAGACCGGCGTCCAAAGCGGACAGGCCACGGATGTTCTGCAGATACAGCGTGTTGATGAAGAGGAAGCCGGCGAGGGCGGCGAAGGCGCACACCGCCACGATCGTGGCCCCGCTGAACGGCGCGCTGTGGAAGAACCGCAGATCGATGAGGGGTTCCGTACGGCGCCGCTCGTAGACGATCAGGCCGGCCAGGGACACCAGCGCGACCAGCACGAACGTCAGGATCTCGGGGGACGTCCAGCCGGCGTCGGGGGCCTCGATGATCGCGTACGTCAGCGAGCCGAGCAGCGCGATCACCAGCAGCTGGCCGACCGGGTCGACGCGGCGCGGCCGGGGGGCGCGGGACTCCGGGACGTAGCGCAGGGTCAGGAAGAGCGCGAGCGCGCCGATCGGAACGTTGATCCAGAAGATCGAGCGCCAGCCGACGCTCTGCACCAGCAGCCCGCCGATCACCGGCCCGGCCGCCATGCTGATGCCGACGACCCCGCCCCACACCCCGATCGCGCGGGCCCGCTCCCGCGGCTCGGTGAAGGTGTTGGTGATGATCGACATGGCGACGGGGTTGAGCATCGAGCCGCCGACCGCCTGCACCATCCGGAAGACCACCAGCCACTCCAGGCCGGGAGCCAGGCTGCACAGCAACGAGCCGAGGGCGAAGACCACCAGGCCGACCAGGAAGACCCGGCGCCGGCCGAGCCGGTCGGCGGTGGAGCCGGCCAGCATCAGCAGCGATGCCAGGACCAGGGTGTAGGCGTCGATCGTCCACTGCATGCCGGAGACCGAGACGTGCAGCTCACGCTGTACGGACGGCAGGGCGACATTGAGGATGGTGTTGTCGAGGCTGACGATCAGCAGGCTCATACAGCAGATCGCCAGCACCAGGAGACGCCGTCGACGGCTGAGCTCAGGCATGGTTGAACGCTACAACGATCCCGTGCTCCCGGTCCTGGCGGGGCCACTCGCGCGGTGCGGGACAATGGGAGATCGCAGCGGCCGGACCGTGCTCACGGCCGCCGCCCGCCCGCCTGGTCGAAGGAAGCCGAAGAAAGCCGAAGGTATCGCCGTCATGACTCTGCTGCAGATCGGTCCGCATGCGGTGCAGCCGCCCGTGGTGCTCGCGCCCATGGCCGGTATCACCAATGCCCCGTTCCGGACGCTGTGCCGGGAGTTCAGCGGCGGCAAGGGCCTGTTCGTCAGCGAAATGATCACGACGCGGGCGCTGGTCGAGCGCAACGAGAAGACCATGCAGCTGATCCACTTCGACGAGACCGAGAAGCCGCGCTCGATCCAGCTGTACGGCGTCGACCCGGACACCGTCGGCAAGGCCGCCCGCATGATCGCGGAAGAGGACCTCGCCGACCACATCGACCTGAACTTCGGCTGCCCGGTCCCGAAGGTGACCCGCAAGGGCGGCGGCTCGGCGCTGCCGTACAAGCGGAACCTGCTGCGCTCGATCCTGCGCGAGGCGGTGGCGAACGCGGGCGCGCTGCCCGTGACGATGAAGATGCGCAAGGGCATCGACGACGACCACATCACCTACCTGGACGCCGGGCGGATCGCCGCCGAGGAGGGCATCACGGCGATCGCCCTGCACGGGCGGACCGCGGCCCAGCACTACGGCGGCACCGCCGACTGGGACGCCATCGCGCGCCTCAAGGAGCACGTCCCGGAGATCCCGGTGCTCGGCAACGGCGACATCTGGTCGGCCGACGACGCCCAGCGGATGATGCGCGAGACCGGCTGCGACGGTGTGGTCGTGGGACGCGGCTGCCTGGGGCGGCCCTGGCTGTTCGGCGATCTGGTGGCGGCCTTCGAGGGGACCGGCACCTACGCGCAGCCCACCCTCAAGGAGGTCGCGGCGGTGATGCTGCGGCACGCCACGCTGCTCGGCGAGTGGATCGGCGACGAGACCCGTGGCGTGATCGACTTCCGTAAGCACGTCGCCTGGTACACCAAGGGCTTCTCGATCGGCTCCGAGATGCGCCGCAGCCTCGCGGTGACCTCTTCGCTCGACGAGCTGGACGCGCTGCTGTCGGAGCTGGACCTGGACCAGCCGTGGCCGGTCGGCGCGGACGGCCCCCGCGGCCGCACCTCCGGCCGCAACCGGGTCGTGCTGCCGGACGGCTGGCTCGACGACCCCTACGACTGCGCGGGCGTGGACGCGGACGCGGAGCTGGACACGTCGGGCGGCTGAGCCGGCAGCGGGCGGCCGGGGCGGATACGGGGGCGGCCGGGGGCGGAGCGCGTCGGCCGCACCATAAGCGTGCAGGCCTGCGCATCGGTATGTCGGCGTGTCGGCGCCACGACCGACGGCGGACCGGCACCCCTCGCGCTACCGTTTGAGTCCGTACGGGCTGCGCGCGTACCGGTCCGGGTGCGGAACACCGGATACGGGATGCGGAAGGGGCGTGCGGCGGCCCGCAACCGGCCCGCCCGGCCCCCGACGAGATGCGGTGCGGGGCGGCCGGGAGCGCGGACGACGCTGAGGGAGACGCCGTGGTGAGCGGGCACCGTTCCATCGACGACACGGAGCAGGCCGTCCGGGCCAAGCTCGGCGACACCCCCGTCCGCCACGAGCAGATGGCGGCGGTCGCGAACATCTACCGCGCCGCGGCGGCCGTACGGCAGCACTTCGAGAACTCCGTACTGCGCGGCGCCGAGCTGACCTGGACCTCGTTCGTCGTGCTGTGGGTGGTGTGGATCGGGGGCGAGATGGAGACCCGCCGGGTCGCCGAGGAGGCCGGCATCTCCAAGGGCACGCTCACCGGCGTCGCCCGCACCCTCCAGGCCCGCGGCCTGATGGAGCGCAAGACCCACCCGGGCGACGGGCGGCTCGCCCTGCTCGCGCTCACCCCGGAGGGCGAGCGGCTGATGGGCCGGGTCTTTCCGGAGTTCAACGCCGAAGAAGTCTTCGTCACCGGGGAATTGAGCGACGACGAGGCGCTGGACCTGGCGGACCTGCTGCGCCGGATCGTGGTGCAGGTCGAGACCCGAGGCGCGGACCGCCGCCTGGAACTGCTGGACGGCCACGACCCCCGGCCACGACGGAGCGGCCGCCGGGCCAAGAGGCACGAGACGGCGGGGCACGAGGGGTAGGAGGGGACTGCCGGGGCGCATCGGCCCTCGCGTCCACGACAATCGGGTCCGATCCCGGCCCACACATCGGTCGAGGGCCCGACACCGGCCCCACCACCACAGGGGAGTGCCCATATGCGCGCCTTGGTCATCGTCCACGACCATCTGTCCACCGCGGGCCACATAGGCGAGCGGCTGGCCGAGCGGGGCTTCGAGCTCGACGAGCTGCTCGTCGTGCCGGCCGAGCGGTATACGACTCCGGACGTCGAGGTGGCCTTCCCGGCGGCCGAGAACTATGACCTGATCCTGACACTCGGTGCTCCGTGGTCGGTGGCGCGGCGGAACGCCTGGATCGAGGCGGAGCTGGCCCTGCTGCGGTCGGCGCACGAGGCCGGGATACCGGTGCTCGGCATCTGTTTCGGCGGTCAGGCGCTGGCCACGGCCCTCGGCGGGGGCATCGAGGTCGCCCCGCGCTTCGAACTGGGCTGGAGCCGCCTCACCACCGACGCGCCGGATCTGGTCGGGGCGGGGCCCTGGTTCCAGTTCCACGGGGACCGCTGGCTGCTGCCGCCGGGCGCCCGGGAGGTGGCGCGCAACGAGTTCGCCTCGCAGGCCTTCGTCTGCGGCCGCTCGTGGGGGGTGCAGTTCCATCCGGAGCTGACGCCCGAGGTGCTGCAGGCCTGGTTCGACGAGGACGGGACGGCGATCGCGGCGGAGGTCGGGGTCGACCCGGAGCGGCTGGTGGCCGAATTGCGGGCAGATCTGCCGGCCGCACGGGAGCGGGCGCGCGTTCTGGTCGACGCATTCCTTGATCAGGTCATGGATCGAGCCCCCGAAGAGGGTCCAAATGATGGGACCCAGTCACACATGAGCGCGTGATTCTCGCCACCCCTGATAGGCGTTGCGCTCAGATGAGCGGTCGGTAGGGGGTTCCATCTCTCCAATGGTGGCACCGGGTGCCAGGGCTCATGTGTTCGACTGATTACGCCATTCGTTGCACTGAGTAGCACACGACCCCACTTTTGACTGCGTAGCGGAGTGATGCATTCAGGTAATGAAGGCGCCGCCGAATGCGTGATCACTTTCGATCCAGTGGCGGACGACTGGTTACACACGTATGTCGACCAAGTGGACGTACCCATACGCCTTCGATCTGGGTATGTTCCTGGCCGTCAGGGCAGCCCGTCGGCGAGGAGTCAGTGCCGTGCCGGAAACGCAAGATCCCCACGTAACCCAGCCTTCGTCCGTGAAGTTCGTCTACGACTTCACCGAGGGCAACAAGGACCTCAAGGACCTCCTAGGCGGCAAGGGCGCGAACCTCGCCGAGATGACCAACCTGGGACTTCCCGTCCCTCCCGGCTTCGTGATCACCACTGAAGCCTGCAAGGTCTACCTCGACAGCGGCACCGAGCCCGCGGCACTGCGTGCCGAAGTCTCCGAGCACCTCGACACCCTTGAGCAGGAGATGGGCAAGAAGCTCGGCCAGGCCGACGACCCTCTGCTCGTATCGGTCCGTTCCGGGGCGAAGTTCTCCATGCCCGGCATGATGGACACCGTCCTCAACATCGGCCTCTCCGATGCATCGGTTTCCGGCCTCGCCGCGCAGGCCGGCGACGAGCGCTTCGCGTGGGACTCCTACCGCCGCCTCATCCAGATGTTCGGCAAGACCGTGCTGGGCGTCGACGGCGAGCTCTTCGAGGAGGCGCTGGAGGAGGCCAAGCAGGCCAAGGGCGTCCGCGTCGACATCGACCTCGACGCCGCCGACCTCAAGAGCCTGGTCGGGCACTTCAAGGACATCGTGTCCAAGGAGACCGGCCGCGACTTCCCGCAGGAGCCCCGCGAGCAGATGGACCTCGCCGTGCGCGCGGTCTTCGACTCGTGGAACACCGACCGCGCCAAGCTCTACCGCCGCCAGGAGCGCATCCCCGGCGACCTCGGCACCGCGGTCAACGTCTGCTCCATGGTCTTCGGCAACCTCGGCCCGGACTCCGGCACCGGCGTCGCCTTCACCCGCGACCCCGCCAGCGGCCACCAGGGCGTCTACGGCGACTACCTGCAGAACGCGCAGGGCGAGGACGTCGTCGCCGGTATCCGCAACACCGTGCCGCTCGCCGACCTCGAGAACATCGACAAGGCGTCGTACGACGAGCTGATGCAGATCATGGAGACGCTCGAAACGCACTACAAGGACCTGTGCGACATCGAGTTCACCATCGAGCGCGGCAAGCTGTGGATGCTGCAGACCCGGGTCGGCAAGCGCACCGCCGGTGCCGCCTTCCGGATCGCCACCCAGCTCGTCGACCAGGGCCTGATCGACGAGGCCGAGGCCCTCCAGCGGGTCAACGGCGCGCAGCTGGCGCAGCTGATGTTCCCCCGCTTCGACCTGGGCGCGAAGTCCGAGACGATCGGCCGCGGCATCGCCGCCTCCCCGGGCGCGGCGGTCGGCAAGGCCGTCTTCGACTCGTACACCGCCGTCAAGTGGTCGCGCTCCGGCGAGAAGGTCATCCTGATCCGCCGCGAGACCAACCCCGACGACCTCAACGGCATGATCGCCGCCGAGGGCATCCTAACCTCCCGCGGCGGCAAGACCTCGCACGCCGCCGTCGTCGCCCGCGGCATGGGCAAGACCTGTGTCTGCGGCGCCGAGGAGCTGGAGGTCGACACCAAGGCCCGCCGGATGACGACCCAGGACGGGACCGTCATCGAGGAGGGCGACGTCGTCTCCATCGACGGCTCCACCGGGAAGGTCTACGCCGGCGAGGTGCCGGTCGTGCCGTCCCCGGTCGTGGAGTACTTCGAGGGCCGGATGCACGCCGGCGCCGAGGACGCCGACGAGCTGGTCAAGGCCGTCCACCGGATCATGGCCTACGCGGACCGGGTACGCCGGCTGCGCGTACGGGCCAACGCCGACAACGCCGAGGACGCCGCGCGCGCCCGCCGGTTCGGCGCCCAGGGCATCGGCCTGTGCCGCACCGAGCACATGTTCCTCGGCGAGCGCCGCGAGATGGTCGAGCGGCTCATCCTGGCCGACACCGAGAGCGACCGCGAGGCCGCGCTCAGCCAGCTGCTGCCGCTCCAGAAGTCCGACTTCATCGAGCTGTTCGAGTCGATGGACGGACTGCCGGTGACCGTCCGGCTGCTGGACCCGCCGCTGCACGAGTTCCTGCCCGACATCACCGAGCTGTCGGTCCGGGTCGCGCTCGCCGAGGCCCGCAAGGACGCCAACGAGAACGATCTGCGCCTGCTGCAGGCCGTGCACAAGCTGCACGAGCAGAACCCGATGCTGGGTCTGCGCGGCGTGCGCCTCGGCCTGGTCATCCCCGGTCTGTTCGCGATGCAGGTGCGCGCGATCGCCGAGGCGGCCGCCGAGCGCAAGAACGCCAAGGGCGACCCGCGCGCGGAGATCATGATTCCGCTGGTCGGCACCGTCCAGGAGCTGGAGATCGTCCGCGACGAGGCCGAGCAGGTCATCGCCGAGGTCGAGAAGACCCACGGCGTCAGCCTCAAGCTCACCCTCGGCACGATGATCGAGCTGCCCCGCGCCGCCCTCACGGCCGGTCAGATCGCCGAGTCGGCCGACTTCTTCTCCTTCGGTACGAACGACCTCACGCAGACGGTCTGGGGCTTCAGCCGCGACGACGTCGAGGCCAGCTTCTTCACCGCGTACCTGGAGAAGGGCATCTTCGGCGTCAGCCCGTTCGAGACCATCGACAAGGACGGCGTGGGCTCCCTGGTCCGCAACGCCGTCGCGGCCGGCCGGGCCACCCGCCCGGACCTCAAGCTCGGTGTCTGCGGCGAGCACGGCGGCGACCCGGAGTCCGTCCACTTCTTCCACGAAGCGGGCCTGGACTACGTCTCCTGCTCCCCGTTCCGCATCCCGGTCGCACGACTGGAGGCGGGCCGCGCGGCCGCGGAGTCCAAGGGCAGCGACAGCCGCTGACCGCACCGGGGGCAGCGGTCACCGCTGTCCCCACCGGTCACCGCGGGCGCCGAGCGCGCCTGCGGTGGCCTGAACGACCACCGGAGCCTGCGGTGCGGGCCCAACCCTCAGCCGCCCGGCTGTCGGCTCCGGAACCCCAACGAGGGCGGCACCTGTGCGGAGGTGCCGCCCTCGGTTTTTGTGCGGCAGGGGCGCTCCTGGGCCGTCGCTGTCGGCGCGTCGCGTTGTCGTGCGCTCCGGAACGGGAACGAGGGCGGCACCTGTGCGGAGGTGCCGCCCTCGCTTTCTCCGGACTCCCCCCTCGGGAGCTGCCGCCACCCCGGTCGGCGCGGGAAGGCGGCCTTCAGCGGGGCTGGCGACCGGCCGGGTGGTTGCCCATCACCCCCCACGGGATCGAGCAACCCGGTCCGTTCGCGCCGCCGCTGAATTGAGTACAAGCTTTCCTCCGACCTGCCCGGTGGCGCGACCACTTTCAAGTCTGGCCAAAAGGGCATGGTGACCGCGCGTGTTGGCGTGCATACTCAGGCGTGCCGGGGGCCGACGGAGCAAACCAGGGGTGGGGTTCGGTGTTACGCGTCCATTTCAGTGGACTCGATCTGGCCCGCGTGCGCATTGCGGCACGCCCGGACGCACTGTGGGAGACCGTCTTAAGCTTTCACCGGCTGCGCGACCGGCGGGACGATTCGACGTTCGGCAAATGGCGATCGGAAACGCGCGGAAAGTTGAATGGCGAAGCGCGACTGCTGGCGCCGCTCGTGCCCACCCGCGGGTATTTCCCCGATTTCCTGACGCCCGCCGAAGGCGTGCTGGGCCTGACCGACGCGCTCGCGGCGCTGCGCGAGACGCCCGCGAGCCGGCTGCACGAGGAACTCGCCCGGCTCTCCATGGCCGCCCGCCCGTTCCCGTCGTGGATACGGGCGATGGCCGAGGGGGACACCCGCGCCCTGGGCAGACTCGCCGGCATCCTCCAGCGCTACTACGAGGCGGCCGTCGCCCCGCACTGGCCGCGCGTCCAGAGCCGTATCGAGGCCGACCGGGCCGCCCGCGGCAGGGCGTTGCTCGACGGCGGCGCGGACCGGCTGCTCGCCTCGCTCCCGCCGATGATGCGCTGGCGCCCGCCCGTCCTGGAGGCCGACTATCCGGTGGACCGCGACCTCCACCTCGGCGGCCGGGGGCTGTTGCTGCTGCCGTCGTACTTCTGTCGCCGCACCCCGGTCACCTTCCACAACACGGACCTCACGCCCGTGCTGGTCTACCCCGTGGAACACCACACACCGCGGCTCACCCCGCAGGTCCCGCCGGAACGTTCCCTCGGCCGGCTCGTCGGCCAGACCCGTTCCGCGATACTCCAGGGCATCGGCGTCGGCTGCACCACCAGCGAACTCGCCCGCCGCGCCGATGTCTCGCTGGCCTCGGCCAGTCAGCACGCGACGGTGCTCCGCGACGCCGGCCTGCTGGTCACCCTGCGGCAGGGCAACGCGGTGCTGCACACCCTCACCCCGCTGGGCGCGGCCCTGCTGCGCGGTGCGCGTCCGGCGGAGGCGGCGGCGTACGAACGGCTGGGGTGAGCGGCCGAGGTGAACGGCGCCGGGGGCGTCTCCGGGCGCGTGGGGCACCCTGTGCCGCGCGCCGGGGGCGTCCTGGGCGCTCTGGGCGTGGGGCTGCTCGGCCCGTGCGCCGGGGACGCCCTGCCGCCCTCCGCGGGGCTCTGGGCGCCCGGCGGGTCCGTCCTCCTGACGGGCGCCGCCGGCTGTGCGAGGCCGCTGCCCGTCAGCAGGGGCGATCGCCCGCGATGGCGACCCGTTCGGCGACCCGGCGGTGCGGCCCGTAGTCGTTCACCGCGTAGTGCTGGGTGGCGCGGTTGTCCCAGAACGCGAGGTCCCCCGCCTGCCAGCGCCACCGCACCTGAAACTCCGGCACCTGCGCCTGCTGGAACAACAGCCGCAACAGCCGGTCGCTCTCCGCCTCCTCCAGACCCACGATCCGGGTGGTGAAGGAGGCGTTGACGAACAGCATCCGCCGCCCGGTCTCCGGGTGCCGGCGCACCACCGGGTGCTCAACCGGAGGGAACTCCTCCTGAAATGGCGCCAGTTGAGCCGCGGAGTAGAAGCGCGCGAAACCCGGGAGATAGTCGTGCACCGCCCGCGCGTCATTGATCCGTGCCCGGATTTCCGGAGGCAAATTGTCGTATGCCGCCGCCATATCGGCCCACATCGTGTCGCCGCCCGTGGGCGGGACCTCCCGCAGTTGCAACACCGCACCCAGCGCGGGCCGTTCCAGGAACGTGACATCCGTGTGCCATACGTTCTCGAACGTCGGGACCCCGCCGGCCGCCTTGTCGAACCGCACCACATCCTTCGAATCGCCCCGCGCCAGCAACGGGTTGCTCTCCAGCTCACCCCAATTACGAGCGAATTCGCGCTGTGCCGCGGAGCTCAGATGCTGCCCGCGGAAGAACAGCACCTTCCACTCCAGCAACGCCCGGTTCAGCTCCGCGCGCAGGCCGTCGGACAGCGGGCGGGACAGGTCCAGCCCACGGATTTCGGCCCCGATGGTGGCCGCCTGCGGCACGATCTCGAAGCGCTCGTACGGCCGGTCGTCCCAGCCTTCGGGAGTCCGGCGCAGGACGCGGTGACCTTCGTACAGGCCGTCGGCGGGGATGCGGTGGGGGCGCAGGGCGGGGGCGAGGGGAGCCGGGGAGTCGGCGAGGGTCGTCAACTGGTCCTCCTGAAGGGGAGCGGCGGAGAAGGGCGTAGGGGAGCGAGGGGAGGGAGAGTGCGCGCGGGAAGCCATGCACAGTGCGGGCGGAGCGCGTCGTGCGGCCACGGGGGACACGGCCGGGGAACGTTGGCCGTCGACGTCGGACGTCGGCGCGTGAAGCCGTCAGGACGTACAGGGACAGCAGACCGGGGGAGACCCCACCCGGCCGCGGCGGCGCAGGAAGCTCAGGCCGCGGGGCGCGCACTCGCCGTGGGGACCGCGGTCGCGCGGTGCCACCTCACGGGCGGTCGGGTGCGTGCTCATGCCACGCACCGTACTCCCTCGGGCGGGTGTCCTCAATCCGTCAGTCGTCGATTCCGCTGCGCTCCACGCCCGCGACGATGTACCGCTGGAGCAGCAGGAAGACCACCACCAACGGGGCGATCGAGACCGCCGCGGCCACGAACAGCTCGTGCAGATTGAGGTTCTGCGCGGTGGTGAACGTCGACAGCGCCACCTGCACCGTCCAGGCCTCCCGGTCCTGCCCGATCACCAGCGGCCACAGGAACGCGTTCCAGGCGCCGATGAAGACGATGGTGCCGACGGCGGCGAAGACCGGCCGGGCGTTGGGCACCACGATCCGCCAGTACGTCCGCCAGTAGCCGAGCCCGTCGACCCGTGCCGCGTCCTCCAGCTCCTTGGGGAAGCCCAGAAAGTACTGCCGGAAGATGAAGCAGGCGAACGCGCTGAACAGCGTCGGCACGACCAGCCCCCGCAGCGTGGAGATCCAGCCGAGCGTCGACACCAGCACGAAGCTCGGCACGAACGTCACGGCCGCCGGGACCATCAGCGTCCCCAGGATCGCGTAGAAGACGAGATTGGCCCGCCGGTAGGGGATCCGGGCCAGGCCGTATCCCGCGAGGGAGGCCAGCAGCACCGTACCGAGGGTCGTCGAGACCGCGATCAGCGTGGAGTTGAGCAGCGCCCGCCCCAGGGGGAGGTTCGGGTCCCGGAAGACCTCGGTCAGGTTCGACCACTGCAGCGTGTGCGGGAAGAACGTCCAGCCGGGCGCCGTGATGTCCCGCTCGGTCGCCAGCCCGTTCCGCACCAGCAGGTAGAAGGGGATCAGGAACAGCAGCGCGAGGGCGATCAGGAAGACGAGCCGCAGCGCGCGCCCGGCTCTGGTCAGCGCATCATGCATCGGTGCTCACTCCTCCTTGCGGCCGAGGCCGAACCAGCGGGCCTGGACGACCGTCGCCACCGCGATGATCAGCGCCAGGATCACCGCACCCGCGCTGCCCAGTCCGAGGTTCTGGTCCCGTCCGAGCGCCGTGTAGTACAGGTAGACCAACGGCGGCCGGGCGTAGGGCGGATAGCCGCGCGCGTCGCTCAGCAGGTTGTAGAACTCGTCGAACGCCTGGAACGCGTTGATCACCAACAGCAGCACCACTGCCACCGAGGTGGCGCGCAACTGCGGAAAGGTGATGTGCCGGAAGACCTGCCAGCCGGGCCGCGCGCCGTCCACCGCCGCCGCCTCGTACAACTGCGGCGAGATCCGCTGCAGCCCGGCCAGGAAGAGGATCATGTAGAACCCGGCCTGCAGCCACAGCCGTACGGTCACGATGACCAGCCAGTACCAGGGCGGATCGGTCGTCGACAGCCAGGCGGTCTGCTCCGCGCCGAACCACCCCAGCACGGTGTTGGCCAGCCCGAACCGCACCCCGTTGAAGATCGACAGCTTCCAGATCACCGCCGCGACGACATACGAGCAGGCCGTCGGCAGGAAGAACACCGACCGGAAGAACGCCTGGGCGAAGCGCAGCCGGTTGACCATCAGCGCGAGCGCGAGCGACAGCGCATAGGTCGCCGGCACGATGAACGCCGTGAACAGCAGAAAGGTGCCCAGGCTGCCGAGGAATGCCGGATCGCTCAGCATCGCGCCGTAGTTGCCCAGCCCGACGAAGTCCGAGCCGGCCGGACTCACGGTGTTGTGCGCGTCGAAGAAGCTCAGGTAGACGCTCCACACCAACGGCACGTAGGTGAACAGCCCCAGCCCGATCGCGAACGGCCCGACGAAGAGCCAGAACCAGAGATTCCGCCGCTGTGGGCCGAGCAGCCGGGCGCCGAGCGAGCGGGGCTCGGCGCCCGGCGCCACTGCGGCCCGCGGGGCCGGTACATCGGTGACCGCCTCTTCGGTCCGGCCCGCCGTCATTTCTTCTTGACCCGCCGCAGATCGGCCTCGACCTTGCGCACCACGGCCTTCAGCTCGCTCTCCGGGTTGGCGCCGCCCTTGATGATCCGGCTCAGCGCGTCCTGATAGGCGGTACGGTCCGGGGTCGTCCACAACAGCGGCTCGGCATATCCGTGTTCGGTCGCGAACCGGACCGCGTCCGCCGCCGGCCCGCTCTGCAGCTGCCGGGCCTTCTTCGCCAGGGAGATCCGGGCCGGGATGTGGAACCCGTACGACAGCGCGAAGTCCTGCTGGAAGTCGGTGCGGTCCACCCACAGCCACGTGGCGAACGCCTTCGCCTCCGCCGTCCGCTTGCTGCGCGCACTCACCGCGGAGCCGTAGGCGCCCACCGGAACGGAAGGCTTCCCTCCACTTCCGTCCTCCGGGAACGGCAGCACCCCGAAGTCGTCCCCCAGCGCCTTCTTGATCTGCGGCAGCGCCCACAGCCCCGACCACTGCATCGCGGTCAGCCCCTGGAGGAACGCGGCCGGATCGGACCAGTCCGTGGGCGCACCGAGCAGCAGCGACTTGTCCGCGTACAGCTGCCGGATCTTCCCGAGCGCACGAGCCGCCGCCGGATCGTCGAACCCGACCTTGCCGTCCGCACTGATCAGGCTCAGCCCGGCGGCGAACAACGGCGTTCCGCCGAGCACTCCGGCCCCGCCGTCATTGCCCAGGAAGAGTCCCTTGGTCTGCTTGTCGCTGAGCTTCTTCGCCCCGTCCACCAGCTCGTCGAGCGTCCGCGGCGGCTGGACCCCGGCCTTCTTCAGCAGACTCTTGCGGTAATAGAGCACCTGCATGTCCACGGCCTGCGGGATGCCCCAGATCTTGTCCTGCCAGATCTTCGGCGCCAGTACGGCCTGGTGGAAGTCGTCCCTCACCGGCTCGATCTCGGCGGTCAGATCGACGACCTGCCCGCCCTGGATCTGGTCCAGCAGCGGTCCGTTGACCTCGAAGACGTCCGGCCCCGAGTCGGTGAGCAGCGCGGCCGCCGTCTGCCGGTCGTAATCCCCCGGCCGCCACTGCACCGAGACGTCCGCCTTCGTGTACGCGGCGGCGTACCGCTTCACGGCCTGCTGGGTCCCCGGCTCCCCGTACTGGTGGTACCACTGACTGATTCCCGGACCCGAACCACCGCCCCCGCGGCCGGTGTTGGACCCGCACGCCGCCGCCAGCCCCGCGGCAAGGGCCACCCCGCCGCCGGCCGCCAACAGCCGCCGCCTGTCGATCTCCGCCATGGCACGTCGCCCCCTGCGCTCGTAACCTTCCGGTGATCGTCGATCACCGACGGTGCGACCGTCCACTCTGCCGCACGACTGTGAAGCGCGCAGGGCATCCGCACGAAACGGGGCCGCCCGGGAGGCCCGGGCTGCCGGCGCGCGCCCACGTGCGACAGCAACCGGCAGCCGCCCCCGTGCTTCAGCGGTGGCTCATCCTCGTCCCCGCCCACGCGGTACGCAGGACAATGCGAGCATGAACCCGCCTCAGGGAGTCGCGCTTCAGGGAGCCTCGGTCGTCCTCCGGCCGACAGCGGACGGCGATATCGAGACGCTCGGCCGTATCGTCCGGGAGCCGGAGGTCGCGGCCTGGTGGTCGGTGCCGGACGACTACCGGGAGATGCTCGCCGTCGTCGCCGACGGTGAGGTCATCGGGGCGATCCAGTTCGACGAGGAGACCCACCCCGAGTTCCGTCACGCCACCATCGACATCTTCCTCACCGCACAGCGACACGGCCAGGGCCTCGGCACGGACGCCGTACGCACCCTGGCCCGCTGGCTGATCCGCGAGCGCGGCCACCACCGCCTGACCATCGACCCGGCCGCCGCCAACACCGCCGCCATCCGCAGCTACCGCAAGGTCGGCTTCAAGCCCGTGGGCATCATGCGCGCGTACGGCCGCGACTACCGCACGGGCGGCTGGGCGGACGGGTTGCTGATGGATCTGCTGGCGGACGAGGTGACGTGAGGGGACGGGGCCGGGCCGCTTCGCAGAGCGAAGAGCGGGTCAGGTGGTGAACGACCTGTCCTCCGTGAGGTTGCCGTCCTGATCCCAACGCCGGCGCCGTGTTCGCCGGCCCTGCGGACTGAAAACGGAATGCTCCGCCAGCCGGCCGTTCGGGTGCCATCGGCGCCAGTCCCCGACGGCGAGACCCCACCGGGTCTGGCCTTCGTTCCTCTTCGACCCGTCGGAATACCACTCGGTCTGCGGCCCGGAGGGCACTCCCTCGACGTAGGAAATGAGGGCGCTCACCCGGCCGTCGGCATCCCGGTGGACGACTTCGCCGGTGAAGGGCTCGTCCTCGTGGTGGACGCGCATATCGTCGTCGCGGTATGAGTCCTCATCGTCGATGCGCAGGGTCACTCCGGTGCGGCAACAGGACTCCTCCCGCTACGCGTTGGCCTGGCGCTGTTTGCGGTACAGCGCGATGGCCGCCTCGGTGGGGAAGTTGGGCACGGTGACGGTCTCGCCGGTGTCCTTGGCCACGATGATCTTCGACCCGCCGGGCTGGGCCGGCTGGGGCGCGCCGGATGCGTCCGGTGTACGGGGGAAGGTGGCGTACACGAGGTAGCCGATGTCGAATTCGTGGACGTGCAGGGGGGCGGGGGAGCCGTCCGGGAGCTTCGGCTCGGCGTAGCGGCTACGGACGAGGGCGAGCGCTTCCTCGGGGGTGGTCGGCGGGGTGGGGCGGTCCTGCGGCATGGCGAGGTATCTCCTGTTCACCGGTGGGCCTCGGGCGGGGGGCGGGATGAGGCTCCACTCGCGGGCACACTCATCCCGCCACTGTCATTTTCCCGCCCGTCTCACAGCGTGTCCGGCCGGTAGAACTTGCGGAAAAGGGCGATCGAGTCGGGCAGCGGCCGCTGTGGGACGCGGCAGACCTCGCCGGTGTCCTTGGTGACCACGACGCAGGAACCGCCGGGGCTCCTGGGCCGGTTGCGCTTTCCCGACGGGGTGGTCGCGGGGTGGGGCGGGAGCTCGGCGTAGACGACATATCCGATGTCGAACTCGCTGACCTTGAGCGGGGCCGGGGTGCCGTCAGGCCATACGGGCGAGTACTGCGTGCGGGCGATCTCCACGGCTTCCTCGGCGCTGGCCGGCGCCGGGCGGGCGGGCTGTTCGGGGCCTGGGGGATTGGATGGCGTCATGGGGTTACCTCACCGTCCCGGTCAGTAGTCCTCTTCAAGGTCAACACTCCAGACGCCCGAATCCGTTCCGGGTTCATCGATGCTCGACAGCGTGATCTCCATATCTTCTCTGATCGCCTCCAGCTCGATCCGGCCGCCGGCCATGGCGAGCATGCACCGACCCGAGAGATACGTCTGGAGCAGATCGATGAAGGTGCGGAGGCTGCCGGCGATCAGAGCGGGCTCTTCGTCGTCCTCGGGGTCTGCCGGCAGCAAGTGGACCTGCCCGCTGGAGCCATGGACGGCGATGTCCCGCCCCCTCCACATGCCGATCCGGTAGTAGGGCCCTGGCGGATCCCACGACAGGACGTCGTCGTCGCCCGTGCCCAGCGCGGTGAGTGCGGGATCCTCGTCGAGCGCGAGCAGGCCCATCGCCGCGCCGTCGAATGCGGGCAGCCCCACCTCCTGGAGGAGGCGGAGAGCCTCTGCGTCGGCCGGATCGTCGGGGAGCGCATCGGCGGCGCAGCGTCGTACGGACTGCGGCTCGAACAATTCGGGCCAGAAGAGCCCACTACCGTCCGAGGCCTTCTTGCTGACGGCGCAGAGATATCCGGCGTCCTTGAGCAGGGGCTCGCCGTGCACCCGGTGGAGGCCCTCGAAGGCGTCCGGTGTCGTCGGCTCAACGGCGAACACCCCTCCCGAGCCGGTCACCACGGTGACGTTCTCGAAGCCGAGCCGGCCGGTGAGGAAGGCCGGCTCCTCGACGTGTTCGAGGAGATCGGCCCAATCGGGAGTGACACCGCTGTCCTCGTCCGGACGCCAGAGCGGCTCCCGTTGCCCCGCTGTGGGGAGCTCGCCTTGCCAGGGACCGGCGAGCGCCTCGCCCGACTCCGCATCCCACACCCGGAAGCGGTCGTCCCACAGCCCCCTGGCCGTCACGGCGGTCCGGCCCGGCCATGCACCTTCCGGTACAACCGCCGGCTGGGTGAGCGGACCGGGCTGCACGTACGGGGCGCCCATTCCGCCCGGCGGCCGCCAGTGTGCCCAGCGCACCCGCCAGGGCAGTGCTACGCCTGAGCGCTCGATCGCGGCAGCGGTCTCCTCGTCGCCGCGGACCGTGCTCGTGAGGTGCAGCCAGGACGCCCATTCGTGCTGCGGGAGGGAATCGACTCCGCTCAGCCAGAGGTTCGCGGCATCGGCGGCGAGGGTGTCGGGATCGATCCAGTCCGGATCCTGACTGTGGGCGGCGTCGATGAGGGCGACCTGCGAGAGGTGCGCCACCAGCCGTCCGTCCCGCTGCACTTCGTCGAAGACTCCGGCTTGGACAGCGTGCATCGCCAGTCCATGGGCCGCGTACCGGCCGACGGCGTCCGTCGAAGCCCAGCCCTGTGGCGCTGGCCGTCCGGCTGCCCAGTTCCGCAGCCACTCGACGAGCCGGCGGTTCACGGCCGTGAGCGCGTCGGACGGGACGGTGCGGCGCGCCGCCTCGGCGACCCGTTCGTCGCGGAACGAGACCGTGCCGTCCTCGGCGAGGGCGACGAGATGCGCCCCGTCCTCCAACAGGCCGTCCGTGTCGACGTGCTGTCCCTCGTAGGCGCCGAGAGCGCGCGTCAGCTCCTCCCATACGGCGAGCGGAGTGTGCCGGACTTCCGCCAGGGCGAGGGCTCGAAGTGCCGTGCTCCCCACCGCGTCCGCGCCGCGGCCGCCCGGCGGGATGCCGGCCGAGGCGGCTTCGGACGGCGGTGCGGCAAGGGTGACGACCAGGCGGTCGTGCGCCAACCTGTCGTCGTCCTGGGACCTTTCGACGAGGACCTTCGTCCGCGCCCCCACGGCCAGGTCGGAGGCCATGAGGCGGACGATCCGGTCGGGCTGCGGCGAGCGGCGGGTACGGCCCGCGCGCTGGACGTTGGTGAGGACGACGAGACTCTCGCGCACCGCGGAATCCGCCAGGGAGTCGGCCCATCCGGCACGTCGCTCCAAGGGCAGTTCCACGCCGGCGGAGGCCACGATCCGGTCGACGATCTCCTCGGCGGTCAGATCGGTGGCATCCACGGTCACCGCCCCGGGCACCGCGGCAGCGACCTCCGTCAGCACCTGGGTGCGGCCGCAGGCCGGCGGACCGGTCACCTCCGCCACGCGCTGAGCGCCGTGCCTCCACCAGTCGACAAGGCCGGTCACGGCCCGGTCGGGTGTCGTTCGCTCCGGATGCGGGATGTCGGACGTCATCACTGACTTTCGTGGGAGAGATTTCTCGTTCCGTCGAACTCTACAGCTGGTGCCCTATGAGGGACCACAGGGATTCCACCTTCTTGACGTGATCGTTCATTTCCTTGTCGCGCTCTTTTTCGGCGTCGGTCTTCGGGAACTCGCGCCTTACCTGAGAATTAATCTTCTTCTTCGCCTCTTCGGGCAGGGCCTGGTTCGGCTCCAGTCCCAGCTTTGCGCGCCGGGCCGCGTACAAAGCCTCCCTGCGGTTGCTTCTGTTGGCTTCCTGGGCCTGATCGGCGCGGTAGGTGGTGCTGTAGTAGATGGGCACGCCGGCCAGTTCCTTGCTCAGCAGATCCGAGCAGTTGGAACTGCTGAGGCCGCCCTTCTTGTCGCCGCACGGCTCCCGCTCGGTGTACAGGGCGGAAATCTTGTAATGGGGGCCGCTCGCCTCGTTGACCTCGGCGATCCAGTCGTAGAGGTGGCGTTCGGAGTGCTTTCCGCCGACTCCCTTTTTGTTCGGGTACGAAGAGTCCACCACGTACTCGATGCCGTGCGGGCCATCCAGCTCGATGACGGCGTAGTTCCGGTTGCTCAGATCGGGGATGTGCCCGGCGTCGCCGAGATGTTTGAGCCCCAGTTTGTCCATGAGCTTCTTGGCCTTGACGCCGATTTCCTTGTGCTTGAGGGCGCCTTCGGATTCTTTCCCGGTATCGATGGGATTCCCGTTCACGCCGTACTGCTCGTGAGCCGTATGACTGAGGCGAGCCAGCGTCGAGATGACCATCATCTTCTCGCCGCGGTTCAAATCGGCGAATCCCGGGAGGGCCTTGTTGAGGCCGTCGGTGGTGAATGTCGTCGGCTTGTGTGCGGCGGCGTGCGGATCGGAATCCTGCCCGGTGGCCACACGCAGGACATGAGCGAGTTGACCGCCCTTGGCCCAGTCGCTCAACTGCTGGTCGACGGCTCCGGGGACGAGACGGAAGACAGGGTTGCTCTCACGCACCCGTTGCTGTGCCGCATCGGCGGGCAGGCCGCTGCGGAGGTGTTGCGGACCCTCACGTTCCAGCCGGGGATGCGCATCATCGGGGTGCGGGATGAGGCTTGCCGGGGCCCCGGCAGGGTTGGCACTGGGGCGGCGAGTGCTGACGGACGGCGGAGCGGACGCTGCGGGTCTGCTGCCGGGCGGCGCGGTGTGTGCCGCGGGGCGGGTGCCGGCGTTGTGGTGCGGACGGGCGGGCGTAGCGGCCGGGTGGGGGCCCGAGGAGGTGGGGCGGGAGTCGGCAAGGGGGCGCCGGGCGGCGTCGAGAGGCACCGCGAAGACGCCGTGATCGCCGCTGTGGAGCGGTGTGTCGCTGCGGCGCCCCGTCTGGGCGTCGATGTAGGTGATCCGGTCGTGGTGGTTGACGACGTTCCAGGCGTGCGCACGGCCGTCGGCCCCCTGCGTCACGATCACGGCCTGGGAGCCGTGACCGGCATCGCGGAGGGTGCTCTCGATGCCGTCGAAGGCCCGCCGGCCATTGCCGAAGTCGGTGAAGCGAGCGCCGAGCGCGTTCTCCATCCGGTCCCGGCCGCCCGCTTCGCCACGGTCGGACGTCACACCGTCCGGAGTGCCGTCGGGGGTGCGAGCGCCCGCCGCGGTGGGGGTGCCGGCGTAGGTGTCCGCAGTGGACAGGGCTACGTCGACGCAGTTGTTGCTGCGGCCCGGAGTGTCCGCACCGGGCTGGTTGATGAAGTCGGTCCAGTTCCCCTCGTTCGGGTCCGGGTGGGGCTGGGCGACGCCGTCCGGGGTGCGCGGAACACTGTTCTCCAGATCCTGCTGCTGCGCCGGGTCGGGGTCGAGGATGCCGCCGGGGTCCGTCCGGGGACGCGTGTCCGCGGCGGAGTGCGCCGGCTCGGAGTCCGGGTGCGACTCCGGGGCCGAGGCCGGGTCCGAGGCCGGGTTCGGCTCCGGGTCCGAGGCCGGGTCCCGGTCCGGGTCCGACTCCGAGGCCGGTTCCGACTGTGCCTCCGCGGGCGGGTGTTCGGCGGGGGCATCGCCTTCGCCGGAGGGGTTCGTGTCGTGAGGCTGGTCTCGTCGGCCGCCGGGGTCGGAGTAGGTGGCGTCGTCGTCCGAAGGATGTCCCTCGGCCTCGGGCGTGCTCGGCGCGTGCAGCGGCCTTGCGTCGGCATCCAGCGAGATGTGCAGGACCGGGCCCGCGTACGCGGTGTTGATCGGGCGGCTCATCACCTCTCGCGACTGGGTGTCCACCCACACGACGGTCCCGTTGTAGTTGACCGCATTGAAGATGTGGGAGGTGCCGGGGCTTCCGTCGTCGTTGAGATAGCCGACCCAGACGATGGATGCCGCGCCGTGTCCGGCCTGCCGAAGCTCCTCGGCGATGTTCAGGTACGCATCGGCGCCCTCGCCCGCCTCCTGGAACTCCGTACCGAGCCATCGCTCGATGTTGTCCTCGCCGCCCCTCTCGCCGAAGCCGCCGTCTTCCATCCGCGGCGCGGAAACCTGCGGATTTCCGTACCAGGTCTCCAGGAACGACCGGCCGCAGTCGGCGCAGTTGTCGTCCCGGCCCGGTTCGTTGATGCCGCCGTCGTTCTGGAGGTCGGCCCAGGTGCCGTACGGGTCGGGGAACCGCTCGAAGTAGCCGTCCTCGTCACGCGGTATCGCGTCCTCGAGCGCCTGCTGGTCGTGGGGGTCGGGTGGGAGGAGTCCACCGTCCCCCTCCAGGAGCTCGTTGCGGAGATCGTCGAAGCTCGGGGCGTAGTACTCGTCGTGGTGATCCTCGGGTGACTCCTCGGAGAGAGGGTTGTCGCTCTGCTCCCCGGGGTCCGTGGAGGGATCGCCGGTGTCCTGATCGTGCGGTGCGTCAGCGTCGTACGGCTGCGCGTTCCCGTCGTCGGAACCCGGGTGACGAGGCGCGCCCGGCCGGCCGGCGGGCCGGTCGTCCGTTGCCGTCCGGGGCTGGTCACGCCGATCCGGGTCGCCGGGCGGGGTGGTGCCGTTCGCGTCCGGCCCGGTGCGCTGGGCCGGGGGCGTGGCGGACGGGCTGGGCGAGGCACCGTCAGCGGTGGTGGCCGCTGCGGACGGGTGAGGCGGCTGAGGTTGCTGTGGGGTGTACGGGGCCTGCGGCTGAGGTTGCTGCTGATACGGGTTGTGGTTCTGGGGTTGTTGGTAGGGCTGTTGCGTGTACGGGCCCGGCTGTTGCTGATGCGGCTGGGCGTAGGGGCCGGGTTGTTGCTGCTGCGGTTGCTGGGTGTACGGGTTCTGCTGCTGGTGCGGCTGTGGCTGGGCGTACGGCCCCGGCTGCTGTTGCTGGGGTTGCTGGTAGGGCCCAGGTTGTTGCGGTTGCGGTTGCGGTTGCTGCTGCTGGGTGTATGGGTTCGGCTGGGACTGCTGCGGGGTGTACGGGTTCGGCTGCTGCGGCTGCGGCTGCGGCTGCGGCTGCTGCTGGTACGGGTTGGGCTGTTGGTGCGGCTGCTGGGCGTAGGGGCCTGGCTGCTGCTGCTGGGGTTGCTGGTACGGCCCGGGCTGCTGCTGCTGTTGGTGCGGCTGCTGATAGGGACCAGGCTGCTGTGTGTGGGGCTGCTGTTGTGCGTACGGACCCGGCTGCTGTTGCGGGTTGGGCTGTGGCTGATGCGGCTGCTGGGCGTACGGGTTCTGCTGTTGGTGGGGCTGAGCGTGCGGGCCGGGCTGGTGCTGCGGCTGCGTGTAGGGGTTCGGCTGTTGCTGCGGGTGGGGCTGCTGCTGCGGCGACTGTTGTGCGTACGGGCCGGGCTGCTGTTGTGCGTACGGGTTGGGCTGCTGTTGAGCCTGTGCCTGTGCCTGCGCTTGGGCCTGCTGTTGTGCCTGTGCCTGTGCCTGTGCCTGTGCCTGTGCCTGTGCCTGCGCTTGGGCCTGCTGTTGTGCCTGTGCCTGGGCTTGAGCCTGTTGCTGGTTCTGCTGGGCCTGGGCCTGCTGCTGAGCCTGTTGCTGGGCCTGCGCCTGGGCCTGGGCTTGCTGCTGAGCCTGTTGCTGGGCCTGCGCCTGTGCCTGGGCCTGCTGCTGAGCTTGGGCTTGGGCCTGTTGCTGTGCCTGTTGCTGGGCTTGCTGCTGGTTCTGCTGGGGCTGGGCCTGGTTTTGCTGGTTCTGCGGGTTCTGCTGCTGCGGGGTCTGGCTCTGGGCCGTGGCAGGGTCGAACGGCTGGCGGTTGGCGTCCAGAACGAGGTGCCAGACACCCTTGGCCTGGGTGTTGATGGGCTGGTCGCTGACCTTGCCGGTCTGGCTGTCGACCCAGACCACAGTGCCGTCGTGGTTGACGGCATTGAAGACGTGCGCGCCGCCGGAGCTGCCGTCGGGCCTGTCCGGCCAGGTGACCAGCACCGCTGCGGCCGCGCCGGGCCCCGCCGCGCGGAGGTCGTCGGCTATTCGGGTGTAGCCGTCCTGGGAATTCGGCCCGGAGTTACGGAACTTGGCTCCCGTGTACTCCTCGATGTTGCGGGTGCCGTCGTGCTCCCCGGACGCGCGGTCGATGCCGCCCTTGCCGTCCGGATCGTAGGTGCGGACGGCGGACACCTGCGGGTTGCCGTACCAGGACTCCATGAAGGAGCGGGTGCAGTCGGCGCAGTTGTTGGAGCGGCCGAGGACGGTGGGGCCGCCGTCGTTCTGAAGCTGGGCCCAGGGCTGGAACGGGTCGTTGAAAGCCCGCGGAGTGCCGTCCGGGTTGCGCGGGAAGCTCGCCACCAGCGCCTGCTGGTCGTGCGGGAACGGCGAGTACAGGCCGCTGGGCTGGATGTTGAGACCGACCCGCACGTCGGTGTGGCTCCGCAGGTTCGAGGGCTGCGCGACCGGCGGCTGGTGCTGGTCCGGAGTGGGCTGGGGCTGGCCGGGGCTCTGGTGCTGTGGCGCGTGCTGCTGGTGGGGAGCCGACTGGGGCGGAGCCTGCTGCTGGTGCGGTGCGGGCTGTTGCTGTTGCTGCTGTTGATTCTGTGGCTGGTGCTGTTGGGGGTTCTGCTGCTGAGGGTTCTGCTGCTGGGTGGGCGTGGTGCTCTGGAGCGTGGGTTGCGACTGGTGCTGTGGCTGCTGTTGAGGAGTCGGCTGCTGCTGCGGCTGTGGGTTCTGGTGCGGGAGATGGGGGTTCGGCGCCCCGGGAGCCTGGGCAGCAGGGCGCGACGGGGCCTGCTCGGGACCGTCGTCCTGGGCGCGATCCGAACGGGCGGGTCGAGGCTGCTGCGTGGCGTCCGGGCGGGGAGTGACCGGGCGGGCGCCGTCGGGCCGGGTTCCGTCAGGGCGGTTGCCGTCGGGACGGGGCGTATCAGGGTGTGTCGAATCGGGACGTGTCGAATCGGGCCGGGTGGCATCGGGGCCGGAGCCGTCGGGGCGCGTGCTGTCGGGCCGGTTGCCGTCGGGACGCGTTCCCTCCGGGCGGGGGCCCTCGGGCCGTGTCCCGTCCGGACGGGTGCCCTCCTGGTGCGAGGCCGGCCGGTCCTGCTGGGGGTGCTGCTGTCGGCCGTCGCCCTGACCCGGGGTGTCCGGGCGGGTGGGACCGGTGTTGTCGGGGTGGGAGTCGGTGTCGCGGAGGGGCCCGTCGAGGCGGGGGTTGTGCGGGGGGCGCTCGGGGGTCGGCTGCTGGGTGTGGTCGTGGACGACCTGCGAGCCGTCGGGGCGGCGGTTGTCGCCGGGAGGTGTGCCGGGGGCGTCGCGGCGGGGGCCGTCCAGACGGGGGTTGTACGGGGCCGAGGTCTGTTCCCTGCGGGGGCCGTCGAGACGCGGGTTGTAGGCGGGGCGGTCCGGGGTGGGCTGCTGGGTGACGTCGCGGATCGCCTGGGAACCGTCGGGGCGGCGGTTGGTGGGGCGGGCGGACGCGTTGCCGTTACCGGCGGGCGGCGTCGTCCCGCCGCGGGGCGCGGTGGCGCCGGGACCGCCCTGGGGCGGCACGGCGCCCATCATCATCGGCCCGTTGGCCTGGGGGTTGTTGGGCTGGGACTGCTGGGGCGCGGGGGTGGCGGACGCGCCGGCGTCGGGGGCGTGCTGGGTGGGCGGGGGCAGGGTCGCCGTGCCCGCGGACTGGGTGGTGACGGTGGTGTCGTCGGCGTCGTCCACGGTGGGCATGGGGTCGCCGGGCGCCGGGTCACGCTGCTGGATGGGCTGGCCGGTCGACGGCGTGTGCTGTACGGGGGCGCCCTGGGGCGGGGCGCCGACGTGCGGCATCGAGGGGCGGCCGCCACCGGTGGTGGAGGCGTCCCCGTTGTGAGCGCCGTTGCCGTTGCCGGTTCCGTCGTGGGAGCCCTGCGGGCTGTCGCCGTAGGAGGGCGGGTTGCCCGCTACGGGATCCAAGGGCGGTGCGGGGGCCGGAGACGGCTGGGAGGCGTCGGGGTGGGAAGGGCCGTCCGCCTGGGGTGCGTCGGGGTGGGACGGACTGCCCTGCTGGGGGGAGTGGTCCGGCGCGGGGGCGGGGCGGGCCCCGTCCGGGGAGTTGTCGTGGGCCGGTTGGGTGCTGACCGCGTCCGCGTCGGGGCGCGCTGCCTCGGGCGTGTGGTCGGGCGTCGGCTGGGTGCTGAAGCCGTCCGCGTCCGGGCGGGCGAAGTCAGGGGTGTTGTCCCGGGCGGGCTGGGTGCTGACGGAATCCGCGTCCGGGCGGGCCGCGTCGGGGGTGTGGTCGGGCGCGGGTTGGGTGCTGACCGCATCGGGGTCGGGGCGGGCCGCGTCCGGGGTGGTGTGGTCGGGCGTCGGCTGGGTGCTCGGTGTGTCCGAGTCCGGGCGGGAGGCGTCAGGCGTGGGGCCCGAGTCGGGGGTGGGTCCGCTGTCCGGGGTGTGCCCGGCATCGTGGGTGGGGGAGCCCGCGTAGGGGCTGTCGTTGCCGCCCTGGAAGCCCTCGTCGAAGGGGGAGCGCTGCGCCGGGGGCGGCAGGGGCTGCGCATCGGGGACGCGGTGCGCAGGGTCGGAGCCGTGGGAGGAGCTGTCGGAGGAGGACGGGTTGGTCCCCGCGCCCGCGTTGTCCGAGGCGCGGGGGCTGTGGGTGGCGGACCCGCCGCCGTCCGAGCCTCCGCGGTTGCCGCTGCCGCCGCTGGAGTCGTTGGAGGTGCTGGAGGAACCGCCGCCGTCGGAGCCGCTGCCCGAGCTGTCCCCGGAGCCGCCGTTGGAGCCCGACCCACTGGCCGAGTTGCTCCCGGAGCCGCCGTCGGACGACGACCCGCTGCCCGAACCGTCGCCGGACCCCGAACCGTCGCCGGACCCTGACCCGCCGCCGTCCCCGCTGCCGCTGCGCGAGCCACTGCCGGAGTTGCTGCCGGAACCGCTGTCCGAGCTGCTGGAGCCGCCGCTGTCCTCGCCGCCGTCCCCGTGTTCGCCGCCGCGCCCGGCCGCGTGGTCCAGCCCGCCGCGGGCGTGGTGGCCCGCGCGGTGGCCGGCGCCGTCGCGCAGGCTCTCGCCGAGGGATTCGCCGGTGTTCTTGATGGCGTCGGTGGCGGCGCTCTGGCCCTCCTTGAGGGTCCGTCCGACGTTGTAACCGTTCTGGGCGCCGAAGTTCTGGTTGACGGTCTGCGCGATGAGGTCGGAGGCCATGGCCTCCAGCGCGGAGATCACCGGCTCCTTGGCGGCCTCCATGATCGCGTCGAGGACCTGCTTGGCGACTTCCTTGAGGATCTTGCGGACCATCTCACGGGTCGCGAGCGTGGCGGCCGCGCCACCGATCTCGGACAAGCCGAGCGTGAACGGGGCCGCGGCCTGCGCCGCGATGATTTCGGCGGCCAGGATCGCCAATTGGACGATCACGGCGATCTTCATGCCGATGACCAGCGTGGCGGCGGCCTCGAAGGTGAAGGCGAGGACCTCGGCCGCCTGCGCGGCATCGTGGAAGTACCCCGAGCCGCCGGAGAACTTCTCCCAGGCCTTGCTGAAGCCCTCGATGGCGTCGCCGGAGTTCTCCCCGAGCACATTGCTCGCGTAGGTGTTGCCGCGGGACTGGTGTCCTTCGACCTCCGCCGCGAATGTCCGCCAGACCTGGGCGCATTCGATCAGTTTGTCCTCGTCTGCGGTCGGCCAGTTGAAGCCGAGCATCTCCAGGACCCACTCAAGAGGATCCGGCAGCATGACAGACACGATGGAGCTCCCCCGTGGAAAACGTGCATTCAGGCGTGTGGCGGATGCGGTGCGCGCAGAGCGGCCACCGCGTCAGAGGCTTCGCAGCCGGCAGGCGGAATCAGTGCTGTGCGGGTCGCCACGACGTACGGACGACCTCGTCCTGGGCCGTCGGGTCCTGCCAGGCCTGCGGGTTGTCGACGTGCTGCTTCATGAGCGAGTCGTTGAAGTCCTCGTTCTCCGCGTGGTTCCTGGACATCGACGTCAACGCCTTGCCGATCTCCTGGAGCTTCGAGGAGAGGTGGCCCATCGACTCGTTCATGCCGTCGCGCACACCCTCGTAGACGACGCCGAACTTCTCGCCGAGGTCGTCATCCCCCCACGGCGGGGCGCCGTCCTTGCTGTCGAACGTCGTCAGACCGCTCATGAACTGCTGGCCGAACGACTTCTCCGGCGGCGCCGCTTCCTGCCCGTTGCTGGGCGGCCCCGCCCCCAGCGCGTGCAGGCCGTCCATCAGCCGCGCCACCGAGGAGTAGAAGTCCTCGCCGAGCTTGACGAAGTTCGTTCCCTCAGCCTTGAGGCTTTCCACATCGGTCTGGAATCCGCCAGCTCCGGCCACAACGTCCCCCGTGTTGGTAATGGCTAGCCAATGAAAGATTCAAGCCAAAGCTTAGCTCCTCGTGTTGACAGCCCGCCAGATGCAGTGGTGGGTCCCCATCCACGTAGCGGGGGAGCTTCGGCCGGGGCTCAGTTGGCGCTTCGGTTCCGGAGGTCGTGGTAGAGCTCGACGGCCGACTCGGGCGGGAAGTTGGGCAGGGAGGTCACTTCGCCGTCGATCTTGGAGATCACGACATTGCTTCCACCGGGGTCCGCGGGAGGGGCGGTGGGGTCCTCGGCGGGCGGCCAGCCCGCGTGGATCAGGTAGCCGATGTCGAATTCATGGACGTACAGCGCAACCGGTCCGCCCGGTGAGCCGACCTCGGGGAAGTGATTCCGGCCGATCTCCAGCGCCTCGGCCTCGTTCGTCGGAACGGGCTGCGGGCCGGTCCGCGGAGGGAGCGGCGGCGGCGTGGGGGGCAGGCCGGGAGTGCTGCCCGGACGGTCGGAATCGGTCATGGTGCTGGCTCCTCGGGGCTGGTTCTTGTGGGTGACGGTCAACCTAGCTCACGCCGTGGCGGCCCGGTTGGTTCTTCTCCGCCCCCCCACGAACGCTCCCGCTCACCCGAACAGCACCCGTGCCAGCCAGAACTCCAGCAGCTCCGCGTCGCCGGTGATGTCGAAGGTGCCGCCGTCGGCGGGGGTGCGGCCGTAGATGAGGAGCAAGAGGTCCGTCAGGGGGGCGCGGACGGAGACGGCGGCCGGTTCCTGGGCGCGGCGCCAGGCCAGGGTGTCGCCGGTGAGGTCCACGATCCAGTCGGCGGATGCTTCCGGTGGGGTGTCCGTGGCGTGGAAGTGGAGGGTGCGGCCGGGGCCGAGGAGTGTGCGGCGGTCGGGGTGGAAGTCGAACATCTCGGGCAGGGAGCCGAGTTCCATCCACTCGTCGAGGGTGTCGAGGGCGATGCGCTGGTCGACGGTGAAGTCACCGCCGAGGGCGAGTGTCACATCGGCTCGGTGCATGACTGTCTCGTGGGCCATGCGGCGGGCGAAGAAGCGTGGGGAGCCGGAGGGGAGCGGGGTCCAGATCCGGATATCGGGGCCCGCGGTGCGCAGCGTGTCCGCGAGGCGCCGGGCGCCTTCGGTGAGCCAGGAGGCGACATCGGCGGGGGACTGGTGGATGTCGCGGGGGAGGACGCGGAGGGCATTGTCGGGCGGGGGCTCGGTCGCCCGGGTCCGCACGAGGCCCTCGACCCAGCGATGGGCCTCGCCCAGGTGGCGGAGCAGCTGGGCGAGGTTCCAGTCGGGGCAGGAGGGGACGGTGGTCGTCAGGTCGGCGTCCTGCTCCGTGAGGCAGGACGCCAGTAGTACGGCCTGGTCGACGAGGGCGGCACAGTGACCGTCGTAATCCATGGCGGGCTTTGCGGAGGTCATGTCCTCACGGTAGGACGCCCCACTGACAACGGAGCGTCACCACGAGTGGGCGCGCCCTTCTCCGGGGAACGCGTACGCGCGGCCGGCGGCCTGCCTCGCGGGCCGGCACGATCGCGCCGGCCCGCCGGCCCGCCGGCCCGCCGGCCCGCCGGCCCGTCAGTCCGCCGGCCCGCCGTGCGTGCCCTCATCGCTCGCGCGCCCCTGCGGATCTCTCCCCGCCGTACGCGTCAGAAAGCCGCCGTCGGCCGCGAGAAGTCGTAGTGGACGTCGGTGAGCTCCTCCGAGGCGGCCCACAGGCGCTCGGCGTTCGCGGCGTTCTTGGTCCAGGGGGCGCGGAAGCACTGGGCGGGGGCGCCGCGCAGTCCGCTGCGCGGGCCGACGAAGGAGTCCGGCCGCATGTGCGGGGCGGTGGCCGCGCAGAGGGTGCCCAGGGCGCCGCCGGCCGGGGGCTGGGCGAGCGCGCGGTTGACCAGGCCGACCATGCGCTCGGTGGAGGTGCGGCCCTCCATGCGGACGCCCGCCGTCGCGAGGTTGGTGGCGGCGTATCCGGGGTGCGCGGAGGCCGCGACGACCTGCGAACCGGCCGCGGCCAGCCGCCGGGTCAGCTCGTGGGTGAAGAGGAGGTTGGCGCTCTTGGAGCGGCCGTAGGCGATCCAGCGGCGGTAGGAGCGCGCGCTGTTGAGGTCGCTGTAGTCGAGGTCGGCGAGGGCGTGCAGCATGCTGGAGACGGTGACGATCCGGGCGCCGGGGGTGGCGAGGAGCTTGGGCAGCAGCAGTCCGGTCAGCGCGAAGTGGCCGAGGTGGTTGGTGCCGAACTGCATCTCGAAGCCGTCGGCGGTGGTCCGGTACGGCAGCGCCATCACGCCCGCGTTGTTGATGAGCAGGTCGAGGCGGTCGCCGTCGAAGTCATCGAGGGCGGCGGCGAAATCCCGTACGGAGGACAGGTCGGACAGGTCGAGCGGCCGGAACTCGGCCTCGGCGGTGGGGACTTCGGACCGCAGCCGCTCCAGGGCGGCCATGCCCCGCGCCTGGTTGCGGCAGGCCAGCAGGACGCGGGCGCCGTGGCGGGCCAGTTCACGTGCCGTGGCGTAGCCGATTCCGCTGTTGGCGCCCGTGACGACCGCCGAGCGGCCGGTCTGGTCGGGGATGTGGCTGGTGTTCCACCGGGTCACGCCTGTGCTCCTCCGTACGGGGGCGACCAGCGTACGTGGGTGGGGCGGCCGGGACTGGAGAGGGGCAGAGGGTGACGGAGGGTGGCGAAGGGGTGCCCCGGGTCACTCGCCCTCGGCGAGGCGCTTGATCGCCGAGAGGCGGGTGTCCCAGGCGGCGGCCACCCGGTCCATCCACCGGGCGGTGACCCCCAGCCGCTCCGGTATGACCCGGTAGCGCGCCTCCCTGCCCTCCCGGTGGCCGGCGACCAGACCCGCCCGGTCCAGGACCCCCAGGTGTTTGACGATGGCCTGGCGGCTGACCGGCAGTTCGGCCGCCAGGACCGTGGCGGTCGCCTCGCCGTGTGCGGCGAGGGCGTCGAGTATCCGGCGACGGGTCGGGTCCGCCAGCGCGGAGAACACCTCCGCCACCGCGTCCGAGCCCGCACCCGCCCCGGAGTCCTGGCCCACGCCCGAAGCCGAGCCCTGACCCACGCCCGAACCCGCACCCGGACCCGAGCCCTGACCAACACCCGAGCCCCCACCCGAGCCCTCGCCGACTCCCGAGCCCCGACCGGCGCCCCCGCCCCCATCCGGGCCCCCGCCAGGGCTCGCACCGACTCCTCCGCCCCTCCTCATGCCGCGAGCTGCTCCGTGTACCGCCGGATGTTCTCCACCTGGGCGGACCAGCCTTCGCAGTGGCTCTCGTACCCGGCGGTCTTCCTGCGGTCCTCGGGGATGCGCAGGCCGGCGAAGCCGGTCTCCACCACGCGCAGCCGGGTGCCGTCGCCCTCCGGGGTGAGGGTGAACTCGACGAGGGTGGAGTTGCCCTCGACCGCCACCTCACCGGGGTGGGCGCCGGCCCAGCGGTAGGAGAAGTGGTGCGGCGGGTCCACCTTCACGATCTTGGTCAGGAACCGGCCGTACTCGCCGTGGTCGAGCTCCATGATGCCGCCCGGCCGCAGGTCGACCGGCGTCGGCTCGCCCTGGCCGAACCACGAGCCGACGTGCTCCGGTTCGGTGAGCACGGCCCAGACGCGCTCCACGGGGGCGGCGATGCTGATCTCCCGCTCGATGCGGTCGTGGGTGCCGCCCGCGTCGCTGTCCTTGTGCTGATTGCTGTCGGTGCTCATGGGGTGCTCCTCCTGCCGTGCCCAGCCGATGGCCTTACGTGCAACCCAAGAGTTGCATGTAGCGGCAGGAGGTGCAACCGATGGGTTGCGCTCAAGGCCCGGGGCGGCCGGGCCTCAGCAGTCGCGCGCCCCGCCCCGCGTCCGTACGGGATAGGCCGCCACCGAGACCTCCGGATCGTCCAGGCAGCCCCCCGAAGCCAGGTCGAAACGCTGCTTGAGCAGCGGTGACGCCACGAACGCCCGGCCGTCGGCCGAACCGGTCAGCCCACGGGAGAGGACCTGGGCGCCGGTGAACGGATCGCGGTTGGCGATCGCGTACGCCTGCCCGGCGCGGTCGACGAAGAGGGCGGCCTGGGTGCCGTCCGGGAGGAGTGCGGCGACTCCGCGCCCCGGGGTGAGGTCGTCCAGCGTGCACACCGGGACCCAGCCCTGCTGGGGGCAGCGGATCTCGACCGTGGCGGCCGGGGTGGCCGTGGCAGCCGTGGCGGCGGTCCCGGGGCGGGTGAGCGGGTTCAGTGCAGTGGTCATCAGGCAAAGGTCCCTTCCAGGGTGCGAACGGGCAGGGTCGGCCCGGCCAGCAGCGTCAGATCCGGCTTGACCTGGTCGCGCTCCGGTACGAAGCGGACCGACGGGTCCGGCGCGTCGGGCGCATTGACGAAGGAGACGAAGCGGGCCAGCCGTTCGGGATCGGCGAGGGTCTCGGCCCACTCGTCGCGGTAGTGGGTGACATGGGCGGCCATCAGGGCCTCCAACTCGTCGCACAGCCCCAGGGAGTCGTGGACGACGACGTCCCGTACGTGGTCGAGGCCGCCCTCGATCCGCTCCAGCCAGGCGGAGGTGCGCTCCAGGCGGTCGGCGGTGCGGATGTAGAACATCAGGAAGCGGTCGATCAGGCGGATCAGCTCGGCGTCGTCGAGGTCCTGGGCGAGCAGGTCGGCATGGCGCGGGTCCGCGCCGCCGTTACCGCCCACGTACAGGTTCCAGCCCTGGGAGGTGGCGATGATGCCGAAGTCCTTGCCCCGGGCCTCCGCGCACTCCCGCGCACACCCGGAGACCGCGGACTTCAGCTTGTGCGGGGAGCGCAGGCCCCGGTAGCGCAGCTCCAGCTCGATGGCCATACGGACCGAGTCCTGGACGCCGTAGCGGCACCAGGTCTGGCCGACGCACGACTTCACGGTGCGCAGTGCCTTGCCGTACGCGTGCCCCGACTCGAAGCCGGCCGCCACCAGCCGGGCCCACACCTGCGGGAGCTGGTCCACCCGGGCGCCGAACAGGTCGATCCGCTGACCGCCGGTGATCTTGGTGTAGAGCCCGAAGTCGCGGGCCACCTCGCCGATCACGATCAGCTTCTCCGGCGTGATCTCCCCGCCGGGGATGCGCGGCACGATCGAGTACGAGCCGTTGCGCTGGAGGTTGGCGAGGAAGTGGTCGTTGGTGTCCTGGAGGGCGGCCTGCTCCCCGTCGAGGACATAGCCGTCGGCGCCGACGCTGGGCGCGAGGGAGGCGAGGATCGAGCCGACCGTGGGCTTGCAGATCTCGCAGCCCTCGCCGTTCCTGGCCTCCGGGCGGCCGTGCGAGTCCAGCAGCGCGGCGAAGGAGGTCAGCCGCAGCGTCCGCACGATCTCGTAGAGCTCGGCGCGGGTGTGCGGGAAACAGCCGCACAGACCGGTGTCGAGGGTGACGCCGGACGCGGCCAGTTCGTCGTTCATCACGGCGGTCAGCGACTTGACGCAACTGCCGCAGCCCGTGCCGGCCTTGGTGCACTTCTTGACCTCGGGGAGGGTGCCGCAGGAGTGCTCGGTGACCGCGGCCCGCACCGTCCCCTTGGTGACGTTGTGGCAGTTGCACAGCACCGCGTCGTCCGGCAGCGCGGACGGGCCGAGCGCGCCGCCGCCCTCGGACGCGACCCCGGCGGGCAGCACCAGTTGCTCGGGCGCCAGCGGGGGAACGGTGCCGGTCAGCGGCCGCAGCATCCCGTACGCCTCGGCGTCACCGACCAGCACCCCGCCGAGCAGCTCGCCCGCGGCGCCGATCACCAGCTTCTTGTAGACGCCGCTGCGGGAGTCGGCGTAGACCACGTCCAGGCAGCCGTCGGTGGTGCCGTGCGCATCGCCGAAGGACGCGACGTCCACGCCGAGCAGCTTCAGCTTGGTGGACAGGTCCGCGCCGGTGAAGACGGTGGACGCTTCGGTGTCGCCGCCGAACCGCGCGGCGAGGGCCTCGGCCGTCACCCGGGCCATGTCGTAGCCCGGGGCGACCAGGCCGTAGACCCGGCCGTCCGGGGCCAGCGCGCACTCGCCGATCGCGTAGACCTCCGGGTCGCCGGTGCGGCAGTGCTCGTCGATGACGATGCCGCCCCGCTCGCCGACCGGCAGCCCGCAGTCCCGGGCGAGCTGGTCGCGGGGGCGGACCCCGGCGGAGAAGACGACCAGGTCGGTGTCGATACGGGAGTCGTCGGACAGGCCCATGGCGGTCACCGCACCGGCCTCGTCCGCGACGATCTCCTTGCCGCCGACGCCGGTGTGCACCTCCAGCCCCATCCCCTCGACGGTGCGGCGCAGCGCCCGGCCGCCGCCCTCGTCGACCTGGAGGGCCATCAGCCGCGGGCTGAACTCCACGATGTGGGTGCGCAGCCCGAGCCCGTTGAGCGCCCCGGCCGCCTCCAGGCCGAGCAGTCCGCCGCCGACCACCACACCGGTGCGGGCGTTCTCGGCGTACTCCTCGATGGCGAGCAGGTCCTCGATGGTGCGGTAGACGAAACAGCCCGCGCTGTCCTTGCCCGGGACCGGCGGCACGAACGGGTACGAGCCGGTGGCCAGCACCAGGGCGTCGTAGCGGACGGTCAGGCCGGAGCGGGCGGTGACCGTACGGGTGGTGCGGTCCAGCGCCGTGGCGGGGTCGCCGAGGTGCAGTTCGATGCCGTGCCGGGCCATGAAGTCCGGATCGGTGAGGCTCAGGTCGTCCGGGGTGCGGCCGGCGAAGTACGACGTCAGCTGGACGCGGTCGTAGGCCGGGCGGGGCTCCTCGCACAGCACGACCACCCGTACCCGCTCGGTGACACCGCGGTCGGCCAGCTCCTCCAGGAAGCGCTGGCCGACCATGCCGTGGCCGATGAGGACGAAGGTGGGGGTGCCAGGTGCGGCGTCTGGCGTGGCATCCGGGTGCGGCGGCATCGAGGTCATGTTCCTCAGCCTGCGGTCCGGCTGTTACCCGCCCGCATCTGCTCTGTTTCCCGTGCGGAACGCTGCCCTCATGGGCGGAACCGGCGCCGTGTGAGGGCGGCGGCCCCGCCGACTGATCAGTCGTTCAACCATTCAGCCGTTCAACTGCGCCGGGCACAGCCGCCGCGGCTGCGTGTCGCCGGCCAGTTCGGCGTCCACACAGCCGCCCGGCAGCCCGCCCACGGCCTTGGTGCCGAAGTTGGCGGTCACGGTCAGCTTGCCGTTGCCGAAGACCGTGCGCTGGACCGTGCGGTCGGCGGTCAGCCACCGGAACGAGGTCAGCTGCTCGGTACCGGCGGCGCGGTGCAGCGGCGAGAAGTACTTCTGCAGCGCGGCCAGCCCGGGCCCGTTCTTGGCGATCGTCGGGCCGTCGAGTGCGTAGTTGAGCGGGGTGTTGTAGAGCATCGCCAGCAGCGCCCTGGTGGTCTTCTGGGCCGGCAGCTTCTCGTACGACAGCTCCCAGCGCTCCACATTGACCAGCGAGCCGTGCAGGGCGGTCTCGTAGAGCGGCGCGCGGTACCTGGGGTCGTACATGGCGGTGGCCATCCGGCGGGGCAGCCGCACCGGCTTGAAGAAGGCGCCGGGGGCCTTCTCCGGGTAGTAGCCGCCCCACGTCTTCTTGTCGCGCTCCAGCTTCCACAGGCCGTCGTCGACCGGGGTGCCCGAGCCGTGGTCGTAGGCCAGGACCTTGTTGGCCCACGACTGGGCGGCCTCCGAGCCGAGGACGAGGTGCTGCGACAGCCGCCGCATCCGGGCCAGCCGGTTCGCGCGGTCGCCGGCCTTGGTCATCTCATGGCCCGTGCCGTGGTCGCGGAACAGCTCTCCCGTCGCGTCCACGTCGAGGAAGTAGCTGTCCGCGCCGTTGGCGACCATCGAGCGGGTGCGGTCGGCGAGGTAGTGCTTCGTCGGCTCGGCGTTCTCGAAGGCGCGCGAGCTGAGGTAGCAGCCGCGGTTGCCGAAGCCCGTCTCCGGGGTGCCGTCGGCCTTGCGGACACAGAAGTCGGGGAAGACCCGGCCCGGCCAGGCGGAGGTGGGGCTGTCGGCGGTCTTCGGGTCCTGCCCGTTGGCGAAGGTGTCGTACGGGCCGACGAGGTAGCCCGCCTTCTTGGCGGCCCGCACCGCCTGCGCGTTCATCGGGTCGGGGCCCGCGTCGTAGCCGAGCCACATCCGGTCCACGCCCAGCTTCTTCAGCGTGTCCACCCCGGCGGCGGTCCGGGCGTCGCCCCACACATAGGCGTGGAACGCGCCCAGCAGCTTGCCGTTGGCCGGGTTCCGCTCGATCTTCTTGCGCAGGCTGCCGAGTTGGCCGTGCTGGGAGAGGTAGGAGCGGTAGTCGGCGGCGGGGGCGACCGGGTTGCCGTCGGTGAGGGAGAACGAGACGTCGTAGTCGCGGGTGCCCTCACCGGCGTCGAAGGCGTGCGCGGCCGTGGTGCGCAGCCGGCCTCCGGTGGAGGTGAAGCGCAGCGAGGTGCCGAGGTCGGTGGGCGTCAGATAGCTGACCCCCAGCCCGCCACTGGCAGAAGCGCCGGGCCGGCCGGGCTCGCCCGACCCGCTCGACCCACCGGACCCGCCCATGGAGTACCCCCACAGCGGGAGCGCCAGCGCCTCGCCCATGTCGAGGGTGCTGCCGCCCAGTCCGCCCTTCTCGGAACCGGCGTTCCAGAACGCGTCCCGTACGGGGATGTCCAGGCCCTCGCCGCGCGGCAACTGGACGGCGGACGCGGCACGGTCGGTACCCGTCACCGGCCAGTCGACCGACCCGTCGCGGTCCGCCCGCAGCCGGATCCGCAGCCGCCCGCGCTCCGAACTCGCCGTCACCTTCAGCCCCTTGGCGGGGTAGCTCCAGCGCGCCCCGTCCGCCGTACGCGTCACCGGCCCCGGCTTCCCGAGGCCACCGCCGGCCGGCGCGGACAGCACCAGCTGCCGCCCGTCGTCGGTGTGCGCGTTCACGGCCAGCGAGGCGGTGTCGACGACGGCCGTGCCACCGGCGACGGGGAGCATGAGGCGGCTGCCCTCCAGGGTGCCGGCGGCGGCGCTGTCACATCCGGCGACGCCGAAGGTGGTCGCGGTGAGCGCGAGGGAGGCGGCGAGAACGCGGGTGGCACGGGGCCGTCGTCCCGTGGTCTTGGGGAGGTGGGGTTTCATACGTCAGTGAATAGTCACGGGGACTAAGAGAGTTCTAAGAGGCTTCCCGGGGCGCCGGCCCGACGACGCCGGGCGCACCGCGCCGGCCGAAGGGGCACTCGCCCGCAACGGACAGTCGGCCGAACGGGCGGAAGATGCCGCCCCGACCGCCGCCGGACCTCCGCCGCGGGAAGAACGAGGACATGAGGGCTTTTGTGCTCCGGAGGGTCGGTGAGGTCGCCGTCATCGAGAAGCCGGTCCCCGAACCCGGCCCCACCGACGTGGTCGTGCGCACCACCGCGGCCATGGTGTGCACCACCGATGTGCACACCATGCGGGGCGCGATGCCGGTCGCCCCGGATGTGACGCTGGGGCACGAGGCGGTCGGTGTCGTCCATGCGCTGGGCTCGGCCGTCGAGGGGCTGGCCGAAGGCCAGCGCGTCGCGGTGGCCGGGATCACGCCCTGTTTCCAGTGCGACTCCTGCCAGCGCGGATTCTCCTCGCAGTGCCAGGGACGGATGCTGGGCGGCGCCAGATTCACCAACCAGCGGGACGGCAACCTGGCCGAGTACTTCCTGGTCAACAACGCCGAGGCCAACCTCGCCCCGATTCCGGCCGCGCTCTCCGACCACCAGGCCCTGTACGCCACGGACATGCTCTCCACCGGGTTCGTCGCCGCCGAACACGCGGAACTCGCCCTGGGCGAGACCGTCGCGATCTTCGCCCAGGGCGCGGTGGGGCTGTCGGCGACGATCGGCTGCCGGCTCCGCGGCGCGGGCCTCATCCTCGCCGTCGAGTCCGTTCCCGCCCGTCAGGAACTCGCCCGCCGCTTCGGCGCCGATCTGATCGTCGACCACACCCAGTGCGATCCGGTCGAGCGGATCATGGAGCTGACGGACGGTCAGGGTGTCGACGCCGCCATCGAGGCGCTCGGCACCCCGCAGACCTGGGAGGCGGCCTTCCGGGTCACGAAGCCGGGAGGCCGCATCTCCAATGTCGGGTACCACGGCGAGGTGCACGAGCCGCTGAAGATCCCGCTGGAGCCCTTCGGGTACGGCATGTCCGACAAGCAGGTCTACGCCGGGTTCAACCGCGGAGGCCGGGGATGGCTCCGGCGGATCTTCCGGTTGATGGAGAACGGGAAGATCGACCCCACGCCGATGACCACCCACGCATTCCGCTTCGACGAGATCGAGCGGGCCTTCCGGATGATGGCCTCGAAAGAGGACGGAATCATCAAACCGCTGATTCACTTCGACGCGGGCGGGGCCTAGGCATTACCGGTATGTGGCGCGCATGGCTCGCGCGCCTCTTCACGGAACAGCGCTCATGGTTATCCGCCTCGAATGGTTCTCCGCCTCGAATGGTTCTCCCGCCCGAACGGTTGCGCCGGCTCGAATGGTTCGCGTGGTTCAGTCGAGCCACCGGGCGCCGAGGCCGGCGAGGTAGGAGAGGGACAAGGCCGTCGTGGTGAGCTGCAGCCCGATCGTCCCTCCGGCCCAGTGCGCGAGCAGGGTCATGGCGGAAGCCACCCAGATGCTCGTACACCAGCTGCAGCTGACCAGATAGGCCGGCTTGGATTCGTCGCCGAAGCGGTCGGCCACCCATGAGCGGAATCCCGCCGCGAGAGTGTCCTTCGTGAGGAATCTGGTGATGCGGCACGTCGCGCCGAGGGACAGCAGGAATTCCGCAAGGCTCATGAGATCCACCCCGTAACCGTGAATGCCCAGGCGGTCCGTCACTGATTGATGACGAGGATGGTGCCGATGCCGCCGACGCGCTTGTTGGCCGCATCGGCCTCTTGCCAGGTGTAGTACTGGCGCACGGTGCCGTCGGGCAGGTTCAGCTGGTAGATGATGACTGTCGGGCGGGCACCGCCGCCGCAATTGCAGGCCATGTTCCGCTCCTTCTGTGACGTCGTGCGATGAGGGGTGACGGCCCGGTCCGGCGGACGAGAACGCCGCGCCTCCGGGCCTATCCTTGTGCTCCGACAGCCGTCCCCCGTACTTGCACTACGGGGGACGGCTGTTCTGTCGGGTCGCTCATCAACTCCCTTGCCGGTCACGCCGGTCAGGTGAGCTGCGCTACGTCTCCGGCCGCGGTACGCGAGCCGTCGCCGGGCCTCAGGTGAGGCAGATGGACAGGGTGCTGGACGAGGAGACGCCCCCGCTGGTCGCGGTGTAGCCGGAGAACAGGACCTGCCCGATGTTGAGGGTGGCCGTGCAGCTGGCGTTGCCGCTCGCGTTGGCGACGGCGGTGCACACCACGGGGCCGGCGGGGCCGTCCAGGTGGAAGGTGACCGTCGCGCCGGGAGTCGCGCCGGTCGCGGTGAACGTGGCGGTGGCGAAGGCCCAGGGCAGCGGGGTGGCGTTGAGCCGGTAGCAGGCGGGCAGTGCCGTGAGCCCCGTCGGCGCGCCCACGGTCACGGTCCCGGTCCCGGAGGAGCCGGCGCAGGAGCAGGTGCCGGTGGCGGTGAGCACCGTGGCGGTGACGACGGTGCTGCCGACGGGCAGCGTGCTGGTGGTGACGGTGGCCTGGCCGGACGCGTTGGTGAGGCCGATGCCGAGCGGGCCGCTGGTGGTGCTGAACAGGACCGTCGCGCCCGGGACCGGGACGCCGCCACAGGTGACCGTGGCGGTGACGGTCACCGGCTGGCCGGTGGCCGGCTTGGCGGGCGTGGACGTCACGGTGACGGCGCAGCTCGGAGCGGCCCCGACGGTCACGGTCGCCGTGGCGGCGACACCGACGCAGGAGCACGTGGTGGTCGCGGCGAGCACGGTGGCGGTGACGACGGTGCTGCCGACGGGCAGCGTGCTGGTGGTGACGGTGGCCTGGCCCGACGCGTTGGTGACGCCGATGCCGACCGGGCCGCTGGTGGTGCTGAACAGGACCGTCGCGCCCGGTACGGCGACTCCGCCGCAGGTGACGGTGGCGGTGAGGGTCACCGGCTGGCCCACGGTGGGGCCGGCGGGCGTGGTGGTCAGGGTGACGGCGCAGTTCTGTGCCGCGGTGACGTTGACCGTTGCCGTGGCGGCGACGCCGATGCAGGTGCAGGTGCTGGTTCCCGCGATCACGGTGGCCGTGACGACATTGGCCCCGGCGGGCAGCAGGCTGGTGGTGAGGGTGGCCTGGCCCGCGGCAGTCGTGATGCCGACCCCCAGGGAACCGCTCGTGGTCGCGAAGAGCACGGTCGCGCCGGTGACGGGTACGCCGCCGCAGGTGACGGTGGCGGTGAGGGTCACCGGCTGGCCGGCGGCCGGGTTGGCGGGGGTGGAGGTCAGCGTGACGACGCAGTCCGACGCCGCGGTGACGGTCACGTTGGCCGATGCGCTGATGCCGATGCAGGTGCAGGTGGTGGTGGCGGCGATCACGGTGGCCGTGACGACGTTGAGGCCGGTGGGCAGCAGGCTGGTGGTGAGGGTGGCCTGGCCCGCGGCGGTGGTGACGCCGACACCCAGGGACCCGCTGGTGGTCGCGAAGACCACGGTCGCGCCCTCGACGGGGGTGCCGTCGCAGGTGACCGTGGCGGTGAGGGTCACCGGCTGACCGGCGGCCGGGTTGGCCGGCGTGGACGTCAGGGTGACCACACAGTTCGTGGCCGTGATGGTCAGGGTCGCCGTGGCGGCGCCACTGGTGGGGCCGGCCGCCGTCACCGCGCCCGCCGTGGTCGCTGTGAAGGTGACGCTCGCATTGCCGAGGGCGTCGGCGATCACTGTCTGCGGTACTGCCGCGTCGTACGTGAAGGTGATCACCTCTGCCGGTGCGGCACCGGTGACAGCGGCTTGGAACGTCTGGCCCACCGCGACGGACGACGGGGTGAGAGTGAGAGCGAGTGCCATGTTGGACAGCCCCTTTCGAAGGCTCCATGAAGGAGGTGGGGAGCTGCTGCACGCCGGCGGGCAGGGAATCGCCCGAGCGCGCACACCTGTCGGGGGTGCCCTGAAGAACATGACGAAGCCGCCTCACGCCGGCAGTCGTCCACGATCCCCCGACAGGGGATGGGCACCCCACCGTCGGTAGCACCGATTGAAGGCAACGGCGCGGCGCCGCGCTACGGGTTGAGCACCGGGTTACCCCTTATGGCGCAGCGCGCATCGGCGGCGCGTACCGACCCCCCGGCCGCACACCGGCATGACGACGGCCCCCGCCGTGCGGCGGAGGCCGGTCATCGGCAGAGCTTGCTGAGGGGACTCAGGCGGCGAACTCCCCGCCCTTGACGGCCCCGACGAACGCCGACCAGCCGGCGGCAGGGAAGACGAGCGCCGGACCGTCGGGGTCCTTGGAGTCGCGGACGGGGACGAGGCCGTGGGCTTGGGTGAGGGCGCGGGAGAATTCGATGCATTCCCCGCCGTTGCCTTCGCTGTAGGACGACTTGATCCACGTGGCCGCGGTGAGATCCAAGTCGGGGCTCATGCTCGGTACTCCTTCAGCAGAGTCTTGATTAGGGCCAGTGAGTGATCCGGGGACAGCGCATGCGCCCTGAGAAGATCGTAGTCGTCCAGAGCCGCGTCGACCGTTTGTGCGAGGTCGTGCATCCTGCCTCCTACCCGCGTTTCGGTGTAGAGCACCGTGGGGGATGCCGGGAATCGCAACACGGTGAAGGGCATCGTGGACGTAGCCGGAACCCCCGCTGAGAAGGGCATGACTTGCAGTTCGACATGTGGTGATGCGGCCACCGTCAGCAAGTAGTCGAGCTGCCTGGCCATGACCTCGACGCCGCCAACGACGGTTCGCAGACAGGCTTCATGAAGGATGACCCACAGGAACGGCGGCGGAGTGTCCAGCTCGAACACCGCACGTCGCCGTAGCCGCCCGGCAACCTTGTCCTCGATCGCCTCTGCACTTGCCCGTGGGTTGGATACGCGGAAGACGACTCGCGCGTAGTCCTCTGTCTGGACGATGCCCGTCACGAGGTTCGTCGAGTACGCCAATATCCGCGAAGCCTTCCGCTCCAGGTTGAGGTACGGAACGAACCAGCTCGGGTGATCCCCTTCGTCGATCCTCCGCAGCAGCCCCGTGAACAACTCGCCCGTACCGAAGGTGAGATCGCAGCCCTTGGCGAACTTCTCACTGGGTCTGGGCAGCAGGGTGCCGGACTCGACCTTGCACACATAGGCCTCGGAGTATCCCGTGGCCTTGCCCAGGTGCTTCTGGGTGAGCTTGCGGGCCAGCCGTACCTGTCTGATGTCACGGCCGAATCGCTGGAGCGGGTTCAAGTGCTGGGGCGGCGTTGTCTCGTCCAACGCGGTGACCTCTCGTCATATGCAGGCAGGCCGGCATCGCGGCAGTTCACGGACTTGAGCGAGGCCGGTTCAAGCGTCTCTGCTCACTTGCCCGTTGCGTTGTCGCGGTGACCAATTGGCTACACCCGGTATCCAACCAGGGGGGATCGGGCCATCCGTCACGAACAAGCCACGCAGCGCTGCGAGATGCGGGTGTGGCTCTCCGGTACAGGAGTTGTGGAGTGGACGACATGACCGACGACGGCGCGCGGCTCCTTCCGTGGGCAGGCCCGGAGGGCAAGCCGTGTTTCCTCCTCGGTGACGGCACCGGGTACGTGTCCCGGATCGCCGACGCCATGGAGGCGGCGCAGCTGGGGCTGGCCGCCGAGCTCATCACGGAGGCGCGCCGCGTCCTGGCGGGGCGGACCTGGACCTCCGGGGAACTGCATCTGCTGACCGTGGAGTTGACCGAGGCGCTCGTGGAGGTGCACAGGGTCGCGGAGAGCCGCGGCGCGCGCCTGGCCGTACGCGGCGGCGGGGACTGAGCGGCACCGCGGCTTCCGGCGGAGGCGTCCGGACGAGGTACGCGCCCACGGCGGCGGGCTGCGGAGGGCGCGGTTCTTAACCCTCGGTCAGCCGATCCTCAAGGCCGCCTTAAGGATCTGCGGAGAGGGCCTGACCTGCTCTTTCCGGTGTCCGGGCGGCCGTATTTTCGACGCCGTGACGATCCAGGCCGACCTCAGCGACGGGTACGCACCGGGCGGCGCGCCCGGCCCTGGTGCCCCGACTCCGGGCCCCGCCGACCCGCCGCCCACCCATCCGCTGTACTCGCGACTCGACCCCCGGTGCCTGCCGCCCCGGCCGCACCGCGCGCCGCCCCGGCCGCATCGCGCGCCGCGCAGGGCTCCGGTGCCCGTACCTCCGCTGCGCCTGACACCGGTGGCGCTGCGGCGGGCGCTGGCCGGCGGTGCGGTGCCGCTCGTCGGCCTGTGGCTGGTGCAGGCCGAGCCCTCGATGCGGCTCGATGCGCTGTTCGCCACCCTGGCCCACCTCAGCGGACTGCTCGCGGGCTACGGAATCCTGGTGATGCTGCTGCTGATGGCCCGGGTCCCGGCCGTCGAACACGGCGTCGGCGCCGACCTGCTGGCCCGCTGGCACGCACTCGGCGGACGCCATGTCCTGACCCTGTGCCTCGCCCACACCGTCTTCGCGCTGTGCGGATACGCCGCCCACACCGGCACCGATGTCCTCGGCGCCGCCCTCGGCCTGCTGGGCTACCCGGGCCTGGCCGCGGCCACCGTCGGCACCGTGCTGCTGGCCGGCGTCGGCGTCACCTCGGCCCGTACGGTCCGCCGCCGGGTACGCCATGAAACCTGGCGCGCCGTACATCTGCTGACCTACGTGGGCGCCGGTCTCGCCTTCGCCCATCAGCTCTCCGGTCCGGATCTGGCCGGTGGCCCGGTCGCCGTCTGGCTGTGGGCCCTGCTGCACACCACCGTGGGCACCCTGCTGGTCTGGTACCGCCTGGTCGTACCGGTACGCCAGGCGCTGCGGCACAGCCTGCGGGTCACCGAGGTGCGGACCGAGGGGCCGGACGTGGTCTCGGTCGTCATGCAGGGCCTGGGGCTGGACGCACTGCGGGCCGAGCCGGGGCAGTTCTTCCGCTGGCGGTTCCTGCACCGGCGGCTGTGGCGGACGGCCCTGCCCTTCTCGCTCTCCGCACCGGTACGCGACGACACGCTCCGGATCACCGTGAAGGCGTGCGGCGACCACACCCGCCGGATCCGCCGGCTGCGGCCGGGCGTACGGGTGCTGGCCACCGGCCCGTTCGGCGCGCTGACCGCGCACCGGCGGACCCGGCGCAAGGTGCTGCTGCTCGCCGGCGGGGTCGGGATCACCCCGATGCGTGCGCTCTTCGAGACCCTGCCGGGTGGCCCGGGGGACCTCACGCTCCTCTACCGGGCGGGCGACGCCGCCCAGTTGGTGCTGCGCGAGGAGCTGGAGCGGATCGCCGCCGCCAGGGGCGCGGCGCTGCACTACCTCCTCGGCCCGTCCGACGGCCCCTTCGACCCGCTGGCGCCCCGGGCCCTGCGCCACCTCGTCCCGGACCTGGTGGAACACGATGTCTACCTGTGCGGCCCGCCCGGCATGTCCAGGGCCGCGGCCCCCGCCCTGGAACGGGCGGGGGTGCCGGCCGACCGCATCCACTCCGAGCAGTTCACCTTCTGAGGGCGGCCGGACGGCCCGCCTCCCGAGGGCCGTCCGACACCTCGCCGCCCTGCCGCGGGCCGCCGCCGGCCCGGTCTCCCGTCTCCCCGGCCGTTCCGTCACTCGCCACCCGCCCCACGCCCGCCGTGCCGATCACGCCGACGTCCCCCACCGCTCCGACAGCAAGGAAGTCGCCCCCCATGGCCCGACACCGCAAACCGCACACCGTCCCGGCCGTCTCCGTCCGGGCCCGTCGTCAGCTCGCCGCCTGCCTGCTGGGGGCGAGCGCGCTCACCGCCACCCTGGTGTCCCGGACCGTCACCCCGGCCGCCCCGCCCGCCCCCGACCGGCCATCGGCCGGGTACAGCCTCCCGGACCGCAGCGGCGACGTGCAGCTGGTCCGGGCGGAGCGATAGGGGCCGCGGGCGCCGCTCCTGCCCGGCCTCCGGACCGAGTGGGCTACCCCGGCGCCCCCAGCTCCCCCAGCTCCCTCAAGTCCCGCTCCGTGAGGGCGATCCGGCCCGCGGCCAGGTTCTCGTCGAGGTGGGCGGGCGAGCCCGTGCCGGGGGTGGGGAGCAGGACGGGGGAGCGGTGCAGCAGCCAGGCCAGTGCGATCCGGCCGGGGGTCGCGCCGTGCCGGGCGGCGACCGCGGCGAGCGCCGTGCCGGTGTCGCCGGTCAGGGCGCCGTTGCCCAGCGGGAACCACGGCAGGAACGCCGTGCCCCGCTCCTCGCACAGCTCCAGGACGTCCTCCGCGGCGCGGTCCAGCAGGTTGTAGCGGTTCTGGACCGAGGCGATCGGGGTGATGTCCCGGGCCCGGGTCAGTTCGTCCGCGGTGACGGAGTCCAGGCCGATGTGCCGGATCTTCCCGGCCTCCTGGAGCTCCCGCAGCGCGCCCAGCTGGTCGGCCATCGGCACCTCGGGGTCCAGCCGGTGCAGCTGGTAGAGGTCGAGGGTGTCGGTGCGCAGCCGTCGCAGGCTCGCCTCGCACATGGCGCGCAGGTTCTCCGGGCGTCCGGCGATGTGCCAGCGGTCCGGGCCGGTACGGACCACCCCGCCCTTCGTGGCGATCACCAGACCCGCCGGATACGGGTGCAGGGCGCGCGCCACCAGTTCCTCGGCCACGTCCGGGCCGTAGTTGTCGGCGGTGTCGATCAGCGTGACCCCGCGGTCGACGGCCCGGCGCAGCAGGGCGACGGAGCGCTGCGGATCGTCGTGCCGCGGCCCCCAGTAGCCGGGGCCGACGAGCCCGCCGGTCCCGAACCCCAGCCGGCCGACGGTCAGTTCTCCACCGATCGGAAAGACGGTTCGCACAGCCTCGGCCCCCTCGGTTGCCGCATCCATGAATGCCGAGCGTAGAGCGGGGCGCGGTTCATAAGATCAACCGGTGCCTCCTGACATATCGCTGTTCACCGTGACCCTGCTCTGCCTGGCCGCCCTCGCGGCGGGCTGGATCGACGCAGTGGTGGGCGGCGGCGGACTGCTGCTGCTCCCCGCCCTGCTCGTCGGACTGCCGCACACCCCGGTCGCGTACGTCCTCGGAACCAACAAGTCCACCGCCATCGTGGGCACCACCGCGGCCGCGGTCACCTACGTCCGCAAGGCGCCGATCGATGTGCGGACCGCGCTGCGCATCGGTCTCGCCGCGATGGGCGGTTCGCTGGCCGGGGCGTTCTTCGCGGCCGGAATCAACAGCGAGGTGCTGCGCCCGCTGATCATGGGCGTCCTGCTGGGGGTGCTCGCCTTCCTCCTCTTCCGCCCGGCCTTCGGGACGGCGCCCGCGCCCTCGGGACCGGTCTCCCGCCGGCGCGTCGTGGTGGCCGTTCTCGTCGCGGGGCTGGGCATCGGCTTCTACGACGGCCTGATCGGGCCCGGAACCGGCGCGTTCCTCGTCGTCGCGCTCACCGCGATCCTGCACATGGACCTGGTCACCTCGTCGGCCACCGCCAAGGTCGTCAACGTCTGCACCAATGTCGGCGCGCTGACGATGTTCGCGGTCCAGGGCACCGTGCTGTGGCAACTCGGCGCCCTGCTGGCGCTGTTCAACCTCATCGGCGGCATGGTGGGCGCCAGGATGGCCCTCAAGCGCGGCGCCGGCTTCGTCCGGGGCGTCCTGGTGGTCGTGGTCGTCGCCCTGCTGTGCAAGCTCGCCTACGACCAGTGGCTGGCGGCCTGACCCGGGCACCGGCCGGTCCCGCCGCGGGCCGCCGGGCTCAGAACCGGCAGTGGTACATCCGCGCCATGTCCCGCACCGCGGGCACCTTCCGCGACACCCGGGCCGCCAGCCGGTAGGCCGTCGGCAGCTTCTCGATCCCCGGGATCTCCAGGGCGCTGAGGTTCTCGACGATCTCCAGCTTCGGGCTCAGCCGCGCGATGCCCGCGGCGTCGGTGCCCCAGTGCAGCCGCGCCCCGGCCTTCACGACGGCGCGGTTGAGCCGCTGGGCGCGGATCGCGAACCCGCTGAAGGCGTCGAAGGCGAGCGCGCCGCTCGGAACGCGGGCCATCAGCCGCCGCAGCAGGGCCGTGCCGTCCTCCTCGGTCAGATACATCAAGAGCCCCTCGGCCACGATCATCGTCGGCCGGTCCGAGGGGACCCGTGCGGTCCACGCCGGGTCGGTCACGGACGAGGGGACGGTGGTGTACCCCGTGCGCTCCGGGTAGAGATCCCGCCGCAGCGCGATGACCTCGGGGTAGTCGATGTCGTACCACCGCACCCCCGGGCCGGGGTCGAGACGCTGGACGCGGCTGTCGAGGCCGCAGCCCAGGTGCACCACCGTCGCCTCCTCGTGCCGGGCGAGGAAGCGCGCCGTCCAGATGTCCAACTGCCGGGCGCGCAGCGCGACTCCGGCCGCGTCCCCGGCGCTCAGCCGCATCTTCCGGAAGTCGTAGTCGAGCCGTCGCACGGTGTCGGCGGCCAGGGTGTCGCCGAGGATCGGATTCTTCGAGCGGCAGTCGACCGCGCGGCCGTAGAGCGTGGCGAGAAGGGTTTCCTTCTCCGCGGTCAGCCGTACCTTCGTGCTCGGATGCGTCTGCGGGCCCGTACCGGGGCCCGTACGCGGACTCGCGCTTGTCATGTTCCAGAGAGTACGCAAGTTTCAGAAAAATGTGAATACTCGGAACGCCCTGGCTCCCGGTCCCTGATTCCCCGGTTCCTCGGCTCCCCGGTACGCGTCGGATGCGGCCCTGCGCCCACGAGGCCCCGCGCCTGTGCGGCCCCGCGGCCTAGTCCCGCACCGCCCCCGCCGCCGCCGTGGGGCGTGCCCCCGCCGCGATCTCCGTGACGGCCGTCAGCAGCACCGCGGAGTCCTCGACGGCCAGCAGGCCGTGCCGCTCCCGCGGGTCGGCGACCTGGCCGACCGCCAACTCCCGCCCGCCGCCTGCCCCGGTCAGCCGGACCCGCCCGTGCAGCACCTGCAGGCTCGCCGCCGGGGGAGCGTTGTGTTCGTCCAGCTCGGTGCCCGCGACCAGCGCGATCACGGTCTGCCGCAGCGGACCGTCGCGCAGAAAGAGCCGGGCACTGCGCCCGTGCGCGGAGGTCCTGGCCTCGTCGAGCTGTTGGCGGGCGAGCGCATCGAGATCGTCCATGATGCTGGCCTTTCGCGTGCGGACCGGCGGCTGGGCTCCCTCTCCATCGTTACCGGTGCACGGGGGGACGCAACCGGGGGCCTGCTGCGCGGGCCGGGCATTCCGGGACGGAGTGGGACGGCGTCCGGGCCAATAGCACCCCGGCGCGCGCCGGTCGCTTACGGGATGATCATGCCGGTCGTACGATGCGGTGCGGTCCGGTGCCCTTGCTCGGGCGTGCCCGACCGATGCGGCCCCACCGTCCCGCCCGTCCGCCCCCCCACCGCGAAGGATGCGCAACCGTGGCCGACCCGACTGCCCCGAACCGGCCGCCCGACCCCACCGGGCGGCCGACCCGATTCCTGACCGTCATGACGACCATCGACAGCGAGGCCAAGGCCGGGAAGCTGGCGCGCGGTGCGATCGAGGGCGGGCTCGCCGCCTGCGCGCAGATCGGTGCGCCGGTGACCTCGGTGTTCCGCTGGAACAACGCGATCGAGACCGGCCAGGAGTGGCAGGTGCTGTTCAAGACGGCCGAGGCGCGCTACGAGGCGCTGGAGGCCTACCTCCTGCAGGCGCACGACTACGACACCCCCGAGATCATCGCCACGCCGGTCACCCACGGCGCCGCCGGCTATCTGTCCTGGGTCGCGAAGGAGACGAGCTGACGTGCAGCGCAACACCACTGAGCGCGAGGCGACGAGGCGGCACGCGCAGCGGCGGCCGGCCCGGCGGCGCTGGGTCGCGGCCGGGACCGCCGTGGCCGGTGCGGCGGCGTGCCTGGCCCTCGCCTCCGTGGGCCACGCCGCCCAGGACGACCCGCCCGCGGCGTCGCACGGCGACCGGCCCAGCCCCGCCCCCCACAGCACCTGGAGCAGCCGGGACGCCGCCGCCTACTGGACGGCCGACCGGATGGCGGCCGCCGCACCGGTCGGCCCCGAGCGCGGTACCTCGGACCGGGCCGCCGCCGCGCCGGCCACCAAGGCCGCCCCCGCCGCCCGGTCCGCCGCCACCGCACGGCACTTCGACGGCATCCCGTCCGTCGGCGTGCTGTTCTCCGTCGACGGCGACACCCGCGCGCACCACTGCACCGCCAGCGTCGTGCACAGCCCGCACGGCAACCTGATCCTGACCGCCGGGCACTGTAATCCGGGCACCAAGGCGGCATTCGTCCCGCAGTATCGTTCCGGCGCCGACAAACAGCCGTACGGGGTGTGGGCGATCGAGGACTCCTTCGCCTACCCCGGCCGTGGCACCACCGGCGCCGGGGCCGACCTCGACTTCGCCTTCGCCACCGTCGCCCCCGGCGAGGACGGCAGCCCCGTCGAGGAGGTCACCGGCGGCAACACCCTCTCCCCGACGCCCGGTTACACCAATGACGTCACCGTCGTCGGCTACCCGAACGTCCGTCACGACCCCGAGGACCGGGCCGTACGCTGCGCCACCCGCACCAGCCGGCTGTCCGGTACCCATGAACTCCGCATGGAGTGCGGCGGGTTCTACGGCGGCACCTCCGGCAGCCCCTGGCTGACCGACTTCGACGAGGAGAGCGGGACCGGCCGGGTCATCGGCCTGATCGGCGGCCTCAACGGCGGTGGCCCCAAGGGCCCGGACAACGACCGCGTCTCCTACAGCCCGTACTTCGGGGAGAAGCTCCTCAACCTCTACGCCAAGGCGTCCCAGGGGTGATCGTGAACTGAGGGGGGAGGGGGAGGGGCTAGCCGAGCGCCTCCGCCACCCCCTTCTCGTGCGGCCCGAGGAAGTGCGGATCGGGCCGGAGCAGCGCTTCCGCCGCCGCCTTCGAGGCCGCGAAGAGCTCCCGGACACCGCCGTACGCCCAGGTCGCGTCGTGCTTGGACGCCACCCCGACGCCGTACGAGTCGACACCGGCCGCCTCGCACAGGGCCAGCGCCCGCCGGATGTGGAAGCCCTGGCTGACCAGCACCGCGCGGTTCACCCCGAAGATCCGGCGCGCACGGCTGCAGGAGTCCCAGGTGTCGAAGCCCGCATAGTCGCCGACGATCTTGCGGGCAGGGACGCCGTGCCGCAGCAGATAGGCGCGCATCGCATCCGGCTCGTCGTAGTCGTGCCGGCTGTTGTCGCCGGTGACCAGGACCGCGCGGACGGTGCCCCGCTCGTACAGCTCCGCGGCCGCGTCCAGCCGGTGGGCGAGGTACGGCGACGGCACGCCGTTCCACAGGCCCGCGCCGAACACGATGGCGACGGGCGCGGCGGGGACGTCCGCGACACCGCGCACCCGGGGGCCCGCGGTCGCGTTCATCCAGGTCGCGGGCGCCAGCGCCAGCACGGTCAGGGCCACGACGACCTGGAAGGCGCGGCGCCTGCCCCGCCGGGTCCGCGGCGGACGTATCCGGCGCACCCCGCTCCACAGGCGCCGCACCAGCTCCGGTCCCCGCACTTGCATCCCGTGTCCCCGTTCCCGACCACGCCCGTCGCGATCGATCTCGGAGTCTGCGACGCCCACCGGACCCGTGCCGGTTGCACCGGCGGCCTGGCATCGTGGCAGAGGGCGCACCCCGCCCGCCCCGGAGAGGAAGCACCGCCATGACCACCGAGCCCGAGCGGCTGCCGTTCTTCGTCTACGGAACGCTGCGCCCCGGCGAGGCCAACCACGCCTGGGCCCTGCGCGGCCGGACCACGGCCGAGGAACCGGCGCACATCGGCGGCGCGCTGCTGTACGACGGCCCCGGATACCCGTACGCGACCGCCGGGCCCGCCGACGCGGTGGTCCACGGCACCCTCGTCCTGCCCCGCGACACCGACTACGACGAGGTGCGCGCGACGCTGGACCGGCTGGAGGACTACGCCCCCGGCGATCCGGAGAACCTCTACGAGCGGGTGTGCACCGAGGCCGTGTGCGCGGACGGCAGGACCGTACGCGCCTGGGTCTATCTGGCGGCCGAGCGCCTCGCCGCCCGCCTGCACGCCACCGGCACCCCCATCGAGGGCGGCGACTGGCCGGCGTCGCGGGCGGCGGCCGGCTGAACGGCTCCGCCGCGGAGGAAAACCGGCGCGCGGGCGGTCCGGGCGCCGCCGTGGCACCGGCCGGCGGCCCGGATAACCTGGACGACTCCTCGCCGGACGAGGGCCGTTCCTGTAATCGTTTTCCCGTAACCGCTTCCCGTACCGCAGAACAGGTGTGACCGCGTGGCTTCCTCCCCGTCCTCCCCTTCCGCCGCAACCGCCCCCGCGCCGCTGCCCAAGGCGGAGCTGCATCTGCACATCGAGGGCACCCTGGAGCCCGAGCTGGCCTTCGCGCTCGCCGAGCGCAACGGCGTCGCGCTGCCGTACGCCACCCAGGACGAGCTGCGCCGCGCCTACTCCTTCGCCGATCTGCAGTCCTTCCTGAACCTCTACTACGCGCTGATGGCCGTGCTGCGCACCGAGGACGACTTCGCCGACCTCGCCCGCGCCTACCTCGCCCGCGCCAAGGAGCAGGGCGTACGGCACGCCGAGATCTTCTTCGACCCGCAGGCGCACACCTCGCGCGGCGTCCCGATCGGCACGGTCATCGACGGCCTGGCCCGCGCGCTCGACAGCGCCCAGGAGACCTACGGCATCAGCACCCGCCTGATCATGTGCTTCCTGCGCGACGAGAGCGCCGAGTCGGCCCTGCAGACGTTCGAGGCGGCCCGCCCGCACCTCGACCGGATCACCGCCGTCGGCCTGGACTCGGCCGAGGTGGGGCACCCGCCGTCGAAGTTCAAGGAGGTCTTCGCGCTGGCCCGGGAGGCCGGGCTCAAGTGCGTCGCGCACGCGGGGGAGGAGGGGCCCCCGGCGTATGTGTGGGAGGCCCTGGACGTCCTGGGCGTCGACCGGATCGACCACGGTGTGCGCTCCCTGGAGGACGAGCGGCTGGTGGCCCGCCTGGCGGCCGAGCAGGTGCCGCTCACCGTCTGCCCGCTGTCCAACGTCCGGCTGCGGGTCATCGACGACCTGGCCGACCATCCGCTGCCCGCCATGCTGGACGCCGGGCTGCTGGTGACCGTCAACTCCGACGACCCGGCCTACTTCGGCGGCTACGCGGGCGACAACTTCACCGCCGTACGCGACGCCCTCGGCCTCGACGACGAGACGCTGCGCACTCTCGCCCGCAACTCCTTCCGCGCCTCCTTCCTCGATGAGGAGACCCGCGCGGAGTATCTGCGGGAGGTCGACGCACACCGGGCGTAGTGGGCGGCGCACCGGCCGTAGGGGGCAGCGGGCGGCAGGGGCTGGAGGCGAGCCCCGCCGCCCGGCCTGTCCCCGGGGCGCGGGCCGGTGGCAGCCGGAGGGAACATGGAGTTCGCCGCGGGGAAACGGGACCGCAACGCGCGCCTGCCACGCTCACCCCATGACGGCGCCGATACCGCACCCGCCCTCCGCGTCCCCCGCCCCGCTCGGCGCGGGAGACCTCGCCGCCGAGATCAGCGCGCAGCTCGGCGCCCGGCTCGGCCGGGTCCGGCTGCACGGTTTCCGCCGCCCGGCACCGCCGCCCCCCACCCTCGTCGCCGTGGCCCACGGCAGCCGCGACCCCCGCGCCCTGCCCACCGTCCGGGCGCTGCTCGACCGGGTCCGTGCGCTGCGCCCCGGCCTGCCCGTACGGCTCGGGCACATCGAGCTGAACCGTCCGCTGCTCACCGACACCCTCGCCGAGCTGGACGGCGGCGCCGTCCTCGTCCCGCTGCTCTTCGGCCGGGGCCATCACGTCACCCACGACCTGCCCGCCGCGCTGGCCGGCGCACCGCACCTGACCGGCCGGGTCGCCGAACCCCTGGGGCCGCACACCCTCCTCGCCGAGGCGCTGCACGGCCGCCTCCTGGAGGCCGGGTTCCCCCAGGGCCGCTCCCCGCGCACCGCGGTGGTCCTGGCCGCCGCCGGCTCCCGTGCCCCGCGGTCCGCCCAGGACACCGAGCGCACCGCCCGGCTGCTCTCGGCCCGGCTCGGCGGCACCCCCGTACTGCCCGCCTACGCCTCCGCCGCCGCCCCCACCGTCGTCGACGCGATCCACGCGCTGACCGCCCGCGGCCACGACCGGATCGCCGTCGCCTCCTGCTTCACCGCCCCCGGACTCTTCGCCACCCGGTGCGCGGACGCCGCCCCCGGGCCCGCCGCCGCGCCCCTGGGCGACCACCCCGCCCTGGCCCGTCTCGTACTGCACCGCTACGACCAGGCGCTCCTCGCGCGTACCGGATCCGACCCCGAGAGCGCCAGGGCGGCTACCGTCGCTGTATGACGGGCACACCACCGACCATTCCCGGCTACACCGCGGCCGATACCGAGCGCTGGGTTCCCGAGCCCGACAAACGGCCCGGACGCACCGCCTTCCAGCGCGACCGCGCCCGGGTGCTGCACTCCGCCGCGCTGCGGCGGCTGGCCGGCAAGACCCAGGTCGTCACCCCGGGCGCGCACACCCCCGCCTGGGACGCCAGCCCGCGCACCCGCCTGACCCACTCCCTGGAGTGCGCCCAGGTCGGCCGGGAGCTCGGCGCCGCCCTCGGCTGCGACCCGGACCTGGTGGAGACCGCCTGTCTGGCGCACGATCTCGGCCACCCGCCCTTCGGGCACAACGGCGAGCAGACGCTCAACGAAGTCGCCGCGCCCTGCGGCGGGTTCGAGGGCAACGCGCAGTCCCTGCGGCTGCTGGCCCGTCTGGAGCCCAAGCGGTTCGTGCCCGCCCCGGACGGCCGGACGGTCAGCGTCGGTCTGAACCTCAGCCGCGCCGCCCTCGACGCGGCCACCAAGTACCCCTGGACGCGCGGCGCGCACCCCACCGACCCCGCGTCCCCGAAGTTCGGCGTCTACGAGGACGACCTGCCGGTCTTCGACTGGTTCCGGCAGGACACTCCCGACGGGGCGCGGAGCTTCGAGGCGCAGGTCATGGACTGGTCCGACGATGTGGCGTATTCGGTGCACGACGTCGAGGACGGGCTGCACGCCGGGCACCTCGACCCCAACCTGCTGCTCGCCGACGCCGAGCGCGCCGAGATCTTCGCGGTCGCCGGTGAGCGCTATGCGCCCGGCGCCGGAGCCGACGAGCTGGCCGCGGCGCTGGACCGCCTGCTGGAGCAGGAGTGGTGGCCGCACGGCTACGACGGCTCCGCGCTCGCCCAGGCCCGCCTGAAGGACGCCACCAGCCAGTTGATCGGCCGGTTCTGTCTCGCGGCCGAGAGCGCGACCCGGGCCCGGTGGGGGACCGGGCGGCTCACGCGCTACGGAGCGGAGCTGGTGGTTCCGGCCGAAACGCGGCTGGAATGCGCCGTTTTGAAAGCCGTCGCCGACCGGTACGTCATGCAGCGCCCCGACCAGGAAGCGCTCCGTGCCGACCAGCGCGTGGTCATCGCCGAACTGGCCGAGGCGCTGCTCGCCCGTGCCCCCGACGGCCTTGACCCGCAGTTCCGTTCACTGTTCGACGCGGCCCCCGACGACACCGCACGGATGCGCGCCGTCATCGACCAGATCGCGGCCCTCACCGACACCTCGGCCCGCTCTCTGCACGCCCGTCTCACCCGACACCCTGGTCACGCGGGGCGCAACCGAGGGTGACCCTGGAGGGGAAGCCCCTCTTCCCCCCTCACGCTCCGTGCGGGACGCTCGAAGCCCACCGTTTTCGAACGGAGCACCCTGACAACAGTGAAGACGGAACCCTGACCACAGCGCACGGGACACCCCGTTCGCCGGCGAACGGGAACCCCGAGGGCACCGAGGGCATCAACGGGGGAGACGGACCGGGGGGGGACACCGGGGGGCGTTTACGGACGCGGACGCGGACGTACGGCACCGCAACGAGGAGGAAGCAAGTGGTCGACGCACACCAGACGTTCGTCATCGTCGGGGGTGGCCTGGCCGGCGCAAAGGCCGCGGAGACTCTCCGCGCGGAGGGGTTCACCGGCCGGGTGATCCTCATCTGTGACGAGCGCGACCACCCGTACGAGCGCCCCCCGCTCTCCAAGGGGTTCCTGCTCGGCAAGGAAGAGCGCGACAGCGTGTTCGTCCATGAGCCCGCCTGGTACGCCCAGGCACAGATCGAACTGCACCTGGGCCAGCCCGCCGTCCGCCTCGACCCGGAGGCCAGGACCGTCCGCCTCGGCGACGGCACCCTGATCGCCTACGACAAGCTGCTGCTGGCCACCGGCGCCGAACCGCGGCGCCTGGACATCCCCGGCACCGGCCTGGCCGGCGTGCACCACCTGCGCCGCCTCGCCCACGCCGAACGGCTGCGCGGCGTCCTGGCCTCCCTCGGCCGCGACAACGGCCATCTGGTGATCGCCGGAGCCGGCTGGATCGGCCTGGAGGTCGCCGCCGCGGCCCGCTCCTACGGCGCCGAGGTGACCGTCGTCGAGGCCGCCCCGACACCGCTGCACGGCATCCTGGGGCCCGAACTCGGCGGTCTGTTCACCGATCTGCACCGCGAGCACGGCGTCCGCTTCCACTTCGGCGCCCGCTTCACCGAGATCGTCGGAGAGGGCGGCATGGTGCTCGCCGTGCGCACCGACGACGGCGAGGAACACCCCGCCCACGATGTGCTCGCCGCGATCGGCGCCGCCCCGCGCACCGCGCTCGCCGAACAGGCCGGGCTGGATCTCGCCGACCCGGAGACCGGCGGCGGGGTGGCCGTCGACGCGACGCTGCGCACCTCCGACCCGTACATCTACGCCGCCGGTGACGTCGCCGCCGCCGACCACCCGCTGCTGGACACCCGGCTGCGGGTCGAACACTGGGCCAACGCCCTCAACGGCGGCCCGGCCGCCGCCCGCGCCATGCTCGGCCAGGACATCAGCTACGACCGCATCCCGTACTTCTTCTCCGACCAGTACGACGTCGGCATGGAGTACTCCGGCTACGCCCCGCCCGGCTCGTACGCCCAGGTCGTCTGCCGCGGCGACGTCGCCAAGCGGGAGTTCATCGCCTTCTGGCTGGCGGCGGACGGCCGGCTGCTCGCGGGCATGAACGTCAACGTCTGGGACGTCGCCGAATCCATCCAGCAACTCATCCGCTCCGGGGCGCCGTTGGAGCCCGGCGCACTGGCCGATCCGCAGGTTCCGCTGGCGGCACTGCTCCCGTAGCGTGCGCGTATGACGCCAAGTCCCACCGGCCCCACCGGCTCCGGCAGCACCGACGTCCCGGCCGTCACCCTCGACGACGTCCGGGACGCCGCCCGCCGGCTGGCGGGCGTGGCCCACCGCACACCGGTCCTGCGCTCCCGCACCCTCGACGCGCTGGTCGGCGCCGAGGTCCACCTCAAATGCGAGAACTTCCAGCGGGTCGGCGCCTTCAAGTTCCGCGGCGCCTACCACGCCCTCTCCCGGCTCTCCCCGGAGCAGCTGGCCCGTGGGGTCGCCGCCTACTCCTCCGGCAACCACGCCCAGGCGGTCGCCCTGGCCGCCCGGGAGCTGGGCAGCCACGCCGTCATCGTGATGCCCGAGGACACCCCGAAGTCCAAGAAGGACGCCACCGCCGGCTACGGCGCCGAGATCGTCACCTACGACCGCTACACCGGCGACCGGGTCGCGATCGGCGGGCGGCTCGCCGAGGAGCGCGGCCTCACCCTGATCCCGCCGTACGAGCATCCGCACATCATCGCGGGCCAGGGCACGACCGCCCTGGAACTGATCGAGGAGACCGGCCCGCTCGACGCCCTGCTGGCCCCGGTCGGCGGCGGCGGGCTGATGGCCGGCTCCGCCACCGCCGCGACCGCCCTGGTCCCCGGCATCCGGATGATCGGAGTGGAGCCGGAGGCCGGCGACGACACCCTGCGCTCACTGGCCGCAGGCCACCGCGTCACCGTGCCCGTACCGCGCACCATCGCCGACGGCCAGGCCGCCGAGCGCCCCGGCGAGCTGACCTTCTCCATCAACCGGCGGCTGCTCGACTCGGTGGTCCTGGTCAGCGACGACGAGATCCGCGCGGCCATGAAGCTGGCCTTCGAGCGCCTCAAGATCGTCATCGAGCCCAGCGGCGCCAGCGCGCTGGCCGCCCTGCTCGCCGGGCGCATCGCCCCCGTGCCGCCCCGCGTCGGCGTGATCATCTCGGGGGGCAACGTGGGGGTGGAGCGGTTTCTGGAGCTGGTGGGGTGAGGGCGGCGGGCGGTCGGGCGACCGGGCGACCGGGCCTCCGGACCCACCCCCGCCCCCGCCGGACCCGCCACCGGCGCTCCCGGACGGCTCGCGGCCAGGAGTGTCCGACCCCGGCCGTAGAATTCACGCGTGGCAGGCAGGATCAACGATGACGATGTGAAGGCGGTACGGGACGCGGTCCCGATCGACGCCGTCGTGTCCGAGTATCTCCAGCTCCGCAACGCCGGCGGCGGCAACCTCAAGGGCCTGTGCCCCTTCCACGACGAGAAGTCCCCGTCCTTCCACGTCAGCCCGGCCAAGGGGCTCTACCACTGCTTCGGCTGCCAGGAGGGCGGCGACACCGTCGACTTCATCATGAAGCTCGACCACCTCTCCTTCGCCGAGACCATCGAGCGGCTCGCCTCCCAGGCCGGCATCACCCTGCGCTACGAGGAGGGCGGGTACACCCCCGGCCGCCAGCAGGGCGAGCGCACCCGTCTGGTGGAGGCCCACAAGGCCGCCGCGCAGTTCTACGTCGAGCAGCTGGACGGCCCCGAGGCCGAGATCGCCCGTAAGTTCCTCGCGGAGCGCGGCTTCGACCAGGCCGCCGCCCAGCACTTCGGCGTCGGCTACAGCCCGGCCGGCTGGGACCACCTCACCCGCTTCCTGCGCGGCCGCCGCTTCAGCGACCAGGAGCTGGTGCTCTCCGGCCTCTCCCAGGAGGGCCGCCGCGGCCCCATCGACCGTTTCCGCGGCCGCCTGATGTGGCCGATCCGCGATATCGCCGGCGAGGTCGTCGGCTTCGGCGCCCGCAAGCTCCGCGACGACGACAACGGCCCCAAGTACCTCAACACCCCCGAGACCCCCATCTACCGCAAGTCCCACGTCCTCTACGGCATCGACCTCGCCAAGAAGGAGATCGCCAAGACCAACCGCGCGGTCGTCGTCGAGGGCTACACCGACGTCATGGCCTGCCACCTGGCCGGCGTCACCACCGCCATCGCCACCTGCGGCACGTCCTTCGGCGAGGGCCACATCAAGATCCTCCGCCGCCTGCTGATGGACAACTCCGGCTCCGAGGTCGTCTTCACCTTCGACGGCGACGCCGCGGGCCAGAAGGCCGCCCTGCGCGCCTTCGAGGACGACCAGAAGTTCGCCGCCGAGACCTCCATCGCCATCACCCCCGGCGGGATGGACCCCTGCGACCTGCGGCTCGCCAAGGGCGATGCGGCCGTCGCCGACCTCGTCGAGGCCCGCACCCCGCTCTTCGAGTTCGCGCTGCGCCATGTCGTCTCCCGGCACAACCTCGACACCACCGTCGGCCGCGCCGCCGCCCTCGACGAGGCCGCCCCCATCGTCGCGAACATCAAGAACAGCTCCATCCAGCACGAATCCGCCGTCCAGCTCGCCGGCATGCTCGGCATCCTGGACACCCAGTTCGTCGTCAAGCGCGTCAGCCAGCTCGCCCGCTGGGCCCGTGAGCGCGGCCGTGACGGCGGCCCCGACCAGGGCCGTCAGCAGCGCCGCGGCCAGCCTCCGGCCGCCGAACAGGCCCGCCCCTCGCCCGGCCCGCGCGGCCCGGCGCTCAACCTCCGCAGCCCCGCCCACCGCGTCGAGCGCGAGCTCCTCAAGCTCGCGCTGCAGCGCCCCGACCTGGTCTCCCCGGCCTTCGACGCGTACGGCGCCGACGAGTTCACCGCCCCGCCCTACGCCGTGGTCCGCCAGTGCATCGAGGACGCCGGCGGCACCACGGCCGGCGCCAAGGACAGCGCGTACGTGCCCCGGGTGCGGGAGGCCGCCCCCGACGACACCGTCCGCGCCATGGTCACCGAGCTCACCGTCGAACCGCTGCACACCCGCCGCGACCCCGACGAGGCCTACGCCGGCGTCCAGTTGGTCGCCGTCCGCCTCGCCGCCGTCAACCACCGCGTCACCGAGATCCGCGGCACCCTCCAGCGCCTCGGCCCCCGCGCCGACCCCGAGCACCTCGCCGCCGTACAGAACGAGCTCTGGGTCCTCCAGCAGTACGGCCAGTCGCTGCGCGAACGCGGCTACGCCGCCCTGTAGCGCCCCGGACACTCCCCGCGGTAGCCGTCCGGTCACGGACCGGACTCAAAAAGTGCTCGCACGCCCCTCGTGGCAGGCGTGTGTCGTACTCCACACTGAGAAGCGGTGCCTGCGTCCTCGGAGCGCGGCGGGCCCGGTCGCACCGCGCCGGAATCCCCCGTGGAACCGCTCTTGACGTATGGGACGGACGGCGGCCCGGCCGCAACCGTGCCCGACCTTTCTGCCGCCTCAGCAGCGATCACCCTGGAGGTCGCCCCCGTGCAGACCCAGACCCTCGCCGACGCGCCGCCCGCCGCAGAGCCGGTCACGGAAGCGGAACCAGAAGCGGAATCGGAAGCCGAACCGGCTCCGGAGTCGCTCACCGTGCCGCAGCAGGCCGACCCGCCCGCCGCCGAAATGATCGTCGAGGAGATCATCCCGGAGCCGGCGCGGCGCCCCGAGACGGGCAGTCCGTCCTCCGATCTCTTCCGCCAGTACCTCCGCGAGATCGGTCGGATCCCGCTGCTCACCGCAGCCGAGGAGGTCGAGCTCGCCCGCCGCGTCGAGGCCGGGCTCTTCGCCGAGGAGAAACTCACCAACACCCCCGACCTCTCCTCCCAACTCGCCTTCGATCTGGACAAGTTGGTGGTGCTGGGCCGGATGGCCAAGCGCCGCCTGATCGAGGCCAATCTGCGCCTGGTGGTCTCCGTCGCCAAGCGCTACGTCGGCCGCGGCCTGACCATGCTCGACCTCGTCCAGGAGGGGAACCTCGGACTGATCCGGGCCGTCGAGAAGTTCGACTACGCCCGCGGCTACAAGTTCTCCACCTACGCCACCTGGTGGATCCGCCAGGCCATGTCCCGGGCCCTCGCCGACCAGGCCCGGACCATCCGCGTCCCGGTCCACGTCGTCGAACTGATCAACCGCGTCGTCCGGGTCCAGCGCCGGATGCTCCAGGAACGCGGCTACGAACCGACGCCCGAGGAGGTCGCGGCCCATCTCGACCTGACCGGGGAACGCGTCAGCGAGGTGCTGCGGCTGGCCCAGGAGCCGGTCTCGCTGCACGCCCCCGTCGGCGAGGAGGAGGACGTCGCCCTCGGCGACCTCATCGAGGACGGTGACGCGGCCTCACCCGTCGAGTCCGCCGCGTTCCTGCTGCTGCGCGAACACCTCGACGCGGTCCTGTCGACCCTCGGCGAACGCGAACGCAAGGTCGTCCAGCTCCGCTACGGCCTCGCCGACGGCCGCCCCCGCACCCTGGAGGAGATCGGCCGGATCTTCGGCGTCACCCGCGAACGGATACGGCAGATCGAGTCCAAGACCCTCAACAAGCTCCGCGACCACGCCTTCGCGGACCAGCTCCGCGGCTACCTCGACTGAGACGGGCCGGACCGCCGGGCCTCCGGGTCTACGGCTTCCGGGCCCCTGGGCCGCAGGACGTACGGGCTGCCGGGCCGCACGGGATCCCGTGCCCGCGCGCCCTGGCAGCTCTCCCTCGTTCTCCCTCGCTCCGACCGCTACACCGACCGCTGGAACGCCCCGGGATGGGTCTCGTCGCGCACCGTCGTGTACTGCTGGCGCACGGCCTGCCCGACCGGCAGCTCCTCACCCGGCTCGAACACCTGGCTCGCGGCGGCCGGCCACTGCGGCGGATCGACCCATGCGGCCCCGCCGCCCGCGCCGGACTCCGCGCCCGCGGCCGGGGTGAGCGTGCCGTGCGCCACGCCCCACGCCCAGGCCGCCTGCCGCGCCGCACCCAGCGCCGCGTACTCGGCCGGCTGCGGCACCACGACCGGCACCCCGAACAGCCCTGGTGCCACCTCCTGCACGGCGCCCAGCTCCGCGGCCGCGCCCAGCAGGAACACCCGGCGCACCGCCACGCCCCGCCCGCGCAGCACATCCAGCGCATCCGCCAGCCCGCAGAGCATGCCCTCCACGGCCGCCCGCGCCATGTGCTCCGGCTTCATGCTCTCCCGGCGCATCCCGTGCAACGACCCGGCGGTGTGCGGCAGATGCGGTGTCCGCTCGCCCTCCAGATACGGCAGCAGCACCATGCCGTACGCACCGGGTGACGACTTCAGCGCCAGCTCGGACAGCCCTTCCAGGTCCGTCCCCAGCATCTCCGCCGCGCCGCGCAGCACCCGTACGGCATTACTGGTGTGCACCACCGGCAGATGCCGGCCGGTCGCGTCCGCGAACGAGGTGATCGTCCCGGTGGGGTCCGCCAGCGCCTCGTGATGGATCCCGAACACCGACCCCGAGGCGCCCAGCGACACCACGGCGTCGCCCTCGCCGACCCCGAGCCCGAAGGCCGCCGCCATCGTCTCGCCCGTACCGGCGGAGATCAGCAGCCCCTCCGGGGTGAACCCGGCCGTCCCCGACGGGCTCAGCACCTCCGGCAGCCGCACCTGATGGCCCAGCGCCAGCTCCACCAGATCCGGCCGGTAGGCCTCGGTCGCCGCCGACCAGAAGCCCGTCGCCGAGGCCCCGCCGCGGTCCGTCGTACGCCGCGCGGGCCGCCCCAGCAGCTGCCAGGCCAGCCAGTCGTGCGGCTGCATGATCTCCGCGATCCGGGCCGCGTGCGCCGGCTCCGTACGCGCCAGCCAGCGCATCTTCGTCACCGCATGGGTCGCCTGGGGCACCGCGCCGACGGCCTGCGCCCACGCGGCACGCCCGCCCAGCGAGTCGATCAGATCCGCGGCCGAGCTCTGCGCCCGCTTGTCGTTGCCCACCAGCGCGGGGCGCACGAGGTTGCCCTCGATGTCCAGCGGGACCAGACCGTGCGGCTGCGCGGAGACGCCGATCGCCTGCACCCCTTCGAGCAGCCCGCGGCCCGCCGCCTCGCCGAGTGACATCAGCCACGCCTGCGGGTCGACCTCGGGCCCCTTCTCGACAGGGTGCGGCGCGTACCCCTGCCTGATGACGGCACCTGTGTCGGCATCGCAGACGACGATCCGTGTGCTCTCGGACGAACTGTCCAATCCGGCGACTATCCCCATGCACCCAGATGATGCCCCATACGACGCATAGGAGCAGCCTCAGGGTTTGCCCCCAGGTGCGCCGGCTCAGGTATTGCTGGTGCCCCAGTCGTCCTCGCCGGGGGACCGCTGCTCACGCAGCGAACGGACCCGGTCGGTGACGGAGCCGGGCAGCCGGTCGCCGACCTTGGCCGACACCGTCCCGAACGCCTTCGACGCCGCCTCGCGCCCGGTCAGCGCGGCGGACTCCGCGGTGTTCCGGACCGCCGGATTCTGCGAGATCCGCTGGGCGGCCTTGCGGAGCTGCTCGTACCGTTCCCGACCGGCCCGTGCGCCGAGCACATACCCCGTGGCCAGTCCCGCGATGAACGTGAGCCGGTAGCGCATTGCTCCACCCTTCCTCTCGTCGGACCCCTCCGGCGCCGGTACGCGCCGGAGTGTCTGGCTGTGACGCGCGCCTACCCTCCGGGGCCGGAGATCACCCGAGGTGACCTGAGGCGATACCGATTGGCGGAGCACCCCCCTGCTTGCGCTAATGTATGTGTCGCAGCGAGCGCACGCCGTCCGGAGCCCCGGACTGCGGTGCATTCGAGGCACACAGAGCAATCCCCTGTAGCTCAATTGGCAGAGCAGCCGGCTGTTAACCGGCAGGTTACTGGTTCGAGTCCAGTCGGGGGAGCTCGGTCCCCTGTAGCTCAATTGGCAGAGCATTCGGCTGTTAACCGGAGGGTTACTGGTTCGAGTCCAGTCGGGGGAGCAGAGAGAAGAGGACCCCGGAAGGGGTCCTTTTTCTTGTGCCGTGGAACCGAACCCCCAGTGATCCAAGTCTTCTTGGGCGTGCGTGGTCGCGCGACGGCAGCCCTCACGGGCAACAGATCGTATGAGCGGCTATGCTGCGGCAGACGGCGCGCACAAATGTGCGCGACGCGCCGTGGGGGGCGGTAGCTCAGCCGGTTAGAGCAGCGGACTCATAATCCGTCGGCCGTGGGTTCGAGTCCCACCCGCCCCACCGCAGCACCCAGGGGGAAGCCCCTTTCTACCTGGGGAAACGTGAGAACGGGGGCCACCGCCACAGCGCGGTGGCCCCCGTTCAGCCGTTCGGACCAAGATCCAGGGGACATCCAGGGGACACGGGGTCAGATCCGGGGGAGAGCCGGCCTCATGCCGCCGTTCGACGCCGAGTTGAAGCACGGCGGGCAGATCTCCCTGGCGGGGGAGAGCCGGGCCGTTCGGCAGAGCACGGACCGCGAGGGTGGCGGCGAGGTGACGCAGGCCGTGAGGCGGACCGGTGGCAGGCCGGACAGCTCCACCAGGCGGGCGAAGCGTCGGGAGAGCCGGTCGGGGTGCACCTCCGCGCCGTTCTCGTGCGTCCACACCCGGCTGCTCTCGACGGAGACGTCGCCCTCCTGGCGCATCCGGTCCCGCTCACCCGGAAGCCGGCCAGGCTCACGGTTCCTGTCCGGCCTGTACCGGGTGACGCACCACCGGCAGACTGCCCTCTGATGCTGAAGACCCACCAGTCCCCTCCATGGCCCTCGGAACCGCAGACCATGACCAGCGCTGCCCGGTGGCTGCCGCACGGCCACCATCTCGACCCCCATACCCACGACCAGGGTCAGCTCGTCTACGCAGCCGCCGGGACGCTGGCCACCACGACCGAACGCGGAACCTGGGTCGCCCCGGCCCACCGCGTGACGTGGACGCCACCGGGCTTCGCCCACTCCCATCGCTTCTACGGCCGCACCGACGCCCGCGTCCTGACCGTCCCGGTCGACCTGTGCGGTGAACTCGTGGAACACCCCAGCGTGTTCGCCGTCAGCTCGCTGCTGCGCGAGGCCCTCCTGGCGCTGACCGGCGAGCGGCCAGAAGTCCGCCCCGGTGCTCACGGACGACTGCTCGCCGTGGTCGTCGACGAGCTCTGCGACACTCCCGAGCAGTCGCTGCACCTGCCCGAATCCAGCGACGACCGGCTGCGCACCGTCACCGGTCTTCTGCACGCCGATCCCGCGCGGCCTGCGACCCTGGCGGAGCTGGGGCGCGCTGCGGGAGCCAGCGAACGCACCCTGAGCCGTCTGTTCCACACCGAACTCGGCATGAGCTTCCACCAGTGGCGCACCACGCTGCGCATCCACCACGCCTTGGGCCACCTCACCAACGGCATGTCGGTCACCGATACGGCGATGGCATGCGGGTGGTCGAACCCCTCCAGCTTCATCGACGCCTTCCACTCGGTCGTCGGCCAGACCCCGGGCAGCTACCAGGCAGATCTGCGCACCAGCCCCGCGCTCCCCTAGCGGCAGGAGTCACCGACGGACGCGGGTCGTGGGCCGGAGTGCGTCAGGCTGGCGGGTTTGCGGTATCGGCTGTCCATTTACCGGTTGGGTGCCCCATGAGCCGGGTCGCACAGTGGTGGTCAGTACGCCCCACCATCTAGGCGGCACAGTCGCTCACGCTCAGGCGCGGTCGACCAGGCCGTCCGCGAGGAGCCTGAAAACACATGAGCACAACCGACAAGAAGGCAACCGTCGTCATCGTGGGAGGCGGGGTCGCCGGACTGACACTCGGCAACTTCCTTCTGCGTAAGGGCATTTCCTGCATCGTCCTGGAAAAGGGCAGTCGTGACTATGTGGAGCAGCGGCAGAGAGCCGGGGCTCTCGACGCCGGCGGGGTCCGCCGGCTGCACGAGTGGGGGCTGGCCGAGGTCGTCGAGGGGCACCGTCACGGTGACCTTGATGCGGGTATGACGCTGTTGCTCGAGGGCGAAAAGCGGCAGTGGAAGACGGGTGACGACTCGGAGGACGCCAACGGTGTGTTCTGCCCCCAGCAGATCCTCGTCCAGAACCTCATCAAGGTCTTCCTCCGCGACGGTGGCGATCTGCGCTTCGGAGCCGAGGACGTTTCCCTGCACGACATCGACACCGAGAACCCTCTGGTGCGCTACCGGGACGCCGCCGGCTCGACCAAGACTGTCAGCTGTGACTTCATCGCCGGCAGCGACGGCTTCCGTGGCGTCAGCCGGACGGCCGTCCCCGATGACATCCTCACCTGCTCCACCCACGAGTTCGGGTACGCCTGGCTCACCGCCATGGCCGAGGTGCCTGCGGACCCTCTGGCCATGCTGGCAGTGCACTCCCGCGGCTTCGCTGCACAGATCACTCGCGGCCCGAAGGCCAGTCGCCTCTACCTGCAGTGCCCGCTCACCGACACCCTCGAGCAATGGCCGGACGACCGCATCTGGAACGAACTGGACACTCGCTCAGGCGAGCCCGTCACCCCCAAGGGGCCGATCATCAGCAAGCAGGTCGTGCCGCTCCGCGGAGTGGTGTTCAGCCCGATGAGCTACGGCAGGCTCTACCTTCTGGGGGACGCGGCCCATCTCATCTCGCCGATGAGCGCACAGGGGATGAGTCTCGCCCTCCACGACGCCGACGTGTTCGCCCGCGCCCTCGTCCACCAGGTCGAGAACCACGATTCCCGTCTGCTCGACAGCTACTCCGACACCTGCCTGGACCACACATGGCGGCAGCAGGCAGCTGCGGTCTGGCTGACCGAGACCGTGCACGACTCCGGTGACTCCTCCTATGAGGGGGAGTTCCGCAAGCAGATCGCCAGGAAGAACCTGGAAAACATGCTGGGGCCGTCCGCGGCGAATCACCTGCCCACGTAATACGGAGAAGGGGTGATGCGGCTCGCTCGGGACCGGTCGACTGCGCGGGAAGGCACTCCGCCCCACGGGACGCCGCGCCGGCCGCGATCCCACCTTCTCCGCCGAGCCCCGGAGGCGGCCGCCGGGGCATTGTTTCGCCTGGTGGGCGGCCCAGGGGCGTTCCCCGCGCGATGGTCGTGGGCGCCGCACACGTCCGAGGGGCGGACCGCGGCGGCCGGGCGGGGCCGGTGGGGCCGGGTGTCGCTGGTTGGGCCTGTCGGGTTCGACGACGTGCCGTCTGTCGTGGGGCGTGGTCATCTGGTCGTCCAGGACCCGTCCGGCCGTCAGGAGTGCCGGGCGGGAAGGGCAGGTGATGATGATGGAGCTGTTTCCGCCGATCCCGTTTGCCGAATGGCGGGACACCAAAGAAACGCTTCATCGCTTTGCCCAGATTGTCGGGAAGATCCGTCTTGCTGCCAGTGCCCGGCGCAACCATTGGTGGAACGTGCCGTTCCATCTGACCGGGCGCGGCATCACCACCCGTCCGATGGGGCAGCTCGACGGCAACCCGCTCTTCACCATGGACTTCGACTTCGTCGGTCACCGCATGGTCGTCGCGACGCTGGACGGCCGGACGGTCTCCTTCCCGCTCATCGGCCGGTCGGTGGCGTCCTTCCATGACGCGGTCATGGAGTCGCTGGCCGTGCTGGGCGTCCGGGTGGAGCTGGCTGTTCCGCGGCCGTTCGACCTGCCCGACGCCGGCCGGCCGTTCGCCGAGGACACCGAGCATGCGACCTACGAGGCCGGGCACGCCTTCCGCTACTGGCAGGTGCTCAGCCAGGTGGCGTCGGTGCTGGAGGAGTTCGCCGCGGGCTATTCGGGGAAGGTCAGCCCGGTGCACCACTTCTGGCACACCTTCGACATCGCGCACACCCGGTTCTCCGACCGGCACATCGACCAGCCCGGGCAGGTCGACCCGGTGACCCGGGAGGCGTACTCCCGGGAGGTCATCAGCTTCGGCTTCTGGTTCGGCGACGACTCCTTCGCCGCGCCCGCGTTCTACTCCTATACCGCTCCGGAGCCCGCGGGGCTGGCGGAGGAGCCGCTCAAGCCCGCGGCGGCACAGTGGGCCGAGCGGGGCGGCAGCCATTTGGCGGTGCTGCCGTACGACGAGGCCCGCGCCGCGGCCGATCCCCGTGCGGCCGTGCTCGGCTTCTACGAGAGCGCGTACCAGGCCGGCGCCCGGCGCGCCGGGTGGGAGCGCGAACGGCTCGCCTGTCCGGGCGGGGTGACGGACCCGTATCTGCTGGCCGAGGCCGGGGGCGCGTCCGGAGGGCCCCGGGGATGACCGGTCGGAGAACGGCCGGAGGGCCGGTCAGATGACCGGTGGGCGGCCCAGCCTCGTCATGCGCCATACCGTGCGCCAGCGGATCGGCCGTCGCTGCCCGCACGGGGTCCGTACCCCCTCGGCGAACCCTGCGGCCCAGGCCCGCATGCCCGCGGCCGAGCGGCTGCGGACGGCCGTCAGTACTGCCCAGACGCCGAGGTAGAGCGGTACCAGGAGCGCGGGGAGGTTCCGCTTGGCCAGCCATACGCGGTTCCTGGCGACCATCCGGTGATAGACGGCGTGCCGGGTGGGCGAGGTGTACGGGTGCTGGAGCACCAGTTCCGGTACGTAGCGGATGTGCCAGCCGCGGTCCAGGGCCCGCCAGGCCAGGTCGGTTTCCTCGTGCGCGTAGAAGAACTCGTCGGGCCAGCCGCCGATTTCGTCCAGCATCGGGACGGACAGCGAGTGGCCGCCGCCGAGGAACGTGGTCACGAGACCGCCGCGCGCCGGGTCGCCGACGCGCAGGCGGGGGACGTGCCGGCGCTGGGTGCGGCCCAGCTCGTCGGCGACGCGGAAGCTCACGACGCCCAACTTCGGGTCGGCGGTGTGCAGTTCCGCCAGCCGGCTGAACACGTCCGGGCTGATCAGCAGGCCGTCGTCGTCCAGGTCGACCACCAGATCGAGGTCGCCGAGCTTGCGCAGCTCGTCCAGGGCGACGTTCCGGCCGCCGGAGATCCCCAGGTTGTCGCTCAGCTCGACGCCCACGGCGCCGTGCGGCAGCGGGGGGAGCGGCGAGCCGTTTCCGATGACCACGATGTGGGCCGGCGGGAGGTCCTGCTTGACGACCGAATCCAGCAGCGCCTGCAGTTCGGCGGGACGGTTTCCCATGGTCAAGATGGCGACGCCTACGCGCAGATGACGCACAGAAGAATGCTCCGTTCTTGGCGGTCCTTTCGCGATGCTAGCCCTCGGGGGAGGCGGTTGCGCGCCACGGCACCTCCGTGGCGACATCCCGGCCGGACGGTCGTGCGGGAGTCGTTTCCCGGCGTCCCGCGAGTCGCTCGGGGGCACGGGCGCGCTCGTCCGGGCCGGGCTTCGGAGGCCTCCGTACGGGGGCGGCCCGGGGCCGGAGGGGCAGGGGTGCGGGCCGGGGCCGGCCGGGAGGGCGCGCGCCGGCATGGTGCGCCGCCCCGTCGGGACGCGGTGGCCGGGCGCTCCGGTGCGGCGCACCATGGAAGGACCAGGGGGGATGCACGAATGCCCAGGGGGGTGGATGGAGGAAGCCCTCATGATGGAAGTCAAGACGGTCGACAAGCCGGATGAACGGCGCGACTTTCCCCGAGGCCACCTCGAAGCCCTGCACCTCACCGGACTGGACTTCGCCGTGGCCACCTTCGAGCCCGGCTGGCACTGGACGGAGTCGGTGGGGCCGATCGTCGGAACCGAGAGCTGCGAGGTACACCACAACTGCTACATGGTCCAGGGCCGGATGCGTCTCAGGATGAACGACGGCGCGGAGTCCGAGGTGGGCCCCGGCGACGTGTTCGTCTGTCCGCCCGGCCACGATGCCTGGGTGGTGGGGGACGAGCAGGTCATCCTGTACGACTTCGCGGGCGGCATGGCGACCGACTACGCCAAGGCGAAGAGCTAGGTGGTGGCGAGGGCGCGCTTCGGGGGGGCCGCGCGGGCGATGTTCCCCGGGGCGTGCCGGGAGGGGAAAGGCAGGGGGTGCGGGGGTGTGCTCGGGGCCGTGGTGGAGCCCGGTGGGCGCGGTGGGGATTCCCACGTCAATCGCTATGTCTAGGAACGCGATCGGTGGGCAGGGGTGCGGGACGGTCCGGCGTGCGGAATACGTCACGGGTTGTGCCTGTTACCGCAGCCGGAGACCGACTGGCAAGCGTCGACAGACCGGGAAGCAGGGAAACACGCATGAGCACCATCGAGCTCACCAAGGACAACTTCGACGAGATCGTCTCCGGCAACGATTTCGTCCTCATCGATTTCTGGGCCGAGTGGTGCGGTCCGTGCAAGCAGTTCGGCCCGGTCTTCGAGCGGTCGTCCGAGACGCACGACGACCTGGTCTTCGCCAAGGTCGACACGGAGGCGCAGCCCGAGCTCGCCCAGGCCCTCCAGATCCAGTCCATCCCGACCGTGATGATCGTCCGCGAGAACATCGCGGTCTTCGCCCAGCCGGGCGCGCTGCCCGAGGAAGCCCTGGAGGACGTCATCGGCCAGGCCCGCGCGCTGGACATGGACGAGGTCCGGGCGTCGGTCACCGAGGACCAGCAGAGCGAGCAGGCGCAGGCCGCCGAGCAGGGACAGCAGGCGCAGGGCTCGTGAGCGACCTCCTTCTGGTCCGGCACGGCGAGACCGAGTGGAGTCGGGACGGCAGGCACACCAGCTGGACCGATCTGCCGCTGACCGCCAACGGTGAGGAGCAGGCCCGCGCACTGCGGCCGCTGCTGTCGGACCGGAAGATCGGGCAGGTGTACGCCAGCCCGATGCAGCGGGCGCTGCGCACCGCCGAGCTGGCGGGCCTCGCCCGCCCACAGGTCGACGCCGAGCTGCGGGAATGGGACTACGGCGGCTACGAGGGCATCGCCACCGCCGAGATCCACCGCAGCCGGCCCGGCTGGTACCTGTTCTCCGACGGTGTCGCCGAGGGGCCCGAGGGGCATCCCGGGGAGTCACCGGAACAGGTCGGGGCACGTGCCGACCGGGTACTGGCGCGGCTCGCGGCAGAGCTCGAAGCCGACGAGGGGGACGTGGTGCTGGTGGCGCACGCCCACTTCCTGCGGGTGCTGGCCGCCCGCAGGCTCGGGCTGCCGCCCGGCGCCGGGGGGCTGTTCACGTTCGAGACCGGGGCGGTCGGCGTGCTGGGGAGCGAGCACGACCGTCCCGCTGTGGTCGCGTGGAACGCCCGGAGTCTGTAGCGCCCGGAGCCCTGCGCCCCGGGCCCGTAGCGGCCGGAGTCGACAAGTCGACGGGCGCGCTCGACGGTAGCCGGCGGCCGGCGGGTCCCGCTTCGTGGCGGGATGCCCGGCGTCCGCATGCCCGGCTTCGGCACGCCCGGCGCCCATGAAGTGCGCCCATGAAGCGGAGGCAGCCCGGCCGCCCCGTTACGGATCCATCGGGTCCAGATGCAGGGGCTGCACCTTGCCCTCGATCATGGCGCCGAGCCCCATGACGGCACAGGTGTCGGGGCGGTCCGCGGTGTGCACCGGCATCGCCGTGGCCTGGTGGATCATCGGCTCCAGTCCGGGGATCAGCGCACTGCCGCCCGCGAGCACGATGCCGCGCTCCCCCAGGTCCGCCACCAGATCCGGCGGGCAGCGCCGCAGCACGGACCCGATGGCGTCGAGGATCGCGGTCAGCGGGGTGGTGATGGCGTCCCGGACCCGTTCGGTGTCGACGTGGACGGAGCGCGCCATCCCGCTGACCACGTCCCGGCCGTGCACCTCGGTGGAGCCGGGGGTGAGGCCGTCGCCGCCGGAGAGGATCATCTGCAGCGGGCGTACCGCCTGGCCCGCGAGCATCAGCTCGTGGTGCAGCCGCAGATGCTGGATCACCGCGTGGTCGATGGCGTTGCCGCCCACCGGCACGGTCTCCGCCGCCACGATCGAACCGAGGGAGAGCACCGCGACCTGTGTGGTCCCCGCACCACACACCACGATCATGGTGGCCTCCGGCTGTTCCACCGGCAGCCCCGAGCCCACCGCGGCCGCGACCAGGGTGTCCACCAGCTCCACCCGCCGCGCCCCCAGCCCGGTGAGCGTCTCCACGGCCGCCCGCTGGGCCAGCGGTTCGCTGCCGTACGCGAGGCAGACCGCGGCCCGCGTCGTGGGGCGGCGCCGCCAGGTCTTGCGCAGCCTCTCGCCCACCAGGTTGCGCAGCAGCCGCTGAGCCATGTCGATGTCGACGATGGTGCCGTGGGAGACCGGGCGCACCACCCGGATGTAGTCGGGGGTGCGCCCGTCCATCACCTCGGCCTGGGCGCCCACGGCCAGCAGTGCCCCGGTACGGGTGTTGATGGCGGCGACGGTCGGTTCATCGACGACCAGCCCCTGGTTCTTCACGTACACCCTGGTCCGGGCCGCACCGAGGTCGACGGCGGCCGAGCACCGCCGCAATTGGGCGAGGCTGATGGTCATGGATGGTTCCTCCCCGACGGGCCGGTATGGACGGAGCGCTCGTGCGGCCTGTTCACAGGGACCGCTCGTGCGCCATCCTCCGGTCGTGCGCGGGCGTCCGCCTGCTGGGAAGGTCCGGTAGGGGGACGGGGGAGGGGCGGTTAGGACGAAGGAGTGAGATCGCGCTGATCCGGCGGTGCGGCGGGGGCCGGACCGGTCAGCCGCTGGTACAGCCCCCAGGTGAACTCCGCGACGATGTCCCGGGGGGTGCCGTCGGGGCCTGGGGCGGTGCAGACCAACTGCCAGCGGGTGGGGGCGCTGCCCTCCTTCGGGCGGGCCGGGGCGAAGGCGCGGGCGACCTCGTCGACCGTGCACGACCAGGGCGTCAGATCGTCGGTGGTCCGCAGGTCAGGGGCCTTGGCGCCGGGTGCCCGGATCAGCCAGGCGTTCCAGACGGCGCCCCGGGTGCCGGTGAGCACCTCGAACCGCAGACCGGGCCAGAGCGGCACCGGCCAGGTGAGGGCCTCGCAGGTCAGGTCGCCGAGGCGGCGGGCGGCGACGGTCTCGGGGGTGCCGAGGAGCGCACGATACGGCTGGACGCCGCCGCGCGCCCGCGGGGCGTGCATCCGTGCCTGCCAGCGTCGGTTGGCCTCGCGCATATCGGCGCGGGAGACCTGGAGGGTGCGCAGCGCGTCCTCGACCAGGCCGGGGTGGTGGTCGGCCATCCGTCGCAGCAGGACGAGCTGGAAGGCGACCGGTCCCGGCAGACCGGACGCGGTGCCGGAGCCGGCGGGCGGGTCGGTGTCAGAGGTGCCGTTCATGAGGGCCATGGTCGCCGACGGCGGGGGATCCGGGGGCGCCGGGACGGGGTCCGTCGACGAGCGCCGCCATGCCGTCCAGCAGGCGGGCCAGCCCGAACTCGAAGATCGAGTCCAGGTTCACCACATCGGCGTCGATCCCCGAGACACCCGCGTACATGGGGTAGGAGCCCGAGGTGAGGATCCCCTCGAACACCGGCTCCATCGTGGCCATCCACTGGTCCTGGTCCAACCCGGTCTCCTGCTCGGCCTCCAGGTCGTCCTCGAACCCGGCGGCGGTGGACAGCACGAAACCCAGCAGCGTCAGTGCCATGTGAATCAGCGTCACCGGGTCCATGCCCCGGACCCGCGCCATGGTCCACTCGATCAGCGCCATCGCCCGCGGCATCGGCTGCGGCCGGGTGATCGACAGGTACTGCGCCAGCCAGGGGTGCCGCCGGTAGAGCTCCCACTGCAGCCGCGCGCCCGCCTCCATCCGTTCGCGCCAGCCGTCCGGCGCCGGTTCCGGCAGTTCGAGGTCGCGGAACGCGGCGTCCGCCATCAGCAGCACCAGCTCGTCCTTGCCCGCCACATGACGGTAGAGCGCCATCGAGGACACCCCGAACTCGGCGGCCACCCGGCGCATCGACAGCGCCCGCAGGCCCTCGGCGTCGGCGACCCTGATCGCGGCCCGTACGACGCTGTCGCGGCTCAGCCCGCTGTCCGTCCCGCTCGGGCGCCGCTCCCGCGTGGCCGGGCCGCCGCGGGTGGTCCGCTGCGGCTCGGCCACGACCGTGCCCACACCCGGTACGGCCCGTACGAGGCCCTCCTGACGCAGCGTCGTCAGCACCTTGGTGGCGGTGGCCATCGCCACCCCCCACTCCTGGGTGATCCGCCGGGTCGAGGGCACCCGGTCGCCCGGCGTCAGCTCACCGGCCTCGATACGGCGCCGGAGGGTGTCGACGATCCGGCGGTAGGGCGGCGGGGACGACTGCTCCACGAGGGCGACCTCCGTACTAGTGCACCAGGGTGATTCCGTCGGCGGTGAGCCTAACAGCGCGGACGACACAAGGGCACCGCACTAGCCGGGTGCACTAGTGTGACGCACCTCCAATTCCCTTGTGCCTATTGGTGTTTGCACAGTAAGCGGACTCTGCTTACCGTGTCATCCATGACGTTTACTCCGTACACAACCACGCCGGTGGCCGGCCGCCGGGAGTGGACCGCCCTGGGCGTCCTCCTGCTGCCCTGCCTTCTCGTCTCGATGGACGTCTCGGTGCTCTACTTCGCGGTGCCGTTCCTGACCGCGGAGCTGGAGCCCAGCAGCGTCCAGCAGCTGTGGATCCTCGACGTCTACGGCTTCGTGCTGGCCGGTCTGCTGATCACCATGGGCGCGCTGGGCGACCGCATCGGCCGCCGCAAGCTGCTGCTGTCCGGCGCCCTCCTCTTCGGGCTCGCCTCCGCGGCCGCCGCGTACGCGCAGAGCGCCGAAATGCTCATCGCCGCACGGGCGTTGCTCGGCATCGGCGGGGCGACGCTGATGCCGTCCACCCTCGCGCTGATCCGCAACCTCTTCCACGACGCGAAGCAGCGCGGCAAGGCGATCGCGATCTGGTCGACCGCGGTGACCGGCGGTATCGCGGTCGGGCCGGTGCTCAGCGGGGCGCTGCTGGAGCACTTCTGGTGGGGTTCGGTGTTTCTGCTCAACGCTCCGGCGATGGTGCTGCTGCTGGTCTGCGGGCCGCTGCTGCTGCCGGAGTTCAAGAATCCGGCGGCCGGGCGCTTCGACCTGCCCGGCTCGCTGCTCTCCCTGCTCGCGATGCTGCCGGTGGTCTACGGGGTCAAGGAGATCGCCCGCGACGGGCTGGCGCTGCTGCCCGTCCTCGCCCTCGTGGCCGGACTGGCGGCCGCCGCGGCCTTCGTGCACCGTCAGCGCACCGCCCGCCATCCGATGCTCGACCTGGAGCTGTTCCGGAACCGCGGGTTCAGCGTCTCGGTGCTGATGAACCTGCTGGCGATGTTCGCGATCGTCGGCTGCGCGGTCTTCTTCACCCAGTACCTGCAGACCGTACGGGGCATGAGCCCCATGGAGGCGGCGCTGTGGAACCTGCTGCCGACCCTCGCGGTGGGCGGGATGGCGCCGGCCGCCGCCGCCCTCGCCCAGCGGACGGACCGGGCCCATGTCATCGCCCTGGGGTGTGCCATCGCGGCCGGCGGCTTCGTCTGGCTGTCCTGGCTGGAACCGGGCTCGGCCCTGTGGTTCGTCCTGACCGCCTCGGCGGTCTACGCCTCCGGTCTGGTGGTGGTGGTCTCGCTCGGCAACGAATTGGCCCTCGGTGTCGCGCCGCCCGAGCGGGCGGGTTCCGCCTCGGCCGTACTGGAGTCCGGCACCGAACTGGGCGGCGCGCTGGGCATGGCGATCCTGGGCAGCATCGGGAGCGCGATCTACCGCGGTGACATCGGCGGCGCACTGCCCGCCGGTCTGCCGGCGGACGCGGCCGACGCGGCACGGGAGACGCTGGCGGGCGCCGCCGCGGTAGCCGGTGCGCTCCCGGGCCGGACGGGGGAGGCGCTGCTGACGGCGGCCCGCACCGCCTTCACCCATGGACTGCAGACGGCGGTGCTGGTCGCCGCGGGCGTCATGGTCTGTGCCGCGGTGCTGGCCCTGACGCTGCTGCGGGGCCTGCGGGGCGTGCAGGCCGAGGGAGTTGAGGGGCAGTCGGATGTGCCGGTGGTGGACGGCGCGGTGCGGGGGGCCGTGACGGCGGCGGATGCGGAGGGGGCTGGTGCGCCTGCGGCTGGTACGCCGGTGGCTGGTACGGCCGTGGTCCAGGGGGAACCGTCGTGAGGTGTCACGTCTGAGGTGCGAGGGGTGAGGCACCACGCATGAGGTGCCTTCGTGTGCGCCGTCGGCGTCCCGCTCCGGGCCCGCGGCGCTCCTCGCCCTGGGCGGCTCCCCGTGCGGAAACCCGGGAGCGCTTACACTGGGGAAAGCATGCAAATCCGGTGAATTCGCCTCATGCGAGGGGCTGTTCCTGCGCCGGCCCGCTCCCGTAGGCGCCGCGGGTGCCTCCGCGCTCCCTTATGGCGGGCGCGGCGAGCGGCGCCTTCGACATGCCCCTCCGTACGTGCCGCCATAGGCTGGAGGATTCGAGATGAGCGCCTATTTGATCAACCACCTGCGCCTGCCGGGCGGCGTTCCGAACGAAGACGGCCTGGCGTATCTGGAGCAGGTGGAGGACACCGTCACGGCGTACGGCGGCAAGTGGCTGGCGCAGGGCGAGGTGCAGGTCGTCGAAGGGGCCTGGCCGGGTCTGGCGGTCCTGCTGGAATTCCCGGGCATGGCCGAGGCGCGGAACTGGTACGAGTCGCCCGAGTACCAGAAGATCCTCCCGCTGCGCGTCAACAACGCCATCAGCGACCTGATCTTTGTGGACGGTGTCGGTCCCGGCTTCACGGTGGCCGGCTTCGCGCAGCAGATCCGGTCCGCGATCGCGGCCTCCGACGCCGAGAGCTGATCGCGGATGACCACACCGCGGGATCTGCTGCTCGTCGCCATGGACACGGCACCCGTGCGGACCGTGGAGCGGGGCGATCTGTCGCTGGTGCTCGCGGGGGCCGAGGCGATCGACCTCCTGGAGGGCCGGGCCGTCACGCTGCGGGGCGATCGCCTCGTGCCGGGCTACCGGCCCGCCATCGCCGACCGCCTCCTGGACGAGGCGGCGTCGTCGCTGGTCATGGAGGAGCCGTACGAGTCGGTCGGCGACTGGCTGTGGCGCCGGGGGCGTGGCCTGTCCGAGGCCTATCTGGCCGCGTTCGAGGAGGAAGGCCAGCTCATCCGGCAGCGCCGCCGTCGCTGGTTGTTCTTCCGGACCAGCGAGATGGTCCTGGTCGATTCGCCCGAGCGCCGTGAGGTGGCGCACCGCTGGGAAGCGGGCGAACCCGTGCTCGCCGCCCTCGCGGAGGCCGCCGGTATCCGTGACAGGCGGACCGAGGACCCGGCGGGCCCGGACGGCGCGGTGTCGGCCGTGCTCATCGCCGTCGACGAGGCGCTCGCCGAATTGGCGGTGGAGCGGCAGCGGCGTGCCCGCAGGCGTGACCAGGCGGCCGTGGACAACGTGCGACGCGGTTACTGACGGCCGTGGGCGATGTGCGGCGGCGGGGCCGGCTGTCGGTCGTGGACGAGGTGCGGCGGGGTCGGCTGTCGGCCGTGGGGAACGTGCGGCGGGGCCGGCTGTCGGTCGGGGGTCACGTGCCGTGCGGCCCGCCGGCGATCGTCCGGTCCGGCGGGGCCGCCGGGCACGGTCCGGTCACTCGGGCGCGACGCCCAGCATCCGCTGCAGCAGCTCCTTCAGCAGCGTCCGCTCGGCGACCGTCAGACGGCCGAGCGGCTCGCGGGCGAAGTGGAGCGACGTGCGCAGCGCCTCGGCCGTGCGCGCGCCGTCGTCCGTCGGGGCGGCGAGCTTGACGCGGCGGTCGGCCGGATCGGGGCGGCGCTCGACCAGGCCGCGGGACTCCAGGCGGTCCACGATGCCGGTGACGTTGGACGGCTCGCACTTCAGACGCTCGGCGACCCTGCGCATGGGCAGCGGCTCGATGGAGAGCAGGCTGAGCACCCTGGCCTGGGCGCCGGTGAGGGAGTGCTCGGCCGCGGCGTGCTCGTACTCCTCGTAGTAGCGGGCGACGACGGTGCCGATGAGGTCGACGACCTCGACGGTCAAGGAGTCTGCGCGGGGGGTCATGCAGACGAGGATACCCAATTACTTGACAACATGAAATATCGAGGAGCATGGTTGTTTCAGTACATGAAGTTTTAGGAGGATCGCGCTTATGTCCGCACTGCCCACGACCGGCCGCGAATGGCACCTCGTCGCCCGCCCCCACGGCTGGCCCACCCCGGAGGACTTCGCGCTGCGCGAGGCCGCGGTGCCCGAGCTCGGCGAGGGCCAGATCCTCGTCCGTACGCAGCACTTCTCCGTCGACCCGTACATGCGCGGCCGGATGAACGACGTGAAGTCGTACGTCCCGCCCTTCCAGCTCGACCAGCCGATGGACGGCGGCGCGGTCGGTGAGGTCATCGCCTCGCGCGACGATTCCCTCGCCGTCGGTGACCACGTCCTGCACGGCCTCGGCTGGCGCGAGTACGCGGTACTGGACGCCAAGCGTGCCGCCAAGGTGGACCCGTCGCTGGCTCCGCTCACCGCCTACCTCGGCGTGCTGGGCATGCCGGGCCTGACCGCATACGCGGGTCTGCTGGAGGTCGCGTCCTTCAAGGAGGGCGACGCAGTCTTCGTGTCCGGCGCGGCCGGCGCGGTGGGCAGCGAGGTCGGCCAGATCGCCAAGCTCAAGGGCGCCTCCCGCGTCATCGGCTCGGCCGGTTCCGACGACAAGGTCAAGCTCCTGGTCGAGGAGTACGGCTTCGACGCCGCCTTCAACTACAAGAACGGCGATGTCGCCAAGCAGCTCAAGGAGGCCGCGCCGGACGGCATCGACGTCTACTTCGACAACGTCGGCGGCGACCACCTCGAAGCCGCCATCAGCTCCCTCAACGTCCATGGCCGTGCCGCCATCTGCGGCATGATCTCGATGTACAACGCCACGGAGCCGAGCCCCGCCCCGCGCAACCTCGCGATGGTGATCGGCAAGCGGCTGCGCCTGCAGGGCCTGCTGGTCAGCGACCACGCCGCGCTGCAGCCGCAGTTCGTCGAGGAGGTCTCCGCCTGGATCCGCTCCGGCGAGCTCAAGTACAGCGAGACCAAGGTGGCCGGCATCGAGAACGGCGTCGAGGCCTTCCTCGGTCTGCTGCGCGGTGAGAACACCGGCAAGATGATCGTGAGCCTCGCGGACTGACGATGGCTCGGTGGGGCGGTGGCCGTTCCGCGGGCTGGTGATGGCTCCGTTGGCTGAGGGGGTGCCGCCCCGCCGGGGAGCGGCGCAGGGGGAGCGGCGCTTCTCCCGTCCGGGGCGGCGTTCCTCCCTGTCCGGGAGGGTGTGCCTCCCCGTCCGGGATGGTGTTCTCCCTGTCCGGGTTGGCGATTTCCCCGCCGGGGTGGCATGCCCTCCCCGAGACGGTGGGGTGCCGGCCCCGGCGGGACGTGTGCCAGGCCGGGGGCCGTACGCCTCACTGTGCCTCCCCGAGGGGCCTTGCGTACGACCGTTAGGCTCAGCGGCAAGCCGTCGCGATCCGTGGGCGCGAGTCGCGGCGAACCACAGGAGGATTTGGTATGTCCATCCAGACCGTCGACGTCGTCTACACCGCCGTCGCCACCGCTGAGAACGGCCGTGACGGCCGCGTCGCCAGCGATGACGGCAAGCTCGACGTGATCGTCAACCCGCCCAAGGAGCAGGGCGGCAGCGGCGCCGGCACCAACCCCGAGCAGCTCTTCGCGGCCGGCTACAGCGCCTGCTTCCAGGGCGCGCTCGGCGTCGTCGCCCGCCGGGAGAACGCCGATGTCTCGGGCTCCCGGGTGACCGCCAAGGTCGGCATCGGCAAGGCCGCGGACGGCGGCTTCGGCCTCACGGTCGAGATCTCCGCCGCGATCCCCAACGTCGACGCGGCCACCGCCAAGGACCTCGTGGAGAAGGCGCACCAGGTGTGCCCGTACTCCCGCGCGACCCGCGGCAACATCGAGGTCACGCTGACCGTCGCCTGAGGCAGGCGCAGCCGGCGATGACCGACTGGCGATTCGGTCGATCGGCGCTTCGGCTTGTCGCCCTTTCCGCCGACTGGCGATTTCGCACAAGGGCCGCATCCCTCAACGGGGTGCGGCCCTCCGCGTCTGACGGACCGTTTTTCGCGGGCGTGGGCGTGGGCGTGGGCGTGGGTGTGAGGCGCCGGGACGGCTGCTCGCCCCCACCCACGAAGGCCGCACGACCAGGGAAGGCGACCGGCGGGGGAGGAGCGGCCGAGGCGCCCCGCGTACGGGAGGCCCCGCCTGATCGACTCCCCTTGCCTGCCGCCTGCCGCCTGCCGCCTGCCGCCTGCCGCCTGCCGCCTGCCGCCTGCCGCCTGCCGCCTGCCGCCTGCCGCCTGCCGCCCACCACCCCGCGCCCGCTGCCTCGTCGCCTCCCTCACCCCATCGATGTGACGCAGCCCACTCGTACCGCATCTTGACGCACCCGCCGTGTAATCGATTTCGTAGCCCCCACGCATTGCTCAAGAAATCGATTACACGTCGATCATGCGCATCCGCTCTCCCGCACGGGGAGCGTGCGCCCGGACAGGATGGCAACGGCGCCATGGCGAACATCAAAGATGTGGCAGAACGGGCAGGGGTCTCCGTCGCCACGGTCTCCCGTGTTCTCAACGGGCACAGCCCGGTCGCGGAGACCCGTGAGCGGGTGCTCGCCGCCGTACAGGAGCTGGGCTACCGCCCCAACAACGTCGCCCGCGCGCTGCGCACCGCACGGACCGGCGCGCTCGGCCTGATCATCAGCGACCTCACCAACCCCTTCTTCACCGAGCTGGCCGACGCCGTCGAGGACGAGGCCCGCAGCCTCGGCTACAGCCTGGTCATCGGCAACGCCGGCGAGCGTCCCGCCCAGCAGGACGACTACATCCGCACCCTGCTCGACCGCCGGATCGACGGCCTCCTGGTCAGCTCGGCCGGCACCGGTTCGGCGATGCTCCGCGAGGTCGTCGCCTCCGGCACCCCGCTGGTCCTGCTGGACCGCACCGTGCCCGGCATCGACGCCCCCTGCGTACGTGCCGACGGCCGCGCCGCGCTCACCGAGCTCGCCGCCCACCTCGCCGCCCACGGCCGCCACCGTCCCGCGATCATCGTCGCCCCGGCCGGCACCCCCACCGGCGACGAGCGCCTCAGCCTCTTCCGTACGGCGCTGGCCGGGTACGGCCTGACCCTGCCCGACGAGCGGGTCGGCGCCACCCCCGATCTCCAGCACACCGGCGGCCGGCAGGTGATGAGCGCCTTCCTCGACCTCGCCGAGCCGCCGGACGCGGTGCTGGCCACCGACAACCTGATGGCGCTGGGCGCGATGGACGAACTCCGCGCCCGCGGGCTGCGGGTCCCCGGCGATGTGGCGCTGGTGGTCTACGACGACGTGCCGTGGTTCACCCACACCGATCCGCCGCTGACCGCGATCGCCCAGCCCACCCGCGAACTGGGCCGGGCCGCCGTCCACACCCTGTTGGCGCGCATCGAGGGACGGCCCGCCGACTCGGTGCTGCTGCCGGCCCGGCTGGTCACCCGCCGCTCCTGCGGCGAAGCACCCGCCCCCTGAGCAGGCCCGCCCGGGCCCGGCCCGGCACTCCGGGCCCGGCACCCCCGTCCGGGCGGGCCACCCGTGTCAGTCACCACCCGAACCACCACCCAGAGCCATCCGAGGAAGAGAGGGGCAGCGCATGACCGGCGTCAACGACGACGAACCGGGCGGCCGCGAACTGCTGCGCGTGGAGGGGGTGACGAAGTCGTTCCCGGGCGTGCGCGCGCTGGACGGCGTGGACCTGACCCTGCGCACCGGCGAGGTGCACGTCCTGCTGGGCGAGAACGGCGCGGGCAAGAGCACCCTCATCAAGATGCTCTCCGGCGCCCACCGCCCCGACGAGGGCCGCATCCTCGTGGACGGCGACGAGGTCACCATCCGTTCGGCACAGGACGCCGAACGGCACGGCATCGCCACCATCTACCAGGAGTTCAACCTCGTCCCCGGGCTGACCGTCGCCGAGAACATCTTCCTGGGCCGCCAGCCGCGCACCGCGCTCGGCCTGGTCGACCGGAAGGCGATGCGGGCGCGGGCCGCCGAGCTGCTCCGGCGCGTACGGCTCGACGTCTCCCCGAACACCCCGGTCGCCGAACTGGGCATCGCCCGCCTCCAGATGGTCGAGATCGCCAAGGCGCTCAGCCTGGAAGCGCGCGTCCTGATCATGGACGAGCCGACCGCGGTCCTGACCTCCGAGGAGGTCGAGACCCTCTTCGGGATCGTCCGCGAGCTGCGCGACACCGGCGTCGGCATCATCTTCATCACCCACCACCTGGAGGAGATCGGCGCGCTCGGCGACCGGGTCACCGTCCTGCGCGACGGCCGCTCCGTCGAGGAGGTGCCGGCCTCGACGGACGAGGACGAGCTGATCCGCCTCATGGTGGGCCGGGACATCGCCGAGCAGTATCCGCGGCAGCGCCCCGAGGCACCGGGCGCGCCCCTGCTGCGCGTCCGCGGTCTGACCCGCAACGGCACGGTGGCCGGGCCGGTCTTCGAGGGCATCGACTTCGAGGTGCGGGCCGGTGAGGTCGTGGGCCTCGCCGGGCTGGTCGGCGCGGGCCGCACCGAGGTGGTCCGGGCGATCTTCGGCGTGGACCGCTACGACGCCGGTACGGTCGAGATCGACGGCGCGGAGCTGGCCCGCGGCGATGTCCGCGCCGCCATGCGCGCCGGCCTCGGCCTCGTGCCGGAGGACCGCAAGGGCCAGGGCCTGGTCATGGACGCCTCCCTCCAGGACAACCTCACCCTCGCCCGCCTCGACCGCGACACCCGTGGCGGGCTGGTGGACCGGGGCGCGCAGCGGCGCGAAGCGGCCGCCGTCGCCGGGCAGTTGAAGGTCCGGATGAGCGGGCTGGGACAGAGCGCCCGCACCCTGTCCGGCGGCAACCAGCAGAAGATCGTCATCGGCAAGTGGCTGCTGGCGGACACCCGGCTGCTGATCCTCGACGAGCCGACGCGCGGTATCGACGTCGGAGCGAAGGTCGAGATCTACCAGCTCATCAACGAACTGACCGCGTCCGGCCGCGCGGTGCTGATGATCTCCAGCGATCTGCCCGAGGTCCTCGGCATGAGCGACCGGGTGCTGGTGATGTCGCAGGGCCGGCTGGCCGGAGAGCTGTCGGCCGAAGAGGCCACCCAGGACGCCGTGATGGAGCTGGCGCTCCAGTCCCCGCACGGCACGAGCACGAAGCACAACGACAAGAGCGCGATGGAGGGCTCCGATGTCCACTGAGGTGAAGACGGGAGCCGCCGCCGAGGCGGTGGGACGGGCACCGGACCGGGACGGCGCGGGAGCGTGGTTCTCCCGGGCGGTGCTCAGGAACGGCCCGCTCGGCGGACTGATCGCCCTGGTCGTGGTGATGGCGGTGCTGTCCAGGGACTTCCTCAACGGCCAGAACCTGCTGAATGTCGGCGTCCAGGCGTCGGTCACCGCGATCCTCGCCTTCGGTGTCACCTTCGTGATCGTCTCGGCCGGTATCGATCTGTCCGTCGGCTCGGTCGCCGGGCTCTCCGCCACCGTCGTCGCCTGGGCGGCCACGGGCGGGGGCCTGCCCGTCTGGGTGGCGCTGCCGCTCGGCCTGGCGACCGGTGCGGCGGCCGGTCTGGTCTCCGGGGCGCTGGTCGCCTACGGCAAGCTGCCCGCCTTCATCGCCACGCTGGCGATGCTCTCGGTCGGCCGCGGTCTGGCCCTGGTCATCTCCGGCGGTTCGCCGATCGCCTTCCCCGGCTCGGTCGGGGCGCTCGGTGACACCCTCGGCGGCTGGCTGCCGGTGCCCGTCCTCGTCATGATCGCCATGGGGCTGATCGCCGCGCTGATCCTGGCCCGTACGTACTCCGGCCGGGCGATGTTCGCGATCGGCGGCAACGAGGAGGCGGCCCGGCTCTCCGGCATCCACGTCGAGCGCCGCAAGCTCGTCATCTATGCGCTGTCCGGGCTGTTCGCCGCGGTCGCCGGCATCGTGCTCGCCGCCCGGCTCACCTCCGCCCAGCCGCAGGCCGCCACCGGCTACGAGCTGGACGCGATCGCCGCCGTCGTCATCGGCGGGGCCAGCCTCTCCGGCGGCTCCGGCAAGGCCTCCGGCACCCTCATCGGCGCGCTGATCCTCGCCGTCCTGCGCAACGGCCTCAACCTGCTGAGCGTGTCGGCGTTCTGGCAGCAGGTGGCCACCGGACTGGTCATCGCGCTGGCCGTGCTGCTGGACACGCTGCGCCGCCGGAGCGCGCGATGAACGCCCGGCGCAGCACCCGGATCAAGGCGTCGCTGGCCGCCGGGCTGGCCGCGACCGTCGCCCTGGGCCTGGCCGGCTGCGACCGCGGGGGCAACACCGACCTGGGCCTGGCGCTGTCGACGATGAACAACCCGTTCTTCGTCGGCATCAAGAAGGGCGCCCAGGCCGAGGCGGACGCCCGCGGTCTGCACCTCAACATCACCGACGCCCAGAACGACCCGACCCAGCAGATCAACCAGATGGAGACGTTCACCAGCCAGAACGTCAAGGCGGCCATCATCAATCCGGTGGACTCGGACGCCGCGGTCCCGGCCGTCGGCGTCGCCAACCGGGCGAAGGTGCCGGTCATCTCCATCGACCGCGGTGTCAACGGCGGCAAGGTCGGCTCGACCATCGCCTCCGACAATGTCGCGGGCGGCCGGCTCGCCGCGAAGACGCTGGCCGAATCGCTCGGCGGCAAGGGCAAGGTGGCCTTCCTGGAGGGCCAGGCCGGTACCTCCGCCGCCCGCGAGCGCGGCCAGGGCTTCGAGGAAGGCATCAAGAAGTACCCCGGCATCCAGGTCGTCGCCCGGCAGCCCGCGGACTTCGACCGCACCAAGGGCATGGACGTGATGTCCAACATGCTGCAGGCGCACCGCGACATCGGCGGGGTCTTCGCCGCCAACGACGAGATGGCGCTGGGCGCGTCCAAGGCGCTGGGCGGCCGCTCCGGCAAGGACGTGAAGGTGGTGGCGTTCGACGGCACACCGGACGGCGTCAAGGCGGTCCACCACGGCACCCTGACCGCCACCGTCGCCCAGCAGCCGGAACTCCTCGGCAAGCAGGCCGTGGACTGGGCGCTCAAGGCCTCCCGCGGTGAGAAGCTGCCGCAGTCGGTCAGGGTGCCGGTGGTATTGGTGACGGCGAAGAACGCCGCGAAGTTCGACGGCTGAGAGGGCGGCCCCGGCGGGCCGCCGGGCAACGACAGATGAGAGATATGGGAGAGCGGCACATGTATGACGTCCTGGTGGTCGGCTCCGCCAACGCGGATCTGACGGTACGGGTCGAACGGCGGCCCGGCGCCGGCGAGACCGTGACCGGCACCGACCTGGTCGAATCGGCCGGCGGCAAGGGCGCCAACCAGGCGGCCGCGGCGGCCCGGATCGGCGGGCGCACCGCGCTGCTGGCGCGGGTCGGCGGCGACGCGTACGGCCAACTGCTGCTGGACGCCCAGCGCGACGCGGGCACCGACGTCACCCCCGTGATCGTGGACGACGCGGCCCGCACCGGCACCGCAATGATCATCGTCGACCCGGACGGCGACAACAGCATCGTGGTCTCGCCCGGCGCCAACGCCGCCCTCACCCCGCAGGACGTGGCGGCGGCGAAGGACACCATCGCCGCCGCCACGGTGGTCTCCCTCCAGCTGGAGATCCCCATGGAATCCGTACGGGCCGCCGCCTCGGCCGCCGAACAGGCCGGCACCCGCGTCGTCCTCAACCCCTCCCCGGCTCCCGAGGCGGCCGCGCTGGCCCCCGAACTCCTCGCGGCGGCCGACCCGTTGGTGGTCAACGAGCACGAGGCGCGGCAGCTCTCCGGGCTCGCCGACGGCACGCCCGCCGCCTGGGCACAGGCGCTGCGCGAACGGGGCGCCCGCTCCGTCGTGGTCACCCTCGGTGGCGACGGCGCGCTGGTCCTGGACGCCTCGGGAGCCACCGACGTGCCGGGCGTACGGGTCAAGGCCGTGGACACCACTGGTGCCGGCGACGCCTTCACGGGCGCCCTCGCCACCCGTCTGGCCCGCGGCGACACGCTGGCCGAGGCGGCGCGCTTCGCCGTACGGGTGGGCGCCGCGGCCGTCACCAAGCCGGGCGCCCAGCCGTCCTACCCGACCCGGGCGGAGCTGGAGGCGCTGGCGCCCGAGCTGCCGCAGGGCTGAGGCCCGGCTGCTTTTGACGGCCGCCACCGGGCCGAGGCCGACTGCGGGCGGCCGGGTACGGGGGCGCGCGGCCGGGGTGGGGCGGCGCGCGCGACGGGGTGATCCGTTGCTTACTGCCGGTTTATGGGTCCTTTGGGCAGGATGGGTGCTGTGGGGCAACTGTCGTGTGCCTTGCGGAATCTGAGGAAGGACCAGCAGTGCGCCTACCCGTCGTCCCGGTTTCGGTCGTCGTGCCCGCGTCACCGGGGCCTCGGGGCTGACCGCCGTGGCACCCTCGTCGCCGCCCTCCGCGCCGGTGGCCGTACCCGCGCCGCCCGCCGGGACCTTCCCGCCGCACCACCGTCCGGCGCCGTGGCTGCGGCCGACCATCCGGATACGGCTCGCGCTGCTGTACGGCGGCATGTTCCTGATGGCCGGGATCGTGCTGCTGACACTCATCTACATCCTGGCGGCCAAGACCCTCAAGGAGGGCACCCCGGAGTTCAGGGTCTTCGGCAGCAACGTCCGGCTGGGCAACCTCAGTTGCCCCGGCCTGCCGCCGGCGGGCACGGCCGACGAGATCAACTCGGCGATCGCCCACTGCATCCGCAACCAGCGCGAACTGGCGCTGCACACCTTCCTGAACCGCTCCCTGACCGCGCTGGTGGGCCTGACGGTGGTGGCGTTCGCTTTTGGTTATGCGATGGCGGGGCGGGTGTTGTCGCCGTTGGGGCGTATTACGCGTACGGCTCAGCGGGTGGCGGGTTCGGATCTGCATCGTCGGATCGAGCTGGGGGGTCCTGATGATGAGCTGAAGGAGCTTGCGGACACGTTCGACGAGATGCTGGACCGGCTGGACCGGGCGTTCGAGTCGCAGCGGCGGTTCGTGGCGAATGCGTCGCATGAGTTGCGGACGCCGTTGGCGATCAACCGGACGTTGCTGGAGGTGCAGCTGGCGGATCCGGGGGCGTCGCCGGAGCTGGCGCAGCTGGGGAAGACGCTGTTGGCGACGAATGAGCGCAGTGAGCAGTTGGTGGAGGGTCTGCTGCTGCTGGCGCGCAGTGAGAACAAGGTGGTCGACAAGAAGCCGGTGGACTTGTCGGAGGTGGCGTCGCAGGCGGTGGACCAGACGCGGGAGGAGGCGCAGGCCAAGGGGGTGGAGCTGCGTGGGGTCCGGTCCCGGGTGGTGGTGCAGGGCAACGGGGTGCTGCTGGAGCGGATCGCGTTGAATCTGGTGCAGAACGCGGTGCGTTACAACGTGCCGGAGGAGGGGTGGGTGGAGGTGTCCACGGAGCCGGCGCCGGGGTGTGCGGTGCTGGTGGTGGCCAATACCGGTCCGGTGGTTCCGGCGTATGAGGTGGAGAACCTCTTCGAGCCGTTCCGGCGGCTGCGTACCGAGCGCACGGGCAGTGACAAGGGCGTCGGTCTGGGGTTGTCCATCGTGCGCTCGGTGGTCCGTGCGCACGACGGCTCGATCACGGCCGTGCCCCGCGAGGGCGGCGGACTCGTCATGCGGGTCGTCCTGCCGCTCTAGACACGGGGGCGGGCCGGCAGGCGGGCGGCCGTCACCGCCCGTCCAGCTCCCTCAGCTCCCTCGGCCCATACAGCGCGTGGTCCGCGCCGGTCGCCAGGGCCCAGTAGCGGTCGCCATAGGACCAGTGCCACCACTCGGTCGGGTAGTTGACCAGTCCGGCGGCGTGCAGCGCGGAGTTCAGCACCCGGCGGTGGGCGCGGGCGGCGGGGGACAGGTCTGGCGCCGCCGTGTAGCAGGCGCCGTCGCTCTCCTCGGGGGAGGCATTGATCGGTGTCCCCATGTCGACTTCTTCGCCCTCCGCGGTGACGAGGGTGAGATCCACCGCGCCGCCGGCGCTGTGCGGTGCGATCTCGGGCGGCGACACATAGCGGCTGGCGGCCCGGTGGATATGCCCGGCCTCCCAGTCGGGGTGCGAGGCGCGCAGTTCGTCCGCGTACTCCTCGAAGTAGCGGCGCTGCAGTCCCGGCGGCCGGTAGCCCTCGACGATCTGCAGCCGCAGCCCGTCCGGCAGCGCCTTCTGCGCCGCCAGCAGCCTGTGCAGCACCCCTTCGCGCAGGTGCGCGAAGGCGCCCCGCACGTCCTCGCGGTGCTCGGCCACCAGCAGCTCGGGCGCCGCGGTCCGCACGTCCAGCAGCGGCTCGTCGCAGTCCTGGACCGGGATCGCGGCCACCGCCGGGTCGCCCATCAGCGTGATCCGGTCGCGGACATCGCCCAGCACCAGTTCCGCACCGTCCCCCGGCCCCGCCGCGCTCCACTCGGCGGCCGCCGCCACCCGCTCGCCGGACGGCAGCCAGACGCCGCTGAGGCCGCACCCCGAAGCGGAGGGCCCGGTCCCCGTGCCGTTGGCGAGCAGCACGTACAGCCCGTGCTCGCGTGCCAGGTGCCCGTACTGCGCCACCCGCTGCGCCGAGTCGTGGAAGGAGGCGGCGAGGTACACCCGGCACCCGTCCGCCACGGCCCGCGCCGGCACCTCGGGGAAGCTGTTGTCGAAGCAGGTGGCGAGCGCGAAGCGGATCCCGCCCAGGGTGAAGCGGCCGTCGGCGGTGCCCGGCGCGAAGACCGCGCGCTCGCCCTCTCCTTCGGCCCCGAACAGATGGACCTTGTCGTAACGGGTGAGCAGGGCGCCGTCCGGGCCGAAGACGAACGAGGAGATCGTCGGCCGGGCCCCGGCGCCGCGACCCGCCGCGTTCACCACCGCCGCGATGCCCGCCGCCCGGCACGCCTGGCGTACGGGGGCCAGCCGGGCGTCATCATCCGTGACCGTCAGGCCCGTCGGATCGGCGGCTATCAGGTCCAGGTCGTAGTGCGTCAGCGCGAGTTCGGGGAAGACCACCAGGCCCGCGCCGCGTTCGGCGGCCTCGGTGAGGAGCGCGGCCATCCGCGCGGCATTGGCCTCGATGTCGCCCGGTACGGGAAGGAATTGCGCGGCAGCAATGATCATCCGCTCATGATGCCCGGCTTCGGCCGGTGCCGGGCTCGGATGGGGGAGTCGACCGCAGGGGAAGCCGGTCGGATGCGGAAGCCGACGAGAGGGGGAAGCCGGTCGGAGGGGTCGGTTGGATGGGGGAGTCGACCGGATGGGGAAGCCGGTCGGGTGGGGACCTCAGGAAGCCGACGGTCCTCGTCCACGCGTCAGTTCCGGCAGTGTGGACAACGCCTGCAGGCCCTTGAGGAAGCCGGCGCGGTCGGCGGCCGGCAGCCGGGCGAGCAGTCGTTCCTCGCCCTGCTGGATCGCGGTCTGCACCGCGTCCCGCAGTCGTCGGCCCTCGGCGGTGAGCGACAGCAGACGGACCCGCCGGTCCTCGGGGTCGGGCTGACGGCGGATCAGCTCCCGGGACTCCAGATCGTCGAGGACGGCGATGATGCGGGTCTTGTCCGCCCGGATGGCCTCGGCCAGCGCCGCTTGGGTGCGGATCGGCGTCTCGTCGAGATGCAGCAGCACCGAGTACGCCCACATCGTCAGACCGTGCGCGTCGAGGATCGGCTGCTCGGCCGCCACGAGCGCACGCCCCAGCGGCACGATCATCGCCGCCAGGTCGGGACGGGTCGGCCGCCCCTCGGATGTGGCGCCGCGGTCGGCTGCGTTCTCGGCCATGGTCACGAAAATACCCGTTGACAAATCATACGCTCAAGCACATCGTAAGCGCATGCCTATGAATATCGAGGGTGTGCCCGCACCGCACGCGGACTTCGTGCGGCTCCGACGCCTCAACGCCCGGGCGGTCCGGGACAGCGTGGCCCTGATCGACCGCACGGCCCCCGGCGACCTCCGCAGGCCGACCCCCTGCTCGGCCTGGACGCTGGCCGATCTGCTCGCCCATATGACGGCCCAGCACAACGGGTTCGCGGCGGCGGCGCTCGGGCACGGGCAGGACCTGTCGCACTGGTCGGTCGGACCGCTCGATGCGGACCCCGTCGCGTCCTACCGCACCGCGGCCGACCACGTCATCGCCGCGTTCGCGACCGTGGAGGGCCCCGACCGTGCGTTCGCCCTTCCCGAATTCAGCCGCGCCCGGACGTTCCCCGCCGGCCGCGCGATCGGCTTCCACCTCATCGACTACGTGGTGCACAGCTGGGACGTCGCCCGCACCCTGGGCCTCACGTACGCGCCCGACCCCGAACTCCTGCAGGCCGCACTGCCGATCGCCCGCGCCGTCCCGGACGATGCTTCCCGGCTGGCGCCCGGCAGCGCCTTCCGGCCGGGGCTGGCCGCGGATCACGCCGCGGGCACCCTGGACCGGATCCTGGCGACTCTCGGCCGTTCGCCGGACTGGTGCCCTCCCCTTCGGTGATCGCGTCACCGGCCGCCGCGACGCGGTGACCGGTCAGGGAACAACGGTCGGCTCAGGCCCCTGGGCATTCGTCAACGGTGCATCCACACCACGCTCAGACGTTCCGTAGAGACGCGGCCCGGGGGAGCCGACTCGGATGTGTCACGAGGAGCGCGGCAGCGCGAGCCAGTCCTGCCAGGTGATGTCGCGGCCCAGGTAACGGGGCCGCTGGAAGGGCCAGTCGGCGGCGATCCACTGTGGCACCAGCGCGTCGAGCGCGCGCTCCGCCTCGCTGCCGACGAGGTCGTCCACCACCCACCAGGAGATCTCCCCGTCGGAGCCGGTGCGCTCGGGCGGGTCGATGTAGACGCAACCGAGGAGCGCCGTCTCCGCCTCGTCCAGCAGTGCGTAGTTGAACGACTGGTGCGCGGCGATCTCCTTCTCGTGCCGCAGCAGGTCGATGCGGTCCTCTTCATAGGTCATCGTCTCCTGGGGCCACGCCCAGGCCGGGCCGAAGATCTTCCACAAGCGCTCTCGGGAGCCCATCACGGCGGGGTAGTCGATCGCGGTGTCCGCCTCCCGGATCGGCCGCAGGTGAAGTGCGGTGTCGGGCAGGGGCACGGAGACGGGGTGGACGAAGTCCTCAGGCAGCCAGGTCATAAGGGCCGAGGCTACAACCGGTCGGCGGGGGCCGGTCCGGGTGGCGCGGGCGCCACGGTGGACGACCACCGGGCTTCGGCGCGAACGCCTGCGCGCAGCGCGCCGGGTGAACGAGCCGTTCCGCGCCCCGCCGCGGGCCCGCACCTCTTCGCGGGCCCGCGTTCCACCTCACTTCCCCCAGCGCACGGCCCTGCCCGGCCTGGCCCCGGCCCGCTCGCCCGTGCCCGTCAGCCCCGGGTGTCCCGCGCCGCCGCCGTCTCCGAGGCCGCCACCGTCACGATCGCCCGTACCTGGTCGGTGATCGCGACCCGGTGCCGTACGAAGTCCGGGTCGGTGACCTGGCCGTGTGCCGGGTCCGTGTTGCCGGGGCCGAACTCCAGGACCGGCGTGTGGAGATGGCCGCCCGGGAGCGCCGGGCGCACCGCGTCCCTCAGCAGGGTGGCCCGATAGGCGATCTCGTTGGAGAGGTAGTCACCGCCGCCGCCGGCGCGGGCCGTGGAACCCGGAGTCGGGCCGTCCGCCCGGTCGACCGGCTCGGTGCCGCCCGCCGGGATCTCCGTGACCTCGGTGTGGTCGACCACGGGGAAGGACCCGGTTCCGGCCGCCACGATCCGGGCGTACGGCAGGGTGGTGGTCGTCCACTGGGGCTGCGGCCGCACGGTCGGCACCCCGGCCGGAATCGGCACGGTCTCCGTACGGGACTCCCGAGCATTGTCCGGATAGCCGCCCCGCCAGGCCCCGTTGGTCCGCTCGACATCGAACCGGCCGGGGCGGCCCTGGCTGATGGTCGTGAACAGGTCGGCCTGCCGCGGGCCGGGCCGGAAGTGCGGCAGCAGGGTGTGCTCCACCGTGCCGTCCGCGAAGTCGGCCCACCGTACGGGGAAGACCGCGGTCTCGATCCGGGCCGGCTGCCCCGAGGCCGTACGCACCGTCGTCCCGTCCAGCGCCAGCGCCGCCGCCCCCGACGGATTGCTGCGCCGCGGATCGCCGTCCAACTGGAAGGGATCGAAGCCGGTCAGCACGATCCGCAGGACGTGCTTGCCCGCGGGCAGTGCGATCGAGTCCTGGCCGCGCGACCCCCGCTCCAGCGACCCGAGGAGCGCGCCGCGCTCGGACGCGGTCAGGCCGAAGTCCGGCTGCCACTGGCGCAGTTGCCGGGTCACCCCCAGCCGCGCCCAGTACAGCGGCCGGTCGTCGTCCCGGCTCAGGTCGCCGCCGTCGGGCCCGCGTCCCTGCGCCCGGTCCACGGCCCGCCGCCACAGCGCCCGTCCCTCGTCCGCGACATAACGCCGGGCCCCCCCGTAGGTGGTCACCCGCGCCAGCCCGCGGCCGAACTCCCGCTCCACCGCATCGAATCCACTGCGCCGCAGGATCTCCTGCGGCGCGGCCTGGGTCAGCCGCCCCTCCTCCACCGTGACATCCGCTGTGACATCCGCCGGGGCGGCCGCGGTGGCCGGCGCCGTCAGGGACAGCGGGGCGACGGCCAGCAGCGCGACTCCGAGCGCGCCCATCCTGGTACGTATGCGTCTCATGGGGGCGAGTAAAGCGGCGCGCGCGGCGGGGCGGAAGAGGCAGGTGTCGATACCCCGTTGCCCTGACTCCCGCCCGCCGGACGTCCACGGACAGGGTTCCTGATTCGGTCCGGTCCGGTCCACCACCGCGTCCGGCCATGCCCACGAGACTCAGGGGGATCTCTGTGGCCACCCCGCCGCCACCGCACGGCCCGCACCCGTACGCCCCGCCGTCCGCGGGACCTTACGCGCAGCAGCCCGCCGGCTCTTGTGCACCGCATCCGGGACATCCGGCGCGGGTCCCGTACCCGTACGCCCAGCAGTACCCGCACCCGCACCCGTACGCAGTGCCCCGGGCTGCCAGTTGTGCGGTGCTCAGCCCGCCGCGCAGGCCACCGTGCACGGACATCAGGGCCTCCGCTACCTGATGCGGTTCGGGCCCTCGCTCGACCCCGGCAAGTCGCTGCTGCGCCGGCCGGAGGCGGTGCTGTTCCTGGTGCCGACGACGGCACGGAGGATCAGTCCCCGTCCGACTCCTCGCCGATACCGGCGCCGCCCTGGCCTTCGCCCCGCCCCAGCAGCGCCAGGAAGTCCCGGAAGGCCGCCGGCATGTCCACGTCCTCCGGGTCCAGCAGCCACTGGAGTTGCAGTCCGTCCATCACCGCGGCCAGCAGCGGCGCCGCCCGCTCCGGGGTCAGGCCGCCGGGCAGTGTGTCGCCGCACTCGGCCCGCAGCACCTCGGTCATGGAGGCCCGTACGGCGCGGAAGCGGGATTCGAAGAACGCGCGGGCCGGGTGGTCCTCGGTGACGCTGTCGGCGGACAGCACCGTGTAGGTCTGCACGATGCCGGGGCGGGTGGCGTTGTAGTCGACGATCTGGGCGAGGGCGTCGGTGCGCCAGGTGTCGGACGCCGTGGCGGCCCAGGCCAGGTCCCAGCGGTCGCGCGCCTCCAGCACGCCGACCAGCAGCAGCTCCTTCGTCGGGAAGTGGTGCAGCAGCCCCTGCTGGGTCAGCCCGGCGCGCTCGGCGACGGCGGCGAGCGAGGTGCGCCGGTAGCCGCGTTCGGCGATGAGCTCCATGGCGGCCTGCAGGATCGCCTCGCGCCGCTCCGCGCTCCGGACCTCCCGGCCGCCACCGCTCCGCCGGCCGCCCGCTCCGCCGTCGGGTCGGGGTCCGTCCTGGTCTGGTGCAGTCACCGGCCGAGCGTATCCCTCGCGTGGAGATCCCGTACGACTGGTGTAACGGAAAAGTAACGGCACCTACCGTCCAGGAGGTGGGGCGGCGAGAATCCCGACAGGGGGGGAGGACGTCCACTCAGGAGCACCGGAGAACCACATGACCGACGCCCAGCCCCACTGTCCCACCGATGCCGATGACCACCACCGAGCCCGCGGCCACGCGCACGACTACACCGCAGTGGTGGAGCGGGCGCTCGCCGCGCTCGACCTCGACACCAAGGTCCGGCTGCTGTCCGGTCAGGACACCTGGAGCCTGCCGGCCGTGCCCGCGATCGGGCTGCGCTCGCTGGTCATGTCGGACGGCCCGGTCGGTGTACGGGGCCAGGAGTGGAACGCCGGGGACCCCTCGGTCGCGTTGCCCAGCCCCACGGCGCTGGCCGCCACCTGGGACCCCGCCCTCGCCCGCCGGGCCGGCCATCTGCTCGCGCAGGAGGCCCGCCGCAAGGGCGTGCACGTCCTCCTCGCGCCGACCGTCAACCTCCACCGCTCACCGCTGACCGGCCGGCACTTCGAGTGTTACGCCGAGGACCCGCTGCTCACGGGCGTGATCGGCGCCGGGTATGTGCGCGGTGTGCAGGAAGGCGGCGTCGGTACGACGGTCAAGCACTTCGTCGGCAACGACGCCGAGACCGACCGGTTCACCGTCGACAACCGCATCGCCCCGCGCCCGCTGCGCGAGCTCTACCTCGCGCCCTTCGAGCACATCGTCGAACACGCCCGTCCCTGGGGCGTGATGACCGCCTACAACCGGGTCAACGGCTCGACGATGACCGAGCACCGCGCTCTCGTACAGGACGTGCTGCGCGGCGAATGGGGCTTCGACGGCGTGAATGTCTCCGACTGGACGGCCGCCCGCGACACCGTGCGCGCCCTGCGCGGCGGCCTGGACGTGGCGATGCCGGGGCCCCGTACGGTCTACGGCGCGCCGCTCGCCGAGGTCGTCCGTGCGGGTGAGGTCGCGGAGACGGAGGTGGACGACGCGGTGCGCAGGGTGCTGCTGCTCGCCGCCCGTACCGGATGCCTGGAAGGGGTGCCGGGTGCGGTCGGTCCGGAGGCCGTTCCGCAGGGGATCGACGGCCGGGCGGTGGCCCGCGAGATCGCCCGGCGGGCGTGTGTCCTGCTGCGCAACGAGCCGGTGGACGGGGGCCGGCGGGCACTGCCGGTCGACGCCACGGCCCTCCGCAGGGTCGCCGTCATCGGGGCGGCCGCCCGCGAGGCGCGGGTGCTCGGCGGCGGGTCCGCGACCGTCTTCCCCGACACGGTCGTCTCCCCGCTGGAGGGGCTGCGCGCCGCGCTCCCCGACGACGTCGAGGTCGCCTTCGCGGTCGGTGCGGAGCCGCGTACCCGGGTGCCGCACGCCCGCGAGGGCTTCACGCTGCGCGCCCGCTACCTGGCCGCCGACGGTGAAGTGCTCGCGGAGACGCCGCAGTTCGACGGCAGGGTGCAGGTGATGGGCCGCTTCCCCGAGGGCGTCACCCGGCAGAACCTGAGCGCCGTCGAACTGACCGGCAGCTGCACCCCGCGGCTCACCGGCAGCCACACCCTCGCGGTCTCCGGCACCGGCGACCTGCGGCTGACCGTGGGCGGTGCGGTCCTCTTCGACGGCCGTTGCGCGCCCGAGGGCGGCGACCCCTTCGAGTCCTTCCTGCGCCCGGTCGAGCGGCGGGTGACGGCGGAGCTGACGGCGGGCGAGCGCGTGGACGTCGCCCTGCGGTTCGTGCCGGGCGGCCGGGACCCGGGCGACGGCCTGAGCGGGCTGAACTTCGCCCTGGGCCACAGCGAACCGCGGCTCGACGCCGACGCGGAGATCGAGGAGGCGGTCCGCGCCGCGGCCGTCGCCGATGTCGCGATCGTGGTCGTCGCCACCACCGATGAGGTCGAGTCCGAGGGCTTCGACCGCAGCGACCTGCGGCTGCCCGGCCGCCAGGACGAGCTGGTCACCCGGGTCGCCGCCGCCAACCCGCACACCGTCGTGGTCGTCAACTCCGGTTCGCCCGTGGAGCTTCCGTGGCGCACGCAGGTCCCCGCCGTGCTGCTGAGCTGGTTCCCCGGCCAGGAGGCCGGTGCGGCGCTCGCCGACGTCCTGCTCGGCGCCCATGAGCCGGGCGGCCGGCTCCCCACCACCTGGCCGGACCGGCTCGCCGACGCCCCGGTCACCGATGTCACCCCCGTTGACGGTCAACTCGCCTACTCCGAAGGGGTGTACATCGGCTACCGCGCCTGGCAGCGGTCCGCGCCCGCGCCCGCGTACCCCTTCGGTCACGGACTCGGCTACACCGACTGGGAGTACGAGTCGCTGGACACCACCCCCGACTCGGTGCGGGTGCGCATCCGCAACGCGGGCGACCGGCCCGGCCGCGAGGTCGTCCAGATCTATCTGGCGCCCACCGCGGACGCCGCCCCGGACGCTCCGGAGCGCCCGGCCCGCTGGCTGGCCGGCTTCGCCGTCGTGGAGGCCGGTCCCGGGGAGAGCGTCGAGGCCGAGATCCCGCTGCCGGACCGGGCGTTCGCGGTCTGGGACGCGGCGGACGGCGGGGAAACGGCGGACGGCGGCTGGCGCCGGGTCAAGGGCGTCTACCTCGTCGAGGCGGCGCGCAGCGTCGACGACCGGAGGCTGACGGCGGAGGTCACCGTCGGCTGACGCGGCCGGGGACGGGGGCGCCTTCGCGCACGGACGCCCCCACTGCCCCCTCATGAGCGAACCACCGTGACATCACCGCCACTCGATCGCGCCGTCACCTTGTGCGCGGAGTCCTCGTCCGTCGGGACGGAGACCTTGCGGTTGCCGCCGCTCGTCGAGGCGTCCACCGCGTACGAGCCCTTGGGCAGGCGGATGGTGACATCGCCTCCGCTGGTCCGGCCGGACACCTCGTCGGGCGCCGCGGACAGCGCGAGGTCCACGTCCCCGCCGCTGGTCTTCGCCTTCGCCGTGCGGGCCGCGGAGTCCGCGACGTTGATGTCGCCGCCGCTGGTCTCCGCGGTGATCCCGCCCGCGGCGCCGTGCACGGTGATGTCCCCGCCGCTGGTCCGCAGCTCGACGGAGGCGTTGCGCGGCAGCAGGACGCGGTAGCTCACCTCGCACTTGCGCCCCATGCCGCATTCTTCGGCCTTGAGCGTCAGGCGGCCGTCCTTGACGCCGTGTGCGGGGGTCGGCTTCCGCTCGTTGTACACGTACTTCTCCGTCACCTTCACCGACCCGCCGGCGTCCAGCGGCACGACCTCGATGTTCCCGCCGTGCGTCGTCGCGGAGAGCGCGGTGACCTTGTCGTGCACGGTGTACGTCCGCTCCGCCTCCTTCGACGGGCCGTAGCCCGACAGCGAGCAGCCGGTGATCAGCACGGCCGATGCCGCACTGGACAGCACGAGAAGGGGAACGTGGGGGCGGCGGGCCATGGCGAGAGGTCTCCCTGGGCAGGCAACGGACGGAGGACCGGAGAGCCGGTCATCGCTCATCGTTCCTTTTTCGCCGCCCCGACGCGTCGCCGCACAGGATGACCTTGCCCGTCCCCCGCCCTTAAGGGTTTCCCGCACTCCGCGGCCGCGCCGAGAACGCGTACACGGTCTTCGACCGGTAGCGCTCGCCGGGCCGCAGCACCGTCGTCGGGAAGTCCGGGCGGTTGGGGGAGTCCGGGAAGTGCTGGGTCTCCAGGGCGAGGCCGGCCGCCGGACCGTAGGGGACGCCCGAGGTGCCCGTCAGGGTGCCGTCGAGGTGCCCCGCGGTGTAGAGCTGCAGGCCGGGCTCGGTGGTGGACAGCTCCAGGACGCGGCCCGAGCGCGGGTCGTACAGCTCCGCGACCGCACGCGGCGCCGCGCACACCCCGCCGTCCAGCGCGAAGTTGTGGTCGTAGGCACCCGCCACCGCACGCGCCGTACGGAAGTCGAAGCGGGTACCGGTGACATCGGCGGGCGCCCCGGGCACCGGAATGCCGGTGTCGTCGACGGGCGTGTACCGGGACGCCGCGAGCCGCAGCTCATGGCCGGCGGCGCTGCCGCTGCCGTCTCCGCCCAGGTTGAGATAGGTGTGGTTGGTGAGGTTGACGACGGTCGGTGCGTCGGTCGTCGCCTCCGAGACGATATGCAGCGCGCCCCCGGTGAGCGTGTACGTCACGCGGACGTCCAGGGCGCCGGGAAAGCCCTCCTCGCCGTCCGGACTCACCCGGTGCAGCCGCACCCCGCCCTCGACCTCCTGGGCGTCCCACACCACCCGGGAGAAGCCGCCCGGCCCGCCGTGCAGACTGTGGCGCCCGTCGTTCGGCGCCAGCGCGCGGGTCGTGCCGTCGAGCACGAAGGACGCCCCGCCGATCCGGTTCGCGTACCGCCCGACCAGCGCGCCGAAGTACGAGCCGCCGTGTGCGGTGTACGACGCGAGGTCGGCGAACCCCAGCGCCAGCTGCCCCCGCGTCCCGTCCCGGTCCGGCGCCTCCACCGTCTGGACGATCCCGCCGTACGTGAGGACGCGGACCCGCAGCCCGCCCGGGCCCGACTCCAGGGTCCAGCGGTCGACACGGGTGCCGTCGTCCAGCGTGCCGAAGGGTTCCCTGCCGACCTGCGTCTCCATGCGCGTGAGCCTATGCCCGCGGCGGGACGCCCACCGTCCGGGGCCCGCGCCCGGACACCGACGACGCGCGGACGCGCGCTAGGACCTGTCTTCACAGTCCCGCCTGCCCTGCGGGCGAACGACGGGACTGTGAAGACAGGCCCTAGGACCCTGCCCGGCTGATCGTGCGGAACGCCAGTGCCGCCAGTTCCTTCTGGCCGCGGGCGCCCGGGTGGAACCAGTCCCAGGTGCTCAACTGGCGGCCGGTGAAGCGGTAGTCGAAGACCGACTTGTCGAAGCGGCACAGCGGATCCTTGCCGCACACCTCGGCCAGCGCCGAGTTGTAGGCCATCACCTGCTCCCGCACGGTCGCCCGGCGGTCCTGCGCCGCCTTCGTCAGATCGTCCGGATCGCGCAGCATGGACCCGCAGATGCCCAGCTTCCACACCTGCTTGCCGAGGGGGTTCTTGCGCCCCTCGGACCACAGCCGCAGCAGGTCCGGAACCGCCGCGACATACACCTGGGTGTGCGGCAGGGCCCGCCGCAGGCGCTTCATGGACCGCGCGAAGTCGGCGCGGAAGGCGGCCTTCGGGGTCATCGCGCCGACCTCGCGCCGGCAGGCGTCATTGGCGCCGATCAGGACCGTGACCAACTCGGGCTTGCGGGCGACGGCGTCGGACATCTGGCCCGGCAGATCACTCATCAGGGCACCGGTACGGGCGAAGTTCCAGCTGTGTGTGGCGGGGCGGTCGACCAGCCGTCGGGCGAGGCTGTCGACCTTGGGGTCGGTGCCGGTGGCCCAGGAGACCCGGGGGCAGTCGGAGAGCAGCGTACAGGCGTCGAAGCCGACGGTGATCGAGTCACCGAGCGCCGCGATCGAGTGGGGGTCGGTGTGCCATACGGGCGTCGGCTTGGGGTGCGGCTTGTCCGGATGGCCGCCGTCGGCGCCGCAGGAGGCGAGCGCGATCACCAGCGCGGACGCGAGGGCCACGGTGCGTGAGGAGCGGAGGCCGAAGCGGATGCGCCGGGGGCGAACAGGCCGATCGATCCGCGTCATCCCCTGTCCCCTCCGGCGTGCGAGTGATATCTCTTCGGGTACCGACGGTACGTCACCCCCTCGACCGGCACCGCGCGGTAGCTTTGCCCCGTGCCTGCCGGGCGGTGACCCAACGTGGCAAGTGCAGTCGGCACAGACAAATTACATCACGTCATTTCCTGTCCCTTTTGCGGCAAATTCCGCCTAATGGTGTTTACTGTAGGTCACCAGCATGCTGGTGCCGAAGTGGTCACTGGGGCAGAATGACAACTGTCCCGGCCGCAACCGGAACGGGCACGAGGCCGCTGGGGAAGGCGAACCTCGAACCGCACTGGAGGTCCCGGTGACGACACGTGGAGTTCTGTACGTCCACTCCGCTCCGCGCGCGCTGTGCCCGCACGTCGAATGGGCCGTCGCGGGCGTCCTCGGTGTGCGCGTCAATCTCGACTGGATCCGCCAGCCCGCGTCCCCGGGCACCTGGAGAGCCGAGTTCTCGTGGCAGGGGGAGGCCGGTACCGCCTCCAAACTCGCCTCCGCGCTGCGCGGCTGGCATCTGCTGCGCTTCGAAGTGACCGCGGAACCCTGCTCCACCGCCGAGGGCGAGCGCTACAGCTCCACCCCCGACCTGGGCATCTTCCATGCCGTCACGGGCATCCACGGCGACATCCTCATCCCCGAGGACCGGCTGCGCGCCGCGGTCGCCCGCTCGGCGCGCGGCGAGACCGAGCTGGCCGCCGAGGTCGACAAGCTCCTCGGAAAGCCCTGGGACGACGAGCTGGAGCCCTTCCGTTACGCGGGCGAGGGCGCCCCGGTCCGCTGGCTCCACCAGGTCGTCTAGGGGCAAGGGCCGCCCCCCCCGACACGCGGCAGCAGTTGCCTTGGAGTCCGCTCCACGGCCTAGCGTGCCGTCATGGCCGACAACAACTCTTCCGACGCCCTGTCAGTAGCGGTGCTCGGCACCGGAATCATGGGTGCGGCGATGGCCCGCAACCTCGCGAGGGCGGGTCTGGACGTCCGTGCCTGGAACCGTACGCGCGCCAGGGCCGAGCCGCTGGCCGCCGACGGGGTCAGGGTCGCCGGCACTCCCGCCGAGGCGGTGGACGGCGCCGAGGTGGTCCTCACGATGCTGCTGGACGGGGACGCCGTCCTGGACGCGATCAGGCAGGCGGCGGACGCGCTGCCGGCCGGTGCCCTGTGGCTCCAGACGAGCACGGTCGGCGTCGAGTCCCTGCCGTCGCTCGCCCGGTTCGCCGACGAGCACCGCCTGCGGTTCGTCGACGCCCCGGTGCTGGGCACCAAGGCCCCTGCGGAGAAGGGGGACTTGACGATCCTGGCGGCCGGTCCCCAGGACGTCAGGGAGCGCGCCGAGCGCGTATTCGGCATTGTCGGGAGCCGGACCCAGTGGATCGGCGAGGACGCGGGGAGCGGGACCGCCAGCCGTCTCAAGCTCGTCGTCAACAACTGGGTGCTCACGGTCATCAACGGTACGGGTGAGTCCCTCGCGCTCGCCGAGGCGCTCGGAGTGGACCCGCGCGCCTTCCTCGACGCGGTCGCCGGCGGGGCGCTCGACCTGCCGTACCTGCGGCTGAAATCCGAGCTGATCCTGTCCGGCGACTACCCGCCGAGCTTCACGGTGTCCGCGGCCCGCAAGGACGCCCGGCTCATCACGGAGGCCGCCCGGGACGCCGGCGTAAGGATGGATCTGGCCGAGGCCGCCGGCGAGCGCTTCCGGCGGGCCGAGGAGCAGGGCCACGGCGAAAAGGACGGCGCGGCCGCGTACTTCGCGAGCTTCGGGGGCTGAGCGGCGCGCGGCCGGGAGGAACGCCGAGGGGCCCGCCCGGTGAAGTCACCGGGCGGGCCCCTCGGCTTGCGTGTCAGACCGAACGGAAGGCCAGCACCACGTTGTGGCCGCCGAAGCCGAACGAGTCGTTCAGGGCCGCGATCCGGCCCTCGGGCAGCGCGCGCGGCTCGCCGCGCACGATGTCCGCCTGCGCCTCGGGGTCGAGGTTGTCGATGTTGATCGTCGGCGGGGCGACACGGTTCTTGAGCGCGAGGACCGTGGCCACCGTCTCGATACCGCCGGCGCCGCCCAGGAGGTGACCGGTCATCGACTTCGTGCTGGTGACCGCCATGTGGTCGACGTCGTCGCCGAAGGCCTTGCGCAGCGCCCTCAGCTCCCCGACGTCACCGGCCGGCGTCGAGGTCGCGTGCGCGTTGACGTGCACGATCTCGGCGGGCTTGAGGTCGGTGTTGTCGAGCAGGTTCTGCAGCGCCGCGGCGATGCCGTTGCCGGACGGCTCGGGCTGCGTGATGTGGTGGGCGTCGGAGGAGATGCCCTGGCCGACGGCCTCCGCGTAGACGCGCGCGCCGCGCGCCTTGGCGTGCTCCTCGGACTCCAGGACGATCACGCCCGCGCCCTCGCCGAGCACGAAGCCGTTGCGGTCGACGTCCCAGGGGCGGGAGGCGCCCTGCGGGTCGTCGTTGTTCTTGGACATCGCCATCATGTTGCCGAAGGCCACGATCGGCAGCGGGTGGATGGCGGCCTCGGTGCCACCGGCGACGACGACGTCGGCGCGGCCCGAGCGGATCATCTCGATCGCGTAGCCGATGGCCTCCGCGCCCGACGCGCACGCCGAGACCGGCGTGTGCACACCGGCGCGGGCGTTGAACTCGATGCCCACGTTGGCGGACGGCGAGTTGGGCATCAGCATCGGCACGGTGTGCGGGGAGACGCGGCGTACGCCCTTCTCCTTGAGCACGTCGTACTGGTCCAGCAGGGTCGTCACGCCGCCGATGCCGGAGGCGATGACGGCGCCGAGCCGGTCCGGATCGACCGACGCGTCCTCGCCCGCCTTGGCGGCGAAGCCCGCGTCCTTCCAGGCCTCCTGGGCCGCGACGAGCGCGAACTGCGCCGAGCGGTCCAGCTTGCGGGCCTGCGGGCGGGGCAGGATCTCGGTGGGTTCCACGGCGATCTGGCCGGCGATACGGACGGGCAGCTCGGCCGCCCAGTCCTGCTCGAGAAGGCTGACGCCGGAACGTCCGGCGAGCAGGGCCTCCCAAGTCGAAGCGCTGTCGCCACCCAGCGGTGTGGTTGCGCCGATACCGGTGACGACCACGGTGCGATTGGTCGCGTTCACGGGAATTCTTACTCCACGGGTAGAGGGGTCTGAATCGACGGCGCCACCGCGGGGTGGCGACATGCGCGGGAGCTGGATCAGCTCTGGTGCTTGAGGATGTACTCGGTCGCGTCGCCGACCGTCTTGAGGTTCTTGACGTCGTCGTCCGGGATCTTCACGTCGAAGCGCTCTTCGGCGGCGACGACGACCTCGACCATGGACAGCGAGTCGACGTCCAGGTCGTCGGTGAAGGACTTGTCCACCTGGACGTCCTCGGTGGGGATCCCGGCGATCTCGTTCACGATCTCGGCGAGACCGGCGACGATCTCTTCCTGAGTGGCGGCCATGATGGCGCTCCTTCGGTCATTTTATGGGGAAACTGCGTTACTTGCGGTGAGGATCCGTGCGACGGCCGACACGTCCGAGGACGTACGGCCCTGCGCAGATCTTGCCTAGGGGAGGGTAACGACCGTCGCGGCGTAGACGAGACCCGCCCCGAAGCCGATGACCAGCGCGGTGTCGCCGCTCTTGGCCTGCCCGGTCGCCAACAGCCGCTCCATGGCGAGCGGAATGGAGGCTGCCGAGGTGTTGCCGGTGGTCTCCACGTCGCGGGCGACCGTCACGCTCTCCGGCAGCTTCAGAGTCTTCACCATCGAGTCGATGATCCGCATGTTGGCCTGGTGCGGGATGAAGACGTCCAGGTCGTCCGGGCTGACTCCGGCCACGTCCAGCGCCTGCTGGGCGACCTTGGCCATCTCGAACACCGCCCACCGGAAGACCGACTGGCCCTCCTGGGTGATGGCGGGGTACCGGATCTCCTCCGGAGCCGGGCGGCCCTCGGGCGCGTCCCCTCCGGGGAGCGGGGTGGAACGGTAGACGTCCCAGCCGAGGGTCTGCTTGATGGTCTCGGACTTGTCGCCCTCCGAGCCCCAGACGGTCGGGCCGATCGCGGGCTCCGTGGCCGGGCCGACGATCACCGCGCCGGCGCCGTCACCGAACAGGAAGGCCGTCGCGCGGTCCTCCAGGTCGGTCAGGTCCGAGAGCCGCTCGACGCCGAGGACCAGGACGTACTCCGCCGAGCCCTCGGTCACCAGGCCCTTGGCCAGGGTCAGGCCGTAGCCGAAGCCGGCGCAGCCCGCCGAGATGTCGAACGCGGCCGGCTTGCCGGCACCGATGCGGTGCGCGATCTCGGTCGCGATGGCCGGGGTCTGCTTGAAGTGCGAAACGGTGGAGACGATCACGGCGCCGATCTGCTCGGGCGTGATGCCCGCGTCGGCGATCGCCTTGCCCGATGCCTCGACCGACATGGTCGCGACGGTCTCCTCGGGGCTCGCCCAGTGGCGGGTCGCGATGCCGGACCGTGAGCGGATCCACTCGTCGGACGAGTCGATGTGCTTGAGGATCTCCTCGTTGGGCACGACACGGGTCGGGCGGTATCCGCCGACGCCCATGATCCGCGCATACGGGGCGCCCTTCGAGGGCTTGATCTTCGAGGTCATGCGCTTCGGACTCCTATTCGGCCGGTGCAGCGTTGTCGGCGTGTCCGGCGATCAGCGTGCGGGCCGCGTCGAGGTCGTCGGGCGTCTTGAGGGCGAGGGTCTGCACGCCGGGCAGCGCGCGCTTGGCCAGACCGGTGAGCGTGCCACCGGGAGCCGCCTCGATGAGCGCGGTGACACCGAGCTCCTTGAAGGTCTCCATGCACAGGTCCCAGCGCACGGGGTTGGCCACCTGGCCCACCAGCCGCTGCACCAGTTCCTGGCCGGAGGAGACCAGCTGACCGTCCTTGTTGGAGACGTAGCGCGTGAGCGGATCGGCGACCGACAGCTGGGTGGTCGCCGATTCCAGAGCCGAGACAGCGGGTGCCATGTGGTGAGTATGGAACGCGCCGGCCACCTTCAGCGGTACGACCCGGCGAGTGCCCTCCGGCTTGTTCTCGACCAGAGCGGCGATCTGCTCGGCCGTGCCGGCGGCGACGATCTGGCCGGCGCCGTTCACATTGGCCGGGGTCAGGCCCAACTGCTCCAGATGCGGGATGACGACGGCCTCGTCACCGCCCAGCAGGGCGGCCATACCGGTCTCGGTGACGGCGGCGGCCTCGGCCATCGCCTGGCCGCGCCGGCGCACCAGCTTCATCGCGGCCTCGTCGGAGACCGTGCCGGCCAGCGCGGCGGCGGCCAGCTCACCGACGCTGTGGCCGGCCGCGGCGCCGACCTGCGCGGCGACGGCGTCGGCCGTCGCGAAGAGCTGCCGGGCGGAGATCAGGGCGGAGGCCACCAGCAGCGGCTGCGCCACCGCGGTGTCGCGGATCTCCTCCTCGTCCGCCTTGGTGCCGTAGTGGATCAGGTCCAGGTCGATGGCGTCCGACCAGGCACGGAGCCGGTCCTCGACACCGGGGAGGTCGAGCCAGGGAGTCAGGAAGCCGGGCGTCTGAGCGCCTTGGCCGGGAGCGACGAGTACGAGCACCCTCACACTCTCTCTTGTGGGTGGTTCCGCCCGCCCGTGGGGACAGGGACGAAGAACCATCGGGGGAATTGTTGGTGTCCGACAAAAGTCTAGGGTTGCGCCTCACCGTCAGCCAGACGCCCCAGAATCAACGCGATACGGAGGGTGAACGCCGAGCGCACATCGGAGGGTGACCAGCCGGTGACGTCGGTCACACGTCGCAGCCGATAGCGCACGGTGTTGGGGTGCACGAACAGCATCCGGGCGGCACCCTCCAGGCTGCTCGCCTGCTCAAGGTAAACGCTCAGCGTCTCCAGAAGTGCCGACCCCGCTTCCTCCAGCGGTCTGTAGATCTCCTCCACCAGCTGGTCGCGGGCGACCGGGTCCGAGGCCATCGCGCGCTCCGGCAGCAGATCGTCGGCGAGCACCGGCCGCGGCGCGTCGGGCCAGGCGGCACACGCCCGCAGACCGGCCGCAGCGGCCTGTGCCGAGCGGGTCGCGGCCAGCAGGTCGGAGACGACCGGGCCAGCCACCACGGCACCGGCGGCATACGGGCCGATCAGCGCCTTCGCGGCCTTCAGCGGATTGTCCGAGCCGCCCGCGATCACCACCAGGCGGGAGCCCAGCACACCGGTCAGCACCTGGAGCTTGGCGTGCCGGGCGGCCCGCCGGATCGCCTCCACGGTCAGTTCGCTGTCCCCGTCCGGGGCGGTGCCCAGCACCACGCACACATGCTCGGGGGAGTTCCAGCCCAGCGCCGCCGCGCGGGAGACCGCGCCCTCGTCGGCCTCGCCCGACAGCACCGCGTTGACCACCAGCGACTCCAGCCGGGCGTCCCACGCGCCGCGGGCCTCGGCGGCCTGGGCGTAGACCTGGGCGGTGGCGAAGGCGATCTCCCGGGCGTAGACCAGCAGCGCCTCGCGCAGCACGGACTCGTCGCCCGGGGCCGCGACCTCGTCGATCGCGGACTCCATGACCTCGATGGTCGTGCGGACCATCTCCACGGTCTGCCGCAGGGTGATCGCCCGGGTCAGCTCGCGCGGCGCCGTGCCGAAGACATCGGTGCTGATCGCCTGTGGGGTCTCCGGGTGCCGGAACCACTCGGTGAAAGCGGCGATACCGGCCTGTGCCACCAGGCCGATCCAGGAGCGGTTCTCCGGGGGCATCGCGCGGTACCACGGCAGCGTGGCGTCCATGCGGGCGATGGCCGCGGCCGCCAGTTTGCCGGAGGAATTCTCCAGGCGCCGGAGGGTGGCGGAGTGCGGGTGCGCGTCGCGCGATGCGGGTTCAGACACGGGACAAGCCTGCACTATCGGGGCGGGAGGGTGCGGGGGCGGGGCTACGGTGGGCCCATGATTCAGGTGCGCAGAGGCCATGAACGGTATCCGGGCGGGGACGCGGAGGCCGGGATCGAGTCGCTGCACGCGTTCTCCTTCGGGCCCCATTTCGACCCGGACAATCTGCGCTTCGGCGCGCTGATCGCCTGCAACGAGGAGCGGCTGGCGGCCGGCGCCGGTTTCGACGAGCATCCGCACCGCGACACGGAGATCGTGACCTGGGTGGTCGAGGGCGAGCTGACCCACCGCGACTCGGCCGGCCACGCGACCACGGTACGCCCCGGTGATCTCCAGCGGCTCAGCTCGGCCGGTGGCGTACGGCATGTGGAGCGCAACGACGGCGCGCAGCCGCTGCGCTTCGTCCAGATGTGGCTGGCGCCGCTCGCGTTCGGCGGTGAACCGTCGTACGAGGTGGTGCGCGGTATCGCCGACGGCACGCCGTACGCGGTCGCGCGGGCCGGGGCCCTGCTGCATCTGCGCCGCCTCGCCGAGGGCGAGCGCACCGCGGTCCCGGATGGCGCACGGGCGTATGTGCATGTGGTGCGCGGCGCCGTACGGATCGGCGAGGAGCGCCTGGAGGCCGGCGACGAGGTGCGGATCACCGACGGGGTGGGGCTGGAGCTGCGGGGGCTGACGGCGGCGGAGTGCCTGGTGTGGGAGATGGGGGCGGAGTCGGCGTCCGGGTGAGCCGGCGCCCGGCCCGGACAGCGGCGGCAGCGCCCCCCGTCGTCCGGGCCGTACGGCGCCGTCAGGCCGACTGCGCCAGCTCGGCCAGCACCGCGTCGGTCAGCTGCGGCCAGGCCTCGACGGCCCACGGCCCGAAGGCCCGGTCGGCCAGCGCCACACACGCCGCGCCCGCGTCCGGGTCCACCCACAGGAACGTCCCGGACTGCCCGAAGTGTCCGAACGTGCGGGGCGAGGACGCGCTGCCGGTCCAGTGCGGCGACTTCCCGTCGCGGATCTCGAAGCCCAGGCCCCAGTCGTTGGGCTTCTGGTGGCCGTAGCCCGGCAGCACCCCCGTCAGACCGGGGAAGGCCACCTGCGTCGCCTCCGTGAGCGTCTGCGGTGCGAGCAGCCGCGGCGCCTGCAGCTCCGCGGCGAACCGGACCAGGTCGGCGACGGTGGAGACGCCGTCCTTGGCGGGTGAGCCGGGCAGGTCCGTCGCGGTCATCCCGAGCGGCGCGAGCACCGCCTCGTGCAGATACTGCGCGAAGGGGATGTCCGTCGCCTGGGCGAGGTGATCGCCCAGCGCCTCGAAACCGGTGTTGGAGTAGAGCCTGCGGGTGCCCGGCTCGGCCATCGTGCGCTGCTCGTCGAAGGCCAGCCCCGATGTGTGGGCGAGGAGGTGACGGACCGTGGACCCCTCGGGCCCGGCCGGCTCGTCCAGCTCGACGGCGCCCTCCTCGACGGCCAGCAGGGCGGCGTACGCGGCCAGCGGCTTGGTGACGGACGCCAGCGGGAAGCGGTGCTCCTGGGGGCCGTAGGATCCGGCCACCGACCCATCGGCTCGTACGACGGCGGCCGCAGCGGTGGGCACCGGCCAGTTCTCGATCATCCGCAGGCTCTGCATGCCCACGAGCCTAGGCGGTGACCGGTCCGCGCCGCCCCGGAGGTCCGGTGTCCCCAAATCCCGGTCAAGTCTGCCCGCGATCCGCACTTGCCTGGAGTGCACTCGAAGTCTCTAGCGTTGAGGACGTCGAGAGGCTTCCGGCGAAAAGGCCGGGAGACATCCGGCGATACAGGGGAGACGGGGTATGGCGGTAACGCAGAGCGCACCGGTCACGAGCGGGGCCGCGGACCGGAGGCTGCCGGCGAGGCCGCGCGACTGCGGCCTCGCACCCCCGCACCCGCGGCCCGCCGGCCGGGACCAGTACACGATCGGCGAGGTGGCGGAGCACACCGGGCTCAGCGCACACACCCTGCGCTGGTACGAGCGCATCGGCCTGATGCCGCACGTGGACCGCACCCACACCGGCCAGCGGCGCTTCACCAACCGCGATCTGGACTGGCTGAGCCTGGTGGCCAGGCTGCGGCTGACCGGCATGCCGGTCGCGGACATGGTCCGCTACGCCGAGCTGGTGCGGGCGGGGGAGCGCACCTTCGCCGAGCGCGAGGAGCTGCTGACCGCGCATCGCGAGGACGTACGGCAGCGGATCGCCGAGCTGCAGAGCACGCTGGACGTACTCGACTACAAGATCGACATCTATGCCGACGCCCGACGGGCGTCCGAGAGGTTCTGAGGGCTCCATGGGTAGCAACAAGATCGAGACGGTCGAGCTGGGCACCGGCGGACCGCGGGTCGGGGTGCAGGGCCTCGGCTGCATGGGCATGAGCTTCGCCTACGGCCCGACGGACGCCGACGAGGCGCGGGCCACGCTGGAGCGGGCCCTGGAGCTGGGCGTGACGCTCTTCGACACGGCCGACATGTACGGCGTGGGGGAGAACGAGAAGTTCATCGCCCCGTTCATCCAGGCGCACCGCGACGAGCTCGTGGTGGCCACCAAGTTCGCGATCGCCCCCGACCCGGACCACCCGTACGACCCGTCCAAGCGCGTCATCCGCAACGACCGGCCGTACATCCGCCAGGCCGTCGAGGGCAGCCTGCAGCGCCTGGGCGTCGAGCAGATCGACCTGTACTACATGCACCGGCGCGACGTGAACGTCCCGGTCGAGGAGTCGGTCGGCGCCATGGCCGAGCTGGTGGCCGAGGGCAAGGTCAAGCACCTGGGGCTGAGCGAGGTGACCGGGTCCGAGCTGCGCGCGGCGCAGGCCGTGCACCCGATCGCGGCCCTGCAGTCCGAGTGGTCGCTGTTCAGCCGGGACATCGAGGACGGCGTGGTGCAGGCCGCGGCCGAGCTCGGCGTCGGCGTGGTCCCGTACTCGCCGCTCGGCCGGGGCTTTCTGACCGGTGCGTTCGTGAGCGCCGACAAGGAGCTGACCTCGGACGACTTCCGGCGTACGCAGCCCCGCTTCACCGGCGACAACGCCGCCGCCAACGCCGCGCTGCTGGAGCCCGTCCGCAAGGTCGCCGACGCCCATGACGCGACGCCCGGCCAGATCGCGCTGGCCTGGGTGCAGCACCGGGCCACGGTCCACGGCGTCGCCGTCGTGCCGATCCCCGGCACCCGTAAGCGCAGCCGCGTCGAGGAGAACAGCGGGGCCACCCGGATCCGGCTGACCGAGCAGGACCTGGCGCTGCTGGAGCCGATCGCCGGGCAGGTCGCGGGGGCGCGGTACGCGGACATGACGCACACTTCCGCGGGACGCGAGTAGCAACGACGGGCGGGAAGAGCAACGACGGGGCGGGGCCGGACAGCGGCCCCGCCCTGTTGCGTTCCGCCCCGCCCCGAACGCGACGGGAAGTCAGAACCCGGCGAAGCACCCGCAGTCGGAACCCGGTGGGTCAGGCCAGCCGCAGTGCGAAGACGGCGAACCCGGCGGCCAGGAGTGCCGCGGCGGTCCGGTGGGCCCGGGTGACACCGGTCCAGGGCTCCTCGAAGCGGCGGGTGGTGCGGCCGATGAGGACCAGTGCCGCGGCGAACACCGGCAGCCAGGCGAGCCGGACGAGGAGCCAGCCGAGGGTGTCGGGGTGCGCGGTCAGCCCGGGTACCTCGCCCAGGAAGGACGCGGGCACGGCCGCCGAGAGCATCGCCGTCTGGTGCCAGCACAGGACCGTCATGGCCGAGAGGTTGACGACGGTGACCGGGGCCCACAGGGCGGGCCGGCGCAGCAGCCGGGCGAGCCGGTCGCGGAGCAGGACGGCGGCGCCGGACTGGGCCGCGGCCAGCGCCAGGACCAGCAGCGACGGCGGGTGGGAGTTCGTACGGCCCTGGCCGGGGACGCCGACCATGCTCGCCGGGTAGTGGAAGAACAGCAGCAGTGCGGCGAACAGCGCGACGCCCCCGAGCAGCAGCGTCCGGGCGGCGCGCCCGCCGAGCCGCCGCTCGCCCCAGGCCACCCCGAGCTGATAGGCGAACAGCCAGCCGGGCAGGAGGTTGAGCAGGCTGAGCCACGACGGCATGACGTCGGCGAACGGCCCGTAGCGCAGGAAGTCCACCGTCGCCACGGAAGCCGCCAGCGGCGCCGCGGTCCAGGCGCCCCACCGCCGGGCGGCCCGCACGCAGTACGGCGTCAGCGCGGTGACCGCCGCATACACGCCGACGAACCACAGCGGCTGGATCACCAGCGTCGCCCCGGTCCGCAGCGTCGCCTCCGGCACTCCCAGGCCGTACAGGACGGGGAGCAGCATCGCCCACACGGCCGTCACACCGAGCACCGGGCGGCCCAGCCGGGCGATCCGGCCGCGCAGCCAGCGCCCGGCGGGCTCGCCCCGCTCGGTGGCGCGCCGCAGGGACAGCACCGACGCATGGCCGCCGACCAGGAAGAAGATGCCGAGCATCTGCAGCACCCAACTGGCGGGCGCCAGCGCGCCCAAGGCGGTCAGCGGGCTGGTGTTGTGCAGTGCGCCGTCGGCGTCGCGGGTGAAGCCCCCGACCAGCCAGTGGCCGAGGGGCACCCCGAGCAGCGCCAGCGCGCGCAGCCCGTCGAGGGCGCGGTCGCGGTCCGCGGGCGTGCGGTCCTCGATGGTGCGGACCGTCTTGTGGGCGGCTTCTCTGAGAGGCGCGAGGAAGGCGATGTCCATGAGGCGTCCTTGAGTCCTGGGGCCGAAGGGTGAGGGGCGGTGGCGCGAGCAGGAGCGAACAAGGGGGCGGCGCGGCGGCCGGAGCGGTCGGCAAGCCCGCCGGCCCGCCGGCCCGCCGGCCCGGCATCCCGGGCGGCCCGGCGTCAGCGCACGGCGCCGTAGCGGCCCAGCACGACGGCCGCGAAGTTCCGGAGGGAGTCCGTACCGGGGGCGAGGTAGCCGGTGTGGCCCTCGGCGCGCCGGGCGGAGACCCGGTGGGCGCCGAAGGCGGGGTCGGTGGGATCGGCGCCGTGGCCCAGGCCGAACAGTTCGACGTTCGGGACGTCACCGATCCAGTCGGTCGCGTCCCGCGCCGCCCAGACCCGGGCCGAGGTGCGCAGCTCCGCCACGTTGTCCCGGCGGACACCGGGGGAGCCGAAGAGGATCAGGTCGGCGAGGTCGCCACGGTCCGCCCGCGCCACGGCCAGCCCGCAGACCACCGAGCCGTAGCTGTGGCACAACACGGCCGGGGCCGGGGCCCCGACGGCGGCCAGGCCGGACAGGAAGCGGGCCAGCCGCGGCGCGCCGGCATCGGCGAGCCGGCCGGTCATGGCGTCCGGCCCGACGCCGACGGGTGTGGTGTATCCGGCCCAGGCGATGACCGCGGTACGGGTCCCGGGCGCATCGGCGGTCAGACGGGTCCGCAGCGACCTGGCCATGCCGGCCGGTGTGCCGTACGGGTCCCTGGCGCGGTCGAAGGAGCCCAGGTCGATGTCCGAGCCGGGCACGATCACGGCGGTGCGCTCGGCGGTCGCCAAGTCGCCGTACACCTCGGCCACTTGGCCGCGGCCGCGGGGATCGAAGGCGAGGATGTGCCGGCCGGGGGAGAGCAGCGAGGCGCAGCGCGCGGCCGCCTTCCTGGCCTGCTGATGGTCCTGGCGGGTGCCGGCCGGATCGGTGGCGCGGGCCAGCTGCCGGTCCCGTTCCGCGGTCAGCGCACGGGAGTTGGCGGCATACCGCACGGCGGGCGGCACCCCGTCGAGGTTGCCGACGGTGAGCGGGTGCCGGGCCACCAGCGCCCGCCGCTGCCCGTCGGTCAGCGCGGCGAAGAAGCGGGCGACCTCGGCGGGGCGTGCGGTCGCCGGATCCGGCAGCCGGAGACCGAGGGAGTGGTCGGCCCGCCAGACGGCGGCGCCGGGCGCCGGGCCCGTGACGGCGCTCTGCGCGGTGCCGGCCGCCCAGCCGCCCGTGCCGGCGGCCACGGTCAGTGCGAGCGCGGCCCCGATGAGCGTGCGCCGGCCGCGTCGAGCGACGGTTCGCAGCCTGGACATGGTGGTGTCTCCCTCTCCCGTTGGTGTGACGGAGGGAAACGTAGGAAGAAGGTGTATGACGCAGCGTCACACCGCGGAGCCAACTGCCGGGTGATACCCCGGTAGGGGGGAGGGACTTGTCTCGTCCTCCAGGAGGAGCGGCGGCGGAACGGGACGTCGGGGGAGGGGCGCCGGTCACGGGAGCGGCGCCCGCGGGGCTACTGCTCCCCGGGCGAGACCAGCCCCGACTCGTACGCGAAGATCACGGCCTGGGCGCGGTCGCGCAGCGCCAACTTGGCGAGCACCCGGCTGACATGGGTCTTCACGGTCTGCTCGGCGACGATCAGGGCCTCGGCGATCTCCTGGTTCGACAGGCCGCGGGCGACCAGCTCCAGGACCTCCGTCTCCCGCGGGGTGAGGCCCTTCAGCCCGAGCGCGGCCCGGCCCTTGCGGGGCGCCGGCCACCGGCGGGCGAAATCGGCTATCAGCCGCCGGGTCACGGACGGGGCGAGCAGGGCCTCCCCGCCGGCCACGACCCGGACCGCGGAGATCAGATCGCCCGGCGGCGCGTCCTTGAGCAGGAACCCGGACGCGCCCGCGCGCAGCGCCTCGTAGACGTAGTCGTCGACGTCGAAAGTGGTCAGCATCAGCACCTTCGGGCGATGGACCACACCGGGGGGCGGATCGAGCAACTGCCGAGCCGCCTCCAGCCCGTCCATCTCCGGCATCCGGACGTCCATCAGCACCACATCGGGGTGCGTGCGGCGGCTCAGCTGCACGCCCTGCACCCCGTCCGGCGCATCGCCCACCACCTCGATGTCGCTCTGCGCGGCGAGCAGCGCGGCGAAGCCCGCGCGCACCATGGCCTGGTCGTCGACGATGATCACGCGCGTGCTCATACGGAGTCGGAGTCCTTCGGTGAAAGGGGAGCCGCGGGGGCGGGCGATGGTGAGAGGGGGAGCCGGGCCGCGACCCGGAACCCGCCGTCGGGGAGCGGCCCGGTGTCGAGCGCACCGTCCACCAGCCGCACCCGTTCCCGCATGCCGATCAGGCCATGACCGGTGCCGGAGGTCTCCAGCGGCGCGGACGGCGCGGGCGGCGGGGAGTTGACGACCAGAACGGTCAGCAGGGAGCCGTCCGCCGCCGTGGTCACCGACACCCGGGTCCGTGCCCCCGGGGCATGCCGTACGACGTTGGCCAGCGCCTCCTGCACGATGCGGTACGCCGACAGATCCACCGCCGGTTCGAGCGGCAAGGGGCCCTCGGGCAGCGACAACTCCACCGGCACACCTGCCCGTACGGTCCCCTCGACCAGCTTCGGCAGCATCCCGACACCGGGCTGCGGGGTCTTCGCCGGGCCGCCGTGCCGCTCCGACTCCTCGCTGCGCAGCACCCCGAGCAGCCGGCGCATCTCGGCCAGGGACTCCCGGGCGGTCGCCGCGATCGACCCGAACTCCTCCTCGGCCTCCCGGGGGATTCCGCTGATGCGGTAAGCGGCGCTGTCGGCCTGGACCGTGATCACCGACATGTGATGGGCGACGACGTCGTGCAGCTCGCGGGCGATGCGGGTGCGCTCCTCCAGCAGCGTCCGACGGGCGCGCTCGGCCTCGTTGATGGTCTCCTGCTCGATCAGCTTCCGCTGGGCGTCGCCGCGTTCCCGCAGGGTGGCGCCCATCATCAGCACCACCCCGGCGAGGACGAACAGCAGCACCCAGGTGCCCTCGCTCCGGTCCGGGGTCCACGGTTCGAAGAGGATGCCCGCCAGGCCGGTCGTCAGCCAGACGGCGATCAGGGTGCGGCCGCGCTCGCGCAGCGACAGCGCCACCATCAGCGCGAGATAGCCGACGATCGCCGTGGGCGGCCAGGGCCAGGCGCGCTCCGCGACGCCGTTCGCGCCGATGAGCGCCATGGCACAGAGGATGTCCGCCGCGAAGATCACCCACCAGGCCTGCAGCGGCCGGGTCACCGCGAGCAGCAGCGGTGCGGTCTGCGCGGTGGCCAGTGCGCCGGACAGTCCGCCGTCCAGGCCGTAGTCGTGGCTGAGGACGTTGATGGTCGTGGGCAGCAGGGACACCGCGAAGGCGAACGCGACGAGATACGGCAGCCGGCGCAGCCAGACGCTCCGGACGCCGCCGAAGAGCGGGGTGCCGGGTTCGGTCGGCGTGCCGAGCTCGACGGCGAGGAGGTGCAGCGCCTGCCGTACGGCGCGCAGCACCCGTCGACGGGTCGGTTCGCGCGGGGGGAGGGAAGAGGGTCGGGTCATCGCGCCTCCATCCAAGCGGAGTACGGCGGCTGCGGCGTCATACCAGGGTCCGGACTTCCGCCCCCTACCACGGTATGAGTCCCCGGCACCCGCAACCGGGCCCGCGCCCCCGGCCGCACGAGTCCGCGAGGGCATCGGGAGCCCCGGCAACTCTTGGTGCCCCCGGGGCTCTTGGGGCCCTTGGGCCCGGAGCCCCTAGAGCTCCGCCAGCAGCTCGGCCTTCTTCGCACTGAACTCGTCGTCGGTCAGCAGCCCGGCCCCGTGCAGTTCGCCGAGGTGCCGTATCCGGTCCGCGATGTCGGCGGGGTCCCGGCGCGCGTCCCCGGTCCGGCGGCACGGTTCGCCCTCCGGCGTGTCCTGCGCCGGCTCGGCGGCGCGTACGGCCTGCAGCACGGCGGCCGCGAACGGCAGCGACTCGTGCACGGGGCCGTACCCCAGTCCGAACACCACCGCGGCCGGATCCTGGTCCGCCTCGCCCGCCCCCGGCTCGCGCGCACCGCGCTCCAGCAGCCGCAGATAGCCGTTGAGGATCTCCGGCGACCGCCACTCGACCCCGGTCAGCTCGCCGACCGGGAAGGTCTGGTCGCCGCACTTCCACTTCGCCGAGGAGGCGCCCGTCCAGAACCACCGGAAGGCGACCGAGCGGCCGTCGAAGGAGGCCTTCCCGTCGTACGCCTTGAAGTGCAGCGGGGGCTCCGGAGCGGCCACCAGGTGCCGGTCGGCTCGCTCCTTGGCATCGGGGCCGAGGACCGCGCGCAGCTCGTCGGCGTAGTACTCGGCCAGCGTCTCGCGCTCGGCCGGGAGCACCAGCCGGTACGGATCGGCGTCCTCCTTGAGCTGTCCGTCCGCCGCCTCCATCAGAGGATCGGCGCCGGGCCGGGGCACGGCATGCAGCACCACCGTGCCGCGTCTGCCCTCGGACACCTCGACGGAGCTCAGCGCCTCGTACGGAATGCGTCGCTCGCCGAGCGCCTGGAACAGCTTCGGCTTACGGATCCCCCGTTCGAAGCGGATGAGTACGGAGTCCGTGTCGAACTCCCAGACGGCATGAAAACCGGCCAGCACATCACCCATGCGGCTCATCGTATGCGGGCGGTTGCCCGCCCGTCCCCCTTCCGGACACCTCGGGGGCGTCTGCCGCAGCTACGCGCGTCACTCCGGCCCCCCGCTCCGTTCCCTGCCTGGTGGACGTCGCCGGTGCCGGGTGCGGTTCCCGCAGGCACGGCCCGTCCCCGGGCGCCGGGCCGTGCCTGCGGAACCGGCCGTGCGGCCCGGTGGCCCTCAGGCCAGGTCCGAGCTGCAGTGCGGATCGTCGGAGGCGCAGGAGACCGTGCTGGTCGCGCCGACCCCCACGAGGGCGAAGTTGCGCAGGCTGCGGGTGCCGGGCGCGAAGTAGCCGGCGTGGCCGACGGCGCCGTCGGCCGACAGGACCCGTGAGCCGAAGGACGGGTCGACGGGGTCGGCGCCGTGGCCGAGCCCGCCGACCTCCAGGTAGGGCACGTCCTGGATCCAGTCGTCGGCATCCCGCATGGCCCAGACGCGGGCGTGGGTGCCCAGTCCGGAGAGGCTGCCGGCCCGCATGCCGGGGCTGCCGGCCACCGCGATGTCCTCGACGTTGGACGGCAGGTCACGGGCCGCGACGCCGCACACCACGGAGCCGTAGCTGTGGCAGAACAGCGAGACGGCGTCGGAGGAGGGCAGCGAGTCCACCAGGGCGCGCAGCCGGACCGCGCCGGCCGCCGCGAGCTTGCCGGTGGCGGCCTCGACGCCCATCCCGGCCGGCGAGGTGTAGTCGGCCCAGGCGATCACGGCGGTACGGGTGCCGGGCCGGGCCTCGCGCTCCGCGCCGTAGAGGGACCGCGCCATGCCGACGGGGGCGGTGGTCGCCCGCGCGGTGCGCTCGAAGGTCGACAGGTTGGTGTCCACGCCGGGCACCACGACCGAGACCCGCTGCGCCGCCGGGAGGTTGCCGAAGACCTCGGCGGCCCGGCCGTCACCGGCCGGGTCGAAGGCCAGGATCTGCCGGGCGGGACTCATCATCGAGGCGAAGCGGTGCATCAGCCGGCCCGCTTCCTGGCGGCCGACGGGGGTGAGCCGACGGTCGCCCATCCGCTGCTTCTCCAGGGCACGGGCGTCGTCGAGCGCCATCCGGTTGGCGCGGTACCGCAGCGGTACGGGGGCACCGTTCATATTGCCCACGACCAGCGGATAGCGGCGGGCGAGCTGCTGCTTCTCGGCGCCGGTGAGCTTGGTGAAGAAGGTGCGGAGCCTGGCCGGCGACGCCTCGGGGTCGGGCAGCGGGTGGCCGTGGAAGGTGGCGTGCTGCCAGGCGGTCCTGGCGGTGGCCAGCGGGTTGGCGTCTCCCTTGGTGCCTCTGACGGCCGTCCAGCCGGTCAGCGCAAGCATCACGAACACCACCGCCAGGGCGAGTGCGGCGCGCAACGCGGAGGACTGGAGGAAACCGGAGGAGGGGCCGAGGCCCGGGAAAGAAGTCACCGCGGGCCACCCTAGGAGACGCGGCAGCGTGCTCGCTGTGACCGTGAGTGAGATCACGTTTCACAGTGGGTATTTCGACCAAACCGGACACATGTCGCCCGTTTTCGGTGCTCAGTCGTGCATACGCGGACTCAGGAGGGGTTCGGAGGGGTCGCGTAAAGATGGGTGGTAGTTACAGGGAGTAGGGAGTGGCGGGGGGTGTGTGGTCGGCTGGATCGCGTCGGTCCGGCCGGGCTGCCCGTCCGTCCGCCGGATGCCGCGCGCGGGTTGCCGGGCCCGTCTCCTCGGCGGGGTGCCGTGCGGGCTGCGCTCAGCCCGTCCGCCAGTCGTCGTCCATCGCCGGCCCGATGTGGTCCAGGTACGACTGGGTCAGCTCCCGGATGGCCTCCACGCTGCAGTCCTGCCCCTCGCCCCACACCTTGCCGGCCACCCTCATCACCCCGCTGAACGCGGCGACCAGCACCCGCGGCCGCGGGTCGGCATCGACGTCCAGTCCCTCGCGCCGGGCGATCAGCCGCGCTATCTCCTCCTCCAGTTCGGAGGAGCGCCGCAGATGCGCGGCGACCAGTGCGGGCGTCGACTCGATCATTTGGTACGAGCGCATGTGCAGCTCCACCGGGATCACCGACTCGATGGCGCTGCCGATGTCGTCCCAGGCCACCATCACGGCGCTGCGCAGGGCGGTGAGCGGCGCCTCCGCCGCGGGCCGCGCGTGCAGCTCGTCGAGGAAGCGGGCCTCGACCATCTCCTGGACGGCGAAGGCGACGTCCTCCTTGTTGGCGAAGTAGCGGAAGTACGTCCGCTGGGAGACGTCCACCGCCTCCGCGATCTCGTCGATCGTCGTCGCCTCGTACCCCTGCTCGGTGAACAGTTCGAGCGCCGCGCGGATCAGGGCGTCGCGGGTGCGCTGCTTCTTGCGTTCCCGTAGGCCCGCGGGTGCCGTATGCGGCGTCGGGGTCGCCATCCTGAGCCGCCTTTCCACGGTGTTATCGCTGCTCAGGTTACCTGTGAGCCAGATGACAGTTACCGACTCATGAATTGCTTTGTCAACTGTCAGTGGCTGACATTAGCCTCGTTGTATGAGTTCTCAGACCCCGGTTGCCGTCGCTGCGCCGGACCTTCCCGCACCGGAGCCCCGAAAGGGGCTGCGCGGCCATCCGTGGCTGACCCTCTTCTCCGTCGCCATCGGCGTCATGATGGTCGCCCTGGACGGCACGATCGTCGCCATCGCCAACCCGGCCATCAAGGAAGATCTCGGCGCCTCGCTCGCCGACGTGCAGTGGATCACCAACGGCTACATGCTCGCGCTGGCCGTCTCGCTGATCACGGCCGGCAAGCTCGGTGACCGCTTCGGGCACCGCCAGACCTTCCTCATCGGCATCCTCGGCTTCGCCGCCGCCTCCGGCGCCATCGGGTTCTCCCACGAGGTCGCGCTGGTCATCACCTTCCGCGTCCTGCAGGGCCTGTTCGGCGCGCTGCTGATGCCCGCCGCGCTGGGACTGCTGCGCGCCACCTTCCCGGCCGAGAAGCTCAATATGGCGATCGGCATCTGGGGCATGGTCATCGGCGCCTCCACCGCCGGCGGCCCGATAGTCGGCGGACTGCTGGTCGAGCACGTCAACTGGCAGTCCGTGTTCTTCATCAACGTCCCGGTCGGTGTGCTGGCGCTGGTCCTCGGCCTGGTGATCCTCAAGGACCACCGCGCGGAGAACGCCCCGCGCTCGTTCGACATCCCGGGCATCGTGCTGCTCTCCGGAGCGATGTTCTGCCTCATCTGGCCGCTGATCAAGGCGTCGGCATGGGGCTGGGGCGACAAGAAGACCTGGGGCTTCCTGATCGCCGCGGTGGTCCTCTTCGCGCTGTTCGCCGTCCTGGAGACCAAGGTCCGCGAACCGCTCATCCCGCTGCGGATGTTCCGCTCCGTGCCGCTGACCGCCGGCACGGTCCTGATGGTGCTGATGGCCTTCGCGTTCATGGGCGGCCTGTTCTTCGTGACGTTCTACCTCCAGAACGTCCACGGCATGACCCCCGTCGACAGCGGTCTGCACCTCCTCCCGCTCACGGGCATGATGATCGTCGGCTCGCCGCTCGCCGGCGCCCTGATCACCAAGTTCGGCCCGCGCATTCCGCTGGTCGGCGGCATGGTCCTCACCGCCGTCGCCATGTACGGCATGTCCGGCCTCGACACGGACAGCAGCACCGGCCCGATGTCCCTCTGGTTCGCGCTGCTCGGGCTGGGCCTCGCGCCCGTCATGGTCGGTGCCACCGAGGTCATCGTCGGCAACGCCCCGCTGGAGCTCTCCGGCGTCGCCGGCGGCCTCCAGCAGGCCGCGATGCAGGTCGGCGGCAGCCTCGGCACGGCCGTCCTCGGCGCGGTGATGGCCTCCCGCGTGGACAACGAACTCCCGGGCAACTGGAAGTCGGCCGGCCTGCCGCCGGTCCCGCCCGCGAAGGCGTCCCAGCTGTCCGACGCGGTCTCGGCCGGTATCGCCCCGGTCCCGAAGGGCACCCCGCCGGAGTTCGCCCAGAAGATCGCCTCCGTCGCGCACGACACCTTCGTGTCCGGCATGGGCCTGGCCTTCACGGTCGCCTGCGGTGTGGCGGTCCTCGCCGCCATCGTCGCCGTCTTCACCAAGCGCGGCACGAACGCCGAGGCGGGCGCGGGCGTCGGCCACATCTGACCCGGTCCCGGCCGTACGGCGCACGGTCCGCGGCGCGGGGCAGGTCCCCCGGCCGCGACCTGCGACCGCCATCCACCACCACGTGCGGCGCCCGGCGCGCGGCAGGCTGAGGCTCGTCCTCGGCCGGCCGCGCGCCGTTGCGCGGGCGCCGTCAACGGCGGGCGTCAACCGCCCGTCCCGGACCGTTCCCGGCCCCTCCCGCCGTGCGACCGGCGGGAGTTGACCACCTCCGGAGGGCCGAATCCCTCATCCGGATGAGCCGCCGCGGGAACCGAAGGGGGCACCGGCCTCCTCCGGGGGCGTCGGGTACCGCCCGAACCCCGGCAGGCCATGGGGCGAACGGTTTCCGCACCGGGTCCCGCCGGCCCGTCCCACGTCAACGCCGCGCACCGGACGCCCCGCTCCCGGCCCTTCCGGCTGTCCACATACCTGATCCGGGTGGCCGTGCCGCCACGGCCTTGGCAACCGCGCCGCGCCCTCGCGAAGCTCGACACCGCAGCACCCGCCGCGGGCAGTCCGCCCACGCCGGGACGCCATCGTCGTACTCCACGGGGGAGAGATTCCTATGCGTCTGCGTCCGCGTACGTCCCACACCACCGCGCTCCTCACCGGCCTCGCCGCGCTCGCCACGGCCCTCGCGCTCCCGCCCGCCCTCGGCACCCCGGCCGCGCAGGCGACCCCCGGCGGCCGCGGCGCAGCCTCGGGCCACTGCGCGGCCGGACAGTTGTGCCTCTGGCCGCAGGCCGACTTCGGCGGCACCCGGCGGACCTACGAGCTGTCGGACACCGACATCGAGAGCTGCACCCCGCTGCCCAAGGGGACCAGTGCCGCCGCACTCGCCAACCGCACCGGCCGGCCGGTCACCACCTACCAGAGCGCCGAGTGCGCCGAGACCGCCGAGTTCAACACCTATCCGGGCGGCGGCACCTGGGTGCCCCGATCCCCGTACCAGGTAAGGGCGTTCAAGGTATGGGAACGCTGAACGGGCCGCACCGCCGCACCCGCCCCGCGCACCGGCGCTGCGCAGCACAGCGCCCCCCGACCGGCGGAGAACGCTGGTCGGGGGGCGCGGCGCAAGCGGTGCGGCCGTCGGCCGCGGAGGGGTCAGGCGTCGCCGCCGGCCTCACCCGCATCGGCGGCCGAGACGTCCAGGAGCTGGTAGCGGTCGATCGCCTGCTTCAGCAGCGACCGGTCGACCTTGCCCTCCTTGGCGAGCTCGGTGAGCACGCCGAGGACGATGGACTGTGGGTCGATGTGGAAGAAGCGACGGGCCGCGCCACGGGTGTCGGCGAAGCCGAAGCCGTCGGCGCCCAGCGACTGGTACGTGCCGGGAACCCAGCGCGCGATCTGGTCGGGAACCGCCCGCATCCAGTCCGAGACCGCGACCTTCGGACCCTCGGCGCCCTGGAGCTTCTGCGTCACGTACGGGACGCGCTGCTCCTCCTCCGGGTGCAGGAGGTTGTGCTCCTCGATCTCCACCGCGTCGCGGCGCAGCTCGTTCCAGGACGTCGCCGACCAGACATCGGCCTTGACGTTCCACTCGTCCGCGAGGATCTGCTGGGCCTCGACCGCCCACGGCACTGCGACACCCGAGGCGAGGATCTGGGCCGCGTGCTCGCCCTTCTCACCGGCGCTGACGCGGTGCAGACCCTTGAGGATGCCCTCGACGTCGGCGTCGGCCGGCTCCGCCGGGTGCTGGATCGGCTCGTTGTAGACGGTCAGGTAGTAGAAGATGTCCTCGGCGTTCTCGCCGTACATCCGCCGCAGACCGTCCTTGACGATGTGCGCGATCTCGTAGCCGTAGGCCGGGTCGTAGGCGACACAGGCCGGGTTCGTCGAGGCCAGCAGCTGGGAGTGGCCGTCGGCGTGCTGCAGGCCCTCACCGGTCAGCGTCGTCCGGCCCGCGGTCGCGCCGAGCACGAAGCCGCGCGCGAGCTGGTCGGCCATCTGCCAGAACTGGTCGCCGGTGCGCTGGAAGCCGAACATCGAGTAGAAGACGTAGACCGGGATCAGCGGCTCGCCGTGCGTCGCGTAGGCGGAGCCCGCCGCGATCAGCGAAGCGGTGCAGCCCGCCTCGGTGATGCCGTCGTGCAGCATCTGGCCGGTCGGCGACTCCTTGTAGGCAAGGAGAAGTTCGCGGTCGACCGACTCGTACTGCTGGCCCAGCGGGTTGTAGATCTTGGCCGACGGGAAGAAGGCGTCCATGCCGAAGGTGCGGTACTCGTCGGGCGCGATCGGCACGAAGCGCTTGCCGATCTCCTTGTCCCGCATGAGGTCCTTCAGCACACGGACGAACGCCATGGTCGTGGCGATCTTCTGCTGCCCCGAGCCCTTCTTGGCGCCCGCGTAGGCCTTGTCGTCCGGCAGTTTCAGCGGCTCGGCGCGCACGACACGGGTGGGCACATAGCCCCCCAGGCTCTTGCGGCGGTCGTGCATGTACTGGATCTCTTCGGAGTCGCGACCCGGGTGGTAGTACGGCGGCACGCCGTCCTCCAGGTCCTTGTCCGGGATCGGCAGGTGCAGCCGGTCACGGAAGCCCTTGAGGTCCGCGACCGTCAGCTTCTTCATCTGGTGGGTCGCGTTGCGGCCCTCGAAGTTCGGGCCGAGCGTCCAGCCCTTGACGGTCTGCGCCAGGATCACCGTCGGCTGGCCCTTGTGGGCCTTCGCCGCCGCATACGCCGCGTAGATCTTCTTGTGGTCGTGACCGCCGCGGCCCAGGTGCAGGATCTGGTCGTCGGTCATGTTCTCGACCATCGCGCGCAGCCGCTGGTCGTCACCGAAGAAGTGCTCGCGGATGTACGCACCGGTCTCGGTGGCGTACGTCTGGAACTGACCGTCGGGGGTGCTGTTGAGCTTGTTGACCAGGATGCCGTCGCGGTCCTGCGCGAGCAGCGGGTCCCAGCTGCGGTCCCACACCAGCTTGATGACGTTCCAGCCGGCACCGCGGAACTGCGACTCCAGCTCCTGCATGATCTTGCCGTTGCCGCGGACCGGGCCGTCGAGGCGCTGCAGGTTGCAGTTGACGACGAAGGTCAGGTTGTCCAGGCCCTCACGGGCGGCGATGGACAGCTGGCCGAGCGACTCGGGCTCGTCCATCTCGCCGTCGCCGAGGTAGGCCCAGACGTGCGACTTGGAGGTGTCGGCGATACCGCGCGCCTCCATGTAGCGGTTCATCCGCGCCTGGTAGATCGCGCCGAGCGGGCCGAGGCCCATCGAGACGGTCGGGAACTCCCAGAAGTCCGGCATCAGCCGCGGGTGCGGGTAGCTGGACAGACCGTTGGGAGCCTTGGACTTCTCCTGGCGGAAGGCGTCGAGCTGCCCCTCGGACAGTCGGTCCAGGAGGTACGCACGGGCGTAGACACCGGGCGACGCATGGCCCTGGAAGAAGATCTGGTCGCCGCCGTCGCCCTCGTCCTTGCCCCGGAAGAAGTGGTTGAAGCCCACGTCGTAGAGGGAGGCGGAGGAGGCGAAGGTGGCGATGTGACCGCCGACGCCGATGCCCGGACGCTGGGCGCGCGAGACCATGACGGCGGCGTTCCACCGGGTCGCGTTCAGAACCTTGCGCTCGATCTCCTCGTTGCCGGGGAAGAACGGCTCGTTCTTGGTCGCGATGGTGTTGATGTAGTCCGTGCTGCGCATCTCGGGCACGGCCACCCGCTTCTCGCGCGCGCGCTCGATCAGGCGGAGCATGAGGTAGCGAGCACGTTCCCGTCCCCGCTCGTCGACGGCTGCGTCGAGCGAGTCGAGCCACTCCTGGGTCTCTTCGGGATCGAAGTCCGGGACCTGGCTGGGAAGGCCGCCAATGATGATCGGGTTTCGATCGGATCCGGAAGCCACGCTGTTCCTTCGTGTTCGGTTCGTTTCGTGCTCTGCAAGGTATTGATGCTGTGCACGGGACGAATGCTGTCGCTGCCTTGGTGTCGCGCCGTCTTCCATCGTGTACCGAGCCACAGGGATACGTCACCTCTACCGATGGGTAACCATCCGTAGAGAGATGGCGCTGAAAAGGCCGATTTCTCGCGTCGGCCAAATCGCAACCATACGCCCATGTCGAAAGTGCTTCGCGTACGGACGTGCGGACCCCGAAATCGGGTCCGCAAGCGACCGCTGCCCCCCGAAGGGACCAGTCCCGCGCGAGTACCCGATAAACTTCACAGAAAGCTGTGGCGTGAATCACTCGGGCCCGGCCTGCGGGGGTCGTGCTTGCGGCGAGACGCCTCGAAACGTCACCGTTTCGGCGGTCTGGACCGCCGGGTACTTGCGCGATCCGCCCGGCCCGTGTGGACTACGCCCAATGCTCCGCGCACGCGCGGGGTCCCCGAGCATTTCCGAAACATGACAGGAGGCAATCCGTGAGCGCGACCGCGGACCACGCGGAGGAGCGGACCAACCCTGCCGCCAGGCTGGGGTTCGAGCCCGGACAGGTGGTCCAGGAGATCGGATACGACGACGACGTCGATCAGGATCTCCGCGAAGGCATTGAGACCGTGATCGGCCAGGATCTCGTCGACGAGGACTACGACGACGTGTGTGACGTCGTTCTGCTGTGGTTCCGCGACGAGGACGGCGACCTCACGGACGCGCTGGTGGACGCCATCGGGCTGATCGACGAGGGCGGGCAGATCTGGCTGCTGACCCCGAAGACCGGCCGCGACGGGTACGTCGAGCCGAGCGACATCAATGAGGCCGCGCAGACCGCGGGTCTGTCCCAGACCAAGAGCATCAACGCGGGCAAGGACTGGGCCGGCAGCCGGCTGGTCACGCCCAAGGCCGGAAAGCGCTGAGCCGCACCGTCTCATCGTTCGCCACCGAGCCCCCTCCGGCCTGTTCCGGAGGGGGCTCGGCCCTGTTCAGGACAGGTTCCCCGCATGTGCACCCCGGCGCGTAGGGTTGGTCGCGTCCTGTTGCGAGTGAGCGGAAGGGAAGCACCCCATGGCGATCGAGGTCGGCACGAAGGCTCCGGATTTCGAGCTGAAGAACCAGCACGGCGAGCTGGTCAAGCTCTCCGACTTCCGCGGCGAGAAGGCCGTCGTCCTCCTCTTCTACCCCTTCGCCTTCACCGGTGTCTGCACCGGCGAGCTCTGCGCGCTCCGTGACGAGCTGCCGAAGTTCGTCAACGACGACGTCCAGCTGCTGGCCGTCTCCAACGACTCCCCGTTCTCGCTGCGCGTCTTCGCCGAGCAGGAGGGGCTGGAGTACCCGCTGCTGTCGGACTTCTGGCCGCACGGCGAGGCCTCGCGGGCGTACGGCGTCTTCGACGAGGAGAAGGGCTGCGCGGTGCGCGGCACGTTCATCATCGACAAGGAGGGCGTGGTGCGCTGGACGGTCGTCAACGGCCTGCCCGACGCCCGCGACCTGAACGAGTACGCCAAGGCGCTCGACACCCTCTGAGGGGGCGCGCTCTCCCCGGCGTCGCCTGCGCCCACCGGCCGAATCCGCACGGATCCAGGTGCGAGATCTGCAATCGGTGGGAACCGGTCACTAGGATCAATTCGTTGATCCGATGCCATGCACGATGGGGGCGCAAATCTTTACGTACCCCTCGAATCTATGGGAGGACTCGTGGGAGTCAGCCTCAGCAAGGGCGGCAACGTCTCGCTGACGAAGGAAGCCCCCAATCTGACCGCCGTCGTCGTCGGTCTGGGCTGGGACGCGCGTACGACCACCGGTACGGACTTCGACCTGGACGCCAGTGCCCTGCTGACGAACGACCAGGGCAAGGTGGCCAACGACCAGAACTTCGTGTTCTTCAACAACCTGAAGAGCCCCGACGGTTCGGTCGAGCACACCGGCGACAACATCACCGGTGAGGGTGAAGGCGACGACGAGCAGATCAAGGTGAATCTGGCCGGCGTGCCGGCCGATGTCTCCAAGATCGTTTTCCCGGTGTCGATCTATGACGCCGAGACCCGTCAGCAGAGCTTCGGCCAGGTCCGCAACGCCTTCATCCGCGTGGTCAACCAGGCCGACAACAACGAGCTGGCGCGCTACGACCTGAGCGAGGACGCCTCGACCGAGACCGCCATGGTCTTCGGCGAGCTGTACCGCAACGGCGCCGAGTGGAAGTTCCGGGCCATCGGCCAGGGCTACGCCTCGGGGCTGCGCGGCATCGCCCAGGACTTCGGCGTCAACGTCTGATCGACGGGATCCGGCCGGATCCGCCATCTGATCGTCGACGTCCGGCCCGGCGGCCGCCGCAGCGGCTGCCGGGCCGAGAACGACGGCGTCCGGCGCCGTACGCCCCTGCCCGGGGACGTACGGCGCCGGACGCGCATCAAGGGACACGGGCCGCGCCGGGCACGGCCCGCACCGACACCGGGGAGGAAGCGAAGGATGAGCGTCACGCTTGCCAAGGGGGGAAATGTCTCCCTGTCCAAGGCCGCTCCGAATCTCACGCAGATCATGGTCGGCCTCGGCTGGGACGCGCGGTCCACGACCGGCGCGCCCTTCGACCTCGACGCCAGCGCGCTGCTGTGCCAGTCGGGCCGGGTGCTGGGGGACGAGTACTTCGTCTTCTACAACAACCTCAAGAGCCCCGAGGGCTCCGTCGAGCACACCGGCGACAATCTCACCGGTGAGGGGGAGGGCGACGACGAGTCGGTTCTGGTCGATCTCTCGCAGGTGCCCGAACAGGTCGACAAGATCGTTTTTCCGGTCTCGATCCATGACGCCGATGCGCGCGGCCAGAGCTTCGGCCAGGTCAGCAATGCCTTTATCCGCATCGTCAATCAGGCCGACGGCAGCGAACTCGCCCGCTACGACCTCAGCGAGGACGCCTCGGGCGAAACCGCAATGATCTTCGGTGAGGTGTACCGCTACAACGGCGAATGGAAGTTCCGGGCAGTAGGGCAGGGGTACGCGTCGGGTCTGCGGGGCATCGCTCTAGACTTCGGGGTCAACGTTTCGTAAAGCGCCGCGCGCTGCGCGCGGGGGACCCCATACAGCGAGGGATTGGGTAGGCAGTGCTCCTGAAAACCTTTGGCTGGTCGTTCGCCATCACGGTGATAGGCCTCGCCTTGGCGGGCGTGCTCTGGGGGTGGCAGGGGCTGGCGATTGTCGGGATCCTGTCCATCCTCGAGATCTCGCTCTCGTTCGACAACGCCGTCATCAACGCGGGCATCCTGCGCAAGATGAACGCCTTCTGGCAGAAGATCTTCCTCACCTTCGGCATCCTCATCGCCGTGTTCGGCATGCGGCTGGTGTTCCCGGTCGTCATTGTCGCGATCACCGCGAAGCTGGGCCCGATCGAGGCGGTCAACCTCGCCATCCACGACAAGGCGCAATACCAGGAACTGGTCACCAGCGCGCACCCGGCCATCGCGGCCTTCGGCGGAATCTTCCTGCTGATGATCTTCCTCGACTTCATATTCGAGGACCGCGACTACAAGTGGCTGTCCTGGATCGAGAAGCCCATGGCCAAGATGGGCAAGCTCGACATGCTGTCGGTCATCATCGCGCTGGTCGTCCTGCTGGTGACCGCGATGACGGTGGCCACCGACGCCGCGCACGGCGCCGGTGACAAGAGCGCCACGGTCCTGCTGTCCGGCGTCGCGGGCCTGATCACGTACCTCGTCGTCGGCGGCATCTCCGGCTACTTCGAGGACAAGCTCGAGGACGACGAGGACGACGAGGACGAAGAGGGGGCGGCGGCCCCCGCGACGAAGGGCACCGGCGCGGCCGTGGGCCTGGCCGGCAAGGCCGCGTTCTTCATGTTCCTCTACCTCGAGGTCATCGACGCGTCCTTCTCGTTCGACGGCGTGATCGGCGCCTTCGCCATCACCAACGACATCTTCATGATGGCGCTGGGTCTGGGCATCGGCGCGATGTACATCCGTTCGCTGACGGTCTTCCTGGTCCGCAAGGGGACCCTGGACGACTACGTCTACCTGGAGCACGGCGCCCACTACGCGATCGGCGCGCTGGCCGTCATCCTGCTCCTCACGATCAAGTACGAGATCCCCGAGGTCGTCACCGGCCTGGTGGGCATCGCACTGATCGGCCTCTCCTTCGCCTCGTCGGTGATCAGGAACCGGCGCGACGGCAGGCCCGGCGACACCTCGGGAACACCGTCGGAAGTCACCTCCGGAGTGTGACGCGACGCTGATTGAGGAACGCTCTCTGCGGGGCGGCCCGAGGTGCGGACCTCGGGCCGCCCCGCGGTAATTGGGGCCGAGCGATGGGGTGGGCAAGGTGTCGTTCCTGGGGTATCTGCGGCGCGGTGGCGCTGCGAAGTTCGACTTCGACAGCGGCGGCGCGTCGTACGTCGTCGAGCTGACGAAGCGGAATCCGGTCGTCTCACTGACCAAGCAGGGCGCGGCCAGCGGGCATCTGCGGGTCAATCTGCACTGGCAGATGCGGCCGTCGGACCTTCATGAACGGAGCGGGCAGGGCAGGGGCGGTCTGCTGCGGCATCCGGGCAAGCTGTTCAAGCCCGAGATAGTGCAGGCGCAGGGGCCGGCCGTGGTCAACGTCGACCTGGACCTGGCCTGTCTGTACGAGCTCAAGGACGGCACCAAGGGCGTGGTGCAGCCGCTGGGCAACTTCCTCGGCGACCTCAACGCCCCGCCCTTCGTGAAGCTCAGCGGCGACGACCGCTTCGGATCGGGGTCCGGCGAGACGCTCTACATCAACCTCGACCACCGCGACGAGATCAAGCGCATGCTGCTCTTCGTCTACATCTACGACGGAACGCCCGCGTTCGACCGTACGCATGCGGTCGTGACGCTCTACCCGAGCAGCGGACCGCGGGTCGAGGTCAAGCTGGACGAGCGCGCGCCACAGGCCCGTTCCTGCGCCATCTTCATGCTCGAGAACGTCAAGGGCGAGCTGACGGTGCGCCGCGAGGTGAAGTACGTCTACGGCTTCCAGGCGGAGCTCGACCGGCTGTACGGCTGGGGGCTCCAGTGGGGGCGGGGCTACAAGACGAACGCATGAGCCGGCCGTGCGGCGGCCCGCCGGCGCTGCGGGCCGCTCGTTCCACGGCCCGCCCGCCCCGGGCCCTGCCCGGGGCTCGCCGAGGCCGGCGGGGACCTCCGCCGGAGCGCGCTAACGCCGCTGGAACTGCGGTCCCTGGGGCGGCAGGACGAAGGACGGGTCCGGCACGAAGGGCTGCTGCATCGGGTAGCCGTAGGTCGAGGCGGGCGGTTGCTGCGGAGCGCCGTACGGCGACGGTGGCGGCTGCTGGGGCTGGTACTGGGGCGGCGGGCCCGGGTAGCCGTAGGCGGGCTGGGCCGGCGGCTGGGCCGGCGGCGGCGGAACGTTCTGGGGGTAGCCGTAGCCGCCGCTCGTGGGCGGCGTCCCCGGCGCCTGGGACGACGGCAGCGGTGCGGACGAGAACGGCTCCGGCATGGCGTCCGGCACATGCTGGGTGACCGCGTCCGGGTCCGACGCCAGAGGGGCCTGCGGGTCCGCGGCGGACGGGGGGCCGGAGGCTTCCTCGGGCCAGGTGCTGGGCGGCGGGGTCGCGGAGGCGGCGGGGGCGGTCGTCGCCGGGCCGGGGGCGTTCTGCGGGGCCGGGTCGGCGGTCGGCGCGGGCTCCGGGGCGGGGGGCGTCGGCGCCTGGGACGCCGGTGCTTCCGATGCCGGGGCCTCGGACCGCGGTGTCTCCGCGGCCGGCGAGCCGTCGGCGGCCGCTTCGTTCTCGTCGACCGAGATCCCGAACTCGGTGGCCAGACCGACCAGGCCGCTCTCGTAGCCCTGCCCCAGCGCGCGGAACTTCCAGGTGTCGGCGCGGCGGTACAACTCCCCGCAGATCAGGGCCGTCTCGTCGCCCGTCTCGGGCACCACGTCGAAGACCGCGAGCGGCTCGCCGTCGCTCGCCGCCGCGTCGTACAGCAGGACCCGCAGGTCCGTGACGCCCGCGAAGGCGCCGCCGTCCGACGACGCGGCCAGCACGACCCGGTCCACCGACGCGTCCAGCGCCGACAGATCCGCCTCGATCGTGTCGGTCAGGCTCTCCTCGACCCGGGTCTTGGGCAGGTGCCGCACCAGGCCGCTGGGGTGCCGCGGTTGGTTGTAGAAGACGAAGTCCTCGTCGGATTGCACGCGCCCCTCGGGCCCCACCAGCAGGGCCGAGGCGTCGACATCAGGGACACCTGCACCGGGAGTCCAGCGCAGGACGGCCCGGACGGCCGTGGCGTCGAGGGGTACGTTCGACCCTTTCAACATCGCGTGCGTCATGCCGCAATCCTGCCTTCCCGGAGGTCGCAGCGACAACGCGGGGGGCCACGAGCCGTTCCCGGGCCGCGATCGCGGACACCCGGGCGCCTCGTGGGGGTTACGTGTTTTTCATGCACGCGGGAACTAACCGGGCCCCCACACACGTACGATTACCGGCTGGATCCAGACAGCGAGACGCAGCGGGGGTGCCCGGGTCCCGCATGTATACGGGGAGTTGTATGCGTCACTTTGGGCACCTTCCGCCCGACATCCGGAAGACACTGTTCCACCAGGAGCCGGTGGAGTTCACCGCGGACTCCCCGGCCCGCACGCTCGCGGTCGCCCTGGGAGCCACGCTCTACAGCCCCGCCACCCGCCCCCGGCTCGCCGCCGATGTCGTCAAGCAGGCCGCACTCGGCGTGAAGTCCATGGTGCTGTGCCTCGAGGACTCCATAAGCGACGGGGATGTCGAGGCCGGCGAGGAGAACCTCGTGCGGCAGCTCGGCCTTCTCGAGGAGGCCGCCGCCGCGGGCACCGACCTGCCGCTGCTGTTCATCCGCGTCCGCGCTCCCGAGCAGATTCCGGATCTGGTGCGCCGGATGGGCGCCGCCGTGCACAGGCTGTCCGGATTCGTACTTCCGAAGTTCACCGAGGAGCGTGGCGTCCCGTTCCTCGAAGCGCTGACCGCCGCCGAGGCCGACTGCGTACGACGGCTGTTCGCGATGCCCGTGCTGGAATCACCGCAGCTGCTGCATCTGGAGAGCCGCGCCGAGACCCTTCAGGGCATCGCCCGGACCGTGGACAAGTACCGGGACCGGGTGCTTGCCCTGCGGCTCGGCGTCACGGACTTCTGCTCCGCCTACGGACTGCGCAGAGCCCCCGATATGACGGCGTACGACGTGCAGCTCGTCGCCTCCGTGATCGCCGACGTGGTGAACGTGCTGGGACGGGCGGACGGCACGGGCTTCACGGTCACCGGCCCGGTGTGGGAGTACTTCCGGCTGCAGGAGCGGATGTTCAAGCCGCAGCTGCGCCGCAGCCCCTTCCTCGGACGCGCCGAGGAACTGCGCACCGCCCTGATCGAGCACGACATGGACGGCCTGCTGCGGGAGATCGAACTCGACCGCGCCAACGGTCTGCAGGGCAAGACCTGCATTCACCCCTCGCACGTCGCGCCGGTGCACGCCCTCTCGGTCGTCAGCCATGAGGAGTTCAGCGACGCGGTCGACATCCTGCGGCCCGAACGGGGCGACGGCGGGGTGTTGCGCTCCGCCTATACGAACAAGATGAACGAGGTGAAGCCGCACCGCGCCTGGGCCGAGCGGACCCTGCTGCGCGCCGAGGCGTTCGGGGTGGCCCGGGAGGGCATCGGGTTCGTGGAGCTGCTGACGGCGAGCCTGCCGCAGACCTGACCCGCGGTGCACCTGTCGCGGGCCAGGCCTGCAGTGACCTGCCGCGGGCCTGGCCCGCGGTGAACGAGACGAACGGTACGACGGAGGAGACGGAACGCGTGGTCTGGACGGGAGAATGGGTCGCCGGGCGGCTCGGCGTCTCGCTGAGCGGCGGGGACGAGCTGCCGGAACTGCTGGGGCTGGCGCTGCGCCGCAACCCCAAGCGGGCCCATCTGCTCGTGTCGAACGTGCTCGGCAAGCATGTGCCCCAGCGGCCCGGAGTGGTCCATGGGGCCGGCGTCGGGCTGGGGCGCCGGGTGCGCGAGCTGCTGGGTGACGAGGCCGCCGCCCGCTCCGTCGTCCTGGGCTACGCCGAGACCGCCACCGGCCTGGGACATTCGGTGGCCGACGGCCTGGCCCTCGCGCCGTATCTGCACTCCACCCGCCGACCGGTGGCGGGCGTGGCGCAGGTGGGCGGGTTCGAGGAGGAGCACAGCCACGCCACCTCGCATCTGCTGCTCCCGGAGGACCGCGCACTCCTGGCCGGGGACGGGCCGCTGGTGCTCGTCGACGACGAGTTCTCCACCGGCAGGACCGTCCTGAACACGATCAAGGCGCTGCATGCGCGGTTCCCGCGTGAGCGGTACGTGGTCGTCGCCCTGGTCGACATGCGCTCCGACGCGGACCGCAGCCACCTGGAGAAGTTCGCGGCGGACCTGGGCGCCCGCGTCGACCTCGTGGCGCTGGCCGCGGGCGGCGTCCAGCTGCCCGCGGACGTCCTGACCCGCGGCCAGGAACTCGTCGCCGCCCAGGAGACCGGCGCGGCACAGCAGCCGACGGCGCCCGGCGGTCGCGGTGCGGACGTCGTACGGGTCGACCTCGGCTGGCCCGCCGGACTGCCCGACGGCGGCCGGCACGGCTTCACCCCGTCGCATCGCGCCCGGCTGGAAACCGCCCTGCCGGACATGGCGACCCGTATCGCGCAGCATCTGGACGGCGCCCGCCGCATCCTCGTCCTCGGCAACGAGGAGTTGATGTACGCGCCGCTGCGGATGGCCGAGGCGCTGGACGGCCTCCTGGCCGAGGAGAAGGGCGGCGCCGAGCGGGGCGTCTTCTTCTCCACCACCACCCGGTCGCCGGTGCTCGCCGTCGACGACCCCGGTTACGCGATACGGACCCGGCTGTCCTTCCCCGCCCACGACCAGCCGGCCGACGGACCGGGGGAGCGGTACGCCTACAACGTGGCGGCAGGCAGCGACCCGGACCGCCGCTTCGACGCGATCGTGGCCGTCGTGGACTCGCACGGCGACCTCCCGGAGCTGCACGCCGCCGACGGTCTGCTGGACCGGCTCGCCGAGCACACCGACCGGCTCCTGCTCGCCGTCGTCCCCTCCCACGCCCCGCGACCACAGGCCGGATCCATGCCCCTCCCCGAGCCGCTGCGCGGCCCCGCCTTCTCCTCCTACACCGCCGACGAGGTCGGCTGGCTGCTCCAGGACCTCTCCGACGTCACCCTGGAAGCGCCGACCGAGGAACGCGAGGAGGCGATTCAGCGCGGCGGCGCCCACTACGCCGAGTCGCTGCCGGTCGAATACCAGCCGAGCGAGCAGTACCAGGCGCTCTTCCACAGCGCGCTGCAGACCTCCGCGCGCCGTATCGCACGGGCGGTCGGGACCGTCACCGAGACCGTGCTCGCCGAACGCAGCCCGCGCCCCGTACTGGTGTCACTGGCCCGGGCCGGAACACCCGTCGGAGTGCTGATGCGCCGCTGGGCGCTGCACACCCACGGCCTGGACCTGCCGCACTACGCGGTCTCCATCGTCCGCGGCCGGGGCATCGACACCACCGCGCTGCGCTGGCTGGCCGCCCACCACGACCCGGCGGATGTCGTCTTCGTGGACGGCTGGACGGGGAAGGGCGCCATCACCCGCGAACTCGCGCAGGCTCTGGAGGACTTCCCGGGCTTCGACCCACGGATCGCCGTGCTCGCCGACCCCGGTGGCTGCGTCGAGACCTACGGCACCCGGGACGACTTCCTCATCCCGTCCGCCTGCCTCAATTCCACGGTCTCCGGCCTCATATCCCGCACCGTCCTGCGCGACGACCTCGTGGGGCCGGACGACTTCCACGGCGCGAAGTTCTACCGCGACCTGGCCGGGGTCGATGTGTCGCGCGCGTTCCTGGACGCGGTCAGTGCCCGTTTCGACGAGGTGGCCGCGGAGGTCGCCGCGGACGTGAAGGAACTGGCCGCCGCCGACCGGGCCCCGACCTGGGAGGGCTGGGCGGCCGTCGAGCGGATCAGCGAGGAGCACGGCATCCACGACGTCAATCTCGTGAAGCCCGGGGTCGGCGAGACCACGCGCGTCCTGCTGCGCCGGGTCCCCTGGAAGATCCTCGCCCGGCAGGGGGCAGGGGCCGACCTCGATCATGTGCGCCTGCTGGCGGAACAGCGGGGCGTGCCCGTCGAAGAGGTCGACGAACTGCCCTACACCTGCGTGGGGTTGATCCACCCCCGCTTCACCCGTGGCGCCACGGGCGCCGACGGCAAGGCGGTGACCTCCTGATGAGCGGCCGGCCCCTCGCCCACCACCACCCTTCCCTGGAAGCGCTGCGCGCTGCCCCTCCTCTGGTCGCCAGCGACCTCGACCGCACCCTGATCTATTCGGCCCCCGCGCTGGGCCTCACCATGCCCGACGCCGAGGCCCCCCGGCTCCTGTGCGTCGAGATGTACGAGCGCAAGCCGCTGTCCTACATGACGGAGACGGCCGCCGGTCTGCTCGCCGAACTGGCCGCCGCCACCACCTTCGTCCCGGCCACCACCCGCACCCGCGAGCAGTACGGCCGGATCCATCTGCCCGGCCCGCCGCCCGAGTTCGCCGTCTGCGCCAACGGCGGCCAGCTGCTCGTACACGGCGAGTCCGACCGGGACTGGCAGCGCACCGTCGCCCGCCGGCTCGCCGCACAGTGCGCTCCCCTGGACGAGATCCGCGCGCACCTCGTCCGTACCGCCGACCCGGCCTGGCTGCTCAAGGAGCGGGTCGCCGAGGACCTCTTCGCCTACCTCGTCGTGGAGCGGCAGCTGCTGCCGGACACCTGGGTGAAGGACCTCACCGGCTGGGCGGACGAACGCGGCTGGACCGTGTCCCTGCAAGGCCGCAAGATCTATGCCGTACCGCGGCCGCTGACCAAGAGCGCAGCCGTGGCGGAAGTGGCGCGCCGTACCGGTGCGTCCGAGATCCTCGCGGCCGGCGATTCCCTTCTCGACGCCGATCTGCTGCTCGCCGCGGACCGTGGCTGGCGCCCCGGACACGGCGAACTGGCGGACTCCGGCTGGCACGCCCCTCATGTCACCGCGCTCGACGAGCGGGGCGTCGCCGCGGGCGAGGAGATCGTACGGTCCTTCCTCCGCGGCGCCGCGTCCCCGGGCCGCGCCGGCTGAGACGGGGTACGGGGACGAGGCGCGGGTGAACGGGACGGCGGAAAGCAGTCGGTGCAGGGGGCGGCTCGGTTAGTCTCGCCGAGGCGGTCGGCCGCATCGTCCGGTGATCGGCCGAGGCCGCGATCCTTGATCAAGGGGAGAGCCAGTGGCTGAGTCCAAGAGCACGCCGATCACAGCGGAGATGTACGACTACGTCCTCGCCCACAACCCGCCGTTGAACGCCGCGCAGCGGGACATCGTGGAGCTCACCCGTCAGCAGTTCCCCGAGGCCGCGGGGATGCAGTCGGCGGAGGAGCAGGGGCCGCTGCTGGCGTTCCTGGTGCGGCTGATCGGGGCTCGGCATGTCGTCGAGGTGGGTACGTTCACCGGGTTCTCGGCGCTGTCCATGGCCCAGGCGCTGCCCGTGGACGGCACGTTGATCGCCTGCGACGTGTCCGAGGAGTGGACGGCGTACGGCCGCGAGGCCTGGGAGAAGGCCGGTGTCGGGGACCGTGTCGAGCTGCGGATCGCGCCCGCGCTGGAGACGCTGCGGGCGATGCCCACCGAACCGCATATCGACCTCGCCTACCTCGACGCGGACAAGGGCGGCTACATCGCCTACTGGGAAGAGCTGGTGCCCCGGATGCGGCCGGGGGGCCTGATCGTCGCGGACAACGTCCTGTACCGCGGGGAGGTCGTCGACCCGGCGGCGAGCGGTTCGGCCCTGGCGATCAGGGCGTTCAACGACCACGTGGCGGAGGACGGCCGTATGGAGGCGGTGATCCTCACCGTGGCCGACGGCCTGACGCTGGCGCGCAAGAGGTAGCGGCCGGGGCCCGGGGCTGCGGCGCGGCCCCGGGGTGCGCCCCTAGGGGGTTCTCCCCCTAGCCGCAGCAGCCGCCTCCGCAGCAGCCGCCGCCCCCGCCGCCTCCGCTCGGGGCGCGGACGGGGGCGGAGGCGGAGCCGCCGACGGCGACCGTGGAGAGGAGCTTCACGGTGTCCTCGTGGCCTTCGGGGCACACGGCCGGGGCGGAGGACTCGGCCATCGGCCGGTTCAGCTCGAAGGTGGAGTCGCAGGGGCGGCACCGGTATTCGTAACGAGGCATGGGCACAGATTAACCGCGGCCCCGCTCAGCGGACGACGGTGCCGGGCGGCGCGCCCAGCATGCCCAGCTCCGCACGGGTCGGCGCGCCCTCCCAGTCGCCGGGGGACGCGACGGCGAACGCTCCGGTGGTGACGGCGCGCTCCAGGCACCCGGCCGGCTCCTCGCTGTCCAGCAGCGCCGACAGATAGCCCGCCACGAAGGCGTCGCCGGCCCCTACGGCATCGACGGCTCGCACTGTCTTGGCGGGCTGGTGCAGGGAGCCCCCGTGGGTGTAGGCCGTTGCTCCTTCCGCGCCGAGTTTGACCACGATCTCGTCGACGCCGAGGTCCAGGAGGAGTTTGGCCTGTGCGGCGATGGTGGGGAGAGGGGGGTTGGTGGGTTCGTTGTTGTCGGCTGGTCCCGAGGGTGCCTCCGAGCTCTGCGGTCCGTCCGGGGTGCGCTCCCGGTCCGGCGAGGTCTCCCGGTAGCCGCCTTCCGGCGCGGGCCCCGCACCCCCGCTTTGCGGCGCGGGCATCGCACCCCCGCCTCCCGGCAGGCACAGCGGGAGCTCGTCATCGGAGGCGATCAGGACATCCACGTGGGGAATCCACTCGCGGAGGACCGCACAGGCTTCCTCGGCGGTCCACAGCCGGGCGCGGAAGTTGACGTCGAGACAGACCAAGGAGCCGTGCTCGCGGGCCAGTTGGAGGGATCGCAGGGCCGCCGAGCGAGCCGTGGGGCTGAGCGCCGGGGTGATGCCCGTGAGGTGCAGGACGGTGGGCGGGGCTGCGCGGAAGGCGCGGTCGATCACGTCTGCCGTGAGCCGCGAGCCGGCCGATCCCGCACGGTAGTAGTGGACCCGGGTGACCTCGGGCAGCCGCGGCTCGAAGAGGAGCAGCCCGGTGGGGGCGTCTTGATCGGTCGAGGCCCCGGACACCTCGACGCCCTCGGCGCGCAGCGTCCGCAGCACCAGCTGACCCGCCTCGTCCTCGCCGACCGCGCCCGCCCAGCGGACGCTGTGCCCGAGCCGGGCCAGCCCGATCGCGACATTGCTCTCCGCTCCGGCGACGGAGACCTGCATCGTGCCGCCGAGCTTCAGCGGGCCGCTGCCGCGCAGCGCGACCATGGTCTCGCCGAAGGTGAAGACGTCCGGGCGGCCCGGGTGCCGGGGGACCCGTGGACGGCCCGGGGTGGCCTCGGGGAGGGGAGCGGCGCCCCCGTCCTGCGCCTCCCCGCCCCCGGAAACCGGCTGCGCCGTCATCGTGCGCACACCGCCCTGAACTCCGCCGCGCGCTTGCGCAGCCCGTCCAGATCGCCGCCGTCCGCCGCGTCCCCGACCAGCGGCGAGCCGACGCCCACCGCCACCGCGCCGGCGGCGAAGTACGCCTCCGCGGCGGCTGCGTCCACGCCACCGACCGGCACGAACGGCAGCTCGGGGAAGGGGGCGCGCAACGCCCGCAGATACGCGGGCCCGCCGACCGACGCCGGGAACAACTTCAGGGCCGAGACGCCCAGCGCGTCGGCCGCGATCACCTCGGACGGCGTCATCACCCCGGCGAGCGTCGGCAGCCCCTGGCGTACGGACTCCTCCAGGCCGGCTCCCAGACCGGGCGTGACGATGAGATTCGCCCCGGCCTCGGCGGCGCGCCGGGCGTCGGCCGCGGTCAGGATGGTGCCGGCACCGAGCCAGGCCGCGTCGCCGAGCTCGGCGCGCGCCCGTCGGATCACGGTGAGGGCGTCCTTTCCGCTGAGCGAGATCTCGATCAGCGGAAGGCCTGCTTCCGCCAGCGCCATGACCGTACGGAAGGACGCCTCCGCATCTCTGCCCCGGACGATGGCGACCAGCCGCTCGGCCCGGAGTGCTGTGCTGAGGTCCATGGCGTTTCCTGCTTTCTCCTGCACCCCGCCGCGTGCGTACTGCGCGGCTGGGTCGTTCGGGCACGCGGGTGACACTTTCGATTATTCCGGGCCGGGCTGACGGGCGTGCCGGGCGTGCCGCATGGGGCGGGCCCAGGGCTGGCTGCGGGGTGACCTGCACGTGCGTCGTGCGTGGTGCCTTGTTCGTCGTGCGGCGCCTTGTGCGTCGTGCCGTTCGTCGCACGGAGCGGGAGCGGGCCACGGCTCCGGACCCCGGACCCCGGACCCGCGTGCGCCCCCCCCGCAGTCCGGCTCACCCTTCGGCTCACGCGCGGTTCACCGTCGTCCGCCTCACCACTCGGCGAACGCCCCGTCCTCATGGCGCCACACGGGGTTCCGCCAGGCGTGACCGCGCTCGTCCGCCGCCCGCACCGCGGCCTCGTCCACCTCCACGCCGAGCCCGGGCCGGTCGGTCCGCAGCAGCGACCCGCCGTGGAAGCGGAACGGCTCCGGGTCCACCACGTAGTCCAGCAGCTCGGCGCCCTGGTTGTAGTGGATCCCGATGGACTGCTCCTGGATGAGGAAATTCGGGGTGGTGAAGGCGACTTGGAGGCTGGCGGCGAGCGCGACCGGACCGAGCGGGCAGTGCGGGGCGAGCTGGGCCCCGTACACCTCCGCGAGCGCGGCGATCCGGCGCAGCTCGGAGATGCCGCCCGCATGCGAGATATCGGGCTGGAGGATCGCGACGCCGGCCTGGAGCGGAGCCAGGAACTCTCTTCGGGTGAAGAGACGTTCACCGAGTGCGAGGGGGATGTTGGAGGCGTTGACGAGGTCGGGGAGGGCTTGCAGGTAGTCGCTGAGCACCGGCTCCTCGACGAACATCGGTGCGTAATCGGCCAGCAGGGGGAGGAGCCTGCGGGCGTTGGCGGGCGAGACCCGGCCGTGGAAGTCGAGGCCGAAGTCCCGTTCGTCGCCGAGTACTTCACGCGCGGTCTCGGCGCGCAGCAGGCATTCCCGTACCTCGGCGCGGGTCGCCACCGGCGTCATCCGGCCGCAGCCGTTCATCTTGACGGCGGTGAAACCCGCCTCCACCTGCGCGGTGACCGCGTCGCGGACGGCATGCGGCTCGTCGCCGCCGACCCAGGCGTATGCGCGGATCTGCTCGCGGACCGGTCCGCCCAGCAGCTGGTGGACGGGGAGGCCGTGCCGCTTCCCCTTGATGTCCCACAACGCCTGGTCCAGGCCGGCGACGGCGGACGACAGGACGGGCCCGCCGCGGTAGAACCCGCCTTTGGTCATGACCTGCCAGTGGTCCTCGATACGCGCCGGATCCTGGCCCAGAAGGTACTCCGACAGCACCTCCACCGCCGCCCGCACCGGCTCGGCCCGCCCCTCCACCACCGGCTCGCCCCAGCCGACGACGCCCTCATCGGTCTCCACCCGTACGAACATCCAGCGCGGCGGGGCGAGGAACGTCTCGATGCGGCTGATCTTCATGGGCCGGTCCGTTCTTCCGGAGTGCGGGGGGACGGCCCGTGCGGCGCGTGGTGGTGGCGCCCGGCCCGTGCGCGGTGTTCTGCCCGCGCGGGCCGATGCGATAACCGGTGCCGGGCCGCCTGCGGTGCGCTCCCGCCTCCGCTCACGGCCGCACCCCCGCCCCTCCCGCGGCCCTACAACTACGGATGCTCCCGCGCCGACAGATCGAGCAGTTCGAGCATCGCCACATAGGCCCCGTCCACGTCCCGGTTCCGTACGGCCTCGACCACCGCGGCATGGGCCGCATGCGGATGCTCGGACGCGCCGTCCGCCGCCAACACGTCCCGGTCGCGCTGGACGAGCACCGGCACGATCACCCGGCGCATCTGCGCGTAGAAGCGATTGTTCGACGCGAGCAGCATCGCCGTGTGGAACGACGCATCGGCGCGCACGAGCAGTACCGGATCGCGTGCGGTCGCGCCCATCGTGGCGAGCGCGGCGTCCAGTGCCACCAGGTCGTCGTCGGTACGGCGCTCCGCGGCGAGCGCGGCCGCCGCGGGCTCGATGGACCGGCGCAGTTCGAGCACATCGGCGAAGAAGTCGGACGAGACGCCGGCCGCGAGCTTCCAGCGCAGCACGTCCGAATCCAGCAGGTTCCAGTCCTCCCGGGGGCGGACGAACGTGCCACGCCTCTCGTCGGTGTCGAGGAGACCTTTCGTGGTCAGCACCTTGATCGCCTCGCGCAGCACGGTCTGGGTCACGTCCAGCTCCGCCTGCACCTCCGTCATGACGAGGCTGTCGCCCTCACCGTACGTGCCCTTGAGGATCCGCTCGGCGAGCGCTTCGACCGCCGCATGGTGAAGACCGTGCCCCGTGGAGGAGGCGTCGTGCCCCGAACGGCTCATCGTGTGCTCCCTGCTCCCTGCTCTCCTTGCCCCCCAGGCCCCTGCCCGCTCTCCCTCAGCCGGGCGACCCCTCCAGCCGGGCGAGCACTCCCACCGTGCGAGCACACCGGAACCGTGCGACCACACCGGCCGTTTCCCCACCGGCCGTGTCCCCACCCCAGCCGTCAGGGCGTACCGAGCACCCCATTCCCACCTCGGTACGCCCTGACGTCTCCACCCCGGCTCAGGGCTTCTTGCCGCCGGTCCGGGTGTCCGTACGGGCGCCGGAGCCGGTACCCGCGCCGAGGCCCGTACCCGTGCGGGACCTGCTCCCGCTGGTGCCGGCGCCGATCGACCCGCGGCCCGCATGCGAGGCACCTTGCATCCTGACCCGCGCCGACTGCCGTGCGGCCGTCATGCCCGAGACGGGACGCAGCTGTCCACGGTCGAACTGTTCCGCTTCCTCCGGGTGGCGGGCGCGCCAATACGGATTGTCGTGCGTGAGGCCGCCGCTGACCCTCCCGTACATCCCGAAGACCAGCAGCATCAGTCCGACCACGAAGCTGAAGAGGACATTCTGGAGCTGGAAGGCGAGGAAGTTCGCGTCGGTCTGCAGCAGTGCCAGGTTCACGAAGCCGCTCAGGAGGAAGAGGCCGCCGAACACGATGTTGAGGGTCGAGGCGACGTTCCCGCCGATCACCATCCCGGCGACGAGGATCGCGCCGACGACGATCGAGAGGACGCTCAGGGAACCGTTGGTGTTCAGCCCGGCAACGGTGTCGCCGCCGGTGTCGAAGAAGCCGATGTGGTGGGCCAGTCCGAGGACGCCGAAGGCGATCAGCACCAAGCCCATCAGCCCCGCGCCGATGCGGTAGATCTTGCTGAGCCGGTGGTCCACGGGCAGATGCTCATCGAGCCGGGTGTGGTGCGTCTTCGTCCGGTGAAATGGGTTCGAGGGCCCGTGCAGGGTCTGGCCAGTAGCCCCAGTAGCCATCTCCGGCCTCCTTCGCGCAGGTATGCCGCCTGGGCCGTACTTCTCTCCAGGATCCGCCCACGCGGGACATCACGCCATCGCGCCCGGGGGCCGCGCATGCACGCCGTGATCCAAGGCAGGGCTCTTTGCCTGCGGCCCGGGCCATCGGCCTCAGCCACCACCCAGCGCCCCAGCCGCCGGCCCGGAGTCCTGGCTGTTTCCCCGGAGTCTCAGCCGCCGGACCCCGGGCCGCCCCTGGTCTCGCGGATCTCCTGCACCACCCGGGCGGCCGTCTGCCGTACCGCCTCGGTCTCCGTCAGGAAGTGCCACCAGTCCGGGTGCCGTCCCTCCAGGCCCGCGACCGCACGGTCCAGCCGCGCCACCGCGTCGTCCAGGGGCCCGGCATGCCGCGGATCGGGGGTGCTGCGCCCGGACATCGCCAGCCGCTGCGCATCCCGGATCGCGAAGCGTGTCCGCTCGACCTCCTTCTGCCGGTCGAACGAGACCGCGTCGAGGCGTTGCAGCCGGTCACCGGCCGCCGAGACCGCCTCGTCGGTGCCGTCCAGCAGGGCCCGTACGGTCGCCAGCCGGCTCGTGGCGTCCGCCCAGCGCTGCTCGTCCCGCGCCCGCTGCGCCTCCTGCAGTTTGATCTCGGCCTGCTGGACCGACTGCGCGGCCTGTTCCGGTACCTGCTGCAGGTCCTGCCAGCACGCCGCGCTGTACCGCCGCCGCAGCTCGCTGAGGACCGGGTCGACCTTCCCGGCACGCGTCGTGATCGCCTGCGCCCGGGTCCGCAACGACACCAGCCGCTTGTCGATCTCCGCCGCTTTCCCCGGCAGCCGCTCGGCCTCGGCCCGTACGTCCTCGGCCCTGCGCACCATGTCGTCGGCGCGTTGAATCGTCTCCGGTACGCCATGCTGCCCGGCGCCCTGATTGAGCTTGGTCAGCTCGGGCCCCAGCGCCGCCAGCCGGCTCGCGAGATCATCGGCCCGCAGCCCCTGCGCACGGACCGCGTCCAGTGCATTGCTCGCCGCCAGCAGCGCCTGCCGCGCCCGCTCCACGGCCGGAGCCAGCCGCGCCAGCTGCGTCTCGGCGGTCTGCAGCAGGGGCCCGAGCCCTTGCGCGAACCGCTCGAGCTCGCCCTTGACGCGATCCAGCTCCTCCTTGGCCCGCGTCAGATCGGCGCGCGCCCGCGCCACCGCGGCGCCGTCCAGATCGTCACGGTCCAGATCGTGGGAGTCGACCGCGGTGATGTACTGCTGACTCACCTCGTCGATCCGCCGGCCGAAGCCCTCGTAGTCCGCCGCGGCCTTCCGCGCGGCCGGCGAATCGTCGACGGCGGTGATCGTCTCTATGGAGATCCGCAGGTCACGGTGTGCGGTGTCCAGCTCGTAGAACGCGGCTGCCGCGGCGTCCTTCGCGGCCTGCGCATCGGCCCGCTGACTCTCCCCGCGCCCGAACCAGCGACGGGTCCCCCCACCCGCGAACGACATCGGCACCATCGCCACCAACAACGGCAACGGCAACAACACGAGTCCCATCACATCCCGGAGCGGACCCCCACGGACGCGACGGCGTTCTCGCTGCTCATGCGGCTGCGTCTCTGTCGCCGTCACTTCCCTCTCCCGATCGGATCGCCCCAGGACCGAATGTCATTCTCCCACTCACCGGAAACGAACACACCGGCCGGTGAGTTCGCACTTCGAGCACTGGTTTGCCGTTCGGCCCTGGAGGCAAGGTAGTCTGTCGGCTCGACCAGGGCGCATAGCTCAGCGGTAGAGCGCTGCTCTTACAAAGCAGATGTCGCAGGTTCAAATCCTGCTGTGCCCACTCACCACGCAAACGACAAAGGCCCAGGTCATCCGGTGCGAATTCGGATTCCTGGGCCTTGATCGTTTTCTGTGGCGGACGGTGTCGAGCGGGGGCGTGCCACTCACGTGCCAGATAGCCCGTCCGAGCCGCCCCGGTCTCGCCTCGACCGCTGGATCTGCTCGTCGACGTGATCGGCGATCGCTTGATCACAGCCGTTGACCAGATGCTGGTAGATCAGCGCCGCCCGTACCGACGAGTGGCCCATTCGGTGCATCAGCTCGCAGGTCGTGGCGCCGCCGGTCGCAGCCAGAGTGTTCCCGGTACGGCGAAGGTCGTGGAAGTGAACGTCCGACAGGCCAGCGGCACGAAGCGCCTGGAGCCAGACCCTTCTGATGTTGTTCCGCCGTAACCGGCCGCCCCGCTGCCCGACGAAGACCAAGCCGGACCGCCCCGGCTCGACATGTTGGCTGAGGTGGGCCGCCAGCTCGTCGACCAGCGAGGCGGGGAACGCCACGGTACGAATGCCGGCGCCGCTCTTCGGGGCCGTGATCGTCAGGCCCTGGGTGCGGGTCTCGGCCTGTGACCGGCGGACCGAGATCGTGCGCCGCTCCAGGTCGACGTCATGACGCTGCAATGCTGCCAGCTCGCCGAAGCGCAGCCCGGTGAACGCGGCGAGGAGCACCAGGACGTGAAAGTGCGGCGGCATGGCATCGGCGATTCGATAGACCTCCGGCACCGTCAGGTACGGGCGTTCCGCGGTCTTGGGCGCGCCGGCGCCCTTGATGCGGCACGCTCCAGCGCCGGTACGTCGGGTACGAGTTCGGCGGTCTCACGGCAGGTGGCCGCGGCATCAGCGAGCGAGAGATAGGGAGTACGAACGCGGATCCAACCGCCGGAGGAATCGCCGGCCACAGCGAGGCCCGGCATCTCAGCGGGGATGGTCGACGCGACACCGACCGCTTCGGGTGCGATATCGCCGAGCGCCATCTTTGCCGAGGCTTCGTCGTTGACCCGGTGGCAGACGCGTCCGGTGAGCTGGGCACGAAGCATGGTGGCGCCCTTGCCCAGCTCGGCGCCGAAGCGCTGTCCGCAGATCTCCAGGTAGATACCGGCGGCTCGGCCGAGCTGGGCGAGCCGGATCAACTGGGTCACCATTTCGTCGCGCCGCTCCTCGTCCTTTCTGGTGGCTACGAGGAACAGCTCGGCGACCTCGTCCACGAACACCACGATCGGGTGGGGTCGCTCGCCCTCCGGCAGGCTCCAGACGTCCGAGGTGATCTCTTCATCCGGCGTATTCGGCGCGATGCCCTGACGAGTCTTGATCAGGTCGTATCGGTCCTCCATCTCCCTCACCAGGACGGGCAACAGCTTCGCGGCCTCATCCGGCTCCGTTGCCAGGGCAGACAGCCGAGGGGCGAACGGCGACAGCTCCACACCGCGCTTGCAGTCGATCCCGACCAGAGCCACCGGCTGAGCGGCCAGCCCGGTGAGCAGGTTGCGCAAGAACATCGACTTGCCCGACAGGGTCGCCCCGAGCACCAGTTGGTGAGGGGCTGTCCGGTAGTCGCGGACAAACGCGGTTGCGTCCTCCCGGAGCGCCACCGGCACCGCCAGCAGCTCACTCCTGGCCTGGCGGGGCATCTTCACCTTGCGCAGCACATCGAAGCCGACCAACCGCAGTTCGACGACGCCCGGTTTGAGGCTCACGACATGCACGGCGTGAACGCCCCAGGCATCCCGCAGCCTCTCGGAAGAAGCCGCCACGTCCGCCGGCTCCTGGCCAGGAGCGAGCCGGATCCGGACACGCAGCCCCGTCGAGGTGGGACGAGGAATGCCCCGCCTCGGGGGCACCGGACGAACCTCCCGACGCGTGGTCGCTCGCACGGCCAGGGCCCGCAGCCGGGACGGTTCGACGGTCAGACCGCAGGCGTCCATGGTCGAGACGTACGAGGCCAACAGCCGGACAACCGACAGCGGAAGCCCCACGGTTGACCAGTAGGCCGTCGGATGGGCCTTCCGGGCGTAGGCCGCTCCACCTATTGCAGCGAGCGGCCCGCCCAGCTCCATGAGCGTCATGACGTCGGGCACGGAGATCAGCTCTCCTGCCCGGCCGGGTAGGCGCCGGGAGCGATGGCAGCCGCCCGGTAGGCGATGCCGTGACGGGCCTGGCCGTTGAAGACGCTCCCCCAGGGCCGGGCGATGAGACCCGGCAGGGAGACGGGTGCACCGACGACCAGGCCGTCGGTAACCCCGCTCTCCGGGACGGTCACCGCGATCAGCGACGACTCTCCCTCGTCGATGTAGACCACGCCGATCTTCATCAGCGCTTCGCCGCTTACGGCATCCTTCGCGATCTCGCCCGTCTGACGGTCCTTGACCTTCGGCTCCGGGGCCTCGGTCATCAGGATCGTGGCGGACGAGGTCTCGACTCGGATTACACGCACAGATTTCCCCTTCGTGAGATCCTGCCAGCCGACCTGACAGGTTGACTTAGCAAATCCGAAGCCAGGGAAGCCAGGTTGACTTGTCAAGTGATTCCGGCTGGTGCTGTTCGGTGGTCGTGGCCGGACTGCTGATCGGCTTCAGGCGGCCCGCTTGCAGCGGCGATGCGTCTTCGCCAACGCGAGGCGGATATTCTTCCTGTATAGGAATAAATGGATGCAATCAGTATTGGACGAGGTTCCGAGCGGGCCTGGCCAGGTGACCAGTCGACTGGTCGGTCGATGTCGCGGAGGAGGTGCGCCGCGTGGCTGATGAACGGGCATGGCTGGGCGAGTTGTTGGCGTCAGTGGAGTCGGCACCCCCGGAGGTGGCCGTCGCCGTCCTGGCCCAACTGCTGGCGAGGAAGCTTGCCGCGACCGAGGTGTCCTTTCTGATCACAGACCTCGGCGGCAAGGCGGTCGTACGGCTGACCGGGACCGCGACGGAGGGTGGTCCGGAGCAGCCGCAGCGGATCGACTTGCGCGGCTCGGTCTACGAGCGGGTGGTCCGCTCCCAGCAAGTGCAAGTGCACGTGGCGAGTGGCGAGCGGGCGGGAGAGGGGGGACCGGGCCCCTCCCAGATCATTGCGCCGGTGTCCGACCGCGGGGATGCGATCGGTCTGCTGGAGCTGACCTTGCCCGTCCTCCCTGATCGCCAGACGATGCAACTCATCGTCGAGGCCGCCCATGCGCTGGCCTACGTGGTGATCGTCAACCGGCGCTTCACCGATCTGTACGAATGGGGCCGGCGCACCACACGGCTGTCGCTGGCCGCCGAGATCCAGCACCGCCTACTCCCTGACTCCTTCACCTGTGACACCGGCCGGTTCATCGTCGCGGGAGCACTGGAGCCGGCTGCCGACATCGGTGGGGACACCTTCGACTACACGCTCGACCGTCACGCCCTGCACCTGTCCCTCACCGACGCCATGGGGCACGACGTACAGGCAGCGCTGCTGGCGACCATGGTCGTAGGAGCCCTGCGCAACGCTCGCCGGGTGGGCGGCACCCTCCTCGATCAGGCCCAGGGCGCCCACCAGGCCGTCGCGGACTACGCAGACCGAGCACATCGGGCGTTCGCCGACCAATCGGACCAGGTGCGTGAGGCCGTCATTCGGCACGGCGGCCAAGTCATGGCCACCGGCCAACTGCTGCGTGTCAGTCTCGACACCGGCCAGACCACCTTCGTCAACGCCGGCCACATCTGGCCGTTGCGCCTGCGCGAAGGGCAGGTCGAGGAGGTCGCTCCCCTGGTCGATCTGCCCTTCGGCGTTACCCCGAACCCGGGTTACCGCGTCCAGAGCCTCGACCTGCGTGAGGGTGACCGGCTGGTTCTGCTCACCGATGGAATGCTGGAGTCCCACGTGACCGAAACGGGCCTGCACGACCTGATCCGGGAGACCGGCGAGTGGCACCCACGCGACGCTGTACGTGCCTTGACTGAAGCCGTTCTGGAGTTCTCGAACCACGACCCACGCGACGATGCCACCGTTCTGTGCCTGGACTGGCCCATGCCGAACGCCGCCTACATCGGCCCCAGGGCCGGAAGCGAGCGGACCATGCCATCCTGAATGCTGCCCCGGCGGCGGCGACGGTCGGCCGGCAGTCGAAGTCAGCCCAGGCGGTACGTGTCTTCGAGCTCTTGGCGGTCGCCAGGCAGCAGCACATCCGTGACCTGTAGGGCCTGCCCCGAGACATCGCAGGCGACGACCAGCACGCTGAGTACTGGCTCACCCTTGGGAAGAGCCAGCAGTTCGGCCTCTTCCTTGTTCGGCAGGCGAGCGGAGACACGCTCGGTGACATGGTCGAAGCGCACGCGCTTACGAGACTCGACGTGCGCACGCAGGCCCTCGGCCAGTGGGGCCGAGTCAGCAAGGTCTGTGCCGTCGACCAGGTCGGCAGGGAAGTACGAGGAAGCCAGCTCCACCGGCTCACCTTCGTCCTCGACCAGCAGCCGCCGGACGAGCACCTCGGCCCGCTTGGGCACGCCGAGAATCGAGGCGACCCGCGGGGGGATGGGCACCTGGCCGACCTGGACGAGGCGACCTAGCGCGGCCGACTCCTCCCGCTCCAGCGCGTCGCGCCCCCGCTGGTCCTTCTGCTCGATCACTTCAGGGCGACCACGGACGATCGTGCCGTACCCCTGCCGAGACTCCAGCCAGCCGTCCCGCTTGAGGAGTTCGAGAGCCCGGACGACGGTCGGGCGGGACATGCCGAAGGCTTGGACCAGCTGATTCTCGCTCGGTACGAGAGTGCCGGCCGGGTAGGTACCGTCTTCGATCCGACCCTGGAGCGTTTGCGCAAGCCGCACATACTTTGGTGCAGCCACTTCGTACGCCATAGCCCGCCGCCTACTCACATCAGCCAAGTCAACCTGTCAACCAGACTACTCACGTGAGTAGGCAGTGCATACCCACGCCCCCGTGAGCAACGCAGAGCCCAGGTCCATCAAGGCTTCCAAGCCTCATCGACTGTGAACGAGACGACTGTTCCGCCGAAGCGGCTCGGGCGGGCGCTCCATGAGTCCGCCAGTGCATCGACAAGGCGCAGGCCCCGTCCGTGCGATTCGTCGTCGGCAGCCTCGCGCATGCGGACTTTCGCGGGGAATCCGGCGTTGTGCACGTCCACCCGCAGCGCTTCACCGACACGCCACCACTCCACGCGCACCCGCCAGGATTCCTCCGCCTCGCCGTAGAGAACAGCGTTGGTGACCAGCTCGGAGATCATCACCACACAGTCCTCCACCGAGCAGGCCAGCCCATGCGGATCTGTGAACTTTCTGAACCAGCGCCGAGCCCGTGCCACGGACTCGGGCACCGGGTACAAGGTCATGGCGCCGATGTACACGGGCTCAACCCCCTGCCCCTCAGGGCCTCCAGTGACGTCGCTCATCCCGTCCTACTCCCTACCGGTGCCGCCGCAGTCCAGACAGTGCCGCTTGGACGTAGCACGGGCGCGAGCGTCAGCCGCGGAGGCCGCCAAGGCCGAGCGGGAGCCGACCCGCTTCCAGCCCCGGCCTCGGCATCCACGACACGCGGCCGCGGCGACGTGTCGTAACTCCGCAGATTTCTGACTCACGCCCGTGCCCCCTTCCGAGAAAGTGGCCTTAGCCACTTACTGGATAGCGGCATTAGCCACTTGGACAAGCGTTTCGGTCGGAGGATCAAGGCTTTCTACCCGATCGGGTAACCCTGCTCGAAGGCCCAACGGCTGGGTGGGTACGTCGCTTCGGCGAACTCCAGGGGGTGATCCTGCAGGTCATAGACGACGTGATGGACGATCAGCACCGCTGATCCGGGCTCCAGTTCCAAATCGGAGGCCTCATCCTCGGTCGCGAGGCGAGCGCACATCCGGTCCTCGGCGTAGCTGCCTTGACGCCCGGTCATGTTCTCGACGTACATCAGCGTGCCCTCCCGGATTCGGTCGGGGTCCCGGAGCTTCGGCGCGCGCTCGCCCACATCGGGGCCGAACCAGGAGGTGGAGAGCGTGATGGGGCCGGAGTCGTTCTTCGTGACCCGCCGACGGTGCACCGCACGGGCGCCGGCAGCCAAGTTCAGCGACTCCGTCACATACTCCGGGGCCTCCAGCCAGCCCGCCGACGTGATCACCGCGTACTCGCCGGGCGTGTAGATCTTGCCCGTCTGCCTGGCCCGCCCGTACAGCTCACGAGCACGGCGGTTGACCGCCAGGCCCCGCACGTACGTGCCCGAGCCCTGCCGCTTCTCGACCAGCCCCTGGTGCCGCAGAGCTTCCAGCGAACGCGCAGCCGTCGGGCGCGACACGTTCCAGTCCGCCGCCAGTTGACGTTCCGACGGCACTTCGTCACCAGGCCGCAAGTCGCCCCGCAGGATCTGATCGCGAATGTGGTGCGCGATCTGAAGGTACTTGGGCTGGGTCTCCTCGATCTTCGGCATCCGTTCCCCCTTCCCTAAGTGGCTATTACCTCTAGCCACTATAGAGTGAGTGGCTAGTACAGCAGCCCGTACGCTGGCGCACGTGACGCGCTTGATCGTGGCAGCAGGAGGAGGCGGCGACGCTGTCGCCGCGGCGATGCTGGATGCAGCCCTCTACGGCGGCGAGACTCCGGCGGTGGTCCTCACCTACGCGTGGGACCGTCTTTTGGTCGACCCCATCCCGGGCCCAAGAGGGCCTGCCAACTTCACCGGCCTCCGCCCCCTCACCCGAAGCGTCCAGGCCGTTCCCGCCGACGCAACACCGATTGCTCCCGCGGGCTCCACGCTTCCCAGGCTTGCCGCAGAGCTCCCGCAGACCTTCGCGCTCATCGATCCGCATCACGGCGCCGAGGGCATGGTCCGCCAACTCGAAGAGCTGGTACAGCACTTGGAACCGGACTCCATCGACCTCCTGGATGTGGGCGGCGACATCCTCGCCCAGGGCGACGAGCCCACACTCCGCAGCCCCCTCGCAGACGCACTCACCCTCGCGGCGTGTTGCGAGCTCAACTACCCCGTACGGCTCCTGGTCGCCGGCCCCGGTCTGGACGGCGAGCTCCCCGCTGACGCCCTAAGCAGTCGCATGGGCCCAGTTGCCCTGACACTCACCGCCGAGCACGTCCAACCAGTCAGCTCGGTGCTGGAGTGGCACCCCTCCGAGGCAACGGCGATGCTGGCAGCGGCAGCACGAGGAGCCCGCGGCTTGTGCGAAGTGAGAGACGCCGGCCTACCTGTCCCGCTCACCGACGAGGGACCGGTAGTGCACGAGGTCGACCTGGACGAAACCCTCAACCACAACCAGCTCGCCCGAGCCATCCTCGCGACGGAGAACCTGCACGAGGTCGAGCAGCACAGCCGCGAGATCTGCGGATTCTCTGAGATCGACTACGAGCGCAACAAGGCCAGTTGGCTGGGCAGCCAGCCCGCTCAGAAGCTCGACCCCAAGGCCGTACTCCGCCAGCTCGACGAGTTCCAGACCGGTGCACAGGGCAGAGGAATCACGCACACAACGTTCCGCCGGCTCACCGAAGCCTTCGGACTCAGCGGCAGCCAGCGCCAAGAACTCAGAGAACTACTGCTCAACGGCCGCCCGGAGCAGTACCAGGCCCCACTCTGGCACATCCCATCCGAGGCTTGAGTAACAACTTTCTCTACGAGTTCAAGCCCCGTCCTTCGGCCGGGGACGGGGGCGGGGAGGTGGGGGAGGAAGAGCACTCCGGGGGCTCTCGCGGGTGGTGCCGTTCCCTTGCCGGGTCTCCGGGTGCCGATCGCGCGGTAGCAGCCCGTTGAGTGCGTGCCATGCCGATCGAGGCCAGCAGCCGCCGTGTACCTCGTTGGTCAGCGTCTCGCGGCTCGGTCACGGGGGAGTGGCTTGCGGCTCTGGCCTTGTGGGTGCTCTTGCCTTCGGCATCCGGCGCGCAGGCCAACGGCTTTGGCAGCCGCCGCTACGAATCACACCCCACCGGCCCGTCACACGGGCCGGCGCGGGCTCAGGGGCTCGGGCGGCGCCATGCCTACGGCCCGCGCCGCCCGGCCCCAGGCCCCGCGCCACCGAAGCTGTCACAGGATGATCCGTTAGACGCTTTGTCCCGCCCAAAAGCAGCGCCGGACCGAGCAGACACCCCACCGGCCAACGCCACCACCGAGCCATCCACCGGCCCAGCCCCGGTCACCCACCATCAGGACGAGCTGAGCAGCCGCGCAGGCGCCGTGCCTCAGGAGCAGGTCCAGGCGGGGAGCCCCGAGGGCGGCGAGGAAGTGCGAAGAAGTAGGTGGTGAGGTGGGGCGGAAGCGGTGAGCGGTTTACATGGCGGGCGCGCTGCCGACCGTGCCATAAGTGGTTTCGGCGACAAGAGCTGGCTACGGGAGGGGTGGGGGCAGCAGGGCCGAGCGCTCCGGGCATGCAGGCTGGCATGGGCGAGCCGCCGTACCGCCACCGTCACGGATGCGGACGCGTAAGCGGACCGGCCGGCCCCTGATCCGTGGCTCAGGGGGAGCTATCCGCTGCCGCGATGTGGCTCAGCCCGTCATGGGCGCTCCGCTAGGTGCACCACCGTCGTGACCAGTCGTCCCCAACCCGTTCCGCCGACCTCACGTCGAAGCGCCCTCCCGGGGCCGTCTGGGGGCCGTGGAAGGACGCTCAACGATGACCAACACTGACAACCGCCGACAGCTCAGCGGCAGGTCAGAGGGTTGATCGATTACGGGGGGCGCAGGTAGCAGCCGCGCGAGGGTCAGCGAGTGGAAGCAGTGGTTCGTGTTTGTGCCAGATGAGGTAGCGGTCCTCGCGTCGTAGCTCTGCAGCGCCCCATTCAACGCGCATGACGCCTCGCTCCATGGAGCAGGCGTACGCAACGGTGATCAAACGGAACTCCGGTGGGAGGAGCGCGATGTCGGGGTGCACTTCCGGTTCATCGAGTTCATCGAGGCCCAGGTCAAGCGCCTGCTGCCTGGGTTCGGGCCCGTGGCGCCTGATCAGGTCAGCGCGGAAGCCGACGGCTCGACGCAATCGCGCCGAGGTCACAGGTACATCTTTCTTCGCGTACCGGATTGGGTAGATGACGTTGTCGTCGATGACCATTACCGTGCGGCCTTGTAGCCGTATAGCCGTTGCGCCTTCGAAGGATGCCAAGCCAGCTGCCAGTGCCTCGTACTGCACCGCATGTAGCCCGTGACCGTACGCTTCCAGCGTCTGAGTGTTGACGCCTTCATGGCCATGGCGGGCCCTGTCGTGGGCCTGTACGAGGCAGGCCGGGATGGCTTCGGCCAGTTGGCCGGCCAGACTGCCGAATGTCTCACTCGCCCACGGAGTTACCGAGCCCACACCGCACCGCCCTCCCCTTGAGGCGTCAAAACGCCGAGCAGTTTCCACTCACGATGCGTTGAGCCTGCGAGTTGCACAAGAGGGCATGGGCGCACAGACGGCGCACGTTCTCCATTCCCCGAGCGCCAGGTTGCCCACTTCTAGGGCGATGGTCAGCCTGCCGTGCTTGTGCAGCAGCGAATCACAGCAACCGCGGTGACCTCAGCCGATGGCTACCGGCCGCAGGGCCACTGATGACCAGCCAAACAGACCCCAGCGACCAGGCCGCCGGTGGTTCGCAACGAGGGGCACCGTGCACCAGGTTCCGACGCATCGGACTGCTGTCGAACCCTGTCTTCACTTACTCAAGGCGGCTAGCTCCGCTCCCCGCGCGCGGCACGGCCCCGGCCGGGCCTGCGCTTCTGTCTCCGCCCCGCTCCAGACCGGCCGGCGCCCGTGCCGCGCGCTGAGCAATCGGCCGCCTGGCCAGAGAAGGGGTACGTCGTGGCCGGGGCGGTCGGCTCCACACCTTTAGGCAGCCACTTTGGCGTGAGCCTCGAAGAGCATGGCCCCAACGTCGTGCTTTTCCAGGCAGGTCCACAGACTGCCCAACGCGCTGCAATCTTACGGTGCCATGATCACTCGCCGCCAAAGCAGCTCCATCCCAAAGCCGTTCTGCCGACCTCCGTTGTTCCCTATCCCAAGCTTTGGGAAGTCACGCAGCCTATTCCTCGGAAGTGCCTCACTCTTCGTGCTGTGCTGTTCGGTTCATGTACGTTCAAGGTCACTGCGAGAGAAGACGGTGCACTCTCCTCGCATCTCATTTCCTTCGTGGCGCCCAATCACGAATTCCTGCTCCCGCTTCGCACTCGCCTCCACCACCCTCGAGATCACCACGTCCCACGCTTCAGCAATCGCTCTCAGCAAGGCACCCGTGCAGCCACGGTACTCATTATTCACCGCAGGCCAGTCCTTGACACCCCATAGCGCGTCCCGATGGGACCACTCGTAGACGACAATGCCCTCTTCGAGGGAAGCCGGGATATCGGTGCGACCAACCCGAACATCTGCAAAGACGGGATGCGTCACAAACAACACCGTTCGCCCCTTCATCCAGCTGACTAGTTGATCCTGCGTCAGCCATCCTTGGCTAGTACGCCAGAACGGGAAGCCCACGTCTCCGCCAAATTGCAGAATTTGTTCGGCTGCATCGATGCACCAATCCCCTGCCTCAAGGGTTCCAGCTGCAATCCGTTCAGCGAGGCGGACTGCTTCACGCGTTGCCCATTTCGCCATTTCGGCAGGCTCAAGGATAGGAATTGCACTATCCCGCGCAGCTCTACTTGGGCGGCCAATGGCAATTCCGGCCGCAGCGTAAACCCGAGTACTCGTCCTGGCCGGCCCAGCGGTCACAAATGACGAGTCGCGAGCAGAATAAAACCCGCTCCTCGTCGACTCAGGGACCATGCATAGTCTTCCCGCTGGCAGCCCTGAAGAATCTCGTATGACAGACAGATCGTCTTTATGCTGCTCAGCAAAGTCGCGAAGGGTAGAATATGGGTCAGCGTCCTTATCGGTGAGTGCTTTTTCCGGTATGCCCAACACCCTGCATAGGAAGCGGTACCCATCTACAGTGACCCAGTCGTTCTTTGCGATTACTGGACTGGCCTCTGCAGGTACGCCCGCCTCTTCAACCCACAAATCACACTCTGCGGCTGGCATGGCATACGCAATGATATCCGAGATAGACGCAAATCCCTCGGTTGTGAATGCAGATCCATGCGTCTTGAAGCGGAATACCACCGAGTTCTCGGACTGTGCGTATATGGATGCGTCTAGAGCCACTCTAACGCTGGTTCCCGGTTCGTCAAGTTGCTCACTCTGAGCGGCTTTTCTCAGCGTGGGGCGCTTATTCACTCCAGAGCTAAATTCTAGAATCCACGTCTCCGATGGGCCCTCGGAAAGAGAGCGAGAAATGACCTGAACACGCTCACCCAGCATGAAGACTGAGAAAAACCCAATGCCGAACTTTCCGGTGGGCTCGAACTTGCTCGCGATAAGCCCCGGGGTGGATTTTGCCGTATCCGGAGAGAGCCATGAGGAACAACCAAAGTCGAGCAGCTGGTGCCCCATCACACCAGAGGTCATGCCAATTCCATTGTCATGACAGGATAGCCAGACCTGATCTTCCGTGACCTCTACAGAAATGGTGACTCTTCCCACCACACGCCGTCCGCCCCTGTATTCTGCAAGGGCCTCTCTTGCCTTCACTGCGTCACAGGCGTTTGTGAGGATCTCCCTCAGTCCGATGGTCCAGTCCTGTCCGTACAGTTCTTTTCCACCCAGTCGGCGTACCAGGTTCGCAACGTCGCCAACCTTAACCCGTGCCTCAATCGGCTCCCAATCATGGCAACCTGCTATCGAGCTGAAGGCAGAAGGTGACTGAACGTTTGCCACGCCGCGCACCTGGAATGGTGTACGTCCTGAGGCCAGCAGTAAGGTATCGGCGCTCTTAAGCTCTCCATCTACCATCTTGAGCGTGTCATAAGCTAGCCACCATGCACTCATCTCTTCACGGCTGAAACCGGCTGGAGCCGTAAAGCACAATTTCTCATTCTGCAAGTAAGGGCGCTGTAGTCTGCTTTGAAAGATCCAATGATCTCTCGAATCTGAAGAAATCTCGCGTACTGCGGCAAGAATGTCTGGGGAGCGTGTGGCGTCTAGATGTGAAGCGTCTGCTGTTCTCAGGAGGCAAGCAAGATACAGGCTGTCGACCTTCCAGCTGACTGGGGCAAACCCTGGCGCGCCTACCGGTGCGGAGAGCCGCTCGGTTACCTTTTCATAGTTCCAGTGATGACTGGCAGCGATTTCGCCAATCAGTCGTCCGTAAGCGATTCTGATTTCTGGATCAGAAATCAGATACATGGTGTCACCGCTCAGAGATTTCCATGAAGTCAGCGGCAGTGACTCGGCCAACTCGGCGTGGGCTCGACGAAAGAGAATCTTCTCCGCCCTGGCGGCAATTTCCTCCGGAGGCATTGCCAGTTCGGACGGATGCGGGGATCGGCGTAGCTGAAATCGCAGTTCCGAGGCAAGCGCATCGGGCCAGTCGGCGCGACTTCTAACGCCACCGAGCAAACTATGAGCAGCGCGGCTCATTGCCAAGTCATGCACAATAACAGCACCGCCGAAGACAAAAGCCTCGGCGGGATTTAGGGTTGTGTGGGGGCCAGCAACCAAGTCAGCCAATTCCCACAGGGAATCCATGTGCGTGACATCATGCTGCGTAAAATCGGGCATGTCGGCGGATATCTCAACTGCCAAATGTGCCCCACGGGTACGCATATCGTGAAGCGCCGAGCTGAATCTATCCCGTTCAGTCGCTGATTCTGTGAAGCTGTCAGGAGAGAACGCTCGCTTCCAGAGCCCTGCCGCAGTTCGGCCGTCGATGTGCATGTATATCAGTGTGCAGCGTTACGCTAGCGCCGTGCTACCAGAACGAGAAAGTTTCCTTGATGCCAGCCAATGTCTTTACCAACGCCGACTAAGGGCTGTCCCGCAACTGCTGGTCGTAGGTGAGATGATCTCGCCGTGGCTGGTGTGATCACGTCCTCGGAGCCGTCCTGGATAGCCCCGTTCACCGGGCTGAGCCCGCGGCAGTTCGGCAAGCTGATCACGGCGCTGCGGCGAGAGGGCGTGGACCCGGTCCGCAAGGGCCGGCCCTGGAGTCTGTCGCTGGAGGACCGGGTGCTGTTGGTCGCCGCGTACTGGCGGACGAACCTGACGCTGCGCCAACTCGCCCCGCTGTGTGGAGTGGCGAAGTCGGCCGCTGACCGCATCATCGACCACCTCGCGCCCTCGCTTGCGCTCCAGACGCGCAAGCGGTTCCGCAAGGACACCGTGCTGATCGTGGACGGCACTCTGGTTCCCACCCGTGACCACACGGTCGCCGAGCAGTCGAAGAACTAGCGGTACTCCACCAACCACCAGGTCGTCATCGATGCCGACACCCGGCTGGTCGTTACTGTCGGCCGGCCGCTGCCCGGCAACCGCAACGACTGCAAAGCGTGGGAGCTGTCCGGCGCCAGGGACGCCGTCGGCAAGACCACGGTGATCGCAGACGGCGGCTACCGGGGCACCGGCCTGGTCATCCCGCACCGCCGCGAACGCGTCCAGACCGAACTCCCGGCCTGGAAAGAAGAGCACAACACCTCCCACCGCAAGGTCCGCGCCCGCGTCGAGCACACCTTCGCCCGCATGAAGAGCTGGAAGATCCTCCGCGACTGCCGCCTCAAAGGCAACGGCGTCCACCACGCAATGCTCGGCATCGCCCGCCTGCACAACCTCACCCTCGCCGGCTGACGAACAAACGAGCAAGCCACCCAGCACGTCATAGATCAATTATGGGACAGCCCTTAGCGTAAGTAGTCTAGAAGGTTGGCGATGTATCGTTCGACAGGCTGCGCCTAACCGCTCTGTGCGAAGATGTCCTGACGAAGTCAGGAAGGCCGCTGGGAGCAGTCACCTCATTGCCGGCAGAATGAACGACTCGGCGAGTATCCACATGGTGATCATCGAGACGATAATGAACAGCAGCACGTAAGTTTCGTACCAGCGCAAGAGGTTGCCCGGCCGTGGACGCTTTCGGAAGCCTGGTCCGACCATCTCATCGGTGACGTCGCACTCTTCGTTGCGGTAGTCGAGCCAGGCGACGGCACCCACCACAATCAGCATGACAGTGAATGCGGCGGCCATTGTGACAAGGATCAAGATCCCGATAACCCCGCCCCTTGCGGTTGCTGGCGTCACCTCCCATTTGCGGTACCCAACAAAGAGGGTCAAGGCCGCGCCAACTAGCGTGGTGGCGAGCGTCTGGTAAATAGCGAGGAAGCGGTAAGCATTCTCGTTGACTGCGTGGATCTGCTGCAGAATGTATCGGTAGCGCTCCAGTGCGAACTCGTTCCGTTCGACACTGACTCTTTGCCCGCTTTCCCCCGGCATCGCCGTCCCTCCTGCCTGACCGATCGTCAGCATAGGCGATGTCAGCGCGCTAATCACCCTACTTGTAGAGCTCAGGTGCCGCGAGGGAGAACTCGCAGCAGAAGCCCCAAGCTGAGGGCTCAGGCACCGTCCGCATGCGCCGGCCGTCGTGGCCTGCTCTGGTGGGCGGCGCTGGCAGCGTGGCGGATGCCGGGGGGCAGCGAGGTATACGCGCGCCTGGTCGGTTGACGTACCCGCCATCGTGGCTGACTGTCGTCGGCTGAGGTCCGGGCGGGCCGCAAATCACGGCGTGCCAGATGCGTGCCACAACGGAGGGGCAGCCACGGTCAACGAGGGTGCTTACCGGTCCCCGCAGCTATGGAGAAGCCGGGCCCGGCCGCCCGCCCACCGACCAGCAGATCTACTGCGGAGGCCACCACCACGCTTACAAAGCAGATGTCGCAGGTTCAAATCCTGCTGTGCCCACCAGTCGAAAGACCCCCTGTTGATCATGGCAGGGGGTGTTTTGCATCCGGAATTGATATCAATGGCGCAGGTCGGCTTGCGGAAGGGCGTTGCTGCGGAAGCCGGTCCATGTGGCTTACTGCTTGCCGCGTGGCTCAGCGCCTTCCGCCGTGTGTCCTGCACGATGTGCGTCCAGGTGTTCATGGTGACGGCGATCTGGCTGTGCCCCGAGAGCTTCGGTCGTCTCGCCGCAGCGCGACGTGTGGGTGGCGCGATCAGCAAGAAGCCGTACCGACGGCACGGCCCCCTGTCCGGCCGACCAGGGGCCGTGCCGTCGCCCGCTCGGCAGTTCTTAATCCTCATGCGTCGGTCTGCGGCACCCCAGTACGATCCCTTCGCTGCTCGTACGTCAGTGCGCATCAGTGCGCTGAGTGCGGGCGCCAAACGGGAGGGATCAGTTGACCATGTCCTTCGGCGCGAGACCCCGTGCAGTCCTCGCTTCTCTGGGAGCCCTCGGCCTGGCACTGGCCGCCGCGACGTCGCCCGCGAGCGCGGCTGACGGGAGGCCTACCGCTCCGACTCAGCTGTTCAACGGATACCGGCACTGCTCGACCGATGCGGACCGGCCCTCGTACCAGTCGACCCACGACGGCCTCGTCGTCGAGGGCATCCCCGGGATCACCGACACCACCGGCAACCCCCGGGTCGGCGTCCGGTACCAGGCCTGGCCGGTCACCGATCCGACGCGGATCACGACGGTCACCCGTGACCGTCTCCAGCCTGGCTTCGAGGCCCCCGCCACCCTGCCCGCCGGTGCGCTCGCCGATGGGCAGACCTACGCGTGGCAGGCGCAGACGGTGGTCGGGGGCGCGGCCTCGGACTGGTCGGCCCCCTGCTATGTCGCGACCGACAAGACGGCCCCGGCCGAAGCGCCCACCGTCACCTCGCCGAACTACCTTCCGGACGTGTGGAACAAGGGGGGCGAGCCGGTCGAGTTCACACTGGGCGCGGGCGGTGTCGAGGATGTCGAGGGGTTCGAGTTCTCCTGGCAGCAGGAAATGCCGGTCATCGGCACGAGCATCGGTGACCACGGCATTCCGCAGCCCGTCGACCGGTACTCCGACACGAAGTACTTCAAGCGCGCCGACGCGCTCGGCGGTTCGGCCACGCTCAGGCTCGTCCCGCCGGACGGCTCCGGTCCGAAGACGCTGTGGGTGCGCAGCCTGGACCGGGCCCACAACTGGTCGCCGATCGCCAGCTACACCTTCCGCGTCAGCTCCACGACGCCCACCGTCACCCCGGCCGTCCCGAAACCCGAGTTCGGCGAGCCGACCACGTTCACGTTCCGTCCCGACCCCGAACTCCAGGCGAAGAGCCCGGTCGTCAGCTACTCCGTGCGGACCAGCGGAGTTCAGGACGAGAGGACCTTCGAGGTCGCGGCCGGGACGGACGGCACGGCGACCGTGGATCTCGCGCTGGACGGTATCTACGGCGGGGACCTTCAGGTGACCAGCAAGAGCGCGAACGGCTGGGGCAGCGACGCGGCTCGATGGAGCATCAGCTACGACACCACGTCCACCGTCGCTTCGGAGGCCTACCCGGAGAACGGTTCGGGCGGTGGCGCCGGCGTCCCGGGCACGTTCACGTTCACGCCGAAGGTGAAGGATGTCGTGAGCTACACGTACACCTTCAACAACGGTGACCCGGAGGTCACGGTTCCCGCGGACGCCCACCACGCCGCGAGCATCGACTGGACCCCGGCCTCGGACGGCTGGTGTGACCTCACGGTCTACGCGACAACCCGCTCCGGCATCCAACTGGCGCCCAATGACTACTACTTCACCGTGAACTGAAACCCCGAACCGACCGCGAATCGGCATGTTCAGGGCTCATCGAAGCCGCCGGTGAGCTCGGATGGCCAACCGTCAGTGCCCGGCACTGGCCTCAACGGCCCCGTCGGCAGCCCGTATGACCTCCGAGGGTGGATCTCTCCAGAGCTACGGACCAAGAAGGTTTCTGACATCCACAGCTGACATCGGCGATGCCGGACGGGGGCGTACGCCAGCACCCCTGTCCGGCCGTCGCACTCATCGAGCACAGCCCTCCGGAGGGGGCTCGCTCGTACGAGCCGTCGCGCGGTGGATCGGGATGCTGATTCGGCGCACCGTCGTGTGCGGAGTCCGGCTGGTGTGAGGCGGTCGTCCGCTCGATCAGGCGGTGGGCGGCAGGTCGAGGAGGAACGGGCGACCCGGCTCGTTCGGCTGCCACCCCCGGTGGAGTGCGGAGCGGATGGCGTGGGCCACTGCGGCGGGGCGGACGGTGGGGGCAGGGGCGCCCAGCCAGTTGGCCGGGTGGGGATGGGGCGTGCGCAGTACGGCGACCGAGCCCGGGGCGTGGGCGAGTTGGGCCGCGATGCTCAAGGTGCCTCGGCAGGTGCCCTGGGCGTAGGTGGGCTTGCGGCGGATGGACCATCGGTAGGCGACGCCGTCGACCGTGAGGGGGCGTGAGTCCTTCTTCGGGATGGCCATGTGTTGCCTCCTGCTGTGCCGCTTGGGTTCATCGGAGCGTGTGGCGTTGTGGTCATGCCGTCGAGTGGTTTCAGCCGGGACGAGTTGTTCCTTCCGGTGATGGTCCTGGCTCGTGGGCGGTGGGGTTTCGGGTGTCGGTTCGTGCGGGGCCTTGTTGTCCGTCGTGGGGGTGCTGTGTATCGTCGGGAAGGTGACTTGAAGTTTCAAGTAATTCTCCGCGATGCTGCCGCGGAGGCGTCCCCGACCTGTGAAAGAGCGCTCTTATGACGTCCCCCCTCAGCACTGTCGAGACCGTGCGCATCGGTGCCTCGACGCGCTCCGTTCCTTCTCCGCACGGTTACGACACCGGGTTGCTCCTGCTGCGGCTGGCGCTCGGACTGACCATGGCGGCCCACGGCGCCCAGAAGTTGTTCGGCTGGTTCGGCGGTCCGGGGCTGGACGGGACCGGGCAGTTCTTCACGATGAGCGGCTATCCGTCGGGCCGGGTGATGGCCGTTGTCGCGGGGCTGAGCGAGACGCTCGGTGGGCTGGGGCTGGTGGTCGGGCTGCTCACGCCGCTCGCCGCCGCGGCGGTCGTCGGCACGATGGTCAATGCGCTTGCCGTGAAGTGGGGCGGCGGCTTCTTCGCGCCCAAGGGCGTGGAGTACGAGCTGCTGCTGACCGCGGGTGCGGCGACGCTGGCGCTGACCGGGCCCGGACGCTACGCCATTGACCGCCTTCTGCCGGGCCTGCGTACGCATCGGCTGCGCTACGGCGTGGTCGCGCTGGTGCTGGGTGTGGTGCTGGCGGGCGCGGTCCTGCTGGTGCGGAAGTGAGCCACGCGCCGGGCGCCGGATGCCGGGCGCCGGGGCCGGGAAACGGCCGGATACGGCCGGAGGTTTCCGGGCGGCGGCGGGGCGGGCGGGGTAGTGCAGGAGTGGGGGAGGCGTGGCAGCCCCCGGTGGTGTCGCGGCAGGAGAGTGGAGAGCAGGCTGCATGTCCGTACGACGTCTGAACCACGCGGTGCTCTACGTCCGTGAGGTGGCCCGTTCGGTGGCCTTCTACACCGAGGCCCTCGGGCTCGTGGTGGCCACCGAGATTCCGGGGCGGGCCGCGTTTCTCCGCGCTCCCGGCTCACTCAACGATCATGATCTGGCGCTGTTCCCGGTGAGGCCGGATGCGCCCGGGCCCGAGGCCGGGCGGGTCGGGCTGTACCACCTGGCCTGGGAGATCGGCACGCTCGGTGAACTCGTCGCGGCCCATGCGCAACTCGTCGAGCGGGGCGCGCTGGTGGGGTCGAGTGATCACCTCGTCGCTCTGTCGCTGTACGCCAAGGACCCGGACGGCATCGAGTTCGAGGTGATGTGGCGGGTCCCGCGGGAGGACTGGCCGGGTCCGGACCAGCCGGAGCGGCTGCGGCCGCTCGATCTGGCGGCGGCGCTGGAGCGCTGGGGGCCGGATCTGGTGACGGGCGCGGCGGCCGGTTCTGCCACCTGAAGGGCGGCCGGGCCCCGTCACGTCCGGCGGGGCGGCCGGGCTTCGTTGTGTCCGGCCGGGCCGTCGTGCTTCGCCGCTCTGACGGGGCTCGGCTGCGGCCCCGTCCCCGTCTGGTGGGGCGGATGCGTCCCTGTGCCGCTCCGGGCGCCCGGGACGCTTCGGCTCGGCGTACGGAGCTCGGGGCTCGTGCGGCCGATGGGGGTCAGGCGTCCGGGGTGGCCGGCTCCGCCGGTTCCGGCTGTGCGGCCGGGCCGGTTCGCTCCGCCCGCTCCGCCCAGCGCTTCTCGACGCCGGCCAGGCGCCAGTACGTCAGCGCCGCGGCCCACACCACCACGAACAGGCCGACGATGAGGAACCCGACGTTGTCGAGGTCGAGGCCGGAAATCCAGCCGGTCAGCGGGTCGTTGAGGCCGAGTTTCTCGTGCAGCACGGTCACCAGCTCGATCGTGCCGATGAAGAAGGCGACGGCGATCGACAGGCCGGTGATGGTGAGGTTGTAGTAGACCTTGCGCACCGGGTTGGAGAACGCCCACTGGTAGGCGAAGTTCATGAAGGTGCCGTCGAGGGTGTCGAACAGGCTCATGCCGGCCGCGAAGAGCAGCGGCAGGCACAGCACGGCGTACCAGGGCAGACCGGCCGCGGCGCCGCTGCCCGCCATCACCATCAGGGTCACTTCGGTCGCGGTGTCGAAGCCGAGCCCGAAGAGGAAGCCCAGCGGGAACATCTGGCCGGGGCGGGAGATCGAGCGGGTGAACCGGCCCAGGAAGCGGTTCATGAAGCCGCGCGAGTCGAGGCGCTGCTCCAGCTCGGCCTCGTCGTAGTGGCCGTTGCGCATCCCGCGGAAGACCCGCCAGATCCCGGCCAGCGCGATCAGGTTGAGGGCGGCGATGAGGTAGAGGAAGGTGCCCGAGATCGTGGTGCCGATCGTGCCCAGGATCTGGTGCGTACGGGATTCGTCGTTGAGCAGGGTGCCCGCGAGCTGGGCGCCGCCCGCCACCAGGGCCGCCATTGCGACGACCACGCTGGAGTGGCCGAGGGCGAACCAGAAGCCGACCGAGACGGGCCGCTTGCCGTCGGCCATCAGCTTGCGGGTGGTGTTGTCGATCGCGGCGATGTGGTCGGCGTCGAAGGCGTGCCGCATACCGAGGGTGTACGCGGTGACACCGAGGCCCACGCCGAAGACCTGGCTGCCCACGGCGTAGTGATGCGGCACGACGAGCAGGAAGAGCACGCCGAAGGCGACGACGTGCAGACCGGCTATGACGGCCATCAGGCCCGCGGTGCGGACGGTGTCCTGCCGGCGCCAGCGGAACGTGGCGGAAGCAGGGGTATGGCGGGTATCGGTGGACAGGGCCATCCGGCGGTCACGCTCCAGCACCTCGTGGATCAGTTCGTGAGATGCCGTGGCCGGTCTCCTGGCTTACGGGTGCACGCGCCCGTCCCCGCCTTCCCGGCCGCGGGCTGCGGTCAGTGGCGCCGCGGGCGCGTCGTGCGCCTGCGGAAGGGACGGTAACTCCCCGATCACAGTGGCGAGGGCCGCTCCGGTCTGGGACCCCAAGGTCCGTCACCGGTCTTCCCGAACACCACGGCCCGGTCACTCTAACCGCCGCCGGGTAGGGGTGGGGTTCGCGGGGTTCGTCCCCGGCGGGGGAGGGGTGGTTGTCGGTCGGTTGGTGGTCGGTTGTTCCGCGGGGGTGGTCGTTGGCGTTCCGGCTGCTCCGGCTGCTCCGGCTGCTCCGGCTGCTCCGGCTGCTCCGGCTGCTCCGGCTGACCGGCTGCCCCGGCCGTCCATGGAGCCGGTGGCCCTGGTGGCTGACGTGGCCCCGGCGGTCCGGGGGCCTGGTGGTCCCGGCGGCCCCGGGAGCCGAGGGCCCAGGCCGGTGGTCCGTGCGGTGGCTCAGTAGTCCAGGGACGAGAGGAAAGAATGGAGTTCGCGGTCGAAGAGGGCGGTGTTCTCCAGATTGACCATATGGGCCGCGCCCGGTATCCGGACTCTTCGGGCGCCGGGAACGGTCAGCGCTATCGCATGGGCGTTGGTGGAGATGTCGCTGCTGTCGAGGTCGCCGTCGAACACGACCGTCGGCACCCGGATCTCGCCCAGGCGGTCGGCGGCACCGACTTCAAGGGGCATGCCGGCACCCGCGCCGTCGGCATGGACTTCCACATTGGCCTCGGCCGAGGCGCGCATCCGCTCGCGGAATCCCGGGTGCACCGCGGCGGGCTCACGATGCGGTCCGTCCACCCACATGCGCAGGAAGTGCTCGACGTACCGTTCCGCGCCGTCCGTTTCGCCGATGGCGGCCACCTGCGCCTTGATGTGCTCCAGGACGAAGGGGTCGGTGAAGGTGCGGCCGCTGATGCCGGGGGAGGCGAGGGCGAGGGCCGTCACCCGCTCCGGGCGGGCTATGGCGGTGTCGAGTGCGACGCGCGCGCCATGGGAGAGGCCGACGAGGACGGCGCCGGGGACCTCGAGCGCGTCGAGCAGGGTGCACAGGTCGTCGTGGTTGGCGTAGTCCCCGGCCACGGTGGAGGACAGGCCGTGGCCGCGGAAGTCGTAGCGGATCGCGCGCAGGCCGGAGTTCACCAGCCAGGCGAACTGTTCGTCCCACATGTGCTGGTCGAGCATCCCGCCGTGGAGCAGTACCACCGCGGGGCCCGAGCCGGCCGTCTCGTAGAACAGCTCACCGTCGTCGATCGGCACGATGCCGTTGTCGATCTCGGACCAGGCGGTGATTCCCCGGGTCATCTTCTGGACCGTCCTTTGTGTACTGGATGCAAGGAAGCAGGCGTGATGCCATCATCGTCGCTATTGTCGCTGCTGCCGTAACTGCGTCGACTGCCGGGACTGTCGGTTTCCTCCGGCGCGGTGCGAGAGTCGTTCGCCAGGTGGCGGAACTCCTCGCCGAGCCGGTCCAGTACGTGCAATGCGGTACGGACGTCCTCGGCGGACAGGTCGGCCAGACGCTGTCTCAGCTCCGTGGTCTCGAATTCCTGGACGCCGCGTATCGCCTCCGTGCCTTCGGTGGTGAGCCGGATCAGGGACGAGCGGCGGTGTGCGGGGTTCGGGGCCGTCACGACCAGGCCCAGCTCCAGGGCGTGATTCACCCAGCGCTGCACCGGCTGCCGGTCGAGCCCCATTCCCCGCGCCAACTGCGGCACGGTGCGCGGTCCTTCGGTGCGCAGTGCGTCCAGCAGTGCGTGTTCGCCGGCGGTCATGCCCGAGTCCGCCAATTCGCGCTCCACCGCGCGGACGACCGTGCGGTGCAGGGGCCACAGGCGTCGGATGACGCCGTACAGCAGGTCTTCGGTGGGCGCCGGCCCTCCGCCGTCAGTGTCTTTCGCATCGTCCGCACACCCCTCATCGACACTCATGATGTCATGATGACATCGGTGATGTCGTTTGGGAAGGGGCCTGCCGAGGAAAGGAGTTGATGAGGCGGACGGGCCTGACGGGGCTCGTGCGGCCGGTCGACGAGAAGGGTGGACGGCGGATGAAGGTCGGTCTGTTGCGTGCGGTCGGGGTGGCCACGGCCGTGTACGGAGTGGCGGTGGCGGCGCTGCCCGATCTGCTGGCGCGGCCCTCGGGGCTGGTCGACGGCGAAGGGCGGACCGCGCCGGCGACCCGCACCTCGCTGCGTCCGCTGGCCTGGCGGGATGCGGCGAGCGGGCTGGCGATGACGCTGGCCCCGGAAGGCCCGGCCCTGCGCACCGCCGCGTACGTACGGATCGCCGCGGACTTCGGCGATGCCGTACTGCTCGGTGCGACGCTGCCGGGCCGCGACCGGAAGCTGAAGGCCGTGGCGGTGTCCGTCGGGTGGGGAGCGCTGTCGGTGGCCGGGCTGCTCGGTCAGGGCAGGCGGCGGGGGAGCGGGGTCATGTGCACGATGGAGGCGGGGCCTCTTCGGGTGCGAAGGTGATGACGAGATCGGCGCGGTCGCGAGTGGCCGCCACGACGCGGGCGTTGGCCTCGTCCGAGGCGTGCACGAACCGCTCGGCGTCGGCGCGCGGACGCCCGAACCGCTCGTGCCGGTCGACCAGTCGCCGGACCCGCTCGGAGGCGTCCAGCTCCACGTACCAGACCTCGTCGAGCAGCGCCCGGACCCGCGGCCATGGGGCGGCGTCGAGGAGGAGGTAGTTGCCCTCGGTGACGATGAGGGGAATGCGGGGTGCCACGGGGATGCTGCCGGCCACCGGTTCCTCGATACGGCGGTCGAACGCCGGGGCGTAGACGGCGGTGTCCGGCTCCGGGGAGCGCAGGCGCGCCAGCAGTGCGGCGTATCCGGCCGGGTCGAAGGTGTCGGGCGCGCCCTTGCGGTCCGTACGGCCCAGACGGCGCAACTCCGCCTCGGCGAGGTGGAAGCCGTCCATCGGGACGAGCGCCGCCTGCCCCGCCAGCTCCGCCACGAGGTGGGCGGCGAGCGTGGACTTGCCGGCGCCGGGCGGGCCGGTGATGCCGAGCAGCCGCCGTCGGCCGGGACTCGTGGAGGCCGCGAGCCGTCGGGCGCGGGAGAGGAGGTGCCGGAGATCCATGGTGCCTCCATCGTGCCTGACGGGCCGGGGCGGAGGTGGGACGCCCCTTCGGCCCCTGTGTGGGGGCGGAAGGGGCGCAGCCAGTGGTGGCCGAGCCAGTGGTGGCCGGGCCAGGCGTGGTGGGGACGGAAGGGACGCAGCCAGTGGTGGCCGGGCCAGTGGTGGCCGGGCCAGGCGTGGTGGAGCCCCCTGGGCAATCCCGTCCCATGGGGTTCGCGACTTCAGTAGCCTCGCGCCATGGTCTCCGACACCGTCATCGTGGGCGTCCTCACCTTCATCGGAACCGGGTTGGTCACGGCGGCCGGACTGTGGCAATGGCAGCGGACCCAGGCGCGCGAGGCGCGGGCGGCCTTCCGGGCGCGGCGGGTGGAGGCGCTGGGGGAGGTCTGGGAGGCGTTGTCCGACCTTGAGGAACGCCAACGCACGGCCATGTCCGGCCAGGCCGGCTCCGCTGTTCCGGGACGAAGCGGAATGAGAGAGGTCAACCTTCTCCTCCTCCGGAGTTCGCCGTTCCTCCGGCCGGACGAGCAGGACTGGGCACAGGCCTTCGCGCAGCGCGTGGTGGAGATCGACGCCTTGGTCCGGGCCGGGGTGCTGAACGACCGGCCGGACGACGACCTCTGGTGGGAAACCACCGAACGTGTGCCCCCGGCCGCACACGTCGCGGGCAGGGCCGCGTGCGAGCTGATGGAGCTGCGCGCGAAGTTGGGTGATCGCTACGCCGCGGTCATGCGAGGGGATCACGAATGACGGCCGGGGCGGAGTCCCTTCGAGCGGGCCGTCAGCGAGCGAGCGGTCCGCGAGTCTGACGGGCAGGACACCGGCACCGGTTTCCGCTTGCGGTTTCCGTTGCGTCAACTTCTACCGTCATACGTGGAGCCGGAGAAACCGGCCCGGCGATGGGAGGCACGACGATGGGCTGGTCGATCGCGGAGGTGGCCCGGATGTCCGGGGTGACGTCCCGGACGCTGCGGCATTACGACGCGATCGGTCTGCTGCCGCCTGCCTCGACCGGCAGTAACGGGCACCGCTACTACGAGGAGGCCGATCTGCTGCGGCTGCAGCAGATCCTGCTGATGCGGGAGCTGGGCCTGGGACTGCGTGAGATTCAGGCCGTTCTGGACAGTCAGGTCGACCGGGTGGCCGTGTTGCGCGAGCACCACGGGCGGCTGCTGGCGGAACGGGACCGGCTGGAGACGCTGGTCAACACGGTCGCGCGGACCATCGCCGAACTCGAGGAAGGCAAGGAAAACGACGGCATGACAAAGATCAACAGGCCGGAGAACCTGTTCGAGGGGTTCGAGCCGCAGCCCGAGGTCGAGGCCGAGGTGCGCGAGCGGTGGCCGGAGCAGTGGAAGCAGTCCCGGGAGGCCCTCGCGGCGATGACCGCCGAGGACACCGAGCGGTGGCAGCGTGAGGTGACGGCACAGATGATCCGCCTGGCGGAGTTCATGGTGGCCGGCACACCGGTTGCCGATCCTGCGGTGCAGGCCGAGATGGACACCCACTACCAGGGGGTCTGCCGGTTCTGGACCCCGAACGCGGAAGCGTACAAGGGGCTGGCCCGTACCTACACCGACGACCCGCAGATCCGTGCGAACTACGACAAGATCGCCGTTGGGCTGGCCGTCTACCAGCGCGATGCGATGGTCGTGTACGCCGACGCCCGGCTGAGCTGACCGGCGGGGCGTACGTCCGGGGGGCTGCAGACCCCAGGCAGTGTCCGACTCCCCTTCGCACGCGGAACATTCGGCCGCACGCGGAACCTTCGGCCCGGCGGACAGGGGAGCTGAGAGGCGGCGGAGCGCCCATGGGGTGAGGGCGACGCCTACGGAATGGCGGATCCCCTACGGAGTCGCGGGACCCTTACGGAACGGTGGATCCCCTACGGGGGTGGCGGATCCGCTACGGGTTGGCGGATCCCCTACGGGGTGGCCGGTCCGCTAAGGGGTCTCGGCCTCGATCCTGTCGGCCCGGTCGGCGAGGCCCAGGCGCCACAAGGAGGTGACCTCGGCCGCGCGGGCCACGTGGAGGGGGTCGGAGGTGTCGCGGGCACGTGGGTGGCGCGGGGTGATGTCGAGGCGCCCCAGGATCGTGAGACCGGCCTCGGCGAAGGCGTCGAGGAGCTCGGTGCGCGGGCGCAGGCCGAGGTGTTCGGCCAGGTCGGACAGGATCAGCCAGCCCTCGCCGTCCGGTGTCAGATGGTCCGCGAGGCCGCTCAGGAAGCCGTACAGCATCCGGTTGCCCGGGTCGTACACCGCGTACTCGACGGGCGAGGTCGGCTTCGCGGGCACCCATGGGGGGTTGCAGACGATCAACGGGGCGCGGCCGGCCGGGAACAGATCCGCCTCGATCACGTCCACCTGTCCGGCGACGCCCAGCCGTTGGGTGTTCTCCCGGGCACAGGCCAGCGCGCGCGGGTCCTGGTCGGTGGCCACGACCCGGCGGACGCCGCGCCGGGCGAGCACCGAGGCCAGTACGCCGGTGCCGGTACCGATGTCGAACGCCAGCTCCTCGCCGGGCAGCGGAGCCTCGGCCACCAGGTCGACGTACTCGCCGCGGGCCGGGGAGAAGACGCCGTAGTGCGGATGGATGCGGTCGCCGCCGAGCGCCGGGATCTCGACGCCCTTCTTGCGCCACTCGTTGGCGCCGATGAGACCGAGCAGCTCACGCAGCGAGACGAGCGAGGCGGTCGGGTCCGTGGACGCGGTAGCGCCCGCGGCCTTCCCGGTGGCGGCTCCCCCGGCGGCGGGCTCGTCGGGGCCGTATGCCCTGGCGCAGGCCTCGCGGACATCGGGGGCGCGGTGCAGCGGGACGGCGAGGGTCGCATCGAGCGGGACCAGCAGCATGCCCAGGATGCGGGCGCGGTGGTTCTGCGCGGCGCGGTGCACATGGAAGGCCTGGGTGACATCGGCGGGCGGCGCCTTGCGCGGGCGGCGGTCGATGCGGCGGGCCAGCGCCGTCAGCAGCTGGCGGGCGTTGTGGAAGTCGCCGCGCCACAGCAGCGCGGTGCCCTCGCAGGCGGCGCGGTAGGCGTCGTCGGCCTTCGTCCGGTCGTCCGCGATGACGATGCGGCGGGGTGGCGGCGTCCCGTTCTCGGAGCGCCAACGGGCGGATCGGGGCTCGTCGGCCTCGGTCCATTCGACGACCGGCGGTTGGTTCACCGAAAAGTGCCTCGCGTGTGTGGTTCGGGCCCGTCCCAGGGGTGCCGCTGCGGTGCGGCGCCGGTCCGGCGCCGGGGGAGCGGTGAGGCGCTCGCGGGAGACGGTGGGCGGGGTGGTGACGGTCGACTTTACTCTGTGTCGGCCTCGCGCCCGGCCCCCGCCCTGGGCCGCGGACCGCCGGAGCGGGGCCGGAGCGGGGCAGGCCGGAGCCGGACGGAGCCTTGCGGGGCGACGGGCCGGCCCGCCCAGACCTGTGCGAGGCCGGCCCCGAGGTTCAGTCGATGCCGAACGCCGCGGCGTAGCGCACCGTGCCGCGCGGGGGCGGGGAGCCGTCCAGGGAGAGCGCCAGGAAGGCCTCGTCCGGCCAGGGTTGCGGGGGCAGGATGCCGAACCGGGTGGCGGCCGGTACGAATCCGAAGCGCGGGTAGTACGACGGATGGCCGAGCACGATCGCGGTCCGCTCGCCGGCTTCCCGCGCCGCCTCCAGAAGCGCCCTGATCACCGCGCCGCCCGCACCGCACTGCTGATACGCGGGCAGCACCGCGCACGGGGCGAGCGCAACGGCCGGGGCGTCGTCGATATGGCAGCGCGTCAGCAGCGCATGGGCGAGGAGGGTGCCGTCGGGTGTCCCGGCGACGTACGACAGCCCCGGCAGCCAGGCAGCCGGGTCGCGGCGCAGCGCATCGACGAGGTCCGCCTCGCCGGCCGTCTCGAAGGCGGCGAGGTGGATCCGGCGGACGGCCGGTACGTCCTGGGCGGTTTCGGGGCGGAGGCGCCAGGTGTCGGGTGCCGGGGCCGGGGCGTCGGGGGCGTTGCCGCCGGCGGCGGGTGAGGCGTCGCTGTCGTGGGTGCCGCTCATGCCCGGCATCGTCGCACCGGGGGCCGCAACGGGCGAAGGGATTTCGGTTCCGACGCCGGTGGCGGCCGTCGGTACATGCCGGTGTCGACGAGCACTCCTCGATGGTCGCTTGGCTGCCGCGAAGAATCGCTTGCCTGCCGTGCCACTGCTCAGGATCATCAGCACGATGGGCGACGTACCGGAGCGGTGGAGCAAGGCGAGTGTCCACCCCGACATGTGGGCGGACCCCGACGAGGACCCGCGCGACAGTGCGGGAGCCGGCCCGGACGGTGAGTTGGCGACGTTGCAGGAATTCCTGCGGAGTTACCGGCTGACCCTGCGGATGAAGTGCGAGGGGCTGGTTCCGGAGCAACTGGCGCACCGGTCGGTGCCGCCGTCGACGCTGTCGTTGCTGGGCCTGGTCCGCCATCTTGCCGAGGTGGAGCGGGACTGGCGCAACTGGATTCAGCCAGGGGATCCGGCGCCGAAGCTGTACGGAGCGGGTGGTGACTTCGAGGGAGCCGTCGCCCGGCAGGAGGTGGTCGACGGCGCATTCGCCGATCTTGCCCGTGAACAGGCGGCAGCCGATGCGGCGCTGGCCGAGTACCCGGATCCGGGTGCGCGGGTGGGCCGGGACGGCGACACCGTCCGGGAGCTGTGGGTCCACCGCATCGAGGAGTACGCCCGCCACTGCGGGCACGCCGATCTGCTGCGTGAATGCCTCGACGGCCGGGTGGGGCAGTAGCCGGCACCCGGCCCTGCCGCCGCTGTCCGGCTCTCCGGCTGAGGCGATCGGCGATGGCCGCCCTCCGAGGCCTGGGCCGGCACCGGCCACCGCGCCCTGGCCGTCGAGCAAGGGCTCAGGGCCGACTGGCGGTGATCCGGAAGTCCGAGAGTGTCAGTGAAGCGCGTGGGACCGCTGACTCCGGCCGGGCGGGCCGAAGCTCAGCCCGTTCTCGTCGAGAGCGTTGAAGACGGTCACCCTGCTCGTCTCGAAGACGAAGCTGACATCGGTGGTTCCCTGCGCCAGATCCCTGCCCGTCCACTCGAGCAGTTCGACGCCTTTGAGGGCAGGCCCCGCAGATCGCGCAGTCCGGGAAGGGGCCCGGGACGCCACCGCAGGTCGAATCCGGGCCACCGGACCGGATGACGGGGATCGATGGTGTTCCACGTGAGGGAGAGATCGTCGAACTTGTGAGGGTTGACCTCGACCTGGTCGTCCCCTCCGGCCGTCAGTGTGTGGCCCGGCGGTCCGGGCGGCGCATCAGGAAGGCGGCGGCCGAGCCGGCGGCGAAGAGGGCTATCACGGACAGGGCGGTGCCCACCCAGGACGTGCCGAGCCATTGCCCGCCGAAGTAGCCGAGGCCGACGCTGTAGGCGGCCCAGGCGAGTCCGGCCAGGGCGGACCAGGGGAGGAACTCGCGGACCGTACGGTGCGCGACGCCCGCGCCCAGGCTGACCACGGAGCGCCCGGCGGGTGCGAAGCGGGCCAGGACGACGATGCTGCCGCCGCCTCGCGTCAGCGCCGTGCCGAGTCGTTTCTGCGCCGCCGTCAGGCGGCGGGAGCGGCCGATGGCGCGGTCGAAGCGGTCGCCGCCGCGCCAGGCGACCCGGTAGGCGACCATGTCGCCGAGCACCGAGGCACTGGCCGCGCAGAGTATGAGGGCGAACATCTCGGCAGGGTGGGTGCCGGTGTGGACGGAGGACGTGACGTCGACGCCGCTCACCGCGTCCGCCGCGGTGCCGGTGCCGGCGGCCGTGGTGGCCGCGGCGATCACCAGGACTCCGCTGGGCAGGATCGGCACGAACACATCGAGCACGATCGAGAGACTGACGATCGCGTACATCCAGGGGGTGCCGCTCAGGGACCCCAGTCTTTCCAGCAACGTCCTGCTCCCGGTCCGAACCCCGCCGCGACGTCGCTCGGTGCGGCAGGGGCGGCCCTTCAGCCATACAGCGTACGCCTGGAGTTTGCGGGCCAGGGGGCGGGGGTGGAGCGCGCCGCGGTGCCGGGGGGCGGGGCATGGCGCCGGGAGCGCCGGGGCGCCCGGAGCGCTGCGGATGCGGCGCGCGGGCCGTACGACGGAGCGTCGCACCGTCCCTGCGGCGGAGATGCCGCGCGGCCCGTACGGCGGAGAGGGCGTACGGGCCGCGCGAGGGCGGGGGCCGGGGACGGCCCCTGCAAGGGGGTGTGCGTCAGGCGGCGGAAGGCTCCTGGTGGGCGGCCGGAGCCTGCTCCCGCTCGCCCTCGCCGAAGAAGACCCGGTCGAGGGCCCACGAGCCGGGGCCGATGAAGAAGATCAGCAGGAAGGCCCAGCAGAACATGGCGGAGGCCTCGCCGCCGTTCTGTATCGGCCACAGCGCCGAACCCTGGTGCGCGGAGAAGTAGGCGTAGGCCATCGAGCCGGAGCTGATGAACGCCGCGGGGCGGGTGCCCAGGCCGAGCATCACGAGCAGGCCGCCGGCCAGCTGGATCACGGCGGCGTACCAGCCCGGCCAGGCGCCGGTGGGCACGGTGCCGCCCTGGCCCATGGCGCCGCCGAGGACGCCGAAGAGCGAGGAGGCGCCGTGGCAGGCGAAGAGCAGTCCGACGACGATGCGGAAGAGCGCGTGCGCGTGCGGGGCCGATCTCTGGATGAGCGGGGTCAGGGGTGTGGACATGGGGGGCTCCTCACGGTTTTGGGGACGAGGTAACCGTCGGAGACAGAGGTTAGGGAAACCTAATCAATACTTGCAACTTCAACCTCTGGTCAAAGGCGACCTTTGGCCCGAACTGGCCGCACCTGCGCCCGTACCGGCCACCGGAATCGCGTCCGCGCCCGTCCTGGCCACCGGATCCACGTCCGCCGCACCCACACCCCGCGTCCCGGCCGCCGCATCCGCCCCCGCACCCGACCCCGTCCCTGCCCCCGTCCTCGCGGCCCGCAGTGCCGCCCGAGCCACGGCGTCCGTGTCCGCCAAGGTGACCGATCCCACCCCGGGGCGTGCCCCCGCCGCCGTCACCCAGTGCACGCCCTCCGTCGGCACCCCGACCGCGAAGCGCCGCGGATGGTGCCCGCCATCGGCCCCGACCAGGTGGTACGGGCTCGGTGACACATCGAGTCCGCCCGTCTCGTAGCCGTCCACGGTGTGCGGCCGGCAGCCGCCCTCGGCCAGCAGCCGGGCCAGCAGCGGGTCCGCGGTGCGGCGCAGGTCCGGTTCCGGCAGCCGCGCCTCGATCAGTGCCGTCGCCGTCACCTCCGAGCCCGGAACGTCCGGCGAGTGCGCCGTGAACCCGGGCCCGCGGCCGTCGGCGCTGCCGGGCCGGACGGCCATCCGCGGGCCGACGACCTCCAGCACCCCCGCCTCGATCAGCGCCGTCATCTCCTCGATCCGGCGCCGCGGCGGCCCGATGGACAAGAAGGCGTTGAGCGGGGTGTACCAGCGGTCCAGGTGGTCGCGGCGGGAGGCGCCGGCCAGCCCGCCGTGGTCGACGATCTGCCGCAGCTCGTTGCGCAGGTCCCGCAGCACGTCGAGGGCCGCCTTGAGCGGGCCGGCCACGTTGTCCTGCCGGGCGTGGGCCACGTCCTGGCGCAGATGCCCCAGCAGCCACTCCCGGAAGGCGGCCCGGTCGGCGAACGACCGCCCCGCGTGCGGGTGGGTGACCCGGTCCCAGTCCCAGCGCTCGTCCGGTGCGATGCCGAAGGCGTCCAGGGCGGCGGCCTCATCAAGACAACGGTGGGTGCTGCTCAGGAAGCGCTCCCGGAAGCGGAGCCGCGGCTCCTCGCCCGCACCGCCTGCACTGTCCGCACCGCACGAACAGCCTGCACCGCCCGCATCGCCGGCACCGCACCCATCGCCCGCACCGCACGCACCGCGTCGCCGCAGCAGTGCCTCGTAGTAGACCGCCTCCACCTCCTTGGCGACCAGCGGCCAGACCTCCGCCAGGAAGTCGGGCGGATCGCCGGAGTCCGCGCGCTTGCGGAAGGCCGCTATCACGTCCGGCGTCAGCAGCAGCGGCAGATGACGGCCGTGCGCACCCTTCGCGTTGTCGCCGCGGGCGTGGTACGGGATGCCGCGCCGGGAGCCCGCGTACAGCCGGGGCTCGCGGCCGGACGGCAGGTACGTCAGCGTTCCGTCGGCACCCTCGACGAACCGGCCGCCGCGGGCCGTGGTCAGCAGCGCCATGTGATCGAAGAAGTTGAGGCCGAGACCGCGCAGCAGCACGGGGCGGCCCGGGGCCAGCGCCTCCAGACCGGCGGAGAGGTCGGCGGGATTGGCGGGCGGGAGATAGTGCAGGCCGTGCCCGGCGGCGTAGTCGGCCAGGTGCCGTTGGCCGGGGTCCGCGGCGGCCGGCAGGTGGCCCTGGGCGAGGACCACCGCCCCCAGGCCGTGCAGCGTGCGGCCGTCGTCGAGGGTGAGCGACTGCGAGCCGTCGGGGGCCTCGGCCAGGTGCACCGCGCACGCCCGGTGGACCACGACCGTCACTTCCTCGGGAGCGGTGCGCACGGTGCGGCGGAAGACCCACTCCAGATAGCGGCCGTACAGCGCACGCCCCGGATAGTCGTCCGGGCCGACGTCGCAGCCCTCCCAGGCGTACAGGCTCGGCCCGGTGCGTATCGGCCCCGCGCACTCGACGCTGTCGTCGGTGAACAGCGTGACCTGTGACGCCACGGTGTTCATCAGCAGCTCGGACGGCTGCGTGGTGCGCCACACCTGGCCGGCGCCGGGCGGGGCGGGGTCGATGACATGGACGGTCAGGCGGTCGCCCGGGGCCAGTTCGGCGGCCGAGGCGCAGATCCGCTCCAGGACGCTCGTCCCGCGCGGCCCCGCGCCGACGACGGCGAGGGCGGGCCGGTGCTGGCGGTCGGCGAGATGGTCGGCGGCCAAGAGGGGCTCTCCCTGGGGCAGCGGACGGCCGGCGCGCGGGCGCGGCCGCCCGAGAGTGCGGGCGACGAGCAAAGGTGCGCCCCATCATCACCGCCCGATCCGCCGCCGCAGCACCCGGGGGTGGGCAAAAATCCACCGGATCCGCGGGCCGTTGCCGGGCCCGCGAGACCTGACGAACGCTCACCGGGACCGGAGCGTCCGCATCATCCGGTCTTCGGTCGTTCCGTGCCCGGTGAACGCCGTCCGCATCATCCGGTCTTCGGCGGTTCCGTTCCTCGTGACCGCCGGCCCGTGCCCATCCGGTCTAGGGCCGTTCCGTTCCCGCTGCACGCCTGCCCGCGGCACCCGCATCGCCCGATTTCCCGGCAACCCGCGCATCGGACAACGCCGCCCGCCAGACCGTGACGAGCCGGACGCCGCCGCTCTTCTCCCGGCGGGCCTGGTCCAGGGCGAGGCGCGCGGTCCGGCCCGCCAGCGTCAGTGTCATCAGCTGGTTGCCGAACCACGGGCCGCCCGTGCGCCGCCACTTCACCGCCGGCCGGGTCAGCCGCCCGTGCCGGGCCAGCAGCTTCCCCAGCCAGCGGCCCGGCCGGCTCCAGCCGAAACGGAAGCCGGCCTGCAGCGAGCCGGGGATGCTGTTGTGCACGGGGGAGCAGGTCAGCTGCAGCACCCGGCTGCCGGGGCGCGGGGCGGCGCCGCGCCAGTGCGGCTCCGCCACGTAGGCGTGGTGCACGTCCCCGGAGAGCACACAGACCGTCGCCGGCGCGTCCGTACCGGCAGCGGCCTCGGCGATCAGTTCGGTGAGCGCGGCGAACGAACCGGGGAACGCCGCCCAGTGCTCCAGGTCGGCGCGCTGGCGCAGGAATTCGCTTCTGCGCGCCCAGCGGGGGCCGCGCTCACCGGCGCACAGCGCGGCGTTCCAGCCCTCCGCGGCGTGGATGAGGTGCGGCAGCAGCCAGGGCAGCGAACTGCCCAGCAGCAGATGGTCGTAGCCGTCCCGCCCCTCCAGCACCGTCTGCCGCAGCCATTCGCCCTCGGTCTTGTCGAGCATCGCGCGGTTGCTCTCGTCCAGCACGCGGGTGGCCCGGGTGTCGATCATGACCAGGCGTACCCGGCCGAAGTCGCGGCGGTAGCTCCAGCGCGCGCACGCCGGATCGGCATCCGCGTCGGCCGCGAACTCCCGCACCGCCTCCGTCGCGTCCGGCAGGGCCCGCACCCGCGCGTACAGCTCGTCGGCGGCCAGTTCGGCGGGCGAGAGATTGCCCAGGTGCTGGTGGACCCAGTACGACATCAGGCCGCCGAGTATCCGCTCCCGCCACCAGGGGGTCGCCCGCATCCGGGCCAGCCAGGCCGCCGAGGTGTTCCAGTCGTCGATCACATCGTGGTCGTCGAAGATCATGCAGCTGGGGACCGTGGACAGCAGCCAGCGGACCTCCGGGTCGAGCCAGGACTCGTAGTAGAGGTGGGTGTACTCCTCGTAGTCGGCGACCTGTTTCCAGGGCGGCTCGCCGATGTCGCGGCGGGCGGCCAGCACGCGGGCGGTCGCCTCGGAGGTCTGGTCGGCGTAGACCTGGTCGCCCAGCAGGAGCAGCACGTCCGGGCGCGGGCGGCCGGCATCGGCGGCCAGGGTGGCGGCGAGGGTGTCCAGGGCGTCCGGGCCGACCGGATCGTGCGCCGCCTTCGAGGGTGTCGCCGACCAGCGGCAGGAGCCGAAGGCGAAACGCAGCGGCTCGTCGGCGGAGGCGGGGAGGGTGCGGATGGTGCTCGCCGGGAAGCGGCTGTCGGGCGGCGGCCAGACCGTCCCCCCGCTGCCGCTGGGCGCCCCCGGCTCGTCCAGCAGGACCTGGTAGGGCGTCTCGGTGCCGGGCGTGAGGCCGGTCACCGGGACCAGCGCATAGTGATGCCCGGCCACCTGCCAGGTCTGCTGCGAGCCGGCCGAGCCGTCGTCGCAGCGGATGTGCACCACGCACGGCTCGTCGGTCTCCACCCACACCGTCGCGCTCTGCGCGTCGACGTAGCGCAGCAGCGGCCCCAAGCGCAGTCCGGCCATCGGTGCCTCCCCACTTGTCGTGGTCAGAGGATAGGAGCACAACGGGCGCGGCGGGGGGCCGGGGCGGCGGCGCGCCCGCCGGCCGGTGGTTCCGGCCGGCGGGCGCACAGGATCGGCTCAGCGGAGAGACCGCGGAATCCGTGGAATGCGTGTCAGTCGGTCCGCATCAATCTGCGGGATTGCACGTACTGCAGGTACTGCACGTACTGCGCGGATTGCGCGGATTGCGCGGAATCCAGGGATCCGTGCCATCCGCGGAGCCCACGGAAGGCCGCGCTCAGCAGCCGTCCAGGATCTTCTTCAGGGCGGCCTTCTCCGCGGAGTCCGCGGTCATGCCGTACTCGTGCTTCACCGACACCCACATCCGGGCGTACTCGCAGTGGTACGAGGCCTTCGGCGGCAGCCACTTCGCCGGGTCCTTGTCGCCCTTCTCCTGGTTGAGGTTGTCGGTGACCGCGATCAGCTGGGAGTGGGTCAGGTCGTTGGCCAGCTCCTGGCGGCGCGCGGTGGTCCACTGTGCGGCGCCCGACTTCCAGGCCTCCGACAGCGGTACGACGTGGTCGATGTCCAGGTCGGCGGCCTTGGTCCAGGTCGCGCCGTCGTAGGCGGAGACCCACTTGCCGCTCACCGCCGCGCAGCTGCCGTCCTGCTGTACGTCCGTGCCGTCCCGCTTGAGCACGACCTCGCGGGTGTTGCAGTTCTTGTCCTGGTCGATCCAGTGCGGGAACTTGTCGCGGCTGTAGCCGTCCTGCGGGCCCTCGGCCTGTTCCTTGATGTCGGCGAGGTACTTCCGTGCGGTGGCCGTGTCCGGCGGGCTGGGCGGTGCGGCCTGGGCGGACTGGCCGCTGAGCACCAGCGTGCAGACCAGCGCGGCGGCCGATCCCGCGGCGAGGGAAACTCGACGCGCGTAGACCTTTTTCATCGAAACTCCCGGAATGTGGGGGGAAGTTGCCGTGCGGTGCGGGCCCATGGTGACGATGTGGGGTTTCCACGGGATGGGCACCAGGTAACAGAGTGGCGACATGCCCACGTCAGTTCAAGGGGAGCTGACGGAGCGCCATAAATGCATCACGGCACTCCGGTTGAGTCGCACCCGCGCATGCGCCCCTGCTGCCGCCCTACAGTGAGCGCGTGCTGCTGCCGGTCAACGTCACCCTCGGGGTCGTCCTCGCCGTCCTGCTGGCCGCCGCCGTGGCCGTCGCCGCGCTGGCGCACCTCGGCCATGCCCGGGCCATCGCCGTCGCCGGACTGCGCGCCGCCGCCCAACTGGCCGCCGTCTCCTACCTCATCGGCTGGGTGGTGCACGCCCTGCCCTGGCTGCTGTGCTTCCTCCTGCTGATGTTCGCGGTGGCGGTACGGACCGCCGGCCGCCGGATCACCCAGAACCGCACCTGGTGGTGGGCCGCCGCGCCGATCGCCGCCGGGGTCGTCCCGGTCGTCGGCCTGCTGCTGCTCACCGGCCTGGTGCCGCCGCGCGGCCTCACCCTGATCCCCGTCGCGGGCATCCTGATCGGCGGCGCGCTGACCGCCACCGTCCTGGGCGGGCGGCGGGCGCTGGACGAGCTGGAGACCCGGCGCGGCGAGTTCGAGGCGGGCCTGGCGCTGGGGCTGCCGGACCGCGACGCGCGGATGGAGGTCGCCCGCCCGGCCGCCTCGGACGCCCTGCTGCCGGGGCTCGACCAGACCCGGACCGTGGGATTGGTCACACTGCCCGGCGCGTTCGTCGGGATGCTGCTGGGCGGCGCCTCCCCCGTGCAGGCGGGTGCGGTGCAGCTGTTCGTGCTGGTGGCCCTGCTGGCGGTGCAGGCGGCTGCCTGCGCGACGGTGCTGGAGCTGGTCGCCCGCGGACGGCTGCACCGCGTACCCTGGACGGCAGCAGAAGGGGAGTAGCTCTCTGCCGGACCGTCGACATACTGCCCTCCCGCTCGTCACCACCTCGGTGGAGCGCGCCTCGCGCGTGGACGGGACGGGGGAGCCGGCGCCCGGAGCGCGGTAGGTGTCCCTACCGCGCCAGCGAGACCTTCGGCCGCAGTGTCTGACGCTGCCGTGCCGAAGCGACCCCTTTCCCGGGCCCCTTTGGTGCGGCCCGACCGATCGAGGTATCCCACCCCGTGTTCAGCCTTACCGTCGCCGCCGTCGTCTTCGGCGTCGTCTTCCTCGCCGAACTGCCCGACAAGACCGCCCTCGCCGGCCTGATGCTCGGCACCCGCTACCGCGCCTCGTACGTCTTCGTCGGCGTCGCCGCGGCCTTCCTCGTGCATGTGGCGCTCGCCATCGCCGCCGGCAGCGTGCTCACGCTCCTCCCGCACCGCTGGGTCCAGGGGGTGGTCGGCGTCCTCTTCCTGGCCGGCGCCGCCGTGCTGCTGTTCCGGAAGGGCGACGACGAGGAAGAGGTGAAGAAGCCCGCCGACCAGAGCTTCTGGAAGGTCTCCGGGGCGGGCTTCATGATGATCCTGGTCGCCGAGTTCGGCGATCTGACCCAGATCATGACCGCCAACCTCGCGGCCCGCTACGACGACCCGCTCTCGGTCGGCGTGGGCGCCGTGCTGGCCCTGTGGGCGGTGGCGGGCCTGGGCATCCTGGGCGGCCGTACGCTCATGAAGTACGTGCCGCTGAAGCTCATCACCAAGGTCGCCGCGGGGGTGATGCTGCTGCTCGCGGGCTTCAGTCTGTACGAGGCGATCGCCGGCTGAGGCGCTCGCGGGACGGGCGGCCGTCGGGTGAGGGGCGGCGCTCCGCGCGGGCGCGCACCGCTCACCCCGCGGCCCGACCCGGCGTGGGCCTCAGGCCGTGAGGTGCACCGCGATCGTGCCGTCCGCCAGCACCTCGACCCGGACCTCGGTGAGGTCGCGTACCTGCACGGTGGGCGCGAACGCGGCGGCCCGGTCGCCGACGCCGACCACTCGCATACCGGCCGCCCGGCCCGCCTCGATGCCCGCCTCGGAGTCCTCGAAGACCAGGCAGTCCTCGGGCGCGTGGCCCAGCTCGGCGGCGCCCTTGAGGAAGCCCTCCGGGTCGGGCTTGCTGGCGCTCACGCTCTCCGCGGTGATCCGCACGGCGGGCATGGGCAGCCCGGCCGCGCCCATCCGGGCGTCGGAGAGCGGGACGTCGGCCGAGGTCACCAGGGCGTGCGGGGCGGTGGCGAGTGCGGCCATGAAGGCGGGCGCGCCCGGGACCGGCACCACGCCGTCCATGTCGGCGGTCTCCTGCGCCAGCATCCGGCGGTTGTCCGCCAGGTTGAGCTCCATCGGGCGGTCCGGCAGCAGCGCGGCCATGGTGGCCCAGCCCTGCCGGCCGTGGACGACCTTGAGGACCTCGTCCGCGTCCAGCTCCTGCTCGGCGGCCCAGCGGCGCCAGCAGCGCTCGACGACGGCCTCGGAGTTCACGATCGTGCTGTCCATGTCCAGCAGCAGGGCGCGGGCGGTGAGCGTGGTGGTGGCCGGCATCGGCGGGCTCCTGGGCGCTACGGGCATACGGCCGCTGTGCCGTATGCGGACGGTGCGGATCGCGCGAAGAAAACAAGTGGCTCCGCCCGCCGGTCAGGGAGTGCGGGCGGAACCACTTTGTTTCTTCACGATACAAAACGTACCGGGAATCGACAACTGTGCTGGTCAGCGGCCTGCTGGAGGGGTGTGCGGAGGCCGGAACCGGGTCTGGTCGGAGCGGGATGCGGTCGGAACCGGGCCAGGTCGGAGTCGGGATCGGTCGGAACCGAGCCGGGTAGTGATCGGGCCCGGTCGGAAATGGACCCGATGGATCGGAACCCGGCCCGGGCGGACCGGTCGGAGGCCGTCTGCGACGGATCACGGCCGGGATCTTCTGATCACGGCCGGTGCCTGCGGTGCGCGGCCGGCCCCTACGGTTCGTGGGTGCGGGACTCCAGGGACGTCCGGGTCGGAGCGCCGTAGACGCCGTCCGGGTCGCCCGTCACCCCGTAGGAGTGCTGGTAGCGGGACACGGCGGCCCGCACCTGTGCGCCGTAGTGGCCGTCGTCCGGGCCGGGGTAGAGGGCCAGTTGCCGCAACCGCCCCTGCAGCTCGGCCACTTCCGGGCCGGTGGCTCCTTCGCGCAGCACGATCGGACCCGTGGGCGGGGCGCTGGGGCTGTGACTGCCGGGGGAGTGGGTGACGCTGCCGGATGCCCGGGTGGGAGCGGGGGCGGGCGCCTCCTCGGTCCGGTAGAGCCTCACGCCGGTCGTGGGGCCGGGGACGCCGGTCACGGCCGGCGACGGCGAGCGGGGCGCGGAGCGGGAGGGGGCGGCGCTGCTGCGGATGGGGGTGGGGGCGTCGTCGGTGGGGACGTCGGCGCTGGGGGAGGCGGCGCCGTGGTCGGGCGGTGCGGCGCGGTCCCGGGTGCCGCCGGACAGGGCATCGGTGGTGATCAGGACCGCGGCGGCGGCCACCGCGGCCCCGGCGGCCGCCAGTACGGCCGGTAAGCCGCGTCGGCGGCCGGGAGCGGAGACCGGGGTTCCGGTGGCCGGCTCCTCCTCCGAGGCGCTGAACGTCCGGGAGGTGGGGCCGGGGCGGCGCCGCGCTCCGGGGAACAGGGGGCCGCGGGCGGCGGGGGCGGAAGCCGGGCCCGCGGCGTGCGACGGCCCGGGGAGAAAGGGACCGGGCAGGGGCGGACCGGCGGGTAACGGCCCGGCGAGGAACGGATCGGCGGGTACCGGTCCGGCGAGGAACGGATCGGCCGAGCGGGGCGAACCGGCGGCGGAGCGGTCGTCGGGCGAGGGGTCGTCGGCCCGGTGCACCGCCGCGTCCACCCCGGGTAAGTCGTCCAGCAGGTCGCCCCGGCCCACGAAGCCGCCGTCCGGCCCGTCGTCGGCATCCCGCGCGTCGCCGCGCGCAGGGTCGCCCACGTCGTCGTCCTCGCCGGGCAGTGACACGTACGGCCGAACGCGCAGCGGATCAAAGTCGTCCGCATCGACCGCCGCACACAGGCAGGTCGGCCGGCCGTCGCCGCGTACGGGGGCGAAGCAGTGCGGGCATGTCGGTGCCGTCACGAGCGGTCCCCTCCCTGGAGGCATCGAACCGGCAGCGATTATCCAGAGGGCGCACCCGTTCGCGCAGGCGCTCGAAGACATCCGTACGGCATACCCCGCGTGTCCCCTGAACGGCCCCTGATGCCGAACGCCGTTCGGCGGGCCATATCCGGACGGACCGCCCAGGATGGAAGGTGCCCGAAGGGCGGTCCGCGACGGACAGGGCGGCCCGGCGGAACAGAGGGAGACGGAGACGCCCATGGCGCAGGACACCAGCGCTCCTGCCGTCCCGGGCGAGGACCGGTCCCGGCGGACGGTCCTCGTCGCGATCGGCGCGCTGTTGCTCGGCATGCTCATCGCGGCGCTCGACCAGACCATCGTCGCCACCGCGCTGCCCACGATCGTCAGCGAGCTCGGCGGCCTCGACCACCTCTCCTGGGTGGTCACCGCCTACCTCCTGGCCGCGACGGCCGCGACGCCGCTGTGGGGCAAGCTCGGTGACCAGTACGGCCGCAAGAAGCTGTTCCAGACCGCCATCGTGATCTTCCTGATCGGCTCGGTGCTGTGTGGCATCGCGCAGGACATCGGGGAGCTGATCGCCTTCCGGGCCCTCCAGGGGCTGGGCGGCGGCGGCCTGATCGTGCTGTCGATGGCGATCGTCGGCGATATCGTGCCGCCCCGCGAACGCGGCAAGTACCAGGGCCTGTTCGGTGCCGTCTTCGGCGGCACCAGCGTCCTCGGACCGCTGCTCGGCGGGCTGTTCGTGGACCACCTCACCTGGCGCTGGGTGTTCTACATCAACGTCCCCGTCGGCATCGTCGCGCTCGCCGTCATCGCCGCCGTGCTGCACATCCCGCGCCGCCGCACCCCGCACCGCATCGACTACCGGGGCACCGCCCTGATCGCCGCGGTCGCCGCCTGCTTCGTCCTGATGACCTCGCTCGGGGGCGTGACCTACCCCTGGTCCTCCTGGCAGATCGTGGGATGCGGCGCCCTCGGCGTCGTGCTGCTGGGGGCGTTCCTCGTCGTCGAGCGCCGGGCCGCCGAACCCGTCCTGCCGCTGCGGCTGTTCCGGAGCCGGACCTTCACGCTGACCGCCGTCATCGGCTTCGTCGTCGGTTTCGCCATGTTCGGATCGATGACGTATCTGCCGACGTTTCTGCAGGTCGTGCAGGGAGTGACACCGACGCTGTCCGGTGTGCACATGCTGCCGATGGTGTGCGGCATGCTGCTGGCCTCCACCGGGTCCGGGCAGATCGTCAGCCACACCGGCCACTACAAAATCTTCCCGATCGCCGGCACCGGCATCGTGGCGCTCGGACTCCTGCTGCTGCACCGGCTCGACCCGGCCGGCGGCGTCGCCGGGATGAGCGCGTACTTCTTCGTCTTCGGCTTCGGACTCGGCCTGGTCATGCAGGTGCTGGTGCTCATCGCGCAGAACGCCGTCGCCTACCAGGACCTGGGCGTCGCCACCTCCGGCGCCACGTTCTTCCGCTCCATCGGCGGCTCGTTCGGCGTCTCCCTCTTCGGCACGGTCTTCACCAACCACCTGCGGCCGCGGATCGCCGACGCCGTCGCCGGGGCGCAACTGCCGCCGGGCGTCGACGCGTCCACGATCGCCGAGGATCCGCGGACCGTCGCCCGGCTGCCGTCCGGGCAGGCGGCCGGTGTCCTCCACGCCTACGCCGACTCGATCACCGATGTCTTCCTCTACGCCGTCCCGGTCGTCCTGGTCGCGTTCGCCCTGGCCTGGTTCCTCCGGGAGGAGCCGCTGCGCAGCAGCGTCACCGCGCCCGACACCAGTGAGGTGCTCTCCTCCAACCCCGTCGAGCGGTCCTCGCGCGATGAATGCGCCCGCGCACTGTCCAAACTGGGCAGCAGCGAAGGCCGTAAGCGCATCTACGAGAAGATCACCGCACGGGCCGGACTGGACCTCAAACCGGCCGCCGGCTGGCTGATCCTGCGCATCCACCGCTGCGGTTCGGTGGAACCGGCACGGCTCGCCGAGCGCAGTACCGTGCCGCTCGGGGTGATCGCCGAGAGCATCCGGCAGATCGAGGAACGCGGACTCGTCACCCGCGACGGGCTGTTGCTCCGGCTCACCGGCGACGGACGGGAGACCGCCGACCGGCTCTCCGCGGCCCGTCAGCAGTCGCTCGCGGAGATGCTCGGCGACTGGTGGACCGAGGACCGCCCCACCGACCTCACCGCGCTCGTGCGGGAGCTGACGACGGAACTGTGCGGCTCGGACGCGGAGGAACCCCACAACGGCGACGCCCGCCGCCCGCTGCCCCGCATCCCTCCGCGCACGCCACGGCCGCCGGATCTGGCGAAGTGAGGGGGAGGGGGAGGGGGAAGGGGGCGATGGGGGCCGGGCCGGGTTGCGGTGGCGACGTCGGTGGTGGCGGCAGCCGGACCTCAGCCGGCCGAACCCGCACCCTCACCCAGCCGCTTCTCGAAGAAGATCTCCGCGTACGGGTCCTCGTGGTACGGATCGATCTCCACGAAGCCGTGCCGCCGGTAGAGCGCGACGGCCTCCACCAGATCCAGCCGGGTGTCCAGCCGGACCCGCTCGGCGCCCCACCGCGCAGCGGCCCGCTCGGCGGCCGTGAGCAGCACGCCCGCCCCGCCGAGGCCGCGCCGGCCGGCCCGTACGAACATCTGCTTGAGCTCCGCGGTCCGGGCGTCCAGCATCCGCACGCCGGCGCAGCCCGCCACCGTCTCGCCGTGGCGGGCCAGCAGCAGCACGCCGTTCGGCGGCGTCAGATCGGCGCTGGGGTACTCCGCGACGCCCTCGTCGATCTCCGCCGGCGTCGAGCTGCGGCCCTCGTGCAGGGCGAAGTACCGGTCGGCCACCTCGGTGTAGTACTCGCGCAGCAGCGCCTCCGCATCCGGCGAGCCCACCGGCTCAGGGGAGACGGTCCAGGGGAGGCGGAGGGTGGCGGCGTCACTCATGACGTCATTGTGGCGGCCGGGACGGCGCGCAGCGCAACGGGTTTCGAGTGACGCCGCCGGAGAGGTCAGCCCTGCTTGGGGCCGGCCTGCTGCACGACCTCGAACGACCACAGGGTGGAACCGGACGCGGCGGGCTTGGGCCGCTCGCCGCCCTCGGCCCCGCCGCCCTGCTGGTGCGCGGCCTTCATCGGGCCCTCCATCCACGCCTGGAACGACTCCTCGTCCCGCCACCGGGTGTAGACGAGGTACTGGTCGGTGCCCTCGACGGGGCGCAGCAGCTCGAACCACTCGAAGCCGTCCGAGGAGTCCACCGTGCCGGCGCGGGAGGCGAAGCGCTTCTCCAGGACCTCGCGCTGCTCGGCGGGAACGGTCAGTACGTTGATCTTTACCACGCTGGGCACATGACACCTCTCACAGAAGGGACGCCGGATCGGCGCCTTGATCTTGATTCCCTGGGAGCAGTCTCTTACATCGCCGGTCCGCGCGACGCGAGGGCCACTCGCGAGCGTCCCCTGTGGTCCGGCGTGCGCACGGGGAAGGGGTGGGGGAACCCGGCCGACCGCTCGCTGCGGGGGCCGCATCGCCGTTCGCCGGCCCCGCGGCGACACCGGCGATTAGGATCGACGGCGACATCGCGTGTCGGTCACCGGCCGGGTGAGGCATGGAGGTGTCGGGAGATGCCCTCGGAGGCATTCCTTGTCAGTCGAGTTGAACCACACGATCGTCCATGCCCGGGACAACCGGGAATCCGCGGAGTTCTTCGCGCACCTGCTCGGCCTGGAAATCACCGTGGAGTGGGGCCCGTTCCTCGCTGTCGGCCTGAGCAACGGCGTCACGCTGGACTTCGCCACCGTCCCCGCGGACAAGATCACCCCCCAGCACTACGCCTTCCTGGTCTCCGAAGCGGAGTTCGATGCGGCGTACGCGCAGATCAGGCAGCGCGGCATCGAGCACTACGCCGACCCCCGCCGGCAACAGCCCGGCACGATCAACCACCACGACGGCGGCCGCGGCGTGTACTTCATGGACCCGGCGGGCCACGCGATGGAGCTGATCACCGTGCCGTACGGCGGCTGGACCTCGTAAGGCATGAACCGAGGGCCGCACACCAGCACGGTGTGCGGCCCTCACCGCTGCCGGCGCCCGACATGATCCGCCCGGCGCCCGCCGGTACCCGCCCCCGTCAGCCGTGCAGTTTCAGGCCCTTGGTGATCTTGTCGATGGTGGAGCGCGGTCCGTAGACGGCGAGTCCCACGAGGTCCAGGGCATCGGCGGGCACCGCGCGCACCGCCGCGCGGTTGTCGTCGTCGTTGCCCGTGGTGAACATGTCGGCGGTGTACAGGGCGGTGGGGACGGCGCGGCTGAGGGCGCGGGTGTGGGTACGGGTCAGGGCACCGGCGTCGGCGGTGTAGCACAGCACCGGCTCGCGGAGCAGGGCCAGATAGTCGTGGCCGGCGGCGTCCTCGTAGGGCTTGCCCATGATGTCGCCGGAGGCGTGTGCGATGCCGCTGGCGAGGAACGCGGTGACGTTCAGCTTCTGCCAGACGGCGAGGTCCTCCCGGACGATCACGGCGATCTTGGTGGCGAAGCGGGGGGCGGCCGGCGCCGTAACGGGGGACGCGGTGGTGGTCGGTGCAGTCGTCATACGGGGAGTCTCGTCCGGCATCCGGACTGCCGTATTGAACGCTGGTGCGGCCCGGCAGACTGGGGCCATGAGCAGGCAGCCCGACCAGGACCGGGGCGGGGACTGGGTGCGCTACTGGCGTGATCCGGACCGGCCCCTGGAAGCGATGCATGCGCACTTCGTCGGCCATGTCTTCCACCCGCACAGCCACGACGCCTATTCGTTCGCGGTGACGGAGAGCGGTGCCCAGCGCTTCACCTGCCGAGGTGCGGGGCACACCAGCGCGGCGGGCATGGTGATGGCGTTCAACCCGGACGACCCGCACGACGGGGAGTCCGCCGTCGAACTCGGCTTCACCTACCGGATCATGCACATCGGCCCGGACGTCGTACGCGCCGTGCTCGACGATGTGACGGACGGCCGGGGAGCCATGCCGCTGTTCGACCGGCCGGTGGTCGACGACCCGGTGCTGGCCCGCGCGCTGCGCAGGCTGCACCCGGCGCTCGTCGGCGCGGCGGATCCCCTCGTACGGGAGGAGCGGCTGACCGCGGCCGTCGAAGCGATGGTGCGGCGCAATGCCAGGGGGGCCGCCGCGGCGGCCGGAGAAAGCGAACTCCCCGTGGGAGCGCAGGCCGGGGCGGCCCGGCGGGCCCGCGATCTGCTGAGGGCGGCGTACGACCAGCCGCTGACCGCCCAGCAACTCGCCGATGCCGCGGGATGCAGCCGGTTCGCGCTCTACCGGGCGTTCCGCGGCGAGTACGGCATGGCGCCCAGCGACTACCAGCGGCTGCTGCGCCTGCGCCGCGCCCGCGCCCTCCTCGTCGAGGGCCGGGCCACGTCGGACGCCGCCACCGAGGCGGGCTTCGCCGACCAGGCGCACTTCCACCGCTGGTTCGTGCGCTGCTTCGGTATCACGCCGGGTGTGTTCCGCCGGGCCGGCGCGGGGGGATGACGGGGGCCGGGGCAGGGCGCAGGCGGATCCGCATCAGGTCCGGGCGGGGCCGGGGCAGGTTCGAGGCGGCCCGGCGTGGGGGCGGCCCGGAGTGGGGTCGGGGCGTTGTCCGAAGTGGGGCCGGGGCGGGGCGCGTTCGGCCCGGTCGCGCCGGGTGCGTCACGGCGTCGGCGGCACCGGGACCGCGGGCGGAGGTGTCCCGGCACGGCTTCGGCGCAGTGCGAGCGCCGGCACGACGGCCGCCGACAGGAGCACCTGTACGCCGCCCACCGCCAGGATCCAGGCCGGGATGCCGCCCACCTTCAGCAGCGCATCCTCGTAGGTGACCCGCTGGTAGGCGGTGTCGTGGGCGGCGCGGCGGAGTTCGTGGTCGCCGGTGATCCGCTCCGGCTGCGGGAAGCGCTGGTCGAGGGCGGTCAGAAAGGTCCGGTGGGCACCGGCGAGGTCGCGCAGGGCTCCTTCGGGGGTGATCCGGCCCGCGAAGAAGACCTCGGGCCGCGTGCCGCCGAGGGCGCTGCGCGGCTCCATCCGGTGGGGCGCCAGCACATAGAGCCCCAACGACTGCGGGGTCTTGGCGAGGCGGGAGAGTCGCATGGGGTAGACGAGGCGGTCGCTGGCGAAGGACAGCCGCAGCGGGTCGAGGGTCCCGGTCAGACGGCGGTGCGCCTCGGCCGGGGCCAGCCGGATCGCCACGTACTCCCATCGCTGGGTCACATACGGGCGGAGCGCGCTCGTGAGGGCAGCGGGGAGCTGGAAGCCGTTGGATTTCAGCCAGTTGCCCAGCGCCGCCGGGTCGGTGGCGGTCAGCCGGGCGACGTCGAAGGGCCCCAGGCGTTCGCGGCCGACCACCCCGACTCCGGGGCCGCGGGCGCCGGGAGCGGGTGCCGCGGCGCCGACGGACGCACCGTCGAGGGGCCAGTCGCCGTTCCGGGGCCAGAAGTAGTGGCGCGTCCGCACGGCCGGAGCGGTCAGCGCGGTGAGCCGGTCGAACAGCCCGGGGTCGCCGAGCCGCACCGAGGCCCGGTGCGGCACCGGCATGATCCACGCGGCGTCCGGCGCCGTGCCGTCCACCGTCAGGCTCATGACGATCTGCTCGGACTTCCCGTCCCACCGCACCACCGAGGTCTCGCGGTTCACCGCCATGGTCGTCTTCGGGTCGTGCACCATCGCCCCGCAGCCACAGGCGTACGCCGGCCGGGCCAGCGACACCAGCTGCACGGCCAGCAGCATCAACACCACCAGCAGCGCCCGGCGTCGCCCCGTGGCGGTACGCACCGCGGCAGTCGTGCCCGTCACCGTGCCCATGGGCCGTTCCCCGTTGTCCATCGCCCGTCCCCCGCCCACCGCCCGCCGGTCCCTGTGATCGGCAGGGACACAGACGGCGACGGCACTACGGCCGGTTCCGCTCTTGACCGTCCGGCCGTGCGACGGCCCGCCCTGGACTCCGCGCTGTGCCGAAGCAGCCCCGAAGGGGAGTCGGCGGACGCCGGCGAGCGCTGGGGCGGCCCACCGCGACGCCGCCTGAGGGCGATACCCCGCGGCGCGCGTCCTGGGGCGGGAACGCCGAGGGCCCGGCCGGAGACTTCCGGCCGGGCCCTCGGCGTACTCGGGCAGGGGTGGGGCTGCGGGTCAGGCCGTCGAACCGGCCGTGGCCGGGCGGCGCGCCGCCTTCAGCACCTCGTCCGCCTCCGCCTCGGTCTCGACGGCCGGCGGGGAGCCGGGCAGCGGCTTGCGGGCGCTCTCCGACATCAGCAGGACGGCGATGCCGCCGATCACGGCCGCCGCCATCATGTAGTAGGCGGGCATCATCTTGTTGCCGGTCGCGCCGATCAGGGCGGTGACCACCAGCGGCGTCGTCCCGCCGAAGAGCGACACGGAGACGTTGAAGCCGATCGACAGCGAGCCGTAGCGCACCCGGGTCGGGAACAGCGCGGGCAGCGTGGACGGCATCGCCGCGGTGAAGGTGACCAGCAGCAGGCCGAGGGCGGCCATGCCGACCGCGATGGCGGCCAGCGACCCCTGACGGATCAGCAGCAGGGCCGGCACGGACAGCACCAGGAAGCCGACGCAGCCCGCGCCGATGACCGGGCGGCGGCCGAAGCGGTCGGTGAGCCGGCCCGCGAACGGCTGGACGCCCATCATCAGGACCATCACCGCGAGCACGACCAGCAGCCCGTGCGTCTCGTCGTACTTCAGCTCCGAGGTGAGGTAGCTCGGCATGTACGACAGCAGCATGTAGTCGGTGACGTTGAAGACCAGGACCAGGCCGATGCACAGCAGCATCGACCGCCACTGACCGAAGATCATCTCGCGGACGCCGATCCGCTTCTCGGCCTCGCGGCGCACCTTCTCCTTCGTCCGGGCTTCCTTCTCCAACTGGGCGAAGGCCGGGGTCTCCTCGAGCCGCATCCGCAGGTAGAGGCCGATGATGCCCATCGGTCCGGCGATCAGGAACGGGATGCGCCAGCCCCAGGAGGTCATGTCCTCGGTGGACAGCAGCGCGGTCATCAGCGTGACCAGGCCGGCACCGCCGACGTAGCCGGCCAGGGTGCCGAACTCCAGCCAGCTGCCGAGGAATCCGCGCTTCTTGTCGGGCGCGTACTCGGCGATGAAGGTGGAGGCTCCGCCGTATTCACCACCGGTGGAGAAGCCCTGCACCAGGCGGGCGACGAGCAGCAGGATGGGCGCCCCGACGCCGATGGAGGCGTAGGACGGGATCAGGCCGATGGCGAAGGTGCCCGCGGCCATCATGATCATGGTGATCGCGAGGATCTTCTGCCGTCCGATGCGGTCACCGAGCGGCCCGAAGACCATGCCGCCGATGGGGCGGACCAGGAACGCCGCCGCGAACGCTCCGAACGTCGACAGCAACTGCGCGGTCGGATTCCCGGACGGGAAGAAGACGTGTCCGAGGGTGACCGCGATGTAGCTGTACACGCCGAAGTCGAACCACTCCATCGCATTGCCGAGCGCGGCCGCCGACACGGCACGCTTGACCATCGTGGGGTCGACGACGGTCACCTCGCCCGAGGTCTGCTGCGCCGGCTCCGCTGCCTGTTCCGGCTGCGGATCGGATGCGGGATCGGCACTGCTGCCGACGGGGGTACGGGGCCCGGGGGCGACGTGGGACTGCGTCGGCACGTGCTCGCTCGCCTGCGCTCTCTTTGGACGACAACATGACTCCGCCCACCACGGAGCGGCGGGCCAAAGCCCGCCGTGGAGCGGCGGGCAAAGGTCGACCATAGGGGCAGACCGGATCATCACGGACAGTGCGCGGACGACCGCGCAGGTGGCCGTATACCCGCTCCTTGCTGGGGAAACGCCCTTTCGTGAAGTGATCAGTGGCGCTTATGTCTGTGATCCATATCGCGATGATCCGCTGCAACCTTCGGGGGATTGTGGGGTGCGTCACGGTGGGGCGGTGCGCTCGTGGCCGGGAGGGGGTGTCCGAGAAGCCGGAGATGCCCGATACGTCCGCGACCGGGCGTGCGAGTGCTGCTCGGGGGGACGGGAGCGCCGCTCGGGCACATGAGAACGCCGGGCACGAGGCGGGAACGTCACTCACGGACGCGAGAACGCGCGCACGGACACGAGAACGGCGCGGCGGCGCGATGCTGCCCGCCGCGCCGATGTGGATCGTCGCGTTCCCTCAAGGATCGGCCATGACCGCTGGGCCCGCCACTCGGGCGCGGGCCCGGCGGCCGCCCGGTCACGGCATCCACGCCTCGTACGACATGACCTCCCCCGCCTTGATCCTGAAGTCCGGCTCGTCCTTGGTGAAGGTGATCTCCAGCCCCAGGAGGTCGCCGGTACGCGGATCGAGGATCACCATCTGGCGGGTGGAGTTCGTGGCGCCGTCGGGGCCGTCGTACACATAGGCCAGCCCGTGCCGGCCCAGCCGGTCGGTGACCTTGCCCGCCTGCCGGAGCCCGCCCGCGTCGGCCAGCATCCGGACGACGGCGGCCGTCTCCCGCGGCCCCGGGGTCCACTCCTGGCGGAAGGAGGAGAGCGCCGACAGGAGCTGCGGAGTCGTGCGGACGCCGTCCGGTCCGCCGTACAGCCACGACAGCTGTTCCCGCAGGGCCGCCGGGTCCGTCGACGGCCTCGTACGGGAGGCGAGACCGCTGTGCCGGGCCTCCGAGCCCGCGGGATAGGTCTTGCGGTGCAGCACCTTGCCGTCGCTGACGGTCTGCCAGCGGCCGTCGTCGTCGTGGATCACCGGGCGGCCCGGATGCCGCGGGTCGGTGGCCACGACCAGCTCCGAGCCGCTGCCGTCGTCGTGCCAGCGGGTGATGCGCTCCTCGGGCACGGTGACGGGCGGATCGGCGTCGGGGCCCGACTCCATGCTCATGTACCAGCTCTGCAGATGGCTGCCCCGGCGCGGCCCGTCCCCGGCACCGGCCGCGCGCGCCCTGGCCTCCGCCTTGCGGGCGAGGACGTCCAGCGGGACGGACGGGGCGTCGGCGTGCAGGGAGAGGGCGAGGGGTGCGGCGACGGCGGGGCTGCTGCCGGCACCGGAGAAGGTGAGCGCCAGGGCGGCGACGGCGGCCGCCGACACGGCGGTCAGGCCCATCACCAGGCGCCGACGGCGCACCGCATGCGGACGGCGGCGGGGGGCGGCGTCGGCCGTCAGCGCCTGCAGACGGGCCTCGGCCCGTGCGGTCAGCGGGCGGTCGCGCCAGGGTCCCTCGTCGGCGGAGACGGGATCGGCCTGCCGCAGCAGCTCCAGTTCCTCAGTCATGGCGGCGGCCTCCCGCTCGGGTCGGTACGGGGTGGGGGGAATCTCGGGTCGGTGCGGGGGACGGAGCGAGAGCGCGGGCGGTCGCCGGGAGCGGGGTGGGCGGTGAGGGTGAGGGGCGCGGTGAAGGCGGTGCGTCGGACCGTGGCGGAGGCGCCTCGGGCCGGGTGGTGCCGCTGTCCCGTGGCCGCATCCGCTCGATCTGCGTACGGAGCCGGCCGCGCGCCCGGTGCAGCCGCATGGCCGCCGCGCTCCGGCCGCACCCGAGGGTCACCGCCAGCTCCTCGACGGTCAGTTCCTCCCAGGCCGTCAGGCGCAGCACCTCCTGATCGGCGGGTGCGAGCCGGGCCAGCGCCTCGTGCACCCAGGAGCCGGGCCGCTCGGCGTCCGGGCTCTCCACGGTCTGCCGTCGCTGCGCCGCCTCGTGGCTGCCGAGCCGGTGCAGCAGACGGCGGTAACGGCCCATCCCCCGCACCGTATTGGCCAGACAGTTCCGGGCCACCCCGTACAGCCAGGGCAGCGGCGCGTCGGGGAGTTCGGCGCGTCGTCTCCAGGCTATGGAGAAGACCTCCGCCACCACTTCCTCGACCTCGTGTGCCTGCCCGTCCAGCCGCCGCGCCACAAAGCGGCTGACCGCCCAGTAGTGCGCGCGATAGGCCTCGGCGAAGGCGTCGTCCGTGCTCATGAACCCTTGGTGTCCGGCATGGCCCCGATCTTCACACCTTCCCGGGGTGAGTCTTCCCACCGGCCGCGAGGGCCCTTCGCCCCTCGCCGATGGTGACGTGCGCGGCGGCTTTGGACACCTACGGGGCATGAGATCTCCCGTGAAGTGGCTGACGACCACGGACCACAAGACGATCGGCACGCTCTACCTGGTCACCGCGTTCGCGTTCTTCTGCGTCGGTGGCCTGATGGCGCTGCTGATGCGCGCCGAACTGGCCCGCCCCGGCCACCAGATCATGTCGAACGAGCAGTTCAACCAGGCGTTCACGATGCACGGCACGATCATGCTGCTGATGTTCGCGACGCCGCTGTTCGCCGGTTTCGCGAACTGGATCATGCCGCTGCAGATCGGCGCGCCCGACGTGGCGTTCCCGCGGCTGAACATGTTCGCCTACTGGCTGTACCTCTTCGGCTCGCTGATCGCGGTGGCCGGCTTCCTCACCCCGCAGGGTGCGGCCGACTTCGGCTGGTTCGCGTACTCGCCGCTCTCGGACGCGGTGCGTTCGCCGGGCGTCGGCGCGGACATGTGGATCATGGGTCTGGCCTTCTCGGGCTTCGGCACGATCCTCGGTTCGGTCAACTTCATCACGACGATCATCTGCATGCGGGCTCCTGGCATGACGATGTTCCGGATGCCGATCTTCACCTGGAACGTGCTGCTGACCGGTGTGCTGGTCCTGCTGGCCTTCCCGGTGCTGGCGGCGGCGCTGTTCGCCCTGGAGGCGGACCGTGAATTCGGGGCGCATGTCTTCGATGCGGCAAATGGCGGGGCGTTGCTCTGGCAGCATCTCTTCTGGTTCTTCGGCCATCCAGAGGTGTACATCATCGCGCTGCCGTTCTTCGGCATCATTTCCGAGGTCATTCCGGTGTTCTCCCGGAAGCCGATGTTCGGTTACATCGGCCTGATCGCGGCGACGATCTCGATTGCCGGTCTGTCGGTGACGGTGTGGGCGCACCACATGTATGTGACGGGCGGCGTGCTGTTGCCGTTCTTCTCGTTCATGACGTTCCTGATCGCGGTGCCGACCGGTGTGAAGTTCTTCAACTGGATCGGCACGATGTGGAAGGGCTCGCTGTCCTTCGAGACGCCGATGCTCTGGACGATCGGGTTCCTGATCACCTTCACCTTCGGTGGTCTGACCGGTGTCATCCTGGCCTCGCCGCCGATGGACTTCCACGTCTCGGACTCGTACTTCGTGGTGGCGCACTTCCACTACGTGGTCTTCGGGACGGTCGTCTTCGCGATGTTCGCCGGCTTCCACTTCTGGTGGCCGAAGTTCACCGGCAAGATGCTGGACGAGCGGCTCGGCAAGATCACCTTCTGGACGCTGTTCGTGGGCTTCCACGGCACCTTCCTCGTCCAGCACTGGCTGGGCGCCGAGGGCATGATCCGCCGTATCCCCGACTATCTCGCCGCCGACGGATTCACCGCCCTGAACACCGTCTCCAGCATCTTCTCCTTCCTCCTCGGGCTCTCCCTGCTGCCGTTCTTCTACAACGTCTGGAAGACGGCGAAGTACGGCGAGAAGGTCGAGTCCGACGACCCGTGGGGATATGGCCGCTCGCTGGAATGGGCGACGTCCTGCCCGCCGCCGCGGCACAACTTCCGCACCCTGCCCCGCATCCGGTCCGAATCCCCGGCGTTCGACCTGCACCACCCGGAGATCGCGCAGGAGACCGATGCCCTGGCGGATTCCGGGAACGCGCCGGTCGCCGGCATCGGAGCACGCACATGAGCGAGGGCACGCGGAGGGACGAGGAAATGCGGAGGGGCGACGGAATGCAGCTGGATCCGGAGCGGGCCCTCAACGAGATCGAGGGATTCCTCCTCTGGGAGGCGGAGAAGGACCGGGCCCGCACCCGCGCGCAGGAATTCTGCGACGGCCTGCCCTGGCTCACCGATTCCCAGCGGTGGGAAGTGGAGGTGCGCTATTGCCAGGACCAGCGCGACGCCTCACGCGCCTACCTGGAGCGCATCGCGGTCCGCAGCGCCGCCCTGCGGACCGAATACGACGGCGTCTACCGGGCCCTGCGGCGACGGCTGATCACCGCGGTCCTGAGCGGCTCGGTCGCCGTGGTGGCGCTGTTCGCGGTGACGGCCTTCGGCCTGGCCGTGCGCTGAGCGGGCGGCGGCCCGCCGCGCGGCCCTCTACGGGTGACGCCCGCCCGCGACGGCCGCCACCCGTGGCCGGCCGCTCAGCCGGTGACGGTGATCTGGGATGCGGGGTCGGTGGTGTCGGCGACCCGGTAGACGGCGTTGAACGTCGAACTGGTCGCGCTGGTCGGGCAGCCGAACCCGCCCGTCACCTTCACCGGCACCTGGGCATTGGTGAAGCCGAGGGTGGAGGGTGCGCCGTTGGTCCAGGTGCCGTTCACCGTGGCCGCCGAGGTGGGGGCCGCGGTGACCGTGCAGGACGCAAGGCCGCTGGTCTTGAGCACGAACCCGCCGACGGGGATGGTCAGTCCGGCGGTCACCGGCGTCCCGTTCTGCATGGCCACGCCCCAGGCGCCGGAGGTGGAGACGGACGCGCTGACGCCGGGCATGCTCGTCGTGCAGGAACTGTAGGTCGCCGGGGTGGTGGAACTGCTCACCGGGCCCGCCGGGTTGTGGTTGCCGGGCGCGGCCGGGACCTGCCCGCTGGAGGAGGAGACCGTACAGCTGACGGTCACCGAACCGGCCTTGAAGGTGGCCTTGCCGCTGAGCGTGGCGGTGAAGCCGTGGCCCGCGGGGGTCACGGTCGTGGACGCCGCCGCGGCGGCGGGCTGTGCCGTCGCCGCACTCGTCATGGCGAGCGACAGGCCGAGGACCGCGACGATCCCGGTACCGGCGGTGAGTAAGGCGCGCTGACGGGAGGCGTGGCGGGCATGCGTCGTGGTCATCGTGGGTCTCCTTCGAGGGGTGAGGTGCCGGGGGAGCGGTGCGGCGGGTGGTGCGGGCAGCGCTCGGGTCCCGTACGCGGACGAGGAGTGGGGGTACGCGTACGGGCGGGCGCGGGCCGGTGCGGGCTACGGTTCGCTGGGTGCGGGCGTGCCGCCCCCGGGCCCGGCGACGGCCTCGGGCGAGCTGCCGGGTTCGGCGACGGCCTCGGGTGCGGCGGGGTTTTCGGGTGCCGGCGGGACGACCGGCTGCCAGGCAAAGATCATCGAGCCGCCGAGAATCCCGATGACGGTGCCGATCAGGAAGCCGCCGAGGTTGGACATCACCAGGGCGGCCGCCGCACACAGCACGGTCAGCACGCCCGCGAGGCCCCGGTAGTGCGGCGCGAACCACGCCGAGAGCCCCATCACGATCATCACCAGCCCCATCAGCACGGACGGGATGCCGGCGATGCCCTGTTGCAGCATGATCTTCAGCGGTGCCAGCGGGATGGCACAGATCTCGGCGCCGGCGACGACGGCCGCCAGGCCGCCCCAGAAGGGCCGCCCCCTCCGCCAGCGCCGCCAGGTCAGAAGCATTCCTTCTTGCCCTTGGAGATCTTCATGTTCAGGCCGGACAGCTTGAAGGTCCCCGCGTTGGTGGCCCAGGCGGTCTGCCGGAGATGGGTGATGTTGATGTCGTCGGCCTGCTGGGCGAAGAGGTCCTGCATGCCCTGGGCGGTGTCCGGTCCCTTGTCGAGGGTGGAGGCGTCCCGGCCGATCTCGATCTGGTGGAAGGTCGCATTGCCGGAGAGCTGGGTGGCGTCGACGAAGAGGTCGGCCGCCTCGACGGGCTTACTGCCCGTACCGGCACTGAGGTTGAGCGAGATGTCGCCGATGACCGGCAGGTGGGTGACGACCGACTGGCACAGATGGTCCAGCTCGGCGGTCTTGATGGCGGTGACGGCGACCGGCAGGAGATCTCCCCTGGCGTTCGCGTCCACGCCGCCGTACTGGGCGAAGCCCTTGCCCGTGAGGCTGTCGGCGGAGACCTTGAACTGCTGTCCCGAGACGGCGAACGACGCCGCCAGCGCGCCGTTGGCCAGGGCGATGCCCAGGGCGGCGGTGCCGGCGAGGGCCGGGACGGAGAGCACGGCGAACTTCCGCCAGCTGATACGTCCCGTGACAGGTCTGCCGTGTGCGTCCTTCATAGCGGTATGTCCCCTTCGAAGAGCGGTGGAGCGCACTGCCGAAGCGTGTGGGGGTCATGCGGGTGCGCGTGGTGCGCGTGGTGCTGGAGACGCGCGGGGGAGCCGGCAGGTGTCTACATGGGGGAGAACGTGCGGCTCGGGGGTGCGCGGTGCCGAGCGGTGCGCGAGAATGCCGAACTGCCGAGTGTTACTGGCGAGTTGAATGTAAGTCTGCCCGTGACGACTGGCAAGGTTGACGGCGGAACCGTTTTCGGACATACCGCTGGTCCGGCTTTCGCCGCGCGCCGCCCACCCCGGTCAGCCGTAGTGCACCTGCAGCTCCTTGACGCCGTTGAGCCAGGCCGAGCGGAGCCGGCGCGGGTCGCCCGCCAGCGTGATGTCGGGCATGGCGTCCGCGAGCGCGTGGAAGATCAGGTCGATCTCCAGGACCGCGAGGGACTTGCCGAGGCAGAAGTGCGGGCCGCCGCCGCCGAACCCCAGATGGGGGTTGGGGTCCCGGGTGATGTCGAAGGCCTCGGGACGGTCGAAGACCTCCGGGTCGTGGTTGGCGGAGGAGTAGAAGATCCCCACCCGCTGCCCCTTCTTGATCTTCGCCCCGCCCAGTTCGGTGTCCTGGGTGGCGGTCCGCTGGAAGGAGACCACCGGGGTCGCCCACCGCACGATCTCCTCGGCCGCCGTCCGGGGGCGCTCGCGCTTGTAGAGCTCCCACTGGTCGGGGTGGGTGAGGAAGGCGTGCATCCCGTGGGTGATGGCATTGCGCGTCGTCTCGTTGCCGGCCACCGCCAGCAACAGCACGAAGAGGCCGAACTCGTCGGAGGCGAGGTTCCCCTCGTGCTCCGCCGCCACCAGCCGGCTGACGATGTCGTCGGCCGGGCACTCCTTGCGCGCCGCGGCGAGGTTCATCGCGTACGAGATCAGCTCCATGGCCGCGTTGCTGCCGACCTCTTCGGTGATGGCCAGTTCGGGATCGTCGTACGCGATCATCTTGTTCGACCAGTCGAAGATCCGGGCCCGGTCGTCCTGGGGGATGCCGATGAGTTCCGCGATGGCCTGGAGGGGGAGTTCGCAGGCGACATCGGTGACGAAGTCGCCGGAGCCCTTCCGGCGCGCCTCGGCGACGATGCGCGCCGCCCGGTCGCGCAGTGCGCCCTCCAGGGCGCGGATGGCGCGCGGGGTGAAGCCGCGCTGGACGATCTGGCGGACCCTGGTGTGCTCGGGCGGGTCCATGTTCAGCATGATCAGCTTCTGGACGTCGATCTGTTCGCGGGTCATGGACGCCTGGAAGCGGATGATCGAGGTGTTGAGGTTCGCGGAGAAGATCTCCGGCTTGGTGGAGACCTCCTTGACGTCCCGATGCCGGGTGACGACCCAGTAGCCGTCGTCGCCGAAGCCGGCGATGCCGTGCGGCTGCGCGTTCCACCACACGGGCGCGGTCTGCCGCAGCCGCGCGAACTCGGGGAGCGGAACGCGGGACTGATAGACGTCGGGGTCGGTGAAGTCGAACCCTTCGGGCAACGCGGGGCATGGCATCGGCGACTCCTGGTCCATCCGGATGTCTGACGGTTCATCAGGTATGGGTCGCGGTGAAGGTAATAACCGGTTCTACAAGTATCAAGGGTCACGGCGACTCCCTTTCCGGACAAGGGTGTTGCACGCCCCTTGCGCGGCGGGGGGCGGCTCATAAGACTGTGGCAGAACTAGAACGCGTACTAGTTCTTCTTCCGTGGGTGCCGGGACGCCCGCGGACGCGAGGAGAGGACGAGTCAGTCATGGCCGCGGAACCCGTCATCGTCGAAGCAGTACGCACCCCGATCGGCAGGCGCGGTGGCGCGCTCGCCAACCTGCATCCCGCCTATCTCCTGGGCGAGACCTACCGCGAACTCCTCGCCCGTACGGGCATCCAGCCCGACTGCGTCGAACAGATCGTCGGCGGCACCGTCACCCACGCCGGGGAACAGTCCATGAACCCGGCACGCAACGCCTGGCTGGCGATGGGCCTCCCGTACGAGACCGCCGCGACCACCGTGGACTGCCAGTGCGGGTCGTCCCAGCAGGCCAACCACATGGTGGCCAACATGGTCGCGGCCGGCGTCATCGACATCGGCATCGGCTGCGGGGTCGAGGCGATGTCCCGGGTACCGCTCGGCAGCGGCTCCAAGCACGGCCCCGGCAAGCCCTGGCCCGACGAGTGGAACGTCGACCTGCCCAACCAGTTCGAGGCGGCCGAACGGATCGCCCGCCACCGGGGGCTGACCCGCGAGAACGTCGACTCGCTCGGCCTGCTCTCCCAGGAGCGGGCGGCCGCCGCCTGGGCCGAGGAGCGCTTCAAACGGGAGACGTTCGCCGTCCAGGTCCCCACCACCGAGGAGGAACAGGCCGCCGGACAGGGCATGTGGCGGCTGGTGGACCGCGACGAAGGGCTGCGCGACACCAGCATGGAGGCCCTGGGCGGCCTCAAGCCCGTGATGCCGACCGCCGTTCACACGGCGGGCAACTCCTCGCAGATCTCCGACGGCGCCGCCGCGGTGATGTGGGCCTCCAAGCGCATGGCGCGCGCCCTCAAGCTCAGGCCGCGGGCCCGCATCGTGGCCCAGGCGCTGGTCGGCTCCGATCCGCACTTCCATCTGGACGGCCCCGTCGACGCCACCCGCGCCGTGCTGGGCAAGGCGGGGATGTCGCTCAAGGACATCGACCTCGTCGAGATCAACGAGGCCTTCGCCTCCGTCGTGCTCTCCTGGGCGCAGGTCTTCGAGCAGGACCTGGAGAAGGTGAACGTGAACGGCGGGGCGATCGCCCTGGGCCACCCGGTCGGCGCCACCGGCGCCCGGCTCCTGACCACCGCACTCCATGAACTCGAACGCCGGGACAAGGAGTTCGCCCTGATCACCATGTGCGCGGGCGGGGCGCTGGCGACGGGGACGATCATCCAGCGGTTGTAGTCGTGGGGGAGCCGGCGGGCGCAGGGACGGGGGCGCCGGCTCACGGGCCGGCGGCCCCCCGGGGCGGCTGCTCGGAGGGGAAGGAGACCGGGACGTCGAAGGCCGCGCGGCGGGTGGCGCGGCGCAGGGCCTTGAGGACGGTGCCGCCCAGCGTGCAGGTGAGGAGCACGGTGACCAGGGCCCGGGGGACGTCCCAGCCGAGCGACGTGGCGAGGCAGTAGGCCAGGTAGCGGGCGAGGTTCTCGTCGAGCGGGTCCCCGGGGACGAAGGAGACCCCCGAGGCCATGCCGCCGATGTAGGGCCAGCCCTGCAGGTTCATGACCAGGCCGTAGAGGAGGGCCGAGACGGCTCCGTAGGCGGCGAGCACGGCCAGTTCGCGGCGGCCGCGCAGCCTCCCCCAAGCTCTCGGCTTCGCTCGAGCAGGGGGGGCCTCCATGGCCCCCGGCAGCAGGCCGGCGCCCATCGACACCCAGCCCATCGACAGCATCTGGAACGGCATCCACGGCCCGACACCACCGGTCAGCAGCGCCGAAGCGAACATCGCCACGGACCCCAGCACGAACCCGAAGCCGGGCCCGAGCACTCGCCCCGACAGCACCATCAGGAAGAACATCGGCTCGATACCGGCCGTCCCCGCTCCCAGCGGACGCATCGCGGCCCCGGCCGCGGCCAGGACACCGAGCATGGCGATGGCCTTGGCGTCCAGGCCGGTGTCGGCAATGGTCGCCACGACCACGGCGAGCAGCATCGGCAGCAGCGCGGCGAACAGCCAGGGCGCGTCCTGGGAATGGGCGAGCCCGGAGGCGGAGCCGGCCAGCAGCGGCCACCCGAAGGCCATCACGCCGATGGCCGAGATGAGCACCAGGGCGGCGACGGAGCGCGGGCCGAGCCGTACGGCACGGGTCCGGCGGCCGCGGCCGGAGCGCGGCCCGTCGCCCGCCGGCGGGTGCGGGGGTGCGTTCATGCGGTGGCCTCCAGGACCTGCGCCACCTGCGGCACGGTCAGCCAGGGCAGCGGGGCGAGCACCTTGGTGACCTGCGGCGCGAAGGACGGGGAGGAGACCACGACCTCCTCCGTGGGGCCGTCGGCGACGATCTCGCCGTCGGCGAGGATCACCACCCGGTGGGCCAGCTCGGCGGCGAGTTCCACGTCATGGGTGGCCAGGACGAGGGCGTGGCCCTCGGCGGCCAGGGCGCGCAGCACCTCGACCAGACGGGCCTTGGCGGCGTAGTCCAGACCGCGGGTGGGCTCGTCGAGGAGGAGCAGCGGGGGGCGGGCGGTCAGCACGACCGCGAGGGCCAGGGCGAGGCGCTGGCCCTCGGACAGGTCGCGGGGGTGGACGGAGCCGGGGACGTCCGGCAGCAGCCGGCCGACCAGGGCCCGGCAACTGCCGGCGGCGGCGCCCGCGTCCTGGTCGGCGGCGGCGCACTCGGCCGCGACGGTGTCCGCGTACAGGAGGTCGCGGGGCTCCTGCGGAACCAGGCCGACATGCCGCAGGAGGGCCCGGGGGCCGGTGCGGTGCGGGACGACACCGCCGACCCGCACCGTGCCGGAGGACGGTGTGTGCAGACCGACGAGGGTGGACAGGAGGGTGGACTTCCCCGCGCCGTTACGGCCCATCAGGGCGAGCATCTCGCCGCCCCGCACGGTCAGATCCACCTGGTGGAGCGCCTCGGTCCGCCCGCGGCGGACACCGAGCCCGGAGACGACCGCGGCGGCCTCGGCCGGGGAGCCCGCGGAGGCCGGGGCCGGGACGGCCGGCGCGCTCCCCGGCCCTCCGCCCGTGCCCGCCTCCGGCGCCGGTGGCGTGACCCCCGCCAGCCGCTCGCGCAGGGGCGCGGCCCTGCGGCGGGCGTCGCGGACGGACAGGGGGAGGGGTGACCAGCGCGCGAGGCGGCCGAGGGCGACGACCGGGGGGTGGACGGGGGAGACGGCCATGACGTCGGCGGGAGTGCCGATGACCGGGGGCGCGCCGGGGGAGGGGAGCAGGATGACCTGGTCGGCGTACTGGACCACCCGCTCCAGGCGGTGTTCGGCCAACAGGACCGTGGTGCCGAGGTCGTGCACCAGGCGCTGGAGGACGGAGAGGACCTCCTCGGCGGCGGCGGGGTCGAGTGCCGACGTCGGCTCGTCGAGGACCAGGACCTTCGGGTGGGTGGTGAGGACCGAGCCGATCGCCACCCGCTGCATCTGGCCGCCCGAGAGGGTGGCGATGGCGCGGTCGCGCAGCTCGGCCAGGCCCAGCAGGTCCAGGGTCTCCTCGACACGGCGGCGCATCACCTCGGGGGCGAGGCCGAGCGACTCCATGCCGTAGGCGAGTTCGTCCTCGACGGTGTCGGTGACGAAGTGCGCCCGCGGGTCCTGGCCCACCGTGCCCACGACATCGGCCAGTTCGCGCGGCTGATGGGTGCGGGTGTCCCGGCCGTCGACGGTGACCCGGCCGCGCAGGGTGCCGCCGGTGAAGTGCGGGACCAGGCCGCAGACGGCGTTCAGGACGGTGGACTTGCCGACGCCGGAGGGGCCCACCAGCAGGCACAGTTCGCCCTCGGGGACGGTCAGGTCGATGCCCTGGACGGTGGGCGCCGTGGCGTCGCCGTAGGTCACCGAGACCTGCTCGAACCGGATCACGGGGTGGGCTCCTTCATGCGCGGATCGACAGCGGGGGCACGGCCACGGGACGCGGCCCGGTCCATGCGGTCCGTCCGGCCCGCCCGGTCCGTGCGCGCCGGGAGCGGGGCGACGAACGCGGGCAGCAGGCCGACGAGGACGGAGGCGGCCGGCCAGAGGGGGAGGACGGGGGCGGTGAGCGGGACCGCGGGCGGGTGCAGGGCGGCGGGCGCGTAGCCGTTCGCCCAGATCATCAGGGCGGCGACGGCGATCCCGGAACCCGCCACCAGCCAGGCGCGGACGCCCCACCGGTCGGGCCGGTAGCGGCTGCGCACCGACCGGCGGCCGCCGAGCCACAGCCCGGCGAGCGCCGCCGCGAGCCCGGCGAGCAGCAGCGGCAGCCCGTAGCCGCCGCCGGTGTCGCCCAGCAGCCCGTACGTCCCGGCGCAGATGCCGAGCAGCCCGCCGAGCGTCAGGACGGAGGTGAGGTGCCGTACGGCGGGCGGCACTTCGGCGCTGCGGCCGTAGCCGCGCGCGTCCATGGCCGCGGCCAGCGCCACCGAGCGCTCCAGCGCCCCCTCCAGGACCGGCAGCCCGACCTGGAGGAGCGCCCTGAAACCGCGGTCGGGGCGGCCGCGCAGCCGGCGCGCGGCCCGCAGCCGCTGCACGTCGGCGACCAGATTCGGCGCGAAGGTCATCGCGACGACGACCGCGACGCCCGCCTCGTAGAGCGCACCGGGCAGCGACTTCAGCAGCCGGGCCGGGTTGGCCAGCGCGTTGGCGGCTCCCACGCAGACGAGGAGGGTGGCCAGTTTCAGCCCGTCGTACAGCGCGAATACCATGCCCTCGGCGGTGACCCGCCCGCCGATCCGGACGCCCTTCGCCCAGTCGGGCAGCGGCACTTCGGGGAGCGTGACCAGGGTGTGCGTACCGGGGATGGGCGAGCCGAGGACGAAGGCGAAGAGCAGCCGGACGGCGATCACGACCAGGCCGACCTTGACGAACGCGCCGTACGAACGGGCCCATGGCGCATCCGTACGGCGGGCCGCGACGACATAGCCGGCCACCCCCACCAGCAGCCCCAGCAGCAGCGGATTCGTGGTGCGGGAGGCCGCGGTGGCCAGGCCGAGCGCCCACAGCCACCAGGCGCCGGCGTGCAGCGCGGTGGTACGGGTCGCCTGCGGGGCGCTCATCCGCGCCGGCGGCGCGCCTGCCACACCGCCGCCGCGCCCAGTACGACGACGGCCGCGACACCACCGATCAGCCCGGCGGACGGGCCGCCGTCGCCCCCGCCGCTCGCGTCGGCGCCGTCCGCCGCCGTGCCCGAGGACGGCGCGCCGGACGACGCGGGCTCCTTCGCCCCCTTCACCTGGTCCGCACACCCCGCCTTCGGATAGCCGACGATGGCGCACAGCAGGGCGCTGGAGTCGTAGCGCAGCGGCCGGGCGACCGCCGCCAGCGCCTCGCCCGCCGAGGCGTCCTCGGACACCTGGGCGCACTCCGTCCTGGCCTTCGGCGGCCGTTCGCCGCCGGGGGCGTCCGCCGCGGTGCCGAAGTCGATGACGACGCCGATCCGCTTGCGGCCGTCCTGCGCCGGGGTGCCGTGGCAGATCGCGTCGAAACCGGCGGCCGCCCGGGGCCTGCTGGCCGCCGCGGAGTCCGCGCTGACGGTGAAGCGGAAGCCCGCCACCTCCCCGTCGGCCGGCCGCAGCGTGGCCGGCCCTTCGGTGGCGTACGCCCAGGAGCTGCCCTTGCCGTGCCAGAAGGACCAGTAGCGGTACTCCTGTGCCCGGGCGGGCCCGGCGGCCAGGCCGGTGACCGCCCCGGCCAGCAGTGCCGCCCCGGCGATCGTGGCGCGCCGCCTCACAGCCGGTTCTTCTTACGGCTGCTCAGCAGGAAGCCGACGCCGGCGCCGATGGCGAGGCCGATGCCGATGACCCAGGGCACGCCCAGGCCGCCGTCGTCCTGGGAACCGCCCTCGTCGGAGTCCTTCTTCGCCGCGGCGGCCGGCTTCGGTCCGGTGGCGTTGAGCGCGGCCACCAGGTCGGTGCCGCCGAAGGAGCGCGGGTCGGTGCCGGTGGCGTGCGCGGCCAGCACCAGCTGTGCGTACGCGGCGGGGCCGTTCTGCTTCGCCCAGTCCGCCGCGTTCTTCTCCAGCCACTTCAGCGGCTTCGCGGCGGCGGCGCCGTGCCCGCCGGCCGCCAGCGCCACCACGGCGTCGGCGGTGTTGCCGACGTCGGGCTGCTGCTCCGCGCCCGGCATCGCCGAGAGCAGGTGCTGCCCGTTCTTGTCGAGCTGGGCGACGAGGTAGCCGTCGCCGCCCTCCGCGGCCCGCGCCGGATCGCTGCCCGCCTTCTTGTCCTCGCCGCCCTTGCAGTTCAGCGGCTCGACCGGGGCGGTTGCGCCCGGACCGGCCGGCTCGACGACGAAGCCCTTGCCGAGCGCTCCGGTCGCGGCGGCCGCGGTGGCGTCCGCGTTCGGGGCCGCGCCCTTGAGCTGGAAGGTGAAGGCGCCGCGCGCGCCCTCCTTCTCCTCGCAGCCCAGCCGGAAGGTGAGCAGCCCGTCGTAGGGGGTCTTGCCGCCCTTCTCCGACGTCACGGACCCGGGCTTCTCGCCCGCCGCCGCGAGGGCGCCGATGACCACGGAGGTGGAGTTGGCATCGCTGGCCGAGCCGGCCATCGAGCTCCAGCCGCCGTCGTCGTTCTGCACCGACTTCAGCCAGCCCACGGCCTTGCGCACGGTGTCGCCGTGCCCGCCCAGCGCGGCCAGTGCCTGCACCGCCGCGGCCGTCTGGTTGGTGTCCCGCCCGGTCTTGGCGTCGCACGGTGTGCCCGGCGCCGCCCGGAAGGCGGTGAACGAACCGTCGGCGCACTGCTGACCGGCCAGCCACTTCACGGCGGACGGGGCGGGGCGGATGCCCACGGTGTCCTGGGCCAGCAGCGCGAGCGACTGCCGCCAGACCCCGTCGTACTGCGGGTCCTTGGTGCCGTACAGACCGTCGGGCAGCTTCTTGGGGGAGGCGGACGCCGCGTCGGCGTACGCGGCGGGGGCAGCGGCCGCGCCCAGCACCGCCACGGCCGCCAGCGCCGTGGCGGCGCGGCGCGCCAGGAAGGCGACGGAATGCGTCAAGGAAGCCTGGTGAGCCATGGGGGCCATCGGGTCGGTGCCTCTCGGGTCGGGTCGCGGCGATGCTACGCAGCCGCGCTCGGCCGGCCGCCCGCGCCCCGATCCGGGAATCGGCCGCGGTGGCACCGGGCTCAGCTCCGTATACCTCGACGGTGCCGCGCACCGGCCGGCCGCACGGATGGGCGGTTCCGGTGGCGCGAGCCTTGGTCGTGCCCCTCGGGTGCTCCGGCTCGTCCGGCCCCCCCCACCGGGCCGGGGCGCGGTGCGGACGGGCCGTCCTCACGGTTGCGGGTCAGCGCCGGATTTCCACCGGCTTTCCCCGATCGGGTACGGATGAAGTTGTCCCGCATACCTTAACCGGCGCCCGGCCGGCCATTCGCTCGCCCGTACGAGCCGGAACCGGGCCGGGACCGGACCGGACGTGGGCCGGCCGCGGACCAGGTGCGGACCGGGTGCGGATCGGCCGTGGGCAGGGTGCGGACCGGGCGCGGACCGGCCGTGCCGCGGCTCACACCGCCTGGTACCGCACCGGAGAGGACCCCGGCACCCGCTCCGCCCGCCCCTGCCGCACCAGGCGCCGCAGATGGGCCTCGGCCTCCGAGACGGCGATGTTGCGGGAGGCGTAAGGGATCTGCTCCCAGGGCCGGTTCCACTCCATGGCCATGGCGAGCTGCCAGAGCGTACGGGGCTCGCGGAGCAGCTCCCGCAGATGGGCGAGCCGCGCCTCGTGGTGGGCGAGCAGCTCGCGCACGCGTCCGCCGGCGTCGGTGAAGGCGTGCTGGTGGGCGGGCAGCACCTCGGCGGGGGCGAGCCGGCCGATGCGCGCGAGGGAGTCGAGATAGTCGCCCAGGGGATCGAGCGCCTCTCCCGGGCTCCCCGCTCCGTACCGGCCCGGGGAACCCCCGTCCGGGCTCCCGCCTCCGTTCGAGGAGGCGCCGCCCTCGTCCTCCGGGTCCTCGTACAGGCCGATGTGCGGGGTGATCCCCGGGAGGAGATGGTCACCGGAGAAGAGCCGGCCGAAGCCGCGGGACCGCCCCGAGGGGTGCTCCTCCTCCAGGTGGAGGCACACATGGCCCGGGGTGTGTCCCGGTGTCCAGATGGCCCGCACCCGGCGCCCCGGCAGGTCGAGCAGCTCGCCGGGGTCGATGTCGCGGTCCGGCAGCGCGGCCCCCTGCCCCGGAAACCTCCGGCCACCTCCTCGGGCGCGCGCCTCCCGCAGCGGCGCCAGATGCTCGTCCGGTGCGCCCGCGGCCGCGAGCCTGACGGTGAGGTGGTCGAGCCACCGGCCCGGTTCGGCCTTGCGGGTGCGATGGACGAGGGCGGCGTCCGCCGCGTGCATCGCGATCCAGGCGCCCGAGGCCTCCCGCACCTTGCCCGAGAGGCCGTGGTGGTCGGGGTGGTGGTGGGTGATCAGGACGCCGTGGAGGTCCGCGAGGGCGAAGCCGCAGGCGCTGACGCCGGCGACGAGGGTGTCCCAGGAGTCCGGGTCGTCCCAGCCGGTGTCGATGAGGACCGGTCCGCGGTCGGTCTCCAGCAGATGGACGAGGGTGTGGCCGAGCGGGTTGTCCGGGATCGGGACGGCGATGCTCCACACCCCGCCCTTGTGGTCGGTCACCTGTGGCGTCATCCCGGTCCCCTCTCGGTGTGGCATACACCTGGTCCCCGGCCCTCACTATAACTAGAACTGGTTTCAATGCGGCGTGAAGTGGTCCTTCCGTCCACGGGAGTTGGGGCGCGCTCCGTCGGGGTGAGGATTCGGCCGCGCGCTGTGGACTCCTTCAACTAGAACTGGTATCAGTTCCCGGTGCAGTGACGGTTTTTGATGATGTATCAGGGCTGATCCCGGAGGTGGACATCCGGGCCCCGTCCAGGGCACCGCACGGCCCGTTCAGGACATGCCACGTCCCGGGTCGGGCCCTCCCGGGGACCGTCCGGGCCCGTCAGGAACCGCCCAGGAACCGTCCAGGAACCGAACCGTCAGGGATCGTTGAACAGGCGGCCAACCCGCAGGAGGCGGCAGCGATGAGCGACCTCGTCGAGCACGGACAGCTCTATATAGGCGGTGAGTGGGCCGATCCGGCCGGCCGGGACGTGATCGAGGTCGTCTCGCCGCACACCGAACAGGTCATCGGCCGGGTGCCGCACGCCTCGCGGGCCGATGTCGACCGTGCGGTGGCCGCGGCCCGTACCTCGTTCGACTCCGGGGTGTGGGCGAACGCCCCGCTGGCGGACCGGATCGCGGTGGTGACCCGTATCAAGGACGCCTTCGCGGCCCGCAGCGAGGAGATCGCCAAGGTCATCAGCTCCGAGAACGGCACGCCGTTCACCTCCGGTGTCATGGTGCAGTCGCTGGCCGCGATGCTGGCGTGGGACGCGGCACTGACCGTCGCCGGGGACTTCCCGTTCGAGGAGCGGCGGGACGGGGTGCTGGGGCCGCTGCTGGTACGGCGGGAGCCGGCCGGGGTGGTCGCGGCGGTGGTGCCGTGGAACGTCCCGCAGTTCACCGCCGCCGCCAAGCTCGCGCCGGCACTGCTGGCCGGCTGCTCGGTGGTGCTCAAGGTGTCGCCGGAGACCCCGCTGGACGCGTATCTGCTCGCGGAGATCGTGGCCGCGGCCGGACTGCCGGCGGGCGTGCTGTCGATCCTCCCGGCGGACCGCGAGGTGAGCGAGTACCTGGTCGGGCACCCGGGCGTGGACAAGGTGTCGTTCACCGGCTCGGTGGCGGCGGGCAAGCGGGTCATGGAGGTCGCGGCCCGCAACCTGAGCCGGGTCACGCTGGAGCTGGGCGGGAAGTCCGCCGCGGTGATCCTGCCGGACGCCGATCTGGACGCGGCGGTGGCCGGTATCGCGCCGTTCGCCTGGATGATCAACGGCCAGGCGTGTGTGGCACAGACGCGGATCCTCGCGCCGCGCAGCCACTACGACGAGATCGCCGACCGGTTCACCGCGGCGGCGTCCGCGCTCACCGTCGGCGACCCGCTGGATCCGGCCACCGAACTCGGCCCGCTGGTCGCCCGTCGGCAGCAGCAGCGTTCGCTGGACTACATCGAGCTCGGCCGGAAGGAGGGCGCCAAGGTCCTCACCGGCGGCGGCCGCCCCGAGGGGCAGCCGACGGGCTGGTACGTCGAGCCGACCCTCTTCGGCGAGGTCGCCAACTCCATGCGCATCGCCCGCGAGGAGATCTTCGGCCCGGTCATCTGCCTGCTGCCGTACGACGACGAGGCCGAGGCGGTACGGATCGCCAACGACTCCGACTACGGGCTCTCCGGCTCGGTGTGGACGGCCGACGTCGACCGCGGCATCGACGTCGCCCGGCAGGTGCGCACCGGTACGTACTCGGTGAACACCTTCAGCATCGACATGCTCGGCCCGTTCGGCGGCTACAAGAACTCCGGTATCGGGCGGGAGTTCGGGCCCGAGGGCTTCGGTGCCTACCTGGAGCACAAGATGATCCACCTGCCGGCCGGTGCCTGATGGGGGACCGCTGGCGGGTGGTGGTGGACCGGAGTATCTGCATCGGGTCCGGGATGTGCGCCGGCACGGCGCCGGACGGCTTCCGGCTGGACTCGGCCCGGCAGTCGCACCCGGTGGCGCCGGAGACGGATGCCGACGAGGGCGTGCTGGCGGCGGCCGAGGCGTGCCCCGTGGAGGCGATCACCCTGACCGTGGCCGGCAGTGACGAGGTGGTCTTCCCGCCGGAGGAGTGAGGGGGCGGGGCGCGGGGCGGCGGCGGGGGCCCGTAGGGGCGCGGAGTGGTGGTCCCGTAGGGGGTCGGTGGGCCCCTTGCGGGCCAACTACCCCTCCCGGCAGGGAGATGAACGCCCGCAGCGGGCTCGTCCGTGGCCGCCCGTGGCGACGCCCGCGGCCGCCCCGGGCGGCCAGCGCTCCCTCGGGCCGCCGGCGTTCCGCCCGGGGCCGCTAGCGCTCCGCCCCGGGCCCGCCGGCGCTCCTCCTCGGGACGCTAGCGCTCCGCCCCGGGTGCCGTGAGGTCGATCAGCCGGCACACCGTCTCGATGTCTATCTTCACCTGGGCGATCGAGGCCCGCCCCGACAGCCAGGTGATCAGTGCCGAGTGCCAGGTGTGCTCGATGACCCGGACCGCGGAGAGCTGTTCGGGGGTGGCCGAGATGGAGGGGCGCGCCAGCTCCTGCGAAGGGTGGTGGTGGGCGACGGGCGGGGCCATCGCGTCGAGGATGATCGCGGTGGTCAGCCGGGAGACGGTGTCGACCTCGGGGCTGACGGAACGGTCGGCGAAGGTCAGCGCGCGCACCATCGCGTCCGCGAGGTGCGGTTCGCGCTGCAGGGCGCGAAACGCGCGCATCAGGGTCTGGGCGACCCGGGCGCCCGGGTCCTGCTCCGACGGCGGGCGCTTGCGCAGCGTTTCGTGCATGTGCTGGAGCTGGTCCTGCATGGTGGCGACCAGCAGATGCACCTTGGAGGGGAAGTACCGGTAGAGGGTGCCGAGCGCGACGCCCGAGGACTCGGCGACCTCGCGCATCTGCACGGCGTCGAAACCGCCACGGGACGCCAGCTTGGCGCTGGTGTGCAGGATGCGGCGGCGTCGGGCCTCCTGACGCTCGGTCAGGGGAGGACTCGCGGGAAGCGTCGGCCTGGCCGCCTTGGATTCCGTAGTCATATTTCCCATTCCGTGGCATTCCGTCCGCGATGCGGCGAGTGCCGGTGGTGTGATCGGCACAGCATGGCAGGGGGGCGGGTGGTGGCGCGAATCACCTGGTGCGGCTCTTTTCGCATCGTTCTCGGCCGGTAGATTCGAAGCTCGGTGAACTGATGAGTAGCCAATCAGTTCTGAAACTTGTTCTAGATTACCGCCAGCGGTTACGCTCCGGCGAAAGTCCAGTGAGAAGGGGGCCGAGCGTGACCGCAGAGGCCGTCCAGGCAGCCGCGCCTCGCCCCGCAGAGGCCTCCTCGGCCTCCGCCCCGTCGAACGGTGAGCGTCCCCTGCGCATCGCGATGCTCACGTATAAGGGAAACCCGTTCTGCGGCGGTCAGGGTGTCTATGTACGCCACCTCTCGCGCGAACTGGCCCGGCTCGGCCACACCGTCGAGGTCATCGGTGCCCAGCCCTACCCCGTCCTCGACGACGGGGTGACCCTGACCGAGCTGCCCAGCCTGGACCTCTACCGCCAGCCGGACCCGTTCCGCACGCCGAAGCCCGGCGAGTACCGCGACTGGATCGACGCCCTCGAAGTCGGCACGATGTGGACCGGCGGCTTCCCCGAGCCGCTGACCTTCTCCCTGCGGGCCCGGCGCCATCTCGCCGCCCGCCGCGGCCAGTTCGACGTCGTCCACGACAACCAGACCCTCGGTTACGGCCTGCTCGGCGGCCCCGGCGCGCTCGGCGCCCCGCTGGTCACCACCATCCACCACCCCATCACCGTCGACCGGCGGCTCGACCTGGAAGCCGCCGACGGCTGGAAGCGCCGCGCCTCCGTCCGCCGCTGGTACGGCTTCACCCGGATGCAGAAGCGCGTCGCCCGGCGGCTGCCGTCGGTGCTGACCGTCTCCGGCTCCTCCCGTCAGGAGATCGTCGACGACCTGGGGGTGTCCGCAGGCCGCATCCATGTCGTCCATATCGGCGCCGACACCGACCTGTTCTCGCCAGATGCCTCGGTCGCCGAGGTGCCGGGCCGGATCGTCACGACGTCCAGTGCCGATGTGCCCCTCAAGGGTCTGATCCACCTGGTCGAGGCGCTCGCCAAGGTGCGCACCGAGAACCCCGACGCGCATCTGGTGGTCGTCGGCAAGCGCGCCGACGACGGGCCGGTGGCCGCCGCCATCGAACGGCTCGGGCTGTCCGGCGCCATCGAATTCGTCAAGGGCATCACCGACGCCGAACTCGTCGACCTGGTGCGCAGCGCCCAGATCGCCTGTGTCCCCTCCCTCTACGAGGGCTTCTCGCTGCCCGCGGCCGAAGCGATGGCCACCGGCACCCCGCTGCTGGCCACCACCGGCGGCGCCATCCCCGAGGTCGCCGGTCCTGACGGCGAGACCTGCCTCGCGGTGCCGCCGGGCGATGCCGGTGCGCTGGCGGGCGGACTGCTCCGGCTCCTGGGCGACGCGACGCTGCGCCGGCGGCTCGGCGCGGCCGGCCGGGAACGGGTGCTGGCCCGCTTCACCTGGCGCCAGGCCGCCCTCGGCACCGCCGAGCGCTACCGCGAGGCCATCGCCCTCCAGGGCGACCGGGCCGCCGCCCGGACCTCTCCGCGGGCCACGTCCGCCGGCGCCGCGCCCGCGCCGACCACCGCCGGTCACGTCTAGCACCCCTGCCCGGCCCGTAGTTCTTTCCGCAGCCACCACCGCCACCCACCGCCGGACGAAAGCTGAACGCCGTGCTGACCGTCGACTTTTCCCGTTTCCCGCTCGCCCCGGGCGACCGCGTGCTCGACCTGGGGTGCGGCGCCGGCCGGCATGCCTTCGAGTGCTACCGGCGCGGCGCGCAGGTCGTCGCCCTCGACCAGAACGGCGAGGAGATCCGCGAGGTCGCCAAGTGGTTCGCCGCGATGGAGGAGGCGGGCGAGGCTCCGGCGGGCGCCTCCGCCACCGCCATGGAGGGTGACGCGCTGAACCTGCCGTTCCCCGACGACAGCTTCGACGTCGTGATCATCTCCGAGGTCATGGAGCACATCCCGGACGACAAGGGCGTGCTCGCCGAGATGGTCCGGGTGCTGCGTCCCGGCGGCCGGATCGCCGTCACCGTCCCGCGCTACGGCCCCGAGAAGGTCTGCTGGACGCTCAGCGACGCCTACCACGAGGTCGAGGGCGGCCATATCCGCATCTACCGCGGCGACGAACTCCTCGGCAAGATGCGGGAAGCCGGACTGGAGCCGTACGGCACCCACCATGCGCACGGGCTGCACAGCCCCTACTGGTGGCTGAAATGCGCCTTCGGGGTGGACAACGACAAGGCGCTGCCGGTGCAGGCGTACCACAAGCTGCTGGTCTGGGACATCATGAAGAAGCCGCTGGCCACCCGGCTCGCCGAGCGGGCGCTCAACCCCGTCATCGGCAAGAGCTTCGTCGTCTACGCCACCAAGCCGCACCTTCCCGGGGCGGCCGTGGCCGAGGCCGCCGTCACCGAGCCCGCCGCCACCGAGGCGAGCGAGCCCGCCGAGGCCGCCACCCCGGCCGCCGAGGCCGCGAAGCCGGCGGCCGAGTCCCCGGCCCCGGCCCGTAAGCCCGCCCGCGGCGCCAAGTCCGGCACCGTGTCCGGCACCAAGGCTCCCGCCACGTCCGCCTCCCGGACGTCCGCCGCCAAGTCCACTGCCAAGCCGGCCGCCAAGTCCGCCGCCAAGAACTCCGCCGGGGCCGCCAAGTGACAAGTCCCGGACGTACCGAACGGCTCGTGCTGCCGGGGGTGCTCACGGCCGAACAGGCGGCCCGCACGGTGGCCGGCATCCTGGCGGTCCAGCGCTCGGACGGCGCGATCCCCTGGTTCCGGGGCCACCACCTCGACCCGTGGGACCACACCGAGGCCGCCATGGCCCTGGACGCGGCCGGTGAACACGAGCGCGCCGAGGCCGCGTACGACTGGCTGGCGCGGCATCAGAACCCGGACGGGTCCTGGTACGCGGCCTACGCCGACGGGGACGCCGCGGCACCCACCGACCGCGGCCGGGAGACCAACTTCTGCGCCTATCTCGCGGTCGGCGTCTGGCACCACTTCCTGTCCACCGGCGACGAGGCCTTCCTCGACCGCATGTGGCCCGCCGTCCACGCGGCGATCACCTTCGTCCTGGACCTCCAGCAGCCCGGCGGTGAGATCGGCTGGAAGCGCGAGGACGACGGCACGCCCGTCAATGAGGCGCTGCTGACCGGCTCCTCCTCCATATACCAGGCACTGCGCTGCGCGCTCGCCCTCGCCGAACAGCGCGAGGAGCCCCAGCCCGACTGGGAACTGGCGGTCGGCAGCCTCGGCCATGCGATACGCAGCCACCCCGAGCGGTTCCTCGATAAGGCCCGCTACTCCATGGACTGGTACTACCCGATCCTGGGCGGTGCGGTCCGCGGTGCGGCGGCCAGGGAGCGCATCGACGCGGAGTGGGAACAGTTCGTCGTGCCCGGCCTGGGTGTGCGCTGTGTGCTGCCCAACCCCTGGGTCACCGGCGGGGAGAGCGCGGAACTGGCGCTCGCGCTCTGGGCGATGGGGGAGTCCGAGCGGGCCGTACAGATCCTCAAGTGGATGCAGCACCTCCGCGCCGAGGACGGCATGTACTGGACCGGCTACGTCTTCGACGACGACGCGGTCTGGCCTCGCGAACTCACCTCCTGGACGGCCGGTTCGCTGCTGCTCGCGGTGGCGGCGCTGGGCGGCGACGAGGCCACCACCTCGGTCTTCGGGGGCGAGCGGCTGCCGACGGGGCTCGATCCGGACTGCTGCCGGTAGGGGGGCGGCGGGGGCGCGCCAAAAGGAGAGGAAGAACCGTGGCGGGCGCACTACTGTGCGACGTATGACACTCCAAGGCTCCCTCACCCACGAGGAATACTGCGCCGCGCTCCTCGCCGAGACCGACAGGTTCCGGGAGATCGTGCGGACCGCCAATCTCTCGGCGACCGTGCCGACCTGCCCCGACTGGACGCTGGCCGACCTCGCCCGGCACGTGGGCGGTGCGCACCGCTGGACCGGCACGATCGTCGCCACCCGCGCGTCGGAGAGCGTCGACCCCGCGGACGTCCCCGGGGGCGCCGGACCCGAGGACAAGGGCGCGGCGGCGCTCGAGGCCTGGCTGGCGGAGGGCGTCGAGCAGACCGTGGCCGCGCTGCGCGAGGCCGGCCCCGACACGGAGGTCTGGAGCTGGACGACGGCCCGGAACACGGGCTTCTGGGCCCGCCGGATGGTCCATGAGACGGTGATTCACCGGGCCGATGCCGCGCTGGCCGCCGGTGTCCCCTTCGACGTCCCCGCGCCGGTGGCCGCGGACTGTCTGGAGGAGTGGCTGCAGATCGGCGAACTGCCGATGGTGGTGGCCCGCTTCGCCGAGCGCGGGGGAGAGCTGCTCGGCCCCGGCCGGACGATTCACGTCCACGCCACCGACGCCCCGCCCGGCCTGGACGCCGAGTGGCTGCTCGACCTCACGGGAGCGGCGCCCGCCCACCGCCGCACCCACGAAAAGGCGGCGGTCGCGCTGCGCGGCCCCCTCACCGATGTGCTCCAGGTCCTCTACCGCCGGCTGCCCGCCGACAGCGACCGCGTCGAGGTGCTGGGCGAGCGCGCCCTGCTCGACCAGTGGCTCGAGTGGGCGACCTTCGGGTGAACGACCCGGCCGCGGTCAGGAGTTGAGCTCGGCCAGGACCCGGAGCGTATGCGGGTCCTGGGCGGTGACCAGCAGGTCGGTGACCGGTCCGGCGCGCCACAAGTCCAGGCGCTCCGCGATCCGTTCGCGCGGGCCGACCAGCGAGATCTCGTCGGCGAAGCCGTCCGGGACGGCGCGTACGGCCTCTTCCCTGCGGCCTTCGAGGAAGAGCCGCTGCACCTGCCGGGCCTCGTCCTCGAAGCCCATCCGTGCCATCAGGTCGGCGTGGAAGTTCCTGGCGGCGTGCCCCATCCCGCCGATGTAGAAGCCGAGCATCGCCTTGACCGGCAACAGCCCCTCGGCGACGTCGTCGCAGACCACGGCGCGTGCCATGGGCGCGATGAGGAACCCCTCCGGGGCATCCGCCAGCGACGCCCGGTAGACGTCGGTGCGCCGCGGCGACCAGTACAGCGGCAGCCAGCCGTCCGCGATCCGGGTCGTCTGGGCGATGTTCTTGGGGCCTTCCGCGCCCAGCAGGAGGGGGAGCCCGGCGCGCAGCGGGTGGGTGATGGGCTTGAGGGGTTTGCCGAGGCCGGTGCCGTCCGCGCCGCGGTAGGGGTGCGGGTGGAAGAGCCCGTCCGAGGCCACCGGCCCCTCCCGGCGCAGGACTTGGCGGATCACGTCCACGTATTCGCGGGTGGCGGTCAGCGGGCTCTTGGGGAACGGCCGCCCGTACCACCCCTCGACGACCTGCGGCCCCGAGAGCCCCAGGCCCAGCAGCAGCCGCCCGCCGGACAGATGGTCGAGGGTGAGGGCGTGCATCGCGGTGGCGGTGGGCGTGCGCGCCGCCATCTGCGCGATACCGGTGCCCAGTTTGATGCGCGAGGTGTGGGCGGCGATCCAGGTGAGCGCGGTGAAGGCGTCCGAGCCCCAGGCCTCCGCGGTCCACACCGAGTCGTAGCCCAGCCGCTCGGCCTCGCGGGCGAGTTCGAGGTGCCGGGGGTCCGGGCCGCGCCCCCAGTAGCCCAGTTGCAGACCGAGTCGCATGCTGATCGCCCCTTCGGCGGTGGCCGGCCCCGGGAACCGGGTGCTGACGATGCGTCAGATCAATGCGTGTCCGCGCACTGTACGGCCGGCCCGCCCAGGACGCAACGGCCCGTCGGCAGCGCAACGGCCCCCCGCCCGTAGGGGCGAGGGGCCGGGAAAGGACCGTTGTGCGTCCGGTGTCAGCCGCGCTGGATACCGGTGGTGTCCTGCAGGACGCCGCGACGGCCGTCCTGGGTCTGGGCGATCAGGGCCTGGCCGCGCTGCTCCACCGCGAGGTACCAGGTGCCGGGCGCCAGTTCGGCGATCGGCGCCGGAGAGCCGTCCTCGCCGTACAGCGGACGCGCGACGGGCACCGCGAACCAGAACGGCGCGAAGTCCGAGGGGGCGGCGGCCGCGGGGGTGGCTCCCGCGGGGACGGCTGCCGTCTGACCGCCGCCCGTGGCGTCGGCCGGGGCCTGCTGGCCGTAGGACTGGCCGGGCTGGGGCTGCTGCTGGCCGCCCGGGTAGCCGTAGCCGTGGCCCGCCTGCTGCTGGGCGCCGGGGTAGCCGTAACCCGGGTTGGGGCCCGCCCCGTAGGGGGCGGCCTGCGGCTTCGGGGCGCCGACCAGGGCGGCCTGGAGCGGCGGCACGAGCGGCGTGGCGACGGCGGCACCGGCCAGGGCCAGGGTGGCGATCAGGCCGATGATCAGGCCGGCACCGGCGCTCGGCGCGCCGATGATGGTCCACAGTGCAGTCCAGGCCGCGAACACGGTGAGGGCGACACCGAACTGGGCGAGGTCGAGACCGGCGACCTTGCGCTGCTGCGACTGCGGCAGCGCCCGGCTGACGATGATGATTGCCGCACCGATCACCCCGGCCAGGTACACGCTCATGAGGGTGCTCAGCGCATCCCAGGCGTTGATGCTGGAGTAGTCCTGGGCTTCGCAGTACTTGGCGAGCGCGCCGGAGCAGTCCGGGCCGCCGGAGAGCGCGAGGAACGAGGCGATGAACAGCAACACCGCTGCTCCGATCACCACGCCGTCGCCTCGAGTGAGGGAGCGGATGTTCACGTAAGGGTCCTTTGTCGGTTTCGTGGGTCCGGTCGTCGCTGTCGCGGTGCGCGCAGTGCGAGGCACGGCGGTGGCCACCCATCGTAAAGGGGAACCTATCGCCGAATCCTGTGGGCCGTCCTGTTCGTATCCCGCGCTATCGGTGCGGCGTATCGGATCCGGTATCGGGTGGGTTTCGGGGCCGTGGGCCGGCGCTCCGGTCAGTGCGTCAAGAAGTCCGTAATGCCCTCGGTGATCCCACGGGCCGCTTTCTGCCGCCACCGGGCGTCGGTCAATTGCGCGGCGTCCTTCGGATCGCGCATATTGCCGCACTCGATGAACACCTTCGGCACGGTGGAGAGGTTGAGGCCGCCGAGATCGGAACGTACGTCGAGCCCGGTGCCTTCGCCGATGTAATTGGAACGCGGGCTTCCGGTGACCGCGTGGAAGCGGTCGGCGAGCCGTTCGCCCAGCCGTCGCGAGGGCGCCACGATCGTGGCGGTGTCGGCCGGGCCGTCCGTGACGCGCGCCGGGAGGATGACGTGGAAGCCGCGGTTGCCGGCGCCCGAGCCGTCGGCGTGCAGCGAGAGCACGGCGTCGGCGTGCGCCTTGTTGCCGAGGGCGGCGCGTTCGTCCACGCACGGCCCGTACGGGCGGTCGCCGTCCTGGGTGAACACGACCTTGGCGCCCGCGGCCCGGAGGAGGGTGCGGGCGCGGCGGGCGACGTCGAGGGTGAAGGACGCCTCGGCGTAACCGTCGTCGGTGGAGGTGCCGGTGGTGTCGCACTCCTTGTGGGCGTTGCCGATGTCCACCTGCCGGGCGATCTTCTCGCCGTGGTCGCGGTTGTGCGGGTTGTGGCCGGGGTCGATCACCACGACCTTGCCCTTGAGTCCGTGGTGCGCACCGCCCGTGCCCGCGTCGCCGCCCCGGGAGCCGTGGCCGCCGTCGCCGGGTCCGGCCGTGCCGCCGGATATGTGCCCCGGCGACCGGCCCTCCGAGGGCCGGCCCGCCCGGGACGGCTCGCCGCCGGACCCCGGCGACCGCCAGACCAGCCAGCCCCCCACGCCGATGACCACCACAGCGGCCACGACGACGAGGAGGGTGCCGCGCAGGCGGCGGTGCGGAGGGGGAGTACTGCCGTTCGACACGTCGGCGATGGTAGCCCGCTCAGATGCCGGCCCCGGTCCGCCGCAGGACCCGCAGCGACCGGTGGGCCGAGATCTCGGTGAAGGCGCCGGACTCCAGGGCCCTGCGGTAGACGCGGTACGGGGCCTGACCCGTCCACTCGTCGACCGGGTCGGGGAACACGTCGTGGATCACCAGCAGTCCGTCGGGCGCGACATGCGGGGCCCAGCCCTCGTAGTCGGCGGTGGCGTGCTCGTCGGTGTGCCCGCCGTCGATGAAGACCAGGCCCACCGGCGCCTGCCAGACCTTCGCGGCCTGCGGCGACCGGCCCACCAGGGCGATCACCTGGTCCTCCAGACCCGCGGCGTGCAGGGTGCGGCGGAAGGTGGGCAGGGTGTCCATCCGGCCGACCTCGGGGTCGACGACGGTCGGGTCGTGGTACTCCCAGCCGGGCTGCTGCTCCTCGCTGCCCCGGTGGTGGTCGACGGTGACCGCCATGACCCCGGCGGCGCGGGCGGCGTCCGCGAGCAGGATCGTGGACCGGCCGCAGTACGTGCCGACCTCCACCAGCGGCAGCCCGAGCGCCGCCGCGTCGGCGGCCGCCGCGTACAGCGCGAGGCCCTCGTCCACGGGCATGAAGCCCTTCGCCGCCTCGAACGCGGCGAGGATCTCCGGCTGCGGGGCGGCCGGAGCCGTGGGAGCGGACATGGGCTTCCTCCTGGTGGTGCGGTCGAAGGCTCATCGTGCCGTATGGGGCGGGCGGGTGATGCGGGGGCCTCCCCTTCCGGACTTTCGGATATCGGCACGGGGTTCCGCTTTCCGCGTGCCGGAGATCCCGGCTGCCGGTGTCGGTTACCGGCGAGTTCCTGTCTGGTTGCCGCCGAGTTCCCGTCCGGTTCCCGCCGGTTTCCCGTCCGTTCCCGGCGTTTTATCGTCGGTCGTTTCCCTGATGCCCGAAAGCGGTGAATTCCGTGTACGGGGTGGCGGGTGGGGACGGAATGGCGACGCGGGGCGCCGTACGCCGACTCGTACCGGAATTCATCGGACCGTTTCCTGTGCGTATCACCGTGGTCCCCTGAGGAATCCCGGACGGACCCCGGAGAGGCCTCGGAGGTCCGGGGAGGGCGCGCGGCAGGGTTGGCGTCCCCTGTTCCGCCCGCCGCTCCACCCCGTTCCTGACCTTCCGTCAGAATGAAACGTGTTCTAGCCTGCCTCGCATGGGCATCGGAATCACACCAGAGCACCGTGACCTGGCGGAGGCGGCGAGGGGCTGGGCCGCCCGCGCCGTACCGCCCGAAGAGGTGCGCAAGCTGCTCGACGCCGCGCACGGTCGGCAGGGGCGGCCCCCGTACTGGGACCAGCTCGCCGCGCAGGGCCTGCTCGGGCTCCACCTCCCCGAGGCCGACGGCGGCGGAGGCGGCGAACTCCTCGACCTCGCCGTGGCGCTGGAGGAACTGGGCCGCGCCGCGTTCCCCGGCCCGTACCTGCCCACCACCCTCGCCGCCGAGCTGCTGCACCGCGGCGGCGCCCACCGGCCCCTCGTACGGACCCTGGCCGCCGGCGAGCGCCTCGCCGCCGTCGCCCTCGGCCCCGGCTCCCTCACCGCCACGGCGGACGCCGACGGTTACGTCCTGGACGGCACCGCACCCCCGGTCCTGGCCGGCGCCGATGCGGACCTGATCGTGCTGGCCGCACGGACCTCCACGGACACCGTCTGGCTCGCCGTCGACGCCGGGACGCTGTCCGTACGCGTCCAGGAGAGCGCCGATCCGACCCGGCCGACCGCGGAGGTGCGCGCGGACGGGGTGCCGGTGCCCGGGGACCGGGTGCTGGCCGTCGACGGTGACCTCGTCCGCGACACCGCCGGGGTGCTGTTCGCCGCCGAGAGCTGCGGGACGGCCGCGTGGGCGCTGCACACCGCCGCCGAACACGCCAAGGTGCGCGAGCAGTTCGGCCGTCCGATCGGTCAGTTCCAGGCCGTCAAACACCTCTGCGCCGACATGCTCGTCCGCTGCGAGCAGGCCCGCGCCCTGGTCTGGGACGCCGCCCGCGCGCTGCACGAGCCGCCCGGGGTCCGCGCGCTGGTCGCGGCGCTGGCCACCGCGACCGCCCTGGACGCCGCCTTCGGCTGCGCCAAGGACTGCATCCAGATCCTCGGCGGCACCGGCTTCACCTGGGAGCACGACGCCCACCTCCATCTGCGGCGCTCGACCGTCGCCCGCCAGCTGCTCGGCGGCGGGGACACCCACCGGCTGCGCGCCGCCCGCCACGCCGCGGACGGTGCCCGGCGCGCACTGCAGCTGGAACTCCCCGCCGAGGCCGCGGGGTTCCGCGCCGCGGCCCGTACGGTCGTCGACGGCGTACGCGGCCTCGACCCCGCTGCCGTACGACGCGCCCTCGCCCCCACCGGATATGCCGCCCCGCACCTCCCCGAGCCCTACGGGCTGGGCGCCGGCCCCGTACAGCAGCTCGCGATCCAGCAGGAGCTGGCCGACGCCGGGGTCGGCATCAGCGATCTGGGCATCGCCACCTGGGTGGTCCCCTCACTGATCGCCCACGGCACCCGGGAGCAGCAGGAGCGGTACCTGCTGCCGTCGCTGCGCGGCGACCTGCTGTGGTGTCAGCTGTTCTCCGAGCCCGAGGCCGGTTCGGACCTGGCCTCCCTGCGGACCCGCGCCGAGCGGGTGGACGGCGGCTGGCGGATCAACGGGCAGAAGGTGTGGACCTCGGCGGCGCAGTGGGCGAGCCACGGCATCCTGCTCGCCCGCACCGACCCGGACGCGCCCAAGCACAAGGGCCTGACCTTCTTCGTCGTCGATATGAAAGCCGCCGGCATCGGGGTCCGCCCGCTGAAGGAGATCACCGGCGACGCCCTCTTCAACGAGGTCTACTTCGACGAGGTGCTGCTGCCGGCCGACGCGGTGGTCGGTGCGGTCGACGACGGCTGGAAGGTGGCCCGCACCACCCTGGACAACGAACGTGTCCACATGGCCGACCAGTTGACCTTCGACACCGGTCTGGAGGCGCTGCTCGACCGCGCCGCCGCGCTGGACGACGCGGTGCGTGCGAAGGTGGGCGCGCTGGCCGCCGAGGCACACGCCCTGGGCTGCATCGGCCTGCGCACCACGCTCCAGCAGGTATCGGGTCTGGAGCCGGGGGCCGGTGCCAGCATCCGCAAGCTGGTGCAGACCCCGCACCAGCAGAAGGTCGCCGAGCTGGCGCTGGAGCTGCTCGGACCGGACGGCGCGGTGCGCGAAGGAGCCGGCGAACGGGCGCTGCACGGCTTCTTGATGTCGCGCTGCCTGACCATCGCCGGCGGCACCACCCAGGTGCAGTTGAACGTCGTCGCGGAGCGGCTGCTCGGCCTGCCCCGGGACCCGGAGCCCCGCCCCCTGATCTGACTCCCCGCATCCGGCCACTTCCAGGAGGACACGCATGGCTGGCAAGGCGTACGTCGTAGGCGTCGGGATGACGAAGTTCGAGAAGCCCGAGACCCGCGCGTGGCAGTACTGGGACATGGCGAAGGAGGCGGGCACCAAGGCGCTCGCCGACGCCGGGATCGGCTACGAGGCGGTCGAGCAGCTGCCGGTCGGCTTCTGCTACCAGGCCTCGACGGCCGGCCAGCGCGCCGCCTACGAACTGGGCCTGACCGGCATCCCGGTCTACAACGTCAACAACAACTGCGCGACCGCCTCGACCGCGCTGATGATGGCGCGCCAGTTCGTCGAGGCCGGGATCAACGACTGTGTCATGGCGCTCGGCTTCGAGAAGATGAAGCGGGGCGCGCTGGGCGGCGGTGCGGACAGCGGTGCCCGTGGCGGAGCCACTGATGTCGGGGGCGGGACCTCCCCGGTGGCCCGCCACTACGGGGTGATGGCCGCCGCCCACGGTTTCGAGATGACCCCGCCCACCGCCCAGATCTTCGGCAACGCGGCCCGCGAGCACATGGAGCGCCACGGCACCACCGCCGCACAGCTGGCCGCGGTCGGCGCCAAGAACCACCGGCACTCCGCCCACAACCCCCACGCCCAGTTCCAGGACGTCTACACGGTCGAGGAGGTCCTCGCCGCCAAGACCATCCACCGCCCGCTGACCAGGCTGCAGTGCTCGCCGACCTCCGACGGCGCGGCCGCGGCCGTGGTCGCCTCCGAGCGGTTCGTCCGCGAACACGGCCTGGCCGACCGGGCGGTGGAGATCGCCGCACAGGCCATGACGACGGACACCGAGGAGAGTTTCGCCTCCGGTTCCTGCATCGATGCCGTAGGCAAACCCATGACGCGGGCCGCGGCCCGGCAGGCCTTCGCGGCCGGCGGCCTCGGCATCGAGGACGTCGACGTCATCGAGCTGCACGACTGCTTCTCGATCAATGAGCTGCTGACGTACGAGGCGCTGGGCATGTGCGCGGACGGGGAGTCGGGGAAGCTGGTCGCCGACGGTGCCACGACCTACGGCGGCCGCTGGGTGGTCAACCCGTCCGGCGGTCTGATCTCCAAGGGGCATCCGCTGGGCGCGACGGGGCTGGCGCAGACCGCCGAGCTGGTCTGGCAGCTCCGCGGCACGGCGGGCGAGCGGCAGGTCCCCGGCGCCAGGGTGGGCCTGGCACACAACATCGGGCTGGGCGGGGCCGCGGTGGTGACGCTGCTGCGCAGGTGAGCGCGGGGGCGGGAGGGAGGCTCCGGTGGGGGGCGGACCGTTGCGGAGGCGGTCGGCGGGATCCGGGCGGTCCGGGTGGTCTGCGTCGGTGCGGTAATCGAGCCGTTTTTATGGGTAGTTGGCCCGCTGGGGGCCCTCCCGTCCCCTAGGGGCCCGCCCTTACGGCGGCCACTGCCTACACCACCTGGGACCCCTGGGGCCCTCGGGCCCCTGGACCCCTACGGCCCCTGAGGCCCCGCCCCGCCACCCGCCCCTGCGCCGCCCCGCCCTCCGTCCGACGGCCTAGGTCTCCGGTTCAGGTGGCCTGTGCACCGATATACCGATGGGGGATTCGAGTGGCGAATGCGAGCATGGGCGGCATGCCCCCGATAGCCGCCCCCGCCACCCTGCCCGAAACCACGCGCCGGACGGCCGCACCGGCCTGGCTGGTGATGCTGCTGGTGTGCGCGGGGCAGTTCCTGGTCGTCCTGGACGTCTCCGTCGTGAATGTGGCCCTGCCCGCCATGCGGACCGGCCTGGGCCTGAGCGAACTGGGCCTGCAGTGGATCGTCAACGCCTACGTGATCACCTTCGCCGGCTTCATGCTGCTCGGCGGCCGGGCCGCCGACATCTTCGGCCGTAAGCGGATCTTCGTCCTGGGGCTGGCGCTGTTCACCGTCGCGAGCCTGGGCGGCGGACTGGCCCAGCACCCCTGGCAGTTGATCGCGGCCCGGACGGTTCAGGGCGTCGGCGCAGCCGTGCTCTCGCCGGCCACCCTCACGATCCTGACCACGTCGTTTCCGTCCGGTCCGGCCCGTAACCGGGCCATCGCCACCTGGACGGCGGTCGGTGCCGGCGGTGGTGCGGTGGGCGGTCTGGTCGGCGGGGTGCTGACCGAATATCTGTCATGGCGCTGGGTGTTGATGATCAACGTCCCGGTCGGGGCACTGGTACTGGCCGGTGCGGTGCTCTGGCTCACCGAGAGCAGGCAGGGCGCCGGGCGGCGGCTGGATGTGCCCGGCGCGATGCTGGTGACCGCCGGGCTCGCGCTGGTGGCGTACGGGATCGTGCAGACCGAGACGGACGGCTGGGCGTCGGCCTCCGCGCTGCTGCCGCTGGCCGCCGGGCTGGTCGTGATCGCGGCGTTCCTGGCCGTCGAGGCGCGTGCCAAGGCTCCGCTGATGCCGCTGGGGCTCTTCCGGGTGCGCTCGGTCTCCTCGGCGAACGGGGCGATGGTGCTGGCCGGCGCCGCGATGTTCTCCATGTGGTACTTCCTGTCGCTGTACGCGCAGAACGTGCTGGGCTACCGGCCCCTGGAGGCCGGGCTCTCCTTCATCCCGCACTCGCTCTCCATCGTGCTCGGCTCCACGCTCGGGCCACGGCTGATGAACCGGCTGGGCGCCAAGACCCTGGCCATCTCCGGTGCGGTGATCTCCGCGGCCGGGATGGCGTGGCAGGGGACGATGGACGTCGACGGCACCTACCTCGGCACGATCCTCGGCCCCGGCATCCTGATGGCGCTGGGTGCGGGCCTGACCGCGACACCGATCGCGGCGATCGCCACCTCCGGTGCCGACCCCGCCGACCAGGGGCTGGTCTCCGGCCTGATCAACACGTCCCGCCAGATGGGCGGCGCCCTGGGCCTGTCGGTCCTGTCGACCGTCGCCGCGACCCGCAGCGCGGCGGGGCACGGCCCGAAGGCCCTGGCGGACGGGTACGGCCTGGCCTTCCACGTCGGCGCCGCGATCCTGCTGGGCAGCATCGTGCTGATGGTCCTCGCGCTGCCCCGGCGACCGGCGGACGCCGCCCACGGCTGAACCGGCGGCGGGGCCCGGCCCGGCTCTCCCTCTACGGCCGGCCGGTCGCTACAGCCAGCCGTTCTGCCGCGCCGCCCGCACCGCCTCCATACGGTTGCGGGTACCGGTCTTGCCGATGGCCGCCGAGAGGTAGTTGCGGACGGTGGCCTGGGAGAGGTGGAGTCTGCCGGCGATATCGGCGACGGTGGCGCCGTCCACGGCGGTGGTCAGGACATCGCGTTCGCGCTGGGTCAGGGGATTGGGGCCGGCGCTCAGTGCCGCCGCCGCGAGACCGGGGTCGATCACCCGCTCGCCGGCGAGCACCCGGCGGATCGCCGCCGCCAGGTCCTCCACCGGGCCGTCCTTCACCAGGAAGCCGGACGCCCCGGCCTCCATCGCGCGGCGCAGATAGCCGGGGCGGCCGAAGGTCGTCACGATCAGCACCTTGCAGGACGGCAGCTGCGCGCGCAGATCGGCCGCGGCGTCCAGGCCGCTGCGGCCGGGCAGTTCGATGTCCAGGAGCGCGATATCGGGGCGGGCGTCCAGGGCGGCGGCGACGATCTGATCGCCCGCCGCGACCTGGGCCACCACCTGCATGTCCTCCTCCAAGTCGAGCAGCAGCGCCAGCGCGCCCCGCATCATTCGCTGGTCCTCCGCCAGCAGGACCTTGATCACCTGGTCAACTCCTCCACGTCCGCCATATCACCCGTGCCGACCGGCAGTTCGGCCGTGACACGGAAGCCGCGCCGGCCGTCCGGGCCGCTGCGCAGGGTGCCGCCCGCCGCGGCCAGGCGCTCGGCCAGCCCCTTCAGGCCCGTGCCGCCCACGGGCCCCGAACCGTGGGCCGGCGCCGGGGGGTCCGGCCGGCCGGAACCCTGCGCAGTGTCCGGGCGGGACGAGTCGTCCGTGCCGTTCACGCCGTTCGTACCGTTCCGCTCGTCCCGCGCCCCGCCGCCCGCTTCGGCGTCGCGTCCGGGGACGCGGTCGCGCAGCCAGGGCAGGCCGGGTGCCGCGGCAGCTTCGGAGCTTACGGGACCGCGGCCGTCGTCCGTGATCGTCAGCCGTACCCGTTCCTCGTCGGTGTGGACGTCGATCTCGCAGCGGGTGGCACCGCTGTGCCGGACGGCGTTGGTGACGCCCTCGCGGACCACCCAGCCCAGCAGCGCGCCGGCCTGTGGGGGCAGCGGCGGTCCCGCCTGCCGTACGACGGGCTCGATCCCGGCCGCCTCCAGCGCCGAACGGGCCCGGTCCAGCTCGGTGGTCAGACTGCCCTCGCGGTAGCCGGTGACGGCCTCGCGGATCTCGGTCAGCGCCTGCCGGCCGACCGCCTCGATGTCGGCGGCCTGGGCGAGCGCCGCGTCCAGATCGCGCGGGGCCAGGCGGCGGACCGCCTCGGCCTTGACCACCACCACGGACAGGGTGTGCCCCAGCAGGTCGTGCAGATCGCGGGAGAAGCGCAGCCGCTCCTTCTCGACGGCGCTGCGGGCCAGCTCCTGGCGGGTGGTGTTCAGCTCCTGGATGGTGTCGAACAGGCTGAGGACCGTGGCCGTCACCATGCCGGACAGGAACGTGCCGTACCCGATGCCGAACGAGCCCCACGGGCGGTCGGCGTGCCCGCCGGCCAGATACCCGGCCGTGCCGCTGAGCGTGATCAGCCAGAGGGCGAGTTTCTTGCCGCGCAGGGCGCGGACCGTGCCGGAGGCCAGGGACAGCAGCGGGAAGAACAGGAACCAGTTGCCGCCGAACCCGAGGGCGATGGCGAAGGTGACGGCGGTCAGCAGGCCCAGCGCGTACAGCGGATGACGGGAGTCCCGCAGTCGCGGGTTGAAGGACGACCAGATGACGGTGATGTAGAGGGAGTTGAAGGCGAGCAGCCCGAGTCCGGCCAGCCAGGGGTTGCCCGTCCTGCCCTGGATGATGTTGGAGAAGGCGCCCAGGCCCATCAGCAGCCAGGGCAGGAAGGCGTACTTTCCCGGGCCCCGGTCCGACTTCCGGCCCGGCCGCTTCGGCCGGCACGTGCTGTCGTGCGCGCCCTCGGCGCCGCCGGGATCCTCGTCCCCGGCGGCCCGCTGCTTCGTCTGCTGCACTGTCGTGTCCCCGGTCCGCTCCATCGTCGATCACACCGTTCGTGCGGCCCGACGGTACGCGTACACCGCGTAACCGCCGAAGAGTGCCAGCCAGGCGGCCAGTACCGCCACTGTGCCCAGGCCCGGTGCGCCGCCCTGGGTGACGCTCCGGCCGAGCTCGGCGAAGCGGTTGCCGGGGGTCCACGACGACAGCGAGTGCAGCCAGCCGGGGAACAGCTCGGCCGGGAACCACAGACCACCGATGATCGACAGCAGCAGCAGACAGCCCGTGTTGACCACGCCGGTGGACTGCGCGGAGAGGCGGTAGCCGTTGCCGAGGCCGAGCAGGGTGAAGGGGGCGGTGCCGAGCCACAGCAGTGCGGCCAGCGCGGCCCACTGCCAGGCCGGCATCCGGACGCCGTTGACCAGCGCGCCCACCAGCAGCACGGAGGCGAGCGCCGGCAGCACGGTCACCGAAGAGGTGATGCCCCGGCCCACGACCACCCGGACCGGGCCCAGCGGGGTGATGCGCAGTTGCCGCAGCCAGCCCAGCTGTTTGTCCTCGGCGACGCCCGTGCCCGTGCCGATCGCCGCGCCCAGCGCGCCGTACGCGGCCATGCCGACCATCGACGCGGTCTTCCACTCCATGCCGGCGCCGCCGGGGCCCGCGCCGATGTTGGTCATCAGCAGGTACATCAGCACCGGCATCCCGATACCGAAGATCACAAAGCCTCTGTCGCGCAGGGTGCGGCGCACCTCGAGGCGGATGTAGTCGAGCATCACGCGAGCTCCTTCGTGGACCGGGTGGCGGCGGGCGCCGGGGCGTGGGGGGTGGCGTTGCCGGAGGTGAGGGTGAGGAAGGCGTCCTCCAGGCCGGCGGGGGAGACCTGCAGTCCGCGGACGAGGCCGAGCCCGGCCAGTGCCACGACCGTCGCGTCGGAGTCCGTCGTCCGCAGCAGTGCGCGGTCGCCGCGCACCTCCACGGCGCTCACGCCGGGCAGCCCGGACAGTGGCCCGGTCGCCGCGCCCGCTAGGTCGAAGGAGACCAGCGAGCCGCCGGCCCGCCGCTTGAGCTCCGCGCCGCTGCCGTCGGCGACCACCCGGCCGCCGTCTATCACCACGATCCGGTCGGCGTGCTCATCCGCCTCCTCCAGATAGTGGGTGGAGAACACGAGGGTGTTGCCGCGGCGGGCATAGGCGCGCATCGAGCGCCAGAAGGCGCGGCGCGCCTCGACGTCCAGCGCCGCGGTCGGCTCGTCGAGCACCAGCAGTTCGGGGTTGCCGGCCAGCGCCACCGCGAAGCGGACCCGCTGGGCCTGCCCGCCGGACAGCCGGTCCACCCGCCGCCCGCCGAACTCGGCCAGACCCGCCAGCTCCAGGGCCTCGGTGACCTCCATGGGGCGGGGGTACGTGGCGGCGACGAACGTGATCAGTTCGCGGACGGTGACCCGCGGAATGGCCTTGCCGTCCTGCAGCATGGCGCCCACCCGGCCCGCGCGCACCGCGCTCTCCGGGGTGCCGCCGAACAGCCGCACCGACCCCGTGCCGGGCGGCAGCAGCCCCAGCAGCATGCTGAGGGTGGTGGACTTCCCCGCGCCGTTGCGCCCGAGCAGCGCCACCGTCCCGCCCGCCGCGATCTCCAGGTCGAGCCCGTCCACCGCCCGCACCGCGCCGTAACTCCGGGTCACCCCGGAGAATGCCACGGCCGGCGCCCCACCCGTGATGTACGCCGCGCTGTCCGGCCTTTTCGCCCGTGCCATGCCCACCCCGCCTCTCGTCCGATGTCTACGACGTTACGGAGAGTTGCCGGGGAGCGTCAGAGGCGAATGTGTGTGATCCGCCCTGACAAATGTCATGGTCCGGTGCGGCGAAGGAGGGGTGACCGCCGGGCGGGTGAGGGGGATCCCGGCGTATCTGACAAAGCGTCAGAGGGGTTCCGGGTGCCGGACGGATCGGCTATACATGAGAGCCATCGGCTAGAACGCGTTCTAGAAGTGCGAGCGGTGTGCTGTCGGAGCGCGGCCGCGCCGACCAGATACGACCCCGGCACGGTCGACGGTGCGGACGGCCGGGCCGGGGTCTTCGCAACGTGGTGAAGGAGCAAGCAGCCCCATGCCCATCGACGCCGCCAAGGCCACCTCCGCCGAGCCGCGGACCACCGAACTCGCCTGGGACCACAAGGACGTCCAGCTCTACCACCTCGGTATCGGGGCCGGCGCGGCCACACCGGAGAAGGCCCACCCCGCCACCGACCCGGACGAACTGCGCTACACCCTGGAGAGCGCACTGCACGTCCTGCCCACCTTCGCCACCGTCGCGGGCGGCGGCATGGCGCTCGCCGGCGGACTCTCCGCCCCGGGCATCGACGTCGACCTCGCCGCGGTCCTGCACGGCGGCCAGACCGTCACCGTGCACCGCCCGCTCCCGGTGAGCGGCCGCGCGACCCAGACCTCGTCGGTGCCCGCCGTGTACGACAAGGGCAAGGCCGCCGTCATCGTGCTGCGCTCCGAAGTCGCCGACGACGACGGGCCGTTGTGGACCTGCGACACCCAGATCTTCGTCCGCGGCGAGGGCGGCTTCGGCGGCGACCGCGGCCCGTCCGCCCGCCTCGAACTCCCCGACCGCGCCCCCGATCTGCACACCGAACGCCACATCCGCGCGGACCAGGCGCTGCTCTACCGCCTCTCCGGCGACTGGAACCCGCTGCACGCCGACCCCGGGTTCGCCAAGCTCGCCGGCTTCGACCGGCCGATCCTGCACGGGCTGTGCACCTATGGCGTGACGCTCAAAGCCGTGGTCGACACGGTGCTCGGCGGCGATGTGACCCGCGTGCGGTCGTACACGACCCGTTTCGCCGGGGTGGTCTTCCCGGGGGAGACGCTGCGGATCCGTCTGTGGCAGGAGCCCGGCCGGGTTCAGGTGTCGGTCACGGCCGCTGACCGCGACGAGGCGCCGGTGCTGGCGGACACCGTGGTGGAGCACAGCTAGGCCGTGTCCTTCGGGTGTGACCGGCCGGGCGCCGCGAGTCGGGTGGGACGTCGCGGATACGCCATGGGATGCGTCGTTCGCCCCCGGCCGGTCCGGACGGGGGCGGGATCGCCGTACGTACGAGAGGAGCCGTGACATGCGCGCAGCCGTACAGCACGAGACAGGGCAGGACAAGCTCGAAGTCCTCGACGACATCGAGGCGGTGGGGTTTGGACCCGGCAAGGTCAGGATCCGGATCCGGGCGACCGGACTGTGCCACTCCGATCTCTCCGCCATGAACGGGGTGCTGCCGCAGCCCGCCCCCTTCGTCCCCGGGCACGAGGGCGCCGGGGAGATCCTCGACGTCGGCGACGGCGTCACCGGGCTCGCCCAGGGCGACCGCGTCCTGATGTGCTGGCTGCCCGCCTGCGGCAGCTGCCCGTCCTGCAAGCGCGGCCAGACCCATCTGTGCCTGGCCGGATTCATGAACGCCGGCACGCCCAACTTCCGGCGCCCCGGCGGGGACGTCTTCGGCTTCGCCGGCACCGGCACCTTCGCCGAAGAGGTCGTGGTCGCCGCCAACTGCGCGGTCCCGATCCCGGACGACGTCCCCTACGAGATCGCCGCGCTCATCGGCTGCGGCGTCACCACCGGGCTCGGCGCCGCCCTCAACACGGCGAAGGTGGAGGCCGCGTCCTCGGTCGCGGTGATCGGCTGCGGCGGAGTCGGCATCTCCGTCATCCAGGGGGCGAAGGCGTGCGGCGCGGCCCAGATCATCGCCGTCGACCCGGTGCCCGCCCGCCGGGAGGCCGCGCTCCGCTTCGGCGCCACCGAGGCCGTCGCCCCGGAGGAGTTCGCCGACGCCAAGGCCCGGATCACCGCGGGAGAGGGCTTCGACTACGTCTTCGAGGTGGTCGGCAAGTCCGCCACCGCCCGTACCGCCTACGAGATGACGCGGCGCGGCGGCACCCTGTGCGTGGTCGGCGCGGGCGCGATGGACGACACCTTCCAGGTCAACATGTTCGAGCTGTTCTTCGACGAGAAGCGGATCCTGCCGTCCCTGTACGGCGGCGCGGACGTGCTGCGCTCCTACGAGCGGGCCATCGCCCTGTGGCGGGCCGGCCGGATCGACCTCGAAGGCCTGATCACCCACCGCGTCCAGCTCGCCGAGATCAATGACGCGCTCGACCAGATGCGCTCGGGGACCGCGCTGCGGACCTGCATAGAGATCTGACGCGCGCGGCCCGGCGAGCGGACCGTTCGCACCGCCCCGCGTCCGCCGTACCGAATCGCATCCGCCACATCGACCGCACCTATCGCATCGACCTCGTCCACCGCACCGCATCCACCGCACCGCACCGCATCCACCGCACCGCACCGCATCCACCGCACCGCCTCGCGCTCCACGACGACTGGAGAGGACAGGAATGGCACAGCCACTGGAGGGCCTTACCGCGATCGTCACCGGTGCCGGGCGCGGCCTGGGCCGCGCCGAAGCCCTTGAACTCGCCCGCCTCGGCGCATCCGTCGTGGTCAACGACTACGGGCAGCCGGGCCGCGACGGCTCGGGCGAGGCCTCGGCGGCGCCCGCCGAGGACGTCGCCGCCGAGATCCGCGCGGCGGGCGGCCGGGCGGTAGCCCACCTCGGCGACGTCGCCGACCACGATCACGCCCGCACCCTCGTGCAACTGGCCGTCGAGACCTACGGACGGCTCGACATCCTGGTCAACAACGCGGGCATTCTGCGCGACCGGATGGTGTTCTCGATGACCGAGGACGAGTGGGACTCGGTCATCCGCGTCCACCTCAAGGGCCACTTCAACACCACCCACTTCGCCGCCGTCCACTGGCGCGAGCGCTCCAAGGCGGCCGGCGGCCCGGTCCACGGCCGGATCATCAACACCTCCTCCGAGGCGTTCCTCGCCGGCTCGGCGGGCCAGCCCAACTACGCCGCGGCCAAGGGCGGCATCGTCGGACTGACCACCTCCACGGCCCTGGCGCTGGCCAAATACGGCGTGACCGCCAACGCGATCTGCCCGCGCGCCCGTACCCGTATGACGGAGGACGTCTTCGCCGGCCTTCCCGCCCATCCGGGGGGCCGGGAGCCCGGGGAGGGCGGGCTCGATGTGCTCGCGCCCGAACACGTCGCACCGCTCGTCGGCTACCTCGCCTCACCGGCTGCGGCCCGGGTCAACGGCCAGCTGCTGGTCGTGCACGGCGGCATGGTCGCCGTCGCCGAACGCCCACGGATCGCCGCCAAGTTCGACACGGCGAAGGACCTCTTCAGCTTCGAGGAGCTGGACGAGGCGCTCACGCCGTACTTCGCGCAGCGCCCGCCGGACGAGACCTTCGCGGCGGCCGAGGTGCTGGCCCTCAAGCACGACTGACGGCCCCCGCGGCGCACCACGCACAACGGCCGTGGCCACCGCCCGCGAAGACGCGGTGCGGTGGTCACGGCCGTTCGTACGGTCGGGTCGGCGGTCAGGACGCGCCGGACCGTCCTTACGCGTCCTGCGGCTGCTTGTCCCGGCGGTGCCGGCCATGGGCGGCGGAGTCGGACTCCTCAGCGGCGGCCGGGCCACGGTGCCTGCCGGAGCTTGCGGCCCCGGCGGCCTGGGCGGATGCCTCCTGGGGGCGCGCCTGGGTCGTGTCGGTTCGGGCTTCGGACATGAAAAGAGTCACTCCGTCAGATCGCTTACAGCTGTACGCGTCGGGACCTCGCCCGACGACCGCCAAGGCTGACCCAGAGCGGCACTGTCGGTGGCCGGTCAACCGGCTGCGGAGCCCCCGCCCGAAATTCTAACGGGGCCGGAAATCGCACTCCACCGGGTCTACCGGGCCGCCAGCGGCGCCTGCTGCAAGGGCACTGGCCTGCACAATCGAGGATGCGCGGGGAGGTGCCGCGGTTCCGCGAGTGCGGTCTGTGGTTGTGCAGATGCTGTGGAGCGGTTGTCGGTTTCTCCTGCATCCAGGACAATCCCCCCGCCGCCCCCGGCATCCGCCCCGGAATCGGGCCTCCACATGGGGAGTACCGGCGGATCCATCGGCTCCACGGGCTGTGGAGGCTCCGCCGGGAACGGCGGCTCCACCGCCTCCACCGCCTCCACCGGTCCCGCCGGCCGTGGTGCGGCCACCGGCCGTGCCGCCTCCACCGGGGGCGTCGCCCGTACCGGGGGCGCCGCCTGCACCGGCAGCGCCGGTACGGCCGCCCGCGCCACTCCGCACGGCTCCGCCCCCGTCGCGTACGGCAGCAGCAGTTCGCCGCCCGCCGTCCACAGTCCGGCTCCCGCCAGCCATCCCCCCGGGGCCGGGAACTGCCGCAACTGCCGCTCCGCGGGCCGCCAGACGCCCAGCCAGGTGCCGTTCGGCGCATCCCTGCGGAACGCCACCGCACAGCTCTCCGGCGCCAGCATCTGCCCCGGCTGCATCGCGAACGGCGTGAGGGTGCCCTCCGCGGGCCGCAGGCACTCCGGGAAGCGCACCGGCCGGCTGCTGCCCAGTACGCCCCAGCCCAGCCGGTCGTGCCCCGGGGCGTCGGACCGTACGAGCAGCAGCCCGCTGTCCGGATCGGCCAGCAGCAGCCGGTCGTTGCTCTCCTCGGTGATCTGCAGCAGCAGGCCGGTCTCGCCGCCCCGCTCCAGATCGGCCACCACGGTCTTCGTCCGGCCGTCCCGCTCGCGGTCCAGCGCCAGCAGCCGGCCGCCGCGGTCCAGCCAGACGCCGCCCGTACAGCGTCCCGGGATCCGGGCGATCCGCTCGGGGCCGTCCGCACCGCCGTGCAGCAGCCACAGCGTGGTCGCGTGCGCCTCGGGCGCGAGGGCGTAGGCCGCCTTCCCGCCGGGGACGGGCGGCAGCAGGGTGAGTTCGGGGGCCGGTACGGCGCCCAGCAGGACTTCGCCGGTGCCGGGGCCCGCCGGGTAGAGCAGGGAGACGGCGAAACGGTCGGCGACCCGGCGCAGGATCAGCACCCGTCCGTCGGCGAGCGGCAGCAGTGCGCTGTCCGGCTCCTCGGGCTGGGTGCCCTGCAGCGGCACGGCGTACGGCTCGGGGCCGCTCAGCGTCCAGCGCTCCGGAAACCAGCTCCCGGCGGCGTCGTCGTGACGGGCGAGCCGGGCGGCGTACGAGCCGTCGGCGGCGATCGTCAGCGCCGCGCGCTGCGGGCCGCCCGGCGCCGCGGCGTCCTCGGCGGGACGGGCCGTGGCGTCCTCAGTGGCACAGATCGTCATCGAGTGGTCACCTCCAGTCGGCATCCGAAGCTAGTTTTCGTACGTCCGGCCGATCGTCGGTAGGTGCCACACTTCACGCATAAGAGTGGCGAATGTCCCGTTCGTCGGTGGTCAACGAGGGCGTTGTGCTTCAGATTTCAAGCATGGGCCGGGCGACGGAGGGGGAGGGGGCGGGGGAGACGACCCGAGGGCCCCGCGCCATGTCACAGCTGGGAGGTAACCTTCCACCCGTGCCCGTACTGTCTGAAGTCCTCACCGCGCTCGACGCCCTCTGGCCCCCCGAGCGGGCCGAAGGGTGGGACGCCGTCGGCACGGTCTGCGGAGATCCCGGCACCGAGGTCCGCCGGGTGCTGTTCGCCGTCGACCCGGTCCAGGAGATCGTCGACGAGGCGGTGAAGCTCGGTGCCGACCTCCTCGTCACCCACCACCCGCTCTATCTGCGCGGGACGACGACGGTCGCGGCCTCGACCTTCAAGGGCAAGGTCGTGCACACGCTCATCAAGCACGACATCGCCCTGCACGTCGCGCACACCAACGCCGACACCGCCGACCCCGGTGTCTCCGACGCCCTGGCCGGCGCCCTGGACCTGCGCATCCTCGGCCCGCTGGTCCCGGACCCGAGCGATCCGGCAGGCCGCCGGGGCCTCGGCCGGATCTGCGAGCTGCCGCATCCGATGACGCTGGCCGACCTCGCCGCGTACGCCGCGGGCCGGCTGCCCGCCACCGCGCAGGGCATCCGGGCGGCCGGTGACCCGGACCGCGAGATCCGGACCCTCGCCGTCTCCGGCGGCTCCGGCGACAGTCTCTTCGACGACGTACGCGCGGCCGGTGTGGATGCGTTCCTCACCGCCGACCTGCGCCACCACCCGGCCTCCGAGGCCACCCAGAAGAGCCCGCTGGCGCTGCTCGACGCCGCCCACTGGGCCACCGAATGGCCGTGGTGCGAGCAGGCCGCGGCACAGCTCGACGCGGTCTCCGACCGGCACGACTGGGGACTGCGTACGCATGTCTCCCGTACGGTCACCGATCCCTGGACCGCCCACGCGGCGTCCACCCCCTTCTCCGCCCCGACCCACACCACAGGAGCCCCACGCTGAACGCCGCGCCCGCCGACCAGATCCGCCTCCTCGACGTCCAGGCCCTGGACGTGAGGCTCACCCAGCTCGCCCACCGGCGCAACAACCTGCCCGAGCTGGCCGAGCTGCAGACCCTGGAGGCCGACCTCATCCAGCAGCGCGACCTGCTCGTCGCCGCGCAGACCGAGGAGAGCGACACCAGCCGCGAGCAGACCAAGGCCGAGCAGGACGTGGACCAGGTGCGCCAGCGCGCCGCCCGCGACCAGAAGCGCCTGGACTCCGGTGCCGTCACCTCCCCGAAGGACCTGGAGAACCTCCAGCGCGAACTGACCTCGCTGGCCAAGCGCCAGGGCGACCTGGAGGACGTCGTCCTGGAGGTCATGGAGCGCCGCGAGTCCGCCCAGGAGCGGGTCACCGAGCTGACCGGCCGGGTCGACGCGATCCAGGCCAAGGTCGACGACGCCGCCGCCCGCCGGGACGCCGCCTACGCCGAGATCGACGCCGAGCACGCCACGGTCACCAAGGAGCGCGAGCTGACCGTCGCCGACATCCCGGCCGACCTGCTGAAGCTCTACGACAAGATCCGCACGAAGGAGGGCGGCGTCGGCGCGGCGCGCCTCTACCAGCGCCGCTGCGAGGGCTGCCGCCTGGAGCTGAACATCACCGAGGTCAACGACGTGCGCGCCGCCGCCGCCGACGCGGTCCTGCGCTGCGAGAACTGCACCCGCATCCTGGTCCGTACGCCCGATTCGGGTCTCTAGGCCGTGGCCCGCACCCTGATCGTCGAGGCGGACGGCGGCTCCCGGGGCAACCCGGGGCCGGCCGGTTACGGCGCGGTCGTCCTCGACCCGGAGACGGGCGAGGCGCTGGCCGAGGTCGCCGAGTTCATCGGCACCGCGACCAACAACGTCGCCGAGTACAAGGGCCTGGTGGCCGGTCTGCGGGCGGCGCACGCGCTCGCCCCGGAGGCCTGTATCCGGGTGCGGATGGACTCCAAGCTCGTCGTCGAGCAGATGTCGGGACGCTGGAAGATCAAGCACCCCGACATGAAGCCGCTGGCCGCCGAGGCCGGTTCGGTCTTCCCGCGCGAGCAGGTCACCTACGAGTGGATCCCGCGCGCGCAGAACAAGCACGCCGACCGGCTCGCCAACGAGGCCATGGACGCCGGGAAGATCGGCAAGCAGTGGGAGCCGGGCTCCTCCAAGGCGGCGCTCGCCACCGCCGCCGCGCCCGCCCGCAGCGCCGCCGCCCGGGCCGCCGACGAGGCGGTGGAGACGGCGGAGGAGTCCGCGTCGTCGGTCGGCTGGGGCTCTCCCGACCTCGGTCCGCCCGCGACCCTCGTCCTGCTGCGGCACGGCGAGACCCCGCTGACGCCCGAGAAGCGGTTCTCCGGCAGTGGCGGCACCGACCCCGCGCTCTCCGCCGCCGGCCGCCGCCAGGCCGAGGCGACCGCCGCCGCGCTCGCCGCCCGGGGCACGATCCAGGCCGTCGTCAGCTCACCGCTGCGGCGCTGCCGGGAGACCGCCCAGGCGGCCGCGGACCGGCTCGGCCTGGAGGTCCGGATAGAGGAGGGCCTGCGCGAGACCGACTTCGGGGCGTGGGAGGGGCTGACCTTCGCCGAGGTGCGCGAGCGCCACCCCGAGGACCTCGACGCCTGGCTCGGCTCCGCCAAGGTGGCGCCCACCGGAGGCGGCGAGTCCTTCGCGACGGTCGCCCGCCGGGTCGCCGTCGCCCGCGACAAGCTCCTCGCCCGGTACGCGGGCAGGACCGTCCTCGTCGTCACCCACGTCACGCCGGTCAAGACGCTGGTCCGGCTCGCGCTGGGCGCCCCACCGGAGTCGCTGTTCCGGATGGAGCTGTCCGCGGCGTCGCTCTCGGTCGTCGCGTACTACTCCGACGGCAACGCCTCGCTGCGGCTGCTGAACGACACCTCGCATCTGAGGTAGCGCGGCCTCCCGCGTACGCCCCGTACACCTTCTGCGCGACAGGGCCCGGCACATCGGACGACCGATGCGCCGGGCCCTTCGTGCGAGCCGGGCCGTCGGATGAGCCGGGCGGTCGGACGAGCCGGACTCCTCGTACGCGAGGAGCGGGCCTCAGGCCGCCAACGCCGCCGCCTCCCGGGCGAGTCGGCGCACCCGGTCCCAGTCCTTCGCGGCCAGGGCGTCGGCCGGCAGCATCCAGGTGCCGCCGACACAGCCGACGTTCGGCAGCGCCAGGTAGGACGGCGCCGACGCCAGGCCGATGCCCCCGGTCGGGCAGAAGCGGGCCTGCGGCAGCGGCGCGGCCAGTGACGAGAGATAGGCGGTGCCGCCCGCCGCCTCGGCCGGGAAGAACTTCATCTCGGTGAGGCCCTCGTCCAGCAGGGTCACCACCTCCGAGGCCGTGGAGACCCCGGGCAGGAACGGCACCCCGGAGTCCTTCATCGCGCCCAGCAGCCGCGGCGACCAGCCGGGACTGACCAGGAAGCGGGAGCCGGCCGTGAGCGCCGCGCCGGCCTGCCCGGGGGTGAGCAGGGTGCCCGCGCCGATCACGGCTTCCGGGACCTCGGCGGCGACGGCCCGGATCGCGTCCAGCGCGGCGGGCGTCCGCAGGGTCACCTCGATCGCGGGCAGCCCGCCCGCGACGAGTGCGCGGGCGAGCGGTACGGCGTCGGCCGCGTCGTCCAGTACGACGACCGGGATGACGGGGGCGAGCCCGAGGACCGAGGCCGGGGGAGAGGCCGAGAGCCCGGGGGCGGCGGGCGCGGAAGAGGAGGCGGCGCGAGTCACGCCGCCCATACTGCGCCCACCCTCCACTCTCCGCAACGAACGTTGCGCATGCTGCAACGGCAGTCCGCCGGTCGGTGCGGGACGGCCCCTCCGCCACCGCCCCGTCGGCCGTCCTCCGCCCTAGAGCTCCGTCACGATCACATCGACGGCCCAGGCCTTGCCGCCCTTGGCCGCAGGCTCCGCCTCCACGGCATGGCCCAGGCCGCGCAGCGCCTCCACCAGCTCCGCCGGATCCGCCGGCTCCAGGCCCGCCGACAGCAGATCCCGTACCAGCCGTCCCTTGGTCGCCTTGTTGAAGTGGCTGACCACCGTCCGCTTCTCCACCCCGGCCACGGTCTTCGACTGCAGCACCCGCACCGTCGCGGTGCGCCCGGCCACCTCGCCCTTGGGCCTCCAGGCCGTCGCATACGCCGCCGAGCGCAGATCGAGCACCAGCCCCTCCCCGGCGGCCGCGGGCATCACCTCGGCCATCGGGGCCCGCCAGTACGCGCCCAGCGCCCCGAGCCCCGGCAGCTTCACGCCCATCGAGCAGCGGTAGGACGGAATCCGGTCACCGATCCGTACGGCGCCCCACAGGCCCGAGAACACCAGCAGCGACCGCTCGGCCCGCTTCCGTGCCGCAGCGTCCAGGGAGGCCAGGCCGAGGGCGTCGTAGAGCACCCCGGTGTAGATCTCCCCGGCCGGCCGCGTGCCCGCGGTACGCAGCCCCGCGTTCTTGGCGATCTCGCCCTTGAGGCCGTCGCTGAGACCGAGCACCTCCTGGGCCTTGGTCTCGTCCGCCGCGCACAGCTCGACCAGTTCCGCCAGCACCGCCTCGCGCGCGGCGGTCAGCGCGGGCAGCGACAGCGCACCGGTCTCCAGCGGCGCCCCGGCCGCTCCCGCGGCCTTCCCTTCGGACGGCGGCAACAGCACGAGCACGGTGTTTCTCCTTCACGGCGGTTCGGGCGGGGAGCAGCCCCGGGAACGGGGTGCGGCCCCGGGAAAGCGTATGGCCTGCGACGGGCGGGCGGAGAACCCGCGCGGTGCCGGGCGCCCCGGGGCCGCTGCGTGTGCGGGCCGTGCCGGGCGCCCCGGGGCCGGTACCCGCACGCCGCGCCGGGAGCGGCCGCCCGCCCTACGCTCGAATGCATGCCACGTCTGCACATGCATGTGACCGACGCAGCCGAGGCCCCGCTGCGGGTCGCGCTGCGCGAACTGCGCGGAACACTGGAGATCCCGGACCACTTCCCGCCCACGGCACAGGCCGAGGCGGAGAGCGCCGCCCGCGCCCCGCGGGTCCCGGCCGCCGATGGCGCGGTGGCGACCGCGCACGCCCTGGAGGACGCCACCGACCTCCCGCTCTTCACCCTCGACCCGCCCGGCTCCCTCGACCTCGACCAGGCCATGTTCCTGTCCCGGCGCCCCGGCGGGGGCTACCGCGTCCACTACGCCATCGCCGACGTCGCCTCCTTCGTGACCCCCGGCGGCGCCCTGGACGCCGAGGCCCACCACCGCGTGACGACCCTCTACTTCCCCGACGAGCAGGTCCCGCTGCACCCGCACGTGCTGAGCGAGGGCGCCGCCAGCCTGCTGCCCGACCGGGACCGCCCGGCCGTCCTGTGGCAACTCGACCTCGACGCCGACGGCGCCCTGACCGCCACCTCCGTACGCCGCGCCCTGGTCCGCTCCCGCGCCCGGCTGGACTACGCCGGCGTCCAGCGGATCCTCGACGACCAGACGGCCGAGGAGCCGCTCGCCCTGCTGCGCGAGATCGGCCTGCTGCGGGAGGAGCGCGAGGTCGCCCGGGGCGCGATCTCCCTGAACGTCCCCGAGCAGGAGATCGTCGAGCAGAACGGCTGCTACACCCTCGAATACCGCGCCCCGCTCCCGGCCTACGGCTGGAACGCGCAGATCTCCCTGCTCACCGGCATGGCCGCGGCCGAGCTGATGCTGGCCTCCGGCACCGGCATCCTCCGTACCCTCCCCTCCGCCCCGGACGGCTCGGTCGCCCGGCTCCGGCTGACCGCCCGCGCGCTCGGCGTCGACTGGCCGCACCACACCTCGTACGCGGCGCTGATCCGGACCCTCGACCCGCGGCGCCCCGCCCACGCCGCCTTCCTGCAGGAGTGCACCGCCCTGCTGCGCGGCGCCGGCTACACCGCCTTCGACGGCACCCCGCCCAGCGCCTCCGACGCGCTGCACGCCGCCGTCGCCGCCCCGTACACGCATGCCACCGCGCCACTGCGCCGGCTCGTCGACCGCTACACCTCCGAGCTGTGCCTGGCCGCCTCGGCCGGCGCCGAACCGGCCGACTGGGTGCGCAGCGCGCTGCCCGCCCTGCCCCGCGAGATGGAGGCCGGCACCCAGCGCGCCAACCAGGTGGAGCGGTCCTGCGTCGACCTCGTGGAGGCGGCGCTGCTCCGGGACCGGGTCGGCGAGATCTTCGAGGCGCTGGTCGTCGACATCCAGGAGAAGGACCCCACCCACGGCACCGTCCACCTCTACGACCCGGCCGTCATCGGCACCGTCGAAACCGCCCCGGAAGGCCCCGCGCTGCCCCTCGGTCACCGCATCCCGGTACGCCTCGCCGAGGCCGACCCGGGCCACCATCCGGTCCGCTTCACCGCTGCGTGACCGCGGCCCGGCCGGACCGCGACGGAGCCATGATCACGCCGGCTCCGGGCCCGCCTCCGCCGTCACCCGCGCCCGCAGAGCCGCCACCTCCGCCACCTGCGCCCGAAGGGCCGCCACGGCCCCCCGCGCGTCATCGGCATGGAACCGCACCGTACGCACCGTCTCCCGCCGCCCCAACAGCCGTACGGCCACGACCGGTTCGGACAGCTCGACGGTGACCGAGGTCTGCCCGCCGACCATCAGCTCCACCACCGCGTCGCCGCCCTTCCCGTCCTTCGTCGCCGGCTCCCTGACGAACCGGAGGTCATGGCGCACGGTGGCGATCCGCTCCAGCGGTATCCGTACGTCCCGGCGCGCACCGTCCCGCAGCCACAGCGTCTCCGCCCCCAGCACATGCGGCCGGGTGACCGCCGCCGCCTGGTACCCCAGCAGCATCAGCACCGTGTAGAGGTCGCAGACCAGCATCACCGCGTGCGCCGTCGGACGGTTGGTGAGCAGCACCCCGACCACGACCGTCTCCACCACACTCACGAACGTCAGCCCGTACACGAACGCGGCCTGCGCCCCCGCGTACCCCAGCGTCCGCTCGCCCGGTGCCACCCCGATCCGCCGCCGCGCCGCCCACCAGCCCAGGCTGATCAGCCACCGCCCCTCGTAGGCGGCCAGTCGGCGCAGCGCGCCCGCCCGGCTCATCGCGCACGCTCCGCGAGCAACTGGACGGCCCGGCGCACGGCCCGCGCCTGCGCGGGCGCGAAGTGCGCGTAGTACGCCGCCATGAAGCCGCCGTCCGCCTCCGCGCCCGCCGCGGCCGCCCGTTCCCAGTGCTCCGCGTCGAGCTCGGCGACCAGCGTCGCCGGAATGCAGTCCGCGAGCGCCTGCGCGGCCGGTTCCACCCGCGGATCATCCGCCGCGGCGTCCACCAGCGCGTCGAGCAGCCCGTACACCTCGTATGCCCGGTCCATCGCCCCCGGTGCCGCGGTCAGCTCCCCGAGCAGCTCCACCATCCGCTTGCCGCCGTCCTCTCCACCGGTCGATTCGAGCAGCGCGAGCACCTCCCGCTCCTTCGCCGCCAAGGCGGGCTCCGGCCCGGGACGTCCGGCCGAGGTGTGCGCCATCCTCGCGAAGAGCGCCGCCAGTTCGTCCGAAACGGGCCCCTCCGCGGGCAGCCCGCCGTGCTCCTCGGCCTGCCGTCGCACCGCGGCCAGCCGGGCCCGGCGCGTCCGGATCTCCTCCTCCTGACGGGCCAGGTCCGCATCCAGCTCGGCCAGCACCTCGTACAGCTCACGCCCGGCGTCGTCGGCGAGGACGTCCCGCACCTCGTCCAGCCCGAGCCCCAGCTCCGTCAGCCGGCGCACCCGCGCGAGCGCCACCGCGTCCCGCAGCCCGTACTCCCGGTAGCCGTTGGCCCGGCGTTCCGGCTCGGGCAGCAGCCCGAGGCGGTGGTAGTGGCGCACGGCACGGGTGCTGACGCCGATCAGCCCTGCGAGTTCACCGATTCTCATGCGCCCAGTACAAACGTTGCCGCTACGACAAGGTCAAGAGCGGGGCCCGACGGGAACGGGGCAGCCCGGCGAGGGGCGCTGCCCCTGACGGGTACCATGGTCGGCACGGCGGACGAGCCGGCCGGACGGCCGCGTGGGGATCACTGATCCTCCCGAGGAACGTCCGGGCTCCACAGGGCAAGGTGGTGGGTAACGCCCACCCGGGGTGACCCGCGGGACAGTGCCACAGAAAACAGACCGCCCGGACCGCAAGGTCGGGGTAAGGGTGAAACGGTGGTGTAAGAGACCACCAGCCTCCGAGGTGACTCGGAGGGCTAGGTAAACCCCACCTGGAGCAAGGTCAAGAGGAGGCATCGCTGATGCCTCTGCGCGGACGACCGAGGGCTGCCCGCCCGAGTCCGCGGGTAGACCGCACGAGGCTGCCGGCAACGGCAGCCCTAGATGGATGGCCGTCTCCCCCCGGCCCGCAAGGACCGGGGGCGACAGAACCCGGCGTACAGGCCGACTCGTCCGCCGCCTGCAACGCCATGGGCCGGAGCCTCTCCGCTCACTCCGCCCCGACGAAGTCCTCGTCGAGGCCGCCGGGCGACCCCGCTGCCCCCTCAGCCCGCTCCGGCGCCCCGGCCGTTCTGACGGGCCCCGGCCGCGCCGGCGTCTCAGACCGTTCCCGCGCCCGCGACGTCGAGGACCAGCTTGCCGGTGGTGGAGCCGGATTCGATGCGGCGGTGGGCCTCGGCGGCCTGGGTCAGCGGCAGCACCTCGACCTGTACGCGCAGGTCGCCGCTCGCCGCGGCGGCCACCGCCTGGCGCAGTGCCCGGCCCGCCGCCGCGGGGAAGGCGGCGGAGAACGCGGCCAGATTGAAGCCGGAGACGGTCTTGTTGGTGAACCACAGTTCGTTGGCGGAGATCCCGACGTCCTCGGCGCCCGAGGCGTTGCCCATGGCGATCAGGCGGCCCATCGGGGCCAGTGCGTCCAGGCTCGCGCGGCGGGCCGGGCCGCCCACCATGTCCACCACGACGTCGAACTCGCCCGCGCCGCTGAGCTGATCGCGCAGGATCACCTCGTCGTACCCGAAGCCCCGGGCCGTCTCGATCTTGGCCGGGCTGCCCACCGTGCCGACCACCCGGCCCGCCCCCAGCAGCCGGGCGGCCTGGCCGAGCTGGCTGCCCACCCCGCCGGCCGCGGCGTGCACCAGGACGCTCTCGCCGGACCGGAGCCGGGCGACCCGGTCGAGGACCAGGAAGGCGGTGGTGCTGTTCGAGGGGAGTGCCGCGGCGGTGTCCAGTCCCAGGTCGTATGCGTCCAGCGGGACGACCAGCTCCGCCGAGGTGGTCACCACCTGGCCGTAGCCGCCCCCGTCGACGATGGTCAGTGCGGCCACCGGCTCGCCCACCGTCAGCCCCTCGACCCCGGCGCCGACGCTGCGGATACGGCCGGAGACCTCGATGCCGGGGACGAAAGGCAGCGGGACGTCCACGACGCCCTGCCGGTAGAGCACTTCGGCGAAGTTGGCGCCCGCGTATGCCACGTCGATGGCCACCTGCCCCGGGCCGGGCTCGGGAGCCGGCACCTCGTCGAGGCGGAGGACATCGGCGGCGCCGAACACGGGGATGGTGACGGCCTTCATCTGCGGGTTGCTGTTCGTCATGGTGACGATGTTGGCCGACCGGCGCCGGGAACGGGAGTGCCGGCTCATCCTGGGTGTGGCACCACCAGGCTGGGCGCGGCGGTCCCGCGGCGCGGCGCGGGACCGCCGCCGCACCGACCGCCGCGCCGGAACCCCGCTCGCGGATCAAGCGCCCTCGGGGCGCAGAAGCTCCGAGGGTGTCGTGCCGGTCCCTCGAAAAACCATTCGGGCGCGGGCGGTTGGCGCTGCTACGTTGCCGATGTGGCGAAACTCAACCAGATCATTGCCGTGGAGAAGGGCGTCAAGTCCAAGTCCCACCAGGACCTGACGGCTGCTCATCACGGTCTGCAGAAGCCGGCGCTGCTGGCCGGGATATCCCGTACGTACCAGCCCAAGGACGAAGAGGGCGAGCAACTGCCGCCCGAGTCGACGCGGGTCCAGGTGAAGGCCGAGGACGTGCTCCGGGAGACCGCCGCCACGCTGACCCGGCTCTTCGACGTGACCGCCACCAAGGACTGGGCCAACTGCACGGCGCGGGCCGATGTCAAGGTGGCGGGGCGGACGCTGCTCGGCCAGGTCCCGGTGTCGTATCTGCTCTTCCTCGAAAAGCAGCTCACCGATGTGCAGACCTTCATCCGGAAACTGCCGGTGCTCGACGCGTCCGAGTCCTGGGTGCAGGACCCCTCGACGGATGCCTGGAAGACCGAACCGGTCAGGACCGTACGGACCAAGAAGGTGCCCCGTAACCACGTGAAGGCGGAGGCCACCGACAAGCATCCGGCGCAGGTCGACGTCTACTACGAGGACGTCCCGGTCGGCTACTGGACGACGGTGAAGTTCTCCGGTGCGCTGCCCGCCCGACGGGTGAACGAACTGCTGGACAGGGTGGAGAAGTTGCAGCAGGCGGTGAAGTTCGCCCGTGAAGAGGCGAACGGTGCCGAGGTCACCGACGAACGGGTGGGTGAGGTCGTCTTCGGCTACCTGTTCGGGTAGCGTCAACAACTCCCCGGCTGTCTTGAGGCGGCCGGGGTGCGCGAGGAGCGCAAGCTGAAACTGAAGCTTGTCGTGACGAAAGCGGTTTCCAGTGGGGGTTCAAGTCCTCCCCGCGGCACTGACGGGCCGCGGTAGCCCAACTCGGCAGAGGCGGACCGCCATCAATCTCAGACTCTTGCTCCAGTCCCAGTATGCGCCACCCATCGCCGGATCGACCGGGCCGGGCCTGGTCGTCGGATGCCGGTTCAAGTCCGGCCCGTGCAGCTCTTCTTCCGATGCGCGGTAGTTCAAAGGCAGAACACGACGACATGATGACTGACCTGCGCTCTTAAACGTGCCGGCGTGTGCAGTGGGGTGGCATCACAGGGCTCGGGGGCAGGCTACGCCCCCGGGCCCGCTCCTTTTTCCGGTTCCCCGTCTCTTCCGGTTCCCCGTCTCTTCCGGTTCCCCGTCCGTCCGGAGGGTGGGGGCCGCCCGGTCGTGGGAGAACGCCCCCGGAGGATTCCGCGGCCCCGTACGGGAGGTTGTGGTGCCGGGCTCTCCCCTGTGGAGCCCGGCACCACCGCCGAGAAGGGCGGCAGTTGCGGGACGCGGAACCATGCGACCGGCCCCCGGCACAAGGTGCACACCGGCCGTACAGCGGCACCGCCCTGGCGAGCATCCTTCAACCACACCGTGTTGTCAACAATCGTTTAATTCGTGAGTGTTGGTGGCAGCGCAACGGGGCACGGAACAGGTCCTCTGACACAATTGTGGTGCCGCTCATGGCGTACGGTGCTTACGACCGTTAATCTCAGAACGGCTGCGAGCGCCGCCGTCCCGTCTGCCCACCGACCAGGAGACCGCCCATCGCCATGGATGCCCCAGACGTGCACCCGGCGGATGGTCTGCAAGCCGTCGTCGCAGCGATCGACGAGCTTCTCCGGGACCTGGAACTCGGGCGCGACGTCATCGACCTCGACCACCTCTCGCACCGCACGGGCCTCACGGTCGCCCGCGTGGAGGCGTTGCTCGATCACACCGGCAAGGACTCCGAGGAGGTGCAGGACTCCTTCCAGGACCGCCTGGTCTTCCTGCGGGAGACCCGCCGCAAGCCCGACGGGAAGATGTACACCCTCGACGAGATCGGCGCGGGGGCCGGCATCTCCCACGGCCAGGTCGGCTACCTCCTGAACGGCAAGCGGAAGAGTCCCGGACTGGACGTCACCCGCAAGCTGGAGAAGTTCTTCGAGGTCGAGCCCGGGTTCTTCACCGCCACCGAGCGTCAGGCCCTCTACCGGGCACTGCAGTCGACGCATGAGCAGCTGACCCATCTCGCGCTGCTCAGGGGCAAGGGCATCAACCGGCTGGCGATGCGCAGCGGCAGCACCTGCGGCGACAGCAGGATCGACCGGGAACTCCGGGACGCGCTCTTCGAGGCGCTGAGCCGGCCGGAGCCCGAGGATCCCGAGGTGCGGGAGCTCACGGACCGTATGCGCTCGCTGCCCTCCAAGAGCAGAAGGCGGGTCTTCCCGCTGATCCAGGGGTTGTTGGGCCTGGCCCGGCCGGAGGCCGAGGACCGTCCGTCCCCCGGCCGGCGCGGCGACTGAACGGGACCGGAAGCCCCGGCCCTGCCTGATCCGCCCTCGGAATCAGTCCTTCCCGCCCGCCGTGGCGCGCTCCCGCCGAGGGCCGGCCGCGCCCTGCCGCACGCGCCGCGCCGCCGCGTATTCCCGGCCCAGAACCCGCAGGGCCGCCGCCACTTGCGGCCGGGCGGACCCGTCGAGCAGCGCGGCCCCCTTCCGTGCCGCAGCCCGCAGCGTGAGGCCCTGGATGGTGATGAGGGCGCGGACGAACGGCCGGTTGCGGGCGGGCACCAGGTCCACGAGCCCGTACGACGCCGTCAGTCCCGCACGGATCTGCCGGGCCTGGTCGCCGAGCAGCGCCCGGAATCCGTCCGGGGCGCCGTCCTTGCCGGTCAGGGCGGAGCGTGTCAGGCCGTGCCGGGCGAGGAGGTCTTCCGGGAGGCCGAGGCGTCCGGCGGCCAGGTCCTCGGCGAGGTCGTTCAGGAAGTCGAGGCGCTGGCTCGCCTCGATGAAGGTCCGGCAGCCGGCGACGAACCGGTCGGTGGGCGCCCCGTCGCCGAGCAGGCAGGCGATGAGCAGGAAGGCGGGCAGCGAATAGCCGTCGATGTACCGCTGGAAGTCGCGCTCCGAGGCGAACCCTGCCGTCTGCACCTCCAGTGGTGCCCCGGCGAGGAAGTCCTCGATGTGCTGCCGCAGTTGAGGCCGCCGGGCGACGGTGTCGAGGAGCGTCCGCAGTACGGGCTGCTCGGCCTCGCCGGTCTTGAGGGCGGCGTGCACCCGGCTCTCCCAGTCGGCCAGCGCGGCGATGCGCTCCTCGGCCGGCCCCTGGTCGATGAGGTTGTCGCTGTGGTGCATGAACGCGGTCGCGGCGATGACGTCGGGCACGAGCGGCGCGGGAAGCAGCAGACGTACGGCGGTGTACTCGGGGCGGGCGTAGCGCGCCACCAGCTGACGCTGTTCGCTGTGGTCGCGGCGCAGCGAGGGGTCCGTGATCCCTGCCCGGTCGAGCGTCTTCGGCCAGGTGGCCATCGTCAGCTCCCCTCCTTCGTGACGGTGCAGCCTCACCTTAGGGGATGGCCGCCGAGGGGCCCGGTCCGTCTCGGGGGCGCCGTACCGCACCGCGGTGGCACCCGCCCCGCACCGGCACGGCGCCCGGATCCGGGAGGAGTTGCCGCCCCCCCCGGCCCGGGACGCCGTGCGCGGGCGGGGCCGGGGCCGGAGGGCCGGTGCGGTGCGAGGAGGGGCGTCAGCGGGCGGAGAGCACCCGTGCCGCTCTGGCCAGCACACGGGGGGAGGTCAGCGACTTTGGATGTTTGCGCATGTGCACGACGTCCATGAAGGCCCGGTTGACCTCGGGGTCGATCACGGAGGCTTCCGTGATCTTGTCGCCGGCCCAGCGGGCGAGCCGGTAGCCACGGGGGTAGGGGCCGTTCACATGAGGCTGGGCGAGGTCCGCGGTCGCCGACAGCTGCCAGGCCGCGTCGACCACCACGCCGGCCCGCCGGAAGTAGTCCCAGGCCGGGGCGTGCGCCGGAGATCCGGCGCGCAGATACGCGGACAGGCACGAGGCCTGCAGCGCGGCAAGGGTCAGGCCCTGCCCGTAGATCGGGTTGACCGAGGCGACGGAGTCCCCCACCGCCACCAGCCCTCCGGGGAACCGGCGCAGCCGGGTGAAGTCGCGGCGCCGGCTCTCCTGGAAGTGGAAGGTCCGGACGTCGCCGAGCAGGGTGCAGCGGTCCGCCACCTCGTGCAGCGGGGCGACGCAACGCCGCATCCGGGCCAGGAAGTCGGCCGGATCGCGCCCCGGGCGGTGGTCGGTGTAGCCGGCCAGGACCACCATCCAGCGGTCGTCCTCCACCGCCACCATCGCCCCTGGTTCGCTGAGCGTGGGCTGGTATCCACTGGCCGGGCCCGGGGACGCGTGCGCGACGACCGTACGGGGGAGTTCGTCGCCGCGCCGGAAGACGGCGGTGGCGTAGCCGAGGTCGATCCTCATCCGCTGCAGCGGCGCATGGTCCCAGCCGCCGCGGAGCAGCCAGGTGCCGAGGCGGCTGGAGCGCCCCATGGCGTCGACCACCAGGTCGGCCTCCAGCTCCCCTTCGTGACCGGACGGAGCCGTCGCTTCGCCGGTGGTGGAGTACCGCACGCCGCGGACCCGGCCGGCGCCGAAGAGCAGACCGTCGGCGCGGCCCCGCAGGACGCGGACCCGGGGCAGGGCCAGGACCCGCCGGCGGACCCGGCTCTCGATGAACGGCCGGGTCGCGCCCAGCATCCGCAGGCCGGGAACCGGCGCCTTGAGCGCGCCGTCCACGTAGAACTGCACCTCGGGGCCGGTTCCCAGACGCGCCCCGCCGGCGACGAGTTCGTCGGTGATGCCCGGGAACCACCGTTCGAGGTGGGTGTGGCCCATGGACAGCAGGGCGTGCAGTTGGTGTCGTTGGGGAGCGCCGCGGCCGGTGCCGTCTTCCCCCAGGTCGTCCGCTTCCAGAAGGACGACGTCGTCGGCGTGGTCGCTCAGCACGCGCGCGGCGTACAGGCCCGCGATGCTCCCGCCGAGGACAACAGCTCGTCTCACAGAGATCCCCCATATGGTTCGATGACGCCCCCGCGCCGCAGAACACCGGGCAGGGTCGAGGCGCCCGGGGCCGGCAGGGGAGCGGGCCAATTCTGCCGTAGTCGTCCGGCGGGACGGGTGGGCGCGGAGAGTGCCCCGGAAGGCCCAAGTCCCTTTCGGCTACTGCGGATCGGCCGCCTCGGTGGCGGAACGCTGTACGCGTACGGCCTGCAGTGCCGTGGCGACCACCGGGGCGGTGAGCGCCTGGGCGACGCGCAACAGCCGTTGGCGTTCGCCGGAGGCGGGAGTGTCCTCGCCGGGCAGCGCCACCTGCGGGCCCGCGGGCGGCTGCGGCCGGCCGGAATGCCCCCGCAGCGCCGCCTCGCGCCGGGCGGCCTGCAGACGCTGTGCCGCGTCCCGCAGGGCGGCGGCGGTGACGGCCGCCTGCAGTTCCTGCTCCGAGAGGCGCCGGGCGTCGGCAGTGCCCCGGGTCGTCTCCTGTTCCTGGGCGGCGTGGACGGCGGCCGCGGGCAGGGGCGACACCCAGGGGCGCAGCGCGCGCATCCCGTCGAGGATCTCGATCACGCGGCGATGCAGATTGAACCCGACGTTCCATGCCAGGCGGTGGCTCCGCGCGCTGTCCACGCTGAAGGCGAGGTCCTCGTCGACCCCTTCGACGACGAGATCCCACAACGGCTGCAGGGCCTTGATGTCCCGACGCTCGCCCAGCCATGCGCCGACCGCGGCTCCGGAGAGGCCGTAGCTGGTGATCAGGGCGCCGATCGAGCCGAAGGTGGAGCCGAGCACTCCCACGGTGTCCAGGGCGTGGTTGCCGAGGGCGGCCAGCGCGATCGCCGGGACGGAGCACACCACATAGCCGAAGACGAACAGCATGGCGGTGCCGAAGGAGCGCAGCGCGTGCTGGAAGCGGACGTCCGCCGGCTTCAGCTTGCGGCACTGCCGGTAGGTGCTCAGGGTCGCGCAGGCCAGAGTGGCCAGGAAGATCCCCAGGAACACCTGGATCGGCGGCTCGTCCGCGAAGTCGGTGTTGAACTTCAGGGGGTCCGTCGGCCCGGACAGGTCGGCGGAGCAGAAGGCGACGACCATGACGGCCGGCGCCGCGACGTACGCCGCGGACCACGCCGTGACCCGGCGGCGCAGCACCGCCGGACGCTGCCGCAGCCGGGGGTCCCACAGCATCGTGAGCAGGTGGAGGAGGGAGAAGCAGCTCAGGATGCCGATGTACACGGGGAGGGTGGCGAAACTGGGGCTGCCGGTGAGGTCCCCCAGCATCCGGTAGCCCGCGGGAGCGGCCATCGCGAACACCAGGCCGGACGCGACGAAGTTCACCGTGATCAGGGACAGCGTCGGCGTGGGATCGCGCAGCAGCGCCAGGCACTTCCACCCGGCGATCACGAAATCGATGAGCGCGATGATCAGGTAGACGACGTTCGAGGCGCTCTCAGACACCGGACCTCCTGTGGGAGAGCGCCGAGGAGAGGAACCCGTTGGTGCTCTGATCCCGCCGCAGCTCCAGGTGGCGCTGCAGCATGACGGTGGCGAACGCCTCGGCCCGTCGTTCATGGGCGCTGTCGTAGTGCGACCGGTTCAGGACCTGCAGCACCCGGCCCGTCTTCAGTCCGGGAAGGAGCTGCCGCACGGTCTCCTCGGTCATCAGCTGCCCGGCGGAGCCGTCGTCGGTCGGGTGCTCCTCCCACAGGTGGAACAGCTCGTGCAGGCTGGCGTGGAGGCGGGTCAGTTCGTTCGCGGTGGAATCCACCACGATGAAGTCACGGTCGTTGCCCCGGGCGCAGAATCCGGACACCTGCTGCGGGAGCGGCACTTCGGTGATGGTGATGGGCTTGTTGCGCCGTACGGCCACCGCGTCGACCAGGCCCTGCATGTCCCGTACGCCGGACAGTCCGAGGTCGCGGTGGACGAGACGGGTGACGGACCAGGTGGCGAAGAGGACCGCCAACTGCTCCCGGAGCGAGGTCCACGGGGAACTGGGAGGCCGGTGACGAGGGGGCTGCGGCGGCTTCGCCTGCTGCGCTGAACCATGACGGCGGGGCCACCACATGAACGGATACTCCTACGGCTGTTGCTGCGCTCGGGGTGAGGACGGAACGGTACGGCGCACGGGAAGACTTCGCACCCGGCCGGTTGTGGGAGGGCGGTGCGCCGTGGTCCCGGCGCTCTCCCCGGCCGGCGGGGTCGCCCGGGTGCCGCCGGTCCGGCGGATGCCGCGGGTGACGGGAACCGAGCGCGCCACGGCTCCTCCTCTGCTCGGGCCTCGGGCGGGTGTGCGTACCGATCTCAGCCGGAGTGACTGTAAGGCCATCGAGGGGCGCCGCACGGAATGCCCCTCCTGGGACGAGGGGCAGGAAGCCGCTCGCAGGCCGAGGGCGGTGCCGTCCGGGACGCCGGCGACCCTCCCCGCCAGGGGCTTCGAGAACCGTTCTTTGTCCGCAGAAGCGCCCGCATCGCCCCGCAATTCGCCGCATGTCCCACCCGTTTCGACTCGCGAGAGTGTAGTGCAGCCGTCGGTTGTTTCGTGATGCAAAAGTTACCTGGTGTGCCCCGGGGGGCTTTACGGGGCGGGTCGGGGCAGGCGGCGGCGGGCGGCGGCGGGCGGCGGACGACGCCGGGCAGGTGGGCCGAGGGGCCGCACGGAATCCGCCCGTACGGCCCCCGGCGTGCGGTTCGGGGAGGTCAGGACGACTGGGCCGTGGTGTAGAGGTTCTTGGCGTCGTCGCCGAAGTACGGGCCGAACATGGTGTTGGGCCAGAACTGGTAGCCGAAGCTGTTCACCGAGGACTGCAGGCCGGCGCCGGTCTTCTCGTCGAACGAGGTGAACCAGGGGCCGCCGCTGGAGCCGCCGGTCATGTTGCAGCCCAGACCGTGGTCGCCGGAGAACAGCGGGTCCTTGAAGGTGGTGCCGCTGCAGTAGATGAGCTTGCTGCCGTCGTACGGGGCGGCCGCCGGGAAGCCGAAGGCGTACATCGCCTTGCTGTAGCCGGAGTTGAAGGACAGGCCCTGACCGCCGACGACATCGGTGAGCTTCTTGCCGTCGAGCGGGGCGACGACCGCGGCGCCGACGTCGTAGTTGATGTCCTCACTCGCCGTCCACTGGGGGGTGGAGAGCGTCTTGGCGGCCGGCCACTTGCCGTACGGGGCCTCGCCGTCGTGATAGCCGGGGACGAAGACCCAGTCGGTGTGCCAGGCGCCGCCGAGCTTCACACAGTGCCCGGCGGTGAGCACGGTGCTCTTGTTGCTGCTGGTCACCGCGTCGCCGGAACAGGACGCGGTGCGGCCCTGATAGGTGAAGAACACCCGGCCGGTGGTCTTGGTGACCGCGCCGCCGCCGGTCCAGGGGCCGCCGGCCTGGGGGAGGGACCCGGGGAGCAGTGAGGCGGCGGAGGGGATCGTGGAGAGCCGCGGGAGCGTGGGGGACACCTTGAACGGGGCGCTGTGCGGGACCGTGGTGCCGGGCTTCTTCGCGGGTGCGGCGAGGTCCAGGGGCGCGGCGGCACGCATCCGGGCCGCGGTCCAGAAGGCGCCCAGGGAGGTGTGCGCGGTGGGGGAGCGGTGGGAGTTCTGCACGGTGGCGGCGGCCGGGCCGGTGGGGAGCAGCAGGGCGAGGAGCGTACCGGCGGCGGTCAGCGTGCCGAGGACGGCCCGGGACCGGTGTGCGGGGTGCGGCGCCGGTATGCCGTGAACTGCGGGTATGCCACGAGCGGTTCGTCTCACGCGTAACTCCTTCTGCGGGGGCCGCGCGCGACGGGCGCGCGCGGCCGCGGGGGAACGGGACCGCGCGACGCCGGTCCCGGCAGATGAGTGGTGCGGATCCGAGGCAAGGGTGCCACCGGAAGCGGCAGGAGGGCAGGGGTCGTACGGGGATTCGAGGCCCGGTGCGGTGGCTCAACCCCGCCCGATGTAGGGCATGTTGGTCGCCATCACCGTCGCGAACTGCACATTGGCCGCGAGCGGCAGCGCCGCCATGTGCACCACCGTGCGGGCGACGTCCGCCGCGTCCATCACCGGCTCCACCGCCAGCTCGCCGTTGGCCTGCAGAATGCCGGTCTGCATCCGGCCGGTCATCTCGGTCGCCGCGTTGCCGATGTCGATCTGGCCGCAGGCGATGCCGTACGGACGGCCGTCCAGCGAGAGCGACTTGGTCAGACCGGTCATCGCGTGCTTGGTCGCGGTGTACGCGATCGAGTGCGGACGGGGGGCGTGCGCGGAGACCGAGCCGTTGTTGATGATGCGTCCGCCCTGCGGGTCCTGGGCCTTCATGGCGCGGAACGCCGCCTGGGCGCAGAGGAAGGAACCGGTGAGGTTGACGTCGACGACGGCGCGCCAGTCCTCGTAGGCCAGCTCCTCCAGCGGCGCCGGCCGGCCGAAGGTGCCCGCGTTGTTGAAGAGCAGATCGACCCGGCCGAAACGTTCACGGGCGGCGGCGAAGAGGGCGTCGACCTGGTCGGGGCGGGTGACATCGGTCGGCACCGTCAGGATCGCGGGGCCGCCGGCGTCCACCGGGCCCGCCAGCCGGGAGGTTTCGGCCAGTGCCTCCGCACGCCGCCCGGCCAGCACCACCGTCCAGTGGGCGGCGATCAGTGCATGGGCGACCGCCCGCCCGATGCCGGAGCCGGCGCCGGTGACCACGGCGACCTTCCGGGGCGCGGCCCCGCCCTGCCGTGCCTCCTGCGGCACGGTCGCCGTCTGGGTGCTGTGTCCGCCCCGCGAGGTGGGGGCCGGCAGCGTGGGCCGGTCCGCGGTCGCCGTGCCGCCCACCTGCCCGGCCCGTGCCATCGGTGTCGTCCGCGCTGCCCCTGCCGGCTCTGTGTTCTCTGCCATGGCGGCAGCGTAAACGGCGTACGGGGGGCGGACGGGCCGCAGCCGCCGCGACTCAGTCCGTGGTGTGGAAGCGCTCCAGGACCGCGGCCTTCGTGGTGGTGAACTCCTCCTCGGTGAGGATGCCCTCCCGGCGCAGTTCGCCCAGTTCGCGCAGGCGGCGCAGCAGGGTGTCATGGTCGTCGGCGGGGGCTGCGCCGGATGCCGGGGGAGCGGTCGGGGCGGGTGCCTCCAGCGCGGGCCGGGCCGGTGCGCCCGCCGTCAGGGCCTTGTCGGGGCCGGCCGACGGATGCGGCAGCCGTGCCGCGACCGCGGCCGCCAGCAGCGCCGTCGTGCCGCTCTCCTTCTTGAAGCCCCACAGCTCGATGGCGTGGGGGTCGTGCTCCGGCTTGACCCGCTCCGGCGCGCCGTGCGGCCGGAAGCGGAGGTAGCCGGACTCCAGCCCGGCGGCGGCCCGCCACTCCACCGCTTCCAGGTCGGCCAGCGCGAAGTCCTTGGGGCCCGAGTGCCGCTTGGTCTCACTGGTGTTCCAGCGCCATTCGAGGTGGACCCGCTCCCCGTCGAAGGAGGCGAGGCCTCCCCCAAGCTCTTAAGGAGCAGGGGGCACCCCCATCCCCGGCGGCCGACAGCGGTACGGCCGGACCGGGCAGCAGATAGCGGTCGGTGGGCCCGTCGGGTATCTGCTCCAGCATCAGGGCCTGCCGCACCGCGTCCACGAAGTACTCGGCGACCTCGGTGCGTGCGGGGTCCACGGCCACCTGATACGGATTCGCCTCGTCCGGCAGGCTGCCGCCGGTGACCTGGAGCAGCGGATCGGCGCCGTCCCGCAGCCGCAGCCGCAGGCGGCCGCCCTTGCGGGCCGGTTCATAGGCGATCCCGGCCATCGCGGCCAGCGGCACGGTGAACTCGCCGAGGTCCTTGCGGAGTTTGTGCACCCCGCGCTCGTGCCCCGGCACGATGCGCACGGCCTCGTCGTCGAAGGTCCAGGTGCCGTCGCGCACCATCAGTTCAGCCATGCCCCGAATCCTACGGAGGCACGCCGGGTGCCGCGATTGTCCGGCGGCGTCCGTTGCGGGCCCAGTCCTCATCGTTCCGTCATGCACGAGTCGTGCACGGGACAGCGCCGCGCCGTCCCGCGGCCCTCCAATCACTGGGGACAACCACCGTCAGGGGAGGGCCAGATGACTCACCACGCACCGCATGAGCAGGAGATCCGGGCCGCTGCCGCGCACTTCGGCCGCCGTCGCTTCCTCACCGTCACCGGGGCCGCCGCCGCGCTCGCCTTCACGACCAACCTCCCGCTCACGGGCGCCTACGCGGCCGAGGCCGATGCGCGCAAGATCGGCGAGAATCCCTTCACGCTCGGCGTCGCCTCCGGTGACCCGCAGCCCGGCTCCGTCGTGCTGTGGACCCGGCTCGCACCGCGCCCCTACGAGCCGGGCGGCGGAGGCATGCCGAACGCCAGAGTCACCGTCCGCTGGGAAGTCGCCTACGACGAGCACTTCAAGCGGCTGGCCGGCCAGGGCCGCGCCGACGCGCACCCCGAGTTCAACCACTCCGTGCACATCGAGCCCACCGGTCTCGCCCCGGACCGCGTCTACTACTACCGCTTCCGCGCCGGCAGCTGGATCAGCCCGGTCGGCCGCACGCGCACCGCGCCCGCCCGCGCCGCCCGCCTCTCCGACCTCAAGCTCGCCGCGGTCTCCTGCCAGGCCTACCACGACGGCTACTTCACGGCCTACCGGCACCTGGCGGAGGAGGACGTCGACGTCGTCTTCCACCTCGGCGACTACCTCTACGAGTACCCGGTCGACGCGGCCGGCGGCGTCCGCAGGTACACCGACCGCAAGCTGCCCGCGCTCTTCGCCCACGAGACGGTCACGCTGGAGGACTACCGGCTGCGCTACGCCCTCTACAAGTCCGACCCGGACCTGCAGGCCGCGCACGCCGCGCACCCCTTCATCGTCACCTGGGACGACCACGAGGTGGAGAACAACTACGCCTCCGACATCAGCGAGGACAATCTCCCGCGCGCCGAATTCCTCGTCCGCCGGGCCGCCGCCTACCGGGCGTACTGGGAGAACCAGCCGCTGCGCCGCCCCCAGCGGCCCGACGGCGCCGACGCCCGGCTCTACCGCCGCGTCCAGTACGGGCAGCTCGCCCAGTTCGACATCCTCGACACCCGCCAGTACCGCTCCGACCAGGCCTACGGCGACGGCTGGCACGCCCCGGGCCCCGAGTCCCTGGACCCCGGACGCACCCTGACCGGCGCCGCCCAGGAGCGCTGGCTGATCGACGGCTGGCGGCAGTCCTCCGCGCGCTGGAAAGTCCTGCCGCAGCAGGTCACCTTCTCCGAGCGGCGCAACGCCACCGGTGCCGGCTACCAGCTGAGCATGGACGCCTGGGACGGCTACGCGGCCTCCCGCGACCGGGTCCTCGCGGGCGCGGAGTCGGCGGGCGTGGACAACCTCGTCGTCCTCACCGGCGATGTGCACGTCCACTACGCCTTCGACATCAAGAAGGACTTCAAGGACCCCGGCTCGCGCACCGCGGGGGTGGAGTTCGTCACCACGTCGATCGCCAGCGGCAAGGACGGCGCGGACAAGCCCGCCAACTGGGCCACGTACATGGCCGCCAACCCGCACATGAAGTTCTACAACGGCCGGCGCGGCTACGTCACCGTCACCCTCGACCAGGACACCGCCCGCGGCGACTACCGCACGGTCTCCGCCGTCACCACCCCCGGGGCGCCGGTGCGCACCGCCGCCTCCTTCGTCTCCGAGGCGGGCGATCCGGGGCTGAAGCCCGCCTGATCCGGGACCTCCGGCCTAGGACCTCCGTCGTTCTGCCTCCGTCCAATGGAGGGCCCCGGAACCCGCCGGGAGCCGCCTTGTGCATGACACCATGGTGCAGCCCTCGATGACCCATGGAGACACAGATGACGGAGTCCGGCGCGGCCGATCCCAAGGACCTCCCCGCAATAGCCGAGCGGGACGCGGCAGCAGCACCGGCTGCACCCGTCGCGTCCCGCCGCACCAGCCTCCTGGTCACCCTCGTCCTCGGCGGACTCACGGCGGTCCCGCCGCTCTCCATGGACATGTATCTGCCGGCCCTGCCGCAGGTCACCGCCGCCCTGCACAGCCCGGCCGCCACCGTCCAGCTCACCCTGACCACCTGCCTGGCGGGCATGGCGCTCGGCCAGATGATCGTCGGCCCGATGAGCGACAAGTGGGGCCGCCGCCGCCCGCTGCTGGCCGGCATGGTGATCTACATCCTGGCGACCGCCCTGTGCGCGTTCGCCCCCACCGCCGAACTCCTCATCGCCTGCCGCCTGTTGCAGGGCCTGGCGGGGTCGGCCGGCATCGTCATCGCGCGGGCGGTGGTCCGCGATCTGTACGACGGCGTGGCGATGGCCCGCTTCTTCTCCACCCTGATGCTGATCTCCGGAGCGGCACCGGTCGTCGCCCCGCTCATCGGCGGCCAGATCCTCCAGGTCACCGACTGGCGCGGCGTGTTCGTCGTCCTCACCGTCGTCGGGGTGGCGCTCACCCTCCTGGTGTGGCGCAGGCTCGACGAGACCCTGCCGCCCGCCCGCCGCCACTCCGGCGGCCTCGGCCAGACCCTGCGCACCATGCGCGATCTGCTCGCCGACCGGGCCTTCTCCGGCTACCTCCTCGTCGGCGCCTTCGCCTTCGCCGCCCTCTTCGCCTACATCTCCGCCTCGCCGTTCGTGATCCAGGAGATCTACGGCGCCTCCCCGCAGACCTTCAGCCTGCTCTTCGGCATCAACTCCGTCGGCCTGGTGCTCGTCGGCCAGTTCAACGGCAAGGTGCTGGTCGGCCGGGTCGGCCTCGACAAGGTGCTCGGCACCGGACTGGCCGTGATCGCGCTCGCCGCGGCCGCCCTGCTGGTGATGTCCTCCGGCGTCCTCGGCCGCCCCGGCCTGGTCCCGGTGGCCGCCGGCCTCTTCGTCCTCATGGCGGCGATGGGCCTGGTCATGCCGAGCACCAACACCCTGGCGCTGCTGCGCACCCCGCACGCGGCCGGCTCCGCCTCCGCGCTGCTGGGCACCTCCACCTTCCTGCTCGGCTCGGTGGCCTCCCCGCTGGTGGGCATCGCGGGCGAGCGGACGGCCCTGCCGATGGCCCTCGTACAGCTCTCCTGCGCCATATTGGCGCTCGTGAGCTTCCTGGGAATGTGCCGCCCGTGGCAGCGTAGGGGGGAGCACAACGGGAGCACGGCCGGCGAGAGGACCACGCTCTGAACGCACCGAGACTCACCTACGGCACGCCGGCCCGGGCGGGACTGGACCCCGCCTGTATGGAGCGGCTGGTCCGCGGCGTGCGGGCACTGCCCGACGGGCGTCCGCCCTGGGCCCCCGGAGTCGTCGTCCTGGCCGGCCGCGGTCCCGTCGTCGCGGCCGAGGCCGCCGCGGGCTGGGCCCTGCGCTACCGGGCCCACGACCCCGAGCGCGATCGCGGCGTCGATCTGCCCCGCGACCTGTGGGAGCCGATGCGGGTCGGCACGGTCTTCGACCTCGCCTCGCTCAGCAAGCTCTTCACCGCCATCGCCGCGGTCCAGCAGACCGAACGCGGCCGGCTGGCCCTCGACGACGAGGTCCGCGCCGATCTGCCCGCCTTCGCCCCCGGCATCACCGTACGGCAGCTCCTCACCCACACCTCCGGCCTCGCCCCCGAGCTGCCCTTCCACGACCACCGGACCCGCACCGCCCAACTGGCGCTCCTGTGGGCGGAGGCGGCGGCCCCCAGCGGCGGCCCCGGCGCCGGGCACCGCTACTCGGACCTCAACCTCATCGCCCTCCAGCTGATCCTGGAGCAGCGCACCGGGCACCGGCTCGACGCCCTGATCCGCGACGGCATCACCGGCCCGCTGGGCATGTCCAGCACCTCCTACGGCCCGCTGGCGCCGCAGGGCGTGGCGGCGACCGAGGACCAGCGGCGGCCCTGGGCCAAGGCGGACCGCGGCATGGTCCGCGGCGAGGTGCACGACGAGAACGCCTGGGCGCTGGGCGGGGTGGCCGGCCACGCGGGTCTCTTCTCCACCGCCCAGGACCTGGCCGTGCTGTGCCGCACCCTGCTCAACGGCGGCGCCTACGGCACCACCCGGATCCTCGCCCCGCACGCCGTCGCCGCCCTCCTCGACCCTCCCGGCCTCGGCTTCGGCGTCGACCAGCCGTATTTCATGGGCGAGTTGGCGGGCCGCGGCGCGGCGGGGCACACCGGCTTCACCGGCACCAGCCTGGTCCTCGACCGCGCCACCGACACCTTCCTCGTCCTCCTCGCCAACACCGTCCACCCCCGCCGCCGCGACGGCGGCAGCGCCCCGCGCGCCGCGGCCGCCACCCGGCTGGCCCGCGCGGTCTCCCGCGCCACCTGACCCGGCAGGGCCCGCCGCGGAGCCCCGTAGAATTTCCCCCATGCAAGAGGAACTGCGCGCCGCGCTGGCGGGCCTGCTCGACGGCCTGCCGCCCAAACAGGCCGCGCAGGCCGTGGAGCGGCTGATCACCAACTACCGGGGGACCACCCCCACCGACGCCCCGGTCCTGCGGGACCGTGCCGATGTCGCCGCGTACGCCGCCTACCGGATGCCCGCGACCTTCGAGGCGGTACGGGCCGCGCTGGCCGCGTTCGCCGCCCGGGTCCCCGACTGGTCCCCGGCCACCCATGTCGACGTCGGGGGCGGCACCGGCGCCGCCACCTGGGCCGCCGCGGCCACCTGGGAAGGCCACCGCAGCACCGTCCTGGACTGGGCGCAGCCCGCCCTCGACCTCGGCCGGGAACTGGCCGCCAAGACCCTGCCCGACACCGAATGGCGGCGGCAGATCATCGGCGAGGGCCTGTCCGTCCCCGCCGGCACGGACCTGGTCACCGTCTCCTACGTCCTGGGCGAGCTCCGCCCCGAGGCCCGCCGCGCCGTCGTCGCCGCCGCGGCCGAAGCGGCGACCGTCGTCGTCCTGATCGAACCCGGCACCCCCGACGGCTACCTCCGCATCCGCGAGGCCCGCACCCAGCTCACCGAGGCCGGCCTGCGCATCGTCGCCCCCTGCCCGCACAGCGGCACCTGCCCCATCGTCCCGCTTGTCCAGGGAGTGGGGGCGCCCCCAGCGGTAGCTGGGGGAGACTGGTGCCACTTCGCCGCCCGGGTCAGCCGCTCCTCCCTCCACCGCCAGGTCAAGGGCGGCTCCCTCCCGTACGAGGACGAAAAGTTCAGCTACGTCGCCGCCACCACCCTCGACGCCACTCCCGCCCCCGCCCGCATCACCCGCAAACCCCAACTCCGCAAGGGCCAGGTCCTCCTGGACCTGTGCACCACACAGGACGGCCTCCAGCGCACCACCGTGACCAAGCGCCACGGCACCCACTACCGCCAGGCCCGTGACGCCGCCTGGGGCGACGCCTGGTCCTGACCCCCTCCTGACTCCACCCCCACCGGCCGCGGCCCCACATGGACGCGAGACGCCGGGAACGGAGGGGAGCGGTGTCGGCCCTTCCCTCCCACCGGCCTGCGGGCCTCCACGGCACCGCACCACCCACCGGGCAGGGCCACAGGCCACGGAGACGGGGCGACAGCCCACGGCACCGCACCACCCACGGGGCAGGGGCAGCGCCCACGACCACGGGGCACAGGCCACAGCCACCGAAACAAGCCACCCCCACCCGCCGAAGGCGAACCCCGGAAACCCACCACGGCGCCGCACCCAACGACGTGGGATTCACCCCACCCGCAACTCACCCGTCACACACTTCACACTCCCCCCACCCTTCATCAGCTCGGCCACATCCATCCCGACCGGCTCGTACCCCCGCTCCCGCAGCGGCTCGAAGAGCCCCACCGCCGCCTGCGGCAACAGCACATGCCGGCCGTCGGACACCGCGTTCAACCCGAACGCCGCCGCATCGGCCGCGTCGGCGATCAGCGCCTCGGGGAACAGCCGGGCCAGCACCGCCCGGCTCCCGGCGGAGAACGCGCCGGGGTAGTACATGATCTCCGCCGCGGGGCCGCCCGGCTCCCGGCTGCCGCCGTCGAGCACGCACAGCGCCGTATCGAGGTGGTAGTAGCGCGGGTCGACCAGATCGAGGCCGATCACCGGGCGGGCGAAGTACTCCTGGGCCTCCGCGTGCGAGAGCGGACTGCTGCGGAAGCCGCGGCCGGCCAGGACCCAGGAGGCGGTGACGGCGAAGTCGCCCTCGCCCTCGTTGACGTGCTGCGGTACGCGGACGTCGGTGAAGCCGTGGTCGCGGTACCACCGGGCGTGCACCGCGGCCTCGCCGTGCCGCTCGGTGAAGGCGAACCGGGCGCCGAGCACCCGCCCGTCCACGACGGTGGCGCCGTTGGCGGCGAAGACCATGTCGGGGAGTTCGGGGACCGGCGTCAGCTCCTCGACGCGGTGGCCGAGCGCGCGGTAGCGGTCGCGCAGGTCCTCCCACTGGGCGTACGCGAGGGCGGGGTCGACGGGCTTGTCGGGGTTCATCCACGGGTTGATGGAGTAGCTGACCCGGAAGTGCGTCGGCGGGCACATCAGGTAGCGGCGGGGGGTGGCGCTGCGCCGGGGGATACGCAAGGAGGGCTCCTCACGGTCAAGGCACTGGGGGCGCGTACGGAATCCCGTACGCGCCCCCACATCGTCCGCCGCACGAAGCCCCGGCGCCGCGGCCCCTGAACCGTTCGAGTGGCCCACGTCCCGCCCCGCCCCGTCACGGCGCGCCCCGCCGCACGCCCCGCTCACTCCTCCCGAGCCCGCTCCTGGAACTTGCGCACCAGCTCACGCCGCCGCTCCTGGGCGTCGGGCCGCCCCCGGCCGCCGTGGTCCGCGCCCCCGCCGCCGCGCAGCGCACCGCGCGAGAGCTTGGTACGGGTGCCGCCGACCCCGAGCATTCCTCCCGCGTTTCCCTTGCTCATGGAGTTTCCCTTCCTCTTCCCCTCGAATTCCCTGCGAAGAAACGAGACGGTCCGTCTCGCTTCTTCGGTCCACTATGAACGAGACGGCTCGTCTCGTCAAGACGATACGTCTCGCCTCCCTCTCGTTAGACTCCGCCGTATGGCCGACAAAGCAGCCCCCGACTCCTCCCGCCGCAGCGAACGCTCCCGCCGGGCGATCTTCGATGCCGCCCTCGCCCTCGTCGGCGAGGTCGGTTACGACAAGCTCACGATCGAAGGCATCGCCTCCCGGGCCGGGGTCGGCAAGCAGACGATCTACCGCTGGTGGCCCTCCAAGGCCGCCGTCCTGCTGGATGCCTTCACCGACGGCGTGGACGACTACGCGGCGGGCCTCCCGGACACCGGTGACCTGGCAGCGGACCTGAAGTTCGTGCTGCGGGCGACCGCGGACGAATTCAACGACCCGGCCTTCCAGGCGCCCTACCGCGCCCTCGCGGTGGCCGGCGCGAACGACGAGGGGCTCTCCCGCACCTTCGTCGCCAGGCTGCTGGAGCCCGGTATCAGCGTCTATGTCGACCGGCTGCGGGCGGCCCAGGAGGCGGGCGAGGTGGCCGCCGACGTCGATGTGCGGATCGCCGCGGAGATGGTGCTGAGTCCCTTCTCACAGCGCTGGCTGATGCGGACCGGCGAATTGACCTACGACTATGTCGACACCCTTGTCGACCAGGTGCTGCGCGGACTGCGGCCACGCGACTGAACGCACCCGGCGGCCGGGTGCGACCGCGGCACTCTGTCGTCGATGACCTGAATTGCCGGTATTGGTATGCCCTTCGTTCACCCCGGATCCCCACACCGGTCACCCGAGGCGCAGGATGGTGGCAGCATTGATCCCAGACCACCGCTCGAAGTGAGGGGATAGATGGAACGCAAGAGCAGGTTCTCCCAGTGGCTGCGCCGGCCGAAGAGCGGATCGGACGGCGGCGATACGGACACGGGATCAGCGGCTGCGCGCAGCCGCGAGGACCTGCTGCTGGCGGCGGCCGATGCGGGCTTCCCCGTGGCGCCGGCGGCGCACCCCTCCGGCTACGGCTGTTCCTGTGAACGCATCGGCTGTCCCACCCCCGCCCGCCACCCCATCTCCTTCGGCTGGCAGACCGTCGCCACCACCGACCGCGACAAGGTCGCCGCCTGGGTCCGCACCCTCCCGCAGGCCAACTTCATCACCGCCACCGGCATCACCCACGACGTCCTGGACGTCCCCGTCGAGGCGGGCCGCAGCGCGCTGGGACGGCTGGACGCCGCGGGCATCGACGTCGGCCCGATCACCCTCAGCGGCGCCGGCTACAACGGCCGGATGCTCTTCTTCACCGCCACCCGCGGCACCCCGGACGACGAGGACGAGTGGTGGCCCTGCGAGCTGGACTGCCACCCCGAGACCATGGACGAGCACCCGGGGCTGCGCTGGCACTGCCGCGGCAGCTATGCGCTGCTGCCGCCCTCGGCGCTGCCCGGTGAACAGCCCGCGGTGAGCTGGCTGCGCGGCCCGGAGCTGGCCCTGCCCGACCCGCTGACGCTCCTGGAATCGCTCACCGACGCCTGCGCGGAGTTCAACGACCGCGAGCCGCACCACCACGAGGCGGCGGCCTGGCCGATCGGCCGCTGAGCGGACCGCAGCCGCTCCGCCCGCCCCCGTACGCACGCCGAAGGGCCGCCGGGTTCACCCCGACGGCCCTTTGTGCGAGCGCGGTTTCCCGGCCGGCTACATCGGCTTCACCGCGGTCTTCGCCTCGATCCGGTTGAGGACCTCGACCTTCCCCCCGGCGCTCTTGGCGGGCACCGTGACCGTCTGGCCGGAGACCGTGGTGAAGAGCATCCGGTTGGTCTTCTTCGGCGGCCCGTCCAGGAGGCCCTTCAGCCTCCCGACCGAGATCGTCGCCCCGGCGAACAACGTCTGCTGCTGGTGGTAGACGGTCGAGAAGAACACCAGCGCACCGCCGTCCGTCGTCCGCAGCGCCACCGGCGGGTAGCTCGCGGCCGAGTCCTCCCACATGATGCGCTGACCGGGCTTGTTGGCGTCCTTGGCACGCCGGTCCCGCCAGCCGTCGGTCTGCGGGCCGGAGGCGAAGGTGTTGCCCTTGCCGGTGTTGAGGTAGTGGGCGTAGGTGGTGCTCAGCTTGCCCGGATCGACCGCCAGACCGGACTTCGCGCCGGCCGGCACCGCCTCCGCGTAGCCGTCCCCGTCCGTCTTCAGCTCCGGCGCCTTGTTGTTCGCGAACGTCGCCAGATACACCGCACGCCACTGCTCGTCGATGCCGTTGCGGCTGAACACCAGGAACCAGCGGGTGTTCTGGCCACGGGCGTTCTTGCGGTTGCTGGCGGCGTCCGCGATGAAGTACTTCGGCCAGCCCGCCTGCTTGGGCACGGTGAAGTGCGGATCGGTGAAGGCCAGGGCCGGGAAGTCCGGATTGCCCTGCGGCCGGAGGGCGTGTGACGCCTTTATCCCGGCCTGGTCGATGGCGAGCAGCGCGCCGCCTTCGAAGGAGGGGTTCAGCGCCGGATCGAGCTTCTGGTTGGCCTTGTTGAAGCTCTTGGTGAAGTGCGTGAGCGCCTTGGTGCCCTCAGCCTTCGACACCGCCGGCAGCATCTCCCTCTCGCCGTGCACCGTCATGCACCCGCTGAGTATCACCAGCGCCGCCGCTGTCGACGTCAGTGTTGCGGGCACCCGGAACGGCGACCTGCGTGTCATGGGGCTCGGGCTCCTTCGGGGCGACCGGGGCGGACGGGGCGGCCGCCGGGGTGGCACGATTCGGCGCAACCCTACCGGGGGCGAAGAAGAAGAGGAGCGTGGGGATCAGATACAGAGCCCACACCGTGACCTGGAGGACGGTCGGGTCCGGCTGGAAGTTGAAGATGCCCTTCAGCACCGTGCCGTACCAGCTGTCGACCGGGATCTGCGCGCTGATGTCGAACGCCTGTGAGGCCAGCCCCGGCAGGATGTCCGCCTCCTGCAGATCGTGGAAGCCGTACGCCAGCACGCCCGCCGCGACCACCACCAGCATGCCGCCGGTCCAGGTGAAGAACTTCGCCAGGTTGATCCGCACCGCACCGCGGTAGAACAGCCAGCCCAGCAGTACGGCCGTCAGCAGGCCCAGCAGCGCCCCGACCAGCGGCCGTACCCCGTCGTCGGCGGACTGCGCGGCGGTCCAGATGAACAGCGCGGTCTCCAGGCCCTCGCGGCCCACCGACAGGAACGCGGTGACCACCAGCGCCACGGTGCCCATCTGCAGCGCCGCGTCCAGCTTGCCGTGCAGCTCCTTCTTCAGGTGCCGCGCGGTGCGCCGCATCCAGAAGACCATCCACGTCACCAGGCCGACCGCGATGATCGACAGCGACCCGCCCAGCGCTTCCTGGGCCTTGAACGTCAGGGTCTGCGACCCGAATTGCAGCGCCGCACCGAACGCGAACGACAGCACCACGGCGAGCGTGATCCCGAGCCAGACCGGGCGCAGCGCCTCCCGCCTCCCGGTCTTGACCAGATAGGCGATGAGGATGCAGACGACGAGGCTGGCTTCCAGGCCCTCGCGCAAACCGATCAGGTAGTTGCCGAACACGTCGGTTCCTTCCCTTCTTTCATGGGGTCGACGCCCTTGGTGCGGCGCCGACGGATGTCAGGCGAACAGCTCCCGGCCCCACCAGTCGTCCGCGTTGCGGACGCCCGGCGGCACCGCGAAGACCGCGGAACCCACGTGCTGGATGTACTCGTTGAGCGCGTCGTCGGCCGCCAGCCTCTTCTGCAGTGGTACGAAGCCCTGGCGGACGTCGCGCTGGTAGGCGAGGAAGAACAGCCCCGCGTCCAGCCGCCCCAGGCCGTCCGTACCGTCGGTGAAGGAGTAGCCGCGGCGCAGGATGCGTATCCCGCCGTTGGAGTCCGGGTGCGCGAGGCGGACATGGGCGGTCGGCAGCATCGACTTCAGGTGCGGGGTGTCCCGCTCGTGCTTCCTGCCCACCGGAGCACCCTCGCCCTTGTCCCGGCCGAAGATGTCCTCCTGCTCCTTGCGCGAGGTGCGGTCCCAGGTCTCGATGTGCATCCGGATCCGGCGGGCGACGAGGTAGGAGCCGCCGGCCATCCAGCTCTCCTTGCCCTTCGCCGCGCCGTCGGCGACCCAGACGTGCTTGTCGAGCGCGGCGGAGTCGGTACCGGCGAGGTTGTGGGTGCCGTCCTTGAAGCCGAACATGTTGCGCGGGGTCTGCGCGTCCGGCGTCGTCGAGGACGTCTTGCCGAAGCCCAGCTGCGACCAGCGGATGGCGACCTTGCCGAAGCCGATCCGGGCCAGGTTGCGGATCGCGTGCACCGCCACCTGCGGATCGTCCGCACAGGCCTGGACGCACAGATCGCCGCCGCTGCGCGTCTTGTCGAGGTTGTCGCCGGGGAACTGCGGCAGGTCGATCAGGGCATCGGGCCGCCGGGCCTTGATGCCGAACCGGTCCTTGCCGTCCTTCTCGAACAGCGTCGGGCCGATCCCGAAGGTGAGGGTGAGCCGGGACGGCGGCAGCCCGAGCGCCTCGCCGGTGTCGTCCGGCGGCGCCTCCGCGAGCCCGCCGACCGCGCCGTCGCCGACCGTGTCCCCGGCCGTCATCCGCGCCGCCGCCTTCGTCCACTCCTTGAGCAGCGCGATCAGCTCGTCGCGGTCGTCGGTGGTGACGTCGAACGAGGCGAAGTGCAGCCGGTCCTGGACCGCGGTGGCGATGCCCGCCTGGTGCGTGCCGTGGAAGGCGACCGCGGAGCGCGAGGTCGCGTCCGCGCCGGCCGGCTGGGCGTCGCCGCCGGTGCGCAGCGCCGCCGCCGTGCCGCCGGCCGCGACCGCGCCCAGCGCCAGCCCCGCGCCTCCCCAGCCGAGCAGGGAGCGCCGGGAGGGGGCGCTGCCCTCGGCGGTCTGCGCGGTCTTGTCGTCCTCGGTGGTCGTGCCGTCGTCCTGCGTCATCGTGATCCTTTGCCTGGCGGCGGACTACTTGGTGGTGGCCACGGCGGCGGCCAGCTTGGACAGCGGCTCGGCCAGCGCGTTGACGCCGTCGGAGAGCTTCTTGCGCTCGCCCTTGCCGACCGTGTCGTACGAGGCGAAGCCGTCGGCGGACTTGCTGTCGCGGTGGTCGTCGAGCAGCGTGCGGATCGCCTTGAACTGCTTGTCCAGCTCCTTGGCGAGCGCCGGGTCGTTCTTGCCGACGACCGGCTTGAGCAGCTCGTACGCCTTCTGCGCGCCCTCCACGTTGCCCTGGAAGTCGACCAGGTCGGTGTGGCTGTAGCGCTCTTCCTCACCGGTGACCTTGCCGGTGGCCACCTCGTCGAGCAGCTCCTTGGCGCCGTTCGCCATGCTGGTCGGGGTGATCTCGGCCTTCCCGACCCGCTTCTGCCAGTCCTTCAGGTCGGTGATGAGCCGGTCGGCGAGCTTCTTGTCGTCCCCGGAGATCTTCTTCTCCTCCCACAGGGACTTCTCCAGCTTGTGCCAGCCGGTCCACTCCTGGCCCTTCTCCACACCGTCGGCGCGCACATCGACCTTGGGGTCGATGTCACCGAACGACTCGGCGACCGGCTCGGTGCGCTCCCAGCCCACCCGGGAGAGCGCGTAGGCCTTCTTGGCGGCCTCGACATCGCCGTCCTTGACCGCGTCGGCGAACTTCTGCGCCTCCGGCAGCGTCTGGTCGGCCTGCTCCTGGACGTAACTGCGGTACGCGGCGACCGCGGCGTCCAGCTTCGGGTCGCGCTTGGCCGCGCCCTTGCCGCTGGCGGTCACCTTCTGCCGGATGCCGTCGCCCTTCATGCCGGGCTTGCAGGCGACCTCGTACGAACCGGCCTTGATCTCCGCGGTGATCTCCGCCTTGGTGCCGGGGCCGATGTTCTCCCGCTCGGTCACGATCCGGTCGCCGGCGGCGTAGACGTAGACCTCGGTGACCTTGGAGCCCTTGTTCTGCACCGCGAACCGGACATGTCCGGCAGGGAATTCCTTGGCGGAGAGCTCACAGCTGGAGTCGGTCGCGGTCACCTCGATGGCGCCCTTGCCGCCGCCTTCCTTGCCGTCGTTCTTCGCGGCGCAGCCGGCGACGGCGGTGACGGCCGTGACCGCCGCGAGGGCGGCGACGACGGACGAGCGGTGGGCTCGCATACAGGGCTCCAGGCGGGCTCGGTGGTACGGAATCGACGTACAGGAACGATAGAGAGTCGGTGCGGTCGCCACTAAGGCGGCCCTAACTTATCTGAGGCTTACCTAGTTTTTCCCGCCCAGTCCAGTGATCCCGCTCTCATGGACAACGGCTCGATCACGGATTGACACGTGGCCGGTCACGAAAGCGTCATGCGGCGGTCAAGGTAAGGGTCATGCTGCGCGACGAGTGGTGACAGGTGCATTTCCGGGCCCGCGGACGGTCGGGCACCCTCCACCCCGCCCCCCTTCGCGGGTCTCGCGTCGGCGCCCCCGCCGCCCGCCCGCCGCCGGGCCCTGCGGTTCACTGTCCGGATGACCGAACTCGATGTGCTCCGGGTCTTCTGCGGACCCGACGGGGCCGGAGGCAATGTGCTGGGCGTCGTCCGCGACGGGGCGGCGGTCCCCGGCGCCGCCGAGCGGGCCGCCCTCGCGGCCGAACTCGGCTTCAGCGAGACCGTGTTCCTCGACGACGCCGACCGCGGCACCGTGGACATCCACACCCCGAGCGTCCGGCTCCCGTTCGCCGGGCACCCGTTGGTCGGCCTGGCCTGGCTGCTGCGGAGCCTGGGACGGCCGCCGCGCACCCTGCGCCCGGAGGCCGGGGAGGTCGCGGTCCGCTTCGAGGGGGACATCGTCTGGGTGCGGGGGCGCGCGGAATGGGTGACCGCCCGGACGACCCGGCGGTACGCCTCGGCGGCCGAGGTCGACGCGCTGCCCGCGCCGCCGCCGGGAGAGGGCTGGCTCTACGCCTGGGCCTGGCAGGACGAGGCGGCGGGCGTGGTCCGGGCACGCGCCTTCCCGCGGCGCATCGATGAGCGCGGCGTCAGCCGCTCCAGTGGAGCCGGTGCTCGCACCGGGGCCATCGTGGAGGACGAGGCGACCGGCGCCGCCGCCCTGCTGCTGACCCACGAGCTGGGGCGCCCGCTCGACATCCGGCAGGGCACCGGCTCCCGGATCCTCACCCGTCCGTATCCGGACGGCACCGTCGCCGTCGGCGGCCGGGTGTGCCCCGCCGCGCCGTAGCGCACGGCCGGACGGCGGGCGGGGCGGCCGGGCGGGGACGGCCGTCGCCTATGACGGGGCGGCCGCTACGCGCTCAGCGGGAACTGCTCGCCCAACTCCCGGAAGACCGCGCTGTTCAGCCGGAACGCACGCTTGCATTCGTCGACCACCCGCTGCTTCTCCAGCTCGTCCACCGGCAGGGCGTCCAGCAGCGCCCGGTACTCGCGCTTGAAGGCGGCCGGGTTGGCGATGCCCTCGAAGACGTAGAACCGCACACCGTCGCCCTTGCGGGCGAAGCCCCAGGTCTTCTCGGCGGTCCCGCGGATGATCTGGCCGCCCGACAGGTCGCCTAGGTAGCGGGTGTAGTGGTGGGCGACGAAGCCGGGCCGGCCAGTCGCGGGTGCAGGCCGTGACCCGGCCGGCATAGGCGGCGGTGGCCGCGAGCGGCTCCAGGCCGGTGCGCCAGGACGGGCCGCCGAGATGGGCGAGGTCGCGCTCCAGCGCGGCGGTGCGGGCCAGCTCGTGGCGGATGAAGGGGCCCGCGACCGGGTCGGCGGCCAGGGGCGCGGAGGCCTCCTCCAGTGCGCGGTAGACGAACCACAGCTGCTCGGTGTAGCGCCGGTAGGCCCGGACGCCGAGCCGGCCGCCGAGGAGATCGCTCATGAAGGAGGAGTTCTCGGCCTCCGTGTGCTGCTCGTGGGACGCGGCGCGGATGACCGTGGAGAACGGAGCGGAGGGGGCGGGCGAAGCGGGCGGGGTCGGGCTGGACGCTTCCAAGACGGACCTCCGGGGACCGAGGGTGGGGGTCCCCCCTGCTCGGATTCGAGAGCTTGGGGGAGGACGGGAACAGGCCGGCTCCGCGGAGCCGCCGACCCTGGCTCACCCAACTGCTTAGGCTTGCCTAAGTCAACCCGTTCCCGACGTCCTGTCGGTATCGAGCCTACGCCTGTTCCCGACGCCCTGTCGGTAAAGTCTCCCCGCTCCCGTCAGGGCAGCGTGAGGATCTCGGCCCCGGTGTCCGTGACCACCAGCGTGTGCTCGAACTGCGCGGTCCGCTTGCGGTCCTTGGTCACCACGGTCCAGCCGTCGTCCCACATGTCGTAGTCGTACGACCCCAGCGTCAGCATCGGCTCGATCGTGAAGGTCATGCCGGGCTTGATGTCGGTGGTGTGGTGGGGGCTGTCGTAGTGCGGAACGATCAGGCCGGAGTGGAAGGAGGAGTTGATGCCGTGACCGGTGAAGTCACGAACCACTCCGTAGCCGAACCGCTTGGCGTACGACTCGATGACCCGGCCGATGATGTTGATCTGCCGGCCCGGCTTGACGGCCTTGATCGCGCGGTTGAGCGCCTCGCGGGTCCGCTCCACCAGCAGCCGGGACTCCTCGTCCACCTCGCCGCACAGATAGGTGGCGTTGTTGTCGCCGTGCACACCATTGAGGTACGCGGTGACGTCGAGGTTCACGATGTCGCCGTCCTTGAGGACGGTGGAGTCCGGGATGCCGTGGCAGATGACCTCGTTGAGCGAGGAGCACAGGGACTTGGGGAAGCCGCGGTAGCCGAGCGTGGACGGGTAGGCGCCGTGGTCGCACATGAACTCATGGGCGACCCGGTCCAGTTCATCGGTCGTCACACCGGGAGCGATCAGCTTGGCGGCCTCCTCCATCGCCTGCGCGGCGATCCGGCCGGCGATCCGCATCCGCTCGATCGTTTCGGCATCCTGCACCTCGGGCCCCGTGTACGGGGTGGGCGCGTCCTTCCCGACGTACTCCGGACGCGGGATCGAGGCGGGGACGGGGCGGGTGGGGGAGATCTTCCCCGGGACAAGAAGCGACTGGCCAGACATGCCAGCGAGTGTATCCGCGGGCCGTCGGGCAGGATGAGGGCACGGAAACACCCACAGGAGGCGGTAATGGCGCTGTTCAAGAGGCGTACGGTCGGCAAGCCCGGCGAGTGGTTCTACTGCCTCGAGCACCGGACGGTCGAGGAGGGGCCCCAGTGCCGCGCCGCCGACCGCCTCGGCCCGTACGGCACCCGCGAGGAGGCCCGGCACGCCATGGAGACCGCCCGCGAGCGCAACGAGGAGTGGGAGACCGACCCGAAGTGGCACGACGACCCGGACCGGGGGAAGAGCGGCGGGGCCTAGGAAACGCCCCGCGGACCGTTCTGCGGGCCGGGTGAGGAGGGCGGCGGGGCGGAGTCCGCTCGGGCGGCGGGGGAGTCCGGCCGGGGAGCGGCGCCCGTGGCGAACCGGCCCGCCCACAGCCCCGCGGTGATCTCCGCGGCGGTCTCCGCCGCGGACTGGGCGCTCGAATCGACCACATGGCTCTCCAGCGCCCCGAGGTCTTCGAACGCCCCGTACAGGCCGGTGAGCCGTTCGATGTCCTTCAGGTGCCGGCCCTCGCGTCGGGCCGCCCGTGCGAGGGCCACGTCCAGGCTCGGTCGCAGGACGACGTAGGAGAGGCCGAGGCCGCGCTGCCGGCATGTGGCGCGGAACGGTTCGAGCATCCACGGTCCCAGGATGCCGTCGAGGATGACGTCATAGCGCCCCGCGTACGCGCATGCGGCGTCGAGCATGCGGAGTTGCCGGAAATCCAAGCGGCGGAACAAACAAAGAAATTCCCTCAAGCGCCTGCGGGGTGACCTCGGTCACTTTCGGTGGTGCCGACGGGACTTGCGCCGAGGCGCATCCCGCCGCCGCACTGCCCGTTCGCGTCCCGCTGAGGTGCCCCGGGCGGTAAAGAGAAATCCCGGGGAGCCGAGCGGAATGTGCGGCGTTCGCTTTTCTTGCCGGGAGGGAAGAGGGCCGCCCGTGGTGTGCGAAATGGCCGGGGTCCGCTCGCGTCGTCCGAATGCCCGCGCGCGGGAATTCCTCGTCAATTCCCCGCACGGTTGTCGCGGTGGTCCTCGTCCCCGCGGTGGGTCTCGTCCCCGCCAGGGGGCCCGCTCGCGCCATGGGTCCCGGCGGCGGTCCGGTGCTCCCGCATCCGCCGGGCATGCACATCCGTCCTGGCGTCGTACGCCATCAGCTTCGGCAGTCCGAGTGCCAGCAGCCCGACCCCGGCGAAACACAGCAGACCGCCCCACGCCACCGACGCCCGTACGCTCGTCAGGGCCGCCATGCCGCCGATCCGGACCTGGCCCAGCTGCGGGCCCGCCGAGTACGACAGCAGCTCGATACCGGCCAGCCGCCCGCGCAGCTCGTCGGGGATGGTCTGGTTCCACATCGCCGAGCGGAAGATGCCGCTGATCATGTCGCACGCACCGGCCAGGGTCAGCAGGAGCAGCACCAGCCAGACGTGGTGCAGCAGCCCGGCGGCGGCCACCGCCAGCCCCCAGCCCGCGGCGGCGAGCACGATCGCGCGGCCCTGCCGGTGGATCCGCGAGGTCCAGCCGCTGGTCAGGCTCACCAGGAAGGAGCCGGCCGGCAGCGCCGCGTACATCAGCCCCAGCGCCCAGGGCGCGTCGAGGTCGTCGGCGAGGAACGGGAAGATCGCCAGCGGGAAGGCGAACAGCATCGCGAGGGCGTCGATGGCGTAGGTGCCGAGCAGCTCCTTACGGCTCCAGGCGTAGCGCGCGCCCTCGGCGATCGCGCGCAGCGACGGTTTCTCGGCGTCGTGCGAGGCGGGCTGCGGCGCCAGTTTCCGGGCGAGCAGCAGCGAGACGGCGAAGGTGGCTGCGTCGACGGCGTAGGCCCAGCGCAGCCCGGCGAAGGCCAGCAGTCCGCCGGCCAGCGCGGGCCCGGCGATCGCGCCGATCTGCCAGCGCAGCGCGTTGAGGGCGGCGGCCGCGGCGAGCTGGTCGTGCGGGACGATCCGCGGCACGATCGCGTCGAGGGCCGGGCGCTGCAGACCGGTCAGCGCGCTGGTGGCCGCGGCGGCCGCGTACAGCGGCCACACCATCGGGTGCGGCAGCAGGCAGTTGAGCAGCAGGAGCACGGCGACCAGGCCGAGCGCGGCCTCGGTCCACAGGACCAGCCGGCGGCGGTCGAAGGAGTCCGCGAGCGCCCCGCCGTAGAGACCGAAGACGATCATCGGGACCAGCTCCACCGCACCCAGCGCCCCGACCGCGAGCGTGGAGCCGGTCAGCATCTTCAGCTGGAGCGGCAGGGCCACGAACGACAGCGAGCTGCCGAAGACCGTGATCACGCCCGCACACCACATCAGCCGGAAGTCGCGGGAGGAGCGCCAGGGCGCCGGATCCGGCAGCAGCGCGGAGAGGCGCCGGCGGGCGGGGCGTCGTGGGGGTGCGGGGGAGGAGCCGGTCGAGGCAGGCGAGGCGGGCGAAGCGGGCGGTGCGGAGGAAGCGGGCGCAGGCGTCGAAAGGGGGGCGCTGTCCGAGGTCACGAGGCACCATCGTGCGCACCGGCACGGGTCGGCGCAAAGGGTTTTGGGCGGCCGGCGGTGCGGCCTCACGGGGTTACCAGCGAGGCGGCGGCGGGGCGGTCAGCCCGTCCGCGAGGCGGGCCAGCCGGTCGCGGAAGCGGCGGTGTCCGCGGGGCGCGGGCAGGCTGTTCTCGCCGGCGGCGGCGCTCACCAGATGCTGAACCGTGTCGAGGTCGAGGTCGGACGGTGTCCCGTCCGTGCCCTCCGGCGAGTCCGGAGGCGCGGCGAGCGCGTCGTGCGCCAGGGCGTGCAGATCGCGGTCGCCGCCGTCCAGGGCGAGCACCGTCGCGCCGTTGCGGCGCGCGTCGTGCACCCGCTCCAGCAGTCCGGCGCCCGGCTGCTCCGGCGTCACGACCAGCAGCGTCTCGCCGCGCCCGGCCGCCGCCAACCGGCCGAGCCCCACCGCCAGATGGGCCGGTGCGCCACCGGGAACGCGGTGGCGCACCAGGGTCGGCGACAGCTCGGGCAGGCCCGACCAGGCGGCCTCGTCGTCGAGATGGGCGGCCAGGTGCCACGGCTCGTACTCGGCGCTGCCCACCAGCAGCAGCCCCCCGCCGTGCGGGGTGACGGCGCCGCGCAGCGTCCCCGCGAAGCGGCGGGTGGCCGCGACCCACTCGGTCCCGGTGAGAACTTCGCGCAGCAGGGCGACCCGTACGGCATCCATGGCCCGGCATCCTGCCGCGGCGCGGCACCGTCCGGTGGCGGTTTCCGCGGGTGTCACCCGTACGGGATGTGGGGCGGTGGAGAAGGGAGGGGCGGAAGTGCCACCGCGGTCCGTCGCCGCGCCGCGAGGTCCTACCGGACGGGCTGTAGGCCGGCCGCGGTGAGCCGACGTCCCACCTCCGCCACGGCTTCCTCGCTCAGCGGGCGTTGTGGAACGGCGGTGGTTCCCCGGTCGATCACGCCGAGGAGGTGGAGCGCGGCCTTGAACGCGCCCAGCGCCGAGGAGCTGCGGCCCATCTCGGGCTCGGGGCCGACGTCGACCATGGAGAACAGGGCGACCAGACGTTCCTGTTCGGCGGCCGCCTGTTCCCAGTCGCCGGCCCGGGCGGCGTCGTAGAGGCGGACATAGGCCGCCGGGTCGACGTTGCCGATGCCGGGGACGACGCCGTCGGCGCCCGCCAGCAGGGCGGCGTCCACGGTCAGTTCGGAGCCGGTGAGGACCGAGAAACCGGGGGCGGGGCCGGTGCGCCGGGCGGTGCGGCCGCCGAGGGCGACGAGCAGGCGGCGCAGCGAGCCCTCGTCGCCGCTGCTGTCCTTGAGCCCGGCGAGCGTGCCGTCCTCGGCCAGCTCCCGCACCAGCGGCGGGGACAGCTTGCTGTGCACGGCGACCGGGATGTCGTAGGCGAACAGCGGGAGGTCCACGGCCGTGCGCAGGTGGCGGAAGTGCGCGGCGACCTCCCGGGGGTGGGTGCGGGTGTAGAAGGGGGCGGTGGCGACCAGGGCGTCGGCGCCGAGGGCGGCGGCGGTCCGGGCGTGGTCGAGCACCCGCGGGGTGGTGGTGTCGATGACTCCGGCGAGCACCGGGACCCTGCCGTCCGCGGCCTTGAGGACGGTTTCCAGGGCGGTGCCGCGCTGGGCGTCGGTGAGGTAGGCGACCTCGCTGGTGGAGCCGAGCGCGAACAGGCCGTGGACGCCGCCGTCGACGAGGTGGTGCACCAGGCGGGTCAGCGAGGCGGTGTCGATCTCGCCGTGCGGGCCGAGCGGGGTGCAGACCGGCGGGATGACGCCGTGCAGGGGGGCGGGCAGTGCCATGGGGGCTCCGGGGTCTCCGAGTCCGACATAGGACATCCCATGTCCTATGTTGAGCACAATAGACCTGTTCACAGGCGGTCGGTCAAGGATCCGCGGCCCTGCGGGGGTGGTGGCGGAGAGGCCGGCGGCGTGGCAGGCGCGGGAGCGGGAGAGGGAGTTTCCATGGCGCGAGGGACGATGGCCGAGGATGTGCAGGCGCAGATCAAGCAGTTGATCCTGCAGCGCGGGCTGACGCCGGGCGATCCGCTGCCCACCGAGGCCGAACTGGTCGGCCTGCTCGACGTCAGCCGCAACTCGGTGCGCGAGGCGCTCAAGGCGCTCCAGGCGATGCGCATCGTGGAGATCCGGCACGGCTTCGGCACCTACGTCGGTCCGCTCACCCTGGAGCCGTTCGTCGAGGGGGTCGCCTTCCGCGCCGCGGTCCGCCACCACCAGGGCGAGTCCAGCCTGTACGAGCTGATGGAGGTCCGCGAGGCACTGGAGGCGGGCCTGATCGGCACCGTCGCCCGCAATCTGCCCGCCGAGGACCTCGCCGTCCTCAAGGGGCTGGTGCAGCGGATGGCGGAGGAGGCGCGCGGCGGGCAGGTGCAGAGCGCCACCGACCGGGCCTTTCACCTCGCCCTGTACCGCTCGATGGGCAACCACCTGCTGAGCGAGGTGCTGGACGCGTTCTGGGCGGCGCTGCGCCGGGTGCGCGAGGACCTCTTCGACGACGGCCCCGATCCCGAGGTGACACATCGCCAGCACCAGGAGATCGTCGACGCGTTGGAGGCGGGGGACGGCGACCGCGCCGTGGAGGCGATGCACCGGCATTTCGACGGCATCCGGCGCCGGCTGACCGAGCAGTGACGGAAGGGCGCCGGGCCGGGCGCCGCCGCCCGCGTTCACCGGGATGTCACCCTCTGTCGGTGGTGTCGTCGCCGACACGAAATGCGCCATGTGCGGTGCCTTGACGGTCAGTTGGGCACTCCCTATGGTCGCCGCAGGACAAGGGACGTCCTACGTCCTTGCCCATTGGGGGTGACCCATGGCGTACGAGAGCTCCGAGCCGTACTGGGCCGGGCCCGCAGGACACACCGGCCCCGGCCCCGCGCACCGTCCGCCCGCGCCCCGAGACCCCCGCGCCCCGATACCCCTGCCCACCAGCCGCGACGGCGGCCCGGCCCGGCGGAGCGCGCCCCCACCGCCCCGTGGCTCCCGGCCGTCGGCTCCGCCCTTCCGCACCCCCGGCCGGTACGCGCCCGGCCGCGCCACAGGACGGACGGCTTCCGCAGGTACTCGACGATCCCCTTCCGCCGCATCCCCGTGGAGGAGCCGACATGACCAACAGCCCCATGCACCGCAGAACGGTCCTGGGCGGGGCGGCCGCCGTCGCCGCCGGCTGGGCACTCGCCGGCTGTAGCGACAGCGGGGACGGCGACGGCGACGCGCCCCGGGAGCGCAAGAAGGGGCAGAAGATCCAGCTGACCTTCTGGTCCTGGGTGCCGGGCATCGACAAGCCCGTCGACCTCTGGAACCGCAAGCACCCCGACGTGCAGGTCAAGGTCGAGAAGGTGTCGGCCGTCAACGGCCAGCAGTACGCGAAGATGCACGCCGCCATCAAGGCCGGCAACCCGCCCGACCTGGGCCAGATCGAATTCCCCGTCCTCCCCGGCTTCCTGCTCGACGACGGACTGCTCGACCTCGCCCCGCTCGGCGTCGCCCGCCACAAGAACAGGTTCTTCGGCTGGCAGTGGCAGCAGTCCGTCTTCGGCAAGGGCGTCTACGCCGTCCCGCAGGCCTCCGGGCCGATGGGCCTGTTCCTGCGCCAGGACCTCTTCGACAAGTGGGAGGTGAGCACCCCGCGGACCTGGGACGAGTACGAGACCGCCGCCAGGGCCGTCCGCAAGAAGGGCGCCTGGATCGAGACCTTCGCCCCCACCAACGGCAACCGCTTCGCCGGCCTCGCCTGGCAGGCCGGTGCCAAGTGGTACGGGACGGACGGCGACACCTGGCTCGTGCACATCGACGACGAACCCACCCGCAAGGTCGCCGACTACTGGGAATCCCTCGTCGGGCAGAAGCTCGTCAAGACCATCCCGGACCGGCAGAACGCCTGGTACAAGGATCTGCAGACCGGCGCCATCCCGGCCTGGGTGGGCGCCAGTTGGGGCGATGCCCTGCTGGTCGGCAACGCGCCCGGCACCAAGGGGAAGTGGCGGGCCGCGCCGCTGCCGCAGTGGAAGGCGGGCGAGCAGGCCTTCGCCAACTGGGGCGGCTCGACCACCGCCGTCTTCGCCAAGGCCCGCTACCCCAAGGACGCCCTGGACTTCGCCGTCTGGCTCAACACCGCCCCCGAATCGATCGGGCTGCTGATCGACGGCGGCTATGGCTTCCCCAGCGCCAAGAAGGGCTACGCCACGACCGACCTCGACGTCGACAAGGACTTCTTCGGCGGCCAGGCCTACAGCAGGGTCTTCGCGGATGCCGGGGCGCATGTGGACACCAGCTGGCGGTGGGGGCCCGGCGTGGACACCCTCTACCAGCGGCTCGGCGACGCCTTCACCGATGCGCTCGCGGACGGCGGCTCGTTCCGCTCCGTCCTGACGAAGGTGCAGGCCCAGACCGTCGCCGACCTCAAGGGCAAGGGCCTGAAGGTGGAGAGCGGCGGGTGAGCCGGGACACGCTGAGCCGCCCGGCACCGGCCGCACGGAAACGGACCCGCAAGGACACCGCCGGGCGCCCGCGCCGCGCCCGCCGCACCGAGGCCCGCAACGCCCGCGCCGCCGCCGCCTTCGTCCTGCCGTTCCTCGCCCTCTTCGGCCTCTGCTTCCTCGCCCCGCTCGGCTACGCCCTCCACCAGAGCCTGCAGAAGACCGAGCGCACCGGCCCGCTCGGCCTCGGCCGGGAACACGAGGCCTTCGCCGGCTTCGCCCACTACGCCCAGGCGCTCTCCGACGACCGTTTCCTGACCGGCTTCGGCCGGGTGCTGCTGTTCGGCGCCGTCCAGATCCCGTTGATGATCGTGCTGGCCACCGCCCTCGCGCTGCTGCTGGAGAGCGCGAGCGCCCGCGGGATCGCCTTCTTCCGCACCGCCTTCTTCCTGCCGTACGGCGTGCCCGGAGTGATCGCCTCGATCCTGTGGGGGTTCCTCTACGTCCCGGGTATCAGCCCGCTGGTGAAGATCGCCGAATCCGTGGGCTGGCACGTCGACTTCCTCTCCCGCGGCACCGTCCTGTGGTCCCTCGCCAACATCGTCACCTGGCAGTTCACCGGCTACAACATGCTGGTGCTGATCGCCCAGCTCAAGGCCGTACCGGGGGAGTTGTACGAGGCGGCACGGATCGACGGGGCGAACGCCTGGCAGGTCGCGCGGCACGTCAAGCTCCCGCTGATCCGGCCGGCGCTCGTGCTCACCGGTGTCTTCAGCATCATCGGCACCCTCCAGTTGTTCGCCGAACCCATGGTGCTGCGCCCGCTGGCCTCCTCCATCGACTCCGGCTTCACCCCCAACCTGCACGCCTACAGCGAGGCGTTCGTCGGCAACAACCCACATGTGGCGGCGGCCGAGGCGGTACTGCTCGCGCTGGTGGCGTGCGTGCTGTCGTTCGGCTTTCTGCGGCTGGCCGGCGGGCGCGCCGAGGGGCGCGGATGACCCGGCCCCCGGCGCGCTACCGGATCATCACCGCCTCGCTGCTGACCGTCGCCGCGCTCTACTTCCTCGTGCCCGTCTACTGGCTGGTGGTCTCCGCCACCAAGAACAGCGCCGACCTCTTCGGCACCTTCGGCTTCTGGTTCTCCGACCCGCACCCGGTCGACTACCTCACCGCCGTGCTGGCCTACGACCACGGCATCTACGCCCGCTGGTTCGCCAACTCCCTCTGCTACGCCGGGATCGGCGCGGTCTGTGCCACCTTGCTGTCCGCCGCGGCCGGCTATGCGCTGGCCAAGTTCCCGTTCCGCGGCCGGGAGGCGGTCTTCAACATGGTGCTCGCCGGGGTGCTGATCCCCGGTACCGCGCTGGCCCTGCCGCTCTACTTCCTCTTCAGCTCGATGGGGCTGTCCAACACCTACTGGGCGGTGCTGATCCCCAGCATGGTCAGCCCGTTCGGCGTCTATCTGTGCCGGATCTACGCGGCCGCCGCGGTCCCCGACTCGCTCCTGGAAGCGGCCCGGATCGACGGCGCGGGGGAGGCCAGGATCTTCGGCGGGATCGGGCTGCGGCTGATGACCCCGGCGCTGGTGACCGTCTTCCTGTTCCAGTTCGTGCACATCTGGAACAACTACTTCCTGCCGCTGGTGATGCTCTCGGACTCCGACCTCTACCCGATCCAGCTGGGCCTGACCTCCTGGACCGGCTACGCCGACCGCCAACCGGTGCTCTACCAGTACACGGTGGGCGGGGCCTTTCTGTCCGTGGTGCCGCTGATGGTGCTGATGACGGTGCTCCAGCGGTACTGGCGCACGGGCCTGACCGAGGGCAGCGTGAAGGCGTGACGGTGCGCGTGCGGGCATGACCGGTCCGCGGCCGCGGTTCGACGGGGGTGCGGTGGCGGTCCGACCGGAGCCGCGGCGGCGGTCCGACGGGGGCGGGGTGACGTTCCGGCCGGTTCGTTGTCGAGGGCCCCACCGGTTCGTCGGCGGCGCGTGACAGGATCGCTGTCATGACTACTCCTGACGATGCCCGGTTCTCCCCGAACGCCGCGACCCGTGCGAAGGCCGCCCTCAAGCGCGATCCCTGGGACCTCCCGGACGTCTCCGGTCTGGTGGTCGGCGTCCTCGGCGGCACCGGCGACCAGGGCCGCGGCCTGGCCTACCGGCTCGCCCGGGCCGGCCAGAAGGTGATCATCGGCTCCCGGGCCGCCGAGCGCGCGCAGACCGCTGCCGACGAACTCGGCCTGGGCATCGAGGGCGCGGAGAACGCCGCATGCGCCCGGCGCAGCGATGTGGTGATCGTTGCCGTGCCGTGGGAGGGCCACGCCAAGACCCTGCAGGCGCTCCGCGAGGACCTGGCCGGCAAGCTCGTCATCGACTGCGTCAACCCGCTCGGCTTCGACAAGAAGGGCGCCTTCGCGCTCAAGCCGGAGGAGGGCAGCGCCGCCGAGCAGGCCGCCGCCCTGCTTCCCGAGTCCCGGGTCACCGCCGCCTTCCACCACCTGTCGGCGGTGCTGCTGCAGGACCCGGAGACCGAGCAGATCGACACCGATGTGATGGTCCTCGGCGAGTCCCGTGCCGACACCGACCTGGTGCAGGCGCTGGCCGGCCGTATCCCCGGTATGCGCGGCGTCTTCGCCGGCCGGCTGCGCAACGCCCACCAGGTGGAGTCGCTGGTCGCCAATCTGATCTCGGTCAACCGGCGCTACAAGGCGCACGCGGGGCTGCGGATCACCGACGTCTGAGCCGCGCCACCCGCGGCCGCGGCGACCGCCGCCGGACCGCCGACCGGTGCACACGGGGCATGGGGGACACTGGGGAGGACCGCACCACTCCCGACAGGAGCCGCTCCCATGCCCCTCTTGCCCCCGCCCGGCCCGGCCCGCCGACTCGCCCTCATGGCCCTCGCCGTGTGCGTCCTCTCCGTCGCCGCGGCCGTGGTCGCGTTCGTCCAGGGCAGCTTCGTCGGCATCGTCTGGATCCTGCTGGCGGGCATCTCCAGCAACATGGCGTGGTTCTACCTGCGCAGGGCGAAGCTCCAGCGGGCGCAGCAGGCGGGCTGAGTCCGGCACCCGCGAGCGGGCGGGCCGGGCCCCCGGCCCGGGAGCGGGCACCGGCCGAGCCCGGCCCCTCAGAAGAGGGCGCCGCTCTGCGGCAGCTGCGGCTCGCCCTGCCAGAAGCGGAAGAACTCCTGGCCGAGGTAGGTGTCGAGCGAGGAGACGCCGAGGCCGTGCAGGATCGTGTTCACCAGCTCGAAGAAGACCTGGTTGATCTCCGGGACCCACAGCAGGCCGAAGACCGCCAGCAGCCCGAACGGCGCGAACGGTTCCACCTGCCGCCGCAGCTTGTACGACAGCCACGGCTCGATCACCCCGTAGCCGTCCAGGCCCGGCACCGGCACGAAGTTCAGGATCGCGGCGGTCACCTGCAACAGCGCGAGGAACGCCAGGGCACAACGGAACGGAACGGGCACCCCGGCCAGCCCGTGCAGCCAGAACGGCGCCGTGCACACCGCCGCGAACACGATGTTGGTCAGCGGCCCGGCCGCCGAGATCAGGCTGTGCCGCCAGCGGCCCTTGATCCGGCCGCGCTCGATGAACACCGCGCCGCCCGGCAGCCCGATCCCGCCCATGATCACGAAGATCACCGGCAGCACGATGCTGAGCAGCGCATGGGTGTATTTCAGCGGGTTCAGCGTCAGATATCCCTTGGCCTCCACCGAGATGTCGCCACTGTGCAGCGCGGTCCTGGCATGTGCGTACTCATGCAGACACAGCGACACCACCCAGCCGGACACCACGAACGAGAAGACCGCGACGCCGGTCTGCGCCGCGAGCGTTCCGCTCCACACGGCCCATCCCGACACCGCCATGACGGCGACGAGCGCGAGGAAGACCGGGCTGATGCGGCGGTCGGCGCGTCGGATTGCTGTGGTCATGGTGCGGGGCTCCCGGGGTTCTGGTGAGGGGCAGCCATGACCGTAACCGCGTCACGGCGGCCGGCGCACGGTGAGGTGCCGACGGGCTCGTTCACGGACCCCTGCCCAGGACCGGTGCACCGGAAAACGACGCTCGGTGCCTGGGGCTTCCCGCCTTGCACGACAATGGGCCGGTGCGTTACGGAATCCTCGGCACCACCCAGGCCAACCGGGCCGACGGCACCCCCGTCGCGCTCGGCGGACCACGCCTGCGCGCGCTGCTCGCCGCCCTCGCGCTGCGCCCCGGCCGGGCCCTGTCCCCGGACATGCTGATCGCCGACATCTGGGGCCTGGACCCGCCCGCCGACGCGGCCGGTGCGCTGCAGGCGCTGGTCGGCCGGCTGCGCCGGGCCCTGGGGCATGCCGCGGTGACCTCGGTCGACGGCGGCTACCGGCTCTGCGCCGAGCCCGACGCCGTCGATCTGCACCGCTTCGAACGGCTCGCGGCGGAGGGCGGCCGGGCGCTCGGCGCCGCCGACCCGGCCGGCGCCGCCACCCTGCTCGACGACGCCCTGGCGCTCTGGCGCGGCCCGGCCCTCGCCGATCTGCCCGACGCGGGCGTCGAGGCGGCCCGCGCCGAGAGCCGTCATCTGGACGCCCAGCGCACCCGCCTCGCCGCCGACCTCGCCCTGGGCCGGGCCGACCGGGCGCTGCCCACCCTGCTCGCGCTGTGCCAGGACCATCCGCTGGACGAGCCCCTCCAGGCCCTGCGGCTGCGCGCCCTGCGCGCGGCGGGCCGCACGGCGGAGGCCCTGGCGGCCTACGAGGACATACGCACCGGCCTCGCCGACCGCCTCGGCGCGGACCCGGGCCCGGAACTGCGCGCCCTGCACGCGGAACTGCTCCGCCCGCCGCCGGAGCCGACGCCGCCGCACCCGATACCTCCGCAATCGCCCCCGCCGCACCCGGCGTCCGGAGCCGTGGCCACCGCCCCTGCCCCGTACGACGGCACGGGCACGGGAACACCCCAGGTCCCCGGCACTGTGCCCCCGCCTGCCGCCCTCGCCCCCACGGCCCACCCCACCGCCGTCCCCGCCCCCTTCCTCACCCCGTCGCACCCCCGCCCCGGCAACCTCCGTGCCCGGCTCACCTCGTTCGTCGGGCGGGACACCGATCTGGCGGCGATCCGGGCCGACTTGGCAGAGCACCGGCTGGTGACCCTGCTGGGCCCCGGTGGCGCCGGCAAGACCCGGCTGTCGCAGGAGGGCGCGGAGACCGCGGCGGCCGCGCGGCCGGACGCCTGGCCGCACGGCGTATGGCTGGCCGAGCTGGCGCCCGTGGACGATCCGCAGACCGTGCCCGAGGCGGTGCTGACCGCGCTCGGCGCCCGCGAGACCGTGGTCCGCGGCACCACCGCGGAGGGCCTGCGCGCCGCCGCCGACCCCACCGCCCTGGACCCGCTCGGCCGGCTCGCCGAGCACTGCGCGGGGCGCCGGATGCTGCTCGTCCTCGACAACTGTGAGCATGTGATCGGCGCCGCCGCCGAGCTCGCCGAACGGCTGCTGGCCGACTGCCCCGGAGTGACGGTGCTGGCCACCAGCCGGGAACCGCTGGCCGTACCGGGCGAGGTGCTGCGGCCGGTCGAGCCGCTGCCCGACCCCGTCGCGCTGCGGCTGCTCGCCGACCGCGGGGCCGCCGCCCTGCCCGGCTTCCGCGTCGACGCCGACGAGGAGACGACGGCGGCCTGCACCGAGATCTGCCGGCGGCTGGACGGGCTGCCGCTCGCCATCGAACTCGCCGCGGCCCGGCTGCGGTTGCTCGCGCCACGGCAGCTCGCCGACCGGCTCGACGACCGCTTCCGGCTGCTGACCAGCGGCAGCCGGACCCTGCTGCCCCGGCAGCAGACACTGCGCGCGGTCGTGGACTGGTCCTGGGACCTGACCGACGAGCCCGAACGGGCCGTGCTGCGCCGGTTGTCCGTCTTCGCCGGCGGCTGCGATCTGGCCGCCGCGGAAGAGGTGTGCGGCGGCGACGGCGTCGACGGGCGCGAGGTGGCCGGACTGCTCGGCTCGCTGATCGACAAATCGCTGGTGGTGGCGGCACCGGCCGGCAAGGGGTACGGCGAGGGCCGCCCGGGTGCGGGGAGCCTCCCCGGCGCATCGGGGTCCCCCCTGGCCCCGCCCGAGCGGGGCCGAGGGCCCGCGGGAGAGGCGGCCGGTCCCGGCACCGGCGGGCAGATGCGCTACCGGCTGCTGGAGACGGTGGCGGAGTACGCCGGTGAGCGGCTGGACGAAGCGGGGGAGCGGACGGCCGCCGAGCGCCGCCACCTCGTCGCCTACCGCGAACTGGCCCGTACCACCGACCCGTTGCTGCGCGGCCCCGGCCAGCGGGCCGGCATGGAGCGGCTGGAGCTGGAGCACGACAACCTGCGCACCGCGCTGCGCCGCGCCCTGGCCGCGCGCGACGAGCACGAGGCGCTGTGCCTGGTGCTGTCCCTGCAGTGGTTCTGGTCGCTGCGCGACCACCGCAGCGACGCCCGCCACTGGGCGACGGCGGCCGGTGCGCTCGGCCCCAGCCCCTTCGGCCCGGACGCCGAACCCGCCCCCGACCTGTACACCGGACCCATCGACACACCACCGCCGATGGCTCCCGACCAGTTGCTGGAGGCCCGCCGTGAGGTCCGGCTGGTCGCGCTCTCCAGCCTGGACAGCGATATGGAGGCGCTCCGCAATCCGGCGATGCAGAGGGAGCTGGCCGTGATGCTCACCGTCTACCGCCCCGGCATGCCGCAGACCTGCAAGGTGCCCGGCGCGCTGTGGTACTACGGGGTGCTGCTCACCGGGCGGTTCGACGACCTGGCGGAGCTCGTCGACAGCGCGGTCCAGGCCTGCCGCGACTTCGGCTACGACTGGGAGCTCGCCTACATCCTGCAGTTCCGCTCGAAGATCCTCAACGACCGTCCCCGTGGCCTGCCCCAGGCGACCCGGGACGCCGACGAGGGGCTGCGGATCTTCGTCCGGCTCGGCGATGCCTGGGGCGCGGCCGAGGCGCTGTCGGGACGCGGCGAAACCCATGAGAAGCGGGGCGCGTACGCGCTGGCGGCCCGCGACTACCGGGCGGCGATGGTGCACGCCGAGAACCTGGGGGCGCACGGCCAGACGCTGCTGCTGCGCTGCCGGCTGGGCGCCGCGCTGATCGAGGAGGGCGAGGCGGAGGCCGGGGAGCGGATGCTGCGCGAGGTGCTGGCCGAGGCCGTCAAGGGCAACAGCGGCCGGGACACCGAGCCGTTCGCGCGGATGACCCTCGCGATGTGGCTGATGCTCGACGGGCGTCTCCAGGAGGCGCGGGAGGAACTGCACACGGTGCGCGAGATCTTCACTCCGCGCGCCCCGGACCTGTTCGTCGGGATGCTGGAGGCCTCGCTGGTCTCGCTGGACCTGGACGAGGGGCACCGCGAGGAGGAGCTGCTGACGAGGTTCCGGACGGCCATGGGCACCCTGCAGGACTCCCTGACGCAGATGATCGCGCCGGACCTCCCGGTGGTCCAACTCCTCACCGGCGCCCGGGTGCTGATGGCGGTGCGCGGGGTGACCGCGGGGCCGGACGCGGCGCGCCTCGTGGGGGCGTACGACGCGCTGCGGGTGACCAGCCATGTCCCGCCGCGGATCATCCGCGACGACCGGGCCCGTACCGAAGCGTCCGCGCGGGCGCTGCTGGGCGATGCGGCCTATGCGGACGCATACGCCGAAGGCGGTGGACTCACGCTCGGTGAGGCCACCGCCCTCATCTGACGCGAGCCGGGCGAGGGCCGTCCCGCAGGGAAGCCCCCTGCGGGACGCGCGTCAGGTCTTCTTGCGGAACTTCGCCACCGCGAGCGGCATGGTGATGGCCGTGATGGCGACCGCCCAGGCGAGGGTGATCAGCGTCGGATGGGCCACCGCGCCCTGGCCGTTGATCAGCGCGCGGGCCGCGTCCGCCAGGTTGGAGAGCGGGTTGACCTCGGTGAACCCCTTCAGCCAGCCCGGCATCTTCGTCGTCGGCGTGAAGATCGACGAGCCGAACTGCAGCGGCATCAGCACCAGCATCGCCACACCCTGGACCGCCTGCGGGGTCTTCATGGCGAGCCCCAGCAGGATGAAGATCCACATCAGGGCCGCCCCGAAGGCCGTGGACAGCACGATCGAGGCGAGGAAGGCGAGCATGCTGCCCTTGATCTCCAGGCCCAGCAGGAAGCCCATGCCGAGCAGGATCGCGGTGGCGATCAGCATCCGGCCGATCTCGACGACGATCTTGGCTATCAGGACCGAGGACCGGGCTATCGGCATGGTCCGGAAGCGGTCCATGACGCCCTTGCGGAAGTCCTCGTTGACGCCCGTGCCCACCGCCATGGCGATGTTCATGCCCATCATCGCCATCATGCCGGGCACCAGATGCTGCACGTAGGCGTGCTGATTGCCCTTGCCGGCGATGGCGCCGCCGAACACATAGGTGAACAGCAGGATGAAGATGATCGGCATCAGCAGGGCGTCGAACATCGACTCCGGGTCCTGCTTGATCTGCAGGACGTTGCGCCGCACCAGCGCGCCGATGTGCCGCAGATTGGCGCGGACGCCGATCCGGCCCTCGTCCGCGCCGGCCTTCAGCCGTGGCGCCGTCATCGTCGCCGCGCTCATGCCGAAACCTCCGCGTACTGCTGGTCCATGGTCTCCTCGGACGCGGCCTCGGAGGTCTTCTGGCCGGTGATGGCCAGGAACACCTCGTCCAGGCTGGGCAGATGGGTGCTGATCCCGGCGAGCGCGATGCCCTGCCGGCCGAGCACGTTCACCACCGCGGTCAACTGCTCGTCACTGATGATCGGTACATTGACCACACCCTCGTCGTGGTCAGCCGTGGCGCCCGCGATGCCGTCCAGACCGGCCTGCGCGACGGCCCCCGCCACCCGGTCCAGCTCGCCGGGGTCCGACGGCCGGATCTGCAGCGTCCGCCCGCCGACCTTGGCCTTGAGCTCGTCGACCTTCCCCTCGGCGATCACCCGGCCGCGGTCGATGACCGTCAGCTCGTTCGCCAACTGCTCGGCCTCTTCCATGTACTGCGTGGTCAGCAGCACGGTCGCGCCCTCGCGCACCATCTGCTGGACCTCCTGCCACACCTCGTTACGGGTACGGGGGTCCAGTCCGGTCGTCGGCTCGTCCAGGTAGAGCACGGCCGGCCGGCCGATCATCGAGGCGGCGAGGTCGAGCCGGCGGCGCATACCGCCGGAGTACTTGGCGGCGGGCCGCTTGGCGGCCTCGGTCAGCGAGAACCGTTCCAGCATCTCGTCCGCGCGCCGGCGGGAGTCCTTACGGGACAGATCGAGCAGCCGCCCGATCATGTAGAGGTTCTCCCAGCCGGAGAGCTTTTCGTCGACCGAGGCGTACTGCCCGGTCAGGCCGATGGTGCGGCGCAGCGCGCGGGGCTGGCGCACCACGTCGAAGCCGGCCACGACGGCACGGCCGGCGTCCGGCACGAGGAGGGTGGACAAGCACCGCACGAGCGTCGTCTTGCCGGCGCCGTTGGGGCCGAGCACACCGAGCACGGTGCCTTCCTTCACGTCCAGGTCCACCCCGTCGACGGCCTTGACCGCCCCGAAGTGCTTGACCAGACCGCGCACCTCCACGGCGTTCCCGCCCTTGGTGGTTATCGTCTGTCGCGTCATGCGGTTAGCGTGTCAGCCGCCACCGACAAGGCACCGACAGGTCGCCGACAGCTGCGCTTTGCTTTCTTCCCACGTTTTTGTCTTTGGCGCCGTGGTGGTTGCTCGCCGTGTGTCGCCCGCTGACGCGGTGCGCGGCCGCTGCGCTTTGTCTCGGCTCGTTTTTGGCTTTCCCGCCGTGGTGGTTGCTCGCCGTTTGTCGCCCGCTAACGCGGTGCGCCCGTCGTTGCGCCTGCGGCGGGCGGGGCCGCTGCGCGGGGCTGTCGGGGTGCGGTGACGGGTCTGCGCGGGTGGGGGTGTCCGGACTGCTTCGCTTTACGTCCGGACACCCCCACCCGCTCCGACCCGTCCCCTCCCGTGGGTGGGAGGGAAAAACGGTGGTGGGAGTGCACGTAGGTGGTCCGGTGCGGCTCGTGGGCTGCAGAGAAGCGGTGATGGGTGGCCCGCCCCCACTCACCCGTCACTCACTCCACCCACGGGAGGGGACGGGCCGGAGGGGCAGGGGTGTGGGACGTAAAGCGAAGCAGTCCCACACCCCTGCCCCGGAGGTCCGTCACCGCACCCACAGCCCCGCGCAGCGGACCCCGCCCGCCGCCAGGCGCAATGACGGGACAGCCCAAAACGAGGCGAGGCAAAGCGCAACGGACCGGCCCGCCGCCAGGCGAAACGGCGAGCGCACCGCGTTAGCGGGCGACAAACGGCGAGCAACCCCCCACGGCGGAAAAGACAAAAACGTGGGCCGCTTAGTGGAACGTGTGCGGCTCCGCCGGGAACTCGCCGGTGACGACCTCCTCGGCGAACGCCTTGGCCGCGTTGCCGAGCAGCTCCCGCATCTGGAGGTACTGCTTGACGAACTTCGGTACCCGGCCGGCGGTCATGCCGGCCATGTCGGTCCACACCAGTACCTGGGCGTCGCAGTCCAGGCCCGCGCCGATGCCGACGGTCGGGATGGCGAGCGAACGGGTGACCTCGGCGGCCAGCTCGGCGGGTACGGCCTCCAGGACGACCGCGAAGGCGCCGGCGTCCTGCACGGCCTTCGCGTCCCGCAGCAGTTGCTGGGCGGCCTCCTCGCCGCGGCCCTGGACGGGGTAGCCGCCGTAGGCGTTGACCGACTGGGGGGTCAGCCCGACGTGTGCCATCACCGGGATGCCGGACGAGACCAGCAGCTCCACCTGGTCCGCGGAGCGCTCGCCGCCCTCCAGCTTGACGGCGCCCACCCCGGCTTCCTTCACCAGGCGGGTGGCGCTGCGCAGCGCCTGCACCGGGCCCTCCTGGTACGAGCCGAAGGGCAGATCTCCGACGACGAGCGCGCGCTTGGTGCCCCGGACGACCGCCGCGGACAGCAGGGTGATCTCGTCCATGGTGACCGGCACGGTGGATTCGTAACCGAGGTGGCAGTTGCCCATCGAGTCACCGACGAGCAGGACGGGGATGCCGGCCTCGTCGAAGACGGAGGCGGTCATCGCGTCGTAGGCGGTCAGCATCGGCCACTTCTCGTCGCGCGCCTTGGCGGCGGCGATGTCGCGGACGGTGATCCGGCGCGAGCCCGACCCTCCGTACAGCGACTTGTCGACCGGCTTCTGGGCAGGCGAAAGCTGCGTCATGGTGACGGCTCCTGTTCGTCATCTCGAGGCACCCTGACGGCGTCCCCGGACTCCCCACCATGCTGGCACGGCCCGCGCACAAAGGAAACGGGGAGCGGGTGTGACCGGTCTTGCTTCGCCCGGAAGACGGGTCCCGCCCGCGTGGCTCTCCCATACGGAACGGTCCCGTATCGGAAGATGCCTAGGGTCCGGCCATGGCCACCTCCTCCAGCACCCCGGGCGCACCGTCGGCCCCACAGATCCCGGAACGCATCCACCGCCGCCGCTGGGCGGTCCTGTACACCCTCATGCTCAGCCTGCTGATCGTGGTGCTGGACAACTCGATCCTCAACGTCGCCATGAAGACGATCGCGACCCCGGCCCCCGTCGGCCTGGGCGCCACCCAGAGCGAGCTGGAGTGGGCGATCAACTCCTACACGCTGGTCTTCGCCGGTCTGCTGTTCACCGCGGGCCTGCTCGGCGACCGTCTCGGCCGCAAGAAGGTGCTGCTGGTCGGCCTGGCGGTATTCGGCGCCGGATCGGTGTGCGCCGGCATTTCCCAGTCGCCCGCCGAACTGATCACCTTCCGCGCCGTGATGGGCGTGGGCGGCGCCCTGGTCATGCCGGCCACCCTCGCCATCCTGATGAACGTCTTCGAGCACGACGAGCAGCCCCGGGCGATCGGCATCTGGGCGGGCGGGGTGGGGCTGGCCATCGCGGTCGGCCCGATCGCCGGCGGCTTTCTGCTCGCCCACTTCTGGTGGGGCTCGGTCTTCATGATCAACGCGCCGGTCGTGGTGGTCTCGCTGATCGCGATGCTGGTCCTGGTGCCCGACTCCCGGGACCCCGACCCGGGCCGGCTGGACCCGCTCGGGGTGCTGCTGTCCGTCGTCGGGCTGGTCCTGCTGGTCTACGGCATCATCAAGGGCGGTCAGCTCGCCGACTTCACCGGCCCGCAGGTGGTCGGCCCGATCACCGGCGGCCTGTCGGTGCTGCTGGTCTTCGTGGTGCACCAGAAGCACAGCGACCATCCGTCCATCGACATCAGCTACTTCCGCAACCCCGCCTTCTCGGCCGCCATCGCCGCCATCGCGCTGGTCTTCTTCGCGCTGATGGGGGTCGCGTTCTTCACCGTCTTCTACATCCAGAGCGTGCGCGGCTACACCCCGCTGCAGGCCGGGATGCTGTTCCTGCCGCTGGCCGCCGCCCAGACGATCTTCGCGCCACGGGCCCGGCTCGCCGTGCAGCGCTACGGCGCCCGTGCGGTGTGCACCTTCAGCATGTTCGTGGTGGCCGTCACCATGTCGGGCATGCTGCTGCTGGACGCCCGTACCCCGATCTGGGTCCTGGAGGCGCTGTTCTTCCTGCAGGGCGCCGGGATGGCGCACATCATGCCGCCGGCCACGGTCGCCGTCATGCAGGCGCTGCCCCGGGAGAAGGCCGGTTCCGGTTCGGCGCTCAACAACGTCTTCCGGCAGGTCGGCGGCACCCTCGGCGTCGCCGTCCTCGGCTCCCTGCTGTCGACGAGCTACCGCGACGGCATCCAGGACGAGCTCGACGCCCTGCCGGGCGTACCGGCTGCCGCCCGGCACGCGGCCGGTGAATCCATCGAGGCGACCCACGGCCTCGCCGAGGCGATGGGCCCGGCGGGCCGGCCGCTGATCACCGCCGCCGACGACGCCTTCCTCCACGCCATGCACATCACCGCGCTCGGCTCGGCCGCCGTCGCCCTGCTCGGGCTCGTGGTGGCCGCGGCCTTCCTGCCGGGGAAGGTGCCCCCGGCGCCGCGGGCGGCACAGCCGCAGGAGGAGCGGAAGGCGGGCGCGGAGCGATGAGAGGGGCGGCGGAGTGCGGGGCGGTGGGGGAGCGGCCGGGTCCGGCGGCCCCCGGGCGCCGCGGCCGGCCGCGCAGCGCCGCGGCCGACTCCGCCATCATCGAGGCCGTACTGCGCCTGATCGAGGACGGTGCCTCCATAGGCGAGCTGTCCATGGAGCGCATCGCCCGCGAGGCAGGCGTCGGCAAGGCCACGGTCTACCGCCGCTGGCCGGGCAGGAGCGCCCTGCTGCTCGACGTCATGCGGTCCCTGGACGTCCCGGGCCCGTCGCTGGACGGCACCTCGGTACGCGACGACCTGGTCGCCCTGCTGGAGTTCCTGCGCCGCCGCGGACTCGCACGGCGCGGCTCCGCGCTGCTGCGCATGCTCATCGGCCATGTCCGGGCCCAGCCCGAACTGTGGGCGGAGTACCACGACACGGTCGTACGGGCCCGCCACGAGGCGCTGCTCGGGGTGCTCCGGCGCGGGGTGGCGAACGGTGAGATCCGCACCGACCGGGACCTGGAGGCCATCGCCGATCTCTTCGTCGGCCCGCTGCTGGCCCGCGCCCTCCTCCAGGAACGGAAGGAACCGCCCGAGTGCCTCTCGGCGGACCTCGTCGACCTGGTCCTGGAGGGCGTACGGCCGGCGACGGACGCGGCCGCGGGCCGAACTCCGCCGCCCGCGGGCGGCCTTGGGAGCAGGCCGCCCGCGCCGGAACCGCGGGCGGACGCACCCTCCGTATGACCGGATCATGCCCGTTCTGTCACAGCCGCGGTGACGAGCCCCGGCACCGGAACCCCGACCCGCCACCGCGCCGTCCTCACTTCTAAGAAAGCGCATTACGGACCATCGCCTAGGGTCGGAGACCACAGGTGAGGCGCAGCGGAGCAAGGCAGTGAGGACAGCTACATGGCGCAGGCATATATGACGGAGCCGGGACAGGGGCACAACCCCGGGCAGGCCGGTTCCCGGGCCGACCGCCTGCGGAACTGGTGGCGTCCCGAGGGCATGTGGCGGCGCGGCATCGTGCTCGCGGTACTCGCGGTCCTGCTCGGCCTGTTGATGATGCTGCATGCACAGATCCCCAACACCGTGGGAAATCTGGGCAGTCTGCTGGAGACCTTCCTGCCGTGGCTGGGCCTGTGCATCCCGCTGCTGCTCGTCGTCGCGGTGCTGCGCCGCTCGGCGACCGCGCTCCTGGCGCTGGTGCTGCCCGTCTTCGCCTGGGTCAACCTCTTCGGCGGGCAGATCACCGACAAGGCGGGCAACGGCGGCAATCTGACGGTCGCCACCCACAACGTCAACGCCGAGAACCCGGACCCGGCGGCGACCGCCAGGGACATCGTGGCCTCCGGCGCCGATGTGGTGGCCCTGGAGGAGCTGACCGGCGAGGCGCTGCCCGCCTACCGTCAGGGGCTGGCGAAGGCGTACCCGTACCACTCGGTCGAGGGCACCGTCGGGCTGTGGAGCAAGCGCCCGCTGTCCGACGCGAAGCCGGTGGACATCAAGATGGGCTGGACGCGCGCGCTGCGGGCCACCGTCACCGCCGAGGACGGCCAGAAGTTCGCGGTCTACGTCGCGCATCTGCCGTCGGTGCGGGTCAAGGTCGAGGCGGGCTTCACCGCCAACCAGCGGGACGGCAGCGCCGCGGCGCTCGGCGAGGCGATCGCCGCCGACCCGGAGAAGAAGGTCATGCTGCTCGGCGACCTCAACGGCACCATGAACGACCGCTCGCTGGCCCCGGTCACCTCGCAGATGCGCTCCGCCCAGGGCGCGGCGGGCGACGGCTTCGGCTTCAGCTGGCCGGCGGCGTTCCCGATGGCCCGGATCGACCAGATCATGATGAAGGGGATGGACCCGGTCAAGGCCTGGGTGATGTCCTCGACCGGCAGCGACCACCTTCCGGTCGCGGCGTCGGTGAAGATCTGACGGACGGCGGGGCGCGCGGCCGACGGAGAGCGGAAACGGGTTCGTCACGCCCCGTTCTCCGGGCGGAATACTGAGCCTGAGAGACTTTGTTCCGTAAGAGAACTTAACGAAACTTACGGTCCGCGCGCTGCGTGCGCGCTCGCACGCAAAATCCCTGGAAGGTCTTTCATGCCCTTGGCTCTGCTCGCGCTCGCGATCTCGGCCTTCGGTATCGGCACCACGGAATTCGTGATGATGGGCCTGCTGCCCGACGTCGCGGACGATCTGGGCACCTCCGTGCCCACCGCCGGCTACCTCGTCTCCGCCTACGCCCTCGGCGTCGTCATCGGCGCCCCGCTCCTGACCGCCCTCGGCTCCCGCATCCCGCGCAAGCGGATGCTGGTCTGCCTGATGGCGGTCTTCACGGTCGGCAACCTGGCCTCCGCCCTGGCCCCCACCTTCGGCCTGCTGATCGCCGGCCGGCTGCTGGCCGGGCTCCCGCACGGCGCGTTCTTCGGCGTCGGCGCGGTGGTCGCCGCCCGGCTGGTGCGCGAGGGGCGCCAGGCCCGCGCGGTCGCCACGATGTTCCTCGGCCTGACCGTCGCGAACATCATCGGCGTCCCGGCCGCGACCCTCCTGGGCCAGCAGTTCGGCTGGCGCGCCACCTTCCTCATCGTGGCCGCCATCGGGCTGGTCGCCATGGCCGCCCTGGCCCGGCTGGTCCCCCCGCTGCCGGCCGAGGAGCGCACCGGCCTGGGCAGCGAGCTGCGGGCGCTCGGCAACCGCCAGGTGCTGCTCGGCCTGCTCACCACCGTCTTCGGCTTCGCCGGGATCTTCGCCGTCTACAGCTACCTCGCGTCGATGATGACCGAGGTCACCGGCTTCGCGGCGGGCTCGGTGCCGCTGGTGCTCGCCCTCTTCGGCATCGGGATGACCCTCGGCGCACTCGCCGCGGGCCCGCTCACCGACCGGGCCCTGCGCCCGACCCTGTACGGCTCGCTGGCGGCCCTGGCCCTCGTGCTGGCCGCCTTCCACTTCACCGCCCAGGTCAAGTGGGCGGCGCTGGTGACGGTCGTCCTCATCGGAGCCGTCGGCTTCCTGACCACCACGCCGCTGCAGATGCTGGTCATGAACAAGGCCCAGCAGGCGCCGACCCTGGCCGCCGCTTCCAATCAGTCCGCCTTCAACCTCGCCAACGCCGGCGGCGCCTGGGTCGGCGGCCTGGCCCTGGCGGCCGGGTGGGGCTGGACCTCCCCGACCCTGGTCGGCGCGGTACTGGCCGCCCTGGGCCTGGCCGTCGCCGTGACGGCAGGTCTCCTGGACCGCGGCACCGGCGACGCCTCCCGGATCGTGGCCCGCAGCGGCGAGAAGGAGACGGAGCCGGCCGCGGGCGCGGGGGTGCCGGCCGGGGAGCGCACCGCCTGACGGGCCGGGGAGGGGCCCCGTCAGGCCCCTTCCCGCCAGTGGTTGGTGATGGGCAGCCGGCGGTCCTTGCCGAAGCCCTTGGCGGAGATCTTGGGGCCGGGCGGGTACTGGCGGCGCTTGTATTCTGCGTGGTCGACCATGCGCAGGACGCGCGTCACCAGGGCCTCGTCGAAGCCTTGGGCGGTGATGTCCTCCCGCCCCCGGTCGTGGTCGACGTAGAGCGCCAGGATGCGGTCCAGGACGTCGTAGTCGGGCAGCGAGTCGGTGTCGACCTGGCCGGGGCGGAGCTCGGCGCTCGGGGGCTTGGTGAGGGTGTTCTCCGGGATCGGCGGGGTCTGTCCGCGGTCCGCGGCGGCCTGGTTGCGCCAGTGGGCCAGCTGGTAGACGACCGACTTGTACACGTCCTTGATCGGCCCGTAGCCGCCCACCGAGTCGCCGTAGAGGGTCGAATAGCCGCAGGCCAGCTCGGACTTGTTGCCGGGGGCCAGGACCAGGTGGCCCTCCTGGTTGGAGAGGGCCATCAGGGTGGTGCCGCGCAGCCGCGACTGCAGGTTCTCCTCGGCCAGGCCGGTCAGCGGCAGCGCCGTCATATAGGCGTCGAACATCGGGCCGATCGGCACCGTACGGAACGCCAGGCCCGTACGGCGGGCGAGTTCGGCGGCGTCGGTGAGGGAGTGCTCCGACGAGTAGCGGGAGGGCATCGCCACGGCGTGCACATGCTCCGCCCCCAGGGCGTCGCAGGCGAGGGTGGCGACCAGCGCCGAATCGATGCCGCCGGAGAGGCCGAGCACCACGCTGCGGAAGCCGTTCTTGGCGACATAGGCCCGCAGGCCGACGACGAGCGCGGTGTAGATCTCCTCCAGGTCCGTGAGGCGCTCGGCCTCACCGCCGAGGGTCTCGGGCGGGTAGGGCGGCAGCGGATCGGGCGTCAGGGTGCGGTGGTCCACGCGCAGCCCGTCGTTCAGCACGCCCGCGGGGGGCACCGGCGCCGCGGCGGGCAGGTCGAGATCGACCAGCACACAGCCCTCCGCGAACTGCGGGGCCCGCGCGATCACCGTGCCGTCCCTGTCGACGACGATCGAGTCGCCGTCGAAGACCAGCTCGTCCTGCCCGCCGATCATCGCCAGATAGGCGGTGGTGCAGCCGGCCTCCCGGGCCCGCCTGCGGACCAGCTCCAGCCGGGTGTCGTCCTTGTCCCGCTCGTAGGGCGAGGCGTTGACCGAGAGCAGCAGCCCGGCGCCCGCGCTGCACGCGGCCGGCACCCGGCCGCCGTCCTGCCACAGGTCCTCGCAGATGGCGAGCGCGACATCCACCCCGTGCACCCGTACGACGGGCAGGGTGTCGCCGGGGACGAAGTAGCGGTACTCGTCGAAGACGCCGTAGTTGGGCAGGTGGTGCTTGGCGAAGCTCAGCGCGACCTCGCCCCCGTACAGCACGGCGGCGGCGTTCTGCGGGGCGCCCGCGGGACGGCCGTAGCGCGGCTTGGCCTGTGCGCCGCGGTCGAGGTAGCCGACGATCACCGGGAGGTCGCCCAGGCCCTGCGACGCCAGCCGGCCGGCCAGCGTCCGCAGCGCCTCGCGGCTCGCCTCGACGAACGAGGGGCGCAGCGCGAGGTCCTCGACCGGGTATCCGGTCAGCGCCATCTCGGGGAACGCGACGAGGTGTGCGCCCTGGTCGGCGGCGTGCCGCGTCCAGCGCAGGATCGTCTCGGCGTTCCGGTCGAGAGCGCCGACGCAGGAATCGATCTGATTGAGGGCGAGACGGAGTTGAGGCACTCCGCCAGTGTAATCGTCTTTCTGACGCAATGGGGGGTCGAAGGCGTGTCGGCCGTGCTTCGGGCGGGTGACGCGCGACCGGGGCGGCGGCCCGCTGACCCGTTCGCGGCACGCGCCGGGAACGCCCGCCGCGCGCCCCGGGCCACCCGTCACACGCGCCCCCGGAACACCTGCCACCCGCCCCCGGCCGCTACTTCTTCCGGTAGCCGATGATCGTCATCATCCCCGACTCCGAGTGGTAGATGTTGTGGCAGTGGACCATCCACAGACCGGGGTTGTCGGCGTGGAAGTCGACGTCGACCCGGCGGCCGGGCAGCAGGATCGTGGTGTCCTTGCGGGGGCCGCCGTCCGGCAGGTCGAAGGTGTGGCCGTGCAGGTGCATCGGGTGCCACATCCGGGTGTGGTTGCGGAAGATGATCCGGACCCGCTCGCCGGCCTCGACCGGATACCGCTGGGACGGCGTGTACGGGCTCCCGTTGATCGCCCAGTCGTACTTCTCCATCGTGCCGGTGAGGGTCATCTCGATGGTGCGGTCGGGGCGGCGTGCCACGGACCGTACGGACTCGGCCGCGCGGAGCCGGTCCGCGGTCAGGATCCTGCCGTACAGGTTCCTGGGCCGGACGGACGGGCCGGGCGCCTCGCCGCTGCCGGTGCGCAGCAGGCCCAGCGCGGAGCGCCCCTTGCCCTCGGCGAGCACGGTGAGCGGGAAGACGCCGTCCCCGGCCGTGACCAGGACGTCGTAGCGCTCGGCCATCCCGATGAGCAGGGCATCGGTCTCGGCGTGCTCGACGGGGAAGCCGTCGGTGTGCGTCACGGTCATCGGGTGGTCGCCGAGGGCGACGCGGTAGGCGGTCTCGCTGCCCGCGTTGATGAAGCGGATCCGGATGCGGTCGCCGGGCCTGGCGCGGAAGGTCCGCGGGTCACGGGAGATGCGGCCGTTGACCAGGTGGTACGGGTGGTCCACGTCCCCCGCGTCGTGGCCGAGCATCTTGCTCCGGGCGCCCTTCAGGAGCCGCGACGGGCCGTCGGCCGGGGCTGCCCTGCCCTGTCTGGCGTGGGCGCCCCCGCCGCCCTTCGCGTCGTCGTGGGCCATCTCGGTCTCGCCATGGGCCATGGGCCCGCGGTCCACGCCGCCGTGCAGCTCCTTGAGCACCGATTCGGGGGTGCTGCCGTCGACCCCGTCGACCCAGTCGTCCAGCAGGACGATCCACTCCTTGTCGTAGGAGAGCGGCTCCCTGGGGTCGTCGACGATCAGTGGCGCGTACAGCCCGCGGTCCAGCTGGAGGCCGGAGTGCGGATGCACCCAGTGCGTGCCGGGGGTGGTGACCGCGAAGAGGTAGTCGAACGAGGCGCCCGGCCTGACGGACCGCTGGGTCACGCCGGGCACGCCGTCCATGTCGTTGCGCACCGTCAGGCCGTGCCAGTGCAGCGTCGTGGGACGCGGCAGGCGGTTCTTGAGGGTCAGCGCGATCCGGTCTCCCGCGGTGACGCGCATCTCCCGGCCGGGCAGCTCGTCGCCGAACGCCCAGGTGTGGACGGTACGGCCGCCCAGGTCGAGCCGGGTCTCGGTGGCGGTCAGCGAGAAGCGGCGTACGGGACCGGAGCCCCGCCTGCGCTCGGCCTCGGCGACCTCCGGGCCGTCGGGCGAGACATAGCCGGACGGTGTGCGGCCGTCCGGGCCGGTGGAGGGGGCGGTGCCGTACATGCCGTTCATGCCGTCCATGCCGGAGCCGGTCTTGCCGGTGGCGCAGGCGGACAGCAGACCGCTGCCGGCGACGGCGATACCCGCACCGAACAGGGTGCGGCGGGAGTGGGTACGCATGGGGAGAAACACCTCGAGACGAAGTCGGTGGTGATCTGGGCGGGGTGAGGGCACTGCCGCGGACTCCGGTGGGCGTCGGCGGCGGGGCACGCACCTACGCGCGCGGCACCGACAGTCGGGCGAGGAGTGGGGGGCGCGGCGCCCCGGATATCGGCCACGGGCCGCGCGGCGGACCGGTGCGCGGGGCCGTGGGCCGGGCGGTCGCGCGGCGTCCGGCCGGCGCGCCGCCGAGGAGGGCCGGGAGGGCGAGCGCCCACGCCGAGAGGGCGGCAACGCCGGCGCCGCCGACGGTCATCGCGGTGAACAGCAGCAGCCTGCCGCACCATGCGGCGGCCTTGCCCTGTTCGTGCATCGCGGACCTCTCGACGGACGGCGAACCGGCGGACGCGGGGGAGGCCCGCCCTCCCGCACCCTACCCCCTAGGGGTATGGCTCCCGTGGTGGCCCGCCGAACGGAGTGCCGTTGCGCCCGTTCGCCGCCGGAACGAGGCCTCCCGCGTCCGCCGCCCGGCGGCTCCGTGCGCCGGTCCCACCGCTCAGCTTTCCCCGCCCGCCCGCTCTTGGCACACCACGCCACCCGCGTGCCCGGGGACGTCCCCCGCCGGCACTCCGATGAGCGACGGGGTGCCGCGGCCGGTGGCACGGCGGGGCCGGACCCGACGTGGGCGGGGACGGGGACGGGGAAGGACGGGACGGGGCGCCGCCGCGCCGTGGGCCAGGTGGGCTAGAAGGGCTAGACGGGCGAGAGGAGCCCGCTGAGCTGCGGTACCTGCTCCCGCTCGGTGGCCTCCAGCGCCAGCCAGGACCCGTCGGGGAAGGCGATGTCCACCCGGTGGGTGTGGCGTGCGGGATGCGGCTCGGGCCGCAGGGCGAACCGTCCGCGGGGCAGCTCGCCGAGCACCTGCGCCGCCTCCCGCTCCGGCAGCGCGGGATGGCTCAGCAGCAGCAGCCGCCGGTCGGTGAAGGCCAGCGCGAGCCGGTGGTTGTCGTGCCGGCGCTCGTCGTCGGTGCCCGTCCGAGTGGTGACCACGAACCATCCGGCGGCGCTGTCCCAGCCGCCCTCCCACACCCGGCCCCGGAACAGCCGGCGGATCCCGTGCCAGGTGTGGTGGGCGCCCCGCTCCAGCAGGCCGGCCGGCAGGGCGCACACCCACATCACGAAGGACACCGGCAGGAGGATCCGCCACCAGCCCTTGAACCGCTCCCGCTCCAGCGCCTCCGGTTTCGCCCGGCGGCAGCGCCGGGGGATGCGGTCGGGCACCAGGGGGTCGAGCCGCACCGGCAGGGCGCCGTACAGCGTCTCCCCGGGCCGCAGCAGGGCCGAACTGTGCGCGAGGAGCCAGGCGTCCCGCTCCGGGACGACGGGGGTGGGGTGCATGTCCGTCTCTCTGTCCGTTCCGGCGCTCAGCCGAAGGTGTCCTCGATACTGCCCTTGGGCACGCGGTACGGCTCCGGCTCCTTCGGGCCCTCGTCCGCCAGTGCCTCCTTGCCGAAGTGCTCGGCCGCTTCCGTGGCCGGCCCCTTGAAGTCGCCGGTGAGGCCGGTGGCGGCGCCGATCAGCGGCTTCGAGCCATGGCCCGCGATCTGCCCGGTCACGAGGTGGTGCGCCCACCAGTCCCGGGTGCGGTAGGAGCCCTCGCCGAACGCGCCGCCCGCCTTGCGCAGCGCCCCGGCCGCGGTCTTGGCCTCCTTGAACGCCGCCCAGGACTTCTTCCCCGCCTTGAACTTCCGGACGGCCTCCATGAGTTTGCGGAGCGTCTGTGCCAGTTCGGCGGAGACCTTCTCCACCCGGCCGAGGAAGACCGCCACCTCCGCCTCCGCCACCAGGCCGTCCACCACCGTGGCCAGGCCGAGCGTCAGGATGTCGGTGACCACCATCGCCGCCAGCGTCATCGCCGCCCACTCGATGGCCTCACGGATGATCTCGACGATGGCGTCCTCGGCGAACTTCGACTCCGCGGCGGCCTGGCTGAGGATGTGCGCCGTCTCGCCCATCTCCGTGGCCGTACCGTCGACCGCCTCGACGATCTCGCCCATGGCGTGCCCGAAGCCCTCCGAGGCGTCGCCCGCCCAGGCCTCGGGCAGCGGCCGGGCGGCCTGCCGCAGCCCGTCCGCCACCTTGTGCAGCGCCGCGGCCTGCGCCCGCCACTCGTGGGCGGCCGCGGTGAGCTGCGTCGGCATCCCGGTGACCTCTTCGAGCTTGTCCATCAGCCCGACCTTGTCCAGGAACCACCGGATGGCGTCGTCGAGCCCGGCGTCGATGCCGTGCTCCTCGCTGTTGTGGATCTCCGGTACGTCCGGAAGCTTCGCGATCTCCCTGTCGACCCAGGCATAGGCGTCCGTGACGGTCATACGGAGACGCTCCCGCCGCCGAAGCCGTCCCGGGTGGCGTACTCGCCCGCGACGTAGTGGCCGGCCACCGCCCGCAGTTTCTCCGCCGCTCCTTGCAGCAGCTCCGCGATGTCGTGGATGTCCTGCTGCGCCGCGTGCGCATGCTCCTTGTAGGACGCGTGCAGCTCGTCCGACTCCGGCAGCTTGCCGAAGGCCCCCTTGGGGATCTCCACGTGCTCCAGTGCCCGTGCGAGCCGCGGCACCTCTTCGCGCTGCCGTTCCGTGCCGGACGCGCAGTGGAATATCGCGTCCGGGTCGGTCTGGAATCCCTGTGCCATTGCCCCACTCCCGATCCGGGCCGTACCTGGTCCGCGATCAGCGTAGGAAGGGCAGGGAACGGGTCCTTCAATGCCGGGTCAATGGCCGCTCAGGCTCGCTTCAAGACTCCGCCAAGCCCCCCGTTTGCCCCCGCCCGCTGCGCTGAGCCCGCTCGCCGTGGGAAGGATGCGGGGTGAGGGTTACGGGACGGCGGTTCTGATTCAGGCAAGGGTGCGTAATGTGACGGTAACCCCTGCGCGTGATACTGGTGTGCCACGCTACGTGATCCGGCGCGCGTGGACAGGCCGATTGACCTGCAAGGATTGGTGACCCATGGACAAGCAGCAGGAGTTTGTGCTCCGAACGCTCGAGGAGCGCGACATCCGCTTCGTACGGCTGTGGTTCACCGATGTGCTCGGGTTCCTGAAGTCCGTGGCGGTGGCCCCCGCGGAGCTGGAGCAGGCCTTCGACGAGGGCATCGGCTTCGACGGCTCGGCCATCGAGGGGTTCGCCCGGGTGTACGAGTCCGACATGATCGCCAAGCCGGACCCCGGCACCTTCCAGATCCTGCCCTGGCGCGCCGAGGCCCCCGGCACCGCCCGGATGTTCTGCGACATCCTGATGCCGGACGGCTCCCCCTCCTACGCCGACCCGCGCTATGTCCTCAAGCGCATCCTGGCCAAGACCTCCGACCTCGGGTTCACCTTCTACACCCACCCCGAGATCGAGTTCTTCCTGCTCAAGGACAAGCCGGTGGACGGCACCCGGCCGAATCCGGCCGACTCCTCCGGCTACTTCGACCACACCCCGCAGAACGTCGGCATGGACTTCCGCCGGCAGGCGATCACGATGCTGGAGTCGATGGGCATCTCGGTGGAGTTCAGCCACCACGAGGGCGCCCCCGGCCAGCAGGAGATCGACCTGCGCTACGCCGACGCCCTCTCGACCGCCGACAACATCATGACGTTCCGGCTGGTCATGAAGCAGGTCGCGCTGGAGCAGGGCGTCCAGGCGACGTTCATGCCCAAGCCGTTCTCGGACTTCCCCGGCTCCGGCATGCACACCCACCTCTCGCTCTTCGAGGGCGACCGCAACGCCTTCCACGAGTCCGGCTCCGAGTACCAACTCTCCAAGGTCGGACGCTCGTTCATCGCCGGACTGCTCAAGCACGCCGGCGAGATCTCCGCCGTCACCAACCAGTGGGTCAACTCCTACAAGCGCATCTGGGGCGGCGCCAACCGCACCGCCGGCGCCGGCGGCGAGGCCCCCTCGTACATCTGCTGGGGCCACAACAACCGCTCCGCGCTGATCCGCGTCCCGATGTACAAGCCCGGCAAGATGGGCTCGACCCGGGTCGAGGTCCGCTCCATCGACTCCGGCGCCAACCCGTACCTGACCTACGCCGTACTGCTCGCGGCCGGTCTCAAGGGCATCGAGGAGGGCTACGAGCTGCCGGCCGGCGCCGATGACGACGTCTGGGCGCTGTCCGACTCGGAGCGCCGGGCGATGGGCATCGAGCCGCTGCCGCAGAACCTCGGCGAGGCCATCGAGCTGATGGAGCGCAGCGAACTCGTCGCCGAGACCCTCGGCGAGCACGTCTTCGACTTCTTCCTGCGCAACAAGAAGCAGGAGTGGGAGGAGTACAGGTCGGAGGTCACCGCCTTCGAGCTGCGCAAGATGCTGCCCGTGCTCTGAGCCACCGCGCCACCGAGAGGCTGCACCCATGGCACTTCCCGCTCCGCAGGGACGGCGGAGCAGCATGTTCACCCGGCTGCTGAGACACGGTTTCACCGACCCCTCGGCGGCCGGGGAGCTGCTCGACGCCCCCGAACTCGCCTCCGTACGCGACGACACGGTGCTGCTCGAAGCGCTGGGCGCCACCGCGGACCCGGACCTGGCCCTGCACAGCCTGGTCCGGCTGGTGGAGGCGCAGGAACCGGACGAGCAGCAGGCGCTGCTGAGCACGATCGTCGCGGCGAAACCGCTGCGCGACCGGCTGCTGGGAGTGCTGGGCGCCTCCGAGGCGCTCGCCGACCACCTGGTCCGGCACCCGCGCGACTGGCAGTCGCTGGTCACCTACGAGTCCGTCGATCTGCACCCCACCACCCCCGAATTCGAGCTGGCGCTCGCCGAGGGGATCTGGGCCGGAGCGAACGCCGAACGGCCGCGCGCCGACGCGCTGCGCACCGCCTACCGCCGCTCCCTGCTGGGCATCGCCGCCCGCGATGTGTGCGGCACGACCGATGTGGCCGAGGCCGCCGCCGAGCTCGCCGACCTGGCCACCGCCACGGTCCGGGCCGCCCTGGAGATCTCCTACGAAGAGGCGCCCGGGGACGCCGCGGTGTGCCGGCTGGCCGTCATCGGCATGGGCAAATGCGGGGGCCGCGAGCTGAACTACGTCTCCGACGTCGACGTCATCTTCGTCGCCGAGGCCAAGGAGGGCGTGGACGAGGCCAAGGCGCTGCAGGCCGCGACCCGGCTCGCCGCCCGCATGATGCGCCTGTGCTCGGACAACACCATCGAGGGCACCATCTGGCCGGTGGACGCCAACCTGCGCCCCGAGGGACGCAACGGCCCCCTGGTGCGCACCCTCAGCAGCCACCTCGCCTACTACCAGCGCTGGGCCAAGACCTGGGAGTTCCAGGCCCTGCTCAAGGCCCGCCCGATGGCCGGCGATCTGCAGCTGGGGCAGGCGTACGTGGACGCGCTGGCGCCCATGGTGTGGGAGGTCGCCGAGCGGGAGAACTTCGTCGCCGATGTGCGCCAGATGCGCCGCCGGGTCGTCGAGAACATCCCCGCGGCCCAGGTCGAGCGGGAACTCAAGCTCGGCCCCGGCGGACTGCGCGACGTCGAATTCGCCGTCCAGCTCCTGCAGTTGGTGCACGGCCGCAGCGATGCCACGCTGCGCAGCGCCACCACCCTCGACGCCCTCGCCGCGCTGGCGGCCGGCGGCTACGTCGGACGCCAGGACGCCGCGGCCCTGGACGCCGCCTACCGCTTCCTGCGCACACTGGAGCACCGCATCCAGCTCTTCCGGATGCGCCGCACCCATCTGATGCCCGAGGGCGAAGGCGACCTGCGCCGCCTGGCACGCTCGCTGGGCCTGCGGACCGAGCCGGTCGACACCCTCCGCAAGGAGTGGCGCTGGCACGCCCGGGAGGTGCGCCGGCTGCACGAGAAGCTCTTCTACCGTCCGCTGCTCGACGCCGTCGCCCACCTGGAGCCCGGCGAGACCCGCCTCTCCGCCAGGGCCGCCGGCCACCGCCTCGAAGCACTCGGCTACGCCGACCCGGTCGCCGCGCTGCGGCACCTGGAGGCCCTCGCCTCCGGTGTGACCCGCAAGGCCGCCATCCAGCGGACCCTGCTGCCGGTGCTGCTCGCCTGGTTCGCCGACTCCGCCGACCCGGACGCCGGCCTGCTCAACTTCCGCAAGGTCTCCGACGCGCTCGGCAAGACGCCCTGGTACCTGCGGCTGCTGCGCGACGAGGGCGCCGCCGCCGAGAACCTCGCCCGGGTGCTGTCCGCCGGCCGGCTCGCCCCCGACCTGCTGCTGCGCGCCCCCGAGGCGGTCGCGCTGCTCGGCGCCCCCGACGGACTGCAGCCGCGGACCCGGGCCGCGCTGGAGCAGGAGGTGCTGGCCGCGGTCGGCCGCGCGGACGGCGCCGAGGCGGCGGTCGCGGCGGCCCGCGGGGTGCGCCGCAGGGAACTGTTCCGCACCGCGGCGGCCGATGTGATCGGCGCGTACGGCACGGAGTTCAGCCCGGCGGACACCGACCACGGCCGCTCCGTCGACGCCGTCGGCTCCGCGGTCTCCGACCTCAACGCCGCCACCCTCGCCGGGGCCCTGCGCGCCGCCGTCCGCCAGCAGTGGGGCGACACCCTGCCCACCCGCTTCACGGTGATCGGCATGGGCCGGTTCGGCGGCCGGGAGCTGAGCTACGGCTCGGACGCCGATGTCCTCTTCGTCCACGAGCCGCGCGAGGGCGCCGACGAGCAGGAGGCCGCCAAGGCCGCCCAAGGCGTCGCCAACGAGATGCGCCGGCTGCTCGAACTCCCCTCCTCCGACCCGCCGTTGCCCATCGACGCGGATCTGCGTCCGGAGGGCAGGTCCGGCCCGCTGGTGCGCACGCTCGCCTCGTACGCCGCCTACTACCGCCGCTGGTCGCTGGTCTGGGAGTCGCAGGCCCTGCTGCGCGCCGAACCGGTCGCGGGCGACGCCGAGCTGGGACAGCGGTTCATCGACCTGATCGACCCGCTGCGGTATCCGGCCGAGGGCCTGGGCAACGACGCGGTCCGCGAGATCCGCAAGCTCAAGGCCCGTATGGAGGCCGAGCGGCTGCCCCGCGGCGCCGACCCGACCACCCACGCCAAGCTGGGCCGCGGTGGCCTGAGCGATGTCGAGTGGACCGTGCAACTGCTGCAGATGCAGCACGGCTGGGAGGTCCCCGGCCTGCGCACCACCCGCACCCGCGAGGCGTTGGCCGCCGCCCACGCCGCCGACCTGATCGACACCGAGGACGCCCAGACCCTGGACGAGGCCTGGGTACTGGCGGCCCGCGTACGCAACGCCGTCATGGTGGTCCGCGGCCGCCCCGGCGACACGTTCCCCGTCGACGGCCGCGAGCTGGCGGCCGTAGGCCGCTACCTCGGCTACGAGGAGGGCCACATCGGCGAAATGCTCGACGACTACCGCCGGGTCACGCGGCGGGCGCGGGGCGTCGTCGAGCAACGTTTTTACGGGGCGTAGGTTTCCCACGTTTTTGGCTTTGCCGCCGTGTGTGTTGCTCGCCGTGTGTCGCCCGCTGACGCGGTGCGCTCGTCGTTGCCGGTCCGCTGCGCTTTGCCTGTCCCGCCGTGGTGGTTTGTCGCCGTTGCGCCTGCGGCGGGCGGGGTCCGCTGCGCGGGGCTGTCGGGTGCGGTGACGGGCCTGCGCGGGTGGGGGTGTCCGGACGTAAAGCGAAGCAGTCCGGACACCCCCACCCGCTCCGACCCGTCCCCTCCCGTGGGTGGGAGGGGGAAACGTTGGTGGGGGTGCAGGTAGGTGGTCCGGTGCGCCTCGTGATCACACAGAAACGCGTCCCCCGGTACGACCGGCAAGGGCCAGAACGGCCACAGCGACGGCCCGCCCCCACCGGCCTTCACTCACTCCACACCCCTGCCCCGGAGGTCCGTCACCGCACCCACAGCCCCGCGCAGCGGACCCCGGCCGCCGCAGGCGCAATGACGGGACAGCCAAAAACGAGGCGAGGCAAAGCGCAGCGGCCGGGCACCGCGTTAGCGGGCGACAAACGGCGAGCAACCACCACGGCGCAAAAGCCAAAAACGTGGGAAGCCTAGGCGACAGCCACCTTCGCCAAGCGATGCGGAAGCGACCCGTACCAGAGCGACGCCAGCGCGAAGCCCACGCTCAGGCAGGCGACGCCGCCCAGTGCGTCGAGCCAGAAGTGGTTGGCGGTGGAGACGATGACGAGGAGGGTCGTGGCGGGGTAGAGCAGTCCCAGGGCCCTGGCCCACAGCGGCTTCGCCAGTAGGGCGATGGTGATGCCGCACCACAGGGACCAGCCGATGTGCATCGACGGCATCGCGGCGTACTGGTTGGACATCGAGGCGAGATTGCCGGACGCCATCGAGCCCCACGTCCCGTGGTCGATGAGGGTGTCCACGAAGCCGCCGCCCGTCATCAGCCGGGGCGGTGCCAGCGGGAAGAAGTAGTAGCCGAGCAACGCCACGCCGGTGGTGGCGAACAGCGCCAGCCGCGCCGCGGCGTAGCGGCCCGGGTGCCAGCGGTAGAGCCAGACCAGCACGCCGATGGTCACGATGAAGTGCAGTGTCGCGTAGTAGTAGTTCATCGTGACGATCAGCCATGTCACGGAGTCCACGGCGTGGTTGACGGTGTGCTCGACGGCGATGCCGAGCGAGTGCTCGGCCTGCCAGATCCAGTCGGCGTTCCGCAGGGCTTCGGCCTTCTGCTCGGGCACCGCGTTGCGGATCATCGAGTACGTCCAGTAGCTGACCGCGATCAGCAGGATCTCGAACCAGAGCCGGGGTGTGCGAGGGGCACGCAGACGGGCCATCCGCTTCTCGGCGACCGGGTGGTCCGCGCGTTCCCCCTTGGGTGGCGGGGTGGTCGGCAGGCCGTCCAAAGTCCTCGTATTCGCATCACCCATAGGCAGACAGTCTGCCAGAAAGGGGCGTACCGTCGATCATCCTTCGGTCGGGTATTCGATGCCTCATATCGGTCTTACGGGGGACGTAAGACCCCCGTACTTCTGGGGGATCGAGCCCTCAGGGAGCCCGCGGCGGCTTGGGGATCCTGGCCGGCTTCGGGGCCGAGGCGGTCGAGCCGCGCACCACCAGCTCGGGGTGGAAGACGAACTCGCTGTGCGGGGCCGGGGTGCCGCCGACCTCTTCCAGCAGCGCACGTACCGCCGCCTGTCCCATGGCCGTGACCGGCTGCCGGATCGTGGTCAGCGGCGGGTCGGTGAAGGCGATGAGCGGGGAGTCGTCGAAGCCGACCACGGAGATCTCGCGCGGGACGTCGAGCCCGCGCTGCCTGGCCGCCCGGATCGCACCGAGCGCCATCATGTCGCTGGCGCAGACGATGGCCGTGGCGCCCCGCTCGATCAGCGCGCTCGCCGCGGCCTGGCCGCCCTCCAGTGTGTAGAGGGAGTGCTGGATGAACGGCTCCGCCTCGGCCGGGCCGAGCTGCAGCCGCTCCTGCATGGCGCGCACAAAGCCCTCGATCTTGCGCTGCACGGGCACGAAGCGCTTGGGGCCGAGGGCCAGCCCGATCCGCCGGTGGCCGAGCGCGCTGAGATGGGTGACCGCGAGGTCCACCGCGGCCCGGTCGTCGGGGGAGACGAAGGGGGCCTGCACCTTGTCGGAGAAGCCGTTGATGAGGACGAACGGCACGCCCTGGCCGCGCAGCTGCTCGTAGCGCTGCATATCGGCGGAGGTGTCGGCGTGCAGCCCGGAGACGAAGATGATGCCGGCCACCCCGCGGTCGACCAGCATCTCGGTCAGCTCGTCCTCCGTGGAGCCGCCCGGCGTCTGCGTCGCCAGGACGGGCGTATAGCCCTGGCGGGTCAGCGCCTGCCCGATGACCTGCGCGAAGGCCGGGAAGATCGGGTTCTCCAGCTCCGGCGTGATCAGCCCGACCAGCCCGGCGCTGCGCTGTCGCAGCCGCACCGGGCGCTCGTAGCCCAGTACGTCGAGAGCGGCCAGCACGGACTGGCGGGTGGTGGCGGAGACGCCGGGCTTCCCGTTGAGAACCCGGCTGACGGTGGCCTCGCTGACACCCGCCTGTGCTGCGATATCGGAGAGCCGGGCGGTCATGGGTGGGACTGTACCGGTCTGCTGTCAGATTGCCCACCAGGTGCAGCTGTCACCGGGGAGCCGGGCGGCGGCGTCCTGGACGGTCACCGGGGCACTGGACAACAGCGGCGTTCCGGGCGCGGGCAGTTCGACGTCGTGCCCCAGGGTGTTGACGGTGCACAGCACGCCGGGGCGGGTGAAGGCGAGCACCCCCTCGGGTGCGGGAGCCCAGCTCATGGCGCCGTCGCCCAGTCCCGGCAGCCGGCGCCGCAGGTCGAGGGCGGCGCGGTAGAGCTCCAGGGTGGAGGCGGGGTCGCCGGTCTGGGCCGCGACGGTGAGGGCACCCCAGTCGGCGGGCTGCGGCAGCCAGCTGCCGCCGGGCCCGAAGCCGTACGGCGGCGACTCGCCGGACCAGGGCAGCGGCACCCGGCAGCCGTCGCGGAAGCCGTCCTGCCCGCTGGTGGCGGCGACGCCGTCGGGGGCGGACTCGGTGTCGGTGCCGGGGCCCGCCGCGCCGGTCGCCCGGCCGCCGCGGAAGAACGCCGGGTCCTGGCGGACCTCGTCGGGCAGGTCGGTGACCTCGGGCAGGCCCAGTTCCTCGCCCTGGTAGAGGTAGGCGGAGCCGGGCAGCGCCAGCATCAGGAGGGTGGCGGCGCGGGCGCGGGCGAGGCTGCCGCCGAGGCGGGTGGTGTGGCGGACGACGTCGTGGTTGGACAGCACCCAGGTGGTGGGGGCGCCGACCGAGGCGGTGGCGGCGAGCGAGGCGTCGATCACCGAGCGCAGCGCGTCGGTCTGCCAAGGGGCGTTCAGGAACTGGAAGTTGAAGGCCTGGTGGAGTTCGTCGGGGCGGACGTAGAGGGCGAGGCGCTCCGCGGTGGGGGCCCAGGCCTCGGCGACGCCGATCACCTGCTTGTCGCGGGCGTCGCCGTAGCCGTCCAGCAGCCGGCGCCAGGCGCGGTGGATGGCGTGCACACCGTCCTGGTCGAAGAACGGCAGCACCTGGCTGCCGATCAGCTGGGCCTGGGCGCCGTGGCCGATGTCCGGCAGGCCGGGCGCCTTGATCATGCCGTGGGCGACATCGACCCGGAAGCCGTCCACGCCGAGGTCGAGCCAGAAGCGCATGATGGCCTCGAATTCGGCGTGCACCTCCGGGTTGTCCCAGTTCAGGTCGGGCTGCTCGGGCGCGAAGAGGTGCAGGTACCAGTCGCCCCGGTCGGTGCGGGTCCACGCCGGGCCGCCGAAGACCGACTCCCAGTCGTTCGGCGGGAGTTCGCCGCCCTCGCCCTTGCCGGGGCGGAAGAGGTAGCGCTGCCGGGCGAGCTCCGGGTCCGTGAACCACGGGTGCCGGTCGGAGGTGTGGTTGGGGACGATGTCGACGATCACCCGCAGGCCCAGGTCGTGGGCGGCGCGGATCAGGCCGTCGGCGTCCTGGAGGGTGCCGAAGAGGGGGTCGACGGCGCGGTAGTCGGCGACGTCGTAGCCGCCGTCGGCCTGGGGCGAGGCGTAGAACGGGGTGAGCCAGACGGCGTCCACCCCCAGGTCCTTGAGGTACGGCAGCCGCTCGCGGGCCCCGCGCAGATCGCCGATGCCGTCGCCGTCGCTGTCCGCGAAGGAGCGGACGTACACCTGGTAGATGACGGCGTCGCGCCACCATCCCGGACCTCGGCCCGATCCGGGGGCCTGGGGGGCGGGGCTGGGGGAAGTGAGCTCCTGGGTCATCTGCCGTCCCTGTCGAGGTCAAGAGGCGTCGGTGCCTTCACCAAATCAACGCTCGGACGGGCGCGGGGTGACGGTGCCGGGCGCGCCCGGAGGGTCCTGTTCCAGCCATCTCGTTGCAATTCGCTCCCACGGTCTTGCAGAAATTTGCCGCAAGGTCTTTCGGTTTGTTTTCAGCGCTGTTACGTTCCTGACCGCCATCTGAGGCATTTCCCTAAGGAGTTCACATGCGGCGTGGCATACGGGGCGTAACGGCCACCGCGCTGGTAGCGGGCCTGGCACTGGCGGCGACGGCGTGCGGCGGAGGTGACGGCGGCAGTGGCGGCAACAGCGGGGGCGAACTGTCCGGAACCGTTACCTTCTGGGACACCTCCAACGACGCCGAGAAGGCGACGTACCGCAAGCTTGCCGAAGGTTTCCAGAAGGAGCACCCGAAGGTCCACGTCAACTATGTGAACGTGCCGTTCGGCGACGCCAACGCCAAGTTCAAGAACGCGGCCGGCGGCAACTCCGGCGCCCCCGACGTGATGCGCACCGAGGTCGCCTGGGTCGCCGACTTCGCCAACCTCGGCTACCTCGCGCCCCTCGACAACACCCCCGCCCTCGACAAGACCGACGACTATCTCCCGCAGGCCGTCGGCTCCACGAAGTTCAAGGGCAAGACCTACGCCGCGCCGCAGGTCATCGACACCCTCGGCCTCTTCTACAACAAGAAGCTCCTCAAGGACGCCGGCGTCGGGGTGCCCAAGACCTTCGACGAGCTGGCCAAGACGGCCAAGAAGATCAAGGCCAAGACCGGCGCCACCGCCCTCTACCTGCGCGGCGACGACCCCTACTGGTTCCTGCCCTACCTCTACGGCGAGGGCGGTGACATGGTCGACGCCCGCGACAAGGTCGTGGAGATCGACGACGGCGCCGGCGTCAAGGCGTTCCAGACCATCAAGGGCCTGGTCGACTCCAAGGCCGCGGTCACCGACGCCACCGACGGCCAGGAGAACCAGCTCAAGGCCCTCAAGGACGGCACCGTCGCGATGGCCGTCGACGGCCCCTGGGACATCGAGGGCGCCCGCGCCGGCAAGGCCTTCAAGGACAAGGCGAACCTCGGCGTCGCCCCCGTGCCCGCCGGCTCCAAGGCCCAGGGCTCCCCGCAGGGCGGCTGGAACCTCTCCGTCTACGCCGGCAGCAAGAACCTCCAGGCCTCCTACGCCTTCGTCAAGTACATGAGCTCGGCCACGGTCCAGCAGCAGACCAACGAGAAGCTCAGCCTGCTGCCCACCCGCAAGTCCGTGTACGAGGTGCCGGCCGTCAAGAACAACGAGATGGTCAGGTTCTTCAAGCCCGCCGTCGACGGCGCCGTCCAGCGCCCCTGGATCGCCGAGGGCAACTCCCTCTTCGAGCCGGTCAAGGTCCAGATGAACAAGGTGCTCACCGGCTCCGCCACGCCCGAGCAGGCCGCCAAGGCGACCGGCGACGCCTACCGGAAGCTGCTCAAGGACTACAAGTGACCGTTGCTGTACGGGTGCGCCGGGCGCTGGGCACCCACTGGTACGCATGGACGATGGTCGCCCCGGTGGTACTCGTCATCGGGGTGATCATCGGCTATCCGCTGGTGCGCGGCGTCTTCCTCTCGCTCACCGACGCCAATGAGGCCAACGTCGAGCGGAACATCGGCGTCAACCACCTCCCCGCCACCTACAAGTTCACCGGCCTGGACAACTACCAGGCCGTGCTGTCCGACGGCGTCTTCTGGGACCGTCTGGGCTGGACCGTCGTATGGACCGTCGGCTGCGTCTCGCTGACCTTCCTGATCGGCCTCGCCCTGGCGAACATGCTCAACCGCACGCTGCGCGGCCGCACCTTCTACCGCCTGGCACTGATCCTGCCGTGGGCCATCCCCGCCTTCATCTCGGTCTTCACCTGGCGGATGCTCTACAACGAGAAGAACGGCATCCTCAACAAGCTGCTGGCCGGCGGCGGCATCGACGCCGTCCCGTGGCTCAACGACCCGACCTGGGCCAAGCTCTCGGTCATCGCCGTCAACGTCTGGCTGGGCGTGCCCTTCATGCTGGTCGCGCTGCTCGGCGGCCTGCAGTCCATACCCGGCGAGCTGTACGAGGCCGCCGAGATGGACGGCGCGGGCGCCTGGCAGCGGTTCCGCAACATCACCGTCCCCGGACTGCGCGCGGTCAGCAGCACGGTGATCCTGCTCTCCACCATCTGGACCTTCAACATGTTCCCGGTGATCTTCCTGCTGACCCGGGGCGGCCCCGGCGACGCCACCGAGATCCTGGTGACCTACGCCTACCGGCTCTCCTTCCTCGACAGCCCCCGCAACTTCTCCGAGTCCGCGGCCTGGGGCGTCCTGATCCTGGTCCTGCTCTCGGTCGTCGCGGTCGTCTACCGCCGGGCGCTGCGCAAGCAGGGAGAGGTGTGGTGACCATGACCCCCACGAGCACGTCCCGCACGCGTACGACACGTACGAGCACCCCGCCCACCGGCACGGCGCGCACGAATGCGGCGCGCACGCCCCGCAAGCGCAACGAACGCTCCAGCCTGGCGTCCGCCGGCCTGCACGCGGCCCTCGCCCTCGCCGCGGTCGTGGCCGTCTTCCCGCCGCTCTGGCTGCTGGTGACGTCCTTCAAGCCCAGGAACGACGCCTTCTCCACCAGCCTCGTCACCCACTTCACCGTCGCCAACTACACCCACGTACTGGCCGACACCGAGTTCCTGACCTGGTTCAAGAACTCCGTGATCATCGTCGGGCTGACCACCGTCCTCGGCGTCTTCATCGCCGCCACCACCGGCTACGCCGTCAGCCGCTTCCGCTTCCCCGGGATGCGCCCGCTGATGTGGCTGCTGCTGATCACCCAGATGTTCCCGGTGGCGGTGCTGATCGTGCCGCTGTACAACCTGCTGGCGAGCCTGGGCCTGCTCAACCAGCCCGCGGGCCTGGTCATCACGTACCTCACCATCGCCGTCCCGTTCTGCGCCTGGATGATGAAGGGCTACTTCGACACCATCCCGGTGGAGATCGACGAATCCGGACGGGTCGACGGCCTCAACCCCTTCGGCACCTTCTGGCGCCTGGTCCTCCCGCTCGCCAGACCGGGGCTCGCGGTCACCGGCTTCTACACCTTCGTCACCGCCTGGGCCGAGGTCGCCTACGCCTCCGCCTTCATGACCGGTGAGGAGAACCTGACGCTCGCCGGCGGCCTGCAGACCTTCGTCAACCAGTACACCAACGACTGGGGTTCGATGACCGCCGCCGCCGTGATCATCGCCGTACCGGCGGCACTCGTCTTCGCCTTCGCCCAGCGCCACCTCGTCGCCGGACTGACCGCCGGCACCACCAAGGGATGACATGACCCCTCAGCACAACGTCACTCCTGCCACCGACTGGTGGCGCCACGCGGTGATCTACCAGGTCTATCCGCGCAGCTTCGCCGACGGCAACGGCGACGGTATGGGGGACCTGGCGGGCATCCGCGACCGGCTGCCGTACCTGCGCGACCTGGGGGTCGACGCCGTCTGGCTCAGCCCGTTCTACGCCTCCCCGCAGGCCGACGCCGGCTACGACGTCGCCGACTACCGCACCATCGACCCGATGTTCGGCACCCTGGCCGACGCCGAGGCCGTCATCGCCGAGGCCCACCGCCTCGGCCTGCGCATCATCGTCGACCTCGTCCCCAACCACTGCTCCGACCAGCACGAATGGTTCCGCCGCGCACTCGCCGAGGGCCCCGGCTCGACGATCCGCGAGCGCTTCCACTTCCGCAAGGGACGCGGTGAGAACGGCGAGGAGCCGCCCAACGACTGGGAGTCCCTCTTCGGCGGCCCGGCCTGGACGCGGGTGCCCGACGGCGAGTGGTACCTCCACCTCTTCGCCCCCGAACAGCCCGACTTCAACTGGGACCACCCCGCCGTCCAGGACGAGTTCCGCTCGATCCTGCGCTTCTGGCTGGACCTGGGCGTGGACGGCTTCCGGGTGGACGTCGCCCACGGCCTGGTCAAGGCTCCCGGCCTGCCCGACATGGGCCACGGCGAGCAGCTGAAACTGCTCGGCAACCAGGTCCTGCCGTTCTTCGACCAGGACGGCGTCCACGACATCTACCGCTCCTGGCGCACCGTCCTCGACGAGTACTCCGGCGAGCGGATCGCGGTCGCCGAGGCCTGGGCACCCAGCGCGGACCGCACCGCCCTCTACGTCCGCCCCGACGAACTCCACCAGGCCTTCAACTTCCATTACTTGAACACGGGGTGGGACGCGGCGGCCCTCCGCGAGGCGATCGACTCCTCCCTCGACGCCATGCGCCCGGTGGCGGCCCCCACCACCTGGGTGCTGTCCAACCACGATGTCGTACGCCACCGCACCCGCCTCGGTGGCGGCCCGGACCGCGCCCGCGCCGCCACCCTGTTGATGCTGGCGCTGCCCGGCTCCGCCTACCTCTACCAGGGCGAGGAACTGGGCCTGCCCGAGGTCACCGACCTGCCCGACGAGGTCCGCCAGGACCCGTCCTTCTTCCGGGCCACCGGCCAGGACGGGCTGCGCGACGGCTGCCGGGTCCCGCTCCCCTGGAGCGGCGACGCGGCCCCGTACGGCTTCGGCGACGGCGGCAGCTGGCTGCCGCAGCCCGCCGACTGGGCACCGCTCACCGTCGAGGCCCAGACCGGCGACCCGGCCTCCACCCTGGAGCTCTACCGCACCGCCCTCGGTCTGCGGCGCGCCCACCCCGGCCTCGGCGCGGGGGACTCCGTGGAGTGGCTGGACGCCCCCGACGGCGTCCTGGCCTTCCGGCGCCCCGGCGGCCTGGTCTGCACGGTCAACACGACCGACGCCCCGGCCCGCCTGCCCGCCCCCGGCCGGCCGCTGCTCTCCTCCCGTCAACTGGACGCATCCGACGGGGACGTCGAGCTGCCCGCCGACACCGCCGTCTGGTGGGAGGAGTGACCCTGCCCGACATCCCTGCCACCCCCCGGCTGTCCGACATCGCCGCCCAGTCGCAGGTCAGCGAGGCGACCGTCAGCCGGGTCCTGAACGGCAAGGCGGGCGTGGCGGCGGGCACCCGGCAGCGGGTGCTCGCCGCGCTCGACGTCCTCGGCTACGAGCGCCCCGTACGGCTGCGACGGCGCAGCGCCGGCCTGGTAGGGCTGGTCATCCCGGAGCTGACCAACCCGATCTTCCCGGCCTTCGCCCAGATCATCGAGCAGTCACTGGCGGGCCACGGCTACACCCCGGTGCTGTGCACCCAGATGCCGGGCGGAGCCACCGAGGACGAACTCGTCGAGCAGTTGGAGGAGCGCGGCGTCACCGGCATCGTCTTCCTGTCCGGCCTGCACGCGGACACCGGCGCCGACCCGTCCCGCTACGCCCGGCTGGCGGCCCGGGGCGTCCCGTACGTCCTCATCAACGGCTACAACGCGCACATCGACGCGCCGTTCGTCTCACCCGACGACGGCGCGGCGGCCCGGATGGCCGTACGCCACCTGGCCGAACTGGGGCACGAGCGGATCGGGCTGGCCGTCGGCCCGGCCCGCTACGTGCCCTCCCGCCGCAAGGCCGAGGGCTTCGCGGCGGCGCTGGGCGAGTCGTTCGGCCTGTCGAGGGGGCAGGCCGAACGGCGCGTCCAGCACACCCTGTTCAGCGTGGAGGGGGGCCATGCGGCCGCCGCCGCACTGCTCGACCAGGGCTGCACCGGCGTCGTCTGCGGCAGCGATCTGATGGCGCTCGGCGTCGTCCGCGCGGCCCGCCAGCGCGGTCTGGACGTCCCGGGCGACATCTCGGTCGTCGGCTTCGACGACTCGCAGCTGATCGCCTTCACCGACCCGCCGCTGACCACGGTGCGCCAGCCGGTGCAGGCGATGGCCACGGCGGCGGTCGGCGCCCTGATCGAGGAGATCCACGAACGCGCCCAGGGCCGCCAGAGCCCGCCCCAGCGCACGGAGTTCGTCTTCCAGCCGGAGCTGGTGGTGCGGGGGTCGACGGGTCCGCTGCGGACCTGACCGCGCGTCCCGGGGCAGGTGCGCACGCGGGCCCGCCGGATTGTCAGTGGGGGGTGCCATGCTGCCTCCATGACCAACACCGTGCAGGGCCCCGCGAGTTATTTCCCGTCGATCGAGAAGAAGTACGGCCGCCCGATAGCCGAGTGGAAGAGCCTGATCACCGCCTCGCCGCTCACCCGGCACATGGAGCTGGTGGCCTGGCTCAAGACCGAACACGGCCTGGGCCACGGCCACGCCAACGCCCTGGTCGCCCACACCCTCAAGGAGGCCGCCGGCCGGTAGACCGCGGGCGGGGCGGCCCCGCCGCCGCGCACGGCGGCAGCGGGCGGCCATCCGGGCCGGACGGCGTACAGCGGCCTCAGGGCTTGTGAAGGTCCAGGTTGGCGATCGCGACCCGGGCGACCTCGCGGCCGCGGGCGGTGACGTCGCCCTTGCCCGGGTAGTCCACCCACAACCGGTACATGTCACCGGCGTGGGTCCGGTAGTAGAACGCCTTGGCCTCGCGCGGGACGTCCCCGTCGATGTCCACACCGGAGCCGCTCGTGCCGTAGGTGACGGTGTTCAGCGCGGCATCGCGGCCCTGGTACGTGACATTGGCGTCCGTGCTGCTGCGGGCCTTGGTGTCCGAGGACATCGAGGTCCCCGACCCCGAGAAGGAGCCGCCCTTGATCGCGTCCGAGTCCTTGAACGCCTGGGCGTCGGCGGTCCCCGAGATGTCGGTTTTCTGCCGTACGTGGTCCCACCGGGTCAGCTCGACGGTGACCGCACCGCTGGGATCCTTGTACGTCATCACGGAGGGGTCGTCCTCGTCCGGGATCCGGAGGTAGCCGGCGGGCACCGCGACGTCCGCGTTCAGCGTCCCCGCCTCCTGGCGGATCTTCCATCCCTCGGGCAACGGCCCGGCGAACGGATCCGCGAGCACCAGGTAGGCCGCCACCGCCAGTGCCACGACTCCGGCGCCGATCCCGAGGAGTGCCTTGCGGCCGAGGCGGACACCCTGACCGGCCTCCGGATCGCCGGTCCGCACGACCGGGGGCGGGGGCTGCACAGCGCGTTCGAGCAGCTCGCGCACCTGCGCCGCACTCGGCCGGTGCGCCGGATCCTTCTGCAGCAGACCCTGGACGGCCTCGGCCAGCGGACCACCACCGGCCGCGGTCGGGGCTGCCGGGGCCGCGTTCAGCACGGCCTGCAGCGTGGCGGGGGTGTTGGTGCGGCGGAACGGCGAGACGCCCTCCGTCGCCGCGTACAGCACGACGCCGAGCGACCACAGGTCGGAGGCGCTGCCGGGCTGCTGCCCCAACACCCGCTCGGGCGCGATGAATTCGGGGGAGCCGACGAACCCGCCGGTCTCGGTCAGCTTGGTCTCGCCCTCGATCTGCGCGATGCCGAAGTCGGTGAGGACGACGCGGTCGTGGCGGCCGAGCATGACGTTGTCCGGCTTCACGTCGCGGTGCAGGATCCCGGCGGCGTGCGCGGCCTCCAGTGCGCCCAGCACCTCCAGCCCGATCCGGGCGGCGTCGCGCGCGCCGAGCGTGCCCTCCTGGAGCGCGTCGCCGAGGGAGCGTCCCTGGACGAACTCCATGACGATCCACGGCTGCCCCTCCTCCACGGCGACGTCATGGACGTTCACCACCGCGGGATGGTCGAGGCGGGCCGCGGCCCGTGCCTCGCGCCGCATCCGTTCGAAGAGCCCGGCCCGCTCCCGCTCCGGCAGGTGGTCGGGGATCCGGGACTCCTTGACCGCCACCTCGCGGTCCATCACCTCGTCCCGGGCCCGCCACACGGTGCCCATGCCGCCGTGCCCGAGCCTGCTCAGCAGCCGGTAGCGGCCCGCCACGAGCCGGCCCGCGCCCGGATCGGACGACGGCGGTGCGGCCTGTGCGGCTGCCGGAGCCTGCGAGTGTTCCGTGGGCGGAGCCTGGGCGGGCTGCGGCGGTTGCAGCCGGAAGCTCGTGGGATCGTGCGGACGCGGTGCGGGGCCCCCGTTGTCATTCATGTGCTCATCTTCATCCACGGCGGCACCCGGCGTACCACTCGGGTCAGGGACAGGTGAACCGCCGCGACGGGTCGGCCGGCACTCAGCCCGCCCGGTGGCCCCGCCTTACCGCGTACGCCACGAACTCCGCCCAGGCCGGGGCGGGCACGGCGAGCTGCGGCCCGCCCTTGTCCTTGGAGTCGCGGACGTGGACGGTGGTGGGGCAGGCGGCGATCTCGACGCAGTCGCCACTTGAGTCGCCGCTGTAGCTGGACTTCCGCCAGGAGAGGGCGATCTCCACGCAGCTGTCGCCGGAGCTGCCGCTGTAGCTGCTCTTGAACCACGCCAGTTCGCCGCCGGTCCTCATAGCGCTCCTCGCATCCTCGTCAACAGGCCCCGGGAGTCGTCGGGGGTGAGGGCCTGTGACCGCAGTTTCGCATAGCGCATATGGAGGGTGGTGACGGTCTTCGGGTCGGCGATGAACTGGCCGCTCTCCTGCCCCTCGCAGTAGCAGAACCGCTGGTTCTCCTCGGTCTCCAGCAGTTGCATCGGCCCGTTCATGCCCGCGTGCACCTCCCGCTCCAGCGGCATCACCTGTAGCTCGACGTTCCGCAGCGCGGTCCGTTCCAGCACGTGGTCGATCAGCCCCCGTGCGGCCTCCGTGCCGCCGGTCCGGCGCTGGAAGACGTGCTCGTCGATGATGAAGCTGAAGGCGGTGTTCTGCCGCTCGGCCAGCAGCCGCTGCCGGTCCAGCCGGGCCGTGACCTGGACCTCGACCTGTTCATCGGTCAGCAGGGGCAAGCGCTGCTCGAACAGCGTCCGCGCGTACGCCTCGGTCTGTAACAGGCCGGGGACCAGGCGGCATTCGTAGGTGCTGAGACTCACCGCTTCCTTCTCCAGCTCGGCCCACATCCGGAACCAGGACGCCAGCCCGCGCTGCCGTGACAGCCGCTTGGCCGCCTTCCGCAGCACCCCACCCGCGTCCAACGCCTCCTCCGAACGCTCGACGAACGTCTTCGACGGCAGCCGCCGCCCCTGCTCCACCGAGGCGATGTAGTGCGACGAGTACTGGATCTCCGGCGCCAGGGACTCCTGGGTGAACCCGGCCTTCTCCCGTAGTGCCTGGTACACGGCCCCGAAGATGCGCAGGCTGTCGGACGGTTCGGGTTCGCCGCCGCCGTCGTAGCGGTCGGTGAGGGTGGTGGTGATGGTGTCTTCCATGTCGGTGCTCCGCAGTCACTGGTCCGACCCCGCAAGTCACCCATCGTTACGCCCCGTTACTCGTCCCGTCCACACTCCGGACTCGTACAGTTCCGGGTGTACGAGTCGGGTACCTGGTCGGCGAGCGGGCCGACCAGCAGCGTTGCCCGCATGCACAGTCAGCTCACCCCGGGCGGCGGCGCCCGCACCCCCGTCACCGTACGTACGTTCACCCAGCGCTTCAGCTCCACCCGGCGGGGCGCCCGGCTCGCCCGCTACCTCGCGCTCCAGCAGCTCGACGTCTGGGGCTTCCCGTACGGCGGCGAGGTGTCCGAGGCCGTCGCCCTGATCGTCGGCGAACTGGCCGCCAACGCGGCGACCCATGGCCGGGTGCCCGGCCGGGACTTCGAGCTGCGCCTGATGCGCATGCCGGGCTCGGCGCGCCCCGGCACCCTGCGGATCGAGGTCGCCGACACCCGCACCGAGAAGCGCCCGCCCGACCCCGGCACGTGCGCGCCCCCGCCACCCGACTCCGAAACCGGCCGCGGCCTGCTGCTGGTGGCCGCGCTCGCCACCCGCTGGACGGTGCTCGACCGGGTCCCGGTGGGCAAGGTGGTCCGTGCCGAACTCGACCTGTAGAGGAGGATTTCCCAGGGGATTGGTGGTGATAGGCGGCCAGCGCCCGCATGGCGGGACTAAAGTCCTCGGTGACCGACCGGTTACCGGTGGTGAGCCCGGGGCGAAGGGGCGTGCAGTGATCGAGCTGGCCAGTGTGATCAGGGATCTGCGGGAGGAGTTGGAGGAGGCGGTCGTCGCGGCGGAAGGTGCGGCGCTGCGCTTCGAATTGGGGACGATCGAGCTGGAGGTGTCGGTCGCTCTGGAGCGGACCGGGCACGCGGGGGCGAAGGTGCGGTTCTGGGTGGTGGAGTCCGGTGCGGACGCGACGGTCGGCGCCACCTCGACCCAGCGCATCACGCTGGCCTTGCAGCCGACCCTCACACGGTCGGGCAACCCGGCGTACGTCTCCGGAATCTCCGGCAAAAACGAGCAATGAATCCCGCGGGCGGCAGGGCTGCCGAGCCGGACGGGCTCGACGCGGGGCGGGTGGTCCAGGTCCTCACCACGCGGCGGGCGGGCCCGGGGCGGCGTGGGTCGGGCTACCAGGTGAGTGGGCATGCGGTGCTCACCGCCGCGCATGTGGTGAGTGACGCGGTCTCCGTACGGCTGCGTTTCTTCACCGAGGACGGTGGCACGACGGAGGTGTCCGGCGAGCCGGTCTGGGCGGACGCGGCGATGGACATCGCGGTGCTCAGGATCGCGAGGGACACGAGCGCGGGCGGACCGGGCGCCGCCGAGGTCCGGCCGGTGCGGTTCGCCGCGATCACGCAGCCCGTGGAGTGCGAAGCGCTGGGTTTTCCACGGTTCCGGCTGCGCCTCGACAGTGCGTCGACGGACCGTGACGATCCCCCGTGGTACCGGGATTCGCACCACGCGCGCGGCACGACCACACCGTTGTCGTACCTGCGCGCGGGGAGCCTGGAGATCTCCGTGGCGCCTCCTGAGTACGACCCCGAGCCGGACCGTTCCCCTTGGGAGGGGATGTCGGGGGCCGCGGTGTGGAGCGGCGGGTACGTGATCGGGGTGGTCAGCGAGCATCACCGGTTCGACGGGCTCGGCAGGTTCGCGGCGAGCCAGGTGAAGCGCTGGTACCGCCTCGCTCCGGACCGGATCAGCGCACTCAACGATCTGATCGGCCTGCCGGCCGATGCCGACCGGCTCACCCAGCTCCCGCAGCTGTCGCCTCCGCGGCCGGAAACACCGGAGCCGGACGATGCGCCGGAGGTGCGGGAGGCGGCCGGGAAGCTTGCCCGCGAGGTGTCTGAGCAATGGCGTCGCGAGGGGCGGTGGCAGCGGGTGGGGGACCCGTCCCCGCTCGCCGTGCGCTTCGGGTGCACCGAGCGGAATGTGTTCGATCACTGGGCCAATATCCGCCGAGCCCCGTTCGGGACGGTCGCGGAGCCCCTCCCGCTGGACGGTCGGCTCGACCGGATCGTGGAGGTCTACGAGTCCGTTCCGTCCCGTCGGCTGGTCGTGCTGGGGGAGGCCGGGTCGGGCAAGACGGTCCTGACGCTGCGTTTCGTCCTCGACCGGCTGAAGGCCCGCGCCGCCGGCGACCGGGTGCCGGTGATCTTCGGTCTGGGGTCATGGGATCCGGTCACCACCTCACTGGACGACTGGCTGTGCGGCCAACTCGTGCGCGACTACCCCTTCCTGGACGCTCCCGCCGGGAAGCGGGGGAACCTGGCCGGTCTCCTGCTCGACGAGGACAAGATCCTTCCTGTTCTCGACGGTTTCGACGAGATCGCAAGCGGCCTCCACGGTGCGGCGCTCCGAGCGCTCAACCGCACCACGATGCCGCTGCTCCTCACCACCCGCCCCGCGGAGTACAGCCGGGTCGTGGAGGACAACGGCGTGCTCACCGAAGCCGCCGTCATCGAGCTGGCGGACCTCACCGTGGACGACTACGCCGACTACCTGCACCGGGGCAGCCGGCCGGTCAGAGAGGGCGGCGAGGACAGTACCGCGTGGCAGCCGGTCCTGGCCCGGCTGCGTGAAGAGCCGGACGGTCCGGGCGCGGCGAACCTCGCCCAGGTGTTCGCGACCCCGCTGATGGTCGCCCTGGCCCGCACCGTCTACCGAGGCACTCCCGGGCGCCGGCCCTCAGACCTTCTGGACGTCCGGAAGTTCGCCTCCCCGGAAGCCCTGCAGGAGCACCTCCTGGCAGCCTTCATCCCCGCCGTCTACGACCCCACACCGACCGGCCGCGGCACCAGCCGTCGCCGCCGCCGGCACCCCGAACGCGCCCAGCGCTGGCTCGGCTACCTCGCCGCGCACCTGCACGAGCTCGACACCCGCGACCTCGCCTGGTGGGAACTGGGCACCACCATGCGCCTTTCCTCGCGCATGCTCGTCGTCGGGTTCCTGGCCGCACTGGCCTTCGGGGTGACGACCGGGATCGGGAACCTCCCCGTGGACCTGCTCGCGACCGAGCACGGCCTCGGGTTCGCACTCGGCCGGGGCCTCGCGGTCGGGCTCCTGCACGGGCTCCTCGCCGGGCTGGTCTTCGGATTCGTGTACGGCTTCGTGTCCGGGGGCGCCCCACGTGAGCCGTCGCGCGTACGCCTGCAGATCTTCGGCGGGACCAGACAGACGCGTGACACGTTCCTCCCCAGGTCCCTGCTGGGCCTCGGGTTCGGGCTCCTGTTCGCGCTCGTGCTGGTGTTCCTGGACAGGTGCCTGGTCGCGCCGCTGGGGTTCGACGACGGACTAGACGGCGGGCTCCTGGGCGCCATCCTGTTCCCGCTCGAACTCGGGCTCGGTGCCGGACTGGTACTCGGCATCATGGCCTGGCTGGAAGCTCCCATCGAGATCGGATCCGCGGTCAGCGCCTCGGAACTGTTGAGCACGAACCGCAAGAACGTGGTCTTCCACATGCTCGTGTGGATGCTCGTGATCGGGATCCCGGCCGGGCTCGGCTTCGGGCTCCTCTCCGGCCCTGTCGGCGTGCTCATGCCCGGGCCTGTCCGCGGGCTCCTGGCCGGGCTCGTGTTCGGGATCGAGGCGGCGTTCGGGGGCGGGCTCGGATACGGGCTGAGTTTCACCGCTTGGGGCCAGTGGGTGGCCCTGTCGCGTATGTGGTTGCCGCTGACAGGCCGACTGCCCTGGGCAGTGATCGCTTTCCTGGACGACGCTCACCGGCGAGGTGTATTGCGCCAGGCCGGCGCGGTCTACCAATTCCGCCATGCGCGACTCCAAGACCACCTGACCCAGGTTTCCCAGCCGCACCACGCCTTTCGCCGATCGGGTTCACCGGGCAGGGCGGACCCGGAACATACCGGGAACCGTCCGCGACCAGAAGGGCGTCTTGATTCCGGTAACACCCGCCGTTCGCGTCCCGATGGGACACACGGCGGAACAACTCACGGGGGTGCCAATTGGCTGCCAGGCGCAGGACGGGAAAGCCAAGGGTGAGGACCGCCCTTGGGGTGGTGACGGCATTAGGGGCCGCCGTCGGAATCGTGGGAGTTTCCGGAGCCGGCACCGCGGCCGCACAACCGGCTTCTCGCACAATGAAGTACACCTGCAAAGTGCCGGTGATCAAAAACCAGCCGCTAATGGTAAAGATCGATGCGGATATTCCGGAGTCGGTCAGGGTCCACGAAGCCAGCCGGAAATTCGCCATCGGTGCGCGGACGACAGTGGACGCGGATCTCACGGCGAAGCTCCGCTTGTTCGGTGTGAGGACCGTCGAGGGCACGGTGGCCGCGAAGGTCGGCGTGTCCGCGCCGCAGGGCGACAGGCGCATCAGCGTTCCCCTCGGCATCACCAAGACCGGCATCCCGGCGTCCGGTTCCTTCACGGTCGCGGCGACCGGCGCCGCGCCCGCTCTCACTTTCAGCCGGCCGGGCATCGCGCGGATCACCGTCGGCGACATCTCCCTGCACGTCGTCGGGAAGAAGGCCGGCGGCGGCGTTCTGGGCCAGGCCGACGTGCGCTGCAGGCTGAACGCCGGGCAGAAGAACGTCGTGGGGTCGTTCGAGATCACGGGGAAGGGGAAGGCCACCCGCTCGGCCACGTCCGGCACTTCGGCCACGTCCGGCACTTCGGGCCCGTCCGGTACCTCGGCCACGTCCGGCACCTCGGGCACGAACGCCAAGGGTGCGACGGCCTCGGGCGTCACACCTGAGCGGACCTCGTCCGCGGCCCACGGTGCGGCGACGGGTGACACCGCGACCACCGGCCAGGACACCCGGGACCTGGTTCTGCCGATCGTCGGCGCTCTTGTCGCGGGCGCCGTCGCCTTCTGGATCGGCTCGTGGCGCAGGAGCCGGCGCCGCGCCGCCGACAGCCGCTGAGGAGACCGCATCGCGGATCCCGGCCCCGGCGTCGGGATCCTGTCTGCTCCCCGCCTGCTCACCCCCGCGAACGCGCGCCGAGGTCCCTGGCGCGCCGTCACCCGCGACATATGCGCCCGGAGTGACGGGGGCCGGCCCTCACCTGCCAGGCGCATGCCGAGGAGACCGCCTGCACGGAGAGCCGCTTGGCGCGCCGGTCCGGCCGTCCGGGCGCGTGGACCCGCAGGGCGGGCCTCCGGTCGGCCGGACCGGCGCTCGTCAGGGAACGTAACACCCTTGCAATGTCTTGCGTAAGGTCTTGCAGCAACTGGTTCCGGCGGCTAGAACCGTCAGCAACACCGGCGCCGTCGCCCCCACCGGCGCCTTTCAACGGCCTTCCGGGCACGGCGCGTTGCCGAGCAAGGTCACTCCACCCCCTCAGGAGGAACCGTGCTCCACCGGATCAGAAACGCCGCCCGCAGACCCGCGGCTGCCGCCCTCGCCCTCGTGGCGGGCGCGGCGGCCGTCCTGATGCCGCAGCCGGCGGCGGCCGCTCCGCCCGGCGCCAAGGACGTCACCGCCGTCCTCTTCGAGTGGCGCTACGACTCGGTCGCCGCGGAGTGCCGCAGCAGTCTGGGCCCGGCCGGATACGGCTACGTCCAGGTGTCGCCGCCCCAGGAGCACATCCAGGGACCGCAGTGGTGGACCTCGTACCAGCCGGTCGGCTACCGGATCGCCGGGCGGCTCGGCGACCGTACGGCGTTCGCGGACATGGTCGCCGCCTGCCACGGCGCGGGCGTCAAGGTCGTTGTCGACACCGTCATCAACCACATGGCGTCCGGCTCCGGTACGGGCACGGGCGGCTCCTCGTACACCAAGTACGACTACCCGGGCACCTACTCGGTCTTCGACTTCGACGACTGCACGGCACCCGTCTCGAACTACGCCGACCGCTGGAACGTCCAGCACTGCGAACTCGTCGGTCTCGCCGACCTCGACACCGGCGAGCCGTACGTCCGCGGCCGGATCGCCGCCTACCTCGACGACCTGCTGTCCCTGGGCGTCGACGGCTTCCGTATCGACGCCGCCAAGCACATCCCGGCCGACGACCTCGCCGACATCAAGAGCCGGCTGAGCGATCCGCACGCCTACTGGAAGCAGGAGGCCATCTACGGCGCGGGCGAGGCCGTCTCCCCGGCCGAGTACCAAGGCACCGGCGACGTACAGGAGTTCCGCTACGCCCGCGACCTCAAGCGGGTCTTCCGGGACGAGAACCTCGCCTACCTCAAGAACTACGGCGAGGGCTGGGGCTACCTCCCGTCCGCCGGAGCCGCGGTCTTCGTCGACAACCACGACACCGAGCGCGGCGGCGACACCCTCACCTACAAGGACGGCGCCGACTACACCCTCGCCCATGTCTTCATGCTGGCCTGGCCCTACGGCTCACCGGACGTCCACTCCGGCTACGAGTTCACCGACCGGGACGCCGGGCCGCCCAACGGGGGAAAGGTGAACGCCTGCTGGCAGGACGGCTGGAAGTGCCAGCACAAGTGGCCCGAGGTCGCCAGCATGGTGGCCTTCCGCAACGCCGTGCGCGGCGGTGCCGTCACCCACTGGTGGGACAACGGCGCCGACGCCATCGCCTTCGGCCGTGGCAGCAACGGCTTCGTGGTGATCAACCATGAGACCACCACCCTCAGCCGCACCTTCCAGACCGCGCTGCCGGCCGGCGGCTACTGCGATGTGCAGAGCGGCCGGGCGGTGACGGTGGACGACTCAGGACGCTTCACCGCGACGCTGGGCCCGAACACCGCACTCGCCCTGCACACGGGGGCCCGCACGGGCTGCTCCTGATCCGGGCGCGGGCCGCGGGGCGCCGGGCGCCCGTCCGTCCACGGCGCCCGTCCGTCCACGAGGCCCGTCCGTTGACTGGGCCCCTCCGTCCACGGGGCGTGCCCGCCGCACGCCCCGCATCCCCCCGCCACCCACCACCCGTACGCCCTCCTCCGAAGGAGCCTCTTCGTGAACGGCCCCCTCCGCCGTACCGTCGCCGCCATGGCGCTGGTCCTCTGCGCCGCCGCCCTTCCCGCCGCGTCCTCCGCGACCGCCGCGCCCGCCCCGCCTCCCGCGGACCAGGCCCTGGCCCAGTGGATCGACCGCGACACCGTCGTCTGGAAAGGCGCGGAACACGCCGCCGCCCAGCTGGAGTTCGGGACGCACCGCAAGCGCATCCGGCTCACCCCCGGCACCCTCAGCCCGTCCGAACGTCTCGCCCATCCGCATCTGACGGGCTACCCCGCCTTCACCGTCGACCCCCGCGACCGCGGCCTGGCCCCTGCCGCCGTGCGCGGCAGACTCCTCGCCGCCCAGCGCACCGCCGACGGCGGGCGCACCACCACCGGCGTGCAGATACCCGGCGTACTGGACGACCTCTACGGCACCCGTGCCCAGCACGCCACCCTGGGGCCGGACTTCGACCACGGCCGCCCCACCCTCTCCGTCTGGGCGCCCACCGCCCGCACCGTCGCCCTCGAACTCGACGGCCGTACGGTCCCGATGCGGCGCGACGACACCACCGGCATCTGGCGCGTCCGGGGCGCCCGCGACTGGGCCGGAAAGCCGTACCGCTACCTCGTCACCGTCTGGGTCCCCAGCGTCGGCCGGACCGTCACCAACAAGGTCACCGACCCCTACTCCACCGCCCTGACCGCCGACTCGGCCCGCAGCCTCGTCACCGACCTCGACGACCCGAAACTCGCCCCGGCCGGCTGGTCACGGCTGACGAAGCCCGCTGCGGTGCCGCTGCGCCGCGCCCGCATCCAGGAGCTGCAGATCCGCGACTTCTCCATAGCGGACCGCACCTCCCGCCACCCGGGGCGCTACCTCGCCTTCACCGACCGGCACTCCGACGGCATGGGGCACCTGCGCTCCCTCGCCCGGTCCGGCACGTCCTACGTCCATCTGCTGCCGGCCTTCGACTTCGCCACCACGCCCGAACGGCCCGCCGACCAGGCCCGCCCCGGCTGCGACCTGGCCTCGTACGCCCCCGACTCCGACCGCCAGCAGGACTGCGTCGGCAAGACGGCCGCCCGCGACGCCTACAACTGGGGCTACGACCCGCTCCACTACACCGTCCCGGAAGGGTCCTACGCCTCCGACCCGGAGGGCCCGGCCCGCACCGTCGAGTTCCGCCGCATGGTCCAGGGGCTGAACGGCGCCGGGCTGCGCACCGTCATGGACGTCGTCTACAACCACACCGCCGCGAGCGGCCAGGACCCGCACTCCGTACTGGACCGCATCGTCCCCGGCTACTACCAGCGGCTCATGGACGACGGCAGCGTCGCCACCTCCACCTGCTGCTCGGGCACCGCCCCCGAGCACACCATGATGGGCAAGCTCGTCGTCGACTCCGTCGTCACCTGGGCCAAGGAGTACAAGGTCGACGGCTTCCGCTTCGACCTCATGGGGCACCACCCCAAGGCCAACATCCTCGCCGTCCGCAAGGCGCTGGACGCGCTGACCCCGCGCAAGGACGGTGTCGACGGACAATCCATCGTCCTCTACGGCGAGGGCTGGAACTTCGGCGAGGCCGCGAACGACGCCCGCTTCGTCCAGGCCACCCAGCGGAACATGGCCGGGACCGGCATCGCGACCTTCAGCGACCGGGCCCGTGACGCGGTACGCGGCGGCAGCCCCTTCGACGGCGACCCCGGCATCCAGGGCTTCGCCTCGGGCCTGTACACCGACCCCAACTCCTCGAAGGGGAACGGGAACCCGTCCGAGCAGCGCGCCCGGCTCCTCCACTACCAGGACCTCATCAAGATCGGCCTCACCGGCAACCTCGCCGACTACACCTTCACCGACAGCACCGGCCACCGGGTCAAGGGCTCCGGCGTCGACTACAACGGCGCCCCGGCCGGCTACGCCGCCGCCCCCGGTGACGCCCTCGCCTACGCCGACGCCCACGACAACGAGACCCTCTACGACGCCCTCGCCTACAAACTCCCGCAGCACACCGATGCCGCCGACCGCGGCCGGATGCAGGTCCTGGCGCTCGCCACCGCGGCCCTCTCCCAGGGGCCCGCGCTCTCCCAGGCCGGTTCCGACCTCCTGCGCTCCAAGTCCCTGGACCGCAACTCCTTCGACAGCGGCGACTGGTTCAACGCCCTGCACTGGAACTGCGCCGACGGCAACGGCTTCGGCCGCGGGCTGCCCCCGGCCGCCGGCAACAAGGACAAGTGGCCCTACGCCCGGCCCCTGCTCGCCGACCCCGCCCTCCGCCCCGGCTGCGCCGCCATCGACCACACCTCCGCCGCCTACCGCGACCTGCTCCGCATCCACGCCACCGAACCGGCCTTCGGCCTGGCCACCACGGCCCGCGTCCAGTCGGCCCTCTCCTTCCCGCTCTCCGGGAAGGACGAGACCCCCGGCGTGATCACCATGCGCCTCGGCAACCTCGTCGTCGTCTTCAACGCCACCCCGCACCGCCAGGCCCAGACCCTCCACGCCCTCGCCGGCGAGCACTACGCCCTGCACCCCCTCCAGGCCCACGGCGCCGACCGGACCACCACCACCGCCTCCTACGACCGCCCATCGGGCACCTTCAACGTCCCGGCCCGCACGGTGGCGGTCTTCCGGCGCGGCTGAGGCTGGTTTTTCCTTCCCACGTTTTTGTCTTTCCCGCCGTGGGGGTTGCGCCTGGTGGCGGCTTCCCACGTTGTCGGCTGTCCCGCCGTGGTGGTTGCTCGCCGTTGCCCGCCCGCTGCGCGGTGCGCTCGCCGTGGCGCCTGCGGCGGGCCGGGGTCCGCTGCGCGGGGCTGTGGGTGCGGTGACGGGCCTGCGGGGCAGGGGTGTGGGACTGCTTCGCTTTACGTCCCACACCCCTGCCCCTCCGGCCCGTCCCCTCCCGTGGGGGGAGTGAGTGAAGGCCGGTGGGGGCGGGCCGCCGACAGGCGTTTCGGTATGACCCGCGAGGCGCACTGGACCACTTGCCTGCACCTTCACCTGGCTTTTCCCCACCCCTCAACGGGAGGTGACGGGCCTGCGCGGGTGGGGGTGTCCGGACGTAAAGCGAAGCAGTCCGGACACCCCCACCCGCGCAGGCCCGTCACCGCACCCGACAGCCCCGCGCAGCGGCCCCGCCCGCCGCAGGCGCAACGGCGAACAACCACCACGGCGGGACAGGCAAAGCGCAGCGGACAGGCAAAGCGCAGCGGACGGGCACCGCGTCAGCGGGCGACACACGGCGAGCAACCACCACGGCGCCAAAGACAAAAACGTGGGACGCAAGCTAAGCGCAGCGAACCGGTTCGGGCAGCGCCACCAACCGTCCCACCAGATCCGCGAACATGCCGTCCGCCGGCTCGTCCGCGAGGATCTGGCGGACGACGCGGGCCATCCGTTCGTCGTACGCCGCACTCACCGCGGCCAGCGCAGCGAAATCGTGGACCAGCTGGCGTTGCAGCTCCGTGCGGGGAATCGGGCGGCCTTCGAGCCACAGCAGGGCGGTGGTCTCGGCGAGTGAGATCCAGGAGCGGACCACCAACTCCAGCCGGGGGGCGGGGTCGGGGATGCCGAGATGGGCGAGGATCTGCACGTAGGCGGCCTGCCGGACGCCGTCGATCATGGCGCTGGTGCGGGTCGAACCGATCGCCGGGCCGCCGCGCATCAGGGCCGAGAAGCCGGGTCCGTGCTCCTCGACGAAGTCGAAGAAGCGCTCCATGACGCGCAACAGCCTCGCCCCGAGCGGGCCTTCGTGCGGCTCCACGAACCGGGCCGTGAGCTCCTCGGCGGCCCGTCGCAGCGCGGCCTCGTACAGCTGCTGCTTGCCCGGGAAGTAGTGGTAGACCAGCGGCCGGGAGATGCCGGCCGCCTCGGCGACCTCGTCGATCGACACGTCCTCGGGGGAACGGTGGCTGAAGAGGTCGAGTGCGACGGCGATCAGCTGCTCACGCCGCTCCTCGACGCCCATCCTGCGGCGCGCCCCGGTGGTCATGCCGACCAGCCTAACCACCTGGGGCGCGGCACGGAATCACAGGTGGAATCACAGATCGAGCACAAGATTCCCGCCGCGGGCCCGCGAGACGCAGATCAGCAGCGAGTCCGCACGCTCAGCGTCCGTCAGCAGGTCATCGCGGTGGTCCACCTCTCCGGCCAGCACCCGTTGTTGGCAGGTGCCGCAGAACCCCCGCTCGCAGGAGTACGGCAGATCGGGCAACGCCTGGGCGCGGATCGCCCGCAGCGCACTGGTGTCCGCGGGCACCGACACCGTACGGCCGGTGCGCCGCAGCTCCACCTCGAACGGCGCGTTCCCGCCCGCCGGCGCGGGGGCGGCCGGCGCGAAGCGCTCGGTGTACAGGGTCAGTCCCCCGGTCACGGTCGGCAGCAGTGCCGCGACCGCGTCCCTCAGCGGCTCGGGACCGCAGCAGTAGACGGCCGCGTCCGGCGGGGCGGCGGCGAGCACGGCCGCGAGGTCTGGCCGCCCGTCCTCGTCCTCGGCCACCACCGTCACCCGGTCCGCGCCGGCCCCCGCCAGCTTCTCGACCTCCGCCAGGAACGGCATCGAGGCCCGCGACCGCCCGGCGTACACCAGCCGCCACGGCACGCCCGTCCGCTCGGCCTGCCGCACCATCGGCAGGATCGGGGTGATGCCGATACCGCCCGCGAGGAAGACGTAGGCGGGGCTGTCCCGGAGCGGGAAGCGGTTGCGCGGCCCGCGGACCTCCACGACCGCCCCCTCGTGCAGGTGCTCGTGCACCTCGCGCGAACCGCCCCGGCCGTCCTCGATCAGGCGGGTGGCGATGGTGTACGAGCCCGGCTCCGCGGGCTCCCCGCACAGCGAGTACTGGCGGACCGCCCCCGACGGCAGCACCAGATCGAGGTGCGCCCCCGGCTCCCAGTCCGGCAGGTCCTCCCCTTCCAGGCGCAGCCGGACCACCCCCTCGGCCTCCTCCGTACGCTCCGCCACCCGCAGCCGCCGGGCCCCGGTGTCCGCGCGGCCCCGCCCCGAGACCGGGGGATCCAGTGCGGGCAGCGGCCACAGCGGGGACGCCTGGACGCGGCGGCGCAGCGCCCGCCGGGCGAGCAGCGCCGCCGCGGCGGCCACCACGGCGGTACGGATTCCTGGGATCCGGGCCATCTCAGGCACCTCCGGCGGTACGGGCCTCGGCCGCGGTCGCGGCGGGGGAGCCGGCGAGGTAGGCGAGGGCCTGTGCGGTGCTGCCGTGGTGGGAGGGGTGGTAGTCGCGGCCGAGGTACTGGGGAATGGACCGGGCCATGGCCCCGACGGTCGGCAGTACCCCCTCCCTCCCGCCGCGCACGAACTCGCGGAGGCCGGCCCGGCCGTCGTCGAGCGAGGGGTCGTGGGCCAGGAAGAAGCGGACGCCGCGCTGCCACAGGAACACCAGCGCGGCGAACGCCGTGGCCCAGGTGCGGACCCGCCGCCGGTAGCCGCCGTCCAGATGCAGGAAGAGGTCGAACGCCACCGACCGGTGCTCGACCTCCTCGGCGCCGTGCCAGCGCAGCAGATCGAGCATCGTCGGATCGGCTCCCTTGGCGTCCAGGGCCCCGGCGTTGAGCACCCAGTCGCCCAGGAACGCGGTGTAGTGCTCGATGGCGGCGATCGTCGCGACCCGCTCCAGCAGCCACCAGCGGCGGGCCCGTCCGGGCGGCAGGGTGCGGTCCCCGAGCAGCTTCTCGAAGAGCCAGTCGACCTGCGCGGTGTACGGAGTCGGGTCCAGCCCCTGCGCCTTGAGATGCGGCAGGACGTCGTCGTGCGCCTGCGAGTGCATGGCCTCCTGGCCGATGAACCCGATCACGTCCTCCCGCAGCCGGGGGTCGCGGATGTACGGCAGCGCCTGCTTGTAGACGTGTACGAACCAGCGCTCGCCGGCCGGCAGCAGCAGGTGCAGCACGTTGATGGTGTGGGTGCTGGACGGATCGCCGGGGATCCAGTGCAGCGGGGTGTCCGTCCAGTCGAAGGCGACGTTGCGGGCCTTCAGCGGGGTGTGCTCGGACGCGGCCGGCTGGGGCCGCAACGAGGCCGTATTAGACATGGCGTCAATGTACTGGCGGGTAAGGAGTTGGCGATACCCCTCGGGCGGCGGAAGCTCGGGCGACGGCCGGGAGTTCGGCGGAGGGCAGGAGTCCGGCGGGCTCGGGCGCTCAGTCGGTGTCGGCGTCGGTCTCGGTGGGCCCGCGCCCATGCGCCCTGGAGCCGTCCCCGTCCTCGGCGGCCACCAGGCGGTCGAGGTCCATGACCGGCCGCAGCGCTCCCAGCAGGGCGCCGACGCACATGTCGTGCAGCTCGGCGCGGCCGAACGCCCGGTGTGTCAGCCAGTCCGCGCAGAGGGTGCGGACGAACACCAGCCAGCTCATCAGGGTCGCCGACACCATTTCCCGGGGGCGCGGCCGGCGCGACCGTGGCCAGCCGGGAGCGGTTCTACGGAGCGGTCTTCCTCGGCTACGGCCTCGCCTGGATCTGGGCGGCGCGGCAGTCGCCGGTCCCGTCCGCGGCGGTGCGGTGGCTCGCCGCGATCTTCCTGCTTGGTGGCGTCGGCCGGCTCCTGTCGATGGCGTTCCACGGGCCGCCGCAGGGCTTTCAGAGCGTCCTGACGATCCTCGAACTCGCCCTGCCGCCCGTGTACTTCTGGCTGTCGGCCGCCGATGAGCGGGCGGTGGCGGCCCGGACCCCGCAACGGCGTACCGGCCCCGCGGGCGCCGGACGACGGGACTTTGCGGACACCCCCTAGCCCACCGCCTCAATCCCCTTCCCGTTCGCCAGCCGGCCCTTGAGTTCCGCGCGGTCGCCCGTCTTCGCCGGGAGGGTCAGCAGGCGGCCGGGGGTCCGGCCGTGCACGCTGCCGGTGGCGGTGATCGAGGCGACCTGGTGGCTGCCCGCCGCCAGCAGCCACCACTGCCCGGAGGCGGACTTCCACAGCACCCCGGCCAGGGCCCGCGGCGCCCGGGGCCCGCAGGCCGTACCGCCCTCGGCGCGCGCGGCGACCGTGCCGGTCGCATAGGGCTGCCCGGCCGGTGCCGGGGTCTGGATCTGGGCCATGGTCCGGCTGCCCGGCCCGCGCCAGGTCTCGGCACGGGTGCACAGCCAGGCCGCGGTGCCCGCGCCACCGGGCAGCGGCTGATGCGCGAACTCCCAGGCGTTCACCGCCCGGACGCCCTGGCCGCGCACCGCGGCCAGCTGGCAGGCCGTGCGTGCCCAGGCCCTTTCGGCCCGTGGTGCGGTCGCCTCGCCCGGCTTGCGGGGGGTGCCGTACGTCAGCCGTGCCGGGGTCAGTTCGCCGAGATCGGTGAGCAGCCGGCCGCCCACCCGCAGCGCGGGCCAGGCCGCGCACTTCTCCGCGGTCTGCGCTGTGGGCACCGGATCGGTCATCCCGCTCGGCCCGATCCGCACCGGTCCGCCCGCCGCGTCCGGCTTGACCAGATCGACCAGCCGCGCCGACTTCACCCAAGGGGCGGTCAGATACCGGACGTTGCCCTGCGTACGGCTCACGACCAGCGCGCTCGCCGAATCCGCCGCCGCGCCGTCGGTCCGCGCGAAGTCCACCGCCGCGCCCGTGCCGTCGCTCTGCCCCTCGCCGTCGGCCGCCTCCGCGTAGCGCACCACTCGGAGTCCGTCGTGGAAGAGCACCACCACGACGTGGTCCACGACGCCCGCGAACAGCAGTTGGGCCGGGCCCGCCGCCGGTCCGGTCGGGGTACCGGGCGTCGCCGAGACCGGTACCCCGGCGCCGGGCCTGGCCCACACGGCCAGCGCCCGCCGCAGCAGCGCCCGGTCGTGGATCCGGTCGCCGCGGGCGGGCCAGGCCGAGAAGTCCTGCCGGGCGGCGTGCTTCCAGGCGGTCGCGGAGGACACCGCGAGCTTTCCGGGGTCCAGGGCCGCTTCGGCGGCCGCGTTGCGCGCGTAGGGCGGGGCGGCGGCGCCGTCCGGGCCCCACCCGTCGCCCGGCAGTCCCAGCAGCGCCCCGCACACCAGCACCGCCGCACCGGCGGTCAGCACCGCCCGGCCGTGCTGCCGCCGCCGGATCAGATCCGGCGGCCTGGCCTGCAGTGCGCACGGGTCGAACTCGGGCGACTCCAGCAGCGACCGGTCCCGGCTGCCGGCCGGCGTCTTGGCCCGCTCGGCCTCGTCCAGCGCCTCACGGGGGTGTGCCACCCCGGCGGCCTCCAGCACCCGGCGGGTCTCGGGCGCGCTCAGCCGCTCCAGATCGCGCAGCACGAACGCCGCCCGCCCCGGCCCGGACAGCGCCGACAGCGACTGGTCCAGCGCGAGTTCGTCGGCGCCGCCGGAGCGCGGGAAGAGCCGCAGGCCCCAGACCTGGGGGAGCGGGGGCGGCACCGTCGGCAGCCACCGGCGCGAGCGGCCGGCGGCCAGGGCGGCCCGCAGGACCCGCAGCCGTACGAAGGCATAGCTGGGGTCGATCGCCGCGTCCGTGCCGGCGCGCTGGGCGGGCAGCCCCAGACCGCGGGTGGAGCTGCGCTGGCGCGGCAGCGTCCGCTGGACCACAGCATGCGCGGCCAGCACCCGCCGGCCGCGCCCCTGGCCGGGCGGCAGGACCAGATAGGCCAGGCGCACCAGCCGGGGGTAGTGCTCGACCAGCGCCGCCTCGGCCTGCTCGACGTCGATGACGTCACCGATGTCCTCGAGGCTGCCGGGGGAGGTGCGGTCCGGTCGCTGGGGTGTCGCTTGCTGCTGCTTCACGTTCGGTGAAACGAGTGATTCCTGTGATGGTCACCGGCCCCCGCGCGGGGCCCTGACGGGTGACCCGCACCCGGCCGCGGCCACCGCGGTGCGCCGACCGCGGTGGCCTCAGGACTGCCGGACCGGCCGACGTCAGCGCTGCAGGTCGAACTCGCCGTCCCGCGCGCCGAGTACGAAGGCCCGCCACTCGGCCTCGGTGTAGCGCAGTACCACATCGGGGTCCGTGGAGTTGCGCATGGCCACCGCACCCCGCTCCAGGAAGGCGATCTCCACGGCCTCCTCGGCCTCGCCGGGGGCGCGCTGCCAGGTGGCGTCGGAGATGTCGAGGGCGTAGAGCCACTCCTTCTCAGCTGCGGCACTCATACCGTGATCCCCTCGCTCGTGGTGCGTTCCCGGTCAGCGTACGCGGCGCTCAGGCGAGCTTCCAGCGGCGGAATTCCGCCGTCCCGCGGTCCCCGGTAGCGGAGTTGGCGGCGGACTGGTGCAGGCCGGTGTCCTGCCGGGCGGCGGCTCCGGGGACGGTGACGGTGGCGATGTCGCGCCAGGTCGCGCCGTCGTCGGTGGAGCAGGAGCCGGTGTACGTGCCCGCTGCCGCGCCGTCCTTCCCGCGGGTCAGGCGGAGCAGGACGGGCGCGGTGACGCCGGTGATCCGCCGGTAGGTGTCCAGGGCGCCGTCGCCGTTCGCGTCGTAGGACAGCACCACGCCGTTGGCGGGGGTCACGGACAGGTTGAGGAAGCCGAGGGCGTCGGGGGCACCGGGGGAGGAGGGCGCGGTGAGGCGGTTGCGGACGACGAGGCCGGCGCGGGCCCAGGGGCCGGTGGCGTCCTGGGAGGTCACCTCGACGGTGACCGAGCCGCCGGCGGCGAGCGCCCCCGGCCGGTAGACCGCACCGAACTCGGCGGTGGCCTTCCACAGGTCCGCGCCGCCGCCGTTGACGGCCAGCCGGTCGTCCAACTGGCCGAAAACCGCCGCATTGGTGGTGACGGTCCTGAGCTCCGGATCCAGCGGCCCCGCCACGAACAGGGTGCCGTGCTGCGCCGCGCGGACCCGTGGCTCGCCCTGGGGGCCGTAGTCCACGGTGAGGTCGTAGGGGAGCGGGTGCAGGGGGGCCGTCAGGGGGCCGGTGGGGGCGGTGACCCGCCAGCGGGCCCGGCCGGTGCCGCCGGGCGGGAGCGACGGCAGCGACACCGGGCCCGACGCGGTGGCCCCGACGCCGGTCAGCGCGAAGTCCACCCGGCCGGTCGCCCGCAGCCCGTTGACGTTGCGCAGCGCCGCGGTGACGGTCGCCCGGCCGCCCGGCGGCAGCGCGGGCGGATCGGCGGTGACCGTGACGGTGCCCTGGTAGGGAGCCTTGGCGAGGATGTCGTGGGCCCGCCGCGCGGTGCGGTACGCATCGGTCGTCGGGCGCAGCGGATGGCCGGTGCGCGCGCGGGTCCAGGGCTCCTCCAGGGCGTACCAGTCGAAGGTCCTCGGCGGCCGGTCCGCGGCCAGCGCGTCCGCGAGTTCGTCCAGGTAGGCCTGCCACTGCGGGAGATGGACCTCGCCGATCAGGCCGTGCCAGTCGCGGTTGGCGTAGTTGGCGAGCGAGCCGCCGTCGGCGGTGGCCCGGTCCGCCCAGGTGGTGATCAGCGCACGGGCGCTGTGTTCCAGCCGCGCCTCCTCCTCGGCGCCGCTCGCCATCGCCCTGGCCTCCGCCAGCCACGGCCCGAGCAGGAAGCGCCGGTGCGCGCCGGTGACCTCGTCGCTGAGCCGCATCAGCCGCAGCCACAGCCCGGACAGCGCGCCGAACGCCGCCTTGTCCTTGCGCCGGTAGGCCTCCTGGAGCTGCCCGATCAGCTGCCAGGACCGGTTGGCCAGGGCCTGCCGGGCGGCGTCCGTCAGGTCGTGGCGGTAGGCGTCACTGCCGCGCAGCGCGGGGCGGACCGTCAGCAGCGCGGCGAAGGCCGTGTCGAACGCCGCCGGGTCGAAGGCCGGGGTATGGGTGGCGTAGACGGTGCCGGAGCGGGCGGCCAGCGAGGGGCGGGCGGCGAAGACCGAGTCGTGCGGCCGGCCGTCCTTGCTGGAGATCTCGTACGCACTGGTGCGCAGCGCGGCGTACGCGGCGCGGGCCCCGCCGTCGCGGGCGCCGTAGCGCAGGTCGGCATAGCCGTCGAACCAGGCGGCGCGGTCCACCGGCCGCTCCCGCCAGGCCAGTTCGCTGAACAGCTCGAACGCGGCCGGGTCGCGTTCGGCGGCCTCCGGCATGTACGCGGTCCCGGCGAGTTTGCTGCCCGGCTTGTCGCGCCAGGCGGTGAAGCGCTCGGCCCAGATGTGGGTCTTGGCGCCGAGGGTCGTGCGGCCGCCGAAGTTGGGGATGGAGCCGAAGGCGTACGGCACCCCGCCCCAGTCCCGCTCCCGGTCGGTGACGGTGTCCAGGTCGCTGAGGCCGTCCACGATCAGCATCCGGTCGTGGTCGACGGCGTCCAGCAGATCGCGCCGGGGGTTGGCCTGCCAGCCCAGGATCACCCAGGTGGCGTCGGGGCGGGCGGTGCGCAGCGCCTTCTCGACGGCGCGGGCGGCGTCCGGCACGGGCACGTCCCCGGGGTCGCCGCCCTCGTGCAGCAGATCCATCTTGAAGTGGTCGGCGGGGCCGAGGAGTTGGAGCTGATGGCGGTAGAAAGAGGCGGCGGCCGTGGCGAAGGCGTCGGTGCGCGGATCGAGCCAGTCGGGTCGCTTCAGGCCGGACCAGGTGCCCTGCGGGACGGTGCGTGCCCCGGGGTTGCGGGCGGCGAAACCGTCCGGGACGGTGCCGAAGTAGCCGGGAAGGACGGGGTGCATGCCCAGCTCGCGCAGCCGGTCGGTGATCCTGCGGCCCAGCTCGGCGCGCTTGTCGATCAGCCGGGGGCTGAGCGGGCCGTCGTAGCCGCTCATGTTCTGCAGCAGCCACCACGGCTGGTGCGAGGGCGCCGGGAGCCAGGCGCGGGCCTCGGCGTCGGAGTAGCCGGAGTCGGTGAGCAGCCGGTGGTAGACGGCCTCGGCGCCCGGGGTGACCAGCACCTCGTTCACCCCGTGCAGGGCCAGCACATCGAGCAGCCGCTCCCAGCGCGGCCAGTCCGCGTACGGGGCGGTGTAGCCGTCATGCGTGTCATTGAGGGCGAAGCGGTGGCGCAGCGCGGTGGACCGGTCGACCGGCGCGGCCGGGGCGGGCAGCCGGCCGGGAAGCTCCACCTGGTCGCCGGCCCAGGACAGATGGGCCCGGCAGGTGTACTTGAGGTACCAGTTGACGCCGGTGAGCAGGACCGCGGGGGTGGTCCCGGAGACCGTGATCCGGCCCGCCCGGCCGTCCACCCGGAAGCGGTCGGTGCCGCCCTCCGGGGCGAGCGGCACCAGCTGGAACTGGTCGGCGTGCCGGGGCAGCAGCCGGGTCAGCGCCGCCCGCGCCGGTGCGGTGTCGTACGCCGGTGCCCGCTCCGGGCGGCGGGCGGGCTCCCCGGCGGCCGCGGCCTCGGCGGCGGAAGCGGCGGAAGCGGCGGGGGCGCCCCCGCCGAGCGCCGCCCCGGCGCCGATCGCTCCGGCAGTTCCCAACAGTGCGCGTCGTGACGGTCGGCTCACGTGTGCCCCCCAGGGCTCGGTGGTATCCACAGTCCGGTGCGGGGGCACGCTAACGGTCGGTCAGCCGCGGTCCAAGTAGGCGAGGGGCCCGCACCCCGGCTCCACCAAGATCGGCACGAGCGGCGCGGCCGGCCCCGCGCCACGGCCGGTGCGGCCCGGCCCCCGGAGCGCGGCGACCAGTGTTCCGCGGACCCTCATCCGTTCGCTCCCTGCGCTTCACGCGCCCGGCCGGCGGGCACGGGAACAGTCTGCAGCGTAGAGAAGGCCAGGTCATGGGGCTGCGCCGCACCCCAGGGGCGTACCGGCGACGCTGCCGAGCAGCCCACCGGCCGCCCGCCCGGCCCACCGGCCCGCCGTCTCACCGCCCGTCGACTCGCACAGCCTCCCCACTCCCCAAGGAGGGCTCTCATGAGCATGGCATCGACCGCGTCCGCTGCCGTCCCCCACACCACTTCCCTCCCCCGCACCGCGCCCGTCCCCACCCCCGCCCCCGCCGCCCCAGCCGACCCCGGCTACACCGCGGCGATCGCCGACACCCGCGAGCAGATCCGCGCCGCACAGCGACTGCGCCACCAGGTCTTCGCCGGCGAGATGGGCGCGACCCTGCACTCCCCGCTGGCCGGCCACGACATCGACGCCGTCGACGACCTCGCCGACCACCTCGTCGTCACCCACACCGCCACCGGCGACGTGGTCGGCACCTACCGGCTGCTGCCGCCCGGCCGCAGCCCGCGGCTCTACTCCGACGGCGAGTTCGACCTCGGTGCGCTGGAGGAACTGCGCCCCTCCCTCATCGAGGCCGGCCGCTCCTGTGTCCACCCCGCCCACCGCAACGGCGCCGTCATGGCCCAGATGTGGGCCGCGCTCGCCCGCTACACCCTGCTCTCCGGCAACCGCTACCTCGCGGGCTGCGCCTCCGTCCCGCTCGCCGACGGCGGCACCGCCGCCGCCCACGCCTGGGGCCTGGGCCGCACCCGCTACGCCGCCCCGCCCGAGCTGCGGGTCACCCCGCACCACCCCTGGCACGCCACCGTCCCGGTCCCCGAACGTCCCGCTCTCGCCCAGCTGCCGCCGCTGCTCCGCGGCTATCTGCGCATCGGCGCGTTCATCTGCGGCGCGCCCGCCCACGACCCGGAGTTCGACGTCGCCGACTTCTTCGTCGTCCTGGACATGGAACGGCTCGGCGACCGCTACCGGCGCTACTTCCTGGGGGAGCGGTGAACGGTCCCTGGGACGTCTGGTCCGACTGCACCCCGGACTGCGCCACCCACGCCCTGCCGCGCGTACCGGCGACCCGCATCGCCCGGCGCGGCGCCGCGTTCGCCCGCTCCGTACGGCGGGCGCTGACGGACGGTGAGCGGATGGCCGATCCGGTACGGCTGCGGGCCCACGCCGCCGCGCTGCTCGACGCGCTCGGCGTCCGCGTGGAGGGCGCTGCCGCGCTCACCGCCGGGAACGGCCCCGGCACCCTCGTCGTCGTCAACCACATCTCCTGGCTCGACATCCTCGCCCTGCTCGCCGTCGAACCGGTCACCCTGCTCGCCAAGCGCGAGGTCGGCGCCTGGCCGGTCGTCGGCGGCCTGGCACGCAGGGCCGGTACGCACTTCATCGACCGTACGAGCCCCCGGCGGCTGCGGCACACCGTCCGGGAGGTGTCCGAACTGCTCGGCTCCGGGCGGTCGGTGGCGGTCTTCCCGCAGGCCACCACCTGGTGCACCGCCGACCGGGGCGGCTTCCGCCGGGCCACGTTCCAGGCCGCCCTCGACGCGGGCGCGCCGGTCCGCCCGGTGACCCTCGACTACACCCAGCAGGGCCTGCCCAGCACGGTGGCCGCGTTCTGCGGCGAGGACACCTTTGCCGCCTCGCTGCGCAGGGTGCTCGCCGCCCGCGCGCTGACCGTGCGGGTCACGGCACATCCGCTGCTGACGGCGGCGGACGGCTTCCCGGACCGTCGGGAACTGGCGGAACGCGCGGAGCGCGCGGTGCTGGGCGGCCGGCCGCAAGCGGGGGCGGGAGCGGGAGCGGTGGTGCGGCGGGCGCCCGCGCGAGCCGCACTCCGGTCCTCCCTCCCGGTACCGGAATCCCCGGTACCCGGCTCTCCCGTACCGGCCTCCGGGCCGGTGCCGGACGCTCCCGCGCCGGACGCTCCCGTGCCGGACGCCCCGGCCCATGTTTGAGCAACTGGACCAGCTCACCGAGCCCCTGCAGGGCATGCTCGGCTCGCCCTGGCTGTGGCTGGTCGTCCTGCTGGTGTCGGGCCTCGACGCGCTGCTGCCGTTCATGCCGAGCGAGACCACCGTCGTCCTGGTCGCGGTGCTCATCGGCCCCGACCTGCCGCTGCTCGCCCTGCTGGCGGGGGTGGCGGCGGCCGGGGCGCTGGCCGGGGACTGTCTCGGCTACGCCGTGGGCCGGTACGCGGGCGAGCGCGCGGTCGCCCGGCTGCTGCGGGGCGAGCGCGGCCGGGCCCGGCACTCCAGGGCCCGGGCGCGGGTCGAACGGCATGCCGCCCTGCTCATCGTCGCCGGCCGATTCCTGCCCGGCGGCCGGGTGGTCGCCGCGCTGTCCACCGGGAGCGTCCGCTTCCCGCTGCGCCGGTTCGTTGCGCTGGACGCGGTGGGCGCGGGCATCTGGGCCGTGGGCAGTACGGCCCTCGGCGGCGTGGGCGGCACGGCGCTCACCGATTCCCCGGCGGAGGGGATGCTGCTGGCCTCCGGAACCGGGCTGGTGGTGGCGGTCTGCGTGGGCGTTCTGCACCGCCGGTCCGCACCGGGGGACGGGGAACGGGACGCACCGAAGCGGTGCGGGCCCCGGATGCGCACGGCGGCCTGCCGGGCGGGGGAGTGCCTCCCCGCCCGGCCGCGCCCTCGCCGGGAGGGCGTGTGAGCCCGGCCCCGGCTCAGACGCCCGGCACGTACTTGTAGCCGACCCGCCGCACCGTCACGATCGACGACCGGTGCGCGGCGCCCAACTTGCGCCGCAGCCGGGCGACATGGACATCGACCGTCCGGCCGTCACCGACGTGCCCGTAGCCCCACACCGTGGTCACCAGCTGGTCGCGGGTGTGCACCCGGTGCGGATGCGCCACCAGATGGGCCAGCAGCTCGAATTCGAGGTACGTCAGGTCCAGCGGCTCGCCCTGGACCTGCGCGGTGCGGTGTTCGGGGTCGATCCGCACGATCTCGTCGCCGACCGGCGCGCCCGCTCCGGGCCCGGCGGCCGGCGGCGGTGGGGCCGGGGCCTGCGCGGCCGGTACGAGGACGAGATAGCCGACCATCGGCGGCTGGCCGGGCAGGGCGGGCAGGCTGTGCTGCGGGGCCGGGAGCCAGGTGGCGCCGGAGTCCAGCAGCTCGGCGACCGAGGGGGCGCCGTCGAGCGCGGTGCCGCCACCCGGGGTGGCGGCCGGCGCGGGGTGGGCCTCGCCCGGTGCCACGGCGCGCAGCCGGTGGCGAGGGGGGTGCGGGGCCGGGTGGGCAGGGAGCGGAGCCGTCGCGGAACCGGCGGTGAGGGTACGGACGTTCGTCATCGGAAGTCAGCTCTTTCGCGCAGAGGGGCGTCGGGGACGTCGTACGCGCGGGCAGGGCAGGAAACGCCGGTCAGCGGCGTCGGTGAGGCGTGTGCGGGCCCGCGCTCAGTGCGCGCGGCAACACAGACGGTCGAAGGCGTGCGCCTGCCGGGACGGCCAGAAGGGCTCGAGGTCGCTGCGACCCGTCGCGGTGTCTGTGAGGCTGGCCATGGCCCTATTGAACCAGACGGTCGGTGATCTGTCCCTCGGGTGGCGGTCCCTGTGACGGGATTCCGCCGCGCCGAGCCGCGCAGGCGCCGGGACCCGGTGACGGCTCGGTCCCGACTCCGCGTCTGCGCACAGGAGTTGACGGGCGCACGGACGCCGGGGACGGTGGCCGGAATTCGCTGTGTGCCGTATATGGCCCTCGTTTCGGTGGGGGAGGGGGCGAGAGCAGGCGTGGGCGACGCTCATACTCCGGCCCGTCCGCCCGTCCGCCCGTCCGCCCGTCCGCCCGTCCGCCCGTCCGCCCGTCCGCCCCCGCTCAGCTCCCCGTTCCCGCTCAGCTCCCCGTTCCGGCTCGCCTCCCCTGCCCCGTTCGCCTCCCCGCTCCCGCCCGCATCCCCGCCCCCATTGCCACTCCGAGCGCGAGCGCCACCAGATGCCCGACGTCGGTGAACGTCCGCCCGCGGCGCAGCACGGGCCGTACCCCCAGCGCCAGCAGGCCGGCCGTCGCCGCGGTCCGTGCGCCGCGGTGCGGGACGGTCGCGGCGAGAGCGCCCACCGTCGCGTTGAAGCCGTAGCTGGCGCCGACGTCGATGGCCCGTGCGGTCGCGTCCGGCCCCTGGTCCGTGGACTCGACGGGGTGTGCGGACGCGGCTCCGGCGGTGGGCGGGGGAGTACCCCTCGGCGTCCGTGCGCGCAGGGCCGCGTAGACCAGCAGACTGGCCCCCACGTGGCCGGCCGCGAACACCCCTGCCGTACGCCATGCGCCCCATCGCCACTCGGCCGTGCCGAGGGCGGCGAGCAGCCCGGCGCCGTACGCCACCGGCAGCGGCTCCTCGACGAACACGGCGCTGGTGGCCAGCGTCTGCCACCGGCCGGCCCGCAGGTTGTCGACGTTGGTGGAGTGCGTCCGCAGCAGCTCCGTACGCCGCGGGCCGGACAGCCGCGCGGTGGCGTACGCACCGAGCTGTACGGCGCCGACATAGAGCGGCGCGACCCAGGGCACGGCGGCCGGCAGCCCACGAGGGAGGCCGGCCATCAGACGACGCGAGGCGGCACGCGCCACGGGGCCACCGGGCACCATCCGCGAGGCGGCACGCGCCACGAAGCCTCCAGGTCTCTTCCGCGAGGCGGAGCCCGGCATCTCAGCCACCCGTCCTCGGCAGCCGCTTGCGCCAGTCCAGCGGGGCGACCTCGATGACCCGGTCGGGGTCGCCGTCCCACTGGGCCGGCAGGCCCGCCCCGGTGAACGCCGCCACCACCGCCCGCCCGATGCCGGCGCGGCCCTCCGCGGAGTCCTCGCCGGTGTCCGGGTACGCGCCGTAGCGCACGGACAGCCCGTGGCCCTCCGCGGCCGCCTCGGTGTCCTGGAAGTGGAAGAAGACGAAACCCCGGTCCGCTGCGGCGCGTTCGGCTGCTATCTCGCCCCGTGCGCAGGTGCTGCAACAGCTGAAATGCATCCGGGCGGTCAGCCCCTGGGAGTTCAGCGCGTCGAAGGCCTGTGCCACCCGGTCGGCGTCGGTCACCTCGGGCCAGTCGGCCTGCTCGGCGAGCCGCTCCTCCCACAGGCCCCCGACGATCCGCCGCGCCTCGTCCAGCGAGACCGGGTCGTCCTCGGGGCCGACGGAGTCACGGACGCCCTGCACGACCTGGTGGAAATCCCGGAAACCGCCGTGAATGTCCTTACGGGCCTGCCCCTCGGCGGCCGCGCGGGTCTCCGGAGTCAGACCGGGCGTGGCGTACAGATCCGCCCGCTGCCAGTCGAGCGCCGTACGCCAGTCCTGGCCGCCGCGCGCCCAGTCCAGGAACATCTCGACGACCCGCTCGGCGTCGTCGCTCTGCGCCCGGAAGTGCCGCTCCGGCCCACCGTCGCGGTGCTCGACCGCGAACGGCCCGTCGCCCTCCCGCCAGGTCTGCACGAACACCTGACCCTCCTCCGGGAGCCGCTCGACGACCACGAAATGATCGTCGTCCGCGCCGATCCGCCGCAGCAGTCCGGCGAGTTCCCCTTCGGACGGGCGTGATCGGTCCGGCCCGGACTCGGTCGTGACGCTGATCTCAAGCATGCCCCCAGCGTGCCAGCCGCCACTGACAAGCACCCCCCGAGCTGCCCGTCGGACGACCGTGGGCACGGCGAAGGGGCCGGACCGCACCGGTCCGGCCCCGCACCCGCGGTCCCGCGGGCGTCAGATCTGCTCGCGCCGCGCCAGCTCCGTGCAGCAGGTGTCCACCATCAGCCGGGTGACCACGTACGGGTCGACGTTGGCGTTCGGCCGGCGGTCCTCGATGTAGCCCTTCTTCTCGACCTCGACCTGCCACGGGATGCGCACCGAGGCGCCGCGGTCGGAGGCGCCGTAGGAGTACGCGTCCCAGGGGGCGGTCTCGTGCGCGCCGGTCAGCCGGTCCTCGATGCCGGTGCCGTACTGGCGGACGTGCTCCAGGGGCTTGTCGTCCAGGCCCAGCGCCTCGCAGGCGGTGATGATCGCGTCGTAGCCCTCGCGCATCGCGCGGGTGGAGAAGTTGGTGTGCGCGCCCGCGCCGTTCCAGTCGCCCTTGGCCGGCTTGGCGTCCAGCGACGCGGTGACGCCGAACTCCTCCGCCGTACGGTGCAGCAGCCAGCGCGCCACCCACATGTGGTCCGAGACCACCAGCGGTGCCAGCGCGCCCACCTGGAACTCCCACTGGCCGGGCATGACCTCGGCGTTGATGCCGGACAGACCGAGACCGGCGGCCAGGCAGAGGTCGAGGTGCTTCTCGACGATCTCGCGGCCGAAGATCGCGTCCGCGCCGACGCCGCAGTAGTAGTCGGCCTGCGGTGCCGGGAAGCCGCCGCCCTCGGGGAAGCCGAGCGGGCGGTCGCCCTTGAGGAAGGTGTACTCCTGCTCGATGCCGAAGATCGGCTCCTGGTCGGCGAACCGCTCCGCCACCGGGCGCAGCAGCGCACGGGTGTTGGAGGAGTGCGGGGTGAGGTCCGTGTTGAGCACCTCGCACAGCACCAGCAGGTGGTCGCCGCCGCGGATCGGGTCCGGGCAGCTGAAGACCGGCTCCAGTACGAGGTCCGAGGAGTGGCCTTCGGCCTGGTTGGTGCTGGAACCGTCGAAGCCCCACCGCGGCAGCTCGCTGTCGTCGGACAGGATCCGGGTCTTGGAGCGGAGCTTGGCGGTCGGCTGGGTGCCGTCGATCCAGATGTACTCGGCCTTGATGCTCACGGGGTCCTCATTCACGGTCGGTGCGGGTACGGTGCGGGCGTACTGCCGCACTCTCGCAACGCGCCATTTCTCGTCCGTTGCCCGTTTGTGAACCACAGGTTACCTAGCCGGACATCCAGCCGTTCCTAAGGATTTTCGCCCCAAGAACCTGGGATTCCATGCATCAATGTGCCCGTCTTCACATCATTCCGATGTGACGCAGGCCTCAGGCCCGCCGTTTCGGCAGCCCCGTGAACCCCAGGTGCTCCCTCCGGCGCGTGAACTCCTCGCCGGTGATCCCCCTCGCCTCCGCGGTGCGCCCGAGCTGCCGGTCGTGCGTCGCGAGCCGGTGCGGCACACGGCCGCGCCGACCGCGCCGCGATCAGCCGTCCCGCCCGCCCCGCGCGGGACACTGGCCCCATGACGACCCCGCGTATCGGACTCCTCGGCACCGGACCTTGGGCGCGGCGCGTCCACGCCCCCGCCCTCGCGGCCCACCCCGGCGTCGAGTTCGCCGGCATCTGGGGGCGCAGGGCGGAGGCCGCCGCCGCGCTGGCCCAGGTCCACCGCACCCACCCCTACGAGAGCCCCGACGAGCTGTTCGGGGCCTGCGACGCCGTCGCGATCGCCCTGCCGCCGTCCGTCCAGGCCGCGTTGGCGCTCCGTGCCGCCGAGGCCGGCTGCCACCTCCTCCTGGACAAGCCGGTGGCCACGTCCGTGCCCGAGGCCCGTGCCCTCGCCGCGGCCGCCGACCGGGCGGGCATCGCCTCGGTGGTGTTCTTCACGGCGCGGTTCGGGGAGCAGGAAGGGGAGTGGATCGCCGCGCAGGCCGCGGTCGGCGGCTGGTTCACCGCTCATGCCGACTGGCTCGGTTCGGTCTTCGCCGAGGACAGCTCCAGCCCGTACGCCCACTCGCCCTGGCGCCGCGAGAAGGGCGGCCTGTGGGACGTCGGCCCGCATGCGCTGTCGGTGCTCCTGCCGGTCCTCGGCGACGCGGAAGCGGTCACCGCGACGCGGGGGCCGGCCGATGCCGTACTGCTGACGATGCGGCACAGCAGTGGAGCGGCCAGTTCGGCGACGCTCGGGCTGACCGCGCCCGCCGCGGCATCCGGCGTCGAGGTCACCCTCCGCGGCACCGCGGGCATCACCTCCCTGCCCCGTCGCCAGGACGGCCCCGAAGCGGCCTACCGGCACGCGATCGACGCCCTGCTGGCCGCCGCCGAGACCGGACTGCCCAATGCCTGCGACCTCCACTTCGGTCTCCGGGTCACCGAAATCCTGGCGGCCGCGGAGGAAGCGCTGTCCCCGGCCGTGCCCCGGGAGTCACCACCGCTTATGCCTCAGGGGGCATCACCACATGGCGAAATTGGTCGTGGAGGGCATCAGTGAACGTCCGTAGCGTCGGTGCCGTGACCGCTTCGTCACGCACCCGCCACCGGACCAAGGGACCCTCATGACGCCCGCAACCGGCTTCACCAGCTATGTCGACGCCGTCCTCGCCGTCCTCGCCCGTGACCCGTCCCGCACCGTGGTGGCCATGGGGGAGGGCGGCGAAGAGGTCACCGCCGGTGCCCTGCACGCCACCGTCCACCGCATGGCGGCGGTGCTCGCCGGCCACGGCATCGGCCGCGGCCGGACCGTCGCCCTCCTCAGCGGCAACCGCCCCGAGGTGCTCGCCGCCCGCTACGCCGCGGGCCTCCTCGGCGCCCGGGTGGTCTTCCTCTACGACGGCATGGCCGCCGGGACCCTGGCCCGGATCGCCGGCAGCGTGGAGACCGCCCTGCTCCTGGTCGATCCCGCCCTCCACGACACCGCACGGGCCCTGCTCCGGCACACCCGGGGCCCGCTCCCCGAGGTCATGACCCTGGGGGAGGGGGCCGCCGAGCTGGGTGCCGACCTGGTCGCCGCCTGTGCCGCCCTCCCCGCCACCCCCGAGGTGCCGAGTGCGGCGCGCCCCGAGGACGACTGGTGCATCCGGCACACCGGGGGCACGACCGGCATCCCCAAGGGCGTCCGGATGCGACACGCCCCGTATGCCGCGCTGGTGCTCCACCAGCGCATGGAGGCCGCCGGTGATCCGCCCCGCTTCCTGGCCTGCACCCCGCTCGCCCACCTCGCGGGCATCCTCGCCGACACCACGCTCGCGGCCGGCGGCACCGTCGTGCTGCACCGCGCCTTCGACCCCACGGCCGTACTCGCCGCCGTCGCCCGCCACCGCATCACCCACCTCTGGCTGCTGCCCCCGCTCCTCTACCGGCTCCTCGACGACCCCACCCTCCCCACCACCGACCTCACTTCCCTCAGCCGCATCTCCTACGGCGGCTGTGCGGCCTCGCCCACACGGCTGGCGCGGGCCGCCGAGGTCTTCGGCCCGGTCCTGTTCGGGCTGTACGGCCAGGCCGAGGCGATGTCGATCACCGAGGCCCGACCGGAGGACCACCTCCGCACCGGCCCCGGCGGACGGATCACCGTCGGCCGCGCACTGCCCGGTGTGACCCTCGCCGTGCGCGACGCGGACGGCCGGGACCTGCCGGCGGGGGAGCGGGGCGAGGTCCATGTGCGGTCCGCCGCGGTGATGAACGGCTACTGGAAGCAGCCCGAAGCGACCGCGCGGGTACTGCACGACGACGGCTGGCTGCGCACCGGCGATGTCGGGGTGCTGGACGACGAGAGCCGGCTCTACCTCGTCGACCGGGTCAAGGACCTGATCATCGTCGTGGGCGGGCATGTCCACCCGGCGGAGGTCGAGGACCTGCTGCACACCCACCCGGCGGTCGCCCACTGCGCCGTCTACGGGGTGCGCGGGGCGGACGAGACCGAGGAGGTGCATGTGGCGGTCGTCCCCGCCCCGGGGCACTCGGTCGACACCGACGGCCTCCGCGCCTTCGTCACCGAGCACAAGGGCGCCCTGTACGCCCCGGCCGCCGTCCGCGTCCTCGACGCCATCCCTCTCACCCCCGTGGGCAAACCGGACAAGGCGCTGCTGCGCGCCGCGGCCGCGACGGCCTGACGAGAAGCCGTCCGCTAGGCCCTTCTGCGCACCCCAAATCCCCTCTGGCCAGGGGCTTTTGTCAGTGGTCGGCAGTAGAATGGGAACCAGTCAGTGAGGGTTCATCCACGCTTCAGGAGGTCGCCGATGACCGCTGCCACACTCATCACGAAGCCTCTCCCGGCCCACCCGCTGCCCAAGAAGCCGCTGCCCGCCGGATGGCCGCGCGAACGGTACGAATCGCACAACCGCCGCCTGAAGGCCATGCGGCTGGCCATAGCCCTGCTCGACACCGGCGTCTACCGCCCCGAGCAGGCCCACAACCGCACGATCCGCAGCACCGCGGCCGAGATCGGGGTGCACGCCCCGTCCGACACCACCTGCCGCATGGTGCGCGCCCTCCTCTACGACCACTGCTGATACGACCACCGCTGACGGCTCCCCGGCACACAACAGGGCGGCCGGTCCCGGGACTTCCCCGGGGCCGGCCGCCCCTGCCGTACCGGCGCACGCTCAGCGGGCCGAGCCGTCCCCGGGCCCGTCCCGCCGGTCCGCCGCCGCGGCGTCCATGTCCGTCACCTCCGCCAGCGCCTCCGCCAGCCACTCCACCCAGAAGGTCTCCAGACCGATCCCGGCCCGCAGTACGAGCCGCCGCAGCCGGTCCTCCGGATCCGCCGCGGCACCGAAATCGCGGTCCTCGATCTCCTGGTACTCCGCCAGCTGCCGCCGGTGCAGCGTCAGATGCCGCCGCAGCTCCTCGTCGAGCCCGGCCCGCCCCACCACCGCCGACGCCCGCAGCCGCAGCAGCAGCGCGTCCCGGATGGGCTTGGAGTCCTGCTCGCCACCGGCCCAGCGGGTCAGCTCGCTCCGTCCCGCGGGCAGCACCTCGAACTCCTTCTTCTGCCCGCGGGAGGGCTGCGCGCTCGGCAGCGCCCGGATGAACCCGGCCTGTTCCAGCTTTCCCAGCTCGCGATAGATCTGCTGGTGCGTGGCCGACCAGAAGTAGCCGATCGACCGGTCGAACCTGCGGGTCAGCGCCAGCCCCGACGACGGCTTCTCCAGCAGGGCGGTGAGGATGGCGTGCGGGAGTGACATACGGCAATCCTAGGCAGCCGGCGGCAGGTCACAGGGCCGCCGCCAGCTCCGTCCCCTGCTTGATGGCGCGCTTGGCGTCCAGCTCGGCGGCGACGTCCGCACCGCCGATCAGGTGCACGGCACGTCCCTCGGCCCGCAGCTCCTCGTACAGGTCCCGGCGCGGCTCCTGCCCGGTGCACAGCACGACGGTGTCCACGGGCAGCGTGCCGGCCGCGCCGTCGACGGTGACGTGCAGGCCCTCGTCGTCGACCCGGTCGTACGTCGCCCCGGCGACCATCGTCACGCCGCGGTGCCGCAGCTCCGCACGGTGGATCCAGCCGGTGGTCTTGCCGAGGCCGGCGCCGACCTTCGACGTCTTGCGCTGCAGCAGGTGCACCTGGCGCGGCGGCTTCGGACGCTCGGGTGCCCGCAGCCCGCCGCGCTCGCCGTAGGCCGTGTCGACGCCCCAGGAGCGGAAGTAGGTCTCCGGGTCCTGGCTCGCCGCGTCACCGGCGTCGGTCAGGAACTCCGCGACATCGAAGCCGATGCCGCCCGCCCCGAGGATCGCCACCCGCTCGCCGACCGGCGCGCCGCCGCGCAGCACATCGAGGTAGCTGACCACGCTCGGGTGGTCGACGCCCTCGATCTCCGGGGTGCGCGGGGTGACACCGGTGGCGACCACGACCTCGTCGTACGCGCCGAGGTCCCCGGCCGCCACGGGGGTGTTCAGCCGGACCTCCACGCCCTGCCGCGCGAGCTGCGTACGGAAGTAGCGCAGCGTCTCCTCGAACTCCTCCTTGCCCGGCACCCGCTTGGCGAGGTTCAGCTGCCCGCCGATCTCGTCCGCGGCGTCGAACAGCGTGACCTCATGGCCGCGCTCGGCGGCGGACACGGCACAGGCCAGTCCGGCGGGCCCGGCACCGACCACCGCGAGCCGCTTGCGGCGCCGGGTGGGGGACAGGACCAGCTCGGTCTCGTGGCACGCCCGCGGGTTGACCAGGCAGGACGTGATCTTCCCGCTGAAGGTGTGGTCGAGACAGGCCTGGTTGCAGCCGATGCAGGTGTTGATCTCGTCGGCCCGGCCGTCCTCCGCCTTGCTGACGAAGTCCGGGTCGGCCAGGAAGGGCCGGGCCAGCGACACCATGTCGGCGCGCCCGTCGGCGAGCAGCTCCTCGGCCACCTCGGGGGTGTTGATGCGGTTGCTGGTCACCAGGGGGATGGTGACCGAACCCATCAGCCGCTTGGTCACCCAGGTGTAGGCGCCGCGCGGCACCGACGTCACGATGGTGGGGATGCGGGCCTCGTGCCAGCCGATACCGGTGTTGATGATCGTGGCGCCGGCCGCCTCGATCTCCTTGGCGAGCGCCACCACCTCCTCCAGCGTCGAACCGCCCGGAACGAGGTCCAGCATCGAGAGCCGGTAGATCAGGATGAAGTCCGTGCCGACGCGCTCCCGGGTCCGGCGGACGATCTCCAGCGGGAAGCGCACCCGGTTCTCGTACGAGCCGCCCCACCGGTCCGTGCGCTGGTTGGTGGCGCCGACGATGAACTCGTTGATCAGGTAGCCCTCGGAGCCCATGATCTCGACGCCGTCGTACCCGGCGGACTTCGCGAGCTCGGCCGCCCGCACATAGTCCTCGATGGTCTGCTCGACCTCGTCGTCGGTGAGCGCATGCGGCGGAAACGGGCTGATGGGAGCCTGGATCGCGCTCGGCGCGACCAGGTCGGCGTGGTACGCGTACCGCCCGAAGTGCAGGATCTGCATCGCGATCCGGCCGCCGGCGGCATGCACCGCGTCGGTCACGGTCCGGTGCTGCGCCGCCTCCGCCTCGGTGGTGAGCTTGGCGCCGCCGTCGTAGGGCCGGCCCGCCTCGTTCGGCGCGATACCGCCGGTCACCATCAGGCCGACGCCGCCCCGCGCACGGGCGGCGTAGAAGGCGGCCATCCGCTCGAAGCCGTTCTCGGCCTCCTCCAGGCCGATGTGCATCGAGCCCATCAGCACCCGGTTGGGAAGGGTCGTGAACCCGAGGTCGAGCGGGCTCATCAGGTGCGGGTACTGGCTCATGGGGCCCTCCTGGCGCGGTGGTGGTGACAGCAGTTGTAGACCAGCCGGAGAGCCTTATGCAACAAGTTGCAAAAAACGTGACGCAGGCGACGTGGACGGCGCCGGCGACGCGGCGGATGCGGAGGCCGCCGCCCGCGCGGACGACCCGGACGCCACCGACGCGCCCCCGCGTGCCCCGGTGCGCCGCCTCCTCGCCGCGCGCCCCTCACCGCGCGCACCCGCCGCGTCGGCGCAGTGTGACGTATCACAGACAACACGGGGGCCCTGTGGGAACTTCAACTGTGCTACTCCTCAATGGAGTTGCCGAAGAGCCGAAGGTGCGGGCCGGACGGCACGCGGACCGCACGAGTCGCCTGGTGGGGGCGGCCGGGGCGAGGCCGCGGACCGGCCGCGGGCATCCGGCTCACAACGGTCTGCCCGTACGTGGAGAGGGTCGAATGAGCACTTTGCAAGCCATCACGCTCGACCAGGTGGTCGACACCGCCCGGTATCCCCTGTCGCAGCTCGACGGTGCCGAGGGGCGGGCCGTGATGTCCCGCGCCCGGAGCGAACTCGCGGAGCTCGGCTGCACCGTGCTGCCGGACTTCATCCGTCCGGCGCTCCGCGAGGTGCTGGAGCAGGAGTGCGCGGCCATCGCCCCCCAGGCGCACTACGACGTCGAGACCGTCAACGTCTACAACATCGCGGTGGACTCGGCGCTGCCGGAGGACCACCCCGGGCGGCGGACCTTCCAGCGGGGCAACGCCTTCGTCGCGCGCGACCGGATCCCCGCGGACTCCCTCATCAGCCGGCTCTACTCCCACCCCGCCTTCCAGGACTTCATCGCCCGCTGCTTCGGACTGCCGCGCCTGCACGAACTGGCGGACCCGCTCTCCGGCCTGGTCCTCAACGTCGTCGCGCCGGGCATGGAGCACCCCTGGCACTTCGACACCAACGAGTTCACGGTGAGCCTGCTGACCCGCCGGGCGCAGGACGGCGGCGTCTTCGAGTACTGCCCGAACATCAGGTCCGCCCAGGACGAGAACTTCGACGACGTCCGCGACGTCCTGGACGGCCGGGGCGAGCGGCTGATCCGGCGCCTCCCCCTGCACCCCGGTGACCTGCAGCTGTTCAAGGGTCGCTACTCGCTGCACCGGGTGAGCCCGGTGCGCGGCGACCTCGCGCGCCACTCCGCGATCTTCGCCTACAGCGAGCGCCCCGGTGTCATCGGGAGCGTGGCACGCACCCGGCAGCTCTTCGGCCGGGTACTGCCCGAGCACGAGGCTGCCGAGGGCCGGGCCGTCCGGGGCGACCGGTTGCTGGATTAGCGGTCCGCGAGGACGGCGGCGCCATCGCCCGCCCCGACCCGCACTCCCCGCGGGACCGGACACGGTGGGTGACGGAGCGACCATGGACGAGTGACCCCACAGGCCCCCACGACCGGAAGCGAGAGAGCAGAATTGAATACACGTCAGGAAAGGGCAGCAGCCATGACGACCTTCACCCACGAGGACAGCCTGCCGCGGGTGCCCCTGCCCACGCTGGAGGCCAGCTGTGAGCGGTTCCTCGCCTGGTGTGCGCCGCTGCTGACCGCCGACGAGCTGGCGGCGACCGAGGCGGAGGTGACCGCCTTCCTCCGGCCCGGCGGCCCCGGCCGGGCGCTGCAGGCGGCGCTGGAGGAGTACGACGCCACCGACGGCGTCCACAGCTGGCTCGACACCTTCTGGCCGTACCGCTACCTGGGCCGCCGGGACCGGATCGCGCTCAACGCCAACTTCTTCTTCCTCTTCCAGGACCCGCCGCCGCAGCATCCCCGCTCGCAGATCGAGCGGGCCGCCGGGCTCATCGCCGGAGCCGTGGACTACAAGCGGCAGCTCGATCAGGAGCTCATCCCTCCGGTGGTGCAGCGCGGCGCGCCCCAGTCGATGATCCAGAACAAGTTCCTCTTCTCCGCCACCCGGATCCCCGGGGCGCACCAGGACACCGTCCGCAGCCCCTACACCGACGCCTGGCCGGGCCCGTCCCGCGCCCGGCACATCGTGGTGTTCGTCCGCGGCAGCATGTTCCGGATGGACGTGCTCGGCCCGGACGGCGTCCCGCACAGCCTCGACGACCTCGAAGCGGGACTGCGCGCCGTACAGAAGGCCGGCGCCGAACCGGCCCCCGCGGACACCTCGGTGGGCCACCTCACCACCATGGCCCGCGCGGAGTGGGCCGCCGCCCGCGAGTCCCTGCTCGCCTGCCACCCCCGCAACGCGGACGCCCTGGACGACATCGAGACCGCCCTGTTCTGCGTCTGCCTGGAGGACTTCGCCCCCGCGGACATCCAGCAGGCCTGCGACGAGCTGCTCCATGGCGACCGCGGCAACCGGTGGTTCGACAAGGCCGTCTCCCTGATCGTCTTCGCGGACGGCCGGGCGGGCATCAACGTCGAGCACTGCGAGCTGGACGGCACCACCATCCTCGGCTTCACCGACGCCCTGCTCAGCGCCCCCGCCGAGGAACACTCCCGCCGCTCCGGAGCCCGCCCCCAGGGGCTGCCCGCCGTGGAACCGGTCGTCTTCGAGCTGGATGGCACCCTCCGCTCCCAGGTGCGCTCCGCGGCCGAGGCGTTCGCGGCGTACGGGGAGAGCACCGCGACCCGGACCGTCTCCTTCGACGACTTCGGCAGCAACACCGCCAAGGCTCTGGGCTCCTCGCCGGACGCGTTCGTCCAGCTCGCCTACCAGCTGGCCCACCAGCGCGCCAAGGGGCGCCTGGGCGCCACCTACGAGTCGATCGCCACCCGCCAGTGGCGGCGCGGCCGGACCGAGGCGATGCGGGTGGTCACCCCGGAGATCCAGGAGTTCGTCGCCGCCATGGAGGACCCGGCGGCGGACGCGGACACCCGCCGGGCCGCGTTCCGGGCCGCCGCCGACAAGCACGTGGCCCGCGCGAAGGAGTGCCAGGCCGGTGACGCGCCCGAGCAGCACCTGTGGGAGCTGGAACTGATCCAGCGCCGCCGCGGGACGGAACTCGGCGTGACCGAGCAGCCCGCCCTCTACCGGACACCCGGCTGGCTGACCATGCGCGACGACTACCTGAGCACCAGCTCCGCACCGTCCGCCAACATCCAGTACTTCGGCTTCGGCTCCACCAGCAGCCGCTGTATCGGCGTCGCCTACGTCCTGCTGCCCGACCGCTTCCACCTGTACCTGAGCACGCCGCTGTCCGTGGCCGACCAGATGCTGACCTTCGCCGACCGGCTCCGGGAGGCGGTGGCGGAACTGCGGGAACTGCTGGCGACCGGCCCGGCCGGGGCCTGAAGCACCCTCCCCGCCACCGGCCGAGGCGCCGGCCCGGTGGCGGGGAGCGCGCCCGCCTACTTCAGCAACCGCGACATCCGCCGGTCCGCAAGCACCTTGCCCCCGGTCTGGCAGGTGGGGCAGTACTGCATCGACGAATCACTGAACGACACCTCACGAATCGTGTCCCCGCACACCGGACAGGCCTCCCCCTTCCGCCCGTGCACCCGCAGCCCGCTCTTCTTCTCCGCCTTGAGGTCCTTGAGCGCCAGCCCCTGCGACCGCTCGACCGCCGCCGCGAGCGTCGTACCGATCGCCTCGTAGAGCCGCGCCACCTCTTCCCCGGAGAGCTTGGCGGCCAGCTTGAACGGCGACATCCGGGCCGCGTGCAGGATCTCGTCCGAGTAGGCGTTCCCGATCCCGGCGATCACGCTCTGGTCCCGCAGTACGCCCTTGATCTGCCGGCCTTCCCCCGCCAGCAGCCCGGCGAACGCCTCCGCCGTGAAGTCCGCGGAGAGCGGATCGGGCCCGAGCCGCGCGATCCCCGGCACCTCCAGCGGATCCCGTACGACATACACCGCGAGGTGCTTCTGGGTCCCGGCCTCGGTCACCTCGAACCCCGCCCCGTCGTCCGGTTCCCCGAGCCGCACCCGCAACGCCAGCGGTCCCTTACCGGGCCGCGGCGGCGCCTCCGGCAGCCGGTCACTCCACCGCACCCACCCCGCCCGGGCGAGGTGCATCACCAGATGCAGCCCCCCGACCCGAAGATCGAGGAACTTCCCGTGCCGGCGCACCTCGTCGAACGCCCGCCCTTCGAGCGCGCTGACCGGCGGGTCATAGGTCTTCAGTGCATGGATGGAGACCGGATACACCCGCGCGACGGACCGGCCGACCAGCCGCTCACCCAAAAACCGCGACAGGGACTCGACCTCCGGCAATTCAGGCATACCGCCAGTTTGCCTCGGCGCAGTGGGATCGGGCACCGGGCGAAGGTTGCCCGGCCCGGCCACTCGGCCGAATGCGCCGGCCGGGCAGACGTGACGGACTCTGATGAGGTGCGGCAGGAACCGGCTCAGGAGGATTCCGTCGACGAGGCGGCCGACCGCCCAGAAGGGCGTCCAGGCGTGTCGTCACGCACGAGCCAACGGACGCCCTTCGCCATGGTCGCGGCCGGCCCGGACATCGGACTCGTCCATCTGGGCGACCTCCGCGTCCAGCGCCGCGCGGAGCCAGTCGTCCATGGCGCCGATGGTCGGCTGCGAGGAAGCGGAGGGGAGGTCGCCGGCGAGTTGCCAGTAGCGGTCTATGAGGGGATGCGCGAGCTGGGCCAGCTGGGTGCTGAGCCGGCGGCGGAAGTCAGGGGTGTCCCGCGTGTTGTGCAAACCGGCGTGGGCGGTGACGAAACAGTCGAGAGCCTCGCCCGCGTGCGGAGGCCGCTGGGCTCGTACGTCCGCCGAGGCGAGCGCGCACGCCTCGGCGAGCCCTTCGTAGAGGACGGCCGGGCGGCAGGCCTCGGCGGGGGTCCGGGCTGCGAGGCGGCGGATGTCGATGTCGCGGACGCGGGGGTCGGTCGCGACGGCGTGCAGCCGGACGAAGGTCAGGACCTCGGACGGGGTCGGGTCGGCGGGGGGCTGCGGCACCGCCGCTTCGAGCAGCGTGGAGAGCAGGCGGGCCGGGAGTCGCGCGGGGAGTACGTGACGCCAGAAGCGGGCCAGGGCGTCCGTGTTGGGCGGGATGGTCACGGCACCGATCAGGCGCAGGCGGTCGGCGCGTTCCTCGGGGGTGCAGTCGCGGAGAAGGCGAAGGGCGGCCTCCCGCCAGCGCAGGGAGGACAGTTGCGTGCCGAGTTCTCGGAGCTGCCCCGCGACGGCGTCCTCCAGGGCGTCCGTGGCGCCCGGCCCGTCCTCCTGGGCGAGGATCCGGTCGACCTGCGGCAGCGGCAGGTCGAGGGTGCGCAGCGAACGGATCAGACGGAGCCGGTCCAGGGCCTCGGGGCCGTACCGACGGTGGCCCCCGGCGCTGCGGGTGGCCTCGGGCAACAGGCCGCGGTCCGAGTAGAACCGGACGGTCTTGACGGTGACGCCTGCCTGCTCGGCGAGTTCGCCGATGCTCCACATGCCGTCAGGGGACGCGGACACGGTCATGGCCTTGAACCTCCCTCAGGGGGAGTTCCTACCGTAACGGCATGCGCGGCCGGGTCAACGGGGGTCGGCCGCGCAGCCGAGCTGTGCGAGGAGGCATGGATGACGACGTATGTGCTGGTGCCGGGCGGTCATATGGGCGGCTGGCTGTGGCAGGACCTGGGGGATCGGCTACGGGAGCGGGGAGCCGAGGCCTACGCGGCCACGCTCACGGGCAATGGCGACCGCCGCCATCTGGCGGGCCCGGGAACGAACTTGGAGACCCATATCGAGGATCTGGTGCAGCTCATCGATCACGTGGACGCACCGGAGGTGGTGCTCGTCGCCCACTGCCACGGCAGCTTTCCGGCCCTGGGCGCCGCCGACCGGCGCCCGGAACGGGTGTCCCGGATCGTGTACGTGTCGGCGCCCCTGCCGATGGACGGCTTCTCGGTGCACGGCCTGGTGGACGAATTCGAGCCCGATCCGGCGGTCCGCGACGGGTGGCGGCAACGCGCCGAACAGGCCGAGGACGGCTGGCGGATCCTCCCGCCGTCACCCGACGACGTGCAGGCCCGGAACAGCGTCGCGGGCGTCCCCGCGGACGCGCTGGCCCGGCTCGTCCGCCTGGCCTCGCCGCAGCCGCTGGGCACGCTCACCCAGCCGCTCCGGCTGTCGGGGGCCACAGCCGGGCTGCCGACGAGCGGCGTCTTCTGTACCGGCACGGGGACGAGCATCGCCACCGTCGAGTCCCTGGTGCGGTCGGGGGACCCGCGCTTCCGTGTGCTCACCGAGCCTCGCGTGACCTTCTTCGAACTCGACACCGGGCACTGGCCGATGCTCTCCGCACCGGACGCGCTCGCCGAGGTGCTGCTCCGGGCCGCCGCGGGTGAAGGGCACCGGGTGACCGCGTAGTCCCGCCGAGCGGGGGCAGCGCCGGCCGCGGCGTGAGCGGCGCCCACAAAAAGGCCGTCGGCCGCGTCTTCCGGGAGGGGAAGAACACGGCCGACGGCCCAAAGACGGCCCAGGCGAGCGGAAACCCGCTCTGACCTGCGGCGTTCTTAGATGTCGAAGTACCGCACGAGAAGTGTTCTGACCTGCACAGATGCCGTCTGAAGGCTGGGTGGGTGCACGACTGGTGCACATCGTGGCCGTGGCGGAGTGCCTGGTGCGCGTTCGGCGCGGTGTTTTGCGAAGGCGTCTGCGGGAAACGCGCCACGCTACGGCTCATAGGGCGCTTGAGAAGCTGTTCGCCCAGCTGGAAGTGTTTGATCATCTGAGAAATGGTCAACGGGGGAGTGTTCTACGTGGGTGTAGTGCTGCCTGGCTGGGCGGACGAAGTACTCGACATCATCGGTGTCTCATGGCCGAACGTTGACGAGGACGACTACCGGGACATGGCGGATGCCATGCGGGAGTTCGCCGATGACATCGACCACGGTGCCAACGAAGCTCACACGGCCATCCAGGGGTTGGTGGGGTCAGCGGGTGGCTCGTTGGCCGTCGAGGCGCTCAACGCTCACTGGAGCAAGATCAATGGCACTCACCTCAAGAACCTGGGGGAGTGTGGCCGCATGGCGGCCACCGCCATGGACGGTGTGGCGGTCCTCATCGAGGGCGCGAAGATCGGCGCGATCGTCCAGCTGGGCATCCTCGCCGCAGAAGTGATCGCCGCGCAGGCGGCGGCGCCGTTCACTCTGGGTCTTTCCGAGGTCGGAGCTCTGGCCGCGACCCAGGCGACCCGTGTCATCGTCAAGCGCCTCTTCAAGGAGGTGTGTCAACAGGTCGCTGAACAGGTCATCAGCATCGCCCTGACGCCCGTCGAGGAGGCACTGGGTGCGATGGTCGGCGACCTGGTCGTCCAGATCGGCGCCAACGCCCTCGGAGTCAAGGACGGAGTGGACCTGGGGCAGACCGCCAAGGCCGGCAAGGACGGCTTCCATCAGGGCGTGCAGGATGCCAAGGACTCCGCGAAATCGGCCGCGGACAACCCGATGGAACTCCTCAGTGCCGGCGGCGGCAGTGGGGGCGGAGGCGGCGGCGCCGGCGGAGGGTTCAGTTTCGATCCGGATGAGCACGACCGCGTAGTGACCGGCCTGCAGAGCGCAGGTGGCACCTTCCGGAACAAGGCAGGCGGCAAGATCGGCCGTGCCAGAAGTCACCATGGGCGTACCCGTGGCAAGGACGCCATAGCTGACGCGGCCAACGCGATGTTGGACAGGGTCATCGACGGCATCGAGGCCGGCGTCAAGAAGACCGCCAAGCACCTCGACGACAACATGACCCGTGGTGTGAAGCAGATGGCCAAGAACCATCAGGACAACGACCGCAAGCTGGCCGACCACTTCACAGGCATCGGCAAGGGCGACAAGAAGGACCTGAAGGCGCCGGGGAGCGGCACCGGTAACCGGGCCGGCGGCAAGAAGCCGGGAAGCGGCTCACCGAAATCGCCCCTGCGGAACGGGGCAGCAGAACCGCACAAGACCAGCACCCCAGCGGACGACCGCAACTGTCGAAGCGACCCGATCGACATCGCCTCGGGTGAGATGGTCCTGGCTCAAGAGGACGTCAGCCTGCCGGCTGTTCTGCCGCTACTGCTTTCGCGAACCCATGTGTCTTCGTACCGCTGTGGCGGGTGGTTCGGTCCGTCGTGGTCCTCGACCCTCGACCAGCGCCTGGAACTAGACAACGAAGGTGTCGTCTTCGCTGCCGAGGACGGCATGATCTTGGTCTACCCGGTGCCCGGGCATGATGAGCCGGTCCTCCCTGTCGAGGGGCCCCGATGGCCGCTCAGCTGGGACCCGGAAACGCCCGGTGGACTCCGCATCAGCGACCCGCAGGAGGGACGCTCCTGGCACTTTGCCCAGCCGGCCAACGTTACGGGTGAGCTGAGAGGGCTGAGCCCCTCACAGCTCCCGCTGACGGCCATCACCGACCGGCACGGGAATCAGATCGACATCGACTATTCCGACGACGGCACCCCCAGCGAGGTCTGGCACAGCGGCGGATACCGGATCCGCGTCGAGACCGCAGGGCTACGGATATCCGGGCTGCGCCTGCTGGGTGCGAGGAGTTCGGACGCGGTGGCGTTGGCCACCGAGCCAACCCATAGTGCGGAGGCCGAGGGCGACTCCGCGGTGGGAATGCTGCTGACTGCATTCGCCTACGACGCCAACGGAAACCTCGCCGAGGTCACCAACTCGTCCGGTGTACCGATGGGCTTCACGTATGACCAGGACGGCCGGATCACCTCCTGGACCGACCGGAATCGGCATCGGTACGACTACCTCTACGACGCGGCCGGGCGCTGTGTCGAGACCCGCGGCGAGGGTGGGTTCCTCGATGCCGTCTTCGTGTATGACGATGAGGCGCGCTGCACCCGGGTGACCGATGCGCTGGGACAGGTCACTGTCTACGAGCTCAACGAGCGCGGTCAGACGACAAAGGAGACCGACCCCTCGGGCGCGGTCACCACCTTCGAATGGGACCGGTACCACCGACTGCTGCGACGGACGGACCCGCTGGGCCTTACGGTCACGATGGAGTACGACGCGGCGGGCGACGCCACCGCGGTCACCCGCCCCGATGGATCGCGGATGACCGCTGTCTACAACGACCTCCACCAGCCCTTGCTCATGGTCGGTGCGGACGGTTCAGGCTGGCAGTACGCGTACGACGATTGCGGAAACCTGCTGCAGATCATCGATCCGGCCGGAGCGACCACCAGCTATGAGTACGGCTCTTTCGGTCATCTCACAGCCGTTACCGATGCAATCGGCCAGACAACCCGTCTCACCGCCAACGCCGCCGGGTTGCCGGTATCCGTCACTGACCCTCTGGGGGCCGTGACCACATGTGAGCGGGATGCCTTCGGCCGACCCCGGCTGGTGACCGATCCGATGGGCGCGGTGACGGCCTTCGGCTGGACGGTGGAAGGACAGCCGGCCTGGTGCACCCGGCCCGACGGTCACACCGAGCGGTGGTCCTACGACGCAGAGGAGAACCTGCGCCAGCACGTCGATGCGGCCGGCGGAACCACCTCCTTCGAATACACCTTTTTCGACCGAGTCTCCGCCCGCACGGGCCCTGACGGCGCCAGGTTCACCTTCGCCTACGACGCTGAGCTGCGGCTCATCGCCGTCACCAACCCCCATGGGCAGCAGTGGCGCTACGTCTACGACTCCATGGGCCGGGCCGTGCAGGAGACCGACTTCAACGGACGGCACATCAGCTACACCCACGACGTGGCCGGCCGGCTGACGTCGCGGACCAACGGCGCGGGCCAGACCGTGCGCTACACCCGCGACCTGCTCGACCGTGTCGTCCGAGAAGCCACACAGGTCGGTGGATCGCGATTCCACTACGACGCCGAAGGCCGTCTGCTCTACGCGGCGAACGGCGCCACGGACCTTGCCTTCACGTACGACGCAGCAGGCCGCCTGCTGACGGAGCAACAGGATTCGGCGGTTATCGAATTCGGCTACGACCGGCTGGGTCGGCGCACCCTGCGTCGTACCCCCAGCGGTGTAGAGAGCCGGTGGACCTATGATGCGGCCGGTCGGCCGGCAGCGCTGGTCAGCGCTGGGCGAGAGGTCAGGTTCGGCCACGACCTCGCCGGTCGGGAGGTCCGCCGCAATCTCGGTGCGGCGATCCTCTCCCAGACCTGGGATCCGGCCAACCGTATGACGGCCCAGACCCTCTCTGGTATGTCGGCGCCTCCTGGTGCCGACATACCAGAGACTGCGCTACGACACCGCACCTTCGCCTACCGCCCGGACGATCAGCTACTCGGTTTCACGGACACCATGCTGGGGACGCGAGCCTTCGATCTGGATCCGGTGGGGCGGGTCACCAGCGTCTCGGGACACAACTGGTCAGAGACGTATGCCTATGACACTGCGGGCAACCTGGCCTACACGGGAAGCCACACTGCCGGGCAGGCGAGCCTGAACGACACGGCGGGGAAGAGGTCGTACGACGGCACGCTGCTCCGCCGGGCAGGCCGCACCAGCTACGAGTACGACGGCCAGGGACGGGTTATCAAGCAATGCCGCAGGTTGCTCTCCGGCGGCACCCGCAGCTGGCACTATTCCTGGGACGCAGATGACCGCCTCACCACGGTCACCCTCCCGGACGGCACCCTCTGGCGCTATCACTACGACCCCCTTGGCCGCCGCATCGCCAAGCAGCGGCTGAGCGGCGACAACACCACTGTGGTGGAGCAGACCACGTTCACCTGGGACGGCACCGTTCTTGCCGAAGAACTGCGCAGCGGTTCAGGGTCGGCTGGTGTCCAGGTCACCAGCTGGGAGTGGGACCCGTTCGGCTACCGCGTCCTGACGCAGGTGGACCGAACCGCCGGCGGATCCGAGCCGGCGCAAGAGGAATTCGACGAGCGGTTCTATTCCATCATCACTGACCTGGTCGGCACACCCACAGAACTTGTGGATGAAGACGGTGCGATTGCCTGGCACTCCAGGACCACACTGTGGGGAACACCGCTTCCCGTTGATCCCCGCGAGGCGGTGGTGGGGTGCAGTCTCGGCTTCCCAGGTCAGTACCACGACCGTGAGAGCGGCCTGCACTACAACCTGTTCCGCTATTACGACTCACGCACCGGCCGATATCTCAGCCCCGATCCGCTCGGCCTCGGGCCCGCCCCCGACCCCCACGGGTACGTCGACAATCCCTTCGCCGAGATCGACCCACTCGGCCTGGCGAAGAAGAAGTGCCCAGTCATCATCGAACGCTACGGCAGCGAGGCGGAAGCGAAGGCGAGCGCAGCAGTGAAGCCGAACGGGGGCCTTGTCCCGAGGCCCGGCCACGAACGGCAGCCAAAGTGGATCGCCCAGACCGGCAAGGTCAACCCCGGCACACTGGGCAAGAGCAAGAATTACACCCACAAAATGGAGTTCCACTGCAAGCCAGAAGTGTTGGCCTGGCTGAAGCAGTACGAGATCAAGCCGACCAACGAGCCGGGTCGCTACGCGGTACCGGCGGACAAGATCGATGAGTTCAACAAGTACGTGGAGAAGACGACCGTCCAGCCGCTCGACTCAGGCGGCGGCCGTAGGAGGAGACGATGAATCCGTCATCGCCGCGCGGACGCCTGCGCGATGCCCTGCTGCGTGTCGGCGAAAGGGGGGACGCGACCGAGGCCGACCTCCGTGCGGCAGTCACCACCGCGCTGCGCGAACTGGCTGTGGAGGCGCTGGGCAAGCGTTCGCGCGTCGAGCTGGTCACCCTTGGCGCTGAGGAGCGCCCCTGTGGACGAAGCTTCGGTCTTCGGCTTGCGGACTATGACGTAGAGCTGCCGGACGTGCTCTTGTACGCGGACCAGAGCGACCTTCCGCGCCAGGTGCAGGAGAATTGCCCGACTCTGGGCCAGGAGGAGTGGGAGGCCGTACTGCTGGTCTCCAAGCTCATCTTCATGGGTCTTCAGTCGGAGCCCGAGCCTGTGCACGACGATGCCGGCCAACAGTCGCAGGTCACCCCGAGACCGCCCCGGTCGGTGGCGAGAGAGCGATTCTGCCAGGCGCTGGCGGCCATTTCGGAACGCCCTGACCTGCACCAGGACGAACTCACTGCGCAATTGCGGACCGCGCTGCTGAACTTCGCGTCGGAGACACCCGACAACATGGAGGCGGCTCAGCGCATCGCGGTGCTGCACACCGGGGAGCCCCAGCAAGGGCCGCGCTTGTGCCTCAGCCGCTCGGGGTTGGCCTTTGTGAATGTAGTGATGAGCGCTGGTGGCTGTCCTGTCCCCAGTTGCGTACTGGAGGAATTCCCGGATTTGACCCAGGACGAGTGGAATGCCGTCATCCACGTCACAGGACTGACGCTCATGGCGTTCGAGGCCGAGCCGACGCGTGAGGTGGGATAGCGTCCCGGGCGCGTCGAAGTGGGCGAGTTCAGACGCGTATCCAGTTGGGCTCTGGGTGCCCATGAAACAGAGGGGTCGTGACAGGCGACGAGCGGTTGCCTCCACTGGGTGGAGGCAACCGCTCTGAGCTTTTCCGTCGGCTGCCGAGTTCGAGCTCTTCTTTCTAGATGTCGAAGTACAGCTCGAACTCGTGCGGGTGCGGGCGCAGCTGGATCGGGGCGATCTCGTTGGTGCGCTTGTAGTCGATCCAGGTCTCGATCAGGTCGGAGGTGAAGACGCCGCCCTGCTGGAGGTACTCGTTGTCGGCCTCGAGGGCGTCGAGGACGGCCGGGAGGGAGGTGGGGACCTGAGGGACGCCCGCGTGCTCCTCGGGGGCGAGCTCGTAGAGGTCCTTGTCGATCGGCTCGGCCGGCTCGATCTTGTTCTTGACGCCGTCCAGGCCCGCGAGGAGGAGGGCGGAGAAGGCGAGGTACGGGTTCGAGGACGGGTCCGGGGCGCGGAACTCGACGCGCTTGGCCTTGGGGTTCGAGCCCGTGATCGGGATACGCATGGCCGCGGAGCGGTTGCGCTGCGAGTAGACCAGGTTGACCGGGGCCTCGAAGCCGGGGACCAGGCGGTGGTAGGAGTTCACCGTCGGGTTGGTGAAGGCCAGCAGCGACGGGGCGTGCTTGAGGATGCCGCCGATGTAGTAGCGGGCGGTGTCCGAGAGGCCCGCGTAGCCCTGCTCGTCGTAGAAGAGGGGGTTGCCGCCCTGCCACAGGGACTGGTGGACGTGCATGCCGGAGCCGTTGTCACCGAAGATCGGCTTGGGCATGAAGGTCGCGGTCTTGCCGTTGCGCCAGGCGACGTTCTTCACGATGTACTTGAAGAGCATCAGGTCGTCGGCCGCGGCGAGCAGCGTGTTGAACTTGTAGTTGATCTCCGCCTGGCCGGCGGTGCCGACCTCGTGGTGCTGGCGCTCGACCTGCAGGCCGGCCGCGTCCAGCTCCAGGGAGATCTCCGCGCGCAGGTCGGCGAAGTGGTCGACCGGCGGGGCCGGGAAGTAGCCGCCCTTGTAGCGGACCTTGTAACCGCGGTTGTTCTCCTCCGAGCCGGTGTTCCAGGCGCCGGCCTCGGAGTCGATGTGGTAGAAGGACTGGTTCGCGCCGGTCTCGAAGCGCACGCTGTCGAAGACGTAGAACTCGGCCTCGGGGCCGAAGAACGCGGTGTCCGCGATGCCGGTGGAGGCGAGGTAGGCCTCGGCCTTCTTGGCGATGTTGCGCGGGTCACGGCTGTACTGCTCGCCGGTGATCGGGTCGTGGATGAAGAAGTTGATGTTGACGGTCTTGTCGCGGCGGAACGGGTCCACGCGAGCCGTCGACAGGTCGGCGCGCAGCGCCATGTCGGACTCGTGAATGGCCTGGAAGCCGCGAATCGAGGAACCGTCGAAGGCGAGTTCCTCGGCCGGGTCGAACGCCTTCGCCGGGATCGTGAAGTGCTGCATCACACCGGGCAGGTCGCAGAACCGGACGTCGACGAACTTCACGTCCTCGTCCGCGATGAACTTCTTGGCCTCGTCGGCGTTCTGGAACATCCAACTCCTCCTAGCCCGGTCACCGGTCGGCGGACGCGGGATTGCTACTCGGAACGCGACCATGTGCGGTGGCGCGTTGCCCGACCATAGGCAGGCGGGATTTCCCAAGCATGACCCATTTGTTTCGCCGAGGTTAACCGGCGCGCGCCTGCCTTTATTCACCAGTGTGACCCATAAAGAGACACTTTGGCCCGGGGTGGCGGCCGTCCGCTCCGGTGTCCGGCCGCGTCATTGCGCCCCTTCCGGACCGCCTCGGGGCCCGTACCGGAAGCAGGGCCCGAACCGTCCCGTACCGGACCTCGGCGCAGCGAATGTATGCGGTCGCAGTACCGTGGTCGGGTGGACAACAGGCAAGCAATCGGATCGTGGATCTCCGGGCCCCGCGCGGCAGCCGAGGACATGGGTGTCGAGTTCGGACACCGCGGGCAGCAGCTCGGGCTGCCGGAGACCGGGCCGGGCTCGATCGCCCGCCCCGGACGGCGCTTCGCCGCGCTCTTCCTCGACTGGGCGCTGTGCATGCTCATCGCGTACGGGCTGCTCAGCGGCGGTAAGGCGCAGTCGGCGAGCAACTGGGCGCTGCTGGTCTTCGCGGTCCTCAGCGTGCTGACGGTGGGCACGGTCGGCTTCACGCCCGGCAAGCGGCTGCTGGGCCTGCGGGTGATCGCCGAGGGCGGCGGCCGGCTCTCGCTGCCGAGGGTCGTGCTCCGCACGGTGCTGCTCGTCGTGGTCATCCCGGCCGTCGTGTGGGACCGGGACGGGCGCGGGCTGCACGACCGCCTCTCGCGCGCCGTACAGGTCCGCATCTGAGCCCATACGGCCCGCACGTCCGTACGCCCGCACGTCTCTAGGCGCGTACGCCCTTACGCCGAGTCCCGGGCGGTACCGGCCGCACCCGGCGCGATCTGAGCTCGTACACCACCCTTCCGGGGGTACCCCTGGCCCTCAGCCCTGGCCCTCAGCGCCCTGCCCGGCGCGCCGGGCACCCGGGCCCGTCGCCCCGTACGCAGGCCCGCATACGAAGCCCTATGACGAAACGCCCCGGAGCCACAGGCCCGGGGCGTTTCGTCGTTCGTCGGAGTATCGGGTGCGTCGGCCGGATGCGGCCGACGCGGTCAGCGGGTCTTGCCGCCGCCCTTGGGCATCCGCATGCCCTTCGGCATCGGGCCCTTCGGGACCGGCATGTTGCTCATCAGGTCACCCAGAGCCTTGAGCCGGTCGTTGACGGCCGTCACCTGTGCGCCGGGCAGTACCCGCGGCAGCTTCAGCAGCGTCGTACGGAGCTTCTTCAGCGGCACCTGGCCCTCGCCGTCGCCCACGATGATGTCGTGGACCGGGGCGTCGGCGACGGTGCGCGCCATCCGCTTCTTCTCGGCGGCCAGCAGGCCGCGGAGACGGTTCGGGTTGCCCTCGCCGACCAGCACGATGCCGGCCTTGCCGACGGCGCGGTGGACCACGTCCTGGCTGCGGTTCATGGCCACCGCGGGGGTGACCGTCCAGCCGCGGCCGACGTTGTCCAGCACGGCGGCCGCCGCGCCCGGCTGGCCCTCCATCTGCCCGAAGGCAGCTCGCTCGGCGCGCCGTCCGAAGACGATCGCCATCGCGAGGAAGGCCAGGACGAAGCCCAGGATTCCCGCGTAGATGGGGTGGCCGATCGCGAAGCCGATGGCAAGGAGGACGCCGAATACGACGATGCCTACACCAGCGACGACTAGACCGACCTTGGAGTCGACCCGACGGGTCATCTTGTAGGTCAGGGCGATCTGCTTCAGCCGCCCGGTGTTCTCAGCGCCGGCAGCGCCGTCAGCGCCCTCAGCCTTTACCTTCCTCGCCATACAGCGCAGTCTACGTGGCGTGCGGGCGGTGGGTCGCCGCGGCCTCCAGTACGAACTCGGCCTCGTGACGGTCCTTGGCGCGGCGGCGGTCCTCCAGGACCGATGTCCAGGCGTTACGACGGGCGGTGCGCTGTCCGCCGCGCATCAGTACGGCCTCGACGGCGCGCAGGGCACCGGTGACCGAAGGGATGGGGAGGGCGGGATTGGCGCGGAGCGGCGCGGCCTGCATGGTGGGTGACTCCCTCTGATTCGTTCGGAGAAGCAGGAGTAGGTGCGGGAGCGGTGCGTGCATCCATCGTCACGGATAGGTGTTACCAACGGATGACCTGCCGGTCAAACACCGATGAAACGTTGACGCGGCCCCCACGCCCCCCGTCAGGGGGAGTGCGGGCCGCGTCCTCAGCATGTGCCACGTTTCACAAGACGGCGCGCCGGGGAAATCAAACCGCCTGACTGGACGCCTCGGCCTCGCGCCGGTCCATGGCCTGCTGGTAGAGGCGGCCGGCGCGGTAGGAGGAGCGCACCAACGGGCCGGACATGACGCCGGCGTAGCCGATCTCCTCGGCCTCCTCCTGGAGCTCCACGAACTCGGCGGGCTTGACCCAGCGCTCGATCGGGTGATGACGCACGGAGGGGCGCAGGTACTGGGTGATCGTGATCAGCTCGCAGCCCGCGTCGTACAGGTCCTGCAGCGCCTGGCTGATCTCCTCGCGCTCCTCGCCCATGCCCAGGATGAGGTTGGACTTGGTGACCAGACCGGCCTCGCGGGACTTGGAGATGACCTCCAGCGAGCGCTCGTAGCGGAAGCCGGGGCGGATGCGCTTGAAGATGCGCGGGACGGTCTCGACGTTGTGCGCGAGGACCTGGGGGCGCGAGGAGAAGACCTCGGCCAGCTGCTCGGGGACCGCGTTGAAGTCCGGGATGAGCAGTTCCACGCCGGTGTCGGGCATCGCGGCGTGGATCTGCCGGACGGTCTCGGCGTAGAGCCAGGCGCCGCCGTCGTCCAGGTCGTCGCGCGCGACGCCGGTGATCGTGGCGTACTTCAGGCCCATGGTCTGCACGGATTCGGCGACCCGGCGGGGCTCGTCGCGGTCCAGCTCCTGCGGCTTGCCGGTGTCGATCTGGCAGAAGTCGCAGCGGCGGGTGCACTGGTCGCCGCCGATGAGGAAGGTCGCCTCGCGGTCCTCCCAGCATTCGAAGATGTTGGGACAGCCCGCCTCCTGGCAGACCGTGTGCAGACCCTCGCTCTTGACCAGGCCCTGGAGGTGGTTGTACTCGGGACCCATCTTCGCCCGGGTCTTGATCCACTCGGGCTTGCGCTCGATGGGCGTCTGGCTGTTCCGGACCTCCAGGCGCAGCATCTTGCGTCCGTCGGGTGCGACTGCGGACACGACCGGCTCCCTACGACTTCGTTTCTTCGGCGCACACCAGGGTACGCCCGTTGATTCGCACGTCTTTACGTGCGGGGCAACCGCCAATGACGGGGTTGCATTCCCGGCGGCCCCCGGGAGGCCCCGGGGCGGGCGGCCGTCCGGCGCGGGGGCCCGGCCGGCGACCGTCCGGTCAGACCGCGCGGGGGAGCAGTTCGGCGCCCTCCAGGACGTCCCGCAGGTGCTTCTCGACGACGGGCAGGACGTCGGCGATGGTGATCTCGCGGCCCAGCTCGCCGGCCAGCGAGGCGACGCCGGCGTCCCGGATGCCGCACGGCACGATCTTGTCGAACGAGGTGTTGTCCGGATTCACGTTCAGCGCGAAGCCGTGCATCGTGACGCCCTTGGCGACGCGGATGCCGATCGCGGCGAGCTTGCGGTCCTCGCGGCGCTGGCCGGCGTTGGACGGCGCGTACTCGGGACCGTTCAGCCGCGGGTCGAACAGCTCGTCCGCCACCCGCGGGTCGAAGTCGAGGTTCAGCCCGCCCAGGGCCGCCGACTCCTCGGCCGCGCCGACGGCGTCGCCCAGCACCCACACGCCGCTGCGGCCCTCGACCCGGGTGCCCTCCACGCCGAACTCGGCGCAGACCCGGATCAGCGCCTCTTCGAGCCGGCGGACATGGGCCACGACGTCAACCGGGCGCGGCAGCTTCTGGATGGGGTAGCCCACCAGCTGGCCGGGCCCGTGCCAGGTGATCTTCCCGCCGCGGTCCACGTCGACGACCGGGGTCCCGTCCAGCGGGCGCTCGGCGTCGGACGTACGGCGCCCCGCGGTGTAGACGGCCTGGTGCTCCAGCAGCAGGCAGGTGTCGGGCAGCTCGTCGGCGAACCGGGCGGCGTGCACCCGGCGCTGCTCCTGCCATGCGGATTCGTACTCCACGGCGTCGGCGCCGAAACCCAGATGCACAAAGCGCAGCCCCTCGGGAACGGGGGTCTCCCCCCGAGAGATCGCAGTCACGGCAGCTCCTCTACGAACCTTTGTTGCACTTTGCTGCAACGTTGATGCCACTTCGCGCCCATGCCACTGTACGGCCGCCGCTTCCGGACCCGGCAGGCGGCCGGTGTCCGGCCCTCCCGTCCCTGCTCACACGATCGGATGAACGCGACGAGGAGGCGCCGATTAGGGCCCCGAAGGCCGTTACATTCACGCCGTTCCACAAGGGCGATGAGCATGCCGGACAGGGTCCGCCGAACCCGGCAGCGGCCCGGAAGGCAGGAGACCGGTAAAGCTGATGACGGAACGACCCCCGCACCACACCCCCAACCGCCAGCTCGCCGCGCTCATCGCCGAGGCGGGATTCTCCAATGCCGGGCTGGCCAGACGGGTGGATCAGCTCGGCATCGAGCACGGCCTCGACCTCCGTTACGACAAGACGTCGGTGACCCGCTGGCTGCGCGGCCAGCAGCCCAGGGGCACCACCCCCGCATTGATCGCGGAGGTGTTCACCCGCCGGCTGGGACGCCGGCTGTCCGCCCAGGACCTCGGCCTGGACGCCTGTGCGCCGGTGTACGCCGGACTGGAATTCGCCGCGAGCCCCAGCGAGGCGGTGGACATCGTCAGCGGCCTGTGGCGCAAGGACTCCGGCAGCCACGCCGAGCTCCGCAAGATCGCCTTCACCCCGGCCGGACTCGTGGTGCCCAGCCGCGACTGGCTGATCGGCCGCGCCGACGAACGGGTCGCCCGCGGCGAGCCCCCCGTCGACGGGGCGGGCCGGGTCCCCGCACAGGGCCGGGTCACGGTGCCCCGTCAGCGCCGCACCGACCGGGTCGACCGCACCCAGGGCTCCAAGGTCACCTCCGGCGACATCGCGGCGCTGCGCTCGGTCGGCGAGCTGTTCCGGGCACTGGACCACGCCTACGGCGGCGGTCACGCCCGGCAGGCCCTGGTGCGCTATCTGGAACACGAGGCCGAGCCGATGCTCCGCGGCAGCTACGGCGAGGCCACCGGCCGGCGGCTCTTCGCGGCCGCCGCCGATCTGACCCGGCTGGCGGGCTGGACCTCGTACGACATCGCCGCCCACGGGCTGGCCCAGCGGTACTTCGTCCAGGCCCTGCGGCTGGCCCAGGCCGCCGGGGACCGGGCGTACGGGTCCTACGTCCTGGTGACCATGAGCCGGCAGGCCGTCTACCTGGGGCACGGCAGGGAAACGGCAGGGAAGCCGTGCAGCTCGCCCGGGTCGCCCAGCAGGGCATCGGCAGCAGCGCGCCGCCCGCCGTGCAGGCGCTGCTGCACTCCGCCGAGGCACGCGGCCACGGCGTCCTGGGCGAGGTCCGGGCCTGCACGACGGCGCTGGCCCGCGCCGAACGGGCGCTGGAGACCGTCCGCCCCGGTGACGACACCCCGTACTGGGCGCGCTTCTTCGACGAGGCGCAGCTCGCCGACGAACTGGCGCACTGCCACCGCGATCTCCAGCAGTACCGCGCCGCCTCCCAGCACGCCGAGCGCTCGCTCCAGCTGCGCGCGGCCGGGTTCGCCCGCAGCAGGCTCTTCTGCCGGGTGGTGCTGGCGACCGCGCGGCTGGGCCTGGGCGAGCTGGAGCAGGCCTGCACGCTGGGTGCCGAGGCGGCGCTCCAGGCCTCCGAGATGCGGTCCGTACGCGCCCATGAGTACGTCAGGGAGTTCGAGCGCCGCCTGGAGCCCTACCGGGACGCGGCGCCCGTGCGGGGGTACCGCGAACGGGTGGCGGCGCTGGGATGACGGCCGGACCGGACACCCGGCTCAGGCCGCCGTGGGCAGGGTGTCCGGTTCCGTCGTGCAGGCCGGCAGGCCGAAGTCCTGGAGGAGCGCGCGGGCGGCGCGCCGGCCCGAGTTCAGCGCCCCCTGGAGCGTGCTGGTGTCGCGATGGTCGCCGCACACATAGAGGCCGGAGAGCACCCGCACCGTGCGCTCCGGGTCGTGCGGCGCCGGCATCGCGGGTACGGCGTACGGATCGTGATGGGCGGTCAGCAGCTGCCAGTCGTCGGTGTGCGCGCCGTAGATCCGGTCGAGCTCGGGGCGGATCGTCTTGTCGAGCACGGACAGCGGCAGTGTCGCCGCGGCGCCGAGCACGGTCGTGGTGATCAGGGACCGGCCCGGCGGTGTACGGGACGGGTCGATGGCGCCGGCGGCGTAGCTGTAGGCGACGGCGCCGTCCGTGGGCAGGATCAGGGCCGTGTCGCGGGACGGCGTGCCCCGGCCGCCGCAGGCCGCCCCGGTGTGGTGCAGGACGGCGACGGGGTGGAAGGCGGGCACCCGCAGCCCCGGCAGCAGCTCGGCCGCATCGCGTGCGCCGGTGGCCACCACTACCGCCCGGCAGGGGATGTGGCCGTGCTCAGCGGTGCTGACGCCGGTGGTCGAGACGGCCGTGACCTGCACGGAGGTGCGGACCGTGCCCGGCGGCAGCGCGGCGGCGAGCAGCTCGGGGACGGCCATCACGCCGCCGGCCGGGAGCCACAGCCGGCCCTGTGCGAAGGCGCGCAGGGCCGCCGCCCCGCCCCGGCTGGAACCGTGCAGCTGGGGATCGCACAGCAGCGCGGCCAGCAGGGGCCGCAGGAACGTGTCATGGCCGCGGTGCGGGAAGGCGGGGCGGTCGGCCAGCGCGTCGCGGATCGGACGGTCGGCGGAGGGCGCGGGGGTGGCGCCGGCGGGGGGAGCCGTGGGGGTGTCGGCGCGGCGGTCGATACGCCGGACCGTGCGGCGGTCCGGGTGCTCCGCGGTCCGCCGGTCGGTGAGGCGGACGGCCTGACGGTCCGTCCGGCGCTCCGCGCGGCGGCCGGCCCGCGAGAGGGCACGCGCCGCGGACAGCGCGCCCTTCGCGCTGCGGGGCGCGCTGATGCGCTGGGTCCGCTGTCCGTTGTGGACGCTCAGACCGGGCGCGAACGGACGGAGTGTCAGATCGCCGAGGCCCGGGGCCCGGCGCAGCTCGGTTGCGGAGACGGCCAGCGGCCGCCCGCAGCGGTCCAGCCGGAAGCCGTCGAGGCGGTCGGTGACGGACCGGCCGCCGATCCGTGGCGCGGCCTCCAGGACGGTGACGGACACTCCGGCGCCGGTCAGATGGCGGGCGGCGGCGAGTCCGGCCGGACCGGCCCCCACGATGACGACGTCCACGGCCGATGCGGTGCGCAGCACATGCCCCTCCCGAGGTCGGTCCCAACGACGGCGCACCCCAGTCGTGCCCGGTGCCGCCGTGGGGATACCGAGAAGAGGCGTGCGAGGACGGCAGGAAGGCGGCAGCGGTCACGTTCGACAGGGGGCGTCCAGGGGCGCGTCGACCGCGCCCCTTGGCCAAAGCTTCCCGTCCGGCACTGCGGCTATGCCGCCCGGACGGCGGTGTGACGCGGACGACTCCGCGGCTGGGACGACTCCGCAGCCCGGTGACCGAGCGGTCCGGGCGCCCGAGCGGTCCGGAGGAGTGCGCGGCCCGTACGGCTACGCGGCCCGGACCGCCTCGATGATGCGCGGATGGGCGAACGCGAACCCGGAGTCCAGCAGCCGCCGCGGAACGATCCGCTGACTGCCCAGCACATCGCCCGCGAACTCGCCCAGGGCCGCACGCAGGACCGGCGCCGGCACGGTGAACAGCGTGGGGCGGTGGAGGACATGGCCCATGACGGCGGTGACCTCGCGGTTGGTGACCGGTTCCGGCGCCGTGAGGTTGACCGGTCCGCTCAGGCCCCCGGTGTCGATGAGGTGGCGCAGCGCCCTGATGTGGTCCGTCAGGGAGATGAAGCTCCAGTACTGGCTGCCGTCGCCGAGCCGGCCGCCCAGGCCGAGCCGGAAGAGGGGGAAGAGCCGGCCCCAGGCGCCGCCCGAGCGCGCCACGACCAGGCCGGTACGGGGGAAGACGGTACGGATGCCGGCGTCCTCGGCCGGCTTCGCGGCGTCCTCCCAGGCCACACAGAGCTCCGGCAGGAACCCGTGGCCGGCCGGCGCGCTCTCGTCCGTCCGCCGGTCGCCGGTGTCGCCGTAGTAGCCGATCGCGCTGCCGCTGACGAAGACTCCCGGCGGAGCGTCCAGGGAAGCCAGCGCCGAGGCGAGGGCCCGGGTGCCCAGGACCCGGCTGTCGCGGAGCTCCTGCTTGTAGGCGGCCGTCCAGCGGTGGTCGCCGACCCCCGCGCCGGCCAGATGGACGACCGCCTCGCAGCCCACCAGCCCGGCGGTGTCGACCTCCTGGCGGCCGGGGTCCCAGCGCACCTCGTCGGCCGCCGCGGGCGCGCGCCGTACGAGCCGGACGACGTCATGGCCGTCCGCGCGCAGGGAGCGTACGAGCGCCGTGCCGATGAGACCGGTCGAGCCGGTGATCGCGATCCGCATGGGGCCCATACTGCCCGCACCGACGGGCCGGTGGTGACATCCCGGGGCCGGGCCCGGCCCGCCGTGGCTCCGGGACGCCGCGCGTCCTACGGCTTGAAACGGTCCCAGAGGGTGGGGAAGCGCTCCGCCATGGTTCGTTGATCGTCGAAGTCGATGTAGCTGCCCAGCGGTTCGCGGGGCGGCGGGGGCAGCTCCAGGTCCGGCATCACCCCGCCGGTCATCTGCTCGTACGCCTCGTCGGCCGCATAGCCCAGCTCCTCGGCGTCGCCGTCCACCGACTCGTCGAAGTCGTCCAGCAGCTCGGCGAGCTGGTCCGGGTCGTGCAGCGCACCCTCGAAGACCTCCCGGCCCTGGCCGATCAGCCAGCAGCGGAAGTAGTCGAAGGCGTCGTCGCTCGCGCCGCCCAGCAGGACGGAGGCCGCGGCCCACAGGTCCCAGGAGTACGCCCGGTTGTAGCGGGCCTCGAAGTGGCGGGCGAAGTCCACGACGGCATCCGGGTCGAGCCCGAGGAGCCGCTCGACCAGCGCGTCGGCCTGCTCCTCGGGGTCGCCCTCGGCGGCCTCGCGGGAACCGTCGATCAGTTCCCAGAACTCCGTCTCGTCCATCACCGCTCCAGCATCTGCCCTGCCGGCGCCCGCCGCATGCGGAGTACCCCGGATGCGGCGGGGTCGTTATCCGGATCGGTGACGCGGCGGGCGCGCCGGTGACGGGGTGTTCGGATCGGGTTCGCTCACCCCGGCCGGTCCTCCGTCGGGTGACCGCCCCAAGGATCACTCGTTGGACGGCGTGCAACGACCGAACGACGGTATATCCACCCTTGCGCGAAGGGCTGTTCCAGGCCATGCCCATGGACGAACGCACCCGGGCCGATGTCGAACGGGCCGAGGCGGCCCTCGTCGAGCACTATCCACGGCTCGTCCGCCTCGCCTATCTCGTGCTGCCCCCGTCGATGGGCCGCCACCGCCGGGTCCTGACCGCACACGGACTGGTCCAGCGGGCGCTGCCGCGGGCCCGGCTGCGGCGGCCCGACGGCGGACTGCCGGCCCAGCGCGGCCCGGCGGCCGAGCCGGGCTACGACGTGGTGCGGCTGCGGGCCCTGCGGCTGGCGCTGGCGTACGAGGACCGGCCGGTGCGGGGACCGGCGGCCATGCCCCAGGTCTGGGGGCTGCGGCTCTTCCCGCGGGCCGGCGGCGCCGAGGAACTCGCCCTGGACCAGGCGCTGTCCGCCGTCCCGGCCCCGGTACGGGCCGCCATCGGGCTGTGGCAGCTGGAGGGCCTGGACGAGGACGCCGCACGCGGCGTGCTGGCGCGGGCAGGGGTCGAGGAGCCGGACGCGGCACAGCGGGCGGCGGCGCAGCTGGACCGGGAGACCGGGGCCGGTGCCGGGGCACTGCTGAACTCGGGGGAGTTCGACCCGTGCACGGTGCAGATGCGGCCGACGGACCTGCTGCGCCGTCGGCAGCGGGTGCGGGTGGCGGTCGCACTGACGGCGCTGCTCGCGGTCGGCGGGGTGGTCGCCGGGGTGTCGCGGGGGGACGGGGACCGGACCGGGCACACGGAGACCGTCGCGGAGCGCGCGCTGGACCCGGGGCGGCTGCTGCGCACCCCCAATGATCAGTGGACGGACACCTCGCGGGTGGACTTCACCGCCTGGCCCGCCCGCGGCCGGCAGGCCGGCGACCAGGAGCTGCTGGGGCGGGCGCTGCGGGTGTGGGCGGCGCCGCCCGAGGACGCCCGGATCGTGGCGTCCGCTGGCACCTCCACCCGGCCGCCCGACCATCCGCCGCAGCTGCTGTACGCGGGCCTGATCGACAACGTGATGGTCGTGGTCCTCCACGACGGCGAACGCCTGGTGCGCTACGCCGAGCCCGAAGACGCCACGCCCACCCTGCACTTCGCACGGGTCGACGACGCGGACCCGACGACCGGCGCCGCGTTGGTGATCGGACGCGGCAACGGCTGGATGCGGTATCTGCTCGCGCCGTGGATCTCCGATGTCACCGTCCGCGACCTGGTGGCACCGGCCGCCCCGGTGCACGGGCTGCATGTTGCTCCGGACGGGGTCACCGACCGGATCCCGACACCGCCGGTGGGGAGCGCCGTCTGCGGACACTGGCCGGCGGCCCAGTTCCGGCCCTCGACCCGGATCGGCGCGGCCGCGGTGAACCCGCCCTTCCTGGTGACCGACCTCGACGACCTCGTCCCCGTCCGTCTCACCTCCCTGCCGCCCGGCGGCACCCCGGCCGCCGGACCGGGGGAGGCGACCGGCGCCCCGGCCCTGCAGGGCTGGGCCCGTACGGTCTGCTCGCTCGGGTCGCTGCGGGGCGCCGGCGTACGGTCCGTCAGCAACTGGGCGTTCGCCGAGCAGCGCCTCCCGGAGGGCGGCGGCAGCGCGACCTGGATGTGCACCCGCGCCGACACCTGGCGCGGGCCCGGCAGCGTGACGCTGCAGTTCCTGCCGCCCGCCGCGCGCCCGGCCGAGCCCGCCGCGATCGCCGGCCGGGCCGCGAACACCGCCGCCTGCAGCCGCTTCGGTGCCCCCGTGGCGGGGGACGTCCGCTGGCGGGCGAAGTCCGGCAAGTGGTACCTGCTCGCGGCCGGCAGCCAGGAGGTCGGCGGCTTCGACGTGACGGGCGGGGTACGGGCCACCGGCGACGGGGGCACGTTCGCCGCGCCGGTCGGGGCGGGTGGGCCGGGTGCCGCGGCGCAGGTCGTCGGGCGGCTGCGGAGCGGGGGGAGTGTGCGCGCGCTGCGTCCGTAGGGGATGGGTGCTCGTAGGGGTGGGTGGATTGCGGGCGCAACGCGGTGGGTGCGCTGGGCGCAGCGGTGGGCGGGCCTCTTTGCTGGGGGCGGTCGGTGAATCCGGACAGGAGGTGTCGGGTTTACCTGTCACGGTCGCCGTGTACGGATGCGAGGCACCTGACAGCGAGGAGTGGCGTACGTGACGGGACAGCAGGAACTGGCGGGACGGGTGGCGCTGGTCGCCGGGGCGACCCGTGGGGCCGGGCGCGCGATGGCGGTCGAGCTGGGGCGGGCCGGCGCCCTGGTGTATGTGACGGGACGGACGACCCGGGAACGGGTCAGCGAGGTCGGCCGGTCCACGGAGACGATCGAGCAGACCGCGGAGCTGGTGACCGGGGCGGGCGGCACCGGCATCGCCGTACCGACCGACCACCTGGAACCGGCGCAGGTCAAGGCGCTGACCGAGCGCATCGACCGGGAGCAGGGGCGGCTGGATGTGCTGGTCAACAGCGTCTGGGGCGGTGACCGGCTGATCGAGTTCGACACCAGGCTGTGGGACATCGACCTGGAGAAGGGGCTGCGGATGTTCCGCCTGGGCGTCGACACCCACATCATCACCAGCCATTACGCCCTGCCCCTGCTGATCAGGCGGCCCGGCGGGCTGGTGGTCGAGGTCACCGACGGGACCGCCGCCTTCAACCGCACCTACCGTGACAACCTCTGCTTCGACCTCACCAAGAACGCACCGCACCGCATCGCCTTCGGCCTCGCCGCCGAGCTGAAGGAGCACGGCGGCACGGCGGTCTCGCTCACCCCCGGCTTTCTGCGCTCCGAGGAGATGCTCGACCACTTCGGGGTGACCGAGGAGACCTGGCGCGACGCGGTGGCCCAGGAGCCGCACTTCGCCATCGCCGAATCGCCGGCCCTGATCGCCCGCGGTGTACGGGCGCTGGCCGCCGACCCGGCCAAGGAGCGGTGGAGCGGCCGGTCGCTCTCCAGCGGGCAGCTGGCGAAGGAGTACGACTTCACCGACACGGACGGTTCGCGGCCCGACTGCTTCGCGTACTTCGAGGAGGTCGTCTTCGGGGGGAAGGATGCGGCGGCGGACGCCTACCGGTGACCGGGGCGGCCGGCGGGTCATAGCTCGCCCGCATCCGGCTCGTCCGGTGTCCCGTCCGCCTCCGCGTACAACGCGGCCGTCCTGCGGGCGGCCGACGCGAAGCGCTCACGCAACCCGGAGGGCGCGAGGATCTCGCCCTCCGGGCCGAGCGCCAGCAGCTGTGCGTAGGCGACCTCGGTGGACTCCACGGCCAGGGTCACGGTCAGCCGGCCCTGCGCATCGGGGCCGCCCGCGGCCCGCGCCCGCGCGAGTGCCTCATGGGCCGCGGCGCGTTCGGTGACGTACGGCAGCTGGCGGGCGCCGCGCGACGAGAGCCGCAGCACCACCTCCTCGCGCAGGATCGACCGGGCGAACTGGGCCGCCCGCTCGGCCCAGAACGCCGGGAGGTCGAAGGAATCGTCACGGCGGAACCGTCCTCCGGCGTCGTCGGTGCCGGAGGACGTGCCGCTCCCGGCGGGCGCCACGGCGGTGAAGCGGTCGACCCGGTAGACGCGGTGGTCGCCCTCGGCACGCGCCGCCAGATACCAGACGCCCGCCTTGAGCACGAGGCCGTACGGCTCCAACTCCCGCTCCACCTCGGTGTCTTTGCGGCGGTAGCGGGCGGTGATCCGGCGGTCGTCCCAGACCGCTTCGGCGATCTCCGGAAGCAGGGCGGGGGTCTCGGGCTCCTGGTACCAGGCAGGTGCGTCGAGGTGGAAGCGCTGGGCGGCGCCCGTCGCGGCGTCCCGCAGCTCCGGGAGCAGGGCGGCGGAGACCTTCAGGCGGGCGGCGGAGGCGGCGTCCGCGAGGCCCATCTCGCGCAGGGCCGTGGGCACTCCGGACAGGAAGAGGGCCTCCGCCTCGCTGCGGCCGAGGCCGGTGAGGCGGGTGCGGTAGCCGCCGATGAGGCGGTAGCCGCCGGCCCGGCCGCGGTCCGCGTAGACCGGCACGCCGGCCTCGGAGAGCGAGAGGACGTCCCGGGCGATCGTTCGCTCGGAAACCTCCAGCTCCCGTGCCAGCTCGGCGGCCGTCATCGACGGGCGCGTCTGGAGCAGCAGCACCATTCTGATCAGCCGGGCAGCGCGCATGGGTCCATGATGCGGGGGGCCACTGACAGTGGCCGGGGTGCCGACGTTTTGTCTGCGGGTGCGGGTGCGGGTGCGGGTGCGGGTGCGGGTGCGGTTGTGGCTGGGCGCGCAGTTCCCCGCGCCCCTTTGGGGCGCCGTTGACGTACCGGTCGTTGATCGGTGTGGGTGCGTGGGGCTCGCCCTCGGGCGGCTTGTGTGGTTGCCGCGGGGCCGGAGGGGACGCACCGGAACCCTCCCCCAGCCTCCGGCCGGGAGGTGCCCCCACGGCGCGGGCGCATCTGCTACGTGGCATAGACCGACCCGGCGTCCGCTCCGGTCCTGCGGGCGGGTCCCGGTACATCCCCTCCGGCCTACGCCCGTTGCCGACTGCAGCACGGTGGCACCGTCCCTCACCGATCACATGCGTCGGCTCGGGCAAGCCTCGCCCGGAGCGAGCCCGGCCGGAGGGCGACTGCAGGGCAGCAGAAGGTGCGCCCGACCAGCGCCCTGCCAAGGGGCTGGCGTCCGAGGCCGTAACGGTGATCGGTACGGCGGGGCGGTCGCCGACGCGCGGTGGTCGGAGGGGATGTCCGGTGCCCCGCCCGCAGGACCGGAGCGAACGCGGGGCCGATCTGTACCACGTACCAGATGCGCCCGCGCCGAGGACGGGGTACCGGGCGTCCCCTCCGACCCACCACCCACCCGCCGCAGGCGCACCGGCCCCAGCCACCGGCAACCCCGCACCAGGACCACACCGCGAAACGACCACGTGCCAAAAGACAGCCCGGCCCGGCCGTAGTCAGGGCGTGGTCGGCCGGGCCGGTGGTGGGTTCCCGTGTGGAGGCCCCGGGCGCGGGAAGGTGGCCTCCACACGGGAGTTGTGGTGCCCCGGAGGGCGGGCGGGCCCGGTGAGGGCCCCTGGGTCACAGCCCGTAGCGTTCCCGGGCTTCCTTGACGGCTTCCGGCTTGACCTGGCCGCGGCGGGCGAGGGCGGCAAGGGCCTGGACGACCACCGACTGCGGGTCGACGCCGAAGTGGCGGCGGGCCGCGTCGCGGGTGTCGGAGAGGCCGAAGCCGTCGGTGCCGATGGAGGTCCAGTCCTGCTCGACCCACGGCGCGATCTGGTCGGGTACGGCCCGCATCCAGTCGCTGACCGCGACGACCGGGCCGGGGGCCCCGGCCAGGGCGCGGGTGACGTACGGGATGCGGTCCTCGCCCTCCAGGCGGGCGGCGTCGCACTCCAGGGCGTCCCGGCGGAGCTCTGTCCAGGACGGCGCCGACCACACGTCGGCCGCCACGTCCCAGTCGTCGGCCAGCAGCTGCTGCGCCTCCAGGGCCCAGTGGATGGCGGTGCCGGACGCCAGCAGCTGGAGCTGCGGGCTGTCGGCCTGGGGCCTGGTGCCCTCCTGGAAGCGGTACAGGCCCTTGAGGATGCCCTCTTCGACGCCCTCGGGCATGGCCGGCTGGACCTTGGTCTCGTTGTAGACCGTGAGGTAGTAGAAGACGTCCTCGGCGTCCGGGCCGTACATGCGGCGCAGGCCCTCCTTGACGATGACCGCGACCTCGTAGGCGAAGGCGGGGTCGTAGGAGAGCGCCGCCGGGTTGGTGGAGGCGATCAGGTGCGAGTGGCCGTCGGCGTGCTGGAGGCCCTCGCCGGTCATCGTCGTGCGGCCGGCGGTGGCGCCGATGACGAAGCCGCGGCCCAACTGGTCGGCGAGCGCCCAGAACTGGTCGGCGGTGCGCTGCCAGCCGAACATCGAGTAGAAGATGTAGAAGGGGATCATCGGCTCGCCGTGCGTCGCGTAGGACGTCGCGGCGGCGGTGAAGTCGGCGAGCGAACCGGCCTCGGTGATGCCCTCGTTGAGGATCTGGCCGTCCTTGGCCTCCTTGTACCAAAGGAGCTGGTCGCGGTCGACCGGGTCGTACGTCGCGCCCTTGGGGGAGTAGAGGCCGGCGGTCGGGAAGAGCGACTCCATGCCGAAGGTGCGGGCCTCGTCGGGGACGATCGGGACCCAGCGCTTGCCGGTCTCCTTGTCCCGCATCAGGTCCTTGATCAGCCGGACGAACGCCATGGTGGTGGCGATCTCCTGGCTGCCGGAGCCCTTCTTCAGACCGTCGAAGGCCTTGTCGGCGGGCATCGGCAGCGGCTTGTCGACGACCTTGCGGGCGGGGGCCGGGCCGTCGAGGGCGGCGCGCCGCTCGCGCAGGTAGACCATCTCGGGGGAGTCCTCGGCCGGGCGCCAGTACGGCACCTGGTCGCCCTCCAGCGCGCTGTCCGGGATGGGGAGGTCGAGGACGTCACGCATGGCGCGGAACTCCGCCATGGTGAGCTTCTTCATCTGGTGGTTGGCGTTGCGGGACTCGAAGCCCGCGCCGAGGGTGTAGCCCTTGACGGTCTGCGCCAGGATGACGGTCGGCGCGCCCTTGTGCTCGACGGCGGCCTTGTAGGCGGCGTACACCTTGCGCGGCTCGTGGCCGGCCCGGGAGGTCTGGAACAGCTCCAGCAGCTTGGCGTCGGAGAGCGTGCGGGCGAGGGCCTGCAGGGACTCGTTGGCGCCGAAGAAGTGTTCGCGCAGGTAGGCGGCGTCGCGGGTGGCGTACGTCTGGAACTGCGCGTCGGGGGTCTCGCCGAGGCGGCGGATCAGCGCGCCGTCGGTGTCGAGCGCGAAGATCTCGTCCCAGGCCTGGCCCCACAGCGACTTGACGACGTTCCAGCCGGCCGCGCGGAACTGGGCCTCCAGCTCCTGCACGATCTTGAAGTTGGGGCGGACCGGTCCGTCGAGGCGCTGCAGGTTGCAGTTGATGACGAAGGTCAGGTTGTCCAGGCCCTCGCGGCCGGCCAGCGCCAGTGCGGCGGTCGACTCGGGCTCGTCCATCTCGCCGTCGCCCAGGAACGCCCAGACGTGGGAGTTGCTGGTGTCCTTGATGGCGCGGTGCTCCAGGTAGCGGTTGAAGCGCGCCTGGTAGATGGCCGAGAGCGGGCCCAGGCCCATGGAGACGGTGGGGAACTCCCACAGCCAGGGCAGTCGCCGGGGGTGCGGGTAGGAGGGCAGGCCCTCGCCGCCGGCCTCCTGGCGGAAGTGGTCGAGGTGGTCCTCGGTGAGGCGGCCTTCGAGGAAGGCGCGGGCGTAGATGCCGGGGGAGGCGTGGCCCTGGATGTAGAGCTGGTCGCCGCTGCCGTCGCCTTCCTTGCCGCGGAAGAAGTGCTGGAAGCCGGTCTCGTAGAGCCAGGCGGCGGAGGCGAAGGTGGCGATGTGGCCGCCCAGGCCCAGCGCGGAGCCGCGGGTGACCATCGCGGCGGCGTTCCAGCGGTTCCAGGCGGTGATCCTGGCCTCCATCGCCTCGTCGCCCGGGAAGGCGGGCTCGGCGGAGGTCGGGATGGTGTTGACGTACTCCGTCTCCAGGAGGGACGGCAGGGCGGTGCCTTCGGTGCGCGCGGTGTGCTCCAGGGCACGGCGCATCAGGTACGAGGCGCGATGCGGGCCCGCGGCCTTGGTGACGGCGTCAAGCGACTCGCGCCACTCGGCCGTCTCCTCGGGATCGCGGTCCGGGAGCTGGTCGAGCTGGCTGTACGGCAGGCGCACGGGATCGGGCATGGGTGGCCCCTTTCCGGACGGGGGGTAGCTCGGGGGTGCCGTCGGTGTCGGGCCGCGTCCTACAGGGTGGACGGGCCTCGACGACACCCCCTACGAGTTCGGCAGGCAGGGTTGTCGCGCCCCGTCGGAAGACGATACGCCTCTGATCGATGATCGATCAACGATCAGAGACGAAAAACCGCAGGTCGGCACGGGGTGCCGCATTTTCGGGCACGGCGTGCCAGTCGGGGAGCGGGTTCCTCACCCCGTCCGGGAGGGCTCGGAAATGCCGTCCGGAGGGTCCGTCAGACCCGAGGTGCGCAGCTCAGGACGTGTGACTTGAGCAAGGCGCCGATCTTCGGGTCGCGCCGCCGGAAGGCGTCCACGATCTCCTGGTGGTCCTGGGCGTGCGAGCGCGGTTCCGGGCTGAACCAGCGGATCGACAGCGTCGTCCAGACCTCGATGCCCAGCGACTCCCAGGTGTGCAGCAGCACGGCGTTCCCGGCGGCCCGTACGACCTCCCGGTGGAAGGCCACCGTGTGCCGCACCTGCGCCTCCCCGTCACCCGTCAGGTCCGCCTCGCGCAGCGCCGCCACCTCGCGCTCCAGCGCCGCGGTGTCCTCGGCCAGCCGCCCGGCGGCGAGTTCGGCGGCCACCTGCTCCAGCCCGGCCCGCACCGGGTAGCTCTCCTTGAGGTCGTCCGCGGTCAGATTCCGCACCCGTACGCCCTTGTTCGGCGCCGATTCGATCAGCTGCAGCGACTCCAGCTCCCGCAGCGCCTCGCGTACGGGCGTCTGGCTGACCTCCAGCTCCACCGCGATCCGCCGCTCCACGATCCGCTCGCCCGGCTGCCAGCGGCCGCTGACGATCCCCTCGAGGATGTGCTCGCGGATCTGCTCGCGCAGCGAATGGACGACGGGCGGGGTCATGAGGGCTCCTTCAGAGCGCGTGGTGGCGAGGGGGCCATTATCCGGGACGGACCGGGGGCACCCCCAGCGGCAGCCGGGGGAGGGTCCGGGCGATACGGGGCCGAGGACGCGCAAAGGGGCCGGCCCCGGCTCATTCGAACCGGGGCCGACCCCTTGCGCACACCTATGGCGTGACTGCCGGACTCAGAGACCGATCTCGGTCTCGAACTCGGCGGCCTCCAGGATCTGCTTGACCGTGGTCAGGTAGCGGGCGGCGTCCGCGCCGTCCACCAGACGGTGGTCGTAGGAGAGCGCCAGGTAGGTCATGTCGCGCACCGCGATGGTCTCGCCGAGCTCCGGGTGGTTGATGACCACCGGGCGCTTGACGGTCGCACCGATGCCCAGGATGCCGACCTGGTTCGGGGGCACGATGACGGTGTCGAACAGGGCGCCGCGCGAACCGGTGTTGCTGATGGTGAAGGTCGCACCGGACAGCTCGTCCGGCGTGATCTTGTTCGCGCGGACCTTGCCCGCCAGGTCCGCCGTCTTGCGGGCGATACCGGCGATGTTGAGGTCACCGGCGTCCTTGATGACCGGGGTCATCAGGCCCTTCTCCGCGTCCACCGCGATACCGACGTTCTCGGTGTCGAAGTAGGTGATGGTGCCCTCGTCCTCGTTGATCCGGGCGTTGACGACCGGGTGGGCCTTCAGCGCCTGGACCGCGGCCTTGACGAAGAACGGCATCGGGGAGAGCTTGACGCCCTCGCGCTGCGCGAACGCGTCCTTGGCCTTGTTGCGCATCCGCATGATCTTGGTGATGTCCACCTCGACCACGGAGGTCAGCTGCGCCTGGCCGTGCAGGGCCTTCATCATGTTGTCGCCGATGACCTTGCGCATCCGCGGCATCTTGACGGTCTGGCCGCGCAGCGGCGACGCCTCGATGACCGGGGCCTTGGAGGCGGCGGCCGGGGCGGCGGCCGGAGCCGGCGCGGCGGCCTTGGCGGCCTCGGCGGCGGCGATGACGTCCTGCTTGCGGATCCGGCCACCGACACCGGTGCCCTTGACCGTGGACAGGTCGACGCCGTTCTCCGCGGCGAGCTTGCGCACCAGCGGGGTGACGTAGGCGCCGTCGCCCTCACCGGCGGCCGGAGCCGGCGCGGCAGCGGCCGGCTTGGGGGCCGGAGCAGCCGGAGCCGGAGCGGCCGGAGCGGGGGCCGGGGCAGCGGCGGCCGGAGCCGGGGCCGGGGCGGGTGCCGGAGCCGGAGCGGGCTCCGGAGCGGCGGCCGGGGCCGGAGCGGCGGGAGCCGGGGCGGCGGCCGGAGCGGCGCCGGCCGCACCGATGACGGCGAGCTTGGCGCCGACCTCGGCGGTCTCGTCCTCACCGACGACGATCTCCAGCAGGGTGCCGGACGTCGGCGCCGGGATCTCGGTGTCGACCTTGTCGGTGGAGACCTCCAGCAGCGGCTCGTCGGCCTGGACCTCCTCGCCGACCTCCTTCAGCCAGCGGGTGACGGTGCCCTCGGTGACGCTCTCGCCGAGCGCGGGGAGGACGACGTCGGTGCCCTCGGCGCCACCCGCGGGGGCGGCGGCGGGGGCCTCGGCGGCCGGAGCCGGGGCGGGCTCGGGCTGCGGCTCGGCCGCGGGCGCCTCGGCGGCGGCCGGGGCCGCCTCGGCCGCGGGCGCACCGCTGCCGTCGTCGATGAGGGCCAGCTCGGCGCCGACCTCCACGGTCTCGTCCTCGGCCACCTTGATGGCGGACAGGACACCGGCGGCCGGGGCCGGGATCTCGGTGTCGACCTTGTCGGTCGACACCTCGAGCAGCGGCTCGTCGGCCTCGACGCGCTCACCCTCGGCCTTGAGCCAGCGAGTGACGGTGCCCTCGGTGACGCTCTCGCCGAGCGCCGGCAGGGTTACGGAAACCGCCATGGTTTCAGTTGCTCCTTACAAAGTGGTGCGGATGTGGTCGCGCCCGGGACTGGGGTCAGTCGTGGGAGTGGAGAGGCTTGCCGGCCAGGGCCAGGTGGGCCTCGCCGAGGGCCTCGTTCTGCGTCGGGTGCGCGTGCACGAGCTGCGCAACCTCGGCCGGCAGGGCCTCCCAGTTGTAGACCAGCTGGGCCTCACCGACCTGCTCGCCCATACGGTCACCGACCATGTGGACGCCGACCACGGCACCGTCCTTGACCTGGACGAGCTTGATCTCGCCCGTGGTCTTGAGGATCTTGCTCTTGCCGTTGCCCGCGAGGTTGTACTTGAGAGCGACGACCTTGTCGGCGCCGTACAGCTCCTTGGCCTTGGCCTCGGTGATGCCCACCGAAGCGACCTCGGGGTGGCAGTACGTGACGCGCGGCACGCCGTCGTAGTCGATCGGCACGGTCTTCTGACCGGCCAGCCGCTCCGCCACCAGCATGCCCTCGGCGAAGCCGACGTGCGCGAGCTGGAGGGTGGGAACGAGGTCACCGACGGCCGAGATGGTCGGCACGTTGGTCTGCATGTACTCGTCGACGAGGACGTAGCCGCGGTCCATCGCGACGCCCTGCTCCTCGTAGCCCAGGCCCGCCGAGACCGGCCCGCGGCCGATCGCGACCAGGAGCACCTCGGCCTCGAAGGTCTTGCCGTCGGCGAGGGTGACCTTCACGCCGTCGGCGGTGTACTCGGCCTTGTCGAAGAAGGTGCCGAGGTTGAACTTGATGCCACGCTTGCGGAAGGCACGCTCCAGCAGCTTGGAGCTGTTCTCGTCCTCGACCGGGACGAGGTGCTTGAGGCCCTCGATGATGGTCACGTCGGTGCCGAAGGACTTCCACGCGGAGGCGAACTCGACGCCGATGACGCCGCCGCCCAGCACGATCGCGGACTTCGGCACGCGGTCCAGCGTGAGCGCGTGGTCCGAGGAGATGATGCGGTTGCCGTCGATCTCCAGGCCCGGCAGCGACTTCGGCACGGAGCCGGTCGCCAGCAGGACGTGGCGGCCCTGGACACGCTGGCCGTTCACATCGACGGAGGTCGGGGAGGAGAGCCGGCCCTCGCCCTCGATGTACGTCACCTTGCGGGAGGCGATCAGGCCCTGCAGGCCCTTGTACAGGCCCGAGATGACCTCGTCCTTGTACTTGTGGACCGCCTCGATGTCGATGCCCTCGAAGGTGGCCTTGACACCGAACTGCTCGCTCTCGCGAGCCTGGTCGGCGATCTCACCGGCGTGCAGCAGAGCCTTGGTGGGGATGCAGCCGTTGTGCAGGCAGGTGCCGCCGACCTTGCCCTTCTCGATCAGGGCGACGTCCAGGCCCAGCTGCGCCCCGCGCAGGGCAGCGGCGTAACCACCGCTACCGCCTCCGAGGATCACTAGGTCGAAAACGGTGCTGGCGTCGTTCGCCACGTCACGTCCTCCATGCATGGGTACGCCGGAGCCGGTCTCCAATGACCGGGCGGCGGCTGTGGTTCGGCCGCTTTTACTTCGGCCCTGGGTAAGGGGGGCCCTGTCCTGCCGAGAACCCATCTTCGCACTTGTTCAACGAAGCCGGGACGGCGGGCCGGACTCGGGGCGGACGATCAGCCGCCCCATAGGGGTTACTGGTGCGTACTGGCGTGCGGATTTCGTCGAGGGCGAACACGGGGCGCGGACGCACCTACGGCCCCGGGCGGTATGCCCGGGGCCGTACGGAAATAACCGGCAAGGGGGAGGAAGCTCCCCGGGTTGACCGTCAGCCCAGGTCGCCCGCGGCGGTACGCTCCGCCAGCCGTACCAGGGTGCGCACCGCGGATCCCGTGCCGCCCTTGGGGGTGTAGCCCCAGGGCGCGCCCTCGTGGAAGGCCGGGCCCGCGATGTCCAGGTGGGCCCAGGTGATGCCCTCGCCGACGAACTCCTGCAGGAAGAGCCCGGCGACCAGGCCGCCGCCCATCCGCTCGCCCATGTTGGCGATGTCGGCGACCGGGGAGTCCATGCCCTTGCGCAGCTCGGCCGGCATCGGCATCGGCCAGGACTGCTCGCCGACCTCCTCCGCGATCTCGTGGATCGAGGTACGGAAAGCGTCGTCGTTGGCCATGATCCCGAAGGTGCGGTTGCCCAGCGCCAGCACCATCGCGCCGGTCAGGGTGGCGACGTCCACGATCGCGTCCGGGGTCTCCTCCGAGGCGCGGGTCAGGGCGTCGGCCAGCACCAGACGGCCCTCGGCGTCGGTGTTGAGCACCTCGACGGTCTTGCCGCTGTACATGGTCAGCACGTCACCGGGGCGGGTGGCGGAGCCCGACGGCATGTTCTCGGCGAGCGCCAGCCAGCCGGTGACGTTCACCTGCAGGCCCAGCCGGGCGGCGGCCACGACCGCGGCGAACACCGCGGCGGCACCGCTCATGTCGCACTTCATGGTCTCGTTGTGGCCGGCCGGCTTGAGCGAGATGCCGCCCGAGTCGTAGGTGATGCCCTTGCCGACCAGCGCCAGCGTCTTGTCGGCCTTGGGGTGGGTGTGCGCGATCCGCACCAGCCGCGGCGGGGCCTCCGCGCCCTGGCCGACGCCCAGCAGGCCGCCGTAGCCGCCCTTCTTGAGCGCCTTCTCGTCCAGTACCTCGACCTTGAGGCCGAACTCCTTGGCCGCGGCCTGCGCCTCGGCCGCGAAGGCCTTCGGGTCGAGGTCGTTGGGGGGCATGTTGATCAGGTCGCGGGCGCGGTTGATCTCCGCGGCCAGCGCCTGGGCGCGCTCGGCGGCGGCCTTGAACTCCTTGTCGCGCGGCTTGGCGCCGAGGATCGCGGCCTCCGCCAGCGGCGCCGACTTGGCGTCGTTCTTCTTGGCGCCCTGCCCGTTGCCGTTGCTGCGGTAGGCGGTGAAGGAGTACGCGCCGAGCAGCGCGCCCTCGCTCACCGCGGCGGCCGCCTCGGCGTCCTCCAGGGGCAGCGCGAAGCCGGCCTTCTTGGTGCCGGTCAGCGCGCGGGCGGCGCTGCCCGCGGCGCGGCGCAGCGCCTCGGTGTCGTAGCCGTCGCCCTTGCCCGGTGCCTCGCCGAGGCCGACCGCCAGCACGACCGGCGCCTTGAGGCCGTCCGCGGCGGGCAGCTTGGTCACCTCGCCCTCGGCACCACTCGCGCCGAGGGTCTCCAGCACAGCGGCGAGCTTGCCGCCGAAGGCCTTGTCCACGGCCTCCGCGCCGGGGGCGACAACGACGCCCTTGGCGCCCTTGGCCACGCCGACGACGACGGCATCCGCACGCACCGTTGCGGCGGAAGAAGTACTGAGGGTCAGTGCAGTCACGGTGATGAAGGTCCTGTTCCGTCCGGGGAATCCGTCTGCGCGCAGGGCGCTGCTGCGGCCGAGCCTACGCTCGGCGGCGCCACAAGGCCCGTCAGATACCACACCGGCACATAACGGGGCTCCGGCAGTTGCCCGGCTGCAGGGTGAACTGCCCTTGCATGCAAGGGAGTTGGGCGACGTCCCGGAGGCGCGCCGGGCGCTACCCGAGAGCCAGCGCCACCAGTGCCGTGAGCCCCGCGCTCTCCGCGAGCGCCCCGAACACATCGCCGGTCACCCCGCCGAACCGCCGCCGGCAGTGCCGCAGCAGCAGCTCGCCCAGCCCGAGGCCGAGCAGCGCCGCGAGCCCGGTGTGCAGCGCGCCGTACGCGCCGAACGCGGCGCCGGCGGCCGCGCATCCGGCGGCCACCACCCCCGCGCACAGCAGCGCCGCCCGTACCGGGACGGTGCCCGCGACCGCCGCGCCGAGACCCTCGGGGCGGGCGGCCGGCACCCCGGCCCGGGAGACGAGGGTCAGGGCGCAGCGCGCGGTGACCGCCGCAACGGCCGCCGCGACGGCGCCGCGTGCCCAGCCCTGCGCGTACAGCGTGTCCAGCGCGGCCACCTGGGCCAGCAGGGCGAACAGCAGGGTGACGACCCCGAACGGGCCGATGTCGGACTGCTTCATGATGCGCAGCGCCTCCTCGGCGGGCTTGCCGCTGCCCAGACCGTCGGCGGTGTCGGCGAGTCCGTCCAGATGCAGCCCGCGGGTGAGCACGGCGGGTACCACGGCGGTGGCGACCGCGGCGAGCAGCGGGCCGCCGCCGAGCAGCAGCAGTGCCGCGCCGAGCGCGGCCGCGCACAGTCCGACGACCAGTCCGGCCAGCGGCGCGCAGAGCATCCCGCCGCGCGCCGCCTCCCGGTCCCAGCGGGTGACGCGCACCGGCAGCACGGTCAGCGTCCCGAAGGCGAAGCGCAGGGCGTCGGAGGGGGCCGGGGCGGCCGGGGTGTCGGTCACCGCGGCAGGCTATCCGGGCGCCCGCTACGGGTGGCCGCCGGTCCGGACCGTCACCCGTCAAAAGGGGCCTGATGGTGGTGAAGTGTCCCTACCCGACAAATGGGGAGCGTGTGGGATGGGCCACTGGTGGTACCGCAATATCGTCGAGCCGGGGAAGCTGCCGCTGCTGCTCGCCCTCGCCTCCTTCGTGCTGACCTTCCTCGTGACCCGGGCCGTCACCCGGCTCATCCGCGCGGGGAAGGGGCCGTTCCGCAACATCACGCCCGGGGGCGTCCACATCCACCACGTCGTGCCCGGTGTGATCCTGATGGTCCTCGGCGGCTTCATCGCCCTCGCGGGCGACCGCCGCGGCTTCGGTGCCGGTGTCGCCGCGGTGCTCTTCGGCATGGGAGTGGGCCTCGTCCTGGACGAGTTCGCGCTGATCCTCCACCTCGACGACGTGTACTGGACCGAGGAGGGGACCAAGAGCGTCGAGATCGTCATCCTCACCGTCGCCCTGGTCGCCCTGATCCTCGGCGGCTTCCTGCCGTTCGGCGTCAACGAGCTCAGTCCCGAGGAGGCCACCGACCGCTTCACGGTCGTGCGGACCGTGGCCGTCAACTTCCTCTTCGCGCTCGTCGCGCTCACCAAGGGCAAGGGCCGGATCGCGGTCGTCGGGGTCTTCGTGCCGTTCGTCGCGCTCTTCGGTGCGATCCGGCTGGCCCGCCCCAACTCGCCCTGGGCCAGGCGCTTCTACCGCAAGCGCCCGAAGGCGCGGGCCCGTTCCCGGGTCCGCGCCTACCGTCACGACCGCCGCTGGTCGGCGCTGCGCCGCAAGGTCGAGCACGTCATCGGGGGTGCCCCCAGCCCCTGACCCGCCAGGCGTCCCGCGGCTCGCCCGGTCGCCAGACCTCCCACAGCGCACTCAGCACCAGCACCGCCAGCACCGCCGCGACATGCTCCTTGCCCGCCAGGTTGTTCTTGATGGACACCACCTCGACGACCATCGCCACGGCGACCGCGGCACAGGTGAACCACGCGCGGTAGCGCCAGCACACGAACACCGCCAGCCCCACCACCGCCGCCGACGGCCCGGTGTCGATGACGTACTTGTCCGAGTCGGGCAGGCCTATGGGGCTCACCGGGCCGATCCAGATGCCGATCCGCGCGTACATCGTCCCGGCCAGCGTGGCGACATAGGCGACCAGCAGCGTCTGCCGCCAGCCCACACAGATCTCCGCGATCCCGAAGACCACCAGGATCTGCGCCAGCGCCCCCCACACCGGCAGGTCCAGCGCGGGGACGAACAGCGACAGGGGGGTGCGCAGCAATGCCACCCACAGGTGCTCCCAGGCCTGTACGGAGCCGATGTCCTGGACCGTCCGGTAGCCCCACTCCTGGTTCTGCACGAACTGGAAGACCAGGGTCAGGCTCACCGCGGTGAGCGTCACCGGAATCGCCCGCAGCCTGGCCGTGACCAGCGAGGAACGGACCGTCCGCAGGAGCGGGCCCCACTCGGCACCCGCGGCGCGGCGCAGGCCGGACAGCTCCGGACGCCCCGGCGCGGGCATCTCCCCCGGACCCGCCGCCCCGGCCTTGCTCATCTCACATTCTCCAGGTGCTTGCGGTTCAGCCACTTGGGCAGACCGGGTGCTTCCAGGAAGCCCTCCGCGCGGCCGGCGGCGATTCCGATGCGCAGCAAATCGGTGCTCTTTTCGAAGAGCATGTACCGCGGCTCCCAGATGGGCCGGTATTTCGCATTGGCGCGATAGAGCGATTCGATCTGCCACCACCGGGAGAAGAAGCTGAGCAGTGAGCGCCACAGGCGCAGCACCGGGCCCGCGCCGAGCCGCGCGCCACGTTCGAAGACGGAACGGAACATCGCGAAGTTGAGCGAGAGCTGAGTGATCTCCACCTCTTTCGCCCGCTGGATCAACTCCAGCACCATGAACTCCATCAGCCCGTTCTCGGAGTTCCGGTCCCGCCGCATCAGATCCAGCGAGAGCCCCTTCTCGCCCCAGGGCACGAAGCTCAGCAGCGCCCGCAGTTCGCCCGCTTCCCCGTCCGCGCCGCCGTCCCGGCATTCGAGCATCACGCAGCGCCCGTCGCCCGGGTCGCCGAGCCGGCCCAGCGCCATCGAGAAACCGCGCTCGGTCTCCCCGTCGCGCCAGTCGTCCGCCAGCCGCAGCAGATGCGCCAGCTCCGGTGCCGGGATGTCCTCGTGGCGACGGATACGGACGGTGTAGCCGGCCCGCTCGACGCGGTGGTAGGCCTGCCGCACGGTGCGCATCGCACGGCCGCCGAGGGTGAACTCCCCGGTGTCCACGATCGCTTCGTCGCCCAGCTCCAGCGCGTCCAGCCCGTGCCGGGCGTAGATCGTGCCGCCCTCCTCGCTCGCGCCCATCACCGCGGGCGCCCAGCCGTGCTCCCGCGCCTCGGCCAGCCACACCTCGATCGCCCCCGGCCAGGCCTCGGGGTCCCCCAGCGGATCGCCGGAGGCCAGCGAGACGCCGCCCACGACGCGGTAGGTGACGGCCGCCTTGCCGCTGGGGGAGAACAGCACGCTCTTGTCGCGGCGCAGCGCGAAGTAGCCCAGCGAATCCCGGTCGCCGTGCCGTGCCAGGAGGGCGCGCAGCCGCTCCTCGTCGTCCTCGGTGATCGGGTCGGTGCTGCGGACGGACCGGAACGCCGCCCACAGGACCGCGACCAGCAGCAGCGTGCTGAGCACATTGATGGTGACGTTGACCCAGTTCGGGGTGGCGATCTCCGGGAAGGCGCGGTCGTCGGCGGCCAGCGACACCAGCCGCATCAGGCCGTAGCGCCAGCGCTGCACGAACGTGGAGGCGCCGTCCCCGGCGGTGTTGGTGACGGTCACCAGCAGCGCCGCGAGCAGTGAGGCGCCCAGCAGACCGCCGACCGCGACCGCCGCCGCCAGCTTCGGGTTCGCGCGGTCGCCCTTCGCGGAGAACTCGCGGCGCCCGGCCACCAGCGCGGCGGCGAACAGCACGGTCAGGCCCAGCGACACCCAGTTCTGCACAGGTGCGCGGAACTCCGGGGCCACCACCATCCCGAATGCGAAGAGCAGCGCCAGCAGCCCGGACAGCACCAGATTCAAAATCCAGGCCGCCCGCTTGCGCCGCCGCAGGGTCACCGACAGGAAGAGCGAGAAGGCACCGGAGGCGAACCCCGCCGTCAGCAGATACGGAGTGAAGAATTCCGCGATGTTGTGCCGGCGGATGTCATTGCCGAACGACACCCATACCGCGCTCAGGAAATTGATGAAGGTGACCGTGCGCAGATACCAGATGCCGAATGCGGCACCACGCTGTGACCACGTGCCGCGAGGGCGGTCTTCGTCCGGACTCAAGCGATGTCTCCCATAAAACGTGTAAAGCGCGATCTTATGGGGAGCCGCCGGTGGTCCGGCACGGTCATGAAGTGATGAGCGCCCTGGCCGGGCGCTCGTCCGGTCGCTTCGTCCGGCCGGCCGGGGTCGGCCGGCGCCGGATCAGTCGCGTACGGGCAGTTCTGCCGCCAGGGCCGCGGCCGCCTGCACCAGTGGCAGGGCGAGCAGCGCCCCCGTCCCCTCCCCGGCAGTGACGCCGTGGTCGAGCAGAGGGTTGAGTGCGATCCGGTCCAGCGCCTTCGCCTGCCCCGGCTCGCCGCTCGCCTGTCCGGCCACCCACCAGTCCGGCGCCCGGAACGCCACCCGCTGCGCCACCAGCGCACAGGCCGCCGAGACCACCCCGTCCAGGATCACCGGAGTCCGGCGCACCGCGCTCTGCAGCAGGAAGCCGGTCATCGCGGTCAGGTCAGCGCCGCCGACCGTGGCCAGCAGCTCCAGCTGGTCGCCGAGCACCGGCCGGGCCCGCCGCAGCGCATCGCGGATCGCCGCACACTTGCGCATCCAGGCCAGATCGTCGATGGGGGCGCCGCCCCGCCCGGTGACCACCGAGGCGTCGGTGCCGCACAGCGCGGCGATCAGCGTGCTCGCCGCGGTCGTTCCGCCGACGCTGAGATCGCCGAGCACCACCAGGTCGGTACCGGCGTCCGCCTCCTCGTCCGCGACGGCCGTCCCGGCCCGGAACGCCGCCTCGGCCTCCTCGGCCGTCAGCGCGTCCTCGATGTCGATCCGCCCCGAACCCCGCCGCACCCGGTGCCGGGTGACGTCCTCGGGCAGCTCCTCCGGGGCGCAGTCCACCGCCAGGTCCACCACGCGCAACTGCGCCCCGGCGCGACGGGCCAGCACGGCCGCCGGGCTCGACCCGTCCAGCACGGCCCGTACGAGGTCCCTGGTGCCACCGGCCGGCCGGGCCGAGACCCCGAGTTCGGCCACGCCGTGATCGCCGGCGAACAGCACGGCCCGCGGCCGCTCGACGGGCCGCACCGGAACCTGCTGCTGCGCGGCGGCCAGCCACTCACCCAGCTCGTCGAGGCGGCCGAGCGCACCCGGCGGCACGGCCAGCCGTGCCCGCCGCTCCTCGGCGTCACGGCGCACCCCGCCATCGGGGCGCTCGATCAGGTGGGCGAAGTCGTCGAGGTTCAAGGCGCTCATTGGGCGCAGATTACCGTCAACTCACCGCTGACGAAGCGCGCCGGCAAGAACGGGCCGGAGCGAACCGGACCTCGGCGACCAGCGGCGTCAGCGCGCGCAGCACCGGCAGGCGGTGCACCGGCCCCGCCAGCCGGGACGGCAGACCGCCCACCGCGGCGCACTTCGGCGAACTGGGCACCGGGCCGAGTTCGCGCACCGCGACGATGCCCGGGTGCGCACCGGCCACCCGCGGCAGTTGGGCGCGGTCCAGCCCCCAGCGCACCGGAGCCGGCCCCCGGCCGCCCGCCCGCCGGGCCAGTGCCGCCGCCCACCGTGGCAGTGCGTCAAAGACCAGCACCCCACCGGGAAACCGCTCCGCACACGCCGCCAGCAGCGCCCGTACGGCAGGCGGCGGCAGCCGCATCAGCACGCCGGGAGCCGTGACGACGACCCCGCGGCACGGCTCCCGCACCGCGTCCAGCCAGCCGTGATCGGTCACCGCACAGGCGACGGTACGGTGCCGGGCGCCGTCGGGGAGCAGCATCCGGCGGGCCGCGGCGGTCTCCGGCGGCACCACCGTCAGCCAGGTGAGCCGCCCGTTGTCCAGCCGCCAGAAACCGGTGCCGAGCCCCTCGCCGAGCGCGACCACCGTCGCCTCCGGATGCCGCTCCAGATAGGCGCGTACGGCCGCGTCGACACGCCGCCCGCGCCCACTCGGCTCCCGGGCGGGCCCCGCTCCCCACCCGGCCGGCGCTTCGGATTCGGTCCGCTCGGATTCGGTCACGGGTCAAGAGCACCCGGCGCCGCGCCCCCGGGCAAGCGGACACGGGCCCCACCGGGGATCCGTCATCCACGCAGCGCAAGCGCCTGGCCCGCGACGACCAGCAGCACCTGCTCGCACTCCGCGGCGAACGCCGCGTTCAGCCGCCCCAGTTCGTCGCGGAACCGGCGGCCCGCCGAGGTCGCCGGGACGACCCCGGAACCGACCTCGTTGCTCACCGCCACGACCGGCCGGTGCGTCTCCCGCACCGCCGCCACCAGCGCGTCGGTCCGCTCCCGCAGCGCCTGCCGGCCCCCGGCCTCCCAGGTCGCGTCGTCCCACGCCCCGACCTCGTCCATCACATGCGTCAGCCACAGCGCCAGACAGTCGATGAGCAGCGGCGACACCCCGGCCGGGCGGCCGGTACGGGAGCCCGCGCCGGGCCCGCCGCCCTCGCCGGGCCCCGCGGCGTCCGTCCCCGGCCCCGCGGCTGCTCTTCCCGGCCCCGCGGCCTCCAGGAGCGGCACCAGATCGCAGGTCTCGACGGTGCGCCAGGAGCTCGGGCGCCGTTCGCGGTGCAGCGAGACCCGCTGCGCCCAGTCCTGGTCGCCGTCCCGGGTCCCGCCGGTGGCCACGTACACCACGTCGGGGAAGGCCGCGAGCCGCCGCTCCGCCTCCACCGACTTCCCGCTGCGCGCCCCGCCCAGCACCAGGGTCCGCCGCGGCAGATCCGGCACCGCATGGAACTCACCGACCAGCAGCGTGCTGCCGTCCGCCACGGCGCGCGCCCCCACCGCCGCCAGCCTGCGGTGCAGCTCCGGCCCCGGCGGCACGTCGTGGTCGAGGTGCACCGCGACCACGTCCGTCGCCGCGTCGACCGCGCCGCTCGCCCGCAGTCTGGCCAGCGCGTCGGGCCGCGCCAGGACGTCGAGCAGCACCAAGTCGTACGGACCGGCGCCGCCCACCCCCTCGGCGCCGCCGCCCGCCGCCCGGCTGTTGCCGTTGCCCAGTCCGGCCGGCGCCGCGCCCGGCGGCAGGTACAGCAGCCGCTCACCGTCGGCGCCGGAGATCTCGTAGCCGGTACCCGGGATGTCCACCGCGGTGGCGCGCACCCGGTGCCCGTCGAGCAGTGCCAGCTCCCGCCCGTCCGCGACCCGGCCCGGCTGCGGCAGCCCGGCGGGCACCTCCATCGCCGGGCCGTCGTGCGGATGCGAGAGCAGCACCTGCCGTACGCCCGCCAGCGACCGCCCCGCACGGGCGGCCGCGAAGGCCGGTCCCGGCGTCAGATCGATCATCAGTGCGCCGTCGACGAGCAGCGCGGTCGCCGCCCGCGCCTCGTCGCCGACGGCGGTCGCGCAGGCGGCACACGGGCAGCCGGGCCGCGGCAGCCCTTGCGGGGCGCCGGTGCCGAGGAGAGTCACATCCACACCGCCGAGTTTCTCGCGTCCACGCCGGGCGGGCGCGGCGGGGGCGGACTCGACACGGCCGTTAGGCTGCCGATCAGCACGCAAGCACGGCACGGCGGAGTGCGTCAGGACGCGCCCCGCGGTGGCACAGATTCGTACTCGGTGGGATCCAGGAGGCGCACATGGCGTGGACGTGGCGGTTCGAGAAGGCCGACGGTTCGGAGACGGCGCCGGCCGTGCAACCGGAGGAGTTCACCACCCAGGGCGACGCGGAGTCCTGGATCGGCGAGGAGTGGAAGGCCCTGCTGGAAGGCGGCGTCGACCAGGTCAGGCTCTTCGAGGACGGCACCGAGATCTACACGGGCCCCATGAGCCTGCACGCGGACGCGGAGGCCTGAGCCCCGACGGCACCGGGCCGGGCACTCCCGCAGGACGCCCGGCCCGGTGCCGAACGACGTCCGGCCGGGCCCGAACGGGCCCGGCCGGACGTCAAGAAGAATCCCGCCGCGACGGCGCGTCACCACGACGGTGCGTCACCACGACGGTGCGTCACCACGCAGGCGAGGGTCCGGCGGAACGAACGGCCGCCGGCACCACCCCGTACGACGCGGCTACGGCCGCTGTCCCCGCTTCACCTGCGGCTTCGGCAGCCTCAGCCGCCGCATCTGCAGCGTGCGCATCACCGCGTACGGCTTCACGCCCTTGAGGTTCTCGTTCGGGAAGCGCTCCTGCAGCCGCTTGCCGAGCCGGATCCAGATCAGGACCGAGTCGAGCACGATCAGCACGATGATCACGAGCCACAGCAGCAGCGCGATGCTCTGGATCGACGGCACCCGGATCATGGTGAGCACCAGGATCACCACGGCCATCGGCAGGAAGAACTCGGCGACACACCAGCGGGAGTCGACGAAGTCCCGCGCGAACCGGCGCACGGGTCCCTTGTCGCGCACCGGCAGATACCGCTCGTCGCCGCTGGCCATCGCCTCGCGCTGGCGGGCCATGTCGGCTCGGCGCGCCTCGCGCTGGGCCTTCGACGCGTCCTTGCGGTTGGTCGGCGTATGCGCACGGGAGCGGCGCTGCGACTGGGCGGCGCTGCGTTTGGGCGTCGGGCGGCCCTTGGGGGCCTGCGGATCGCGGGGCTGCTGGGGCTGGTCCGCGGTCACCTTGGCGGTCGCGGCCTGCTCATCCTTCGAACGGCTTCGGAACACAACACCCAAGGGTACGTGCTCGCCACGGGTGAGCCACGGTCCGACGGGGCACGATCCGGCAACGGCGCCCCGGCAACTGGCGCCCGACCAGGCGGGAACCCCTGTCCTAACCGGACAGAGCGGACATCGTGCCGCGTGTCCGGACTCTCCCTACTCCTTGCGCGGGAGAGGACGCGCCTCCGATCGTCCTGGAGGAGGAGCGCATCGGGGCGCGAACAGTGCGGTAATGGAACCAGGGCCCGTACTGTGGGGTCTGTAGATGTGCTGGAGCCTAAGCCCGAGGTGACTCGGCCAGAAGGGGGCGCGCGAGGCCCATGAGCGATGGTGTCATGAAGCGGATGGGGATGATCTTCCGCGCGAAGGCCAACAAGGCCCTGGACCGGGCCGAAGACCCGCGCGAGACCCTCGACTACTCGTACCAGAAGCAGCTGGAGCTGCTGCAGAAGGTGCGCCGCGGTGTCGCCGACGTGGCGACCTCCCGCAAGCGCCTGGAACTGCAGCTCAACCAGCTCCAGGGCCAGTCGTCCAAGCTGGAGGACCAGGGCCGCAAGGCGCTGGCGCTCGGCCGCGAGGACCTGGCCCGTGAGGCGCTGAGCCGGCGCAGCGCGCTGCAGCAGCAGGTCACCGACCTGGAGACGCAGCACCAGACGCTGCAGGGCGAGGAGGAGAAGCTCACGCTCGCCGCGCAGCGGCTGCAGGCCAAGGTCGACGCCTTCCGTACGAAGAAGGAGACGATCAAGGCCACCTACACCGCAGCCCAGGCGCAGACCCGGATCGGCGAGGCCTTCTCCGGCATCTCCGAGGAGATGGGCGACGTCGGCATGGCCATCCAGCGGGCGGAGGACAAGACCGCGCAGCTGCAGGCCAGGGCCGGTGCCCTCGACGAGCTGATGGCCTCCGGCGCGCTGGACGACCCGACCGGTATGGCCAAGGACGACATCACCGCCGAGCTGGACCGGCTCTCCGGCGGCAGCGATGTCGAACTGGAGCTGCAGCGGATGAAGGCCGAACTCGCGGGAGGCTCCTCGGCCGGCCAGCAGGCCATCGAGAGCGGCCAGAACGGCGAGGACCGGTCCGCACCGCAGCAGGACCGGCCGCGTTTCGACAAGCAGTGACGGCGGGCGGCGGATAGCCTCGCAGAGAGCGTCGGACCGGACCAAGGGAGACCGTCGTGATCGTACGGATCATGGGGGAGGGCCAGGTGAAGCTGGACGATGCCCACTTCGCCGAGCTCAACAAGCTGGACGATGAGCTGCTCGCCGAGATGGAGAGCGGCGACGAAGCGGGCTTCCAGCGCACGCTCGGTGCACTCCTGGACGCGGTGCGCCGGCTCGGCTCGCCGCTCCCCGACGACGCCCTCGAACCGTCCGAACTCATCCTGCCGTCCCCGGACGCCTCCCTCGAAGAGGTCCGGGAAATGCTCAGCGACGACGGCCTCATCCCGGGCTGAATTCCTGGGCCGGCCGGTCCGGCCACTCCACTCCAGCGCACAGCGCCCCGGCCCCCTTGGGGACCGGGGCGCTACCGTTTGCTCTTGTGAGCCTCCTCGACCCCCGCACGGACGCGCCCCGTGCCGGCCGCTTCCAGTGGCACCGAGCGCATCCCCGCGCCGTCGACGTCGTCCTGGCGGTGGCCGTCTTCGCGTGCATCCTGTGCGGCGCGGTGGCCGATCCGCACGGTCCGCACGGCCCGCGGTTCGGCGGCCACCACCTGTCCGCCACGACCGTGGTGCTGGCCGCGCTGGCCTGCGCCGCCCTGGTCCTGCGCCGCCGGCTGCCCCGTACGGTCCTGGCCCTCACCGGCGCGTGCACCATCGTCGAACTGCTCGCCCGCTCCAGCGACCCGCGCGCCCCCGTGGCCGCGTCCGCCGTGATCGCCCTCTACAGCCTGGCCTCGCGCACCGACCGGCCCACCACCTGGCGGATCGGCGCGCTGACCGTCGTCGTCCTGACCGCCGCCGCGATGCTCTACGGCCCCCGCCCCTGGTACGCGCAGGAGAACATCGGCATCTTCGCCTGGACGGGCATGGCCGCGGCCGCCGGCGACGCGGTCCGCAGCCGCCGTGCCTTCGTGGACGCCATCCGGGAGCGCGCCGAACGCGCCGAGCGCACCCGCGAGGAGGAGGCCCGGCGCCGGGTCGCCGAGGAGCGCCTGCGGATCGCCCGCGAGCTGCACGATGTCGTCGCCCACCACATCGCCCTGGTCAACGTCCAGGCCGGCGTCGCCTCGCACGTCATGGACAACCGTCCCGACCAGGCCAAGCAGGCGCTGGCGCACGTCCGGGAGGCGTCCCGTTCGGCGCTGGAGGAACTCCGCGCCACCGTCGGTCTGTTGCGGCAGTCCGACGACCCCAAGGCGCCGACCGAGCCCGCGCCGGGCCTCGGCGTCCTCGACCAGCTCGTCGACGGGTTCGTCCGCGCCGGGATCCCCGTCGACCTGGAGATCCCGCACACGCCCCGGCCGCTGCCCGCCTCCGTCGACCTCACCGCCTACCGCGTGGTCCAGGAAGCCCTGACCAACGTCCACAAGCACGCCGGCGAGGGGGCCCGCGCCACGGTGCGGATCCTCCACTCCGAGACCGCGCTGACCGTGACCGTCCTGGACGACGGCGCGGGCCGGGCCGGCATCCCGCGGCAGAAGGGCGGCGACCGGCCGCCCGTGGAGCCGGGCGGGCCCGGCGAGCCGGAGGACAGCGGCGGCGGCCACGGCCTGATCGGGATGCGCGAGCGGGTCTTCGCGCTGCGCGGCACGGTCGTGACCGGCCCGCGCGCGGCCGGCGGCTTCCAGGTGCGGGTCACCCTTCCACTGCAGACCGTCCGTACGGGGGAGTCGATATGACGATCAAGGTGCTGCTCGCCGACGACCAGGCGCTGCTGCGCAGTGCCTTCCGGGTGCTGGTCGACTCGGAGGCGGACATGCAGGTGGTGGGGGAGGCCTCCGACGGCGCCCAGGCGTACGAGCTGACCCGCGCCGAGCGTCCCGACGTGGTCCTGATGGACATCCGGATGCCCGGTGTGGACGGCCTGGCGGCCACCCGCATGATCAGCGAGGACCCGGAGCTCACCGACGTCCGGGTGGTCATCCTGACGACCTTCGAGGTCGACGACTACGTGGTGCAGTCGCTGCGGGCCGGCGCCAGTGGCTTCCTCGGCAAGGGCGCCGAGCCGGACGAGATGCTGGGCGCGATCCGGATCGCGGCGGCCGGGGAGGCGCTGCTGTCGCCCGTCGCGACCAAGGGCCTGATCGCCAAGTTCCTCGCGCAGGGCGGCAGCACGACGGACGCCGGGCCCGGCGGCCGGGGCGCCGAGCGGCTGGCGACGCTGACCGGCCGCGAGCGTGAGGTGCTGACCCTGGTGGCGGGCGGGCTGTCCAACGACGAGATCGCCGAGCAGCTCGCGGTCAGCCCGCTCACCGTCAAGACGCACGTCAACCGGGCCATGGCCAAGCTGGGGGCCCGCGACCGGGCCCAGCTGGTGGTCATCGCCTACGAATCGGGACTCGTACGCCCACGGGTGCAGTGAAGGTGGAGCCGCCCGTACTCCCAACGCGGTACGGGCACCGGCCGGAAACCGACCTGCGAGCGAGGAAAACCGGCCAGGGCATGGCGGAAGGTGTAAGTGGGCCCGGGAAAGGCCCCGCCGACCGTTTCAGAACAGAAGAGAGACCCCACCCATGTCCTGGCTGTCCCGACTCAGCCTCGTACAACGGGGCCTGATAGCGCTGATGTCGATCGTGGCGATCGCCTTCGGCGCCATCGCGATCCCGCAGCTCAAGCAGCAGCTCCTGCCGTCCATCGAACTCCCGATGGTGTCCGTGCTGACGCCGTACCAGGGCGCCTCGCCCGATGTCGTCGAGAAGCAGGTGATCGAGCCGCTCGAGGACGGGATCCAGGCGGTCGACGGCATCAAGAGCGTCACCTCGACGTCGAGCGAGGGCTCGGGCGTCATCATGGCGCAGTTCGACTACGGCAACGACTCCAAGCGCCTGGTCGCCGATGTCCAGCAGGCCGTGAACCGCGCCCGCGCGAAACTGCCCAAGGACGTCGACCCGCAGGTGGTGGCCGGTTCGACGGACGACATCCCCACCGTCGTCCTCGCCGTCTCCTCCCAGGACAAGGACCAGCAGACGCTCGCCGACGAGCTGGACCGCAGCGTCGTGCCGGACCTGAAGAACATCGACGGCGTCAGCCAGGTCACGGTCGACGGCGTCCAGGACCGGATCGTCGCGGTCACCCCCGACGACAAGAAGCTCGCCGCCGCCGGGCTGAGTGCCCAGGCGCTCGGCCAGGCGCTGGAGGCCGGCGGTACGTCGGTGCCCGCCGGTTCGTTCGCCGAGGGCGGGCAGAGCAAGACCGTCCAGGTCGGCGCGGGCTTCACCTCCGTCAAGCAGATCCGGGACCTGTCGATCGCGCCGTCCCCGGCGGCCGGTGACTCCGGTGCGGGGGCGAGCGGCGGCCGCCCGGCCCAGCCCGTCCGGCTCGGCGATGTCGCCGACGTCAAGGAGGAGGCGGCCACCCCGACCTCGATCACCCGCACCGACGGCAGGCCCAGCCTCGCCGTGATGGTGACGATGGACCAGGACGGCAGCGCGGTCGCGATCTCCGACGCGGTCAAGGACAAGCTCACCAAGATCCGTCAGGACCTGGGCAAGGGCACCGAGGTCACGGTCGCCTCCGACCAGGGCCCGGCGGTCTCCAAGTCGATCGAGTCGCTGACCACCGAGGGCCTGCTCGGCCTCGCCATGGCGGTCATCGTCATCCTCGTCTTCCTGCTCAGCCTGCGCTCGACGCTGGTCACCGCGGTCTCCATCCCGCTCTCGGTCGTCATCACCCTGATCGTGCTGTGGACCGGGGACCTCTCCCTGAACATGCTCACCCTCGGCGCGCTGACCATCGCGATCGGCCGCGTCGTCGACGACTCCATCGTCGTCCTGGAGAACATCAAGCGGCACCTGGGCTACGGCGAGGAGCGCCGCGAGGCCATCCTCTCCGCCGTCAAGGAGGTCTCCGGAGCGATCACCTCCTCCACCCTCACCACGGTCGCGGTCTTCCTGCCGATCGGCGTGGTCGGCGGCATGGTGGGCGCCCTCTTCGGCTCCTTCTCGCTGACCGTCACCGTCGCCCTGCTGTCCTCCCTGATCGTCTCCCTGACGGTCGTGCCGGTCCTCTCCTTCTGGTTCCTGCGCGCCCCGCGGATCCCCGAGGGCACCACCCCGGACGACCTGCGCCGCCAGGCCGAGGAGAAGGAGGCCAAGAGCCCGCTGCAGCGCCTCTACGTCCCCGTCCTGCGGTTCGCGACCCGCCGCCGGGTCACCAGCCTGGTCATCGCCGTCGTCGTCCTCCTCGCCACCTTCGGCATGGGCCCGCTGCTCAAGACCAACTTCCTCGACCAGGGCGACCAGGACACCCTCACCGTCAAGCAGGAGCTCAAGCCGGGCACCAGCCTGGACGCGGCCGACAAGCAGGCCGAGAAGGTCGAGAAGCTGCTCGCGGCGAACGACGACATCGCCGACTACCAGGTCACCGTCGGCTCCTCCGGCTTCATGGCGGCCTTCGGCGGCGGCACCGGCGCCAACCAGGCCTCCTACCAGCTCAAGCTGAAGGACGCCGCGGACTCCGGCAAGGTCACCGACGACCTGCGGGCCGGTCTCGACAAGCTCGGCCCGTCCATCGGCGACACCACCGTCACCGCGGGCGGCGGCTTCGGCAGCCAGGACCTGAGCGTGGTCGTCAAGGCGGCCGACGGTGACGTCCTGAAGAAGGCCAGTGAGCAGGTCCGCAAGACCGTCGCCGGCCTCGACGACGTCACCGACGTCCAGAGCGACCTCGCCCAGAGCGTGCCGCGGATCTCCGTGAAGCCCAACGACAAGGCGGCCGCGGCCGGTTACAACCAGACCACCCTGGGCGGTGCGGTCACCCAGGCGGTCCGCGGCACCACCAGCGGCAAGGCGGTCCTGGACGACACCGAGCGCGACATCGTGATCAAGTCCGCCCACCCGGCCACCACCGTGGCCGAGTTGAAGAAGCTGGCCGTTCCGACCCCGGCCGGCCCGGCCGAGCTCGGCACGCTCGCCACCGTGCGGACCGTCCCCGGCCCGGTCCAGATGACCCGGATCGACGGGGCCCGGTCGGCGACGATCACCGCCAAGCCGACCGCCGACAACACCGGCGCGGTCAGCACCACCCTGCAGAGCAAGATCAAGGCGCTGAAGCTGCCGGACGGTGCCACCGCCGAGATCGGCGGCGTCTCCCAGGACCAGACCGACGCGTTCTCCTCGCTCGGCCTGGCGATGCTGGCGGCCATCGCCATCGTCTTCATGCTCCTGGTCGCCACCTTCCGCTCGCTGATCCAGCCGCTGATCCTGCTGGTCTCGATCCCCTTCGCGGCGACCGGAGCGATCGGCCTGCTGGTCGCCACCGGCACCCCGCTGGGCGTCCCGGCGATGATCGGCATGCTGATGCTGATCGGCATCGTGGTCACCAACGCCATCGTGCTGATCGACCTGATCAACCAGTACCGGGCGCAGGGCTACGGCGTCGTGGAAGCGGTCATCGAGGGCGGCCGGCACCGGCTGCGCCCGATCCTGATGACGGCGCTGGCCACGATCATGGCGCTGCTCCCGATGGCGCTGTCCATCACCGGCGACGGCGGCTTCATCTCCCAGCCGCTCGCCGTCGTGGTGATAGGCGGTCTGATCACCTCCACCCTGCTCACCCTCCTCCTCGTCCCGACGCTCTACGCGATGATCGAGCTCCGCAAGGAGCGCCGGGCGGAGAAGAAGGCCGCGAAGCGGGCCGGAAAGAGCGGCCCGCAGGCCGATCAGGCCGACCGCGCGGCGGAGCCGGCGGGCGTCTGACGACGGCCTGACCGGCAGCGCCGGGCGACCTTCCCGGAGCAGAAACGATGCCCCCGCAAGCCGGTGCTTGCGGGGGCATCGTCGTGGGCATCCGCTCACGGGGCGGCCCCGGCCGCCCCGGACCGTCAGCACCGACGAAGGGGGACGCCATGGGAAAGCACGGTGACGGCAAGGGCGGCGCGGAGGGCGACCGGCAGCAGAGCCCGAAGGAATCCGACGGCCAGTGGACCAAGCCGGTGACCGCCCCGCCGAAGAAGAAGTAGGGGGCGGCGCGATGTCCTCGCCGGGCCGGCTGCTGGAAATCCTCCGCAACAAGGGCGTGCTGACGCCGGAATGGACGCCGGCCGTCGCCGCGGTCGACCGCGCGCATTTCGTGCCGGACACCTTCGAGGTGGGCGACCGCACCGTCTCCCGCGCCGCCGACGAGGCGGAGTGGCGGCGGATGGTCTATGCCGACCTGCCGCTGATCACCCAGCACAACGACGGCCGGGCCGTGGCGGGCCAGATCGCCGTTCCGACGTGCTCGACGTCCATGCCCTCCCTGATGCTGGCCATGGCCGCGAGCGTCCGGGACGGCGATGCCGTATTGGAGATCGGCACCGGCACCGGCTATCACGCCGCCTGGCTCGCGCACCGGCTCGGCGAGGACCGTACGACCAGCATCGAGACCGACAAGGCGCTCCACGACATCGCCCGGGACAACCTGGCCCGGGCCGGCCTGCACCCCCACCTGGTCTGCGGCGACGGCCTGGCCGGGGTCCCCGGGCGGGCGCCCTTCGACCGGACCCTCGCCACCTGCACGGTCCGCGACATCCCGTACGCCTGGGTGGCACAGACCGCGCCGGGCGGCACGATCCTCACCCCGTGGGGCTCGTCGTTCCACTCCTACTCGTTCGCCACCCTGACCGTCCGCGACGGCCGGGCCACCGGCCGCTTCTCCGGCCGCCCGGCTTTCATGTGGGCCCGCCAGCAGCGCCGCTCCTACGGCCGCATCCGCGACTGGTACCACGGCGAGGAGGGCGAGCGGGCGACGACCGCCCTCGACCCCCGGGTGCTGGAGGAGGATCCCGACGCCCGTTTCGCCGTCGGCCTGAAGGTGCGGGACGCCTGGCCGCTGCTGTGCCCCGCCGACGACGGCAGCGACGAGGCCACGTACTGGCTCTTCGACGACGCCCGCAGCTCCTGGGCCACCGTCGAATACGTCCCGGGCCGCGACACCTACGAGACCGAACAGCACGGCCCGCGCCGCCTGTGGGACGAGGTCGAAGCCGCCTACCGCGCCTGGACCGCCGAGGGCGCCCCCACCCGCGACCGCTACCGCATCACGGTCACCCCCGAAGGCCAGACCGTCTCCCTGTGACGACCCGGGCGTACGCATTCGGCGGCACATCTCTCGCCGGTCTCCGGGAGCGGTGGTTATGTGACGTGTGCCGTCCGACCGACGAAAGGTGAGCGAGCGTGCCGTCCGCCCTGCGCCGCAAGGCCGCCCCCGTGACCGCCGCCGCAGCACTCGCCTGTGCGCTGGCCTGCGCGGCCGCACCACCCGCCGCCTCCTCCTCGGGCGACGTCCGGGTCCGCGTCGGCGTCACCGGCGGCCCCTACACCGCCAGCGTGGGCCTCGTCGTCACGGGACCGCGCACGCTCTTCGGCGGCTTCTACTGCGCCGCCGACGGCCTCGCCCCCACGCCCCTCACCGCCCTGGTCGACGCCGACGAACAGTACGGTCTCGGCGGCGTACGGGCGCGCTGGGACGCCGCCACCCAGGACTTCGTCGTCACCGAGATCCACGGCGACGCAGCCGAGGGCAAGAAGAAGTGGAACGCGTACGTCAACGAGGAGAAGATCAAGAAAGCCCCCTGCCACACCGCGATCAAGGGCGGCGACAAGGTCCGCTGGACCCTGGAATAGCCCCCGGACCGCCAAACAGGGCAGTCGGATGGCCAGCCCCCACCCACGGAAACCTCTCCACTCACGGGAGGGGACGGGCCGGAGGGGCCTGGTGTGTGGACGTAAAGCGAAGCAGTCCACACACCAGGCCCCTCCGGCCCGTCACCGCACCCACAGCCCCGCGCAGCGGACCCCGCCCGCCGCAGGCGCCACGGCGAGCGCACCGCGCAGCGGGCGGGCAACGGCGAGCAACCACCACGGCGGAAAAGCCAAAAACGTGGGCTACGGCAACGCCAACATCCGCTCCAGCGCCAGCTTCGCGAAGCTCTCGGTCTCCCGGTCGACCTGGATGCGGTTGACGACCTTGCCCGCGACGAGGGACTCCAGCGTCCACACCAGGTGGGGGAGGTCGATGCGGTTCATCGTCGAGCAGAAGCAGACCGTCTTGTCGAGGAAGACGATCTCCTTGTCCTCCGCGGCGAAACGGTTGGCCAGCCGGCGGACCAGGTTCAGTTCGGTGCCGATGGCCCACTTCGAGCCGCGCGGGGCGGCCTCCAGCGCCTTGATGATGTACTCCGTCGAGCCGACGTAGTCCGCCGCGGCCACGACCTCGTGCTTGCACTCGGGGTGGACCAGGACGTTGACGCCCGGGATCCGCTCGCGCACGTCGTTCACCGAGTCCAGCGAGAAGCGGCCGTGCACCGAGCAGTGGCCGCGCCAGAGGATCATCTTGGCGGCCCGCAGCTCCTCGGCGGTCAGGCCGCCGTTCGGCTTGTGCGGGTTGTAGACCACGCAGTCGTCCAGGGACAGGCCCATGTCACGGACGGCGGTGTTGCGGCCCAGGTGCTGGTCGGGCAGGAACAGCACCTTCTCCCCCTGCTCGAACGCCCAGTCCAGCGCCCGCTTCGCGTTGGAGGACGTGCAGATCGTGCCGCCGTGCTTGCCGGTGAAGGCCTTGATGTCGGCCGAGGAGTTCATGTACGAGACGGGGACGACCTGTTCGGCGACGCCGGCCTCGGTGAGCACGTCCCAGCACTCGGCGACCTGCTCGGCGGTGGCCATGTCGGCCATCGAGCAGCCGGCGGCCAGGTCGGGGAGGATCACCTGCTGATCGTCGCCGGTGAGGATGTCCGCGGACTCCGCCATGAAGTGCACACCGCAGAAGACGATGTACTCGGCGTCCGGCCGGGCGGCGGCGTCCCGCGCGAGCTTGAAGGAGTCGCCGGTCACATCGGCGAACTCGATGACCTCGTCGCGCTGGTAGTGGTGCCCCAGGACGAAGACCTTGTCCCCGAGCTCTGCCTTGGCCGCGCGGGCGCGCTCGACGAGGTCGGGGTCCGACGGCGCCGGCAGATCGCCGGGGCACTCCACACCGCGCTCGCTCTTCGGGTCGGCCTCGCGACCGAGGAGGAGCAGGGCCAGCGGGGTCGGCTGGACGTCCAGGGGCTGGGCGGTGGTCACAACACGCACCCTCTCTTTTCTTCGATGAGCGCGGCGCAGCCGCATCAGTGGAGCCGGCGCGGGCACCGGGAACCTTTTCGTCTATTTGACGCTATCTATCATAGCTGCTTCACGTCACTTTGACGATGGCCATTGTGTCGATGTGACGCATCAGCACCCGCGGCACCCCCGCCGTGTGCGGTCGGCCACGTGTTCCCGGCGGCCGGTGTGCGAGCATGAGGAGAGAACAAGGCGAGAGGCTGGATCCGGACGGCGTCCGGAGCGCTTCTCGGCAATTTGCGCCCAGCCGGAATTAATCCGGGATGTCTCCGGTTGCAGCTGGTTGCATCCGATGACAAGCGGTCCGTACAACCCGGGAGAGATGTAGATGAGCGTTCAGGACGAGACCACCGTCAGCGACGGCATCATCCTGTCCGACGCGGCCGCGTCGAAGGTCAAGAGCCTGCTGGAGCAGGAAGGCCGGGAGGACCTCGCGCTGCGGGTGGCCGTTCAGCCCGGCGGCTGCTCCGGGCTGCGCTACCAGCTCTTCTTCGACGAGCGTTCGCTCGACGGCGATGTCGTCAAGGACTTCGACGGTGTCAAGGTCGTCACCGACCGGATGAGCGCCCCCTACCTGGGCGGTGCCTCCATCGACTTCGTCGACACCATCGAGAAGCAGGGCTTCACGATCGACAACCCGAACGCCACCGGCTCCTGCGCCTGCGGCGACTCCTTCAGCTAGGGGCACGGGCAGTACGTACGAAAGGCGGCGCCCCCCCCGAGTGGGGGAGCGCCGCCTTCCGTTTTCCCGTCTCCGTGCGGCCCGCCGCGACGGTCACCGTCGCGGCGGGGCATCGCGGCGTCCGTTCACCGCTTGGGCACGGACTCACCGGTCGACACATCGATCACCTTCCGGCCGTCCAGCGGCTTCTGCAGCGTCACGGTCTTGGTGAACTCCTTGGCGATCTTCACGCAGACCTGGCCCGGCTTCTTGTCCTTGCCGACGACCTTGGTCTTCACGGTGCTGCCGGACTCCTCGGCGCTCACCGAGTAGACGCTGCACACCCCGCCCCAGAAGTGGACCGTCAGCTTCTTGCCGCCGTCGCCCACGTCGTACGACTCCAGGGCCATCGCCCCGGGCTTCCCGGACGGCTTCTGCGAGCTCTGCGACCCGCCGTCGCCGTCCCGGTGGGCCAGGTACTTCGGGTTCACCGCCGGGTGCGCGACGGTCGAGGTGGCGTCCGGGCCGCTGCCGGCGCCCGGCTGGCGCACCGTGTACAGCCACGACGGCACCAGTGCCTGGCCGCCGTCCACGTACTGCACCGAGAGCCCGAAGACCGCACCGGTCACGTCGGTCGGCTGCTGCGCCTTCGTCGGCGCCGGCTCGCACGGCGCTATCCCGTCGCCCTTGCCCCCCTTGCCGCCCTTGTCAGGGGGCGTCGAGGGGCAGTCGGCCGGCTTGCGGCCCTCGCCCGAATTCAGCCGGTCCAGCGTCTTGTCCGCGCCCAGTACGGGGTAGTCCGCGCCCTTGACGGGGTTCGCCAACTGGCCGCTGCCCCCGACCACCTGGCCGTCCGAGCCGACCTGCAGATCGCTCTGCCAGCCGTACGTCGGCAGCCCGCCGAGCACCGGATTCGCGCTGACGATCCGCACCGCGCCGGAGAGCCCGCCGGCGTCGAGCCGGGCGCTCTCCTGGCCCAGCGCCTTCAGCACCGGCCGCACCGCCTGCTTGGCCTTCTCCGGCGACACCGCGCCCTTGCCGCTGCTGTCGTCCTCGGTCGTGATGTCCCCGCCGCCGCGGTACGAGGGGCAGCCGGGCCGGCCCGACGGCGCCGCGCCGTCGGCCTGGTCCTGGCCCTTGTCGCCCTTGGGGGAGGCGGGCAGCGCACAGTTCGTGCCGCCCGGCGTGCCGTACTGCGAGTACGTCCAGGCGCCCGAGCCGGACTTGCTCACCTGCAGGACCGGGCTCCGGGCGTCGCGCGTCTGCCCGCCGACCTTCCAGGAGGTGCCCTCCGAGCGGACCTTCCCGGCCACATCCAGCGCCTTCGCCAGGCGTTCGACCGACTCCGGGCCGATCTGGCCCTTGGGGCGGTACACCGGCGCGGACGCCGGGCCGCCGGGCAGCTTCTTCACCGCGCGGTACTTCGCACCCTGCGGATTGGGCTCACCGGCCGCGATGGAGCCGCCGCCGGTGTAGCCGTCGAGCGCCAGCGGCGGCGGGTCGCCTTTGGCCGCGGAGCCCGCGTCGCTCGACGCGGACGAGACCCAGTACGCCGCGCCGCCCCCGGCGAGAAGTACCGCCGCGGCCATCGAGGCGACCACCATGGGGGTGCGCCGCCTGCGCTCCTTGGGGTTCGAGGTGTCGGTGGTGTCCTCGGTGTTCACCGCATCGCTCCTTCGGCTCCGCTGAACATCTGACGTGCCATCCTCCGTGAGGTGACGTCGATGGGACGGAGCGGGGGTGCATGCGGTTCCGGCCGGGCGGCCGGTCAGTCGCCGTACTCGGACATTCCGTCCACGAGCGCGGCCGAACGGGAGGGGACCTGGACGCCGTGCAGATCGGCGGCGTGCCCCGGCGCGGGCGCGGAGCGCCGCCCGGCCTTCCAGCGGCCGGCCATCCGCGCGCAGTCGCCGCGCAGCTCGTCGAGGGATTCGGGGTCCTGCGCGAAGGGCGAGGAGCCCTCGCGCGGTGTGACGGCTTTCACAGGCTTGGTCATAGGGGCACCGTACGCAGCCATATAGCGACGAGAAAGACCTACTATTGGGTATTTTCAGCCATTCCAAGTGTCCGGGATGACCGAGTGGCGCGCGACCCCGGCGGGTAGCGTTGCTACACGTCCGCCCGCCCCTACGCCTTCCGCAGGAGCAGACCCGTCGTGCGTATCGCAGTCACCGGCTCCATCGCCACCGACCACCTGATGACCTTCCCCGGCCGCTTCGCCGATCAGTTGGTCGCCGACCAGCTGCATACGGTCTCCCTTTCGTTCCTGGTCGACCAGCTCGACGTCCGGCGCGGCGGTGTCGCCGCCAACATCTGCTTCGGCATGGGCCAGCTCGGCACCGCGCCGATCCTGGTCGGTGCCGCCGGCAACGACTTCGAGGAGTACCGCGCCTGGCTCGACCGCCACGGCGTCGACACCCGCTCCGTACGCATCTCCGAGGTGCTGCACACCGCGCGCTTCGTGTGCACCACCGACGCCGACCACAACCAGATCGGCTCCTTCTACACCGGCGCGATGAGCGAGGCCCGGCTGATCGAGCTGCAGCACGTGGCCGAGCGGGTCGGCGGTCTCGACCTCGTCCTGATCGGCGCGGACGACCCGGAGGCGATGATCCGGCACACCGAGGAGTGCCGCAGCCGCGGCATCCCCTTCGGCGCCGACTTCTCCCAGCAGATCGCCCGGATGGACGGCGACGCCATCCGCACCCTCCTGGAGGACGCGGCCTACCTCTTCTCCAACGAGTACGAGAAGGGTCTGATCGAGTCCAAGACCGGCTGGACCGACGAGGAGATCCTCGCCAAGGTCGGCACCCGCGTCACCACCCTCGGCGCCAGCGGCGTCCGCATCGAGCGGGTCGGCGAGCCGGCCATCGAGGTCGGCGTCCCGGAGGAGAACGCCAAGGCCGACCCGACCGGCGTCGGCGACGCCTTCCGCGCCGGCTTCCTGTCCGGTCTGGCCTGGGGCGTCGGCCTGGAGCGCGCCGCGCAGATCGGCTGCATGCTGGCGACGCTGGTCATCGAGACCATCGGCACCCAGGAGTACGAGCTGCACCGCAGCCACTTCATGGACCGCTTCACCAAGGCCTACGGCCACGAGGCCGCGGCCGAGGTCCAGCAGCACCTGGCCTGAACCGCCCGGTCAGGCGCGGCGCCGCACGACGTACGCGGCGCCGCGCTCGGCCGCCCGCTCGCCCACGTACTCCTGGTCGCGCATGGTGCACCAGGCGGGGATGTCCTGCCGGGCGGCCTCGTCGTCGGAGAGCACCGTCACCGTCCCGCCGACCGGCACCTCGTGGATCACCTTCGCCAGCTCGATGACCGGGATCGGGCAGCGCTTGCCCAGCGCGTCGACGACCGGACCGCCGGGCGCGGCGGCTTCGGAGGACGCGGCGGCCCCGGTCGCTCCAGCCGCCTCGGTGGCGGATGCCGCGGCCTTCGGGGGCGCCGACGCCGGCACGGCCCCGGCTCCCGCCGCACTCCCGGCCCCCGTCGCCGGGGCGTCCAGCCGCTCCCGCACCGAGCGCACCACCCGCGGCAGCACCTCCAGGAAGCGGTCCACCTCCGCCTCGGCCGTGCCGTACGGCAGCGAGATCCGCACATTCCCCTCGGACAGCACGCCCATCGCACGCAGCACATGGCTCGGCGTCAGGGTGCTGGAGGTGCACGACGATCCGGACGACACCGAGAAACCCGCCCGGTCGAGCTCGTGCAGCAGCGCCTCTCCGTCGACATAGAGACAGGAGAAGGTGACGAGATGGGGGAGGCGGCGCACCGGATCGCCGGCCACCTCCACGTCCGGGACCAGCTCCGGCACCCGCGCCCGGATCCGGTCCACCAGCCGCCGCAGCCGGTCCGCTTCCTCCCCGGCGCCCGGGTCCGCCCGCAGCGCGCGCAGGGACGCCGCGGCGGCCACCACCGCGGGGATGTTCTCGAACCCCGCGCTGCGGCCCGACTCCCGCTCGTCCCGCGGTCCCTGGGGCGCGAACCGGGTCCCCTTGCGGACGGCGAGCAGCCCCACGCCGGGCGGGCCGCCCCACTTGTGCGCGCTCGCCGTCAGCAGCGACCAGGCACCCGGCACCGGGCCCCACGGCAGCGACTGGGCGGCGTCCACCAGGAGGGGGACCTCCGCCTCCCGGCAGAGCGCGGCCACCTCTTCGACCGGCTGTTCGGTTCCCACCTCGTGGTTGGCGGACTGCAGGCAGACCAGCGCGGTGTCCGGAGCGAGCGCGGCGGCGACCTCGTCGGCCGCCACCCGGCCCGTACGGTCCACGGCCAGCTCCACACGGCTGCCGCCGGCCGCCTCGTGGACCTCGGCGGCATGCAGGACGGAGGAGTGCTCCACGGCGGAGTGCAGCAGCCGCCGGCCGGCCCGCCTGCGGGCCGCCAGCGCGCCGGAGACTCCCGAATGCACCGCCTGCGTCCCCGAAGGGGTGAAAACCAATTCGTCCGGGCGGCAGCCCACGGCCTCGGCCGCGGCCTCCCGCGCGGCGTCCAGCAGCAGCCGGGCGCGCCGCCCCTCCCGGTAGAGGCGGGCCGGGTCGGCCCAGCCTTCGTCGAGCGAGGCGAGCAGGGCCTCGCGGGCGACGGGATGCAGGGGAGCGGCGGACGCCGCGTCGAAATAGGCCACGTACGAGACGTTAGTACTCCGGCCCGCGCCGCGGGTGCCCCCGGCCCGGCCTGCGGCGGCACGGGGTTCGCGGGCACCGGGCGGCCGGCGGGCGCGTGCCCTGGCAGCGGCGGGGGAGCGGTCCCGGGCACGGCGTCAGATGCCTGGTGGAAGCGGGTATTCGGGGGGTATCCGGGGGTTCGGCGGGTGTCTGCCGGAGCCCTCGGCCACCCCTTAGGGGTGCGTCGCGGCGCGTTGGGCACCCTCCCCGCGCGACCCCAAATAGCGTCCAGTAGGGTTTGGTCCGCATAAACATCCAAACCCCTGCCCGTGACAGGGCCGGCGACCGACCAGCGAGACGGCCGCAGCCGGTCTCGCGGGCGAGACTCTCGGGAAGGCGCTACGTGAGTCCCAACGGCTCCGACCGCTCGTCGCGGCGCCCGATGCGGCGGAAGCTGCCGCAGGTGCTTGCTGCGGGCCTGGTCCTGGCGACCGCTACTGGTTGCACATATAAGGACTTCCCCCGCCTCGGCATGCCAACGCCCGTCACCGACGAGGCGCCGCGGATCCTCTCTCTTTGGCAGGGCTCCTGGGCCGCCGCCCTCGCAACGGGCGTGCTGGTCTGGGGCCTGATCATCTGGAGCGTGATCTTCCACCGCCGCACCAGGACCAAGGTGGAGGTCCCCGCGCAGACGCGGTACAACATGCCGATCGAGGCGTTGTACACGATCGTCCCGTTCATCATCATCGCGGTGCTCTTCTACTTCACCGCGCGCGATGAGAGCGCAATCCTCAAGACTTCGAAGAAGCCGGACCACATCGTCAACGTGGTGGGCTTCCAGTGGAGCTGGGCGTTCAACTATCTGGAGAACGTGGACGGCAACAAGTCGACCTCGAACATCAACTCCAGTGCACTGTCCGCGATCCCGGACAAGTGGAAGAAGGGCGCTCCGGCCGGTGCCGACGGCGTCTACGACGCGGGTGTCCCGGGCGAGCGCAACCCGCAGACCGGCAACCCGGGTCCGACCCTGTGGCTGCCGAAGGGTGAGACGGTCCAGTTCGTGCTGACCTCTCGTGACGTCATCCACTCCTTCTGGGTGGTGCCCTTCCTGATGAAGCAGGACGTCATCCCGGGCCACACCAACGTCTTCGAGGTGACTCCCAACAAGGAGGGCACCTTCATGGGCAAGTGCGCCGAGCTTTGTGGTGTCGACCACTCCCGGATGCTCTTCAACGTCAAGGTGGTCTCCCCCGAGCGGTACCGGGAGCACCTGAAGGACCTGGCGAAGAAGGGCCAGACCGGATACCTGCCGTCGGGCATCAAGCAGACGGATCACGCCAGGAATGCGGAGACCAAGAACCAGTGAGCATCCTCAACGAACCTCAGGGTGCCGCCGCCGATACGGCTCCGGCAGCACCGCCCGTACGCAAGAAGCAACCCGGCATCGCTGCGGTGAAGTGGCTGACGACCACCGACCACAAGACCATCGGCACGATGTACCTGGTCACGTCGTTCGCGTTCTTCTGCGTCGGCGGACTGATGGCGCTGCTCATGCGCGCCGAGCTCGCCCGTCCCGGCACGCAGCTCATGTCGAACGAGCAGTTCAACCAGGCGTTCACGATGCACGGCACGATCATGCTGCTGATGTTCGCGACGCCGCTGTTCGCCGGATTCGCGAACTGGATCATGCCGCTGCAGATCGGCGCGCCCGACGTGGCGTTCCCGCGGCTGAACATGTTCGCCTACTGGCTGTACCTCTTCGGCTCGCTGATCGCGGTGGCCGGCTTCCTCACCCCGCAGGGTGCGGCCGACTTCGGCTGGTTCGCGTACTCGCCGCTCTCGGACGCGGTGCGTTCGCCGGGCGTCGGCGCGGACATGTGGATCATGGGTCTGGCCTTCTCGGGCTTCGGCACGATCCTCGGTTCGGTCAACTTCATCACGACGATCATCTGCATGCGGGCGCCCGGCATGACGATGTTCCGGATGCCGATCTTCACCTGGAACGTGCTGCTGACCGGTGTGCTGGTCCTGCTGGCCTTCCCGGTGCTGGCCGCGGCGCTGTTCGCCCTGGAGGCGGACCGTAAATTCGGGGCGCATGTCTTCGATGCGGCAAATGGCGGGGCGTTGCTCTGGCAGCATCTCTTCTGGTTCTTCGGCCATCCAGAGGTGTACATCATCGCGCTGCCGTTCTTCGGCATCATTTCCGAGGTCATTCCGGTGTTCTCCCGGAAGCCGATGTTCGGTTACATCGGTCTGATCGCGGCGACGATCTCGATTGCCGGTCTGTCGGTGACGGTGTGGGCGCACCACATGTATGTGACGGGCGGCGTGCTGTTGCCGTTCTTCTCGTTCATGACGTTCCTGATCGCGGTGCCGACCGGTGTGAAGTTCTTCAACTGGATCGGCACGATGTGGAAGGGCTCGCTGTCCTTCGAGACGCCGATGCTGTGGACGATCGGGTTCCTGATCACCTTCACGTTCGGTGGTCTGACCGGTGTCATCCTGGCCTCGCCGCCGATGGACTTCCACGTCTCGGACTCGTACTTCGTGGTGGCGCACTTCCACTACGTGGTCTTCGGGACGGTCGTCTTCGCGATGTTCGCCGGCTTCCACTTCTGGTGGCCGAAGTTCACCGGCAAGATGCTGGACGAGCGGCTCGGCAAGATCACCTTCTGGACGCTGTTCGTGGGCTTCCACGGCACCTTCCTCGTCCAGCACTGGCTGGGCGCCGAGGGCATGCCGCGGCGTTACGCGGACTACCTCGCGGCCGACGGCTTCACGACGCTGAACACCATCTCGACGATCAGCTCGTTCCTGCTGGGCCTGTCGATCCTGCCCTTCATGTACAACGTCTGGAAGACGGCGAAGTACGGCGAGAAGGTCGAGGTCGACGACCCCTGGGGCTACGGCCGCTCGCTGGAGTGGGCGACGTCCTGCCCGCCGCCGCGGCACAACTTCCTCACCCTGCCGCGCATCCGGTCCGAATCCCCGGCGTTCGACCTGCACCACCCGGAGATCGCAGCCCTCGACGCGCTGCACAACGGCCGCGCCTCCGAGGCCGACAAGGCCCTCGCCGGCGGCAAGGAGGCGGGCAAGTGAAGATCCAGGGCAAGATGTTCATCTGGCTCGCCGTCTTCGTCCTCGCCATGGCGATCGTCTATGGCGTCTGGTCGAAGGAGCCGGCGGGTACCACCGCACTGTTCCTCGCCTTCGGCCTGTGCATCATGGTCGGCTACTACCTGGCCTTCACGGCCCGGCGGGTCGACGCGGGCGCACAGGACAACGAGAACGCCGAGGTCTCGGACGACGCCGGTGAGCTGGGCTTCTTCAGCCCGCACAGCTGGCAGCCGCTGTCCCTGGCCGTCGGTGGCGCGCTCGCCTTCCTGGGCGTGGTCTTCGGCTGGTGGCTGCTGTACTTCTCCCTCCCGGTGATCCTCGTCGGCCTCTTCGGCTGGGTCTTCGAGTACTACCGCGGTGAGAACCGCACGCAGTAACCACGGCGTATGGCCGTACGGCGGGCCCGGACACCTCAACAGGTGTCCGGGCCCGCCTCTTTTGGCGGCCGGGAGCAGACCCGTTTGCACTCCTCCAGCGCGCTGGGACAGGTGATTCTTCATATTTTTGGGGCATGAGTCACAGACCTCGAACCCGGACGGTGCTGAGCTGCGGCCTCCTGCTCGTGCCCCTTGCGGTGAGCGCCACCGCGTGCGGGGGCTCGGATTCGGATGCGCTCTCCGCCAATCCCTACGACGCGGCCGACCAGATCTCGGCCAACACCCCTGACGGCGCCAAGAAAGCGGACCCCGACAAGCCGCTCGAGGTCTCCGTCAAGGGGGACGACGCGCGGATCACCGACGTGACCGCCACCGATGCCACCGGCCGCTTCGTACGCGGCGAGCTGAGCGCCGACGGCAGGCACTGGCGCACCACGGTGCCCCTTGCCGCCGGCAGCCGCTACACGGTGCGGGTGAGCACCGAGGAGGAGGACGGTTCACCCGGCCGTAAGACGCTCGTGGTCAACACCCGCGGCGCCGACGGCCAGTTGACCGCCACATTCGGCCCGAAAGAGGGCGAGTACGGCGTCGGCCAGCCGGTCACCGCCGAGCTCAGCCAGCCGATCAAGGACCAGAAGGCCCGGGCCATCGTCGAGAGCGCCCTGAAGGTCGACTCCATGCCGCGGGTCCAGGGCTCCTGGCACTGGGTCGACGACAAGAAACTGCACTTCCGCCCCAAGGAGTACTGGCCCGCGCACGCCACCATCTCGGTGCACAGCAACCTGGCGGGCCTGAAGGTCGCCAAGGGGCTCTACGGAGGCCCGTCCAAGCCCGTGAAGCTCACCACCGGCGACCGGGTGGAGGCCATCACCGACGCGGCTGCGCACCACATGACGGTGCTGCGCAACGGTGAGTCGATCAACACCATCCCCGTGACCACCGGCAAGCCCGGCTTCTCCACCCGCAACGGCGTCAAGGTCGTCCTCGGCAAGGAGAGCTTCGTACGGATGCGCAGCACGACCGTCGGCATCGCCGCCGGGAGCTCGGACTCCTACGACCTGCCGGTCTACTGGGCCACCCGGGTCACCTGGAGCGGTGAGTACGTCCACGCCGCCCCCTGGTCCGTCGGATCGCAGGGCGCGGCGAACGTCAGCCACGGCTGTACGGGCATGTCCACCAGCAACGCCCAGTGGTTCTTCAACACCGTGCGGGTCGGCGACATCGTCAAGGTCGTCAACAGCGGCGGCGAGACCATGACGCCGTTCGACAACGGCTTCGGCGACTGGAACATGCCCTGGCAGGAGTGGCGCGACGGCAGCGCCCTGAAGAGCAAGGCCGCCAGCACCACGGGAACCGCCGACCGCGCCCAGGACCCCGCCGCCGACGCCCGGCTGCGCCCGAAGCTCTGAGCGCCGCCCAGCGGGCCGCTCAGGCCTGTACGAGGTTCCTGCGGCGCAGCAGGCCGGCCAGGGCGTCCGCGAAGGCGACCGGGTCCAGCGGATGCGTCACCGCGGCATCCGCACGGCTCCAGGTCGCCAGCCAGGCGTCCTGGGGGCGGCCGATCAGCAGCAGCACCGGCGGGCACTGGAAGATCTCGTCCTTGATCTGCCGGCAGACGCCCATCCCGCCCGCCGGCGCGGTCTCGCCGTCCAGCACGCAGACGTCGATGCCGCCCTGCTCCAGAGCCTCCAGGACGGCGGGCGCGGTGGCGCACTCCAGGATCTCGATCTGCGGGGCATCGGCGGCGGGGCGCCGTCCGGCCGCCAGCCGGACCTGCTCGCGGGTGTGGGCGTTGTCGCTGTAGACCAGCACCGTGGCAGTCGCCTGCATCGTTCCTCCACGCTTCGTAGCGGCACAGCATCGGGTGAGGCGGATGCTACTCCCGCGGCGGGTGCCCACAGGAGGGGTTGAGCGGATCCAAGATCTGCCCGACGGCCCGTCAGAACGGGCTTCCGAGGGGCCGGCGGGCGGACGGCGCACCCGGGCCGTCCCCCCTTCGGGCGACTGCCGAAATTGGGCCGTACGAGCAGGGCATACGTCCTTGACACACCGAACGGCACCCCCCGGAGTGAGGGCGGGATAAGCGACCGACATAATGTCGGTCGTGGCGACAGCAACGACAGTAGAAACCGGGCACGCGCACCCGTCGGTCAATCGGCCGAACCTCACCAGCGTCGGAACCATCATCTGGCTGAGTTCCGAGCTGATGTTCTTCGCGGCCCTCTTCGCGATGTACTTCACCCTTCGTTCGGTGACCGGATCCGAGTATTGGAAGGAATCCGCCAGTGCGCTGAATCTTCCGTTCTCCGCGACCAACACCACGATCCTGGTGCTCAGCTCCCTGACCTGCCAGCTCGGCGTTTTCGCCGCCGAGCGCGGCGACGTCAAGAAGCTCCGGGCCTGGTTCGTGGTCACCTTCATCATGGGTGCGATCTTCATCGGCGGTCAGGTCTTCGAGTACACGGAGCTGGTCAAGCACGAGGGCCTGTCGCTCTCGTCCGGCCCGTACGGCTCGGTGTTCTACCTGACCACCGGCTTCCACGGACTGCATGTGACGGGCGGTCTGATCGCCTTCCTGCTGGTCCTGGGCAGGACGTACGCGGCCAAGAGGTTCACCCACACGCAGGCCACCGCGGCCATCGTCGTGTCCTACTACTGGCACTTCGTCGATGTCGTCTGGATCGGCCTCTTCGCCACGATCTACCTGATCCGGTAACCGGTTCGGGGCCTGTTGCCGGGCCCGCATATCAGACAGACACAGTCAAAGCATCGACGCAGAAGATCCTGACACCGGGGTAATCCGTGAAAAAGCTCTCCGCACGACGGCGCCATCCGCTGGCGGCGCTCGTCGTCCTACTCTTCGCGCTGGCGGTCACTGGGGGGCTGTACGCCGCGTTCGCGCCGGCGGACAAGGCTCAGGCCGATGACACCGCCCAGTCTCTTGCCGTCAAGGAGGGCAAGAAGCTCTTCGCCGTGGGCTGCGCCAGCTGCCACGGCACCGGCGGTCAGGGCACCTCCGACGGCCCGAGCCTGGTCGGCGTGGGCGCCGCAGCCGTCGACTTCCAGGTGGGCACCGGCCGTATGCCGGCCCAGCAGCCCGGCGCCCAGGTGCCGCGGAAGAAGAACATCTACACCAACGCCCAGATCGACCAGCTCGCGGCCTACGTCGCGTCGCTGGGCGCCGGTCCGAGCGTGCCGTCCAAGGAGCAGTACAGCCCCGACGGTGCCGACATCGGCAAGGGCGGCGAGCTGTTCCGCACCAACTGCGCGCAGTGCCACAACTTCACCGGCAAGGGCGGCGCCCTGACCGACGGCAAGTTCGCACCGACGCTCGAGGGCGTGGACCCCAAGCACATCTACGAGGCCATGGAGACCGGCCCGCAGAACATGCCCTCCTTCGGCGACGGCTCGCTGTCGAAGGAGAACAAGAAGGACATCATCGCGTACCTCGGCGCCGTCAACGGCGATGAATCCGAGAGCCCCGGCGGCCTCGACCTCGGCGGTCTCGGTCCGGTCAGTGAGGGTCTCTTCGGTTACATCTTCGGCCTGGGCGCGCTGATCGCGGTCGCCATCTGGGTCGCAGCCCGGACTACGAAGGCCAAGAAGTCATGAGCGAGACTGGACGACACGAAGACGTGCCAGAAGAAATTCTTCCCAGTGAGCGGGAGACGGCTCACGAAGGTGCGGTGGCCACGGCGGAGAACCCGTTCGCCGACCCGGGCCTGCCGCCCCACGAGCACCGCGCCCAGGACATCGACGAGCAGGCCGCCAGGCGCTCCGAGCGCACCGTGGCGATGCTCTTCGTGGTGTCGATGGTGGCCACGGTCGCCTTCATCGCCTCGTACGTGGCGATCCCGATCGACAAGATCGTCTACATCTGGCCGATCGGTCACATCAGCGCGCTGAACTTCGCGCTCGGTCTGACCCTCGGCGCGGCGCTGTTCTGCATCGGCGCCGGTGCGGTCCACTGGGCCCGCACGCTGATGTCGGACGAGGAGGTCGCCGACGACCGGCACCCGATCGAGGCCGCCCCCGAGGTCAAGGCCAAGGTCATGGCGGACTTCGCGGCGGGTGCCAAGGAGTCGCAGCTCGGCCGTCGCAAGCTGATCCGCAACACGATGTTCGGTGCGCTGGCCCTGGTGCCGCTCTCCGGTGTCGTCCTGCTGCGCGACCTCGGGCCGCTGCCCGGGACCAAGCTGCGCACGACGAACTGGAAGAGGGGCGTCCGGCTCGTCAACCAGTCCACGAACCTCCCGCTGCGTCCCGAGGACATCGCGGTCGGCTCCCTGACGTTCGCCAAGCCCGAGGGCCTGGAGGAGGACGACGAGGAGTTCGCGGAGAAGATCGCCAAGGACGCCCTGATGCTCGTGCGGATCCAGCCGCAGGACATCAAGGACAAGCACGAACTCTCCTGGTCGCACGAGGGCATCGTGGCGTACTCGAAGATCTGCACCCACGTGGGTTGCCCGATCAGCCTGTACGAGCAGCAGACGCACCACGTGCTCTGCCCCTGCCACCAGTCGACGTTCGACCTCTCTGACGGTGGTCGGGTGATCTTCGGTCCTGCCGGACACGCCCTGCCGCAGCTGCACATCACGGAGAAGGACGGCTTCCTGGAGGCCGCAAGCGGCTTCGAGGAGCCCGTCGGCCCGAGTTTCTGGGAGCGCGGATGAGTAACGAGACAACCGCGACCAGCGCACGTCGTGGCCCGGCGCCACGGGGCGAGCGGATCGCGGACTGGGCGGACGGCCGGCTGGGCATCTACAGCCTCGCCAAGTCCAACATGCGCAAGATCTTCCCGGACCACTGGTCCTTCATGCTGGGTGAGGTCGCGCTCTACAGCTTCATCATCATCATCCTGACCGGTGTCTACCTGACGCTGTTCTTCCACCCGAGCATGGCCGAGGTGACCTATCACGGTTCCTATGTGCCCATGCAGGGGATCCGGATGACCCAGGCCTTCGAGTCGACGCTGGACATCAGCTTCGACGTACGCGGTGGCCTGCTCATCCGCCAGATCCACCACTGGGCCGCGCTGGTCTTCCTGGCCGCGATGATGGTCCACATGATGCGGGTGTTCTTCACCGGCGCCTTCCGCAAGCCGCGTGAGGTCAACTGGCTGTTCGGCTTCCTGCTGTTCGTGCTGGGCATGTTCACCGGCTTCACCGGTTACTCGCTCCCCGACGACCTGCTCTCCGGCACCGGTGTGCGGTTCATCGAGGGCGTCATCCTGGCGATGCCGCTGGTCGGTTCGTACCTGCAGTTCTTCATCTTCGGCGGGGAGTTCCCGGGGCACGACATCATCCCGCGGTTCTTCACGGTGCACGTCCTGCTGCTGCCGGGCATCATGCTCGGCCTGCTGGTGGCGCACCTGATCCTGGTCTTCTACCACAAGCACACGCAGTTCCCGGGTGCCGGCAAGACCAACAACAACGTCGTGGGCATGCCGCTGCTGCCGGTCTACATGGCCAAGGCCGGAGGCTTCTTCTTCCTGGTCTTCGGTGTGATCGCCGCGATCGCCGCGATCGCCAGCATCAACCCGGTGTGGGCCATCGGCCCCTACCGGCCCGACCAGGTGTCCACCGGCGCCCAGCCCGACTGGTACATGGGCTTCGCCGAGGGTCTGGTGCGTGTCATGCCGGGCTGGGAGTGGAACTTCTGGGGCCACACCGTCAACTTCGGCGTGCTGATCCCGATCCTGATCTTCCCGCTGGTCCTGGTCGCGATCGCGGTCTACCCGTTCGTCGAGTCCTGGGTCAAGGGCGACAAGCGCGAGCACCACATCCTGGACCGCCCGCGCAACGTGCCGACCCGTACCGGCTTCGGTGTCGCCTGGCTGATCGCGTACTTCGTGATGCTGATCGGTGGCGGCAACGACCTGTGGGCCACCCACTTCCACCTGTCGATCAACTCGATCACCTGGTTCGTCCGGATCGGATTCTTCGTCCTTCCGGTGCTGGGCTTCATCGCCACCAAGCGGATCTGCATGGGTCTGCAGCGGCGCGACAAGGACAAGGTGCTGCACGGACGCGAGTCCGGCATCATCAAGCGCCTGCCGCACGGTGAGTTCATCGAGGTCCACGAGCCGCTCGACCAGGAGCAGCTGCACGTGCTCACCCAGCACGAGCAGCCCGCGCCGCTCGAGCTCGGCCCGGAGGTCGACGAGAACGGTGTGGCGCGCAAGGTGTCGCGCTCGCAGAAGCTGCGCGCCAAGCTCTCGAAGAGCTACTACGGCGAGGACAACGTCATCGCCAAGCCCACGGTCGAGGAGTACAAGGAGATCACCAGCGGCCACGGCCACCACTGATCACCGCGGCGCCGCATAGCGCACCGTAGGAGTACGCCACCCAGAGGGCCCCGTCCGTGCAGCGGACGGGGCCCTCCGGCGTGTCCGGCGGCTCGATAGGGTGAACGCACAAGCAGGAGACAAATCAGGAGTGTGGACCATGAACGTTGCGACCCCCCTCGGCGGCGACAGCGTGGCGGCCCACACCTGGCCGGGCATCCTCAACGCCCTGCTCGACGGCCGGGACCTCGCCGCGGACGACACCGCATGGGCGATGGACAGGATCATGCGGGGCGAGGCCAGCGACGCCCAGATCGCCGGCTTCGCGGTGGCGCTGCGGGCCAAGGGCGAGACCGTCGCGGAGATCTCCGGACTGGTGCGCACGATGTACGCGCACGCCCGGCTGATCGAGGTGCCCGGGCCGAGCGTGGACATCGTCGGCACCGGCGGCGACGGCGCCAAGACCGTCAACATCTCCACGATGTCCTCGATCGTGGTGGCCGGCACCGGCGCCAAGGTCGTCAAGCACGGCAACCGCGCCGCGTCCTCGGCCAGCGGCGCCTCCGACGTGCTGGAGAAGCTCGGCGTCAATCTCGACCTCACCCCGCAGCGGGTCACCGAGGTCGCCCAGGAAGCGGGCATCACCTTCTGCTTCGCGGTGAAGTTCCACCCCTCGCTGCGGCACGTCGCCAATGCCCGGGGCCAGCTCGGCATCCGTACGACGTTCAATGTGCTGGGCCCGCTGACCAACCCCGCGAAGGTCCGCGCCCAGGCGACCGGCGTCGCGGACGCCCGGATGGCGCCGATCCTGGCCGGGGTGCTCGCCGAGCGCGGTTCGTCGGCGCTGGTCTTCCGGGGCGACGACGGCCTGGACGAGCTGACCACGACCGCGACCTCCCGGGTCTGGATCGTCCGGGACGGCACGGTGCGCGAGGAGGCCTTCGACCCGCGGGACGTGGGCATCCCCCTGGTCCCGGTGGAGGCGCTGCGCGGCGCGGACGCGTCGTACAACGCGGAGGTGGCCCGCCGGCTGCTGGACGGGGAGACCGGCCCGGTGCGCGACGCGGTGCTGCTGAACTCCGCCGCGGCGCTCGTCGCGCTGGAGCCGGCCGACGCTCCACTGGCGGAGCAGATCCGGGCCGGTATCGACAAGGCCGCCGCCGCGATCGACTCGGGAGCGGCCCGGCAGGCGCTGGAGCGCTGGGTGGCCGCCAGCAACACATGAGCGCCCGGTGACACAGCGTGTGACGCAAGCCCCGTTCCGCCATACGGACCGGGGCTTGCGCGATGTTGCCCGTGTGGCATGATTCTGCGCAGGTCACGAGTGACAGCGATGCAGGCCCCGGCCCGCTGTCCGGCAACCCTCCTTCCGTGGCGGGGTGCCCCGGGTGATGACCAGGCCGTAGGCAGCGAGGTCTGCGGCAAGCGCGGATCCCTCGCCAGGGATCCTGGTCCTCGAGGGAGAACTTCCGTGAATCAGCGAATGCGATAGGGCTCGACGGCCCCTTTTCCGCATCCCTTTTTCCTTTCCGCTGCGGCGCCGCGCCGTACGCCTTCGCGTACCCGCCCGCAGCGAATTCGCTTACCTCTTACGGGAGTTCGCCATGTCTGCCTCCGCCGTTGCCGCCGACCGTTCCGTTTGTGCCCCGCTGCCGGTTCTCGGCCGGGATGTCCTCGTCCCGCTCGTGACCGGCGGCGAAGTCGACTACGCCGCGCTGGACTACGCCGCCAGCGCGCCCACGCTGCAGCGGGTCTGGGACGACGTGGCGGCCTACGCCCCGTACTACGGGAGCGTGCACCGCGGCGCCGGATACCTCTCGCAGCTCTCCACCGACCTCTTCGAGAACAGCCGCCGGACGATCGCGGAGTTCCTGGGCTGCGGCACCGAGGACCAGGTGGTCTTCACGCGCTCGACCACCGACTCGCTGAACCTGCTCGCCGCCGTACTCCCGCAGGACACCCGGGTGTTCGTCTTCGAGACCGAGCACCACGCCTCGCTGCTGCCGTGGGAGCAGCGCGCCGATGTCGCCGTGACCTACCTCAACGCGCCCCGCACCCCGCAGCAGGCGGTGGACACCCTGGAGAAGGCGCTGGCCGAGCGCGAGCCCTACGGCCCCGCGCTGGTCTGTGTGACGGGCGCGTCGAACGTGACCGGTGAGCTGTGGCCGGTGCGGGAGCTGGCCGCCGCCGCGCATGCGCACGGCGCGCGGATCGTGCTGGACGCCGCGCAGCTCGCCCCGCACCACCCCGTGGACATCACCGAGCTGGACGTCGACTGGGTCGCCTTCTCCGGCCACAAGCTGTACGCACCGTTCGGCGCCGGTGTGCTGGCCGGCCGCGCGGACTGGCTGCAGGCCGCCGCACCGTACCTGGCCGGCGGCGGCGCCAGCCGCAAGGTCTCCCGGCGCACGGACGGAGGGGTGGACGTCGAGTGGCACACCACCGCCGCCCGCCACGAGGCCGGTTCGCCGAACGTCATCGGCGCCTACGCCATCGCCTCGGCCTGCCGGGCACTGACCGAGGCCGGTTTCGACGGTCTGGTCGCCCGCGAGCAGGAACTGATCACCCGCGTCCGGGAAGGCCTGGCCGAGGTGCCCGAGGTGAACGTGCTCTCGCTCTTCGGCGACGACGCGGCACGGGTGGGCGTCCTCTCCTTCGTCGTCGAGGGCTGGAACAGCTCGCACTTCGCCGCCGCGCTGTCGGCCGAGTACGGCATCGGCGTCCGCGACGGCCTGTTCTGCGCCCACCCCCTCGTCCGCACCCTCCTGGGCAGCGAGCCCCAGGAACCGGGCGAGTGCGGCGCCCCCGAGGCGGCTCCCGGCGAACGCTCCCTCAACGCCATCCGCGTCAGCCTGGGCGTCGGCACGCCGGATGAGCACGTCGACCGTTTCCTCCGCGCGGTCAAGGAACTCGTCACGGATGGCGCCCGCTGGAACTACCACACGGAGGACGGCCGTTGCGTTCCCGCGCGTAGCGCGGGTTAATTCCCACGTTTTTGGCTTTGCCGCCGTGGTGGTTGCTCGCCGTTTCCCGCCCGCTACGCGGTGCCCGGCCGCTGCGCTTTGCCTGTCCGCTGCGCTTTGCCTGTCCCGCCGTGGTGGTTGTTCGCCGTTGCGCCTGCGGCGGGCGGGGCCGCTGCGCGGGGCTGTCGGGGTGCGGTGACGGGTCTGCGCGGGTGGGGGTGTCCGGACTGCTTCGCTTTACGTCCGGACACCCCCACCCGCTCCGACCCGTCCCCTCCCGTGGGTGGGAGGGGGAAACGTGGGTGGGGGTGCTCGTAGGTGGTCGGTGCGCCTTGTCGCTCACGGTGAAGCGAACTGGCGCGGTGAAGTGCACGGGCTACGAGTGGCCAACCCCCACTCACCGTTACTTACTTCCCCCACGGGAGGGGACGGGCCGGAGGGGCAGGGGTGTGGGACGTAAAGCGAAGCAGTCCCACACCCCTGCCCCTCCGGCCCGTCACCGCACCCACAGCCCCGCGCAGCGGACCCCGCCCGCCGCAGGCGCAACGGCGACAAACCACCACGGCGGGAAAGCCAAAAACGTGGGAAAAAGAATGGGCTACGCGTCGAGCCCAATCGCGAAGGCCGCCTCAAGGTCATGCTGCGAATACGTGCGGAACGCAATATGCGTTTCCGTGGAGGCGACGCCCGGCACCTTGCTGATCCGGCCGGGGATGACGTCGGCGAGGTCGTCGTGGGCGGCGACCCGCACCATCGCGATCAGGTCGTGGGCCCCGGTGACCGAGTAGACCTCGCTGACCCCCTCCAGCGCGGCGATCTTCTCGGCGATCTCCGGGATCTGGTCCACGTTGGTCTTGATGAGCACGATCGACGTGATCACGGCTGGCTCTCTCCCTCGGTCGCCCGGTCATCTCCCCTGGTGGCCCCCACACTATCCCTCCCGTAGCGGGCCCAGGCGTAGAGGAAGCCGAGTGCGAAGCCGACGACATGGGCGAGGTAGGCGACGCCGGGACCGCGGGGGTCGTCGCCGGCGGCCTGCCACTGCAGGACGAACCAGAACAGCAGCACGATCCAGGCGGGGAAGCGCAGCGGCAGGAAGAACAGGAACGGGAAGACGCTGGTGACCCGGGCCGTGGGGAAGAGGAAGAGGAAGGCGCCGAGGACGCCGGAGATCGAGCCGGACGCACCCACCAGGGTCTGGCCCGAGGCGGCGTGCGCGGCCGCGTAGCCGAGCAGCGCCAGGTAGCCGATGATGAGGTAGAAGGCGGTGAACGGCAGCCGGCCCATACGTGCCTCGGTCATTCCGCCGAAGACGTAGAGGAACAGCACGTTGCCGAGCAGGTGCAGCCAGCTGCCGTGGACGAAGAGTGCGGTGAGCGGGGTGATCAGCGCCCGTGCCGAACCGCTCCACAGGTCCAGCGGGATCACCCCCCACCGCTCGAAGTACGCGGTCTGGGCCTTCAGCAGGGCATCGCCGGTGCCGTATATCCGGTTCAGTCCGGAGGCGGGGCCGACCGCGAAGACCACACAGCACAGGGCGATCAGCACATTCGTCATCCGCGAGAACACCGCGGCCAGCGACCGGGTGGGGTGCGGAGGGCGGGGGAGGAGACCGGACGTGCGGGGAGAACGGGGTGAGGGGGCCGGCGCCGTCATGAGGTGATCATTGCCCAATGCGGGCAATCGGGACAGAGCGCCTCGCCGCGTCCCGGCACCTGGGCGGGCCCGCACCGGCCCCCCATCAGGCCGTAGGGTTACAGGCAGTACTTTGCGTACTTCCGCGATCCGACGGCGCACCGCGTGAACCGCGCAGCAGCACGAGACGACGAGCACGAAAGAGGACCACACGATGGCTGTTCCCCTGCCGACGGACGGAACCCGGTGGCGCTGCACGCTGTGCGGCAACCTGACGCGTTTCGATGTGACCCGCCGGTCGAAGGTCGTGGAGTACGTCCACCTGGACCTGGCAGGGGCGCCGACGGTGGAGGAGCGCGAGGTCCTCAGTGAGAGCATCGAGTCCGTGCGCTGCCGCTGGTGCAACGCGGTCGACCAGATCGAGCTGGTGGACCGTCCGGGCGCGAACGCCTGAGATCGGAGCGAGGCAGCCGTGGTGGAGCGTCCAGAAGGGGAGCCGGGGGCACAGCGTGACGACGCACCCGAGGGTGCGGCCGACGACGTGCTCGACCGTCCGCTGCCCGAGGGCGTACGGCGCCGTGTCGTGGCGCTCACCGCGGAGTCGTTCGGCGCGCTGACCCTCGCCGAACTCCCGCCCCCGCTGCGGCAGTACGCCCGGTTCACCCCGACTCGTCGGGCGAAGTTCGCCGGGAACGCGATGGCCGCGGCGCTGGAGAGCGACGCGGTCTTCCGTCAGCGGATCGCGGGCAAGCTGCGCGAGGCGCAGTCGGAGCTCGCCGAGGCGCTGGAGCACGGCACCCCGCCCGCGGCCGCCGATCCGCTCGATGTCGCGGCGGCCGCCTATGTGCTGCGCCCCGAGGGCTGGGTCAAGCTCGTCGCCGCGGCCGGCGAGGAGGCGCAGCGGGCGCGCGCCGAGCGGGCCGATGAGGAGGCCGAACGGGAGCTGGCCCGGCTGCGCGAGGAGCTGGCGCAGGCGCGCGGCGAGGCGCGCAGTGAGGCCGACCGGATCCGGGTGGACCTGGACGCCGTCCGCAAGGAGAACGAGTCGCTGCGGCGCAAGCTGCGCAGTGCGCTGAGCGACGTCAAGCGCGGTGAGGCCGCGGTGCGCAAGGCCGAGGCCGCCACGGCGGAGGTACGGGACCGGGCGACCACGGAGAAGACCGCCGCCGACAGCGAAGTACGCCGGCTCAAGGCCCGGATCGCCGAGGCGGAGACGGCGTTGGAGACCAGCCGGCGTTCCGCCCGCGAGGGCCGCAGCGTCGAGGACATGCGGCTGCGGCTGCTGCTGGACACGGTCCTGGACGCCGCGCAGGGGCTGCGCCGCGAACTGGCGCTGCCGCCCGCCAGCGTCCATCCGGCGGACACCGTCGAGGCGGTCGCGCCGGGGCGGATGACGCCCAAGGACATTGCGACGCGGGCGCTGTCGGAGATGGACCCGGCGCTGCTCGACCAGCTTCTGGCGCTGCCGCAGGCGCATTTGGTGGTGGACGGCTACAACGTCACCAAAACCGGCTATCCGACCATGCCGCTCGACAAGCAGCGGCTGCGGCTGCTGGGCGGCCTCGCGGTGCTGGCGGCGCAGACCGGCGCGGAGATGACCTGTGTCTTCGACGGGGCGGAGCTCGCGGCGCCGGTGCTGCTCGCGCCACCGCGCGGCGTAAGGGTCCTTTTCAGCAAACCGGGCGTAACGGCCGATGAGTTGATTCGTCAGCTGGTTCGGGCCGAACCGCCCGGCCGTCCGGTCGTGGTGGTCTCCACGGACCGGGAAGTGGCCGACGGGGTGGCGAAGGCCGGGGCGCGGCCGGTGGCTTCGGCCCTGCTGCTCAAGCGACTTGCCCGGACCTGACGCGCGGCCCCTCGTGGCCGGCGGAACGCCATGGGCGCCGACAATCCGTCTCTGAGCGTCAATTGACGCTCACTGGCTGTGTGATGTTGGTAAAGGATGGGGCTCGTGGCGCAGATTTTTCCCCTGAGGATTTGAAGCGATCACAGCTCGGTTACTAAGGTCAGGCCCGAACCTTCATGCATCTGATCATCCAACCGGGATGAACCGTGGAGGTACCGCCGAGTCCGCGGCGTTCACGCGGAGCCGGGGTCTCACCCCCCCCACTTCCCGGTAGGCGGCTGGAGGAAGAAGGAGCTCGCCCCCGTGGCGTCCCACCGTCGACCCAAGCAGCCGAGCCGTACCCGCGTGACCGTGCTCACCGCCACCGCCGCGGCGGCCGTCGCCCTTTCGTCCCAGGCCGCCCAGGCCGACCCCCATCAGTCGAAGAAGGACGTCAAGTCCGAGGTCGACAAGCTCTACAACGAGGCCGAGCAGGCCACGGAGAAGTACGACGGGGTCAAGGAGCAGCAGGACAAGCTCCAGAAGGAGGTCGACGACCTCCAGGACAAGGTCGCCCGCGGCCAGGGTGAGCTCAACCAGCTGCGCAAGGGCCTCGGCGCCGTCGCCTCCGGCCAGTACCGCAGCGGCAGCATCGACCCCTCGGTCCAGCTGTTCCTCTCCGGCGACCCGGACACCTACCTCGAAAAGGCCGCCACGCTCGACCAGTTGAGCGGCAAGCAGGCCGAGCAGCTCAAGACCGTCGCGGACAAGCAGCGCCGGCTCGCCCAGGAGCGCGCGGAGGCCGCGTCCAAGATCAAGGACCTCACCGAGACCCGTAAGGCGCTCGGTGACAAGAAGGACGAGATCAAGGGCAAGCTGGGCAAGGCGCAGCAGCTGCTCAACCGCATGACGGCCAAGGAGCGGGCGGCCATGCAGGCCGAGGAGAACCGCGCCAACCGCAGCAACGAGCGGGTCAACCTCGGCGACGACGTGCCGGCTTCGCAGCGCGGCGCGGCCGCCCTGGCCGCCGCCCAGTCCAAGATAGGTTCGCCGTACGTCTGGGGCGCCACCGGCCCGTCGTCCTTCGACTGCTCGGGTCTGACCTCCTGGGCCTACCAGCAGGCCGGCCAGTCGCTGCCGCGTACCTCGCAGGCGCAGGCCAACGCCGGTACCCGGATCAGCTCGCAGAGCGCCCTCAAGCCCGGCGACCTGGTGCTCTTCTACAGCGACCTGCACCACATCGGCCTCTATGCGGGCAACGGCCAGGTGCTGCACGCCCCGAAGCCGGGTGCCGCCGTGCGCTACGAGCCCATGAGCAACATGGAGTTCGCGTTCGGCGTGCGGGTCTGAAAAGCCTCACAACGCTCTCAACCTGCCGCCCGAACGGGCGAATTGCGGCCTCGGCCGCTGACTTACCGCCCCGCCGGTGACCTGCACAGTCACCGGCGGGGCGGCTTTTTGCGGGCGAAAAGGCGGCTTTGGCCCGATCGCACCTGCGCCGTACTGTCTGCCCTCGCAGCATCCGGTTCACCGACCGCCCTCCCGGGGCGGCAGGGGCTGCACAGGGAAGGAGTGCGGCTCTCGTGGCGTCCCACCGCCGTACCTCGCAGCAAGGCCAGACGACCCTCGCCGGGGTCACCGTGGTGTCGGCCGCCCTGGCCGCCGCGGCCGCCGCGCTGTCGGCACCGCAGGCCCTGGCCGACCCCGCCGGCCGTACCGCCGTCGGCCGCGATGCGGCGACCGCGCGGGTCGACCACCTCTACGAAGAGGCGGAGCGGGCCACCGAGAAGTTCAACGGCGCGGACGCCCGGACGAAGAAGCTGCGCGCGCAGGTGGCGGCCCTCCAGGACCGCACGGCCCGCGCCCAGGAGCGGGTCAACCGGATGCGCGGCAGGCTGGGCGCGCTGGCCGCCGCCCAGTACCGGGCCGGCGGGATGGACCCCACCGTCCGGCTGATGCTCTCCGAGCGGCCCGACACCTTCCTGGAGAAGGCCTCCGCCCTCGACCGGCTCGGCACCAGCCAGGCCCGCGAGCTGCACGGGCTCAGGGCCGCCCAGCGCTCCCTGGAGCAGCAGCGCAGGGAGACCGCGAGGAAGCTGGCGCAGCTGGAGGCCGGCCGCAAGGAGGTCGCGCGCCACAAGAAGGACGTCCAGCACAAGCTGGCGAGCGCGCGGCGGCTGCTGAACGCCCTCCCCAAGGACACCAGGGCGGCCTACGCCCGCGCCTCGCGCAGCGACGGACGCCATGAGGCGGTCCCGGACCTGGGCGGCGCCGTACCGTCCTCCGGGCGGGCCGCCGCGGCCGTCGCCGCGGTGCGCGCCGCGGTCGGCCGGCCGTACGCCTGGGGAGGCAGCGGACCGTCGGCCTTCGACTGCTCCGGACTCACCCAATGGGCCTACGGGCGGGCCGGCGTCTCCCTCCCGCGTACCTCGCAGGCCCAGCGCGGCGCCGGCCGGCAGGTGCCCCTCAGCCAGGCACGCCCCGGTGACCTGGTCGTCTACCGCTCGGACGCCAGTCACGTCGGGATGTACGTCGGCAACGGCCAAGTGGTCCACGCGCCCTATCCCGGCGCACGGGTCCGCTACGACCCCGTCGGGATGATGCCGATCTCGTCCATCACCAGGCCCTGAGGCGGACCGCAGCATTTTTGCCCCGGCCGGGCCGGATCTACGATCGTCCGCATGTCACACCAGTGGGCGAGACGGCGGCCGTCGCGGGCCGCGGCGGCGGGCTGTACCGCCCTGCTCCTCGCGCTGCTCGCCCCGCTGGCCGGCTGTGCGCCCGCCACCTCCCCGCCGGCCCGCTACCCGGACGTCCAGCGGATGCTCGACAGCCGTGCGCGGGCCGTCGAGCGACGGGACGAGGCGGGCTTCCTCGCCTCCGTCGACCCACGGGCCACCGGCTACCGCGAACGCCAGCGGGCGATGTTCGGCCACCTGGCCGGAGTGCCGCTGGCCGACTGGCACTACGACCTCGACGCCACCGGCGCCTTCCCGCTGGCCGCCGGGGAGACCGGTACGCACCTGGCCGCGAAGGTGCAGCTGCGCTACCGCCTCAAGGGCTACGACACCTCGCCGGTGCACGCCGTCCAGTACCTCACCCTGACCCGGCGCAACGGACGCTGGCTGATCTCCTCCGACACCGACGGCGCGGCCGCGGGCAGGAGCGGCACCCGCCAGCTGTGGGACCAGGGCCCGGTGCGGCTGGTCCGCGGCCGGCGCAGCCTGGTCCTGGGCGGTCCCGCACATCTGGCGCGGCTGAAGGACCTGGCGCACCGGGTGGACCAGGCGGTGCCCGTGGTCTCGGCTGCCTGGAAGGGGAAGTGGTCCCAGAAGGTCGTGGTGGAGGCGCCGGACTCGGTCGAGCGGATGGCGCAGCTGATGGGCAGCGACGACGCCTCCGGTTATGCGGGGATCGCGGCCGTCACCACGGGCGAGGCCGGCGTCTCGGCGCCCGCGCCGGCGGACCGCGTGATCATCAACCCCGACGCCTACGAGGAGCTCAACGACCTGGGCCGCAGGGTGGTCCTCACCCACGAGACCACCCATGTCGCCACCCGCACGGCCACCACGGTGGCGACCCCGCTGTGGCTCTCGGAGGGCTTCGCCGACTGGGTCGCCTACCGGGGCAGCCACCGCAAGGCCACCGCCACCGCCCCCGAACTCACCCGCGCGGTCGCCCGGGGCAAGGTCCCCGCCGGCCTGCCGAGCGACCAGGACTTCGGCTTCAAGGCCGGTGCCGACCGGCTGGCCAGGGCCTACGAGGGCAGCTGGCTGGCCTGCCGGATGATCGCCGGCAAGTGGGGCGAGGCCAAACTGATCGCCTTCTACCGGGCGGCGGGGAAGAGCGGGATACGCGCTACGTCGGGGAGCGCGGGGGCGCCGATGGAGGCGGCCACCGCGGTCGCCGCGGGCTCCCGTCCGACCGTACGGGGCGTCGGCCCCGGACAGCGGCCGGCCCGCGCCGACCGGACGGACCGCGCGCTGCGCACCCAACTGGGCGTCAGCTTCGAGGAGTTCACCCGGCAGTGGCGGGCTTATGTGAAGGCACAGCTGCGGCGGTAGGCGGGGCGGGTCCCTGCGGCGGGTGTGCCGACGGCCCCGGCCCCGCGGGCGCCGCAAGGGCACCGAGGGCCGGGCTCAGCGGCCCGGGGACGGCGCCCCGTCCGCCGGTGTCCGCGGGGCGGAGCCCGTGAGCTGTGGGGGAGCGGCGGAGGTCTCGTCGGCCGGCCCGCGTGCGCCCACCACGCCGACGGGCTCCAGGGGCGCGGGTCCGTCGCCGCGCGTCGAGACCCACAGCCGGCGGCAGGCGAGCAGCGACGCGGCGACCAGCAGGCCGTTGCGCACGGCCAGCAGGGCGACGGCCGGCGGATCGCTCGCCACGATGTGCGCGAACCAGACGGGGAACTCCAGCTGGGTGATCCCGGTGGCCAGCAGGACCAGCACCGCCGGCAGCGTCTGCCGGCCGGCGCGTACGGTCACGCACACCGCGGCGAGCCCCACCAGCCAGAGCATGTACTGCGGGCTGATGACGCGGCTGGTGGTGGTGAACAGCAGGGTGGCGGTGAAGGCGGCCTCGCTCAGCGTCGCGGGGCCGAACTCCCGGGCGCGCACCCGCCACAGGAACAGCCAGCCCACGGCGGCCAGGCTCAGGGTGAGCGCCACGGTGCTGACGAGCCCGACACCCGGCCCGAGGAACTCCAGCGAGCCGTAGTGCAGCAGCACCTGCCCGTCCCACCCGTACTGCCGGGCGATATGGAAGACCAGCGCGCCGAGCGACTCGACCTCCGTCCCGCGGTCGCGCTGGAAGGTGAGGAAGGCCAGCGCGCCCGGTGCGGCCGCCACGAAGAGCAGGGTCAGTCCGGCCGCGGTACCCGCCGCGCTCCGCCACAGGGCGCGCGCCCGGCGGCCGCGCACCGCCGCCCCCGTCAGCAGCAGCACGGGCCAGACCTTCAGCAGCGCACCGAAGGCGACCAGCGCGCCCGCCACCCGCGGCCGGCGGGCGGCCGCGAACAGGGCCGCGGCGGCGACGGCGGCCACCATCAGGTCGTAGCGGGCGTACGCGGTCGGGCCCAGCAGCGCCACGCCCGCGATCCACACCCAGGCCCCCGCCGGGCGATGGCCCGGCCGCCGGCCGGCCCGCAGGAAGAGCGCCAGCGCTGCCGCGTCCGTGACCAGGATCAGGGTGAAGAACGCGGGGGCGTAGTCCAGGAACGGCAGCAGACCGGGGGAGAGGACGGCGAGCGCGGCGGCCGGCGGGTACTGCCAGGTCACATCGGCCAGCGGAAAGGTGCCGGTCCTCAGGACCTCGAACCAGCCGTGGTAGATCACCGAGACATCGGTGGTGACATCCGGTCCCGGCAGCACCAGCACCCTCAGGACGCACAGCAGGACCACGGCCCTGGTCACGGCCCAGGCCGCGACCGGGAGCCACACCCCGCGCGCTCTGCTGATGCTGCTCATCGTCACCTCATCGTTCGTCGGCCGTTGCCCGTCGGGGGGCGCCTGCGGTCCCGCGGGCCGGCTGCCCGGTCCGCCGCCGCCCGCGCATGCTCTCCGCATGATGCCGGTGGCGGCTGGTCACGACCGTAGACGAGGGACGGGCGTGGCGGGGTGGGCCGCCCCCTGCCGCCCGCCGACCGGTACTGTCGGGCCCGAACCGCCGAGACCGACCGCCGAGAGACCATCGTGCACAAGACCTTGATCGTCACGAACGACTTCCCGCCCCGGCCCGGCGGCATCCAGGCCTTCCTGCACAGCATGGCGCTGCGCCTGGACCCCTCCCAGGTCGTCGTCTACGCCTCGACCTGGAAGCGCGGCGCGGAGGGCCTCGCGGCCACCGCGGCCTTCGACGCCGAGCAGCCGTTCCCGGTGGTCCGGGACCGTACGACGATGCTGCTGCCCACCCCGAGGGTGACCCGGCGGGCCACCGGGCTGCTGCGCGAACACGGCTGCTCCTCCGTGTGGTTCGGCGCGGCGGCGCCGCTCGGGCTGATGGCCCCCGCGCTCCGCTCGGCCGGCGCCCGCCGCATCGTGGCGACCACCCACGGCCATGAGGCGGGCTGGGCGCAGCTGCCGGCCGCCCGGCAGCTGCTGCGCCGGATCGGCGAGGGCACCGACACGCTCACCTACCTCGGCGAGTACACCCGCTCGCGGATCGCCGGCGCGCTCACCCCGGAAGCGGCCGGGCGGATGGTCCAACTCCCGCCCGGCGTGGACGAGAAGACCTTCCACCCCGGCTCGGGGGGCGACGCCGTACGGGCCGCGCTCGGGCTCACCGGACGGCCCGTGGTGGTCTGTGTCTCGCGGCTCGTGCCGCGCAAGGGCCAGGACACCCTGATCGAGGCGATGCCGGCCATCGTGTCCGCGGTGCCCGACGCCGTCCTGCTGATCGTCGGCGGCGGCCCGTACGAGAAGGAGCTGCGCGCGCTGGCCCTGGAGAAGGGCGTCGGGGACTCGGTGCGCTTCACCGGCGCGGTCCCGTGGGAGGAGCTGCCGGCCCACTTCGGCGCCGGCGACGTCTTCGCGATGCCGTGCCGCACCCGCCGCGGCGGCCTGGACGTCGAGGGCCTCGGCATCGTCTACCTGGAGGCCTCCGCCACCGGACTCCCCGTGGTGGCGGGCGATTCGGGCGGCGCCCCCGACGCCGTCCTGGACGGCGAGACGGGCTGGGTCGTCCCCGGCGGCTCCCCGGCCCCCACCGCGGACCGCATCGTCACCCTGCTCCGGGACCCGGCCCTGCGCCGCACCATGGGCGCACGCGGCCGCGCCTGGGTGGAGGAGAAGTGGCGCTGGGACCTGCTGGCGGAACGGCTGAAGGAACTGCTCTAGGCCCCGCCCGCGTTCGGCGCACCCGACCCGGCGGGTCCGTGCCGCGGGGCGCGCTCGCCGGTGCGGCGCGGGCGGGCGGCGCCGGCGTGGAACGAAGAATCCGCCGCCGTGGCGCGCGGCCACGACGGCGGATTCCTGCGGTACCTGACCGGCCCGGTGTGGGCCGGGCTCGCTAGGGCCTGTTTTCAAAGTCCCGCCTGCCCTGCGGGCGAACGACGGGACTTTGAAGACAGGCCCTAGGCGCGGTAGATCGCCTCGATCTCCTCCGCGAAGTCCTTCGCCACCACGTTCCGCTTGAGCTTCAGCGACGGCGTGACATGGCCCGACTCCTCGGTGAACTGGGCCGGGAGGATACGGAACTTGCGCACCGACTCGGCCTTGGAGACGGCCGCGTTGCCGTCGTCGACGGCGCGCTGCACGGCGGCCAGCAGCTCCGGGTCCTCGGAGATCTGAGAGGGCGTCACATCGGCGGGGTGGCCGTGCTCCTCGGCCCAGCGGGGCAGGAACTCCTCGTCGAGGGTGACCAGGGCGCCGATGAACGGCCGGCCGTCGCCGACGACCATGCACTCGGCGATCAGGGCGTGGGACCGGATGCGGTCCTCGATCACGGCGGGGGCGACGTTCTTGCCGCCCGCGGTGACCAGTATTTCCTTCTTGCGGCCGGTGATGGCGAGGTAGCCGTCCTCGTCGAGGGTGCCGAGGTCGCCGGTGTGGAACCAGCCGTCGGACAGCGCCTCCTTGGTGGCCGACGGGTTGTTCCAGTACTCGGTGAAGAGGTGCTCGCCGTGCAGCAGCACCTCGCCGTCGTCGGCGATCCGCACGACCGAACCGGGCAGCGGCTGGCCCACGGTGCCGATCTTCTGCCGGTCCCAGGGGTTGAAGGCGGTGGCCGCACAGGACTCCGTCAGGCCGTAGCCCTCCAGGGCGGTGAAGCCGATGCCGCGGTAGAAGTGGCCGAGGCGCTCGCCCAGCGGGGCGCCGCCGGAGATGGCGTGGGTGGCGCGGCCGCCGAGGACGGCGCGCAGCTTGCTGTAGACCAGCCGGTCGAAGACCTTGTACTTGAGCTTCAGCCCGAACGCCGGCCCCTCGGGGGTGTCCAGCGCGCGGCTGTAGGCGATCGCGATGTCCGCCGCCTTGTCGAAGACCTTGCCCTTGCCGTCGGCCTGCGCCTTGGCCCGCGCCGAGTTGTAGACCTTCTCGAAGACCCGGGGCACGCCCAGGACCAGCGTCGGACGGAAGGAGGCGAGGTCGTCGGTGAGGTTCTTGATGTCCGGGGCGTGGCCCAGCTTGATGGGCGCCATCACCGCGGCGACCTGCACCAGCCGGCCGAAGACGTGCGCGATGGGGAGGAAGAGGAGCACCGAGGAGTCGCCGGTGCGGAACAGCGGCCGCAGTCGTTCGACGATGTTGCCGCACTCGGCGAAGAAGCTGCGGTGGCTGAGCACACAGCCCTTGGGGCGGCCGGTGGTGCCGGAGGTGTAGACGATGGTGGCCGGGGCGTCCGCGTCGGCGAGCGCGCTGCGCGCGTCCACCTCGTCGTCGGAGACACCGGCGCCCGCGGCCCGCAGCCGGGCGATGGCGTCCCGTTCGATCTGCCAGATGTTCTCCAGGTCCGGCAGCCGGTCGCGGACCGATTCGACGGTCGCCTCGTGGGTGGGGGATTCCACCAGGCAGGCCACCGCACCGGAGTCGCCGAGTATCCACTGGATCTGCTCGGCCGAACTGGTCTCGTACACGGGGACGGTGACGGCGCCCGCGCTCCAGATGGCGAAGTCCAGCAGCGTCCACTCGTAGCGGGTGCGCGACATCAGACCGACCCGGTCGCCGGGCTGCACACCCGAAGCGATCAGACCTTTGGCGGCGGCGCGGACCTCGGCGAGGAAGGTGGCGGCGGTGACGTCCTGCCACGCACCGTTCACCTTGCGTCCCATGACGGCAACATCCGGGTGCTGCGCGGCATTTCGGCGGATGAGATCCGTCAGATTGCCGTCCGCGGGGACCTCGTACAGGGCCGGAAGGCTGAACTCGCGCAAGACTGCTGCTCCTCAAAAGCGCCGGCGCCACGACGCTGTGTGTGCACCGGCGGCGGTCCATGATCATGCAGGGGGGATTGGACTGCCCGGACGTTACCCATGGGTATTGCTTTTGGGATAGGGGGGAAAGGCCAGATGTTCGATGCGTCACACGCGGGGGGACACGCCATGGGGACTTGTCCCGCGCAGACTAGACCAGCGGGTCGGTGACCCGAAAGTAACCCCTGCCCCCCGCCCCCTCCCCGCACCCGCCCGCGCGATCTAGGGTGACGCCATGCGTGTGCATGTGGTCAGTGACGTACACGGCAACAGCCGGGACCTCGCGGCGGCCGGAACCGGTGCCGACGCCCTGCTCTGCCTGGGTGACCTGGTGCTCTTCCTCGATTACGCGGACCATTCGCGCGGCATCTTCCCCGACCTCTTCGGCGCCGCGAACGCGAGCGCCCTGGTCGAACTGCGCACCGCCCGCCGCTTCGAGGAGGCCCGCGCACTCGGGCGCCGGCTGTGGGGCGAACTGGACCGTACGGGCGTGAGCCGCGAGTCGGTCATCGAGGGCGCGGTCCGCAAGCAGTACGCCGAACTCTTCGCGGCCTTCCCCACCCCCACGTACGCCACCTACGGCAACGTCGACATCCCGCGCCTGTGGCCCGAGTACGCCGCACCCGGCACCACCGTCCTGGACGGCCAGCGGGTGGAGATCGGCGGCCGGGTCTTCGGGTTCGTCGGCGGCGGGCTCACCACGCCGATGCGCACCCCGTACGAGATCGGTGACGAGGAGTTCGCCGCCAAGGTCGAGGCGGTCGGCGAGGTGGACGTGCTGTGCAGCCACATCCCGCCGGACGTCCCCGAGCTCTGCTACGACACCGTCGCCCGCCGCTTCGAGCGCGGCAGCGCGGCCCTGTTGCACGCCATCCGCACCACCCGTCCGCGCTACGCCCTCTTCGGCCATGTGCACCAGCCGCTCGCCCACCGGGTCCGCATCGACGGCACGGAATGCATCAATGTCGGCCATTTCAATGCCACCGGGACGCCCTATGTCATGGAGTGGTGAGAGCGGCGCCCCGGGGCGCTGAGCCCGGTGGCGGGCGTCCGGCCGGGTGGGCCGGCCGACGCCCGCCCCGTCGTTGCGGGCCTGCTGGTGTCCGCCCGCGTTCCCCCGCGCGGTAGCCTTCAGCAGCAGAGACCGCGTAATGGGGTCGCCCCTGCTCGAACGGAGCCGAGAGCTTGGGGAAGGTCGGCGGACCGGCATGAATCGGCATGGAGGAGTCACGGCGATGGCCGAACACACCAGCTCGAGCATCACGATCGAGGCGGCACCCGCCGAAGTGATGGGAGTGATCGCCGACTTTGACCGCTATCCGGAATGGACCGGAGAGGTCAAAGAGGCAGAGGTGCTCGCCAAGGACGACCGCGGCCGCGCCGAGCAGGTGCGCCTGCTGCTGGACGCCGGAGCGATCAAGGACGACCACACCCTCGCCTACACCTGGACCGGTGAGAGCGAGGTCAGCTGGTCCCTGGTCAAGTCGCAGATGCTGCGCGCCCTCGACGGTTCCTACCGTCTCGCCGCGCTGGGCAACGGCGCGCGCACCGAGGTGACCTACCAGCTCACCGTCGACGTCAAGATCCCGATGCTCGGAATGATCAAGCGCAAGGCGGAGAAGGTCATCATCGACCGCGCGCTGGCCGGGCTGAAGAAGCGCGTCGAGAGCGGCCCCGCCGACCACCTCGCAGGGCCCGCCGACGCGGCCGGTTCCGCCGACGAGGCCAAGAAGCTCTGAGCGTGCGCATCGTCCTCGTCACGGGCCCCGGCGGCGCGGGCCGCACCACGCTCGCCGCCGCCACGGCCCTGGCCGGCGCCCGCCGGGGCGCTCGGGCGCTCCTGCTCACCACCGAGAGCAGCGCCCCGGAAACGGTGCTGGGCACCCCCCTCGGCGCCGACGCCCCCACCCAGATAGCCCCGGGCCTGCACGCCCTGCGCATCGACCCCGGTGACCGCTTCCGCCAGGAGTTCCTCGCCTTCCAGGAGCGGGCCGGCGCGGCCCTCGACCTGCTCGGGGCCAGCCCCCTCGACGAGGACGAACTCACCGAACTCCCCGGCTCCGAGGACTTCGCGCTGCTGCACGCGCTGCGCGCCGAACACGCCTCGGACGACTGGGACCTGATCGTCGTCGACATGCCCTCGGCCGCCGAGACGATCCGGCTGCTCGCCCTCCCGGCCCAGGTGCGCCGCTATCTGCGCCGCCTGCTGCCCCCCGAGCGCCAGGCGGCCCGTGCGCTGCGGCCGGTGCTCGCCCAGCTCGCCGGCGTCCCGATGCCGGCCCAGAAGCTCTACGACGCCGCCGAGCGCTGGGAGAGCGAACTCGCCGCCGTCCAGCGGGCGATCGACGACCCCGGCACATCCGTCCGCCTGGTCACCGACGCCGGCCCGGTCGCCGCCGCCAACCTGCGCACCATCCGCGCCGGCCTCGCCCTGCACGGCCGGCGCACCGACGGCGTGGTGGTCAACCGGCTGCTGCCCACCGGCTCGGCGGATCCGTTCCTCGCCGGCCTCTCCGGCAGCCAGCAGGCGGCGCTCAAGGCACTGCGCGAGGAGTTCCCCGACGTCCCGGTCCACGAGGTGGCGCACCTGGGACGCGACCCGCGGGGCGTCGACGAGCTGGACGAGTTGATCGACGGGACGGCCGGCGAGATCGGCGCCGCGGGACCCGCCGACGGGCCCCGCCCCGACCCCTGGACCGTCGAGGACCGGCTGGCCACCGACGGCATCCTCGTCTGGCGGGTGCCGCTGCCCGGCGCCGAGCGCAAGGGCCTCGGCCTGGTGCGCCGCGGCGACGAGATCGTGGTCAGCGTCGGCCGCTTCCGGCGGATCCGTACGCTCCCCTCCGCGCTGCGCCGCTGCACCGTCTCCGGTGCCGGACTGCGCGACGGCGCCCTGGAGATCCGCTTCACCCCGGATCCCGGCCTGTGGCCCAAGAGCGACTGAACGCGGTACCACCGTTCGGGTACCGTCGAGGGTGGGCCCCGCCCGAGGTGCCCGCCTTGCACCTCTTCGCCGTACCGCCTCGCCGCAGGAGTCACGGAGTTCCTCATGAGTGATGCCACCGAGCGCCCCGCCGACCGCGGGGCCGAGCCCGACGCCGACGCCTGGGAGACGGCCTGCGCCGAGGACCTCGCCGCGGAGAAGGCCCGGCACCGCGCCGCCCACGGCCCGCAGCCGGGCAGCGCGGCGGAGGAGCTGCGCAAGCTCGCCGACGCGGTGACCGACAAGCTGGCCGGTATCCAGCTGCCCGGCGCGCTGGGCGGCATCGCCGCGCAGGGGGCCGTCAGCCAGCTGTTCAAGCAGGCCAAGGCCGCCGTCGAGCCGGTCATCGAGCGCAACCCCGACCTCTTCGACCACCTCGCCGCGGCCGGTTCCGAGCTGCTCGCCGCCTACCGCTCCGCCGTCGAGAGCAGCGAGCGCCGCTGGACCCGCGACGACCTCGACGAGCCGGCCGAGGGCCGCCGCGGCGACGACCCGCGTGACGACGACGGTCCCACCGGCACCGAGCGGATCGATCTCGACTGAGTCCCGCCGCCTCGCGCACCAGGGGAAGCCGCCCAGGTCCTCCGCCTTGAAGGGCGTGGTCGGCGCCCCCGCCTCCGGTACGGTGGGTCCCGGCGGGGTTCGAGCGAAAAACTGAGGGACACATGGGACTCACCATCGGCGTCGACATCGGCGGCACGAAGATCGCGGCCGGCGTGGTCGACGAAGAGGGCTCGATCCTTGAGACGTGCAAGGTGCCGACTCCGCATGCCACCGACGCGCTGACCGAGGCCATCGCGGACGCGGTGCGGACCGTCGGAGCCGGTCACCACGTCGAGGCCGTCGGCATCGGTGCCGCCGGCTATGTCGACGAGAAGCGGGCCACGGTCCTGTTCGCACCGAACATCGACTGGCGCCACGAACCGCTCAAGGACAAGGTCGAGCAGCGCGTCGGCCTCCCCGTGGTGGTCGAGAACGACGCCAACGCCGCGGCCTGGGGCGAGTACAAGTTCGGCGCCGGCCAGGGCCACAGCGACGTCATCTGCATCACGCTCGGCACCGGCCTGGGCGGCGGCATCATCATCGGCAACAAGCTGCGCCGCGGCCGCTTCGGCGTCGCCGCCGAGTTCGGCCACATCCGGGTCGTGCCCGACGGCCTGCTCTGCGGCTGCGGCAGCCAGGGCTGCTGGGAGCAGTACGCCTCCGGCCGCGCCCTGCTGCGCTACGCCCGCCAGCGGGCCTTCGCCACCCCCGAGAACGCCGAGATCCTGCTGGCGCTCGGCGACGGCACCTCCGAGGGCATCGAGGGACGGCACATCAGCGAGGCCGCCCGCCAGGGCGACCCGGTCGCCATCGACTCGTTCCGCGAGCTGGCCCGTTGGGCCGGCGCCGGTCTCGCCGACCTCGCCTCGCTCTTCGACCCCTCGGCCTTCATCGTCGGCGGCGGCGTCTCGGACGAGGGCGAACTCGTCCTGGGCCCGATCCGCAAGTCCTTCCGCCGCTGGCTGGTCGGCAACCAGTGGCGGCCGCACGCCCAGGTGCTCGCCGCCCAGCTCGGCGGCAAGGCCGGTCTGGTCGGCGCGGCCGACCTGGCGCGCCAGGGCTGACCGCCCGGGGCCCTCGGCGCCTGCTCATCCGTACGACACCGTCCGTCGCGTCCCCCGGGGATGCGGCGGACGGTGCTCTATCTTGGCCCGCGTGACGATCCCGGTGAGAGGACCCGCCGCCTTGATCCCGCTTCCCGACTCCCGTACCGAGCCCGACGGCACGGCCGTGATCCGGGTGCTCAGCTACAACATCCGCTCGATGCGCGACGACCGGGGCGCGCTGGCCAGGGTGATCCGGGCCTGTGCGCCCGATCTCGTGCTGGTCCAGGAGGCGCCGCGGTTCTTCCGCTGGCGCAAGGCCGCCGAGAAGCTGGCCCGCGCCGCCGGTCTGGTGTACGTCACCGGCGGCGGCACGACCGCGGGCCCGATGATCCTGTGCAGCCTGCGCGCCCATGTGGAGCGCACCGAGGACGTCCTGCTGCCCCGCACCCCCGGACTGCACCAGCGCGGTTTCGCCACCGCCGTGGTGCGGATCGGCGGGGCCCGGCTCGGTGTGCTCAGCTGCCATCTCAGCCTCGCCGCCCGGGAGCGCGACGAGCAGGCCGGGCTGCTGCTGGAGCGGCTGGCCGCCCTGGACGTGCCGTACGCCGTCGCCGGGGGCGACCTCAACGAGCGGCCGGAGGGCCGCAGCTTCCGGCGGCTGGCGGGGGTGCTCACGGACGCCTGGGCGGCCAGGCCGTGGGGCGGGGAGCTCACCTCCACGCCCCACGACCCGCATCAGCGGATCGACGCGATCTTCGCCACGCGGGGCGTGGAGGTCCTCGGCTGCGGCGTGCCGCACGGTCTGCCGGGAGTACGGGAGGACGACCTCACGGCCGCCACGGACCATCTGCCGGTGCTGGCCGCACTGCGGGTGCCGGCCGAGGGCTGACTCACACCACCGCGCCGCCGCCCGGCCGGTCGTTGTCGTCCTCGTCGTCGTTCTTCATCCGGGCCACGAGGGTGGCGAACCCGCCGAGGAAGCCGCCGATGCCCAGGAGCGTGATCCACCACGTCACCGGCTGCTGGAACAGCACCATGGCCACCAGCAGCATCGGGCCGCCGATCACCGCGATCCAGGCGAACTTGGCGGTGACATCGGCCTCGGGCAGCGGGGGCGGTTCGGGCGGGGTGAAGTGGCCCTCGTCGGTCTCGTCGAAGTCGTCGTCGGACGCTTCCGCGGGGGTCCAGCTGCGCGGGCCGACGCCGGGCGCGAAGACGACGAAGCTGCCCGGGCGGGGCGCGTCGGCCTTGCCGTCCGCGGCCTTGTCGTCCGGGGCACCGCCGTCCTGGGCGCCCTCCTCGGTGTCCTTCTCGGCGCGCTTCGTGCCCTCTTCCCCCGCCGGCTCGTCCTTGCCGTCGCCGTCGCCGTCGCCGTCGTCCCTGTCGTCTCCGTCCACCGGGGGGAACGACGGCTGGTCGCCGTAGCCCGCCACGATCTCGGCCCAGGCGGCCTCTTCGTCCAGCGGGTCCCGGGGGTCGCGGGGGCTACGCTCCGCCACTGGCCGCCGTCCCCTCCGAAGCCGCGTCCGCCTGCGCGTGCGGCGCGAGCCGGGTGATGAAGGCGAAGGTGTCCCGGAAGATCTGCTCCGCGTCGTGGTCGAGGGTGGCGACGTGGAAGCTGCGTTCCAGCAGTGTCTGCCGGACGTCCGTCGAGGACACCCGGCTCAGGATGCGTTCGGAGTCCACCGGCGGGACGACATGGTCCTGCGGGCTGGTCATCACCAGCAACGGCTGGGTGACGCCGGGGAGTTCGGAGTCGACCTGCTGGAAGAAGCGGCGCACCGAGTACGCGGCGTGCAGCGGCACCCGGTCGTAGCCGACCTCCTCGGCGCCGGGCCTGGCGATGTCGCTCGTCAGCCCCTTGGTGGTCCGGACGAGATGGCGCAGCACCGGCAGCAGCGGCCCGGCCGCGTCGTGCACCTTGTTGGCGGGGTTGACCACGGCCACTCCGCTGATGGCGTCGCCGTGCTTGGCGGCCAGCCGCAGCGCCAGCGCGCCGCCCATCGACAGGCCGCAGACGAAGACCGTGGTGCAGCGCTCGGTGAGCGCCCGCAGCTCGCGGTCGACCTCGGCGTACCAGTCCTGCCAGGTCGTGATCTGCAGGTCCTGCCAGCGGGTGCCGTGACCGGGCAGCAGCGGCAGACTGACCGTGAGCCCCTGGTCGGCCAGATACTCGGCCCAGGGGCGTACGGACTGGGGGGAGCCGGTGAAGCCGTGGCACACAAGGACGCCGACCTCTCCGCCGTCACGGCGGAACGGCTCGGCTCCGGGAAGGAGCGGCACCGGGGGACTCCGATCGATGAGGGGGCCTGGCGAGTTACCTCAGGGTACGCAAAGTGACGGCGGGCGGATAGGTCCGGCGGCAGCCGCGGCACGAGGGGGCCACCGGGGCAGGTTAAGGTCTTTGCGTCACACACAGGAGGCAGTCGGTTGATCTACGGCGCAATGAAGTTTTCCATCGGCGGGTCGCTGAAGCTTGCCTTCAGGCCCTGGGTGGAAGGCATCGAGAACATCCCCGCCGAGGGCCCGGCGATCCTCGCGAGCAACCACCTGTCCTTCTCGGACTCGTTCTTCCTGCCCGCGGTGCTCGACCGCAAGGTGACCTTCATCGCGAAGTCCGAGTACTTCACCTCTCCGGGGGTCAAGGGCAAGCTGACCGCCGCGTTCTTCAAGGGCGTGGGCCAGCTTCCGGTGGACCGCTCGGGCGGCCGGGGCGCGGGCGAAGCGGCGATCAAGAGCGGCATCGAAGTGCTGGAGCGCGGTGAGCTGTTCGGCATCTACCCGGAGGGCACCCGCTCGCCGGACGGCCGGCTCTACCGCGGCAAGCCGGGCGGTCTGGCCCGGGTGGCGCTGGCCACCGGGGCGCCGGTCATCCCCGTAGCGATGATCGACACCGAGAAGGTGCAGCCGCCGGGCAAGATCGTGCCGAAGATGATCCGGCCGGGCATCCGTATCGGCAAGCCGCTGGACTTCACCCGCTATCAGGGCATGGAGGGCGACCGCTTCATCCTGCGGTCGGTCACCGACGAGGTCATGTACGAGATCATGAAGCTGTCCGGCCAGGAGTACGTCGACATCTACGCGACCGCGGCCAAGCGGCAGATCGCCGACGCGGCGAAGGCCGAGGCGGCACAGGCCGAGGCGCAGAAGAAGGCCGAGGCGGAGCGGGCCAAGAAGGCGGCCGCCGAATAGACGCGCAGGGCCGAGACCGGGCGTGAGCGCGCCCGGCGAGGGGGACGGCAATGACGGATACGGACACGGATACCGGCACACGAACCGCGAGCGGTGCCATGACCGCCAGACGTCATGGCACCCGCCCCCCGAAGGTGCTGCGGATGTCCGTCGAGCTCCCGCTGTGGCGCGCGCTCACCGGCTACCGGATCCTCACCCTCGTCTACACCCTGTGCCTGGTCGCGCTCTCCTACCGGCACTACGCCCATCCGCTGGGCGCCGCCGCCTACATGGGCGTGCTCACCGTCTGGATGGTGCTGACCTGGCGCTGCACCATCTCGGCGGAGCGCTGCACCCGGCAGTTCCTGATCGCCGACCTCGGCTTCGCGGTCGGCGGCATCCTGCTCACGCTGGTGGTCGACACCCACGCCCGCATCATGGGCGGCGGGCCGACGCTGCCGTCCATCTGGACGGCGGGCGCGGTCCTGGGCTTCGCGATCAAGGGCGGCTGGCGCTGGGCCGCGGTGGCCTCCACCGTGGTGGCGGTGGCCAACCTCGTCGAGCGCCAGGAGCTGGCCCGCGACACCATCCACAACGTGGTGCTGGTGTGGGTGGCCAGCGTCGGCCTCGGCTACGTCGTCGAGGTGGCCCGCTCCAGTGAGCGCACCCTCGCCCGCGCCCTGCAGATCGACGCCGCCACCCGGGAACGCGAGCGGCTGGCCCGCGACATCCACGACAGCGTGCTCCAGGTGCTGGCGATGGTGCAGCGGCGCGGTGCCGAGATCGGCGGCGAGGCGAGCGAGCTCGGCCGGATGGCCGGTGAGCAGGAGGTCGCGCTGCGGACCCTGGTCGCCGGCGGGCTGGTGTCGCCGCCCGGGGTCCGGTCCGGCGCCGCGGCGGCCGCGGTGCCGCACCAGGCAGGCGGGGGCGCGGGGGAGTCCGTCGCGGCGACCGCCGTGGCCGTCCCGTCGCCGGCCGGCGACGGACCGTGCGACGTCCGGGCGCTGCTCGCGCCGTACGCGGGTGCCGGTGTCACCTTCTCCGAGCCCGGCGCCCCGGTCGCGCTGCCGCCCGCCGCGGCGGCCGAGCTCGCGGCCGCTGTCAGTGCCGCGCTGGACAATGTACGGGTGCATGCGGGGGCCGAGGCCCAGGCATGGATCCTGGTGGAGGACGAACCGCACGCGGTGATCGTGACGGTCCGCGACGACGGCCCCGGCATCCCCGAGGGCCGGCTCGCGGACGCCGAGCGCGAGGGCCGTCTGGGGGTGGCCCTGTCGATCCGCGGCAGGCTGCGGGACCTGGGCGGCAGCGCGGAGTGGATCTCGGTCCCCGGCCAGGGCACGGAAGTGGAGTTGACGGTCCCCAAGGGCACGGCGCCCGAGGGCGGAAAACGGGGGAAGGTCACAGCGTGAGCGAGCAGGGGCTGAAGGTCATGGTGGTCGACGACCACCCGATGTGGCGGGACGCGGTCGCACGGGACCTGGCGGAGGCCGGGTGCGAGGTGGTCGCGACGGCTGGTGACGGTCTCCAGGC